>NZ_JACFQN010000001.1:0-1094078 GCF_016101425.1 Bifidobacterium sp. W8112 | reverse complement strand
TCCCGTTCGACTTGCATGTGTTAAGCACGCCGCCAGCGTTCATCCTGAGCCAGAATCAAACCCTCCACAAAAAACCATGAAGAAGGCCGAAACAGCCCACATCAATAATTGACGGGCCAGCTTCCATAAGGAGGAAACCAACCCACGAAAAACCCCGACACCAATTACACGCTCCCACGAAACCCCACAACAAGGGAAGGCGCCGGACTGGCAATCAAAAAGCTATAAGTAGCACAAACACGCTCTTGAGTTCTCAAACCACCACCACACCAACAGCTCCAAGCCCTCCGAAGAGTCCTCATCACTGCCGGGCAGCAAGAAGTAAACTTACACGAGTTTGGGTTGACCTGCAAATTGGCATACTGAAATCACGGTGGAACCCAATGATTTCGCGGTTTCTACGGCGTGTCGGTTTTTGCCGACCAAGCCCCGCTCAATTGGCCTTCACCTATCCAGGAGCCCCGCGCACTCTTCAGCGAGGCTCAAACCAATATCTTCAATGACTCATATTAGTAGATTCGGTTCTTCGCAAGAGGTATTTCCACCATGCGGATGAACGCGTGCAGCCAGGCTGCAGTTCCTTCTTACGCGCGCTACACGCAGAGGGCTTTAACCGTTGCTGCGAACCGTTCTGGCTCGTCCCACTGTGGGCAGTGCCCTGAACGGTCAAAGCGGATGAACCGATGCGCGCTCTTCAGCCCATCAGCAAACCACTCAACCAGACTGCCTGGCAGATGACGGTCATACTTGCCGCTGATGAAATAAACAGGGGCCCCGAAAGAGGTCTGCCCGTTGAAATCGACCTGCTCCAGCTCAGCGTCCAAGCGCGCCCGGGACTGAGCCACCCCCTTGACATGGTTGAGCAGACGCGACCAGTTGTAGCAGGGCGAGCGCAGGTAGGTCATGATCCGTCCCAGAGATCCGAACAGCATGGCAACCCCGCCACGCGACAGCAGCTCATCGACCATCAGCACCACGTCGGCAGCCCCGCTCTCCTTGCTGACGATCGCACCAAGCCGGGAGCCCAAACTCTGTTGCCCCCAATGCCGTCTTAACCGAAGAGCGGCGCGCATGCTGACAACCTGTCCAAGACCGATGTAACAGCGAACGAGCGAGGGATACCGCTTCACCATCTCCAGTCCCAGGACGCTGCCCCATGAATGACCGATGAGGATGAGGGAATCCTGCCCGTAGGCACGAAGAAGCTCAAGCACGAACTGGTGAACGTCCTCAACCATCGAATCGATGGTCACTACCTCGCCAGGCGCAAAAGGATGATAGGACAGCCCACTGCCTCGCTGATCCAGGTTGATGAAGCGGAAATCGCGCTCCAAGGCCGCGTTGTAGCGCATGGTCAGCGGAATGCAGGCATCACCCGGACCACCATGGAGGTAAAGAATGATAGGAGCATGAGGAGGTGCCGGATTCATCGAGAAAACAAAGCGCGCACCATTGATCCGCGTCCCATATAATCGGGAGCTACTGGGAACTACCGCAATGCGACCAGTCATGGAGTCATTTTATCGGCATCTTTTCCAACCTGTGTTGAATCACGTTCAACAAGCTCAAAACCCGTGGTATAAGTACGCACAGGGCCCGCATATCCGTTGATTCGCTCAATCAGCATGCTGACCGCCACCCGGGCATAGTCGTCAATCAAAGGGTCGATAGTCGTCAAAGCAGGGTTGGAATAGCTTCCCTCTGGGGTATTGTCAAACCCCACTACCTGAATATCCTCTGGAATCGAACGACCTCTTTTTTGAACTTGATGCATCACTCCATAAGCAACTGCATCATTCAAGCAAATGATTCCATCGACATCAGGATGATCATCCAAGAGGAAATCGGCTGCCTTAATCCCCTCGTCGGTCATCAGGCGCGGCAGGCTGACAATAAGACTGGAATCAACTTCCAGTCCGCGCTCCTCAAAAGCTTGTATATATCCCCTGACCCGGAGTTCCTGAGTTCCTTCCACCGCGGAAAAGACCGATCGGCGACTGTACTTGGCTGGCGCCCCAACCAGAGCCAACCGTCTGCAACCCGCGTCAAGAAGCCGTCCCGTTGCAAATCGCTCTGCCTCAGTATTCGGCATGGTGACAAAGTCTGCCTTGCCATATGGGCGATAGTCCCCGGTCATCACCAGAGGGTAGGTCTGCGAAAGCAGAATACCCTTGTCGCGCAAGGGCCGTTCAACGAAAAATATCCACCCATCTGCGGCCAGATGGTAGGTCTCGTCGATAATGGTTCGAATACCTGACCCGCCCGAGCTATAGGTACTAACTACCACACCATACTTACGCTCACGGGCGGTTTCTATCACCTTGTCAGCCAGATAGGCCCCAAAGGGCTGGGTGAAATCGAATATTCCCAGCCCCAGGATGCCCGTTGCTCCTGTCTTGAGCGATCTGGCTGACATATTGATCTGATAGCCCAATTTGGCCATGGCTGTTTTGACACGTTCCCTGGTCTCGGGACGCATACTGCCTGAATGGTTCAACACGTTGGAAACGGTCTTTATGGAGACGTTTGCCTCTTTGGCCACATCCTTGATGGTCACTCGTCTCCGCATTGCCGCTCCTTATGGATGCAACGATCACTCCCTCTTCGAGAATATACGTGCCCCCCACCGAAACGACGAGAGGCACAAACGGGACATACTAGGATTGCCTATTCTTTGACGGCACCAGCTGTCAGCCCGCTTACCCAGTACTTCTGCAGGAAAAGGAAGGCCAAGACAAGAGGAATGACTGAGATAAAGGCTCC
This sequence comes from Bifidobacterium sp. W8112, assembly GCF_016101425.1. Lineage (NCBI taxonomy): Bacteria > Bacillati > Actinomycetota > Actinomycetes > Bifidobacteriales > Bifidobacteriaceae > Bifidobacterium > Bifidobacterium sp. W8112. The sequence goes on along the minus strand of NZ_JACFQN010000001.1, from coordinate 1,091,315 downwards.
GGAGGTAATCAGGTTCCATACCTGCTCCGACCCTGAGCCGGCATTCGACTTGGCCTGCCACTGGGTCAATCCCACTGTAATCGGGAACAGCTTGGTATCGGCAAGCACAACTTGCGGAAGAAAATAGTTGTTCCAACAGTTGACCACGGAAAGCAGGAAAACCGTGGTTATGGCCGGGGTCATGATAGGCAGGGCCACCTGGATGAAGGTCCGGATTTCCCCGGCTCCATCAACCCTCGCCGCCTCCAGCATTTCGTCTGGCAGAGATCCCGTGCAGTACACGCGCATCAGGTATGTGCCGAACGGCGACAGCAGCGAAGGCAACAGAACCGCCCAGAGCGTATCGTTCATTCCTATCTGCGACATCAGAATAAAGGTGGGGATGACCAAGGCGGTCGTCGGAATCATCAGGGCGCCCAGCACGATATCGAAATAGGCATTTCTGCCGGCAAACCTGAACTTTGCGAACCCGTAACCGGCCATGACCGAAATAATAGTGGCCCCCAGTCCTCCGACAAAGGCATATAGGAAGGAATTCAGCAGCCATCGCCAATATATGCCCCCTTCGTAGGTGCTGAGCTCCTTGATATTGTCGAAAAGCGCAAAATGCTTGTCGAACCAAAGGGATCCACCCGTACCCATAAACAGTCCAGAATTGGATTTTGTCGCGGCCACAACCAGCCACCACACAGGCATCAGGAAATAGATGATGCATACGATCAACAGAAGATTCGAACCCACGCGATGTGGCTGGGCGATTCTACGAGCCGCATCCTTTTCCTTTAGCATGCTAATCCCCTAACCCAGACTGCTTGCGGGTAACCCGCATGAATATCACACTGAAAATAACGACCAGAAGCCCCAAAGCGAATGAGATCGTTGCCGAGTAGTTAATCTGGTTGTAGTTGAAGGCCAACGCCTGGGCATACATATTAGGCGTGTATTCCGGGGGTATGGCCGAGTTGGCATTATTGCGCAACACCATTGGCTCCGTATAGAACTGCAAGGTCCCAATCAACGAAAAGATCGTGACCATGACCAACGAGCTGCTGATCATAGGCGTTTTGATCCGAACAGCTATCTGCAGCTCCGAAGCGCCATCCAACCTAGCGGATTCGTATAGATCATGCGGTATGGCTCTCAGGGCAGAGTAGAGAATTACCATGTAATACCCTGTCCACTGCCATGTGACCATATTGACCAATGCTCCGAATATGCCGTTTGTACTCAAAAAATCTGGTGGCTGACGGCCGAATAAGGCAAAGATCGAAGTAAACGGACCCAGGTTCTTCGAGTAAATGAATCCCCACATCAGCGCCCCGATGACCACCGGGATGGCATAGGGAAGGAAGAACAGAAGCCGGGAAGCGGACGCCAAACGCGTCATCATGGAATCGATAACCAAGGCTAGAATCAGCGCCAAGCCAAGTTGAATCGGCACCATGACCAACGTATAGATCACGACCCTGCCCATGCCTTTGAGGAATATAGGGTCCGAAAAGGCCCGTCGATAGTTTTCCAGGCCGGTGAAAACACTTCCACGCACTTGCGTGTAGGTGAAAAGGGACACGTAAAAGGCATAAACTAGCGGGACGACCAGAAATACAATAAAAACAATGCCGAAAGGCAGCGTGAAGAACCAACCCCACAGATTATCCTTGCTCAGCCGGCGACGCCTTTTGGCAGACACATATTTTGCTGACATGATTTATCCTCCCGGGGGGAGTGATCAGCTCCCCCCATGAGATCCGACCAGACTTACTGAGATACCTTGAATCCTTGCTGCTTGGCATAGTCGCTTAGCGTTTGCTGCAAGGAATCCAAGCTCGTTGAGGCATTCTTCCCGTCTCGGAGAATGGCGGAGAGTGTCTTGGTCTGTTCGTCATTGGCATATGTCTGGAACGGAAGGAACTGATATCCTTTGTACCCCTGGGCCACCGGAGCAATAATCTTATTGATTTTTTGATTGCCGAAGAACGGCTCCTGCCTATCCAAGAAGGCTGCCGAGCTGAGTTTCTTGGTCCATGTAGGATACAGGCCGCTGTCATTGACTGCAATATCCTGTGCGGCATCATCACCAAAGAGCTCCATGGCCACCTTCGCTGCAGCCTCGGTATGCTTGGCCTGATCAGTCACAGCCATTCCCGAGCCGCCGCAGTTGACATCAGGATCTGACTGGTCCCAAACAGGGGCTTTGGCAATCTGCCATTGTGATCCCTCCTGCACTCCGCTGACACCGTTGAGGTATCCGACCAGCCAAGAGGCATGGATGATTGTCGCATAGGAACCGTCGACGTTCTTCTTATTCCATTCTGCAGTGTCTGTATCATCCGTCGCAACAATGTCATCCTTGGCTAGTTTCTGCCAGAAGGAGACGACTTTCTTTACCTTGTCGGAATTAATGTTGATACCGACATTTTCAGGATCATTGGCTGAATACTTGAAGACTTTAGCGCCATTCTGATCGTAGTAGGCGTAGTTGAACAGCGTGCCATTAGGCTGCCAGTTGCCTATATGCCCTGCGTAGCCCTTCTGCTTGAGCTCACGCCCCGCTTGTTCATACTCATCCCAAGTCGTTGGCGGCTTGACCTGATACTTGTCGAAGATATCCTTGCGGTAATACATGACCACAGGACCCACATCCACCGGCACTCCGTAGACTCCTTTAGAACCTCCCAGTTGGACATCTTTCCAAGCGCCTGCCGTGTAATTGCTCCGGATCTTATCTACGCCGAACTTCGACAGGTCCACCAGATGCTTTTCCACACCTGACGCGAATTGTGGCATAACTGCATACTCGAGCTGAATCACATCGGGAGCACCGGACTTGGCCTTAATGGTGGTGTTGAATCGAGAGTATGCCTTGGCAGACTGATCGGCGCTGGTCCAGCAGACCTGAAGATCATCATGTGTTTCATTGAAGTGATCAACCAGCTTGCCGAAAGCAGGGTACCAAGCCCATACAGTCACCTTTTCAGCATTGGGCTTTTTAACCGTATTGCGGCATTTGGCAGTATCGTTGGCTTTGGCATCGTTATGCACTTGGGATGCTTCGTTATTAGACGAGCCAGAGGGCGATCCAGGAGAACCGCAAGCTCCTGCTGCCAACGCCATCACAGCTACCAGTACCGACGCACCCATGAGTCGTGCTGTTTTCATCTTTTCTCCTTTTTGAACTCTGCCGCCCACTTCCTTGTTGGGCGGCAAAACTGATTCATGCGAACAACAGCATCGTCCAAGACACAGGAGGAAGCGTGACGCATCCCTGCCTGCCATTGTTTTCGATGACTGCGGTTCTGTTCCGGTAAGGAACCACCCTTTCTTGTTTCTGAGCCGTATTTGCGGCTTGTGAATCATCATCATGGAGGGTAAAGGCTTCAACCTGTGAATATGAGGCACTCTCGCCGAGGTCAACGGTAAATTGATTGTCGCCTTTCGCCGAACGATTGACGACGAACACCGCCAGTGTGCCGTCAGAGCGCTGAACAGCTGCAGCATTGACATCGGCCACCGTGCCGTAGAGGTTGGTATGGTGCTCAGAGCTTTCCAGCGGAGCAGACAATACCGTACCGCCCTTGGCATATCGTGCAGCATAAGCAAATGGATAGAAAATCGTCTGCCTCCAGGCATCCCCGCCCGGCTCGGTCATGATGGGGGCTATGACATTTACCAATTGTGCCAAAGAAGCAGACCTAACAACGTCTACATTTTGCAGAAGGGTGATCAGCAGGTCGCCGAAGACAACGGCATCAGTGACAGTATATGTATCTTCAAGAAGGCGGGGTGCGATCGGCCAGTTGTCGATACCCTCTGGATTCTTTGATTTCTCCCCATCCTGATACCACACGTTCCATTCATCAAAGGAGATATAAACCTGATGATCACTATGCCGCTCGGCTTTCACAGAGTTAATCACTGCGGACACATCCCTGATGAAGGAGTTCATATCAACCCCGGAGGCCAGAAAACTCTCCATATCGCCATTGTGAGGCTGGTAATAGGCATGGCAAGAGATGAAATCCACATAATCATAGGTATGTTCCAGCACTGTCCGTTCCCATTCGCCGAACGAGTCCATGGCATGGCTGGAAGAACCGCAGACGACCAAATCCAGATCCGGGTCAAGCTGCTTCATTCCTGCCGCAGTCTTGGCCGCCATCCGGGCATAATCAATCGCATCGCAATGGCCTAGCTGCCAGGGACCGTCCATCTCATTGCCCAAACACCACATACGGATGTTGAAAGGCCGGTCTGCCCCATTCTGGCGTCGCAAATCCGATAGAGCTGTTCCAGAGGGAATGTTGCAGTACTCCAAAAGATCCAGGGCTTCCTGGATCCCCTGTGTCCCCAAGTTCACAGCCTCCATCAGCTCATTGCCGCCGAGTTCAGCAAGCCAGTCCTCCATCTCATGGAGGCCAAACTGATTGGTTTCAGTGGAATGCCATGCCAAATCAAGCCGACGTGGCCGGCTGGCAGGGTTACCGATTCCGTCTTGCCAACGGTAGCCTGACACGTAGTTGCCGCCAGGATATCTAATGGTCGAAACACCCAGTTCCTTTACCAGATCGATGACATCCTGCCTGAATCCGTGGCCATCGGCTCTCGGATGGTCAGGTTCGTAAATCCCCGTATACACACACCGACCAAGGTGCTCGACGAATGAGCCGAACAGCCTATCATCGACCGCCGCTAACTGATACCTCCCGTCCACATGCATATACGACCGTCTCTGACGGGTTTGCGCCATGGATTCCATTCCTCTGCTACCTCCATACCGAATGAAGCGAAACAACGTTGTCTTAAACCCGGGAACCGATGCCAGTGCATCAGCGCCCTGATATTTAATACAACCTTGTACTTCTTAACTGACAATGTACTCTATATACGATTGCCTGACAAATCAAGTATTCTGAACTACTCTTTTTCAAATACACAATGGTAAATATTCGAATAGCTGCCCAAATGAATACTAACGTTGTATCTATTCCTTTGTGCCAGACGCGGACGCAGTTATCTCAGCAGCGAGATCGCCTACCCCTGCACTCAATAAATATTGCTATATTCTCAATTATGAGAACGTTATCTATATAAAATAGGGTCTCTAGAGAAAGCCTATTCTCTCGTGGGTTTTATAACTCTATAGAAGCTCATATTTGACGATAGAACGTTTTCACAATATGCTGTTTTTAGTCGCGTCGATGATGCCATCGATGGGCATTCACGAGACAGAACCAACATTGAAATGAAAGGAGCCTTGCACATACCAGCGCACCCAAGCCGATTATGACCTCGCCGTTGAGGATCAGACGGCCAACGCGTGAACAATGTAGTTCTCAGCATCACTCACTCGGATCCCGAACTATCCGAATCTAGCGATTGCTTTGCATTCCGATGAAAGAAACGCATCATGGGAAAATATCAGACACTTATAGCATTAGCAGTGAGCGCGGGCCTGCTGACCGGAACATGCGTTCTGCCAGCAGCCTACGCCGATGAAGCCAAACCAGCGCAAGTCCTCCAAGTCGATATGGGCAAGATAACCGGGAATTTCCTCGGCGGAGCTTCGGGAACCCTGTACGGCTTGGGCGACGAAGGATCGCCGACAGATGCCATTCTCGACGGCGCCCGTGTGGAGAATTCCTCACAGAAACCGCCAACAGGTTCCCAACACCCCAGCGGAGACGCCCTGGCTTTGGAGGGTCAGTTCTTTGCTAATGGAGGACGAGAACTGGCAGTATACATGCAAGATTATTACCCAGATTGGTCCTATAACCATGGTTCACGCCCAGGCGATGACCGGTCATATGTAACTAATGTGCCCGTCAGCGATCCCAGGTATGGCACTTACAGCGATGAGCCCAATGGGCGCTGGGATTATAGCGAAGTCGTCGAAATCGTCGTCAATAAGATACTGTCCCAATCAGAGCATCCTGACCAATACACTTTTATCCCCTTCAACGAGCCAGACGGAGGCAACTGGTACTACACAGGCGACGATGCCCAGAACCCGCTGTTTAAAACGACTTTCCTCAATGACTGGGACACAGACTACCGACTGATAGAAGCCATCTGGCAACAATACAAGACTGGCGAGAAGCCGAGCAAGGTGCGCCCCACAGCCGAGCACGCCCGCATAGCCGGCCCTGGGGACTCATCCTTCAGACAGAATAGATCAGAGGCCTTTTTGCGCCATACCAAGGCAGAGGGAACCCTGCCGGATGTCTTCGTTTGGCATGAGCTGGGCAAAGAAAGCCTGCAGAATTATCGCACCCACTACGCGAATTATCGCGCTTTGGAAAAGGACATCGGCGTGCCTGCCAGAAAGATCAACATTACCGAGTACGGAGAGCTACGCGACATGTCTGTGCCAGGTCAACTTGTGCAATGGATGAGCATGTTCGAGGACACCAAGGTCCAGGCCGAGACCGCCTACTGGAACTATGCAGGCAACTTATCAGACAATATGGCCAATGCCAACGCCGCCAATGCAGGCTGGTGGCAGTTCAAATGGTACGGAGATCTACGAGGAGATCAGACCGTCTCTGTGGATTCCGGGCACCGCAACAAGATCGACTCGCTCCAGGGCATAGGGGCGTTGAATGCTACCAACCACAAGGGAACAGTCTTGTACGGAGGCGCCAATGACGAAAATGCTGATCAAGTGAAGAACACAGGGGCCAACATTCCGGTGACCGTACACCTAACTGGATTAGACAAGGCAGGATTCGGCTCCACAGTGGATGTCGAAGTGCGCGAGAATACTTTTACAGGACCAGACGGCATCGCTGCATCCCCCCGCGTGGTAAATGCGATCTCAAATGCTCAGGTACACAATGGCACACTCGATGTCACCACAACCAGCGTAGACCGGTATGCCTCATACCAACTCGTAGTCACGCCACACCAGGACCGGTCACTGCGCACGGATGACCAATTGGGCCGAAACCTTCAAGTCACAGAAGCTGAACGGACCAAATTATCCGGCGGCGCCCGTGCTTACGACAAAACACCTTCGGGCAATGGGTGGAGCTACTTCATGACGTCCGGCAACGGTGATGTCGGCAACTTCAAGGATGGGGCCACAGCTGACTGGGAAGTCCAAACCCCTGCCGACGGCAAATACAGGCTGCAGGTAATCAGCGGAAACACAGGATTCCCAGGGACTAATAAGGTCAGCGTGGACTCCAAAGCCGTTGGCGAATTGGACTATCACGCCGAACTTGCCATGAAAGATGCCGCGAAATGGCTGTATAGGGGAAGCACTCAGCTGGAGATGAACCTTACTCAAGGACGACACATCATCAGTATCCATGGGTCGACGGCCTTGGATAACACCCTTGACAAGTTCCTCCTGTACAGGATTCCCGAGGATCGCGATGGAACCAGCGATGCCGTAGACTACCCAGCTACGCAATTTCGCCTTGCCGGCGGAGCCTCGCTCGATTTCTCCAATGAAGGCAGTCGCGGGTTCGCCGAACTTCGATCAGGCCATGCTCATGCCTTCATCCACGGCTGGTCCCAGGGATGCCACACGATCAAACTCGTCTATCGGGCCGCCAAAGGAACACCGATTGCCCTGAACATGAATGGAAAAACCCTCCCGGGAATCACTGCCGCCTACTCAGGTCTGCAATCGACCAGTCTTGAGGTGGCACTGAGTGAAGGCATCAACAGTCTGGACCTTTCGGGAACAGGCGTGAGTCTACGCGATGTTCAGGTCGCCGCATCCAAGGATCTGCGTCACTCTGCCATCTCCCTTCAGGCAGAGGATCAACAATTGAACGGCGGAGCGAGCGCGATCACTGAGAATTCGTCCAATGCCGAAAACCACCAATACGTGATCGGCCTGGGAAATCAGTTCACCACTGCTGAAAGCGGCCCAGCCGGATACGGCGATCGCACCCGTGTAGTGGTTGAGAATAGCAACAACAGACCAAAGGTGAATACGCACAATCCCGGCATCATGACCATTCCGGCAGGCACGGTTCCTCGTGGGGACTATATGGTGGCCGTCAGATTCTCCAACGATGCCTTCATCGGCAAGCACGACTATAACCCGCAAATCGTGGACCTCGGACTGCAAATCCGCCAGGGGGATGGCCACGGCCCCGAACTTGCCAGAGGTTCGTTTAGGTATACCTATTCCGACAGAAGCTTCTTGAACCGTTCGCTGCAGGTATCCACGAATGGAGGGGCCCTATCACTGGGGAACTGGGATCCGGCTGGAACGGGCAGAGGCGCTGTCTCCTGGGGAGTGGCACCGAATATCGACTCCCTGATTTTCTACCCTGAAATCATCGGGACGCCGACATCCGAAGACCTAGAGTCCCACCCATCAGAACCAGGTTCAGTCACCATCCATGCCCCCGGTCTGGCTCAGGGCCGAATGACACTGCGTAAGGGCCAGAAATTGCAGTTGACCGCCACAGATTCGCAGAGATCATCTGATGCCGCCATCACCTGGTCCACATCGGATCCACGCATAGCAACGGTAGACCCCCAAGGCATCCTGTCTGCCCTTGAGGTTGGCAACTGCACGATCACAGCAAGTTCCGGAAGTGCCAGCTCGTCCTTCCGTCTTCAGGTGATTCCGGCGACATCCGCAGATGCGTCAACCGCGAACGATTCAAAAGCTAAACCTAGGTCGAGCGCGAAAGCAGCAGGACAAAAAGGTCAGGAATTCCGACTTTCATCCACAGGGTCTGCAGTTACGCTCATCCTCCTTACAACCATCGTGCTTGTAGGAACTTCCGTTCTGGCTTTCATGATGGTCCAGCATTCTCACGGCAAACAGTCATGACATACTGTGCATACTGTGAGGCTTAGTCGAATTAACGGCTTTCCTGTGGCCATTCCCCATTCCGATAGCCACAGGAAGACCGGCATCGCCGGCAGACACACCTGCAACCCGACAGAAACGACACGCTTAATTGACTCGATAACGTTTTCAAATTACTCTGTGTTTTTAGGGATCGACCTTCGTGGTCATAGGGATATGAACATTCTCCAAGACCACAGAGAGGCGATCAGCAAATAAGCAGGGAAGGTTGTTTGCGGTTATCGGTCACCACGATCTCCACCGACACCCGACTGGGCTGTAATCATATGGCAGAGGACATCATGACACATGACTTTCAATGGGGTAATAATCGTCTATCCTTGTTTTTCCATTGGGATGACGACGCTCCGGTCAGCATAGGTCGGATTACGTCGGATGATGTGGACATGAGGATCGACGACAATCTGCCCCTTGTGGAGATCATGGCCGCTGGCTTCGGTCATTGGATTGCCTGCGAAAGGCTGGTCAGCACTTCAATCGGGGCTGGCATGCGATACGTTTCTCATCATTCTGACAAATCTGAAAACGGTATCAATTCGTTGCACGTACGAATGGAGAACCGTACCGCCGGTCTTCAAGCTGACGTGACCTATCAACTTCCTACGAATCAGACCACGTTTCGAACCTTTGTAACAGTGACCAATATCGGAAACCGCCCGATCAGCCTCGAATCAGTCACTAGTTGGGTCAGTCTGTTCGGATCCACGCCCGGAGCACAGCAGGATGCAGGCAGCTGGAAACTTCTTCATGGCGCTTTCGCCTGGTTGGGCGAAAACCGCTGGCACTCTGAAAAAACCGAGGATCTCTTCCCTCAACTCTCACAGGAACTGACTGGCAACAATCCACGTAACGAGTACAAAGCGATCTCCACAGGCACGTGGTCAACCGGTCACCAGGCCCCGCTCGCGGTCCTATGCAACAAGAGCCATACAGCCACTTGGATTTTCCAAGTCGAGCACAACGGAGCTTGGCGATGGGAGGTCGGCGACTACACCGTCGATGGATACATGGCTTTATCCGGACCCACAAATGAAGATCACTCCTGGTCAAAATGCCTTGCACCGGGGCAAACCTTTACGTCCGTACCAGCCTCGGTCACTCTGGCCTCTTCCTTTCAATCGGCCTACGATTCCCTGATCGCTTATCGGCGGACTTTCGGCACGCACGTGGCCAAGGACCAATATCCGCTAGTGGTTTTCAACGACTACATGAATACCATCAACGGCGACCCGACCACCGAGAAGCTGCTTCCCCTTATCGACAGCGCAGCTGAAGTGGGCGCCCAGGTCTTCTGCATCGACTGCGGCTGGTATGACGATTCCGGCGATTGGTGGCCGTCAGTGGGCGAATGGAAACCTTCCACGACGCGCTTCCCAGGGGGATTCGCCGAGGTGATTGATGCCATTGTCTCGCGTGGCATGGTTCCCGGTCTGTGGATGGAACCTGAGGTCGTGGGCGTGCGTAGCCCTATCGCCGCCGCTCTGCCAAACACAGCCTTTTTCCAGCGCAATGGTCGTCGTGTCGTCGAACAGGACCGTTACCTATTGGACTTCCGAGCTGATAAGGCTCGAGAGTATATGGACTCGGTCGTCGACAGACTTATCGGCGAATTCGGCATCGGCTACTTTAAGTTCGACTACAACGTCTCTCCAGGAGCCGGCACCGACAATCAAGCCGACAGCCTAGGAGACGGGCTTCTAGGTCACAATCGGGCCTACTGCGGCTGGTTGGATGCTTTGCATGAGCGTTATCCAAATCTAATTCTTGAGAACTGCTCCTCAGGTGGCATGCGCGAAGATTTCATGCAGACCAGTCACTTCCGTGTCCAATCAACTTCGGACCAGCAGGATTATCGTCTCTATCCACCGATCGCAGCATCTTCACCAATGATGACCGTGCCGGAGCAGACGGCCAACTGGGCCTATCCACAAGCTTCCATGAGCTTGGAAGAGATCGCCTTCAACCTGAACACCAGCATGCTGGGCAGATTGTTCATTTCGGGCTTTCTCAATGCAATGGATGAGGACCAGCGCAACCTGATTGCCCAGGCCGTACAGACCTACAAGTATCACATACAGCCCATCGTTTCCAGAGCTGTTCCTTTTTGGCCCATGGGACTGCCCGGATGGACAGACAAGGCACTGGCCCTCGGTCTTCGCTATGACCAGAGCGCACTAGTGACGGTGTGGGCTCGAAACCCTGCCGGCGAAGAAAGCAATGTGGTCTTATCCCTGCCTGATTTCGCCGACTCAGCCGTTGACATTCATACCATCTTCCCCACAGGCGAACGATTCGCGCCATGGAAAATCCTTTGGGACCAGAACGCTGCCAAGCTGCGTTTGCAAGCGCCAGAGCGTCGATTCACGTCCCGAACCATATTAGTCACAAGAAAGGAGGCCCAAGGTCAAAGTCGTCTTTAAGGAATTACCGGCAGGCGTCAACACCTACAAACCGGGGTTTCCGAGTAGCCATTCATGATGGGCAGAAGGTTCCACGAAGGATCGTGGAACCTAGGAAAGGAATTTCAATGAAGATATTCAACACAACCCGAGTCGGCGCGGCCATCGCCCTGACGGGTGCAATGGTTTTCTCTCTGGTCGGGTGCTCGAATCCCTCGACTGGCAGCAGTGACAGTGCCGATACAAGCTCTAAGGATTATTGGCCTTCGGCAACGCAAAAACTCGACGGAGTCGAGCTGAAGATGTGGGTAGCCCAGAACTCCAACAAGATTCCGCTGAAAGTGGTCTCGAACTTCGAGAAGGCTACGGGTGCCAAAATCGATGTCCAGACCATTCCTGATCCGTACGAGCAGAATGTCCAGACGAAGATCACGACTGGAGATACACCCGACCTGGCCTTCTGGCAGCCCACCAAGTCCATGCTGGCTGGTTTTATCGCCCAGGATAAGCTGCAAAAGCTCGATAATGCGCCTTGGGTAAAGAACTACACCCAGGGCATCGCCGATGCCGGTGGCGTAGTGGACGGCACCCGTTATGCGGCTCTTTTCTCCACCCCGCCAGTTGAGGGCGTCTTCTACAACAAGGAAGTCTTCAAGAAGGCCGGTATCACCGAGACACCTAAAAATTGGAACGACCTGGTCGAGACCGCTAAGAAGATCAAAGCGGCCAATGTCCCTGGAGTGAACTCCCCCCTGTTCGAAATGGCAGGCTCACAATGGGGTACCCAGTACGCGGTATCCGTCCAACTGGCCGAGGCGGCTCAGAACGGCCTCTGGGACCGCATCAATACCGGAAAAGAGAAGTTCACCGACAAAACCATTCAGACCGCAGTCGACAACTACAAGCAGCTCTTTGATGAGGGCCTCTATAACAAGGACGCAGGATCAGCCAAGGACACCGACCAGGCCGCAGCGCTCTGGGACGGCAAGACCGGAATGATCATCCAGGTCAATTCGCTGTTCAACGCCGTGGCGGCTCTGGCCAAGAATGATAAACAGGCCTTGGACGAAAGAATCGGCTTCTTCCCCATTTCCAAGGATGGGAATGTCGGAACCATCATCCCCGAACAGAACAACGCGCTGGTGGCCTTTAAGAGCAAGGACAGCAAAAAGGAAGCCGCCGCTCGTCAGCTCATCAATTACTGGATGAGCACCGGATACGCAGACTTCGTCAAGGACCAGAAGATCATCTCCGTACTGAAGGGGGTTAAGTCCCCTGATTCGGTTCCCCAAGCCTTGATTGATTCCGCAGCTGCGATCAAGACCGGCGTAGGCTCCATGCAGTCCCTGGCCATAGCCAATCCTGATCTTTACATCAATTTGGCCGATATGGTCAACGGCACGAAGTCGCCCCAGGATGTGACCAAGGCGACCCAGGACCAGTTCGCTCAATTGGCTAAAGCACAGGGGGCCAAGAACTTCTAAAGGTTCCTGTCTTTGTCCTGCTTCCGGCAGCTGCTCACACCAAGGCAACAGCCGGAAGCGGTCATCATGCACGACATCGGATGGGCATCGGGGCCGGCGCTCCTGATCCTGATGCCCATCTCATGGAAGGAAAAGCAGATAAGTATGGTAAACCATGCAACCGAGGGGGTCACACCTCACGGAGGGCGAAGAAGGAACAGATTGATCACCCCCGTCAATCCCATCAAAACGCTTATGAAGCAGAACTACCCGCTGCAATTCGTCATTCCGGCATTTGTGGTCCTGCTGATCTTCTTCTTCATTCCGACGATCATGAATTTCATCTACGCCTTCACCAACTGGTCAGCCTTTGGCAAGACGATTGATTTCAACGGGGTACGCAATTTCGTCGATCTGTTCCGTTCGGGCACCTTGATGCGGGACCTGCGCATCACCCTGGTCTATGCCATTCTCGTGGCCATATTCCAGAACACCTTCGGCTTGATCCTGGCGGTCTTTCTCGAAGAAGACACCCGCCTCAACAGGTTCGCTCGCGTCATGTTCTTCGTCCCAGTCATCATGTCGGCCCTAGCGGTTGGCTACATATGGCAGGCCGTGCTCAAATCTGATGGCGCCCTCAATCAGATACTCTCCTTCTTCCTGGGACGGACAATCGACCTGGCTTGGCTGGGTAACACCACATGGACCATCGTTCTTGTCGCAGCAATCCACGGATGGAAATGGATGGGCTTGTCTATGCTGATCTTCCTGGCCGGACTCAAAACCATCGATCCGGACGTTTTGGAAGCTGCAAGCATTGATGGCGCCAGCAAAAGCCAGATATTCTGGAAGATCAAGTTCCCGCTGCTGGCTCCAGCATTCACTTTCAATGTCGCCACATCACTCCTGGGCTCGATGAACGGCTTTGACATTGTCCAGGCGACTACAGCAGGAGGACCTGGTGGATCTACAGAAATACTGAACATCTTTATTTGGAGAACCTTCGGTCAGGGACTCTACTCGCAGTCGACAACCATGAGCCTGGTCCTGTTTGTCATGGTGATGATCATCGCCATCCCCCTGATCATCTACCTGCGGAGAAGAGAGGCAAAGATCCTATGACATCGGCAACCTACACGCCGGATACGGCCACCCAGGCCCAAAGCAGCACAACTGTGAACAAACGATCCAAAACCGGCACCATCGTCCATGCGGTACTGGTGGTTCTGGTCATGCTGGTTCTCTTGGGCGTTCCTTTCTGGCTGCTCATCGTTACGGCCGGAAAAAGCCAGGCCGAGGCGATCCGCCCCACGATGAGCCTGCCCAGCCATTGGCAGCTCTTGCAGAACTTCTCGACCGTCATCACCGATGGCAAAATGATCAAGGCTTTCTTCGGATCGGTGATCGTTACGGTGCCCTCGGTCTTTCTGGCTCTGTTGCTCGGCTCTATGGCATCCTGGGTACTTGCCCGTCGAGCCACCAAGCCAATGACTGTGGTGTACGCCCTTTCCATCTCTGGCCTTGTCCTGCCGCCGGCAGTGGTGACCGTTATGATGCTGCTCAAGATCATCGGCCTATCAGGGACAGCTCTGGGAATGATCGGGGTCTACGTCGGAATCTACCTGTCTACGGTTATCTTCTTCGTCACTGGATTCATCCGGACGATACCGATCTCTCTTGAAGAGGCCGCACGCATGGACGGGGCCAGTCCTATGCGGATATTCTTCACGATCATCCTTCCCCTCCTGGGACCGACTCTTGCCACAGCAACCATTCTGGTCACCCTCTATATCTGGAACGACGTCTTCTACTCGCTCTTCATACTTTCCGGCAAGATGGATCTGTTGCCGCTGAATCTCTACAACATCGCCTCTGCCGGACTCTACCTGAACAACTGGCATCTGATCTTCGCCTATATCATTCTGATGAGCCTGCCACTGCTGATCATCTTCGCCTTGGCACAGCGCAAGATCATTTCAGGCATCACCGGTGGAGCAGTGAAGTAGACCGAATGAGGAGGCCGGAAGCCGACGGCAGGGTATCAGCATGACACCGCCCGCGTCCGGCCTCCTCATGTACTATGAAGTGGCCGGAAGTCGACGGCAGTGGCAGTCGGCCAAAAGGACGGACGAACAGATGTCGCTCCGTCAGTCTGATTCTGCAGGTATGCGTGAATTCCATCCGATGGTCAGGCACAAGGCGGCATATGGGTATGGGAGTTGCTATGGCTAGGACGGTCGATCACAATAAACCGGCATCCATCAAAGACGTTGCTGTCCTGGCCCAAGTTTCTGTTCCCACTGTGTCCCGGTACCTCAACAGCCCAGAACGGGTCAGCAGGGAAAAACGCGACAGAATTGCCAAAGCTGTGAAGCTCCTACGCTACCGCCCCAATCCTATTGCCAGAGCCTTGGTTAAGGAACGGACCAAAACCATCGCTGTTCTCTCGACAAATACCACTCTGTTCGGCCAATCGCAGACCATCTTTGGCATCGAGGAAAGAGCGCAAAAGGCTGGGTACACATTGAATATCGGAGTTCTGAGCCCAGAGGCGGGCGAGCAATCACGCCAGCGCATCCAATCGATTTTGGACCAGAATCCGGCAGGCATTGTACTCCTTGATTACGATCAGGTTAGCGACGATGCTTTCGCTTACGTGAACAAGGATCTGCCCATCATCCTCATTGCCGGCAACCGGAAATCGGATGTCACTCAAATTTCCATGCAGGAGCGCGACGGAGGGTATGCGGTAACCTCCTATCTGTTGGGGTTGGGACACAAAACCGTGTATCACGTCAGCATTCCCGGTGGCGCTGGCGGATACAGCCGCCTGGCCGGATGGAGATCCGCCTGTGAGGATGCCGGAGTGCCGGCACCAGCACCCATAAAGGCTGATTGGGATCCAGAGTCCGGCAAGCGCATAGGGTCAGCCTTGGGACGAAAGCCTGAGGTCACCGCCATTTTTGCCGGCAATGACGAGATCGGCATGGGCATCATCCGAGGCCTCAACGATGTGGGCCGACGAGTGCCCGAAGATGTATCAGTAGCAGGCTTCGACGATCATCCTATTGCCAAGATCTGGAATCCCTCCCTGACGACGATCCATCAGGATTTCTTCAAGGCCGGAGAAAAGGCCTTCGACCTATTGAAAACGGAAATCGACGATGTCGATCAAGGGCGAGGCAGAACCGATGACTGGAACAGGCTGGTTGAGCTACCAGGCCACCTGATCGAACGAGAGTCGACCGGGGTTCCTAGATCGTAGTGACACAGAGTGCGAGAATCGTTCCCATCACACCCGTCTCTCTGATTTTCAAACCTATACTTGACCTATACTTGCTTTCCCCAAAGGGGTGTCGCGCCACTTCGCACACGCAAATACACGCCGCGAAACAAATCAGGTTATGCGGCGAATTCGACAGTTCGCGCATGTGCAGCCACAGAAACACGTCGTAAATGATTAACTGAAATTGTGGCATAAAGGCGTGTCGATGCAGCTGAAGGTCGCTCGCCCACCCAGGAGGCGGATCACAGTTCAAATGCTCCGTCTGCTGCGTGACCGGCCCATAGTCGTGACCGGGTGAAGCTTCGGCAGAGAACAGAGGAAAGTAGCGAACATGTTCAGTGTCAATCTGAGCGATGTGGTCGCCGTACTCAAGTCGCTGATACCCCAGCTGGTGGTTATCGGCGTCTTTCTGGTACTGGCCCTGCTGATCACGATCGCCGTGAACAAGCACACCGTCAAAAACGTAGCCAACCGAAAGATGATCCACTCCCAGTCCTGGCTGGTGGCCTTTGTGGCTGTCGTCGCAGCCCTGGCGACCATGCTCCTTGGACCCTTGTCCAACCTGATCACCAAGTCCACCAGCAAGCACGAGCTGCAGCCGGCGACCGTTACCGCAGCCCGGAACCTGGCCAAGGACATCCAGCGTGAGTCCGTCACCATGCTGCAGAATTCGGATGGCACACTCCCCCTGAAGTCCGACAAGGTCAACGTCTTCGGCTGGGCCTCGACCAACCCCGTCTACGGCGGCACAGGCTCCGGCTCCATGTCGGCAGACAACCCCACCACCAGCCTGCTTGACGGCATCTCCTCAGCCGGTCTGAAGACCAACAAGGAGCTGAGCGACTTCTATACCAAGTACCGCGCGGACCGTCCCAAGGTCGAGATGTTCGCCCAGGACTGGACCCTGCCCGAACCCACGGCCGACAAGTACACCAGCAAGCTCATGGATGATGCCAAGCAGTTCTCCGACACCGCCGTGGTGGTCATCGGTCGAGTGGGCGGCGAGGGCGCCGACCTGCCGAAGGACATGAAGGCCAAGGACATCACCTATCACGACAACGACAAGGCCAATCCGGACTTCAAGCAGGGCCAGAGCTTCCTGGAGCTGTCCAAGCCCGAAAACGACATGATCGCCAAGGTCACCAGCTCCTTCGACAAGGTGGTCCTGGTCTACAACGGCGCCAACACCTTCAACCTGAACTTCGTGGGTCAATATCCGCAGATCAAGTCCGTCCTCTGGTGCCCGCCCCCGGGGCAGGCCGGCTTCACCGCCCTGGGCGAGGTCCTGAAAGGCAAGGTCAATCCCTCAGGCAAGACCTCTGACACCTTCGTGCGCGACCTGACCAAGACGCCGACCTACAACAACTTCGGCTCATTCACCTACACCAATATGGACGACCACAAGGCCACCTTCACCGGGTTCACCGGCAAGCCCGAAACCACTACGCCTACCTTCGTGGACTACAACGAAGGCATTTACGTGGGCTACCGCTTCTGGGAGACTGCGGCCAAGGAAGGCCTGATCAACTACGACCAGATGGTCCAGTACCCCTTCGGATACGGCCTGTCGTACACCACCTTCAGCCAGAAGATGGGATCGATCCATCATGCTGACGGGAAGATCTCCTTTGATGTGACCGTCACCAACACCGGCGCCAAGGCCGGCCGCGATACGGTCCAGACCTACTTCGAGCCTCCCTACACCAACGGGGGCATCGAGAAGGCCAGCGCCAACCTAGTCTCCTTCAAGAAGACCAAAATCCTGAATCCCGGCAAGAGCCAGACCATCCCGGTGAGCTTCAAGGACGAGGACATGGCCTCCTATGATGCCGACCATGCCAAGGCCTACGTGCTGGACCAGGGCGACTACGGCATCTCCATCCGATCCGACTCCCACCGTCCAATCCAGTCCGACACGGTCAACATCGCCCATACGGTCACCTATGACAAGAGCAATCCTCGCTCCGTCGACAAGGTTGCAGCCACCAACAGGTTCGACGATGCCAAGGGCACGGCGACCTATCTGTCCAGGGCCAACCACTTCGCCAACTATGAGGATGCCGTGGCGGCGCCCAAGAGCACCGAGATGCCCGAGGAGGCCAAGGCCCACTTCTACAACAACAGCAACTACGACCCCAAGAAGTTCGACAACGACAGCGACAAGATGCCCACGACAGGTGCCAAGAACAATGTCAGGCTCTACCAGCTGCGCGACAAGAAGTACGACGACCCCATGTGGGACAAGCTGCTGGACCAGCTCAGCGTCAAGGACATGGACAGTCTGATCGCCATGAGTGGCTATGGCACCCAAGCTGTCAAGGGCATCGGCAAGATCGAGCTCACCGATGCCGACGGCCCCGCTGCCCTGAACAACAACTTCACCAAGGTCGGTTCCCTGGGCTTCCCCTCATCCACCTCCATGGCCTGCACCTGGAACCCCGGTCTGGCCACCCGCTACGGCGAGATGATCGGCACCATGGCCCATGACATGGATGTCTCCGGCTGGTATGCGCCGGCCTTCAACATCCACCGCAGCGCCTTCTCCGGACGTAACTTCGAGTACTTCTCCGAAGACCCCGAAATCAATGCAGTCATGGGATCCAACGAGGTCGCAGCAGCTCGGTCCAAGGGCGTCTACTCCTTCATGAAGCACTTCGCCATGAACGACCAGGAGACCAACCGCAACAACATGCTGGCCACCTGGGCCAACGAGCAGACCATCCGCGAGATCTACCTGAAGCCATTCCAGGCTGCTGTAGTCAAGGGCGGTGCCCAGGCTGCCATGAGCTCATTCAACTACGTCGGCACCACCTACGTGGCCGCCTATGCGCCGCTGATGCAGGATGTACTGCGCGGTGAGTGGGGCTTCCGCGGCATGGTTCTGACCGACTACTTCGGCGTCTATGGTTACCAGAACGCCGACCAGTTGATCCGCAACGGGAACGACGCCATGCTGGCCACCACCGAGGTGACCAACCACGTCAAGGACAAGAGCGCCACCTCGGTCAAGGCCATGCGCCAGGCTAGCCACAACATCCTCTACACGGTCGTACATGGCTACAAGTACGCCAATGGCGACCCCAAGGTGCAGACCCCTGCCTGGCAGATCGCCCTCTACGTGGCACTGGTTGTGCTGGCCCTGATCTTCCTGGCCCTGGAGTACCTGGCCTTCAGAAGGTTCAAGGCACGTCGCAGCGCTGTGGATGTGGGCACCCTGAGCGATCTGGCGGACGACGCCCGGCAGACCCGCGCCCAGGATCCGGCCAGCATGGAGACCACACCGTCCGAGGACAGCTCCGACCAAGGGCCGACGGCCTGATCCTCCATCTCTGTTGATCTGCTCCTCGGCGGACGGACCTATGCACCGTCGGCCGAGGAGCGGATCGACACCCCCGTTGACGCCCAGGCAGCATTCATGCCAGGAAAACAACAGGTTATGCAACCCGCTCGAGCAGGCCTCGGCAGTCGGGGAATAATGAAAATTCAGTACCAGTCCGAGGCCGATTGTGGAAGCAACGAGGGTTCCCGCAGCAGGATCGGCCCCCGTCACAGAGAGGGAACACTATGGAAGTCAAGGATCTGACAGTTCTGGAACGGGCATCGCTGCTCTCCGGAAAATCCACCTGGGCAACCCGTGCCTTGAAGAGGGCGGGCATCCCGAGCATGGTCCTGAGCGACGGCCCGCACGGCCTGCGCCGCCAGACCGGATCAGGGGACAACCTGGGCATGGGCAAGTCCAAGCCCGCCACCTGCTTCCCTACAGCGGGCACCGTGGCCTGCTCATGGGACCCGGAGCTGGCCAAGACCATGGGCCAGGCGCTGGGTAGCGAGGCCAGGAGCCTGGGCGTCAACATGGTTCTGGGTCCGGGCATGAACATCAAGCGCAACCCCCTGTGCGGCAGAAACTTTGAATACTATTCCGAGGATCCCCAGGTGGCCGGTCATATGGCTGCAGGCCTGATCGAAGGCATCCAGTCCCAGGGCGTGGCCGCCACCCCCAAGCACTTCGCCATGAACAGCCAGGAGCTGCGCCGCCAGGCATCTGACTCCGTGGTGGACGAGCGCACCATGCGCGAGCTCTATCTGACCGGATTCGAGATCGCCGTGCGCCAGGCCCACCCCTGGGCCATCATGACCTCATACAACATGGTCAACGGCACCTATGCCAACGAGAATCCCCACCTGCTCAAGGACATCCTGCGCAAAGAGTGGGGCTTCGACGGCATGGTGGTCTCGGATTGGGGCGGCTCCAACAGCGCGGTCGCCGCAGCCGCCAACGGCTCCTCCCTGGAGATGCCCCAGGCCGGATATGACTCCGTCCGACAGGTTGCCAAGGCCGTGCAGGAGGGTCGACTGGACGAAGCCGACCTGAACGCCCGGGCCGAAGAGGTGGCGCGGCTGGCCAAGCTGACCTACCACTCTGACATGGATCCTGATGGGAATCTGACCGCGGATCAGATACGGGACCACCATCAGGTGGCACGGAGCATCGCCGAGGGATCCGCCGTCCTTCTGGTCAACCGGGAGGGACGCCTGCCACTGGCCGCCGGCACCCGGGTCGCCCTGGTCGGGGATATGGCCAAAACCGCAAGGTTCCAAGGATCCGGATCCTCAAAGGTCAACGCAGCCAAGCAGGAGAGCATGCTGGACCTGCTTAGGCAGGGCAACGGCGACGGACTGGAGCTGGCCTCCTACAGCCAGGGCTACGAACGCCATGGCGAGAAGAACCACTCTTTGATCGATCAGGCCGTGGCTGCGGCTGGCCAGGCTGACGTGATTGTCGCCTGCGTGGGCCTGGATGAACGCAGCGAATCCGAGGGTCTGGACCGTTCCCACATGGACATTCCCAGCAACCAGGTCGACCTGATCAAGGCCCTTGGTGCGACGGACAAGCCCCTGGTGGTCGTCCTGGTGGCAGGCTCCCCCGTCACCACCGACTGGATCGACCAGTGCGATGCCGTCCTCTACATAGGACTGTCCGGACAGGCTGGAGCATCAGCCACCCTGAACATCCTGACCGGCCGGGTCAACCCCTCCGGCCATCTGGCGGAAACCTGGCCCAAGTCCTATGCCGACTGCCCCAGCGCCGACTGGTACCCCGACCCCGCGCACGAGTCGATCTACCGGGAGGGCCCCTTCGTCGGCTACCGCTACTACCTGACCGCCGACGTGGAGGAACGCTTCCCCTTCGGATACGGCCTGTCTTATGCACACTTCGCCTACGCCGATCTGACCGTGGACGACAAGGGAGTCGCCTTCACCCTGACCAATGATTCGGACAGGCAGGGGGCCACTGTTCCCCAGCTCTACGTCCAGGCGCCCAAGGGCGGCGTGCTCAGGCCAGTCCGCGAACTGAAGGGCTTCAAAAAGGTCAGCCTGGAGGCCGGCCAGTCAACCCAGGTCCGCATCGACTTCGACCAGACGACCTTCCGGCACTTCGATACGGCCAGCAACTCCTGGCAGGTCGAGTCCGGCGACTGGACCATCATGATCGGATCCGACGCGCGCACCATGGAGCTGAGCGGGCACCTGAGCGTCCAGGGCACCGTCGACCCGCAGAATCCCGACCCTGCCTTGGGCGCCTACCTGACCGGCCGGGTCAAGGAAGTCGACGATGCCGCTGTGACAGCGCTCTTCGGCCACCCGGTGGTCCGACAGGGCACCGTCAGCACCTTCGGCGTCAACGATCCGCTCTCATCCTGGAAGGACTCCAGAAGCGCCCTGGCCAGGTTCGTGGCCAACTTCCTGGCCAAGAGCGAGAGACGCCACGAAGCCAAGACCGGCAACCCCGACCTGAACACCCTCTTCCTGCTCAACATGCCCCCCAGGGCCATGGCCAAGATGACCAACGGGCTGATCGACACGGCCATGGTCGAGGCCATCGTCCGCATTCCCAACGGCCACCTATGGAGGGGGCTGGGCGGATTCATCGCTGGATTCTTCAGGAACATGGCTGCCAACCGCAGGACCGGAAAGGAGCTCAATCATGAGTGATCAGCACAGCCAGCAGGCCGGACAGCCGGCCCAGGGGAAGACGACAACGGCCTCGCAGTGGGCGATCGTCCGCTGGTGGCGGCGGTTCAGCGACCGGCACACCACCCTGGCCCAGTTCATCGTCTTCTTCATCCTGTCCAACGGGGTCACCGTCCTGCAGCTGGTGCTCATGCCTGTGCTCAAGGCCATCTTCAACGGCACCTCCCTGGTGGGCACCAACTTCCAGATCTGGCGCATGGGGACCGTCGGCGGCAAGCCCTACTACCTGTTCGATTACGCAGCCGGGTCCATCGGCCACGGCGGCGGGGGCGGCCTGGCCTACTTCCTCGCGGTGGAGATCACCCTGCTGATCGCCCAGATCATCAACTTCTTCCTCCAGCGCAACATCACCTTCAAGTCCAACTCCTCGGTCTGGAAGGCGGCCTTCTGGTACCTGGTGGCCTACGTGATCATCACCATCATCGCGGCGGCGCTGCAGGGCTGGTACAAGGACCCCATCTACGGCTTCTTCCAGCACACCCTGAACTGGGGCAGCCTGGGGACCACCATTGCTGATCTGGTCACCATGATCATCAACTCGGCCATCTCCTTCTGGGTCTTCTTCCCCATCTTCAAGGTCATCTTCCGTCAGGAGCCCACCGAATCAGAGGCGAGCGCCCAGTAAAATTCTGGCCCCACTCCCCCGGCTGTCAATGAACCGGCATGCATCGGCAGCCAGAGGGGCGGGGCCTTTTCCTCAAACCCATCATGTACAGTGGTCGCATACAACGGCCGCCGACGGGATTACGGCAACCCCGCCGGCAACCCCGCCGACCCATTCTTTTGCGAAGTGATCGTTCATGACAGCTGACCGACCGGCCTCCACGAGCCCGCCCGTTCTCACCTTCATCGTCCCCGCCTACAACATGGCCCAGCATCTGCCGACCTGCCTGGATTCGCTCCTGAGCCGGGAGGGGGACGATCTGGAGGTCATCGTGGTCGACGACGGATCCACCGATGCCACAGCGCAGGTGGTGAAGTCATACCAGGCACGCCACCCGCACACTGTCCGCCTGATCAGCCAGACCAACAAGGGCCACGGCGGCGCGGTCAACACGGGTCTGGCAGCCGCCCGGGGCAGTTATATCAAGGTGGTCGATGCCGACGACTGGGTGGACCCGACCTCCCTGAGTCTGGTTCTGGACCAACTGCGCAACCAGTCGCGACGTTCGAATCCGGTGGACATGATGGTCACCAACTATGTCTATGAAAAGGAAGGCCGCAAGCATAAGCGGGTCATCAACTTCCGCAGCGTCATGGACCCGGGACGGGTGCTGGACTGGAACCATTTGCGGCGGTTCGGGCTGGCCCAGTACATGATCATGCATGCCCTGATCCTGCGCACCGAGGTGCTCCGCCAGGCCCACACCCGCCTGCCCGAGCACACCTATTACGTGGACTTCATCTACTCCTATCAGCCCCTGCCCTGGGTGCACACCCTGCTCTACCTGGACACGGATTTCTACCGTTACCACACCGGCCGTCAGGGCCAGTCAGTGCAGACCTCGATCATGATCGCCCGGGTTTCACAACTGCTGCTGGTCAACGGGCTCATGGCTGACTCCACGCCTGAACCAGGGACGGTTCCCCGTGGACTTTATCGTTATATGATCCACTATCTGTCCATTAACTGCGTGGTGACCTCGGTCTTCCTGATTCTCTCTCGCAAGCCCAGCAACTACCGAAACAAGGACATGCTCTGGCGAAGGCTAGAGCACCGCTCCCCCGTCATCGCCTCCGACGTGCGCTCCACCCTGCTCTGCCGGATGATCAACATGCCGGGCAGGCCCGGTCGCTTGGCCATCCGTCTAGGTTATAAGGCCGCCGAAGCCGCCATGGGCTTCAACTGATCGCCCACCCGCGGCAGGAGTACACAGAGGCTGAACCAGTGATGTTCGGTCCGCAGGGTCATCTCGCCCTGATAGCGGTGAGCTATGTGCCGAATGGACTTGACCCCGTAGCCATGCAGGCCATCCTCAGTCCTGGTCTTGGTGGTGGCCAGCTCGCCATTGCCTTTCCAATTCAGGGGCGATGCGAAGTAGTTTTCAATGCGAATCACCACGAATTGTCCCCGGGCATACAGGGCCACCTTGATCAGGCGGCGGTCGGGTTCCTCAACCTTCCTCAAAGCCTCAATGGCATTGTCCAAGGCGTTGCCGAAGAGGGTGGAGACATCCATGGGCGACATCCCCTCCAAGAGGGAGCCCTCGGCCACCATGGTCAGGGTGATCCCCTCTTCGGAGCAGATGCGCTCCTTGGTTGACATGACCACGTCCAGGATGGGGTTGCCGGTGTGCTGCTGGGACCCGTACCGCCCGACCGCAGCCTCCAGCTCCTCGAAATCCTGGGACTTGCGCTCAGGGTCCATCTGCGAGCGCAAGGCGGCGATCTGATGCTTGAGGTCGTGGGCGAGCCTGCCCATGGCCTCCAGATTTTCCTTGGATCGTATGTACTCCCGATGCTGGCTGTAAGCCCGGGCGTTGATGGAAGCCAGCTCGGCGCTGGTATGGCTCTCCCGCAGCTGTTCCTGCTGGGCGTAGAGCATGGCGAAGCCGCACAGATCCACCAGCGTGCGGATGTAGAAGACCTCCAGGCCGACCCGACCGGAGAAGGGGGTGTTGGTGGAAACGAAACTCAGGTTGGACATGGCGAAGGTAACCACAGCGATGACCGCGGCTATGAAGACGCTGCGTCCTGGCACAGAAGGCTGGGCATCGGCGAAGTTGCGCCGTTCCGCCACCCAGGCCAGCAGTCCTACGCCCCCGTAGATCAGCACCAGCAGGATCAAGGACGCCGGGTCGTACAGGCTGTGGTTGGAAGGACGCATGAAGGAATCCAGCTGCCAGTGCAGGGAGGCAACCAGCTCGGCCAGGACGAAGGCACGGGCCAGCAGATAGGCCCCGTCCAGCGCCCTCAACCCCGAAGCCAGCATGATGATGGCATACATGCAGGCCACGGCCAGACACATGCTGATGATCCAGAAGGCGATAGGCAGGGTGCCGGCCCAGTATTGGACCCCGATGAGCACGGCCAGACCAGGCAGAAGCACAACCGTCATTCTCAGGCGTGATGTCCGCACGCCGATGGCCAGCAGATAGACCAAGCAACCCAGCCACTCGCTGATGCCCGTATAGAGCCGGGGGATGTCGGGCAGGGCGTTGAGGATGTGGGTGCTGGTCATGGCCGACCTGCCACATAGGCGGTCAGAGCCGTCATGAAGGCCTTCTTGCGGGGCCGGCTGACCCGTAGCCGCTGGCCGGTAGACATGATGCAGTCCTGGTCCTCCATGCCCGTCACATGGGCTAGGTTGACCAGGTAACAGGAGTTGGAGCGGAAGAATCCTTGCTGGTCCAGCTGGCCCTCCAGGCTTTTCAGCGTGTTGTTCGTGGTCAGTGAGGAATCCAAGGTGTGAATGACGCTGCTGTGGCGAACGGATTCGATGAAAACGATGTCCTTGAGGGGGATCCTGGTGGATCGGGCACCCTCGGTGATCAGGATGGACAGGTCCACGCGGCCGCGCACCTGGGCGATGGACCGGTCCAGCTCCTGGGAGAAGGCGAACCAGGGCAGGGGCTTAAGCAGATATGAGAGAGCGCCCACCTCATAGCCGTTGATGGCGTACTGAGGGGCGGAGGTGATGAAAACGATGACCACCGACTCGTCACGGGCGCGTACCCTGCGGGCCACTTCGATTCCGTCCATGGGGGTCATCTGAATGTCCAGAAGGAGGATGTCATAGACGGGTCGATAGCCATCCGCAAAAGCCTTGCCTTCGGTGAAGACGCTGACCGTCAGTTCTTCCTGACGTTCCTTGCGGTAGCGGCTCAGGTAATTGACCATGGTCCGACAGCTGATGGAGTCGTCATCCACCACTGCGATTCTGATCATCCTGGCACACACTCCTTACCCCGTCGACCAAGGACCCATGGCCGCCGTTATCACCGTTCTTCAATGATATCGGAGATGTCCGCATGGCAGACCCCGCTTGCCTGAAGCCGAACGCTGACAAGCAGGGGGGTTGGCTTGAAAAAAGCAAACAAGTTTGAACTACTCGTTTTGTACGTTGCGAATGAATTCTCACTTGTGGGCGGGAACGATTAGAGTCGAAACATGTCTACCTTCGCACCCTCTTCGTCCTGGAAACCCTCCACCTGGCTGGCCCGTCTGATGCTGCTGATGGCCGCGGCCGCCTGGGGGGCCGGATACACCTTCGAAAAGGTTGCCATGGAGACCCTGACCGTGCGCTGGCTGATGGGCATTCGCATCCTCTGCGCCATCGTCATCATGACACCCTTTTTGCTGCCCCGGCTGCGCAGAACCGGGGCCATACACACCCTGGTACCGGGGCTGATTCTGGGGGTCAGTTACTGGGCGGCCTTCAGCCTGCAGATGATGGGGCTGACCACCATCGCTCCGGGCCGCAACTCCTTCCTGACGGCCACCTACTGCATCTTCGTGCCCTTCCTGGTCTGGATCATGGCCCGCCGACGGCCGGCCCTGCGGCACTTCGTCGCGGCCGCCATCTGCATCCTGGGCGTGGCTCTGATCTCGCTGCCGGCCCAAGGCGGGGGACAGGGGCTGGTTCTGAGCACTGGCGACCTGCTGACTCTGGCCGGCGCCCTGCTCTACGGGGTCAACCTGGTGATCACCGGTTTCCTGACCAAGAAGTTCGATGCCCCCACGCTGACCTACCTGGAGCTGCTCTTCGGCGGCATGCTCTTTCTGGTCTGCGCGCTGATCTTCGATCCCTTGCCCACTGCGGCCGACTTCACGCCCTCGACCCTGGGTTCCATGATGTATCTGACGCTGATCTCGACCCTGATGGCTCAGAACTTTCAGAACATTGCCTTCTCCAGGGTCCCCGCCGCCCAGGGTTCGCTGATCCTGTGCTCGGAGAGCCTGTTCGGCATGCTGGTCTCGGTACTGGTCCTGCACGAGGAGCTGACGGCCACCCATCTGCTGGGCTTCGCCATCATCTTCGCCGCCATCATCCTGTCCGAGGTCAGGCTTCACCCACGCCGGTCGTCGGCGGATTCCTCTGCACCGGTGTCCTCCTCCCGGTAGGATGCCCCAGGCAAGAGGTCATAGGGCATCTGCCGCTTGATCAGGTAGAAGACCAGCAGGAGCAGGGCCAGGATGCGCGTCGCAGTCTGAACCTTGCCGGTCCAAGGGCCGAAGACAGCCAGGATGACTGCAGTCCTGAACAGATAGAAGAGGAAGCGGGACCAGCCATGCCGCTGCTTGGTTTCGACGGTCATGTGGGTGAAGGTGGCGCCCAGCGTCCGTCCCCGGCGGGGCAGGGGTATGAGCAGTTCAAAGATCAGCAGCATGGCCAGATCAACCACGGTTCCGAACACATCCAGAGCGGACGGGGCGATCAGCAATCCACCAAAGCGATAGTGACCATCCAGCTGATAGGCGCCCAGGCGATGGACCGCATAGGTCACGCCCATCCCCAGGGACATGGACAGAATGGTGGCCAGAAGCAGATCCAGAGCCAGGGAGACGGCACGATGAATGAACCCAGGGTTGGTGACCAGCTGGGCAGCGTCAGCCTGACGAGTGGGAACGAGCTTGTTGGCCACCATGGCCACCAGGTAGCCGATCAGAGCGCCTGAAGTGTTCCAGATCAGGTCGTCCACATCGAAGAGGCGGTAGGCGCAGCCCACGATGCCGAAAACCCCGGTCAGCTGGGCCGTTTCGATGAAGAGGGAGACCAGGAAGGCAACCGGCAGGGCCAGGATGAAGCGCCAGCGGAAGACCCGCCCCATGATGAAGCCCAGAGGCAGGAAGAAGGCCACATTGAGCAGGATCTGCAGCATGGCCATCCGCCCGCCTGTGCTCAGGTCGGCCAGGAACTGCATGGGATTGAGCTGGGGGGTCAGATGATGGGTGGCGCAGAAGGCAGCACGGTCGTCGGGCATGGGCCAGAGGGTGAAGAAGACCAAGGCCAGCAGGTACAAGACGGTCAGATAAGCCGCCATGGCTGCTGTCAGCCGGAGCCGGTGATAGCGGTTGTAGATCAGGGCAAGGATGGGCAGGGTCAGGATCAGCGAGGCCAGGGGCCAAAAGACCAAAGATATGCCGAAGGAGCCGCTGAAGTAGTCCAGGTATGTCGAGAGCACAATTCCAGTCTAAATCGTGCTTAGGCCTGTTGTCCGATTGACTGCGCCGACGAAGAGCTCAGTCGTCGCCCAAGGTTACGTGGATGCCGCCAACCAGGGAGCTGACCAGATTGTAGAGAAAGGCAAAAATGGTGACCAGAGCCACTACTATGACGATCTCGAAGATAGAGAAAATGGTCACCGAGCTCAGGACCGTCCCCAAGCTCAGCACCTGGCCCAGGTCGAAACCACCCGCATCCAGGCCTGTCTTGGAGATGACCTGGGTCAGGTTGTCAAAGAGCCCCATAGCGTTGAGCAGAATCCAGAGCAGGGCGGCGGCCACCACCTGAATGATGGCCCCGGCGATGGACAGCAGGAAGGTGACCTTGGCCACGGACCAAGGTTCCAGCCGGGTCAAGGACAGCTGCATGCGCCGGGCCCGAGGCACGTGAGGACGCGTGGTCGAAGAGGCCTTGACCGGACCGGCAGCAGAAGCTGCGGTTCTTACGGAACGCCCTGATGCCGTCCGGCCGGCAGCAGAAGCCGGGGGAGTGGCCGATGATGGTCGGCGGGACTCGTCCTTTTCGGATTCATCAGCCTTGGTCTTTCCGGTTTTGGGCTTTGCTGTACCCTTCTTACCGGTACCGGCCTTGGCCTGCTTCTGATCATCCTGGCTCATCGGCACTCCTTGATCCTTGCATTCACCAGTCCGCGCACACCGCCGCAGGACCTGCACGACTTCTTACGAGGCTACCAGTCTTGTCAGACTGGTAGCGGACCTGCTCAGTCCTCTTGGGCCAGACCTTGGCCGTCGCCGGTTCCGGTGGTGGCGATGGGCTGATCCTTGGCCGCCAGGGGAGCTGCAGGAGCCACATCAACCTGACCGCTACTCTCCTCCTGATCGTCACGCTCGGCATTGCGGGCGATCGAGAGGATTTCATCGCCCTTGTCGGGCTTGGCCAGGGTGACCCCCTGGGTGTTGCGGCCGGTCCGCTTGACCTCGGCCACATCGGAGCGGATGACCTTGCCGGACTTCATGATGGCCATGATCTGATCGTCCTCGTTCACCACCAGGGCGCCGACCAGAGAACCACGGCCCTCGACCATGGCTATGGCCTTGACGCCGTAGCCGTTGCGGCCCTGCAGGCGGTACTCGCTCAGAGCGGTGCGCTTGGCGAAGCCCTCGTCGGTGACCACCAGCAGATCATCCCCGGACTCCTTGGCGATCACGTCCATGCTCAGCAGTTCGTCGCCAGGGCGGAACCGCATGCCTTGGACGCCGGCGGTCTGCCGTCCCATGGGCCGCAGGGTGGAGTCGTCGGCCGGGAAGCGCACGCTCATGCCCTTGCGGGAGACCAGGATGATCTCGTCGTCGGCATTGCAGAGGGCGGCACCCACCAGCTCGTCGCTCTGGGGCACCTCCTGCCCCTCCTCGTCGGTGACGGTGCCCAGCTCCATCAGCCGCACAGCGATCAGGCCGCCCTGGCGTGGCGAATCATACTCGGCCAGACGGGTCTTCTTGACCCGTCCGGTCCGGGTAGCCAGAACCAGATAGTTGGCATCGTCGTAGCCATGCAGGGAGAGGACCTGTTCGATCCGCTCGCCCGGGCCCAGCTGGAGCAGATTGGCCACATGCTGTCCCTTGGAGTCGCGGGAGCCCTCGGGCAGCTCATAGGCTTTGAGCCGGTACACCCGCCCCTTGTTGGTGAAGAAGAGCAGCCAGTTGTGGGTGCTGGTCAGGAAGAAGTGGTCCACCACGTCGTCCTCGCGCAGCCTGGCCCCGCGGATACCCTTGCCGCCGCGGTGCTGGGCCCGGTACTCGTCGGCCTTGGTCCGCTTGACGAAGCCGGAGTGGGTGACGGTGACCACCACCTGCTCATCAGCGATCAGGTCCTCCACGTTCATCTCGCCCGAGTATGGGACGATCCGGGTGCGCCGCTCGTCGCCGTACTTGTCGACGATCTCGTCCAGCTCGTCGCCCACGATGGTGCGCTGGCGCTCGGGGTGGGCCAGAATGTCGTTGTAGTCGGCGATTTTGCGCATGAGATCCTCATGCTCGTCCAGGATCTTCTGCCGTTCCAGGGCGGCCAGACGGCGCAGCTGCATGGCCAGGATGGCATCGGCCTGGACCTCGTCCACATCCAGCAGCTCCATCAGGCCAGTGCGGGCCGTCTCTACATCCTTGGAGGCGCGGATCAGGGCAATGACCTGGTCGATCATGTCCAGGGCCTTCAGATACCCCTGCAGGATGTGGTCGCGATCCTCGGCTTCCCGCTTCAGATAGCGGGTGCGCCGCTCGACCACATCCAGCTGGTGGTCGACCCAATGGCGGATGAAGGCATCCAGACTCAAGGTCCTGGGGACCCCGTCCACCAGGGCCAGCATGTTGGCCCCGAAGGTCTGCTGCAGCTGGGTGTGCTTGTAAAGGTTGTTGAGGACCACCTTGGGCACGGCATCACGCTTGAGCACCAGG
This sequence comes from Bifidobacterium sp. W8112, assembly GCF_016101425.1. Classification (NCBI taxonomy): domain Bacteria; kingdom Bacillati; phylum Actinomycetota; class Actinomycetes; order Bifidobacteriales; family Bifidobacteriaceae; genus Bifidobacterium; species Bifidobacterium sp. W8112. The sequence continues at coordinate 1,060,718 of NZ_JACFQN010000001.1, read as the reverse complement.
ACCAGGCGCTGGCCGGTACGGCCCGAGGTCTCATCGCGCATGTCGGCGATGCCTTGAATCTTGCCGTCGCGCACCGCCTCGCGGATGGAGGAGGCCAGCCGGTCGGGGTTGACCTGGTAGGGCAGCTCGGTGACCACCAGGCACATCCTGCCGCGGATCTCTTCGGTGTTGACCACGGCCCGCATGGTGATCAGGCCGCGTCCAGTCCGGTAGGCCTGCTCGATGCCCTTGTGGCCCAGGATGGTGGCGCCTGTGGGGAAGTCCGGCCCCTTGATGATGGCGATCAGGGCGTTGAGCAGCTCCTCCTTGGAGGCCTCGGGATGCTCCAGGGCCCAGTGCACGCCCTTGGATACCTCGCGCAGGTTGTGAGGAGGAATGTTGGTGGCCATGCCCACGGCGATGCCGGCTGATCCATTGACCAGCAGGTTGGGGAAGCGGGAGGGCAGAACCGTGGGTTCCTGGGTCTTACCGTCGTAGTTGGGGATGAAATCGACCGTGTCCTTGTCAATGTCGCGCACCATCTCCATGGCCAGGGGGGCCATACGGCACTCGGTGTACCTCATGGCGGCCGCCGGGTCGTCGCCGGGGGAGCCGAAGTTGCCCTGGCCGTCCACCAGCGGGTAGCGCATGGACCAGGACTGGGCCAGACGCACGATGGTGTCATAGATGGCCGCATCGCCATGGGGGTGGTACTTGCCCATGACGTCGCCCACCACGCGCGAGCACTTGTTGTAGCCGCGGTCGGGCCGGTATCCGCCGTCGTACATGGCGTAGATGACCCTGCGGTGGACCGGCTTCATGCCGTCACGGACATCGGGCAGGGCCCGCTCCACGATCACGGACAGGGCGTAGGAGAGGTAGGATTCCCGCATCTCCTGCTGGAGGTCGATGGGCTGAATCCGCTCGCCCTTAAGGAGGCCGTAATCGGTGTTGTCCATCTCCTGGGGGCTGAGCGGCTCTCGGGACCCGTCGGGCAGGTTGAGGCCGGCCTGGTCCGGGCTGTTGTCATTGTTGTTATCGTCTGCCAAAATCGATCCTTAGCTCAAATGGTGAAAAGGGGAGGCTTCCGTCTCAGGCGTCGATGAAGCGGGCGTCGTGGGCGTTGCGTTGGATGAACAGACGCCGAGGTTCGACCTCGTCGCCCATGAGCATGGTGAAGGTCTCGTCGGCCTGCTCAGCGTCATCGATGCGGATCTTCTTGAGGATGCGGTGATCCGGATCCATGGTGGTCTCCCAGAGCTCCTGGTAGCTCATCTCGCCCAGACCCTTGTAACGCTGGATCCCTTCGCCCTTGGGCAGCTGTCGGCCGGAGGCCTTGCCCTCGGCCAGGACCCTGTCGCGCTCGGCATCGGTGTAGACGAAGCTGTGGGGCCCCTTGGTCCACTTGAGCCGGTAGAGCGGGGGCATGGCCACGTAGACGTAGCCAGCCTCGATCATGGGCCGCATGTAGCGGAAGAAGAGGGTCAGATTCAGGGTGGCGATGTGGGCGCCGTCCACATCGGCGTCGGCCATGATGATGACCTTGTGGTAGCGCACCTTGTCGATGTTGAAGTCCTCGCCGTATCCGCCGCCCACAGCCGTGATCAGGGATTCGATGGTGTCGGACTTCATCATGCGGTCCAGACTGGCCCGCTCCGTGTTGAGAATCTTGCCGCGCAGGGGCAGGATGGCCTGGGTCATGGGGTTGCGCCCCTGGATGGCCGAGCCGCCTGCGGAGTCGCCCTCCACGATGAACAGCTCGCACTCCTCGGGGTCGCTGGACTGGCAGTCCTTGAGCTTGTCGGGCATGCCGGCCGTCTCGAAGATGGACTTGCGGCGAGTGTTCTCGCGGGCCTTCTTGGCCGCGATCCGGGCCCGGGAGGCCTCCATGGCCTTCTGGATGATGGCCTTGGCCTCGCCGGGATGGGCGTCGAACCAGTCGCTCAGCCTCTCGGTCATGACCCGCTGAACGAAGGTCTTGGCCTCGGAGTTGCCCAGCTTGGTCTTGGTCTGGCCCTCGAACTGCGGATTGGTCAGCTTGACGGAGACCACGGCGGTCAACCCCTCGCGCACGTCATCGCCCGAGAGGTTGTCATCCTTGTCCTTGAGGATGTTTTTGTCCCGGGCGTAGCGGTTGATCATGCTGGTCAGAGCCGCACGGAACCCCTCTTCGTGGGTGCCGCCCTCGGTGGTCGCGATGGTGTTGGCGAAAGTGTGGACCGACTCCGAGTAGGCGGTGGTCCACTGCATAGCCACCTCGGCGGAGATGCCCAGCTTCAGGTCCTCGGCCTCGAAGTCGATGACCTCGGCCTCCACAGGCGTGGCCTTCCTGACCTTGACCAGGTAGTCCACATAGTCCTTGATGCCGTTGGCATACTGGTAGCTGACGGACTGGCCCTTCTGCTCAGGGGTCTGCTCCTCGCCCGCCACCTCGTCACCGGCCTGGTTGTTGGGGCGCAGATCGGTCAGGGTGATTCTCAAGCCCTTGTTGAGGAAGGCCATCTGCTGGAAACGGCTGCGCAGGGTCTCGAAGTCGTAGACCGTGGTCTCGAAGATTTTGGGATCGGCCCAGAAGGTCACGGAGGTGCCGGTGCCCTCGTCCGGTCCCATGGCCTGATCCTTGGACAGGGGAGCGGTGGGCTTCTGGTTGTGGAAACTCTGATGCCAGTGGTAACCCTGACGGCGCACCTGGACATCGATCCGGGTGGACAGGGCGTTCACCACGGAGATGCCCACGCCGTGCAGGCCGCCTGAAACCGCGTAGCCGCCGCCGCCGAACTTGCCGCCGGCATGCAGCTTGGTCATGACCACCTCGACTCCGCTCTTGCCCTCGCCCGGCACCTCGTCCACAGGTATGCCACGGCCGTTGTCGTCCACCCGGATGCCGTTGTCGGGCAGGATGGTGACTTCAATGTGATCAGCGTACCCGGCCAGAGCCTCGTCGACCGAGTTGTCGACGATCTCGTAGACCAGATGGTGCAGGCCCCTGGGACCTGTAGAACCGATGTACATACCGGGACGGACGCGAACAGCCTCCAGCCCCTCCAGCACTTTCAGATCGCTGGCGTCATAGTGTTCGGGGGAGAGCGAGTCATCCAGCTGCGCGTCGTCCAGCTGATCCTGGCCCGTCATGCCGTCATCCTGAGGCTTGTCCTCCTCATGCTCCCGGCCCTCTTGCGGGGTCCGGGACGGGTCAGTGTTGAGATCTGCCACGGATAGTCCTTTCTGCACCCCCATGGTCGCCCACTGACGACAAAGCAGCTTCCGTTCGTGGTCGAGCGGGGGATCGAGTCATGGTCACCAGGTTCCAAATCGTCCATAAAGGGGCCTTGGAAGCGTTTGACCCTATAACCTATAGATTACCAGCGCTAGGGGACTTTAGGCTTACAGAAAGCTGGGAAGACGGTATTCGCAGATTATGGGTTCATCCGTAGGTGTCGCGCACGCCTCGGCCGGGCGGATCGAACCGAGAACGGCGGAAACTGTAGTTGTGGGGGCCAGTCACCCGGATCTGCTTGACCGGCATGCCCAGCCGCTTGACAATGGTCGCCTTGAGCTGGGGGACCAGATAGGTCAGCTGGGTGGCCCAGACTGTGGTCTGCGCCTGGATGATCAGCACGCCCTCCCGGCAGGAGACCACTCTCGAATGAGCGGCGATGCCGGGTCCCACCACACTGTCCCACTGGTTGCGCAGCCGGGCCACCTTCAGGTGGCTGGTCCACCCGCTCCCGGCAGCCAGGCTGGTCACCACTCCTCCCAGTTTGGCGGGGTCGCGGCCTGGCTTGCCGAATGCATACCAGGCCTTGCGGGAGTCATCCTCCCGCTGCCGACGAGTAGCCGCCCGTCGCGTGCAGCCCTCGAAGACCAAGGCCGGCAATCGACGCTGGTCCAGGTGCAGGGTCTCAACCATGGGCGCCTTCATGACAGGTCGTTCCCCTCCGGCCCATCCGGCATATCAGAGTCCTCATGAGCCGTCCCCCTGGTTCGACGCAAGTCCTGCATGGCAATGGCGATGGCCGGATCCTGGGCAGCCGGATCGGATGGCTGCACGGGCCTCAGTGCGGACACATCCACCAAGCTGGCACCCTGCAAGGAGGGGATATCGCTGTCGGCGGCCACAGTGATCAGCACCTGGTCCTGCTGGCGGGCAAAGTCGAGAATCTGATCCCTGCGGCCCCGATCCAACTGGGCGAAGACATCATCCAAAATAACGATGGGATCCAGGGCGCGACGATCCTTGACCACCTGCAGCAGAGCCAGCCTCAGAGCCAGGGCCAAGGTCCACATCTCACCGTTGGAGGCGAACTCCCGGGCAGGCATGCCGTTGAGGGTGAAGACCAGATCATCGCGCTGGGGGCCGATCAGATTGGTGCCCCGGGCCACTTCCCCCGGGTATATCCGCTGAAAGTGGCGGCTGACGGCCTCGGCGACCTCGGGACCGGTCTGCCCATCGGGTCCTATCTCCTCCAGGGAGGGCCGGTAGGTCAATCGGGCATCCTGATCAGGGCCTGCCAGCCGACCATACAGATCACTGAAGGGCCGGTCCAGAGCCTCTACCAGAGCCGCCCGTCGTTGGCTCAAATCCAGCCCCGTGCGAATAAACTGCCCAGTCCATACCTCTAGGCCGGACAGGGCTGCGTCACGCCCATCACCCGAGGGGTCGCGGCCCGCCTGGGAGAGCTGCTTGAGCAGGGCGGCGCGCTGCCTGGCCACATGGCGAAAATCCTGCCGAACCTGAAAATAGTCAGCATCGAGCTGGCTGCCGGCCTGGTCCAGCACGGCCCGCCTGGCTGCCGGCTCTCCGGAGACCATCAGCTGATCCTCGGGGCTGAAGGTCACGCAGGGCACCCGGCCTACCAGGTCACGCTGATAGAGGGCAGGCCCGCCGTTGATTCTTCCCCGGTTGGCTCCCTTGGCGGCAATGGTCAGCTCATAGTCGGTGGCAGTCCCGTCCTGCTCCAGCCTGGCCCTGACAGTGGCCTTGGACTGCCCACGCTCTACCAGGGGCAGCGAGGATGAGGTCCTATGGCTGCCGCCGGTGGACAGAACTTCGATGGCCTCGACCAGGTTGGTCTTGCCCAGACCGTTGCGCCCCTCCAGAATGGTCACTCCGGGCTCCAGATCGAGGACGCAGTGCTCCCAGGAACGGAAGTGATCCAGAACCAGACGGGAGATGTGCACGGCGATCGTTCCTCGAACCTGCCCGGGTGTCAGTTGTTGAAACGCATGGGCACCAGCAGGTACCGGTAGTCCATGGACTCCTCGGAATCCTGCTCCTGCTGGCCGTTGAACTCCACGGCCTTGACCGCCGAGGTCATTTTGATACGGACAAAGGGCTCGGCGATGGCGCCCAGCCCGTCGATCAGATAGCTGGGATTGAAGGCTACCGTGATGTCTTCGCCATCCAGATCCGCCTGCAGAACCTCATGGGCCTGTGCCTCGTCAGCCGTGCCTGCGCTCAGGGTCACCTCGTTGCCGGAGAAGACCATGCGAATGGGGGCGTTGCGTTCGGCAACCAGGGCCACGCGCTTGATGGCGTCGATCAGATCCTGCCTGGCGATGACCGCCTGGATGGGGTACTCGTCCGAAAAGAGACGATCCACGGCCGGAAATTCCCCGTCAATCAACTGGGTGGTGGATATCTTGCCAGCGTTTTCCACGCCCATGATGGTGGGGTTGTCAGCCTCGTAATCCATGGTCACGTTCTGGTGTTCGTCGAGGGAGCGGGCAATGTCTCGTAGCAGAGAACCGCGTATCAGCATCGAGGTGGAGAAATCAGCGTCGCGAGGAGTCCAGGTGAAGCTCGAACGGGACAGCCTGAAACGGTCGGTGGCGGTCATGACCACCTTGTCCCCGCTGATTTCGGTTTTTACGCTAGTCAGGACTGGACGGCTCTCTTCCCGGGAAACTGCGACGATGGATTGGGAGATGGATTGGATAAAGGTCTCAGCATCTACCTGGCCCATGGGTTCGGGAACGGCAGGGAGGTCGGGATACTCGCTGTCAGGCATCAGCTGCAGGGAAAAAGTGGATTTGCCCGAAGTGATGGTCATCTTGGATCCCTCGGTTGATAGGTAGGTCTTCTCCGAAGGCAGTGATTTAGTGATGTCCGCCAGAAGTTTGCCTAGGACTAGAGCCGTTCCGGATTCGTCGATGCCTGCTTCGATATGGTTTCTCGCTGAAACTTCATAATCGAAAGCAGAAAGTTTCAATGTTCCGTCCGAGGCTTCCATTCTCACGCCCGCCAGAATCGGCGAAGCCGGTCGGGAGGGGATGATGCGGGTGGTCCAAGCCACTGCATCTGAGAGTGCGGATGAATTCACTTCTACTTTCATGGGAGCCTTCTTGTCGATGAATGAACTGGGATCATTCTATCGAATAGGTCAGGGGATGTGGTTGGAGTGAAGAAGTGTGCTTGAATGTGACGATGATTGTTGCATAAATATACATAGAGTCATCGTAATAAGCTCGGTGGATGGTGTGGATAAGTTTCCAAATCCTTGCAATGCGGTGGATATACCTCATCTAGGCGCTGTGGATAAGTGGTGAGATCGATGTGACTAAAAAGCCAAATTATCCACAAGGGCGGATTTTTGCTGAGTTATCCACAAAAGTATGGTGGTTATTCGCTGAAGATCCACCACTTGTCCCCGGAAAATCGGTGGGTTATTCCCAAGGTTTGCCCACATCTGGGGATAAGAAGGTGGATATCTTTTTCTGATGATCCACACCGGTTCCTGCGTGTCGCATCAGTTCTGAGGCTGCTTGAGCCGGACCGTCAGTTCCATGACGTAGTTGTAAATCTCCCGCTTTTCCTGCATCTCATTGGAGATGCGCGTATAGGCGTGCATGACTGTGGTATGGTCGCGGCCGCCGAAGACCTCGCCGATGTCTACCAAGGACATGCTGGTCATTTCCCGGGCCAAGTACATGGCGATCTGCCGGGCCAGGGCAATGTTCTTGGTGCGCGTACGGCCGACGATATCGTCAAAGGTCAGATGGAAGTACTTGGCCACCTGGGAGATGATGTCGGTGGGCTTGATTTCTACGTCCGTGGAGAAGAAGTCCTGCAGGGTCTGTTCAGCCAAGGCCGTGGTGACTGGCTGGTTATTGAGGCTGGCCACGGCTGTGACACGAGTCAGAGCCCCCTCAAGCTCTCGGATGTTCTCGGTGAAGCGTTCCGCGATCAGATCCAGGACCTCGTTGGGAATGCTGACCCCGTTCATGGAGGCCATCATTCTCAGGATGGCCACTCGGGTCTCCCTGTCTGGCGGCTTGACGTCCACGGTAAGGCCCGAGTCGAAGCGCGAGATCAGTCGCGATTCGAAGCCTTTCAGATTCTTGGGGGCCACGTCCGAGGCGATGACGATGCGCTTGTTGGCGTCGTGCAGGGCGTTGAAGGTGTGGAAGAACTGGTCCAGGGTGGCTTCCTTGCCCCCCAGAAACTGGATGTCATCGATAAGGAGCACATCAACCTGCCGGTAGCGGCGGTTGAATTCCGCGATCTGGCCCGAGCCTTGGGTTGAGTTCTGCAGGGCGTCGATGAACTCGTTGGTGAATTCCTCCGAATTGACGTATCGGACCTTGAGCGAAGGATCCTTAACCAGGGCATAGTTGCCAATGGCGTTGAGCAGATGGGTCTTGCCCAGACCTGAGCTGCCATAGATGCACAGGGGATTGAAGTCCTGGCCCGAGCCTTCGGCCACGGCCAGGGCCACGGTTCGCGCGAAGCGGTTGGAGTCGCCTGGGACGAAGGTATCGAAAGTGGCGTTCTTGTTCAGATGAGTCTGCGGATCGCGCTCCACCCGGTTCTGGCTCATGGGGAAGCGAGGCACGGTAAAAGCGGGCCGAGACGTTGTCCGCTCGGCCTCGGCCTGCTGATCGGCATCAGCGCTCGCCGTGGACCTTGTAGCAGGGGAGGACTCGGACAGCTCGGCCTGCATGTCCAAAGTCATGGGCACGTAGGTGCCCTGATGGAAATCATTGGCCGAGACGATCGGGGTTTTGGCGGTCCCTGCGGTCTCAGGCCTCCAATTTGAACGGGTCTCTGTGCCGGAGGAGGATCGGCCGGTGCTGTTCTGGCGCTGGTAGTCGCCGTATGGATCCTGGGCTGGGCCGGGGACCTGACGGAACTCGCCGCTTCCCGGGGCGGAGCCAGCCATGGCGGATGCGCGTTGGTCGTTCTGTTGGTCGGCAGCCATCTGCTTGGCCATCTGCTCAGGGTAGACGATTTTGATGGCCGGGAACATTTCCTGATTGGTGACCAGTTGCAATGCGCTGAGGACGGGCTGGCTGAGCGGTCCCTGAATAGCTTCCTGGGTGGCCTTGGAGGAGACACGCAGAACGATGGTGGTGCCGAAGACCGCCTCGGGGGTGATGTCTTCAAGCCAGCCCTTGTCCCTGGAGGTCAGCGAACTGCTGTAGCGGAGCACCTGCAGGACCGCATCCCAGATTCTCTTGGCCTGGGCAGCGGCATCCAGCGGATCCTGCGCCATCAGTGTGCTCCTCTCTTCTCGACGACGGATTTCCCGTGTTTCCTGCTTCTCTCAAAGTCGACAGTAGCCCATTGTTACACCGACTTTGCGTGGTTATCCACAGGATAGCGTGTTGTGTCTGCGCTGAATGTGAATAACAGTGATGTAATTTGTGGATAAGTGAGGAGGCGCTTTCTCGCGCCACGACAGGGTTTGTGCAGGATACGAGGCGGTCCTTGTCATCTGAGGGGCGGATGCCTGTTTGACTCCGTCCCGGCTCCTGTGTACCGTGATATAGCTTGACTCATAACGAGCCGTACTCGAGTATGTCTACACACGGGAGCAACGAATTATGAAGAGGACATTCCAGCCCAATAACCGCCGTCGTCACATGAAGCACGGGTTCCGCGCTCGCATGCGCACCCGCTCTGGCCGCGCTCTGATCAATCGTCGCCGGGCCAAGGGCCGTCGGACGCTCTCCGCCTGAATCGGATTTCGATCCTTTCGCAAAAGGTGGAACGGCTGAGGAGCCACCGGGAGTTCACGGCGGTGCTCAGGCGACACCATCGGGTCAGCAGCCGGGATCTGGTTATTCATTATTCGATCCCTGGATCTGACCAGACGGTGACCCCGCTGCCGGTGGCATCGGTTGCGCACGAAGGGCGGCATGACATCCTGCCTGCGGGCAGACGCCGCATGGGACTCGCTGTATCCAAAAATGTAGGCAATGCCGTGACTAGGAACAAGGTCAAGCGCAGATTCAGGCAACTTGCCGGATCCAAGGAGGGCCTGCTGCCATCCTCCTGTGATCTGGTCATGCGCGCCAAGCCCAGCGCTGCCAGAGCCACCTATGAGCAGCTGGAGGAGCAAGTGGACAGGCTCTTCCGTGACCTTATGCGCAAGACTGGCAAGATTGCCGGCGGCTCTGAAGGGCGAACGCAATCAGGTTTGCAGCTCGTCGGGTCCAAGCGTCAACCGGCTCAACGGCTGGAAGCCAATGAAGGATACAGGGCATGAGCGGCCTGGCCTCCCGGGCTCTGCAGGGTGCAGTCCGCTGGTATCAGCGCCATATCTCACCCCTCTCGCCGCCGCGGTGCCGTTACTACCCGACCTGCTCCCAGTACGCTCTGACCGCTCTGAGGCGGTTCGGGGCCTTGCGTGGAACCATCCTGGCCGTTCTGCGGCTATTGCGCTGCACGCCTTTCAACAACGGCGGGATCGATGACGTGCCCCAGAGGTTTTCCATCTTCTATCGGTTCCCGTGGTCCAAGGCCCATGAGGAGGCCCGGCTGACCCCCATGGCCCCAGACAAGGAGACGGCCTGACAATGTTCCAGAACAACGACACTTTCACTTTCGATACGGGCATATACGGCTTCTTCTATAAGATCCTCTACCCCATCGAGTGGCTCATGACCTACATCATGACCTACTGCCACAAGTTCCTGACCCTGATCGGGCTCCATAAGGGTCCCGGGGTGGCCTGGGCGCTCTCGGTAGTGATGCTGGTGCTGGTCGTCAACCTCTGCGTGCTGCCGCTCTTCATCAAGCAGCTGCGATCCATGCAAAAGATGCAGGCCCTGCAGCCCAAGCTGATGAAGATCCAGAACAAGTACCGCAACAAGAAGGATCCAGCCAGCCGAGAGGCCATGAGCCGGGAGACCATGAAGGTCTACCAGGATAACCATGCCAACCCCATGAGTTCCTGTCTGCCCGCGCTGGTCCAGGGCCCGGTCTTCATGACCATGTTCTACGTGCTTTCGGCTGTGCCCTTCATCGCCCGGGGCAAGCGGGCGCCCCTTGGAGCCTTCAACCGACAGGTGGCGCGGGAATTCGAGGAGACCACCTTCTTCGGGCTGCGGATTTCGGACAACTTCATGTCCGCCCAGGGTGCGGGCCGCATAGTCATAGTGGTCTTCATCGTGCTCATGTGCCTGGCCATGTTCTACTCGCAGTTCCACAACGTCCGGCGGAACATGCCCAGGTCGGCCATGCAGGGACAGCAGTACAAGATGCAGCAGATGATGGCCTTCATCTTCCCGGTCATGTACATCTTCTCAGGCATCTACTTCCCCTTCGCCGTGCTGATTTACTGGCTGACCAACAACCTTTGGAATCTGGGCCGAACCCTCTTCCAGGTCCGCCATATGCCTACGCCGGGCTCGCCGGCTGCAGAGAGCAAGGAGGAGCGGGACCACCGCCGTGAGAACGCTCGTCGCAAGCGCCAAGGGCTGCCCTCTTTGGAGGAGGAGCAGCTGATGGAGGCCAAGCGGCTGGAGGAGGAAGCCCGCAACAACAAGAACGTCTCCCACCAGCGTTCTCAGCCCCACCGCAAGCGTCGCGGTCGTTGATGCAGCTACTGGCAGCGGTGGCCGGTGCGGTGACCAAGTTTTCGGTCGGGCGGATACTGGAGTAGTCTGCAATCATCACGTCCGTGTATCCTCAATACTGGACACTCGATTGGTGACCAGGAATCCAGTGGACCTGAGGTTATGAATCGGATGTAAACGCGTGTAAGGAGAGCATAGATGTCTCAGTCTCTGGATCAGGGAAAGACCATCGAGCAACTCAATGAGGAGGCGGATGTCGCCGCCGACTATCTGGAGGGGTTGCTGGACATCGTCGATTACGAGGGCGATATCGAGATGGGGGTGCGCAACCACCGTCCGACCGTGCAGATTGTGGCTGACGACGACACGGATATCAAGCATCTGATCGGCAAGGATGGCGAGGTGGTGGATGCCCTGCAACAGCTGACGCGGCTGGCCGTGCAGCAGAAGATAGGGGAGCGCTCCCATCTGATCGTGGATGTGGACGGCTTCCTGCGGCGCAAGCGCGAGCATCTTCGCGAGCAGGCCCTGGATGTGATCGATGAGGTCCGTGAGACCGGCGATCCCGTCAATATGAAGCCCATGAACTCCTTTGAACGCAAGATCGTCCATGACATGGTCCGAGAGGAGGGGCTGAAGTCACGCTCCCACGGTGAGGAGCCCCACCGGTACGTCACCGTCTACCTGAAGGCCAAGAGCGAAGACGAGGACCTGCCTGACGATGTTGAGGACGAGCCAGTCGGGTATGATGCCCCGCTGGACTCGGATGAAACCGATCAGGCCGATGATTCGGCTGACTACGCGGCTGATGACGATCCTGCTGGCGCGGACAGGGAGTGATTGCAGAACCAAGTAGGGCTGTGCGCCGATGAAGTATTGGTGACGTCCGCCTTGTTTGGATTGTTTCATTGTTTGCTGCCGTCAGACTGTCTAAGTTTGCTGTGCTATCGGCCAGGGTCGTGCCATCTGTCAGATGTATTGCCTTGTCTGGCTCATGATGGTGCTGAGTTTGCCATGCTGCTTAATTCGGAATGATCTTGGTTGGTCATCCCATATAGGAGGCCGCCTCCTATGCTGGTTCCGTGAGGATACTGATGTGTGCCTTCGACGCTATTTTGCAGTTGAAAACCGCATGTTGGTAACTGCTTTCAGAATCCAGTGGTTTCAGATTCTGACATGGTGGAATCTCCTGGATGCAAGATGCAAGACAGTATGACGCTGTCGGGGTCTGTGGCTGTGATTGACTGCGCGTCGAATGTGAATGTGAGGAGTTGAAATGGCTGTTGTGGATGATGAACTGAACGATAGTCCCCTCTTGAGGCAGGTGCTTGGCGATGCTTTGTCACCCATGCAGCGTTTTCACGACAAGCTCTTAGGTGAGGGTGTGGAGAGGGGCATCATCGGCCCTCGCGATGAAGACATTATTTGGGAACGGCACATACTCAATTCAGCTGCCATTGTGCCTTTTGTGCGAGAACGATTGACTACTGATGGTCAGACAGCAACGGTGGCAGATATAGGTTCTGGTGGGGGCTTTCCGGGCATTGTGCTAGCTGCGTGTCTTCCGCAGTGCAGTGTTGTGCTTGTCGAGCCAATGGAGCGGCGTGTGCTCTGGTTGCGGGAAGTCATTGATGAGTTGCACCTGGTTAATGCCTCAGTACTTCGCAAACGTGCAGAGGATCTGGTCCCGCAATCCTCTCACGCATCGAATCGGCACAAGAAAAGAGCTTCACAAAGCCACCGTCATGGTCGTCGCCGAAGCGAGGAAGGGTCCAATTCTGTTTCTGGCCATGGTTCTTCAACTTTGGTCACCACCAGGAATGGTGATAGTCAGCAAACCGTGAATGGTCCTGAATCATCGGCAGCGATGGGCGGAGAAAGTCTGGCAAGGGTAGGTTCCGCGCCTTCAGTACCTGAGACTTTTGATGTCGTGACCTGCCGGGCTGTGGCACCTATGACAAAGCTCGCTGGGTGGACCCTACCTCTCTTGAGATCAGGGGGTCAGCTTATTGCCCTTAAAGGCCGTTCAGCGCAAAATGAGCTTGATAAAGCTGCTAAAGAGATAAAAAAATATCATGGAGTGAATCCACGGGTCAGCCAAGCTCCAGTTGCACCTGGTCTTGAAGAAACCCACGTAGTTCTTGTGGACAAACGCTAAAACACGACGTTGATACAACATTATTTTATGACTGCGTTGTCAGAGCATTTACTTGATAGCGAGATAAAAATCAGGCAACCTAGGAATTTGCTATATCAGAGAATAAATTATCAGCATTCAAACAGAGCCATGTCAAAGCTAATGAGAAATTATTGAACAACTCTTCTTGATTGAAACTGCCTTTCCCGGACAGCAACATGAGTGGTTGCCTCCTTATCGTGATGGGTGCCATGCTCAGTTAAGGGGAGTGCAAGCACACTTGTGATCCTGTATTGCCTTCCTTAGAATGGTTGTCACTCCGGAGCTTTTATGAACTTTGACACTCCAGTATCTATCCTGTGTCAAAGAGTAAGGCTGCAGCTGTTTACATATAATTATAATATTTGAAATAATCATGCCTGTCTCTTTTGCGATTGAGCACTACGCTTTGTATCTTCCGGTTGCTTCGCTTCGAGTCTTAGTTGATACTGGTTTTGTCTCCCGTACATCGTTGGGCTAATTGTATGGGATATATCTTCGAACTTGATATATACCGCCAACTTTCTGACGCTTGATTAACCGTCTCTGGCGACGTTGTCCTTTTGGCGCTCGGTGATCTATAAATTGACCTGCTTTACCCAGTTCTTACGTAGACCATTCTATTTATACTCGCCATGGTGTGTTCATTTGCAGGTCCCATTACATACAGGGGATTTAACGTGTTTGAACCTGTGCATCGCCCTTCGTTGTCTAATCATTAACACTTACAGAGCAATATTGATCGTTATACATGTATGAGCGATAACTGGAGTAATCGATTGGTCAGCCACGGAGAAACTCCAGAATCACTCCCCAACACCGAATATTCTTCTGATGTTGGAGATAGAGTGGAGGGCCGCACTGAGCACAAGATAGATATTCACTAGTTCCTGATGTGTGCACCAGAGATTGTTTCACGTGAAACATTGTAAATACACATCTTATTTAACATTTAACAGAAAAACCTTACTTCGTTGCCTACCGATGTCACAGGTTAATACCCAGTTGATCGCTGAGGGTATGTGACATAAGAGAGAGGTATCCAAGAGAGGTATCCGAGACAGCTGTATTCAGCAGCATCTTAGCCATGATCCTATTCAGTTGTTGCTGATCCTAGTGGATGGTTTCTTAGTGGAGATTGTTTGCAATGTTTCACGTGAAACAATCGACGCGGAATTCAATAATCTAGATCACGGTTATTGGAGTACATGTGAAAGAATACGGCACTAGCTTCTATATCTTCATTAGGAAACGGGTAGTCTGTGATCTCTTTCTTAGAGTCCTTTATGCAACCACACTTATACCAGGTAGAATACGACGCTTATCGGTTAGTAAGACCTGTCGCTTAACAATTATAAATACATTTTTATAATTTAAAAATTGAGAAGTGTCTATTGAATCCGTAATATTGACTGCTTGTAGAAGGGCAGGCTTTGAATATACAACAGGCAAGATTAAAGCACGCAACTACGTGAGCCAACAATCAACAACATAATAGTACCTCCCAGACAATAGAGATGTTTCACGTGAAACACTACTCTGCAGTACAGTTGTACAAGGTCCCTCGCCTAGAGGTTTAATAGGAGCGTTGAAGCAGCGTTATAACCGCTATCCAACAGGTTGATGTATTCATTGACAAGTCCCATGAATAGTATTGCATGCATAAGTGAGGTAGTGAATTTACTGATTCCCGACTTTTAAGTTATGCACAATTTAGACCTCAGAAATGAATTATCCACATTATCGTTTGTAGACCATGCTGCCTTGTGGGTAGCGCCAGAATTGTCAGTAATCACAAGGCAAAGCTAATAATCTATAGAAAGGGTCAGCGGTGGAGGCACTGATGTAACTATCCACACTTATCCACAGTTATGAACAACGGCTGTGTGTAACTAGCGGTTATTCTGACATGTCCAACTAGGACGGGAAAATTGAGTTGTTATCAAAAGGAGGAAGGTTCGTGGCCGCATCGAAGATGGTGAAACCCGTTACGAGAAATACCTCGGATAGCGGTGAGCAAAGTACGCCGAACGCATCAGGTATGGAGTCGGCAACGGATATTCTGAATCGAATATTCGCTGACGGGTCAGGTTCGGTGTCCGGTGCGGAAATGGCAGATCTTTCTGCACGTTATCAGGCCTTACGTCAGGCCCAATTCCCTCATCCTTCAAAAACCCGATTCATTGCCGTTGCCAATCAAAAAGGCGGGGTAGGGAAAACTACGACCACAGTCAATCTGGCATGCGCGTTTGCTGAATTCGATGAACAGGTGCTGGTCATCGATATGGATCCACAAGGCAACGCTTCTACTGCATTGGGTGTGGCCCATGAGTCTGGTACACCATCAACATATGATGTGCTCGAGGGTCGTCTTGGGATCGATGACGTTAAGGTGGTTTCCCCTGAATTCCCCAACCTCGAGGTGGTCCCATCTTCTATTGATCTAAGTGGTGCTGAGCTGGAAGTTGCGGATATGCCCAACCGTAATCAGCTGATGAAAAAAGCAGTTGCCGACTATCTCAAAGTCTGTCACCAACACTATGACTATGTTCTCGTTGATTGTCCACCTAGTCTCGGACTGCTAGTTCTGAATGCCATGTGTTCAGTCAACGAAGTATTGATCCCAGTGCAAGCTGAGTATTATGCTCTTGAAGGACTGCAACAACTACTGCATACTATCGGACTTGTTCAGCAAAGTTATAATCCTTATCTCGTAATCTCCACCATGTTGTTGACGATGTACGACAGGCGGACGTTGCTCAGCAAAGAAGTGTTTGATCAAGTCAAGGAACACTATCCAGAGATAGTGCTGAATACGACCATTCCGCGTTCTGTCAAAATCTCTGAAGCTCCCAGCTTTCGGCAAAGCGTTGTCACCTACGACCCTAAGGGAGCCGGCGCTATCGCTTATGAAGAGGCAGCGTTAGAAATCGCGCAGAGATCCGAGCAAGTGCTGGAACATATTGCCAATAGAAGACAGGGGGAGTGAGGACATGACAAGCCGTTCACGGTTAGGCAAAGGCTTGGGGGCTCTATTCCCTGCCCTGCCAGGTGAAGATGATGAAACCAATGCTGACAATAGTCGGCGAGAAGATAACAAAGTACCAAATCCAAGCAATAAGCAGCCTGCTTTTCAAGGTTTGGGTGCGGAGTCGAAGGGACGAAAACGCCTAGAGAAGGACGACACAGCAAAAGGCGAGGCAAAACCAGAAAGAAGAACTAGGCATTCGGATCCTGCTAGCTCAGAACTCGCGGATTCTGAAAGATTGTCTAAAAGCGGTCGTAAACATACCAACACAGGACAAAAGCGAGTCAGTATTTCCAAGTCGCTCGACGGAGATGTTTCACGTGAAACATCATCCTCGAAGAGGGCTACCAAGCGTAGGTCTGTCCCATCCATCAGCAGCTTGGAGCATCCGAGCGATCTATTCTTCGGTTCTACGACGACAAATGTTTCACGTGAAACATCGCCGATTGCGGGATCGATAGAGGCTGATGACTTTCGGACAAAGGAAACTCGGCAAAGCATTAACCGAGCAGCTACTATCGACAATGATAGTGGGCTAAATAAAGCGGAGGGCAATAGCCAAGAGGAGCTGAAGCCTGTCCAAGGCGGGTATTTGGCTGAAGTGCGTGTGGACGACATTAGGCCCAATGCTCAGCAACCGCGGCAGATTTTCGATGAAGATGAACTGTTGGAGCTGTCCCGCTCCATCAAGGAAGTCGGTGTATTGCAGCCCATAGTGGTGCGAAGATCAACTTTTGCAGATCGGCCAAGAACAGTTGAGGATAAAACAACTTCAGCTGCCAGTGCAGGAGGTAAATCCGAAGCATTTGACACTAAGACTAGTGAAGAGCGATCGGGCCAGCATTTAAACCAGAGAAGCGCTAATCTGGGGCAAACAACCCATTATGAAATCATAATGGGCGAACGTCGGTGGCGTGCTACTAGGTTGGCTGGCCTAAATACCATACCTGCAATTGTGAAAACAACGAGCGATGACGCCATGTTGCGTGATGCATTGCTCGAGAATCTCCATAGAGTAGCTCTTAATCCCTTGGAAGAAGCAGCGGCTTATCAGCAAATGATCGATGAGTTCGGCTTGACTCAGGACGGTTTGTCTAAGTCAATCTCTAAGTCCAGGCCTCAGATCACCAACACGCTTCGATTGTTGAAGTTGCCTCCAAGTGTGCAGAAAAAAGTAAGCTCCGGGGTGTTGTCAGCTGGACATGCCCGTGCCCTACTTACTTTGCCAGATGAAAAATCCATGACGGCTCTGGCAGACAAAATCATTGCTGAAGGACTGTCGGTAAGATCTACGGAGGAACTCGTAGCATTGCAGACCGGGCAGACGAAGAAGAGAGCAAAAAAGCCTAGGGTCAACGCATGGGTAGATAGTCCTGTACGCCAAGATTTGGAAAGCCGCTTTGATACAAAGGTGGCTATTAAGGGCACTAAAAAGCACGGGAAAATAGAAATCGTGTTTTCTTCGCCTGAAGATATGGATCGCATTGTTGCCATACTCCTGGAAAAGGATCAATCTGCGAGTAATAGCAGTCATTCAGGCGACAAAGGCTGGGTTTGATCCCATTCTGAAACTGCGACCGCAGGGATTGCTCAACCAAACCCTGCCGATAAGGCAAGCGATTGTTTCATAGCTCAATTTGGTTTTGTATGAGCTGATGAGCAATCGCTGCATTTGTCTTAAACCCGGGATGGTTGAATGCCGTTAGTATGTGCCATTCTCTGCACAGATATATCGGTGCTGAAAAGCTGTGTGCAATATATACGCTGCCAGACTGTCGGTTTCCGAATGACTGCTAACCGAGCAACCAGATTATGTTGCGGGCTCATGACATCAGATCCGATCGGTATCTCAGCTCTTTAGCTGTCATAGATGGATGAGTGCGTCCAATAGTGGGGGCGTGCGGTGAGTCGTTGACTAGCCAGCTAGTGGGGCATACTGGAATGGTTGCTTATGCGTGTGTCAGCTAGATAGGTGAGTCTTCACCGCTTAAAGGTGGTTCTAGAGCAAGCATCGCTCTTGTCTGGTAGGGCGATAGTATACCTGAGCTGGCAGGGCCTTTAGAATTTTCGATGTGGCGAGGGGGGGCTGGTTGTGCAATGTCTCCTCAGCGGGGAGCAGCTATTTCAGTGGGGGCGATAGTAGCAGCTGTAAGGTCAGTGATGTTCCTATTGAGCGGGCTATTCCGTCGTGACCATTGGACAATTAAAGGCAGCTGAATAGGCGGCTGTGATGGTCAATAAACGATGTGCCTGGCAATCGTAAACTGCCAGGCACATGAATTCTTGTTTACAGGGCGTATCAGGCCTTATCGCTTATCCAGGCTCGTAAGATACTCTTGAGCATCCAAGGCTGCACGGCAACCCATACCGGCAGCAGAAATGGCCTGACGATAGATCTTGTCGGTTACGTCACCAGCGGCAAAGACTCCGGGTACGGAGGTTTTCGTTGACCCACCCTTGACCAGGATATAGCCGTCCTGATCCAGGTCGACTTGGCCATTAAAGAAAGCAGTCTGAGGGGTGAATCCAATGGCAACAAAAACTCCATTCGCCGGAATATTGGACTGCTGACCTGTTGCTGTATTGCGTACATCCAAAGAGGTTACGCCGCTACCATCGCCGTTGATCCGCGTGACGACTGAATCGAGAAGGAAGCTGATCTTGTCATTGGCCTTGGCTCGGTCCACCATGATTTTTGAAGCGCGGAAGCCTTGGCGACGGTGAATCAACGTGACAGAGGAGCCGAAACGGGTCAGAAAGTCTGCGTCACTCATGGCAGAGTCGCCGCCGCCAACGACCACGATCGGCTTATTCTTGAAGAAGAATCCGTCACATGTGGCGCAGTAGGAAACCCCTCGCCCAGAAAATTCGCGCTCTCCGGGAATCTCCAACTTTCGATATTGCGAACCAGTGGTGATAACGACTGCTCGAGTTTGGTATTCTTCACCGCCATCGGTGGTGATCCGTTTGATGTCTCCACTCAAGTCAACTGAGACAACATCATCGTATTCGATTTGAGCACCAAAATGTTCGGCCTGCTCGCGCATCTGATCCATCAGATCCGGTCCCAGTACAGCTTTTGGAAATCCTGGGAAATTCTCTACTTCTGTCGTGTTCATAAGCTGACCGCCGGGCGTTAGGGCTCCAGCAATAACGAGGGGAGCATAACCGGCTCTGCCAAGATAAATGGCGGCGGTGTAACCCGCTGGTCCGGACCCTATGACAATGGCATCGTGAACAGTTTGCTTCATAACGCTACTGTATCCATGCATGATGACCGGGTCACACGCGGTGGGCGAAAAGGGTCCTTACTTATCTCACTGTAAGTCCGTTCCTGACAGAGCAGGCTATTCTTAAACCATGGAGAAAACCGTGATAGTGGCTATCGTAACCAATCTTGGGACGATTCTGGTGCTGATCTGGTTTATGCTCCGAGTTGATCGGTTACTGCGGGAGCATCCCAGCCATCAGACAGATGATAAAGATGAGGATGACAGCTGGCATAGCTGGCGTTTTTGGAATCCTCCAAGCTCTGATGACAATGAAGACAAGTTGGACGCAGATTCTCCGGTAACAGACAAAAGCCTTGGAGCTGATGATGATATGACGGTTAGGTCTGCCGACCGATATACATCCTCGACTCAAGAAGAACCGGGTGAAAGTCCTTCGCGCGCATCGGACAAGGGCGAGGAAAGCGGCGGAGATAAGTAAGGCATATTGAGCAAGGCTGTAGACTGTTCAATCATAGTGGGGTGCGGTTGCGATTGTTTGTTTGATCTTGTGAAATGCAGTCCCTGAACAAGGACAGATTGATGCACTTGGATATATTGATCCACTGATTTGCAGAGTAGTGATGGGCTTGTATCTATAGGTCTTGAAGCGGGCACGGGGGAGCAAACCGCGTCAGCACAATATGACTCGATAAATGAATTCTGATAGGAAGATCATGCTCTCAGCGAGGGCGATGAACAAACTAGGGCAAATGAACTGGGATAACAATGCCTAGAACCGAATGATAATTCGCAGGTGAAAACACAGCTTTCGCTCTCAGTTCATGATGGCATAGTCGAAATGGCCTGATTCTCGATGCTTTAAAAGCAGTATCACCTATATGCCGCCTTGTGGGTTTTTGATGAGATATCTTGGTGAGATAACTTGAGCAACATGATGCGAAACTTGTTGTGATTGCAACCCTATGAAGGCTGTCTGCATTCTCGCTCGATCATATCTTTATTCGACCAGCACTTTTAACGGGAGAATCCGTTGTCGGTAATAGACCGCTATATCGCGTGAGGCTCTCGCTGGAGTTGATGACGTAAGTTGATCACCTCGGAATGTTTCACGTGAAACATTCGATATCGACTGTGTTTGTATTCAAGGGTGTGTATCAATACTGCGGTTTACTGAGCGTGGAGTCTTGGAGGATGACCCAGTTATTGCAGCATCGACAATTCATTAGTCCGCGTCGCTTCTGCGAGTAAGTCTTGTCGGCAACATAAAAGCCGGAACCTGATTGAACATGCCTTTCGGGCAATGTTGGCCTTGGCTGAACAGTAGAGAAAAAGTTGAGAATACAGCAGATGTGGAGAGGCGAGCACATCAAATAGAAGGAAGGAAATAACCGACAACAAATGGTGAATGGTGAACAGCCGTCATTCGATGGCCTGAAAACGATGCTAATGAGAATATGGTGCCTGCCCTGGGTGCTATCCGCTCGGCCTGTATTGCAATCCGTGTATATTGCAGATCCGCCTGGCGCATATTGCACGAATTGCAAACTATGCACCAGGCGGACCTTGCTCGTGCCAGTCGAACGATAGGCGGGACCAAAGGGGCTTTAAGATATCAATTGGTTCGCTTTTGATTCAAAACCGATTGAACCAATGCCGTGTATAGCTCTGGCAGATTGTAACCAGCGGCCTGCGCTGACTGTGGCAGCAGCGAAGTGTCCGTCATGCCGGGCGCCACATTGGACTCCAGGAATTGCGGCTGACCTTGGGCATCAACAATGAAATCGGTTCGTGAAATATCGCGGAGCCCCAGAGCACGGTGAGCAGTCAGTGCGGCATCGCTGACAGCCTGCGTGGTCTTGGCATCCAGTCGGGCTGGAACATAGAACTCTGTCGGGCCGGGTGTGGAACGAGCTTCGAAATCGTAGGTGCCTGAGGGAGTCCAGATTTCAAGCGGAGGCAGCACCAGGGGGTGTCCGTCAAACTCGAGGATGGACACAGAGACCTCGGTGCCCGTGACAGCCTGCTCGATCAGCGCTACATCACCATAGGCAAAGCAGTTGATCAGCGCCTGAGTGAGTTGGCTCTGTTCAGTCACCATGGTGCAGCCCATAGCTGAGCCGCCCATGGTGGGTTTGATGAAGAGCGGAAGTCCTAGCGAGCCGAGAAGCATATCGATAACGGGTTCGACACCCAGTTCGCGGAACATGGATTCGGGCAGCGTCACGGAATGCGGAGTGTGCAATCCGGCCATGCGGACAACGTTCTTGGCGATGGGCTTGCTCCAAGCGGTCCGTGAGGCCTTGGCCCGGGATCCGATGTAGGGCAGTTCCGCCATCTCCAAGACATCGCGGATGGAGCCGTCTTCGCCGTTGGCGCCGTGCAGCAGAGGCCAGACCAGATCGGGGCGGGTCGACTCGTCGGTCAAGTACGGCAGAAGCGAGCCATCCATGTCGTGGACGTGGACTGTCCACCCGGCCTCCTCCAGGAATCCCTGGACCCGATGTCCTGAGCTGATGGAGACATCACGCTCATGGCTGAGGCCCCCGCAGATCACCAGGATCGACTTATCAGCACGCTTGGTGGCCTTGCTGGCCAGGGAGGTGACATCGTCCATGGTGACTGGCGTAGCCTCACGGATGGAGCGATGTGAGGTCCGCCTGGCTTTTTTGGCCACTTCGCCAGCAGCTGTGGCTGAAGTGGTGGCCGCAGTGCTGGTCGGGCTTGCGACCGTGGTCGTCGTCGCGCTCGCGGTTGCCTTGGTCTTGCTGGCCGCCGCGGTTTTGCCCCCGGTCTGCTGCCGAGGTGTCTTGCTGTGCTTGGGCGCCATGATTCAGCCCCTTTCCTTGCCGCTGTCAGGCTCGAACAGCCGGACGGTGGCGAGTTCGTTCTCGATGACTGTGGACAGTCTGCGTATTCCTTCCCGGATCCGATCGGGGGTGGGGTAGCAGAAGGACAGGCGCATGTGATCCGCTCCCTCCCCGTTATCGTAGAAGGCTGTGCCTGACACGTAAGCCACCTTGGCGGTGATCGCTCTGGGCAGCATGTCCTTGGCGTTGAGCCCCTGGGGTATCTTCAGCCAGATGTAGAAGCCGCCCTTGGGCTTGAGCCATGAGCAGTAGGGCAAATATTTTTTCAAAGCCTCGTCCATGGCATCGCAGCGTTCCTTGTACATCCCTCGGTAATCATTGATCTGCGATTTCCAGTCGAAGTTGTCCAGGTAGGTGGTGATGGTCATCTGGCTCATGTTGGAGGGGCAGAGAATGGCTGACTCGTTGGCCAGAACCAGCTTCTGTCGGATGCCAGGAGGCGCAACCATCCAGGCCACGCGCATGCCCGGGGCGATGATCTTTGAGAAACTGCTCAGGTAGACAATGCCCTCGGAATCGTAGGAGCGCAGGGCCGGATAGGTCTGGCCGTCGAAGGCCAGCAGTCCGTAGGGATTGTCCTCGACAATAAGCACGTGGTACTTTCTGGCGATCTCGATGATCCGCGGCCGCCGCTCGACGCTCATGGTGGCGCCGGCAGGATTGTGGAAGTTGGGTACAGTGTAGAGGAATTTGACTGCTTTGCCTTGGCGGCGCTGTTCCAGAATGGTCTCCTCCAGAGCCTCGGGAATCAGTCCGTTTCCGTCCATGGCCACGTTGACCACATCGACCTGGAAGGACTGGAAGACGCCCAGGGCACCCACATAATTAGGTGCTTCAGCCAGCACGACATCGCCGGGGTCGCACATAATTCTGGTGATCAGATCCAGTCCCGACTGGGAGCCGTTGACGATAACCACGTCATCCGGTTGGACATCCTTGATGCCTTCCAGCTCCATAATGGGCAGCACATCCTCGCGCAGGTGGGGATCGCCCTGTGCTGACCCATACTGCCAGGCCACCTGGCCCTTGCTCCGCAGCATGTCGCCAAGCTGATCGGCCAGCTTATCGAAAGGCATCCGGCCCAGGTAGGGCATGCCGCCGGCCAGGGAGACTACCTCGGGCCGGTTGGCCACAGCGAAGAGGGCGCGAATTTCGGAGGCGCGCATCTGCTCGGCCCGTGCCGCATAGGAGCTGTACCAGGGATCGTTCTTGATGACCTTGGATGCGATATTGGGATCATCCGCCATAACTGACTTCCGCCTTCCTGCCGCCGTTGTCTAAGGAAACTGTATTACCTGCAAGGGCTTTGTTGGAGGAAAAATCCAACACATTACCATTTCGGTACACCCATGGTCGGAACCCCGCCTGGGATTCCTGCCAATTTTCCAGGAACTTCCAATCCTAGCTGCTTTGAAGATCGGCAACAGCACGGCAGCGGTAAGGATGAACAGCCAAGTTTTTCGCCAAGGACGTGTGACGGACCTGCTTAGAAGGCCTGGACAGACGTGAAGCGTAGGGAGTTGCCCGGCATGCCGTCCATGGGCACCCAGACGACCAGGTCCTGGGTCGTGACCGGTTCACGCAGGGTGACCTGGGTGGTGCCCGAGGGATCGAAGCTGAAGTCGGCCAGCGGCTGCCCCTGGTTGGGCTGGGCCGCTGTGGAGTTCGCGTAGATCTGAGCATGGCCGCCGCTCTGGGGCATGACGATGGTCAGGCGGGAGACTTCCTCCGGCTTGGTCAGGTGCATGTACCATCCGAATCCCTGCAGGCCGGCGGGCTTGTTCAGGAAGAGCTGCCGATCCGACTGATAGGCTGTGGTGTTCTTGGGCTTGGGCGGATCGGGGACCTTCTTGGCCTCCTTGTCGGCATGGCTGACCTTGTCGGCTCCGGCCTTGGCCTTGCCGTTAGCCTTGGCCTTGCCATTGCTGGAAGTTGTCGCCTCCTCGTCCCCATCAGTCCCACCGGGGAAGGGGACGTTGGACATGACTGGCCAGCCGCCCTCCTCCTTGCCGACGTTGGGCCGGGAGCCGGAGATGGTCGAGACCGCCCAGACCAAGGCCACTACGATGATTGCGGCCGCTACCGCAATAACTACAGAGCGAGTCGTAAAACGGCCGAATAGACGGGTGTCGGCCATGTCTGTCTCGTCATCCAGATCCTCGTCCTGGCTATCGTCCGGAAGTTCCGAATAAGTCACTGGCACCGGCATGGAGTGAATCTCAGGCGTGAAGCTGGGGGGCAGGGGCTCCATGACCGTGGTCTGCTGCTCTTCTTCATCAATATCGCGCTTCTTGGGAGATCGGGGCGCTCGCTCGGCATCCTGATTCGAGTGGGCATTCTGCCGCTCTTCGTATGCCTGGTCGGTCGAGCCGCTGGCCACGCGGGCATGGGTACTGTCGGGTGCTTCGGCCCCATCCTCGCGCCGGGCGTGTGAGTCTCCATTGCTCTGTGGGTCGGTCTGCGAGGCGGCCCGGCTGGATGCCGCCCTGGCCTGACGTTCGCCAGTCTCGTCGCCGGACTTGTCGAAGTCCCACTGGGAGAAGCCGCGCTCCACGGGGTTGTCGGCGGTCACGCCGCTGCCGCTGATGGCCTCAGGCGGCCGATGCTGATCGTCGCCCACGGTCGGCATCCGCCCGGTCACTGCCTTGGACTCCTCGTCATGTAGGGCAGCGGGCCTGGCAGTCGTCGTCCTGAGTGCGCTCACATCCATGGCTGCGGTCCTGCGGGAGCGGCTGTTCAGCGAGCGCAGCCGCTGGCGTTCGTCGAAGAGCGAGAAGAGGTCGGTGTCCGTATCTTCGGGATTGAGCATCTCGATTTCGCCCCGGCCGGGGAAGAGCAGTTGGTTGGTCTTCCAGTGCGGCTCATGATGGGTCACAGTCTGTGCGGCAGGCAGGGCTGAGGAGGTCAGCCCATCGGGCAGGGGCAGCACATCCTTGGGATCCACCGGTCTCAGAGCCACGGTCTCGATGGATGCGCGGCCGTCCATCTCAGGCCAGATCAGATCGCTGTCGGTCAGTTCCTCGGGAGGGATCCAGGGGCTGAGCAGTGCCGACAGCTCGGCCAGAGTGACCAGAGGCACTGGCTTGGCTCCCTGGCCATCGGCCAGTCCCAGTCCGCGCATGCAGATGATCCTGAACTCCTCGGGCGTGTGCTTGGGAAGCTCTTGCAGGCTGGGCTGCCGCCCGTCTTGGTCGGGCCGGCGGGTCAGCATGGCATAGAGCACGCCAGCCAGTTCGCGTATGGCATGCTCCTCGTCCGTCAATCCCATCTCGTTCGGGACTGCCGGGTGCGCGATCATGGGCGAGATGGGGGCATCTGCCAGGGTGATGGAGGCCGGCGCCAGCCTGATGGTACTGGTTGAGACGGCATAGTCGACCATGCCGGCGGCATGCAGGGTGCGCATGGCCTCGGTGATCTCGCCCATGATGGTGCCTATGGCCCGGTCGCTCAGCGTCTCGCCGGCGGGCCCGTGCATATAGTCCCTTAGGGACATGCCGGCATCGGGAGCGGTGACGATCATGGAGACCCCGTCCCGGGTGTGCAGCTGGTAGACCGGGGTGAATCGGCGATCCTTGCTCAGCGCCAGGCCGGAGGCGTTGACGTTGATCAGGTCCATGCAGGTCGAATCGCCGACGATGAAGAGCTGGCAGTCCCTGTCCAGAACCTTGTCCTTGGCCCGCCAGACGCTCAGGCCGTTGGCACGGCGGAGCAGGGTGACCAAGGTGTATCTGCCGAGGATGGTGTCTCCGATATGCGCGTTCATGCTTGCCGAGCTCTCATCAGAAGTGGGGCGTCGCCTGTGGTTGGCGATGCCGTGGTGGACCGTGCTGTTCCTAGGCACAATCCTAACGGGTTGCGGGGCCGGAGGAGCCGGAGGGGGCCCGGCCGTCGCGGATTCTCCATCAGTGCCGGGCTCGCGGGTCTCTTCGAAGTTCTCCAGAGCTGCGTCCATGCCAGGCTGGGTGGAATCGGGAGAGGAGGAGTGCACCACCCTGACCGAGCGGTCGGCCAGCCTGGAGGGCCGACCCTCCAAGGCATCCAGGCTGCGGACCGGGTGCCGGGCCGTTCTGCCCAGACGGCGGGCCAGGTCGACCATGAGCTGGGTGAATTCCTCGGTGCGCAGCGCAACCAGGGTCACGGCGTAGATGGCCGCTGTCAGCAGGGTGATGACCACGCAGATACAGAGCGCCTGCACCCAGCTCATGTGGCCCTGCCGGTCCTGGACCCAGGCGCCGACCAGGCGGGTCAGCGGAGTCTTGACCGTCAGGGAGGCTGCCAGAGCCAGGCCCGCCGCTAGGAAAGCCTTGGCGTACGTGCTGAGAATGCGCCGACCATCCAAATAACCCTGGAATGGCCTGCGCAGCATGCCCGCCAACATGGGGAAGCTGAGGATGTTGCTCAGGGACAGGCTGAGTCCCACCAGGGCCGCCCAATAGCGGGGAGGGGCCAGACGGATGGATGCCAGGACCAGCACCACCTGGATGGTGTTGGAAACGGCCGCGAAGATGAAGGGATGCCGTCCGTCCTCGAAGGCGTAGAAGGTGCGCTGAATGAGCAGGAAGGCGCTCATGGGCACCAGCCCCAGGGACAGGCCTATCAGGGGTCCCGAGATCAGGACTGCTTCGTGGACGCCCACGGAGGGCAGCAGGGCACGGGTGATGGGCACCGGAATGGCCAGCATGACCGCAGTGAAAAAGAACATCATCAGCCCGACATTGCGCAGGGCCTGGCTCAGATCCTCGCGGGCATCACCGATGCGGCCGTCCGAAACCGCCTTGGACAGCTTGGGGAAGATGGCCGTGCTGACGGAAACGGCCACCAGGGAGTATGGCAGGATGAAGAGGGTGTAGGCGTTCTGGTAGGAACCGTTGCCGGCGATGTCCAAGGGGTTGCCCTCCAGGGGGGCGCCGTTGTTGATGCGGGCGTTGATCACGTTGGCCAGCTGGTCGATGACCACCACACCCATGCTCCAGGCGGCCACCGAGCCCATGGATCGCAGGCCGATGCCCCGCAGACCCCAGCGCGGTCGATAGCGGAAGCCGCTCATGATCAGGGGGATGAAGAGGACCAGCGCCTGGAAGGCCACCCCCAGGGTCCAGGCTCCGGCAGTCAGAGCCACCTTGCCGTTGTCCCAGAAGCCGACCGGCTGGCTGCGGGCGTTGCCGAACAGGAAGATGAAGACCAGGAAGCCCAGGCAGCTGATCAGATTGGCGCCCACCGAGCTCCAGGCGTATGCGGTGAACCGGCCTTTGGCGGCCAGGATCTGACCCAGGACCGTGTAGAGCCCGTAGAAGAAGACCTGGGGCATGCACCAGAGGGTGAAGGAGTTGGCCAGGGCGCGCTGCGCGGGGTTCCACTTGGAGTTCAGATAGATGGTGGTCAGCACCGGGGTGCCCAGCATCAGCAGCAGGGTCAGCAGGGCCAAAAGGACCATGGCGACCGTGATCAGCTTGTTCAGCCGGTCAGCTGCGTCCCGCTCTTTGAGGGTGCGCACGATCTGCGGAACCAGGACGGCGTTGAAGATGCCGCCCGAGATCAGGGTGAACATGACCTGGGGGATCATGGCGCCGGTTTGGTAGGCATCAGCTGCGATCCCGGTGGTGCCGATGGCGGCTGCCAATAGGATGGTGCGGATCTGCCCGGTCACCCGGGATGCCGCGGTGCCCGTGGCCATGATGGCGGAATTGCGCCCTACGGAGCTCATTCGTCCGGGTCCTTCGTGCGGTGGAACTGCCGCCAGAGCCCCAGGAGCCCAAGCAGTACGGCGAAGACAATGATGAGCAGGCCGCTCATGTCGCTCAAACGCAGGTTGCTGGTGATCTGAGCCCGGCGCATCTGACCGAAGGGACGGCCCTGGCTGTCCAGCAGGCCGATGTCCACGTTGGCCCTGCCGGCCGTCGCCACTCTGACCTTAAAGGTCACCTGGGCCTCGGAGCGGGCGGGAATGACTACATCCGCCATGCGCGAGGTGACGATCTCCATGGAATCGGTGCGGGCGCTGATACGGGCGTGGACCGGGTAGGGATGGCTGTTGCTGACGGTGACGGGCATGGAAGCCGTCTCGCTGACCACGTTCAGGGACTCGCTGGGCGTGATGCTGATGCCGTCCAGGAGCCGGTGGGATATGGCACCTGCCTGATCGGCCAGGCCGGCGGCGTTTGCGGTTCCGCCCAGGGACTTCAGGGCTAGATCGTCGTGGGCGGCGGTCAGCCGGTTCAGCCACTGGTGCGGATCCTTGGGCTGGCGGGCGGTGGTGTCAGCATCCTGTCGGGCCAAGGCCTGGCTGTCGGTCTTGCCGGTCGTGGCGCTGGCGGTGGGCTGGGAGGCCTGCTGACTGTCGGCCAGAATGGAGGAGGCGAACCGGTCGATGTCCACCCTGCTGGCGATTAGAGAGTCCAAGGTGGCTGTCGAGCTGTCGCCGTGCTTGGCGCCGTCCTGACCGTCATCGGCTTCGAGGGCTTTGAGCAGGCCCGATGAGCCGCCGGTGAAGTCGGGTGCTCGCATCAGATTGTCCATGGGTTCCAAGTGGATCCAGGGAGCGTGCTCCAGCTCGGTCATGATCCTGTCCGCCTGCTGAGTGTCCTGATCGGCATCGAAGCAGACCAGGAGGGAGCGTTCGGCGTAGGGCTGTTCCATCTGATAGAAGGCGCTCTGGGCCATGAAGCGCGCCGTCTGCCCTGCCTGGGTCTGCTCCCCGGTGGCTCGGGTGGAGCTGGGGTTGCCCCTGGCCAGGTTGCTGAGTTCGCGCTGGGCCGACAGGACAGTCACCTTTCCGGCCTGGGTGTCGATGGTGTACTTGCCGGTGTGGGCGGAGGTGCCGGCTCCCACCTCGAAGCCTTGCGGGGCAATGACCGTCTGGTAGCCGGCGCGGCGGGCTGCGGCGATGGATTCCATGGTCCACTCCTGCTTGCCCTGCCAGGCGTATGTGCCGGAAGCGGCATCAGGATAGAGCTTGGCTGCAGTCTGGGCGCTCCAGGACTCGGGGGTGACTCCGGCCCTGGCATAGCGATCCTGGTTCTGGGAGGCGTATCCGGTGATGTCGAAGTCGGCTGGCTGAATCAGCCCCTGGATCTTGGGGCGGTTGGCGAAGGCTGACAGGTAGACCGGATCGCCCAAGGCCTGCAGGGACCCATGTTTAGCCAGCAGCTGGCTCTGATCTTCCTGACGGCGGCTCCCTTGACGGGTCAGTGTCACGCTCTGGTCTTTATCCTTGCCCGGGCCTGACTCGGATTCGGCACCGGGCTGGGTCATCAGCGCTGTCATGGCCTTGTCGTCAATATTCCAGTCCGAGGAGATCAGCGGCATGACCATGGTCAGCGACAGGGCGGGTGTGCCTGCAGTGGGCAGGCCATCCCATGTCCGGGTCAGAAAGGTGAACACGTCACCCAGGACCCGACTCTGGCCGTCGCTTAAAGAAAGCCGGACGGGTTTGGGCCCCCAGCTGGTCATCTTCCTGATCGCATCTTGATCAGCCGGCACGTTGACTGAAACCTCGATGCTCTGCCCGGCCGGGATTGTCGGTACGCTCTGAGTGCCCAGCACGTCCGGGGTGGGGATGCGGGCGTGGCCTTCGGACCAGGCCTGCATGTCGGCCCGGGAGCTGAAAGAGTACAGGGCGCTGGTGGACACGCCCAGATGAGCATTTTCCATGGGCTGGTTCGCGGTGTTGGTCACCGTAGCGCGCAGGGCATAACCGGATTTGTCGGTTACCACAGGCGTCGACCAGCGCAGAGCCACCTCGGCCGAGTTCTGATGATTGGGGGCAGCCAGGGCCGGTGTTGGCAGCCAGGGAGTCATCACCAGGGCTAGCAGAAGGATGATCGCCGGTAGGATTCGAGCCCACCGGGCCCATCGGTTGAAGGCATGGGTGCGCTGGCTGGTGCGCCCGCTCGGGCGCAGGGGGGTCTGGATCATGGCTGTTTTTTGTACTTCCTCGCGTAGAGCCAGGCTATTTTACGCTCATTAGGGTAACTGAGCACCGAGGTCAGGTCGGAAAAGTCCACCCAGATGGCATCTTCGGCCTCATGATCAGGGTCGCCCTCCACGCTCAGGGATCCGCCGATCATCCGCAGGACGAAATGGTGGACCAGCTTGTGGACCCGTTGGTTGGTTCCGGTGAACCAGTAGTCGATGGTGGCGATGGAGTCGGTCACTCTGCCCAGTATCCCCGTCTCCTCGTGGACCTCGCGCACGGCCGTCTGCTCGGGTGTTTCCCCCTTCTCGATATGCCCCTTGGGCAGGCACCATTCCAGGTGGCCCGAGCGGGAGTGCCGGGCGATGATGGCCACCCGGTCGTGTCGGTCGAAGATCAGTCCACCCGCTGAATACTCGCGCACTACGGGCAGTTCCTGGGCATCCAGGGAGGCAAAGGTGGAAGGCCCTGAGGCATGCTTATGCCGGGGCATGAGGGCAGGCGTGGGTATGTCGTCCTCGGTCTGTATGCGCTCGCGGACCCGCGGATCCAGACGTTCGCTTACGGTTTCCACAAGGTGGTCCTGCCCCTGCTGTCCGCGGGCATGGGTGTCCGCAGAGTCGGCGCTATGTGCAAGCATGCGCGCCATGTCCGCGGGCGTAATCATACTCCAACTTTACGTAAGGTAATGTGCAGGTGGGGTAACGGTATGCTAGTAGGCGCATCAACTCCGTAGGAAAGGGTGAGCGTGGATTTCCAAGTCTGGCCGGAGGCCATCGAGCTCGGGCGCCTCTTCGCCGAGCAGGGATTTGAACTGGCGTTGGTAGGGGGTCCTGTACGCGATCTGCTCCTGCACCGGCCCTCCCACGACCTGGACTTCTGCACCTCGGCCCGGCCCGAGCAGTTCGAGCCCATCCTGCGTCACTGGGGGTCAGGCTTCTGGGACATGGGGCGCAAATTCGGCACCTTGGGCGCGCTGCGGCGGCGTCCTGACGGCACCGAGGTCAAGGTGGAGGTGACCACCTACCGGCGAGACACCTACGATCCCGACTCCCGCAAGCCCGAGGTGGACTATGGGGACAGCCTTGAGGGCGACCTTTCGCGGCGCGACTTCACCGTCAACGCCATGGCCCTGCGGGTGCCCGACCTGGTCTTTGTGGATCCCTACCGGGGGGCCAACGACCTGGCCAAGCAGGTGCTGCGGACCCCGGTGGACCCCCGTCAGTCCTTCGATGACGACCCCCTGCGGATGATGCGGGCCGTGCGGTTCGTGGCCCAGCTGGGATTCACCATCGCACCGGAGACGGCCGAGGCCATCACCCGCATGACCGATCGAATCAGCATCGTCTCGGCCGAGCGGATTCGCGACGAGCTGACCAAGCTCATGCTGTCCGACCACCCCGTCCAGGGTATCGAGGCTCTGGTGCAGTCCGGCCTGGCTGACATCGTTCTGCCCGAGGTCCCAGCCCTGCAGCTGGAGATCGACGAGCATCACCGGCACAAGGACGTCTTCGAGCACACCCTGATGGTGGTGGACCGGGCCATCGCCCTGGAGACCGGACCTGACGGACCTGTGCCCGCCCCGGACCTGACCCTGCGACTGGCCGCCCTGCTGCACGACATCGGCAAGCCCGCCACCAGACGCTTTGAGCCCGGTGGCAAGGTCAGCTTCCATCATCACGACGCGGTCGGGGCCCGGTTGGCCCGCAAGCGCCTCAAGGCCCTGCACTTCGACCACCACCTGATCGCCGACGTCTGCGACCTGATCTCCATGCACCTGCGTTTCCACGGCTATGTGGACGAGCGCTGGACCGATGCGGCCGTACGCCGCTACGCCCGGGAGACCGGTCCGCTTTATGAGCGGCTCAATCGCCTGACCCGGGCCGATGCGACCACTCGAAACAAGCACAAGGCTCAGGTCTTCTCCTCCGCCATGGACGAGTTGGAGGACAGGGTGGCTCAACTGCGTCGGCAGGAGGATCTGGATGCCATCCGGCCCGACTTGAATGGACAACAGATCATGCAGATTCTGAACCTCAAGCCGGGACCGCAGGTGGGACGCGCCTATCAGCACATGCTGGACTACCGCCTGGATCAGGGCCCGGTCGACCAGCAGACAGCCGAGCAGGAGCTGCGGGACTGGTGGCAGAGCCAGGGCTAGGGCCAGGCCTAGTCCGTATTCTGCAGGTTCGGCTGCCGCCGGATTATATGTGGAAGATGCTTGCCGGGTCATCAGGTGCCAGGCTGGTATTGGCTGTGATCGTTGTGTGGCCCGGACTGTTGCTTACTTGTGCGAAGTATTCATGCTGTCTGTCGTACGGGCCTGCTTTTGGCGGCTTTTGGCGGCTATGGCGGCTCCTGCAGTGAGAAGTCCTGTGGCGAGCAGAAGGAGCATGCCGTCGCCTCCGGTCAGGGGCAGGCTGGCGATGGCTAGGTACCGGTAGGTGTTGCCCTTGTCAGTTTCCTGCTGTTTGCCGTCCTGGGTCCAGTCGATGGCCACGGGCGCCAGCCCCGGCGTGTAAGGGGGAGTGGTCACCTTCCAGGTGCCGTCGGGGCTGGGCTTGAGGTCCTTGCCTGCGGCGAGGCACGTGCCCTGCTCCTGATTCTGGCCGAAGCATACGCTGGTGGTCTGCGGCTCTCCGGGGAAGCCGACCGGTCCCGGCCGGCTGGCCGGCCAGGCGTTGGAGGGGGCGCGCCCCAGCTGACCGTTGCCGTTGTTTCCCCAGGTGTAAAGCTGGCCGTCGGAGCCGATGGCTGCGGAATGATACCATCCCACGCCGGATTGTTTCCAGGCGAATCCCTTGGGCGCCCCCTGGGGCTTGCTGACCAGGGTCGGCGTCTGCCGGTCGGTGGTGGTGCCGTCGCCCAGCTGGCCGCTAATGTTCCATCCCCAGGCGTACAGGTTCCCATCGGATCCGGAAGCTACAGAATCCCCGTCGCCTAGGCTGGCTTGTGCCCAAGTGAATCCATTGGGCTTCGCGATCTGAATTGGCGTCTGCCGATTGGTGGTGGTGCCGTCGCCCAGCTGGCTCTCGGAGTTTCTTCCCCAGGTGTACAGGCCGCCGTCGGAGCCGATGGCCGCGGAATGATGTTCGCCTAGGCTGGCTTGTGCCCAGGTGAATCCTTCTGGCGCTCCTTGGGGCTTGCCGATTTGCACTGGCATGTTCCGCTTGGTGGTGGTGCCGTCGCCTAGTTCGCCGTACTGGTTGTCTCCCCAGGTGTAGAGGCCGCCGTCGGAGCCGATGGCCGCGGAATGCCAGCCGCCTAGGTTGACCTGTTTCCAGGTGAATCCTTCAGGTGCGCCTTGGGGCTTGCCTATCAGGACTGGCCTGTTCTGGTTGGTGGTGGTGCCGTTGCCGAGCTGGCCGTACTCGTTGTACCCCCAAGTGTAGAGGTTGCCGTCGGAGCCGATGGCCGCGGAATGAAAGCCGCCCAGGCTGACCTGTTTCCAGGTGAATCCTTTGGGTGCTCCATCGGGCTTGCCTATCAGGACTGGTCTGTTCTGGTTGGTGGTGGTGCCGTTGCCAAGCTGGCCACTGCCATTGTCTCCCCAGGCGTACAGGTTGCCGTCGGAGCCGATGGCCGCGGAATGCCAGCCGCCAAGGATGACCTGTTTCCAGGTGAACCCGTCCGCCGCCCCCTGAGGCTTGTCGACCAGGGCCGGCCTGCTCCGGCTGGTGGTGGTGCCGTCGCCCAGCTGTCCGTCGTCGTTGCCTCCCCAGGTGTAGAGGTTGCCGTCCGAGCCGATGGCTGCGGAATGGTTGTAGCCCAGTCTGATCTGGTTGAATCTGATGCCTCGCTGTGCGGGCGGAGTCAGGGTCACCTCGGTGCCGCCGGTCTCGGGCCCATGGTCCGGGCTGATGGACCAGTGCTGCGTGTCTTCCCTGGTCCAGTGGGCGGTCAGGGTGGTGTCATGGGTGACTGGCTGGCTGAAGTCGTAGGCGACATCGCCTTGGAACCAGCCGTCGAACAGGCAGCCTTCGGCCCTCGGGTCCGGGTAGGGGCGTTCCGCCTGCCCGTCCTGGGTGACGGACTGGCTGGGGGGCATGCCCGTGGGGGCGGGGCAGGAATCGTTTTTGGAATTGAAGCCGACTTGGTATTGGGGGGCGATGTACGTGTATTGCAGGTGATCGTCCGGCTGCGGCCCGTTCCGGCTCCAGCCGACCGTCACGTCCACGCCCCCCGGCTCATGCTTGGGCGTGGATACCTGCCAGGTGCCGTCTTGGTTGGCCGTGATCCCTGTGGCCTTGGCCTGGCCGAACAGGACGCTGGTGGGCGTGACGGCGCCGGGGAAGTTGACCATGCCCGGCCTATTCCAGCTGGTGGTGGTGCCGTTGCCCAGCTGGCCGTTGCCGTTGACTCCCCAGGTGTACAGGTTGCCGTCCGAGCCGATCGCTGCGGTATGGTTGCATCCTGGGATCGTGTATTTCCAGGTGAACCCGGCGGGTGCGCCTTGGGGCTTGCTGACCGGGATTGGCCTGCCCCGGGTGGTGTTGGTGCCGTCGCCCAGCTGGCCGTTTTCGTTGCTTCCCCAGATGTAGAAGTTGCCGTCCGAGCCCAACGCCTCGGTATGCCAGTCGCCCAGGTTGACCTGTTTCCAGGTGAACCCGGCGGGTGCGCCTTGGGGCTTGTTGACCAGGGTGGGCGTGTGCCGGTCGGTGTTGGTGCCGTCGCCCAGCTGGGTTCTGTAGTTCTGCCCCCAGGTGTAGAGGTTGCCGTCCGAGCCGATTGCCGCGGAATGTTGCCAGCCTATGCTGACCTGTTTCCAGGTGAACCCGGCGGGTGCGCCTTGGGGCTTGTTGACCAGGGTGGGCGTGTGCCGGTCGGTAGTGGTGCCGTCGCCCAGCTGGCCGCTGAAGTTCCATCCCCAGGTGTAGAGGTTGCCGTCCGAGCCTATAGCTCCGGAATGATTGCAGCTAAGGCTGGCCTGTTTCCAGGTGAATCCTGCTGGCGTGCCTTGGGGCTTGTCGACCTTGATCGGCCTGGTCTGGTTCGTGGTGGTGCCGTTGCCCAGCTGCCCATACTGGTTGTTTCCCCAGATGTAGAGGTTGCCGTCCGAACCGAATGCTGCGGTACTCAAGTCGCCTAGGGTGAATTGTTTCCAGGTGAATCCTGCTGGCGTGCCTTGGGGCTTGTCGACCGGGGCCGGTGTGTTCCGCTTGGTGGTGGTGCCGTCGCCCAGCTGGCCGCGGCCGTTTTGGCCCCAGATGTAGAGGTTGCCGTCCGAACCGAATGCCGCAGAATGGTCCCAGCCTATACTGACTTCTTTCCAAATGAATTTTTCCGGCGTGCCCTTGGGCTTTTTGACTTGGACTGGTGTGGACCGGTTGGTGTTGGTGCCGTCGCCCAGCTCGCCAGCGCCATTGTCTCCCCAGGTGTAGAGGTTGCCGTCCGAGCTGATGGCCGCGGAATGAAGGCCGCCCATGCTGAGCTGGCTGAGTCTGATGCCGCGTTGCGCGGGCGGGGTGAGGGTGACCTTGGCGCCCCCGGCTATGGGCCCTTGGCTGGGGCTGATGGCCCAATGGCCGTCTCCCTTGGTCCAGTGGGCGGTGAGGGTGATGCTACCGGTGACGGGCTGGGTGAAGTCGTAGGCAACGTCGCCTTGGAACCAGCCGTCGAACAGGTATCCGTCCCTGGCGGGGTCGGGGCTGGGCCGACTGGCCTGGCCCCCGTCGGGGATGGTCTGCCTGCCAACGCTGCCGCCGCCTGCCGTGTCGAAGCTGACCGTCCAGGCTGCGGAGGACCGGGCCTGGACGGCATCAGCATCGCCGGCAGTGTCGAGCGTGGGTGAGGAAGGCATCGGGGTCGTGTGGCTCAGGGGTGAGGACGTTGGCAGGGGTGAGGACGTTGGTGGGGAAGACATTGGTGGGGAGGAGGACGGCGATACGGCCTGCAGGCTATCATCCCCCTGCTGTTTGTCCAGGGTGGTGGGCGTGGCTGCTTCGGATGGACTGCCGGTGCTCCCGGCCAAAGCGGGTGTGCAGGACAGGGCTAGGAGAAAGGCCAGGGCTGCTGCTGCCATGCCCGAACGCTGACGCATGATGAGTCGACCCCCTTCTTCGCAGAGCCTGATACAGCATCCCCCGGACATCGCACTCAAAACTGTAGCAAAAAGCTGTACTAAGAAACTGTATCAAGTCCCCAAACACCCACGACCCCAAGGTGTTACACCTATTACCATACCATGCGCGCAAACGCCTCCGGTTGAAGGTTCTACAACAGCCGGGTTCGCGCTCCTGGGCGGGATGCCAGGCCGGCAACATTGCTGCGGTGTCAGGCCTTGGGAGCCTTGGGCAGGTTCTTCAGGGAGGAGGGGTCAGCCAGGCAGCCCTTGATGGCTTTGATGTTACGGCCTACGACAGAGGTGCTGTCCTCGTCGTTCAGATCGGTAAAGGTTGCCCCGATGACCACATCGATCAGATCGTCGCTGCGGTCGTCCATGACCAGAACGGCATCGTTGAATTGGGACCCCACCGTGTAGCCGCGGTCAATGGCCGAGGCGCCAAAGCGTATCTGGGTGCGCGCTGTCTCGGTCTTGCCCGGATAGTCCGCCACATCCTGCATGTTGAATCCCCGATTGCGCAGGGCCGACGCCAGAGCAGTGGCCAGACCGGACTTGTTGGTTCCGTTGAGCACCCGCACACGGATGTCGGGGTGGTTGACCAGCTTGGACTTGTCGGGCGGACAGGGCACAGCGACCCCATAGTTGGGCTTGGCGATGGTGGCGTGTTTGGCGGTATGCCCGATGGATCCGAAGATGATCAGACCACAGATGACCAGGATGACCACCAGGGCGCTGACGGCTATAGTGAAGACCATCTTCTGCCGCCGTCGTACGAACTGCCTGCGGGCCTCGCGTTCGTCGAGTGGTTCGGGATTCGTCATGTTGCCTACTCTACTGTCCATGGGTGACTCGCAGGGGGACCATCCTGGGCAGGACTGGCGAGTCAGCCTCAATGATTCTGTCTACGGCATTCTGCTCCCGCCAGAGTCTTATCAGTGTAGCCGCTTGGTCCAAGTGAGGAACCATAGCCACCACCGATGGGCCGGATCCCGAGACGAAAGCTGGCCCTGCCCCTGCCCGCCGGGCAAGATCCAGAGCCAGGAGCGAGCGTGGGTGAAGAGCACAGGCGGTTTTTTGCAGGTCGTTCAGGTCGCCGGGGCCGGGGCCGATCGCGTCGAAGGCCTTGTATACCTGGGCCGTGCTCAGCTGATCTTCATAGGCGCCGATCAGCAGGCGGCCGGTCAGTCCGGCATTGCGCAAACTTCGAGCCTCCGCGCTGGTCGGATCCAAGGGCTCCAGAACCTGGCCGAAACCCGAGCCGTGGCTGAGACCACCATGCAGGCAGAAGGGCAGGTCTGCACCCAGGCCGGCGGCGATCTCATCCAGATCAGCCGCGCCCAGCCCGAGCTTCCAGAGCCGGTTCAGGCCCAGCATGGTTCCGGCCGCATCCGTGGATCCCCCGGCCAGGCCGGCACCCACCGGTATCCGCTTAGTGATGCGGATGGCCACATCCGGCTGGTGTCCGGTGGCCTGAGCCATGGCTAGAAGGGCCTTGACAGCCAGATTTGCATGGGGATCAGCGTCATGGTCGGCCAGATCGCCCAGATGCTCGCCCTCCATGTGCAGCCTGAAGCCGCTGCCAGGCTCTCTTGGGCGCAGTTCCACCCTGTCCAGGATGCTTACGGCACTGTAGATGGTGTCCAGGCGGTGACGGCCACCCCAATCCGCCCGGGCGGGTCCGACCCGAAGCAGCAGGTTGATCTTTGCCGGGCAGTCCAGGGCGATCCCCTCCCTGCCGACGGCGGGGCTCACGCGGCCACCTCGCGGCCGGACCGCTCCAGGGCGGCGAATTCCGCAATGGTCATGGTCTCTCCGCGCCGGCTCGGATCGATGCCCGCCGCCTTGAAGGCTTCGGGGGGCACCAGGCCCTTAAGGGCAGCATGCAGGGTCTTGCGGCGCTGGCCGAAGGCGGCGTCGATCAGAGCGAAAACCCGAATCCGCGTGCGCTCGTCCTCGCCGATGTGCCCTTCCTCGTCACGGACAAAGGAGACCAGGGCCGAGTCGACATTGGGAGCAGGCCAGAAGACGTGACGCCCGATCCTTCCCGCTTGGGCGGTATGGCCGTACCAGGCCAGTTTCAGGCTGGGGGCGCCGTAGACCTTGGAACCCGGGCCAGCAGTCAGGCGGTCCGCCACTTCCTTTTGGACCATGACCAGGAACTGGCTCAGATTGGCGAACCGGGCCAGGAGGGTCAGGATGATGGGAGTGGCTACGTTGTAGGGCAGGTTGGCTACCAGGGTCAGGTCGGCGCTTCTGCCCGCGTCGCCTGCCAGCTGAGGGGTCAGGGTCAGGGCATCCCGGTTGATCACGGTCAGCCGGTCCAGGGCTTCCGGCATGCGCTCGCTTACGGTCTGAGGCAGGCGCTGGGCCAATCCGGAGTCGATCTCGTCGGCGGTCACCAGGCAGCCCGCCTCCAGCAGCCCCAGGGTCAGGGATCCCAGACCTGGACCCACCTCCAGAACGGACTGACCGGGTTTCACCCCTGCCAGGCGGACGATCCTGCGTACAGTGCCTGGATCGATAACGAAGTTCTGGCCCAGACGCTTGGTGGGATGGATGCCCGCTTGGTCGGCGATGCGTCGGATATCGGCGGCACCCAGAAGGCGGTCGCTCTCGCTTCTAGTGTTCATGTCGGTTCGCTGCTCGTGAATGTAGTAGGAGGTCAGTACCAGTTGTACTGCTCGGAGTGGTGCCAGGCCGTGCTGGGGTTTCCGTATCGTTGGCCGATATACCAGAGGCCCCAGTCGATTTGGATGGCAGCATCGTCACGCCAGTTGGCACCGAATTGACTCATTTTAGAGCCCGGCAGGCTTTGGGGGATGCCGTAGGCACCGGAAAGGTTCTCGGCATCCCATTGCCATCCTGACTCCTTGTTCCAGAGTTTCACCAGGTCATCGAATTGCGAACCTGTCCATCCGCGCTGGGCGGCTGCACCCGAGGCATAGGCTTGGGCTAGGCCGGGTCCTGCATGCCAAAGGCCGCTTGGCGATGGGCTTGGCGATGGCGGCGGGGCTGGTGTGTTTTCGGCCTGGCTTGGGGGATCCGGCTTGGTCGTTGCATTCGAGCCTGATGGCTGTGATGCCTGCGGGGGCGTGGCAGTTGTCTTTCCCGACTGCGCATCCTTGTTCGGCGAGGCGCTTGGGGAGGAAGCGTCCTTGGCATGATCGGACCCCTTGTCCTTGGACTGCTGCCCGCTGCTCTGCCCCTCCTTTGGCTTGTCAGGGCCGACGGCCACCACCTGATCCACTGGCATGGCCACAGTCTCCTCCTTGACGACCTGCTCCGATTCTGCCTGTCCGTCCACATAGGTGACCTGGATGGTCTGCAGACGCTGGCCGGCTACGCCTTCCTGTCGGATCTGAGTCTGGCCTGGCGCCAGGTTCGGGTCGACCACGGTACGTGTAGCAAAGGCCAGAGGGATGGTCTTCTGGGTGTTCCCGTGGGTGACCCGTCGGACACGCAGCACGGTGGCGCCCTGGTCGTGCTCCACGCTGACCCGGTCCTCCTTGCCTGGCACGATGCCCTTGGAGTCCAGGATGGAGGCGGCTGGGAGCTTGCCGTCGGGGGCCACCGAGGTCTTCCCATCAGCTATGACCGTGACCGGCCCCGCCTGGTTGATGACCAGACCGCCGGTCAGCTGGTTGTAGACGTTGCCTATATCCACGGTGACCTTCATGGCCTGCTTGCGGTTCTCCTCGAAGAATCCCAGCAGCTGGTCCATGCTGGTGGCTGTGGTCCAGAAGGGCACGCGTTGGCCCTGGATGACGATGGTTGTCTGATAGGCGGAACGTACGGTGACTGCCGCATGGTTGCGCAGCTGGCCTCCGGAGGTGGAATCGACCAGGTCGTGGGTCTTGACCTTGATCCCCTGCTGGCGCAGCAGGCCGTCCACGCTGTAGGCGTAGGTGGTCACCATTTTGGTCTGGCCGTTGACGCTTAAAGCCACGCTCTTGCGTGCGGTGATGCCGAAGGCCAGGACCATGGCCAGAACGACCAGGAGTGCGCAGGATGCCACGCGGATCCTTCTGAGCACGACGAAACGCCGCGGCGTCCAGCGTCTGGCCATGTGTTCGCCTCCCCGTTCCTGCCTTGTCTGTACCTGGCAATTCTAGCGGCGCGGGCATGGAGCCAAGCCAGACAATCAGCAAGGTCGGGCAAACATCCACATTTGTCTCGGATGTGGGCAATAAAAAAGCCGACTTGACCGTCATCGGTCAGTCGGCTTTTCAAGACCCGGGCCCTGGGCCGGCGGATCAACGTCAAGAGGACGGGAATGAAGGGGAATGATCCCGTCCTCGAATACGAACGGAGATGGTTGGGGAAAAAGCTCCGTTCGTACTTCGGAGAACGAGCCTCCGAAATGACTTACTCGAGGGAAGTATTTGCAATTATCCAGGTAATGTCCATTATTATAGCCTGCCCGGAGACAAAGCTGAATAATCGGATTTTATGGTTCGTTCCTGGCGTAGAGCCTCCTGTCAGAGTCGAACTGACGACCTGCCGCTTACAAGGCGGCTGCTCTGGCCAACTGAGCTAAGGAGGCGGTCCCGGTGGTCCATTACAGCTCCGGGCCGCGGTACGGAATGATATCGTACCATCACCGTGCCCCCAAGGGGGACGCTGGACGCGAAATTTCTCTCGACCTGCCCGGTTCAGTCCAGCGAGCGCGGTTGGCCGGAGGCGCCGATGGCGGGCATGGCGCCCTTGACGCCCACCTTGGACTGGTCCAGGCCCAGAGCCTTGAGCAGGCCCGAGCGGTAGTCCAGACCTGCTTGGGACAGGTTGCCCAGCTCCCAGTAACTGCCGTTGATGCGGACCGTGGGCGTGGTCATCTGCCCCTTGTTGGACCCGGAGGGATTCCAGAGCTCCTTGCGCAGGGGGGTGTAGGTGTCCATGGCCTTGATCCAAGCCCGGTAGTGGCCCTTGACCGCCTGGTCAGCAACCTTGGGATCAACCCCGGCCTTGATGGCCTGTTGGCGGATCTTGTCGTTGCTGATGGGGTGGTAGTCGGACTCGTCCGGCTGGAAGTCCTTGGCGTAGAGATTGGCGATGAAGGGCAGCAGGTGGTCCGGATCGTGCTGGGCCACGTAGATGGTGGCCGTGCCC
This sequence comes from Bifidobacterium sp. W8112, assembly GCF_016101425.1. Classification (NCBI taxonomy): domain Bacteria; kingdom Bacillati; phylum Actinomycetota; class Actinomycetes; order Bifidobacteriales; family Bifidobacteriaceae; genus Bifidobacterium; species Bifidobacterium sp. W8112. Next base: position 1,019,550 of record NZ_JACFQN010000001.1, on the reverse strand, counting down.
GTCCTGGTCGAGTAGTTGTCGGTGGAGAGCCTGTCCATGAAGCTCATGGGATAGATGACCAGGTTGATCTGCCCGGCATCCACCAGACCGGTCAGGGTGGAGTCCAGTCCGCGATGCAGGGCGCCGCAGCCCGGGCACATGAAGTCCATGTAGATCTCCACTGTCGGAGCCTTGGCCACCGGTTTGCCCAGCCCTTGGGAGCTGATCAGAAAGCCGCCCTGGTCATTGGCGGCCGAGGGCTTTTCCTTGACCTTGGCGACGGCCTGACGAGCCTGCTCCAGGTCCTGGGTCTTGACCGGGCGATGGCTGCGCCAGTACAGGAATCCGCCCAGAGCGATCAGCGCGACGAGCGCCACGGTGACGATGACGCCGATCATGGTCTGCTGGCGGCGTTCCTTGGCCTCCTGGAGCCGACGGGCCTCTTCCTGGGCCTTGAGCGCGGCCTTGCGGTTCTGCTTGCCCTTGGACATGACCTGGATCCTTTCCTTGGCGTACTGAGCATAGTGTAGCCGCCAGGGGTGGAGCGCGGCCTTAGGCGCGCAGGAGGTGGATGGGGGCCCAGTCCATGGAGGGCTGGGCGATCAGCCCGGCCAGGAGGACGGCAATGATCAGCAGCCAGATCAGGAGCAGGATCCACCTGCGGCGGGGGTTGCCTGGCGCCGTGGGATCCTGGCGGCCCATGGGGATGCGACCCGCCGCCAGCCGCAGGACCCTGTTGCCGCTGTTGGCTTTGGGGGCTGAGCGGTTCTGCGTCGGCAGAGTCGTCAACAGCCAGCCTGCCAGCGTCGCCAGGGCCATGGCCAGCCCGCCGGCGGACAGGGGCCTGGCTGCCGGCAGGGGGAGGGTCAACAGGTGTTCACCCAGGGTCAGGCCTGCGCGGACGGTGGTGAGGGCGCCCGCCCAGGTCAGCGGCAGAGCGACCAAAACCTGGACAAGGATCATGCCCGGCAGGCGCAGCAGGGCGGCCCCCAGGCCCTTGAGCAGGTGCCAGGGGAGGGCAGCTGCGTTCAGCAGACGGTCGGTGCCCCGCCGAGGGCCGTCGCGGCGCAGCTCGCGTTCGATCTGGGCTTTGATGCTCCATCCGGCAGTGCTCAGGGCCCAGAGAAGGATTCCGGCGGTTGCCAGGGCCGAGACCGGAGCCAGTGCTGTCAGCAGGGCAGGGAACATTCCCAGCATGACCAGGCAGGGGGTTCCGGCCTTCAGGTAGCGCAGGCGTCGTATCTGGGCAGGGGGCTGGTCTCCCAGCCAGTGGGCGTTTGCGTCATTGCTGTAGCCGCTGGGCAGGGGCTGTGCCGGCAGAAGCGGATCCTGGACGGTAGTGGCTTGTAGATCTTGACGATCGGCTGCAGGCTGGAGATCCTGCCAGGTCTGCGTCTGCTCCTGCTGCTCCTGGGCTGCTGGAAGGGGATTCAAGAGGGTGGTGGGTTGCTCCAAGTCGGGTAGGAGGGTCGTCTGTTCATCGGCTTCGCCGTTTGTCAGAGGCTGTGACCAGGCCGTCCGTGGACTGTCTGGATTAGCCTGCGTAATAGGCGGCATGGGCATGGTGGCCGGCTCAACGACCATGGTGGGCGAGTCGGTCTGCTCCTCAGCCTCCGAAGAGCCGCCGCCAAAAGGGCGCATCGTCTCCTGACTGCCCTTGCCGGGTTCCTGGTCGTCTTGCTCACCCTGCCAGGCCTGCGGATCCATGGCATCCCGGCTGATGGCCTCCAGAAGCTCCTCAGGCGTGCAACGCGCCCCCCGGTCGGGGGAGAGCGCCGAGCGCAGGGCTCTCATGGTGCCCACGGGCAGCCCAGACAGGTCAGCATTGCCCGAGGCTTCCCGCTCCAGAACCGCCATCATGGGCTTGTCGCCGAAGACCGCCCGTCCGGTGGCCGCATAGGCCAGAACGGCGGCCGTGCTCCACCAGTCGGTTCCCTGATCGGCCTCGGCTCCGTCGATGATTTCCGGGGCGATGAAGCCGGGGGTTCCCATGACCAGCCCGGTCCGGGTCACATGGCTCTGTCCCTGGCCCATGGCGATGCCGAAGTCCACCAGCACCGGGCCCGAGACCGAAATCATCACATTGGTGGGTTTGATGTCCCGGTGGACGATGCCCGCCTGGTGGACGGCCGCGACGGCATCGGTCAGCTTCCGCGCCAGCCGTTCCAGGTCGTCGCCCTGATAGGGCCCGTTGACGGCCACGTCGTCCCGTAGATTGCGCCCCTCGATCAGTTCGGTGACGATGAATGCCAGGGCATCATCAAGCTCCATGTCCACGATCCGGCAGACGCCCGGATGACGGATCCGTTGCAGGGCCAAGGCTTCGCGTCGCAGGCGCTCGCGGGCCGAGGCGCGGTCACGTTCGTCAGAGCTGTCTGGTGACACCTGGCTCTCTTCTTCCAGGGACTCCCGCAGGATCTTCATGGCGTAGTCCTGGCCCCCGCCATCCCGTGCGCGCCAGACAGAGCCCATGGCTCCGCCGCCCAGGGGCTCAATCAGGGTGTAGCCCCCGACCAGCCGTTCCGGCCTTAGGTCCAAACCCTCAAGATCGCTCATATCTCCATTGTGCCCCGACAGGTTGAAAAGCACCTGATTGTCCCCTCCTGCTGTTTTGCGTCCTTGGCCGCTGGGAATCTGGCAGCCTGATCGGAGCCAGCGGCATAATGCGTAAACAGGCGTTGATACAATATTATCGGTGGGAAAACATCCAAAACAGCAGAAAGAAGGGGCTTCATGGAAGCTTCGCGCTTTGAAAAGGGCTCTGAAGCCTTGGCCGCTATCGACGGCAAGGGAGGTCAGGCTGTCATCGACTCTCTTCAGGACATAGCGCCGGACCTGGGTCGCTGGATTGTCGAATTCGCTTTTGGCGACATATACACCCGGAAAGGACTTGATCTCCAGCAGCGGGAGCTGGTCACCATAGGCAGTCTGGTTACGCAGGGCGACACGGCTCCGCAGTTGGCCGTTCACATACAGGGAGCCTTGAATGTGGGGCTGAGCAAGGCGGCTGTGGTCGAAGCCATACTCCAATGTGCTCCCTACGTAGGATTCCCGCGGGTCATCAACGCGATCAACGTGGCCAGGACGGTCTTCGAGCGCGATGCCGAAGATTCCGACAAGCCCGAGGATTGAGTCGGCAAGGGTTCACCGGTCGAATTCAGACCCTGGTGTATAGTGGGCACTGGCTCAAGGGAGAGTTTCTCTTAACCGCAAAACAGAAAACCGTCGCATGGCCATACCGATGTCGGTGTTGACCCCGGGACGGAAACCACAGTGAACATCAACCCCTTCACTACGGATCGTTCGGCACGTACCTGCCGATGAAAGGATGAATAATGGCAGAAGTGGTATTCGACCACGTCACTCGTATCTACCCGGGCAACGATGAGCCCTCGGTCAGTGACCTCAGTCTGGACATCAAAGACGGTGAATTCCTTGTTCTGGTAGGGCCTTCCGGCTGCGGAAAGTCCACCACCCTGCGCATGCTGGCCGGCCTTGAGGAGGTCAACAAGGGCCGCATCATGATTGGCGACAAGGATGTGACGACCATGCAGCCCAAGGACCGCGACATCGCCATGGTCTTCCAGAACTACGCTCTTTACCCCCATATGACCGTGGCCGACAACATGGGCTTCGCCCTGAAGATCGCCGGCACCCCCAAGGATGAGATTCGCCAGCGGGTGGAGAAGGCCGCCGAAGTGCTGGATCTGACCGAGTACCTGGACCGCAAGCCCAAGGCTCTGTCCGGTGGTCAGCGTCAGCGTGTGGCCATGGGGCGCGCCATTGTGCGTCAGCCCAAGGTCTTCCTGATGGATGAGCCTCTGTCCAACCTGGACGCCAAGCTGCGTGTCCAGACCCGTACCCAGATCGCCGCTCTGCAGCGGCAGCTCAACGTCACCACCCTGTACGTGACCCACGATCAGACCGAGGCGCTGACCATGGGCGACAGGATCGCCGTCATCAAGCTGGGCGTCCTGCAGCAGGTGGGTGCGCCTACCGAGCTCTATGATCGGCCCGAGAACGTCTTTGTGGCCGGCTTCATCGGCTCGCCCTCCATGAACATCAACATCCACCCCGTGGTCAACGGGCAGGCCAAGATCGGCGAGGACACCATCAGCCTGCCGCGCGAGGCCGTCGACAAGCTGACCCCCGACGACCAGGGCAAGATCGTCGTAGGTTTCCGTCCCGAGAATGCTTCTCTGGCCGGTGCCGACGAGCCGGATGCCTTCTCCCTGAAGGTGGCCAACGTGGAGGATCTGGGCTCCGATGGCTACATCTACGGCAACATTCTGACCGACAACAGCGCGGCTGAGCAGGCCATCGTCATGTCCGATCAGAACAAGCTGACCACCATCCGTGTCAACCCGCGTGACCTGCCCAAGGTGGGCGACGTGGTCAAGATCCACATCGATCCTGAGAAGATGCACCTGTTCTCCCCGGCCAGCGAGCTGCGGCTGAACTGAGTCTTCCTGTAGCCCTGCGGTTCGGCCACGGTTTCCCGCCGATCCGCAGGGCCTGTATCGATTATTGATATCATCTCCTTTCCTTGTTCGACCGGGTGACCAGGAGCCCCGCGCGGCGCATCCGTGCGGGGCTCTTCCCGTATAGGATGGGCGGCGATGGGATGGATGAAGCATGACTAGCGTGAATATCAACCGGGCGACGGCCTCCTCTCTGGACCCCCGTGCCCTGAAAGCCACTTCAATAACGACTACAGCCGACCCCTCCTCCGAGCGGGAGCCGGCAGCCCTGCACATCACGGCCACCAGCTCCAACCCCAGGATGTTCACCCTGCCCTGGGAGAGGCCGCTGGCCACCTGGCCCCGGGATCTGCTGGCCAACCTGCCCAGAGGCATATCCCGGCACGTGGTGCGCTTTGTCCACGTGGGCGACGATGTCTACGCCATGAAGGAGATCACCCAGCGGGTGGCCGAGCGTGAGTACGAGCTCCTGCGCAAGCTGCAAAAACTGGAGCTGCCCACGGTCAATCCCGTAGCTGTGGTCACCGGTCGCCACACTCGCGAGGGCGAACCCCTGGAGGCCATGCTGGTCACCCAGCACCTGAAGTTCTCACTGCCCTACCGTGCCCTCTTTGCCCGCAACCTGCGTCCGGACACGGCCGAGCGGCTGATCGATGCTCTGGCGGTTCTTCTGGTAAGGCTCCATCTGGCAGGCTTCTACTGGGGCGATGTCTCCCTGTCCAATGTGCTCTTCCTGCGCGATGCCGATGCCTTCTCGGCCTTCCTGGTCGATGCCGAGACCGGCGATCTGCACGCCAGCCTGACTGACGGCCAGCGCGAGTACGACATCGACCTGGCCAGAACCAACATCATCGGCGAGCTCATGGATCTGGATTCCGGCAACCTGCTGGCCGGCGAGGTGGACGAGGTCGGCGTAGGCAACCGGCTGGTGGACCGCTACCACTCCCTCTGGAGCGCCCTGACGGACGTGGACAGCTTCGATCCTGACGAGATGTGGAAGATCGAGCGCCGCGTCAACCGGCTCAACGATCTGGGCTTCGACGTGGACGAGCTGGAGATGAAGACCGAGGAGGACGGCAACCGGGTGCTGGTGCGCCCCAGGGTGGTCGATGCCGGCTATGCCTCCCGCAAGCTGTTGCGGCTGACCGGTCTGGATGTGCAGGAGAACCAGGCCCGGCGGTTGCTCAACGATCTGGATGCCTACCGGGCATCCACCTGGCGGCAGGGCGAGGACTTGGAGATTGTGGCCACCGACTGGATGCGCGAGGTCTTCGAGCCCACCGTGCGCATGATCCCACCAGAATATCGCTCGCAGATCGAACCGGCCCAGTTCTTCCATGAGGTGCTGACCCACCGCTGGCTGATGGCCGAGAAGGCCGGCCACGACGTGCCCATGGCCGAGGCCGTGCAGAGCTACATCAGCGAGTCCCTGCCCGAGTACCGGCTGGACTCCGAGGACATGAAGACCATCAACGAAGAGGCCGATGCCGGGGTGGTCGACGACGAGATGAGTTGGCAGGACGCCCATGCCCAGGCTGGTCAGAGTAAGCAAACTGCCCGTGATCAGACTGACAAGGATGCAAATGGCCATGAGGAGGGGGGCCATGACGCAGCCAACAGTGGGATGACTGACCAAACCAGTGTTGGAGGCCAGACCGGAGCGGGCACCCAGAAGGATCGTGACCGGGCAGGCGAGGAGGTGCCGTCGCAACCAGCCTTTGAAGACGAGAATGGCGGCCGAGGCTCGCTGAGATCGGTCTACGCCCCCGGCAGCCTGGATGCGGCTGCCGATGAGGACGATCAGGACGATGCGGTCTGGGCCTCCAGTTGACTCTTGGGTTTGTGCGGCACCGGTCTGATGCATGCTGGCTGAGGGGCGCAGGCTGTTGCCGCTCGGGTCTGCCCGTCTTCAGATTGCCGGTGCCTGTCTGGGGCTATTTGGCTTGGCTGGCGGACCGTCGGCGTGCCATGGCTACGGCGTACAGGCTGATGCCGGCCGCCACCGAAGCATTCAGGGATTCCACCGAGCTGGAGATGGGGATGGAGGCCAGGGTGTCGCAGTTCTCCCGGACCAGGCGGCTCAGCCCCTTGCCCTCGGAGCCTAGGACCACCACGAGCGGGTCGGTCTCGAAGCCTGTTTCGCCTACTATGGCGCTGCCTGCGCCGTCCAGGCCGACCGCGTAGTAGCCGCGCTCCTTGAGCCCTTGGATGGCCTTGGTCAGGTTGACCACGCGGGCCACGGGCAGGTGGGCGGCGGCTCCGGCGGAGACCTTCCAGGCTGCCGCTGTGACCGAGGCGCTGCGGCGCTCGGGCAGGATCACGCCCGAGGCTCCGAAGGCCGCGGCTGAACGGATCACTGCCCCCAGATTCTGTGGGTCGGTGACCCCGTCCAGGGCGATGAACAGCGGGCGGGCGGCAACCCTGGTCGCTTGGTCGGCCCCTTCCAGGGCGGCCGCGTGCTTCTCGGCCTTGTCGACCAGGCTCTGCAGGGAGGCGTACTGGTAGGGCTGCACCTTGAGGACCACGCCCTGGTGGTTGCCGGATCGGGCGATGCGGTTCATCTCCAGGCGATCGGCTTCCAGCAGGTTGAGTCCCTCTTGTCCGGCCAGTCGCACGATCTCCCTGGTCCTGTCGTCGTGTTCCATCCGGGCGGCCAGATAGAGCTGGCTGGCCGGGACGCCTACGCGCAGGGCTTCCAGGACGGCGTTGCGGCCGATGACCAGATCGTCGGAATCAGAGGTGAACCGGTCGGCCCGGCGGCGGGCTGCCAGACGTGGATCGGCCGCCTGCCTGCGCTGGGCCGCCTGCCGGGCCTTGTAGGCCTTGTGGTAGACGCGATCCTCGGCCTTGGGGGTAGGCCCCCGGCCGCGCAGTTTGTTGCGGTGCTTGCCGCCCGAACCCTTGGTCGGGCCTTTCTTGTTAGCCATGTCTTCAGTGTAAAGGCAGGCGGGAACCGGTTGGCTGTCTGTCGGTCTCAACATCTGCAGGGTGAAGACACGCTGTACCTTTATCGTTCAGGCCGCGCAGACCGACCGTGCGGGTCATCCCAGAGCGGCTACCTGATCAGGGTCTGGGAACTCCATCCACTCGACCGGGGACTGTCCCTTCGATGCCGGGGTGACGGCGATGTGGGCCATGGATGACCGGCCTGAAGCCCCATGCCAGTGTCTGACGCCAGCCGGGCAGAAGACCACATCGCCTGGTTCCAGTCTGCGCGGCTGATGGCCTTCCTCCTGCTCCCACCCTTGCCCGGCGGTGACGATCAGGAGCTGGCCATGCGGGTGGGTGTGCCAACGGTTGACGCATCCGGGTGCGAAGGTCACATTGCTGGCTGAGCATTCCGCGTCCGGATCAGTCAGGCGGTGCAGCCAGACATGACCACTGAAGTTGGATCCGTCAGCCGAGTCTCCCAATGGATAGGGCCCTGAATCCGGATCGGTCCCGGTCGCCGTTGCCGTTGCCGTGATGTCCTGGCTCTCGTCATCACGGTCGCTCTCACCGTAGACCTCCCTGGCCAGGTCGAAAGCCGACCATGCCTTGGGCCACCCTGCATAGAAGGCCAGATGGGTGATCAACGCCACCATTTCAGTGCGGGTGACGCCATTGCCCTTGGCCATGGCCATATGGCTCTTCAGCTGGGGGAAGAGCCCCATGCTCATCAAGCCTGCACAGGTAATCATGCTGCGGTCCCGAGCCGAAAGCTCGTCCTCGCGGGACCAGACCTGGCCGAAGAGCACATCATCGTTGAGATGGGCGAATTGTGGTGCGAACCGACCGAGCCGGTCCTGGCCCGCCGTCTGTTTGATTGCCATGGGTTAGTCTCCTTGCCATCATCTTGGCCGGATCATTCCGGCAGACCCAGCTATACCCCTTCTAGTGCGCTCGAAGTCAAGATGATGGTGCAGGCGGCTGTTGGCATTCAGTATTCAGTCCGAGATGTCGGCCTTGTAGAAGTTGACGTAGGAGCGGGAGGGGGTTGGACCGCGCTGGCCCTGGTAATGGGAACCGTTGTGCTTGGATCCATAGGGGTACTGGGCGGGCGAGGAGAGCTGGAAGAAGCACATCTGGCCGATCTTCATGCCTGGCCAGAGTTTGACCGGCAGTGTGCTCACGTTCGACAGCTCCAGGGTGATATGCCCTTCGAAACCGGGATCGACGAATCCAGCAGTGGAGTGGGTCAGAATGCCCAGACGGCCCAGGGAGCTCTTGCCCTCCAGTCGGGCTGCCAGCGTCGAATCCAGCTTGACATACTCCCAGGTGGATCCCAGAACGAACTCGCCTGGATGCAGGATCCAGGGTTCGTCCTTTGGTACCTCGAACTGCTCAGTCAATGCACCCTGATCCTCCGCTGGATCCACATAGGTGTACTGATGATTGTTGAAGACTCGGAAGTAACGGTCCAGGCGCACATCCACGCTGGAGGGCTGAACCATGGCAGGCGTCCACGGGTCCAGATTCAGGTGTCCTGCCTGGTGGGCATCCAGGATGTCATGGTCGCTGAGCAGCATGCCGAGGTATCTCCTTTAAGCTCGTTGGTCGAGGGTCTCTCCGTGGGCGGGAAACCATCCGAAATCCAGTCTAACCGGCCCTATGCCCGCTTTGTGATCCGGCTGGATTCACAGAGAATTTTCAGATAACACTATCGTCACCATAAGGTAGGTGTTCTTTACTATAACTATCGGCTCAAAAACCGAACGGGCGGTTGACCTCCGTCCGACAACTGATTTCCCTTTCTTCTCTCTCGCCCGGCGGTGTTCATGCACCGCCGGGTTCTCTTCATTTTGGAGGGTTTCTGGAACGCTGATGTTTCACGTGAAACCGTAAGGTCAATGGCTTAATTGAGTTCGTTTAGGTCTATTACAGGAGGTCAGGCCTTTGCAAACCCCTGAGTCGTCCAGTGCCTAGTTGGGCCGGTCATCCGTTTTTGAGCCTCAAGGTCGGCGGATACTCACAATGGGACGGGAAGCGCAGTCCAGCCGCATTCTCGGATTCCCTTTCTCAAACGTCTGTATAAGTTGTGCTCCGAGGCACAGTCCGAACCATAGGCACAGGATTCATGGTAGGAACTGAAGATATGGAAGAACCCCCGTCAGTTATGGCTATGACGGGGGTTCTCCACCGGGGGGAGGGGCGGCGATCTTCTTGCCATCGGCGGCTGAGGGAAGAGGGGGACTATCACAATGCCGAAAGCAGTCCGAACTCCGCTTCCTCCCCGGTTCGCGCGGCCGGGTGCCGGGCCTGGACCTGACTCATTCCCAAGGCTGGGAAGAGCGGACCGGGCCGTGTGGCTATCCGACCAAGAATGTGTGGGTCACACCAGCCTTACTCCTGGGGAGCCTTGGCTGACATGGCCTTGTGGAAGACGGCCACGATGATCAGGGCCAGCAGGGCGGCCAGCGCCATGACCCAGAACATGTTGGCCACCTGGGCTTGGATGCCGGTCTTGACACCCGCCAGGGCATGTGACCCGAATTGGGGATTGGCCATGAGTCCGCTGTAGACAGCCATGCCGATGGAAGCCGAGGTGTTCATCATCAGATCCCCGATGCCAATGCCACGCCCATTCTGATCCACGGGCAGGGTGGCCGAGAAGGAGTCGTAGAGGGGCGTGTAGGACATGGTGATGCCGGCGATGAAGACCGAGGCCAGCGCGGTCAGGACCCAGAAGCCCGAGGTGAGCATCAGGGCCGAACCCGCAGCTCCGGCAATCATGAGCAGGGCAGACAGAATCAGCATGGGCAGGCGTCCCATGGCGTTCATGATGACTCCGGACAGGCAGCCCACCAGGGTGGCCACGATGTAGACGATGGTCAGGCAGAGGGAGACCTGGCTCAGGGAGATTCCGTAGATGCGGTCGCCAATCACGTTGTAGATGGGCACGCAGGCGAAGTTGAAGAAGTAGAAGACGAAGAGGGCCAGCAGGACAGCCATGTAGGCGCCGTTGGTCACGAACCCGCGGCTCAGGAAGGGGTTGGCGCCCTTCCAGACATAGCCGGCGAAGATCAGGATCAGGACGGCCAGCACTCCCAGCATCCAAGTGGCCGGGAAGGAGAAGTAGACGGCCACGAACCCGGCGATCAGCGCGAACAGGGCGATGCCGAAGACGTCGATGCGCTCGCCCTTGATGCCGGTGTCAGGCGTGTACTTGAGCACCGGGGGGATCAGGAGGATGGAGACCAGCGGCACCAGGAAGAGGTAGCGCCAGTCGATGGAGGTGATCAGTCCGCCGGCGAAGATGCCCACAGCCGAGGATGCGTAGTAGACGGCGTTGAAGATGCCCAGATAGAAGGCGCGCTCCTTGTCGCTCAGGTACTTCATGGCCATGACCAGGAAGACCGAACCAGCCACCTGGCCGCCCGCGGTCTGGATCATGCGGGCAAGGACCACGGCCCAGAAGTTCGATGCGCCGAAGAAGCCCAGAAGACTGCCGACGATCAGGGCGCCCACGCCGAACAGGGTCATCTTCCGAGGGGAGATGTAGTCGCAGAGGGTGCCGTAGAGCATGCAGACCACGCCTAGGACGATGCCGGGCAGTGTGCTGATCAGCGAGGCGTTGGCGGACATCCCCAGGGAGTCGCCCACGTTCTGGAAGACCAGGTTGAAGGCCTGGATCATCAGGGTGCCCAGCAGGAAGATGGTCAGCAGGGCCGGCAGGGCCCGCTTGGTGCTGCGGCGGTTTTCGTCCACGGTCGCTTCGGTAGCCTCGGTGGTGATGGATTCGCTCATGACTGCCGTCCTTCTATCGTTCGCTCTCGGTCTTGCGCACCAGGGTCAGAAGCCTGTCCATGAAGCGCTTGGTGAACCGCTCGGCGTCGACCGACAGGGCCACCTTGGTGTTCTTGACCGTGTCCAGAAGCCTGCTGGGGTCGCCGATGGTGCGTGCCCGCTGTGGTCCCTCGGTCTCGACCATCAGGTTGGTGGCGAAGGTGGTGACCAGGCTGGGGTCGATGGCCACGGCGGCGGCCAGGGGGTCGTGCAGGTTGCAGCCGCCCAGGTAGACCCCGCTCTCCTTTTCGCTGATGTCGATGTAGTAGTCGGTCATGTCTGCCAGGAAGCGGCCGGCGCTGGTGCCTGTGGCGCGCAGGGCCTCGGTGTCCTCGCGGCTCATCAGCGCCTGGGTGGTTACGTCCAGGCCGACCATGGTGATGTCTGCGGTGGTGGCGAAGACCCGGTTGGCGGCCTCGGGGTCCTGGTTGATGTTGGCTTCCGCGAAGGGTCCTACGTTGCCCGGCTGGGTCAGCGTGCCGCCCATCATGACGATGCTGATGCGGTCGACGATGTCGGGGGCCTTTTCCAGGGCGGCGGCGATGGTGGTCAGGGCGCCGGTGGGCACCACGACCAGCTCGCCCTTGGGGTAGCGGCGGACTGCGTCGATGATGAAGTCTACCGAGCTCTGCTGGCTGGCCTGCCGGTCGGTGCGTGCGGGGATTTCAATGTTGCCGGTGCCGTTGGCCCCGTGGAAGATTTCGGAGTCCGGCGGAACGCTGAAGGAGTCGGCCGTGCTGGGGTGGTCGATTCCCTTGAAGACCGGGATGTCCTCCCGGCCATACATGGCCAGCAACCGCAGATCGTTGTCGACGCCCCGGTCAAGCACTACGTTGCCATAGGTGCCGGTGATCCCGATCAGTTCGGCATCCGGGGAGCCCAGGACGTAGGACAGAGCCAGCGTGTCATCGATGCCAGTGTCCAGATCCAGGATGATCTTGCGGACGGTTTCCTTGCTTGCTGACACGTTGGTCTCCTTCCCAGAAGGATGGGCAGCCCCAACCTTCTGCTTACCTATGTCGTGCCTTCTCTAGGCTGATTCGTTACTGCCGTGAAACAAACAACCTGTTTGATGTAACGTTTCATCAAACTGTACGGAGCTAAACTACCTGCGGCTCGGAGGCTTGTCAAAGTGCGTCGCGGGGTGTTCGCCATCAGGGCAGAGACCTGCAAATCCATCGGTGATGTCTGCAGCTGCGAGTGGCCGGCCGCTTTTCCGCGCAACCGACGATAATGAGGGTATGACTTTAGCGACTCCTGAACGGTATGCGGCAATGCTCGATGCGGCCAGACGGGGGTCCTACGCCTATCCCGCCATCAATGTGACCAGCACGCAGACTCTGAACGCGGCCCTGCAGGGGCTGGACGAAGCACAGTCTGACGGGATCATCCAGGTCTCCGTCGGAGGTGCCGCCTACCTGTCCGGACAGCGCCTGGCCGACCGGGTGGCTGGCTCCATCGCCTTTGCCAGATTCGCCCATGAGGTGGTCGCCCGCTATCCGAGCATCACCGTGGCCCTGCATACGGACCACTGCGCCCCGCAATACCTGGACGAGTGGGTGCGTCCCTTGCTGGCCTACGAGAAGGATCAGGTGGCTCACGGTCAGGATCCGCTCTTCCAGTCGCACATGTGGGACGGTTCCGGCTTGCCCCTGAGGGAGAATTTGGCCACGGCGGCAGAGCTGCTGGAGCAGTCCCGGGCCGCCCACACCGTTTTGGAGATCGAAGTGGGAACAGTCGGCGGCGAGGAGGACGGTCACTCGGCGGCTATCGACCAACGGCTCTATTCTTCGCCCGAGGATGGCCCCAGGGTGGTCGATGCCCTGGGTCTGGGTGAGCGCGGCCGCTACATGGTGGCCTTTACCTTCGGCAACGTGCATGGGTCCTACAAGCCCGGTGTGGTCAAGCTAAGGCCCGATCTGCTGGGGCAGATCCAGGCCAGGACGGCCAGAGCCATATCGGATGGGGAAGTTGGCGGTATCCCCGCCCCGAGCGCCCCTGCCAACAAGCCCTTCCTCTTGGTCTTCCATGGGGGCTCTGGCTCGCAGCCGGAGGAGATCGCCTCGGCTGTCGCTCATGGCGTGGTCAAGATGAATGTGGATACCGACACCCAGTACGCCTTCACCAGGGCCGTGGCAGGGCACATGTTCGCCAACTACGACAAGGTCCTCAAGGTGGACGGGGAGGTTGGCGACAAGAGCGAGTATGACCCACGTTCCTGGGGGCGCCAGGCCGAGGACGGGATGGCGGCTCGTGTAGTCGAAGCCTGTCAGCAGCTAGGCAGTGCAGGACGGGCCATGAGATGAAACGGCATACGCCATCCAATTCATGCCCGCCCAGAGAGGGAATACGCAAGACTGCTGCTTGATTCCTCAACGACCCCGATGATCGGCCGTCCCTCATGGGCCCAATGGCTGGTGCTATTGGTCGCCATCCTCCTCATGGGCTTCGTCATCTGGTTGTATGCCAAAGTTGTCATGGTGAGGTGGGCTGAACGTCAGCCTACCGAGTTGACGGCCCATGGTTTCTTCGTCTCCTTGTTGGGCGGGCTGGGCGTTGGTTGTGGCTTTCCACGCCCTGGATCGCTGGCTGGGCTGGGTGCCTGCACTGACTTTGACCTCACTTCTTTTCGGGCTCATGCATGCGCTCAACCCTGGCGCCACGCTCTTCTCGTGTCTGGCCATAGCCATCGAAGCCGGTCTTATGCTGGTTCCATCATGGTATCCAGGCATAACTCTGGATCTGCATAGGCTTTCATATAGGGTGGAACCTTACTGAAGCCCTGTTGGGGATTCCGGTCTCCGGCCAGAATATACGCGGCTTCCCTATTTCCGGATCCGTCTTCCGCTCCATACGTGGGGTTAGGCTCGTCTATGGATGGTCTGCCTTTGTTTTCCTTGGATGGCGACCAGCGGATAAGGAGCATCGTATGCCTGGAATCGTGATCGTCGGGGCCCAGTGGGGCGACGAGGGCAAGGGCAAGGCAACGGATCTGATCGGCGAGCACATGGACTACGTCGCCAGGTTCAACGGGGGCAACAACGCCGGCCATACCGTGGTCGTGGGCGATCAGGAATACGCCCTCCATCTTCTGCCCTCGGGGATCATTCACCCGGCCATCACCCCGGTCATCGGCAACGGCGTCGTGGTCGACCCGGCCGCCCTCTTCGAGGAGATCGATGGGCTCCAGTCCCGTGGCGTGGACTGCAGCCGGTTGCGGATCAGCGAGTCTGCGCACATCATCGCCCCCTACCACCGGACGCTGGACAAGGTGACCGAGCGCTTCTTGGGCAAGCATAAGATCGGCACGACAGGCCGCGGGATCGGCCCGGCCTATGCCGACAAAATCAACCGTGTGGGGATTCGTGTGCACGACCTGTTCAATGTCGACCACCTGCGCGACAAGGTGGAGGCCAGCCTGCACCAGAAGAACCAGATGCTGGTCAAGCTTTACAATCGTCGGGCCATCGAGGTGGAGGCCACCGTTGAAGAGCTGTCGGGATACGCCGAACGGCTCAAGCCCTATGTGGCGAATACCTCATTGATGCTCAACCAGGCCCTGGAGCAGGGCAAGAATGTCCTCTTCGAGGGGGGACAGGCCACCATGCTGGACGTGGACCATGGCACCTATCCCTTCGTCACCTCATCCAATTGCACGGCCGGGGGCGCCTGCACCGGCACCGGCGTGGGCCCGACCAAGATCGACCGGGTGGTCGGCGTGGCCAAGGCCTATGTGACCCGCGTTGGCGAGGGGCCCTTCCCCACGGAGCTGGACAACGAGCAGGGCGAATGGCTGCGCCGTCAGGGCCACGAGTACGGGGTGACCACCGGCCGCTCCCGCCGCTGCGGCTGGTTCGACGCGCTGGTCAGCCGCTATGCAGTGCAGATCAACGGCCTGACCGACATCGTGTTGACCAAGCTGGATGTCCTCTCCGGCCTGGAGACCATCCCGGTCTGCGTGGGCTACGACATCACCCGGTCCGACGGCTCCCGGGCCAGGGTGGACCAGATGCCCGTGGACCAGGCCGAGTTCCAATCCGCCCAGCCGGTATACGAGGAGCTGCCCGGCTGGCGCGAGGATATCTCCGGCGCCAAGAGCTTCGAAGAGTTCCCGACCAAGGCCAAGGACTACATCCACCGTCTGGAGGATCTGTCCGGCTGCCGCATCTCGGCCGTGGGTTCGGGTCCGGGCCGCGATCAAATCGTGCAGATCCACTCGCTGATCGACTAAGGAAGATCCATGAGTTTGGCCCTGTCTGCCCGCCTTTCCCGGGGCGGTCAAGAGTCGGGTTCAGCGGCGTGAGTCACTGGCCGCTGATTTTAGGTGCGGGCCCCATGGTCTCCCTCAGTATGAATGTGGCTTTAGCAGTAATACGGCGGTGGGGCAGTTTATTTCCATTGGCCAAGCGAATAGCCATTTGTGCAGCTGTCCGGCCGTAGGCGTTTGGCTCATGACGCACTGTTGAAATGCCTAGGGGGCCGGCCAGTTCTCTGTCGTCAAACCCCACCACTGATATGTCATCCGGTACCCGAATTCCCAAACGGCGGAGTTCATGGACCAGGCATATGGCCACTTCGTCGCTGATGCAGCATACTGCTGTCGGGCGTGGGGCCAGTGCCAGAATTGCACTGGCTGCCAGCTTGCCGATGTCTCCTTGGTAGGGGATTGCAATCTCGTAGTCGTCTCTTCTGGGAATGGCTCCCTCTTCAAGCCCAAGGTGGTAGCCAGTTATGCGCTGGTCGGCATCCCAGACGAAGTCCTTGTTGAATTGTGTCCGTTTGAGATATGCGATGTTGGTATGACCGATGGCGATCAGGCGGCGAATTAGATCCCTGGTAGTGGTGACTTCATCGACTCCGATTGATGCATTACTGTAGCGGTCATCCAAATGCATGGTGTTGACACCCACGATGGGCATGCCGGTGCTGCGCAAGGTCTGCCCCTCTTGGTCGGTAAGGGCGAAGGACGAGATGATCATGGCATCGGCGTTGCGCTTGACTGGCATCGAAGAGAAGAATTCAGCGCGTTGTTTTTTATCTGCTACCCGATAAGACAGCAGGTCATACCCTTCTTCGCAGAGTGCTGAATAGACTCCTTCAGCAAGTTCGGAACTGTACCATCCTGAAAGGTGATTACCGACAATCAGCGCTATTCTGCCTGTCTTACCGCTGCGGAGCCTTGATGCTTCCTTTGAAGCGGTGAATCCGAGCCTTGCGCTCGCTTCAAATACTTTGGCTCTGGTGTTGTCTGAAACACGGTTCTTGCCTTGGAGCGCTCTGGAAACCGTTGACGCAGACACCCCAGCTTCCTTGGCTACATCATAAATAGTCGGCTCTCTCATCTCTTACGCCCCTTGGTTGGTGTCACAGTATGTCGCAGTGTTAGTACAACCGATTTTACAACGGTAACTTCTGATGAACAGAGACGATCAGAGCCGGCCAATGCCGCAATCAGTCATTGTTGTGGTTGGTGAGTCATCGGCAAGCATCCAGAAGGATCGATTTGACATGTGAGGAAGTGTTTTATACACTGTGTGCAACCGATATTACAAATCTATCAATATTAGGAGGATAGGTCACAGTTTATCATTTATTTAACATGAATAAAATCGGTTTTACATGTTCATCAGTGTTGTGAACATTTGAGGAGTAGAAACAATGATGAAATCAGTGATTAAGCAAGGTGGTGTGGCCCTGCTTGCAACAGGAATGATTCTTTCGCTTGCAGCGTGTGGGCCAGGTTCCACTGGCTCATCTGAGAGTAGCAATGAGCCGTCTTCAGTCAGTACGGATATGGGCTCGAAGTCGTATGAGCTTAAACTCTGGGACGGCGCAGGGCTCAAGACAGTAGACGATGCGCTCATCAAGGGGTTCCAGAGCAAATACCCTAACATTCATATCAAGGCAAACTATGATCCGGACAATGTTTCGGCTCAAAATGGACCGCGTGTCATCTCTTCCACCGATGCTCCGGATATAGCGCGCCTGACGGATGTCAACACTGCGGTCAGCGGTCACCATGTGATATCCCTCGAACCGTATGTAAAAGCATACGGATGGAAGGTCCCCAAGTCCCAAACGCAACTGTATAGGGCTGATGCCAAGGGCAGACTCGGTGATGGCGACTTATATGCGCTGCCCAATTCCTATTCGGTTTCAGGTGTGTATGTCAATACCAAGCTGACGGCTAAGGCAGGAATTGCCGATCTTCCCCGCACCTTGGATGAATTTGAATCGGATATGGGCAAAGCTAAGGACGCAGGCCTCATTCCTATGATGACCTATGCGAAGGACGGCGGGACATCATTCGCTTTCCAAGCGATGATGACCAACACTGACTCGGTGCAGTCGGTGCAGGACTGGATATTGCAAAAGCCAAAAGCTGATTTCAGGACCAAGGGTTCAAAGGAGGCGGCGCAAAAACTTCAGGATTGGAATAAAGAGGGGTATTTGCCACAAGGGGTCAATGCCATCGATGCTTCCACCGCCTTAAGCAGATTCACCGCCGGCGAGGGTGTGTTCTTCCCCAGTGGAAACTGGAATTTGGCAACGGTGGCTAAAGCCATGGGTGACGATGTGCAATTCATTCCCTTCCCGGCGAATTCTGCCAATGAGCAGCCAAGCATTGCAGCCAATGCGGGAAGCTTCTTCGGAATTCCTAAGAACTCCCGAAACAAAGACGCAGCAGCCTGCTTCCTCAATTACACGCAGAGTGATGAAGCCCGGCAGATCATAGCGAATGTCAGCGGGTACTACCCGAAGACAGTCGAGGGCCAATCCCTGCCCAAGGCGCAGAGTGCTCTTCAGCGCAGCATGTTTGACTATTACAAGGATGTTTTCGATTCGGGCAGATCGACTGACTTCATCAACAACGCCACAGCTGGAATCCAGTCAAGTGGGTTCATTCCCAATTTCCAGCTCTTGCTCGACAACAGTCTTACCGCTCAGCAGTTTACGGAAAAGATTCAGCAGGAGTATAGCCAAGAGGTGCGGCATTGAGCACGCATCTCACAAATCGGCGGCGCGCGAGGTCGGTATCGGCCTCGCGGGCTGCCGATGCCCTCCCGGCTCGTGGCAGGAGTCTGAGCTCCACCCTGGCAGGTTGGTTGTTTCTGCTTCCCGGGCTGGCCTTCTACCTGGTCTTTGTGTTCTGGCCGATTATCCAGACTGCCTGGTATTCTTTCTATGACTGGAACGGAATTGATGCCAGCACTTGGGTGGGCGTGAAGAATTTCGTCAAGGTCTTCACTGATCCTGTGTTGCTGGGAAGTATAGGGCACTCGTTCTACCTGGTTATCTTCTTCTCGTTGATACCCATTGTTTTGGGAATGATCATCGCATCCTTGATCCGTGATATTCGTGCCAAAGCTGTCAGCACTTTTGCTCAGGTCTGTCTGTTTTTGCCTCGTGTCATCCCTGGAGCGGCGGCGGCCGTGGCTTGGACCTGGATGTTGGCACAGGACGGCATCGTCAATCAGATGCTCAGTGCAATGGGGCTGGGGGAGCACGCCACCTCATGGTTGGGCAACCAGCACACCGCGCTGACGTCAGTCGGCGTTATTGGTTTCTGGTTGCAGCTGGGCTTCTGCATCGTGCTGCTATCGGCCGGCATCGGAGGCATCGATAAATCCTTATATGAAGCGGCCAGTATTGATGGAGCAGGTTGGTGGAGCCAGCTCTGGCATATAACGCTGCCTGGGTTGCGCGGACAGATCGCTGTCTGCCTGACTATGACGGTTGTGGCAGCTCTGGCCAGCTTTGACGTGGTCTTCATGGCCACTCAAGGAGGTCCTGGCTACAGCACGATGGTACCTGGCGTCATGGTATATCGCCTGGCCTTTACGCAGAACCGGGTCGGTCTGGCTTCTGCGCTCGCCCTGGTGCTTATGGTGCTCGTGCTGCTTGTGGTGGGCCCGCTCCAGCGACTGGTGCAGGGAAAGGAGGAAGCGTGAAACAGTCACTCTCTGTGCGTGTGCTCGGGAACCTCACCCTGGCCGTGACTATCATCTTCTCAATACTGCCCTTTGTCAGCATGTTCTCGGCAGCCGTACAACCGCAGGGTTCCATGCCGCACGGGATCCAATTCACGGCACACCCTCATTGGGAGAACTTTGCAGCTGCCTGGAAGGTAGCGAATATCACCCCCTTGCTGATATCTAGTGCAATCCTTGTCCTCGTTGTAGTGCCGGTTGTGCTCATTTGCTCGGCAATGGGCGGTTACGCCATGGGTTCTCTCCATGTGAAGGGTGGATGGATCGCCTATGGCCTGCTCTTTGTCGGTCTGACTCTGCCCTTCGAAGTGCTCGTTACTCCTCTTTACTATGAAATCCAATCCATGGGGCTGCTCAATACCAGATGGGCGCTCATCTTGCCGATGATCGGGCTCAATATGCCATTTGGCATGGTCTGGATGCAAGCCTATTTCTCGCAGATGCCCAAGGATCTGATTGAGGCGGCAAGCATCGACGGTGCTAACCATTTCAGAATCTTCCGCAGTATTCAATTACCCTTGGTCGTTCCTGCCCTGTCTTCATTGGGCATACTGACCTTCTTGGCTACATGGAACCAATTCCTTCTTGCCGTCGTCCTCATTGACGACCCAACCAAGCGGACTATGGCCGGTGCGTTGCAGTCTTTCGTTGGTCAGTATTCCACTGATGTGGTCCTTTTGAATGCGGGCTCTCTGTTGATCATGGCGCCGACAATGATACTGTTCATTTTCCTGCAAAGATACTTCATCAAGGCCATGCTGGATGGATCGGTAAAGGGCTGAGAGTCGTGACAATAGATAACATGCATGATCCGGACTGGTGGAGGTCTGCCGTCGTCTACCAGATTTATCCTAGGTCCTTCCGAGATTCCGACAATGACGGCATAGGGGACCTGCAAGGCATTGAGAGTGGGCTGGAGTATCTGGCTGATCTTGGTGTGGATGCAATCTGGCTGAGTCCCTTCTATCCCTCTCCTATGGTCGACGGTGGTTATGATGTAGCCGACTATAGGGATGTGGATCCCCAACTGGGCACGCTGGCGGATTTTGATTCGATGATGGAGCATGCCCATTCCCTCGGCATCAAGGTCATCATCGATATCGTGCCTAATCATTGCTCGAACCAGCATCCCTGGTTCAGGCAGGCCTTGGAAGAAGGACCTGAATCTTCCATGAGATCCAGGTTCGTCTTTCGGCGAGGACGTGGGAGACATGCCGAGTTGCCGCCGACCAATTGGCGTTCTGAATTCGGCGGCAGCGCCTGGGAGCCCTGCGGATCCGGTTGGTATTACCTTCATTTGTTTTCCAAGGAACAGCCTGATTTCAACTGGGACAATCCAAGCGTACGGGAGGAATTCCTTTCGGTTCTTCGATTCTGGAGCGACAGAGGGGTCGATGGTTTCCGTGTGGACGTATCGCATGGGTTGGCCAAGGACCTTCATGATCCTCTTCGTGACAGACCGGATCCGGAGGTCATGGCGCCTATGAGCGATGACGGCAGCGATCCATTGTTCGACAGAGATGAAGTCCATGAGATTTATAGATCGTGGCGGACGGTCTTGAACCAATACGATCCTCCCCGCATGGCCGTGGGGGAGTCCTGGACTCCTATCACTGACCGGGTCTTTGCATATGCACGCTCGGATGAGCTTGGATCGGTCTTCGATTTCTCATTAGCAAAGGCTTCTTGGAATTTGGATGAGTATGCGTCAGCCATAACCAGGACATGCCGCGGTTTCAAGAAAGTCGGAGCCACGCCCAGCTGGGTCCTTGGCAATCATGATGTCCCAAGGCTGGCTTCGCGGTTGGCTCTGCCCAAGGGTGCCGATGAACTCGCTTGGGTGGCTTCGAATGGAACTGATCCCGTCGTTGATCGCGAGGTCGGGTTACGGAGAGCACGGTCTGCCGCGATGATCATGCTGGCTCTGCCGGGAACCGCATACATCTATCAAGGCGATGAGTTGGGGCTGCCGGAAGTCACCGACCTTAAGTCGACAGATATCCGCGATCCTCAGTGGGAACGATCCGGGCACCGAATCAAAGGGAGGGATGGATGTCGTGTGCCGATTCCATGGACGAGCGAGCATGACAAATCCTTCGGCTTCAATAAGGGTGCTGCCCCATGGCTACCGCAGCCTGCTTGGTTTGATGACTACTCCGTAGAGTCTGAAATGCGATCGGACAAGTCGGCTCGTTCCCTGATTAAAACGGCTCTGGCTTTGCGCAGCAAGTGGGTCGAAGATGATATGAATGTGAAGGTTAACGTTGTTGATGACGGGCTGACCCACACCTTAGAACTAATCTTGGCTTCCGGCTTGAGGAGCATGACTAATTTTGGTAGGTCGTCGGTGAGGTTGCCGGTCTCGGCCAAGTGTTTGTTGAATAGCAGTGTCGTTGAATCAGTAAATGGAGCGGTTTGGCTCGCGCCTGATGCCACGGTCTGGTATACGACAAAGATATGCGAGTGACAGATACGTGATGACGGATGTCGGCATAGAAAGGATGGGTATGCGTTCGCAGCTGGCAGGAGATCCATTGGGGCTGGCGCTCGTCAAATCCAGCGTAAGCAGGTCGATTAATGCTGAAAATCCCCGTGGCGAGAAAGGTCGGGGAGCCATGTCAGCAGGAGAGCTTGGCCCAGGCAGGAAGGGCAGCCCCTGCATCAGGAATCTGGAGCCAGGTTCGTCTGTGGTATTGGCTGATATTGAAGGTACAGGGGTCATTAATCATCTGTGGTTCACAGTGGCGGATAGAACAAGTGATGCGGATCGATATGTTCTGCGTGATCTTGTGCTGAGGATTTACTGGGATGATGAGCAGACTCCCTCGGTTGAGTGCCCCCTGGGTGATTTCTTCTGCTGTGGCTTTGGCCAGGTCTGTCGAGTCAACTCCCTGCCCATACAAGTGGTGCCGACAGGAGGGATGAACGCCTACTTCCCCATGCCGTTTGGCAGACACGCCCGTCTCGTTTTGGAAAACCAGCATGTGAATGTTGTGCCTGCCTTGTTCTACCAGATCGATTACTCGTTGCAGGACGATCCGCTGCCAGCGAGTACGGGGTATTTCCATGCCCAATGGCGCAGGCAAAAAGTAACTGTTCCTGGACAGGACTACGTCGTTCTGGACGGGGTCCGGGGCAGAGGCCAGTACATTGGAACCTATCTGGCCTTGAGTGTGCTTGAACGCTACTGGTGGGGAGAAGGTGAATTTAAATTCTATATCGATGGGGACGAGGCATATCCAACGATATGCAGCACTGGTACTGAAGATTATTTTGGAGGAGCTTGGAGTTTTGCCGTTTCAAGCGCTGAAGGGACCAGTGAGCAGACATACTGTGCGCCCTTCTGCGGGTATCCCTTCTATAGCAACCATGATTACTCGATTCGCAATCCCTATCACAATGATGATTGCCCTCCAATGCGGGGGTTGTATCGGTGGCATATACCAGATCCGATCCGATTCGAACAAGATCTACGCGTCACTTGGCAACAAATTGGGTCCGGGTTCCAAGGCGCTTTTGAACGAAGCGATGATGTGTCCACAGTAGCCTATTGGTACCAGTTGGAACCTCATGGCGATTTTCCTGCTCTTCCCTTAGCACGTGATCGATGGCCGCGTTGACGCGAAGGAAGAGCGCTGGAGAATAGAATCGCTGTATGGCACATGCTTTGTCTTCTGCAGACCATGGTTCTGGTTCCTTGGGCGGTCTGGAATCTCTGCCATATGTTCTGAGCTTTCCCCAGGCCCTGGGTACAGGAATCATCATCAATACGGCAAAACTGGTGCCAGCCGAGCTTCATAAGAGAATGGCGGATCTGATAGAGGATTATGAGTCGGCGCTTTCCCGATTCCGTAGCGATTCGTTGCTCGCTTCCATGGCAAAGGCTGATAATGGCGGAGAATTTGTTTTTCCTTCGTACTGCTGTCCTCTTTTTGAATTGTATGACCGGTTTTATGCCTTGACTGAGGGGCGGCTTGACCCTGCCGTGGGTGCTGACCTGGTGGCACTTGGTTACGGTCCGGATATGAGTTTCGTTATGCAGGCAGGCGCTTTGGGAAAATTGGGGCGCATACATGGTCGTCCAACCTGGGCTCATGATGTTCGGCGAAACGGAGCGACCTTGATAACGGCAGGTCCGATCCACCTGGACTTCGGGGCGATAGGCAAGGGGTTTCTAGTTGATCTGTTGGGCGCCTTCTTGGCGGATGCTGGCGAGTATGTGATCGATGCGGGGGGCGACATGGGGGTGCAGACGTCAATTCCGATCACTGTTGCCATGGAGGATCCCGATGATCAAGCAAATGCGGTGGGTGTCGTCTCGCTGTCATCGGGTGCTTTGTGTGCTTCGGCTCCCAGTCGCAGGCATTGGACCTCTCGCTACGAAAGGGATGGTGAAGCTGGTCTTATCAGTCTCCACCATATTCTCAATGCAATTGACGGTACGCCCGTGCGGCAGGTTCTTGCTACATGGACGCTTGTTGGTTCTGGCTCTTTTCCCGTTGCAGTTGCGGATGGACTGGCGACGGCTCTATTCCTGATGGATCCGTCGGTTCTGGCGCTTCATGTGGATTATTCCTGCGCTGTGCTTCGTTCGGATCGACGGTTCATCGTCTCATCCGCATTTCCTGGTGAGGTGTTCACCAACTTAGATAGTCATCCTATAGCGTCGCGATGAATCTGCCGTTTCGCATATTGGACTATCAGGCACCAATTCAGGTAGTCGGATTTATGGTCAGAGACATTGCGGATGGTGGTTTCATCTGCTGGAAGACGATGGAAGGAGGTTCGCTGCGATGACGTGGAAGTATAGTACGGCAAGTGTTAGTGCCCTGTCAGTTCGAATTATTAGCCCGTCTTCGCAGGCGGACTGATTCGTCGATCTTCGGATTGCGCGACCCCGCCGGAAGGCAGGGCCGCTAAGTAGATCAACTTCATCTCACCGGATCCTGCTCATGTCGGGATCTTTTCATAAATGCCGGTTAGACAGTTAAAGAAATCGGCTGGAGAGAAAGAGATGATGGTGATGGAGAAACACACAAACGAAGTGGAGAGTCCGAGCGCGGCGAGTAGACCAGCAGTCTCTCGTAGCTCGGTCCGCACAGTCATCGGGGCCTCCATGGTCGGCACGGCCATCGAGTTCTACGATTTCTACGCTTACGGGACGGCTTCGGCCAACTATTTCCCCAAGCTTTTCTTCCCGAAGACAGATCCGACTGTGGCCCTCCTGGCCTCCCTGCTGACCTTCGCCATCGCTTTCATTGCGCGGCCACTGGGATCCTTGATCTTCGGACACTTCGGGGACCGTCAGGGACGCAAGACCACGCTCGTGGTCTCGCTGCTGACCATGGGCTGTTCCACAGTTCTGATCGGCGTCCTGCCCACCTATGCCACATGGGGACTCTGGGCTGTGGTGGTCCTCTGCCTCTGCCGGTTCGTGCAAGGTATCGGCCTGGGCGGCGAGTGGTCTGGCGCGGCCTTGGTGGCCACCGAGAACGCCCCGGAGGGCAAGAGGGCGCTCTACGGCTCCTTCCCTGAACTGGGCGCCCCCATCGGCTTCTTCCTGGCCAATGGGACCTACTTCCTGTTGGAGATGTTCTGCACCCCCGAGCAGATGCTGAGCTGGGGCTGGCGTGTGCCCTTCCTGCTCTCCGCCATCCTGGTGGTCGTAGGACTGGCCGTGCGCGTCTCCATGCAGGAGACCCCTATCTTCCAGATGGCCCTGGATCAGCAGAAGGTCGTCAAGACCCCGCTGTTGGAGGTCTTCCGCAAGAGCTGGCGCCAGGTGCTCCAGGCCACCTTCCTGGTCGCGGTCACCTACACCCTCTTCTATACCCTGGCTACTTGGTCCCTGGCCTACGGTACCAAGCCCAAATCCCAGGGCGGCGGCGGACTGGGCTTCACCAACCAGGAGTACTTGCTCATGCTCATGGTCTCCATCCTGGTCTTCGCCCTTTTCATCGTGCTGGCTTGCGTCTATGCGGACCGCATCGGCCGTCGCCGGGTGCTGATCGGCAGCTCCGTCATGCTGGTGGTCTTCAGCCTGGTCTTCCCCTACCTGCTCATGGCCCATCACAACACCTTCCAGGTCATGGTCTTCCTCTGCGTCGGGTTCGCCCTGATGGGCATTGCCTTCGGGCCCATCGGCGCTTTCCTGCCGGAGCTCTTTGACGCCAACGTGCGCTACTCGGGTTCCGGTATCGGTTATAACTTGGCGGCCATCGTGGGCGCGGCCTTCGTGCCTACCATCGCTACCTGGCTCTCCTCCCATTGGGGAGTGCGCTCGGTCGGGCTCTACCTGGCCGTTATGGCGGTCTGCTGCCTGGTGGCAGTGCTGACCTGCCACGAAACCAAGGATGTGGACTTCACCAAGTAGTTTTCGTTTTCTCCTGTAAGATTCATGGGAATCTCAACAAGATGGCGGCCTTAAGAGGCCGCCATCTTTTCTGCGATCCACCCTGGTCTTGATTGACATAGTAATGCCTAATCGTTTATACTGAACAAGCTATCTAAGCGTTTAGCTACCTGAGCAAGGAGGTTCAGATGAGATCGCGGTTGACGATGGTGGTAGCCGGAATAACGAGCATTGCTGCTATGGTTTCCTTGGCTGCATGTGGCCGTACAGCTGATTCTGGAGCAGAAAAGGACAACACGGCAGTATCTCATATCGGTGACTCCAAGGCCAGTGGTCAATTGACCATTTGGGCCATGGGCAACGAGGGTGAGAAGATGAACAGCTTCGTAAAGAAGTTCGAGCAGCAGAATCCCGATGTAAAGATATCCGTCACTTCCATTCCTTGGTCCAGTTACAAGGACAAGTTCCAAACGGCCATAGCAGCAGGTACTGGTCCGGATGTAGCCATGATGGGCAACACTGACATGGCTACCTACTCAAAAGCATTGTCCGCGGTGCCGGCTGACCTTGACATGAGCGATCTGAATGCCGGGCTTAAGGCCAGTGGCAAGGTCGGCAAGACTCAGCTTGGAGTGCCCATGTATGTTGACACCCGAGTGCTGTATTACCGTACCGACATTGCCAAACAGGCAGGCTGGGATCATGCCCCAAAGAGCTGGGATGAGCTCAAGGCTATGTCCAGCGATTTGAAGAAGGCCGATGGAGTGAAGTACGGATTCTTCATGTTCCCTACAGGGACTGACAGCTTCCAAGGCATGTCGCCTTTTGCCTTCTCGGATGGGGCCCAGTTTGTCAGCAAGGACAATAAGGCTTATACCTTCGACACTCCCGAGTTGAAAGACGCTCTGAAGTACACGACCAGCCTTTTCAAGGATGGGCTAGCGGATGTGAATGCTGATGTTACCCCAGGTTCCAACATGCAACAGTTCGTCTCAGGTGCAACACCGATGATGATCGAGGGCCCAACGGCTGCTGGTCAGATTGAGGAGCTTGGCGGGCCAGGCTTCGCAGACAAGTACGCCACTGCTGTGGTGCCTGCCAAGAAGTCGTCAACCTCTTTTGTCGGGGGTTGCAATTGGGCGGTTTTCAAAACATCGAAGAACAAGCAGTCAGCCTGGAAGTTCATCCAGTGGTTTGCACAGCCGCAGACCCAGGTTGATTGGTATAAGGCTACTGCCGATCTTCCCGCCTCAGGCAAAGCATGGAAAGACAAGGAACTTGCAGGTAATGCCAAGCTGCAGGCATTCGAAGAGCAGCTCAAGCATGTTCACTCCATGCCAGTCACCTTCACATGGGGCGAGATGGGCAAAACCGCAGATACCATCTATGAGAAAATGAACAGGGGAACCGTATCCGTCGAGGATGGTCTTAAGGAGTTGCAGCAACAGGCTGACTCCATAGGGACAGGAATGTAGCTCTGCTATGAATTCTTCGTCGCGTATCCGTGCAGAACGAAGACGATCCATGAAGGTGAGCGGGTCGTCGATGAGACTCGCTCGCCGCAGAAGGACTCTGGTCGCCTGGGGGTTCTCGCTGCCGTTCGTGATTGTCTTTGCTATATTTATGCTGATTCCTTTGGCTACTTCGCTGGTGATGTCGTTTACTGACATCACTGCCAGGGATATCCAAACACCCTTTAACGTCAACTTCATGGGGCTGAGCAATTACTTTAAGTTGTTCCGGGACCCCAGGTATTTGCATTCCCTAGGGACTACAGGCATATTCGTGGTTGTCGGGCTTCCGCTGACCATGGTTGTTGCCCTAGCCTTCGCAGTTGCGCTCAATAAGGGGCTCAAGCATGTCAACGCTTTCTTCCGTGCCTTGTTCTATGCTCCCGTGGTTGCAAGCACTGTGGCAGTCTCAGTGGTGTGGCGCTACATCCTGCAAAAAGATGGTCTGCTAAACACCCTTCTTGCAATTATCGGAGTCCAGGGCCCTGACTGGCTGCATGATACCAGGACGGCCCTGCCGGCCTTGATGGTCATGACCCTATGGCGGAACATGGGCACCCTGATGATCATCTTTTTAGCTGGTCTGCAGGCCATACCTGAAGAGGTTCTCGAAGCCGCAGAGATGGATGGCGCATCGGAATGGCGCAAGTTTCGCAGCATCACCCTTCCTCTGCTCCGGCCCACTCTTCTTCTTGGCGCCGTCCTGCAATCGGTGCTTTACCTGCAGTTCTTTGAAGAATCCTTTGTCATGACCCAGGGAGGTCCTTTGGATTCAACCCTTTCGGCTTCCTATTACATCTATGAAAAGTTTGGATTCGGGCAGTATGGTATGTCGTCGGCGGCAAGCTATGTGCTCTTCGCCATCATCGCCTTGGTGAGTCTGCTCCAGTTCAGAATTCTCAAGTCTGAGGATTAGGAGGGGAATATGTCAACCGCTGCAGTAACGATGTCGCCGGAAATATCAGAGAACAAACCGAGTCTATGGACGAGATTTCGAAAGGCCCATGGCATTACCTATGTAGTTCTTTCTCTGGTCGGCATAATCTGGGTCTTTCCCTTCTTCTGGATGGTTCTGGGGTCGCTCAAGACTCAGCGTGAAATTATGGCAGTACCGCCTACACTCTTGCCTAAAAACCCAACCCTGGGCAATTTCACGCAGTGGTTTACTCAGCTTCATTTCGGCAACTATTTTATTAACAGTCTTGTAGTGGCCGTGGTGACGATGCTGGGTAACCTGGTCTTTTGCTCCATGGTCGGGTATGCGCTGGCGAAGATCGACTTCGCAGGCAAGAACGTGCTCTTCCTGCTGGTCATGGTTACGCTGATGGTACCAAGTGTCGCTACTTTTATACCTTTGTTCGTGATCATTTCGAACCTGCATATGCTCAATAGCTATTTCGCGCTCATTCTGCCTTTCCTGACTCAACCCATTGGTGTGTTCCTGATGCGTCAGTTCATGCAGAGTATCCCTGATGCCCTCTTGGAAGCTGGTCGGATAGACGGAGCGGGTGAGTTGCGGATCTTCTTCCAGATAGTTTTGCCGCAGTGCAAGCCGCCTTTGGCCACGCTTGCCGTCTTGACTTTCCTATCTTCTTGGAACAACTTCCTATGGCCCTTGGTTGCTGCCCAGTCCAACAAAATGTACACCTTGCCCGTTGCTCTGTCTCTGTATTCCACGGGGCAAAATGCGACCAACTACAGTGTTCTGCTGGCTGGAGCCGTCCTTGTGGTCACGCCTATCCTGCTGCTGTTCGTCTTCCTTCAGAAATACTTCATACAAGGTGTGACCATGAGCGGCATCAAGTAAACATCAATTACCAGTTACAGATACAGAGAGGGAAGCAGCCTATGACAGGTGCCTTGCAATTTCCAGATGACTTTATCTGGGGGGCTTCCACGGCCGCTCATCAGGTCGAGGGAAACAATATCAACAGTAATTGGTGGGTTCGCGAGCATGCTGATGGGACTGACATCAAAGAGCCGTCAGGAGATGCCTGCGATAGCTACCATCGGTATGATGAAGATATATCACTATTGGCAAATTCGGGTTTGCAGATGTACCGATTCTCCATTGAGTGGGCTCGGATTGAGCCGGAGGAGGGTTGCTTCTCCCAAGCTGAGCTGATGCACTATGCCCGGATGATCGAATCTTGCAGGGCGCATGGCGTGGAGCCCATGGTGACCCTTCACCACTTCACCGTTCCAAGGTGGTTTGCTGCCAAGGGTGGTTGGAGCAATCCCTCCGCGCCGGACCTATTTGTTCGTTACGTTCGTTTTGTTCTTCCGATCTTGGATGGAGTCACCTGGATCTGCACTATCAATGAGCCCAACATGGTGGCCATGACTCAGGGAGGGGAGACCGGAGAGGATATGGCCGCTTCCTCCCTTCCGGAGCCGAGCGAGAAGATAGCGCGTATCATTCTGCAGGCCCATCTTCAGGCTTCTGCTCTGCTCAGACAGGACAAATCCAAACGTGTGGGCTGGTCAGTTGCTGCTCAGGCCTTTCACGCCATGCCGGGCTGTGAGCAGGAAACGAGCGATTACGCCTATTGGCGCGAGACTTTCTTCTTCGAGCATGCGGCCGGAGATGACTGGGTCGGTGTGCAGGCCTATCTGCGTACATTCATCGGCAAACATGGACCGCTGCCGGTCCCTGCAGAAGCTGAAAAGACTAAGAACGGGTGGGAATACTTTCCTCCCGCCTTAGGCATTGGCGTGCAGACTGCCTGGAATCTGACTGGCGGCGTTCCGGTCTTCGTGACTGAGAATGGTCTGGCCACTGATAGTGATGCCCGCAGGATCGACTACACTCACGATGCTCTTTTGGGTCTCAAGAAAGCCATGGACCTGGGGATTGATGTTTTGGGTTATCTTCACTGGTCATTGCTCGACAACTATGAGTGGGGTTCATACGATCCAACATTTGGTCTTATCAGCGTGGACCGCAAGACATTCAAGCGAACTCCCAAGCCTTCTTTGACTTGGCTGGGTCAGGTCGCCAGGACAGGTATGCTCAACGTCCCTCGTCCCTAGGAGCCGGACCGGTGGTGGCTCTGTCGATGATATGAGTCTTGACCTGTGTGTGCGGTTCGGTTAAGGGTGAGCCGTTGATGAGCTGCAGGGCCTTTCTGGCGGCCTCGGCTCCTATGTCTCTGGCCGGCTGGGCTACTGAAGACAAGCCGGCCAGAGCGGCCACATCCGAGGAGTCGAATCCCATGATCGAGACGACGTCGGGCACCCTGATCTCAGCCTGGCGCAGTTCAGACAGAAGAGCCAAGGCGCAATCGTCAGACCAGGCGCAGATGGCCGTGGGGGCTGGTGTCATGGAGGCGATCCGATCCGCTGCTGTCCTGGCAGGATGCTCCCTGTCCGGATCCATGGTGAGTACTCCGCAGTCTACCAAGTGGTAGCGGTCGATGGCTTTCTTGTAACCGATAATGCGCTGGTTGGCGCCCCAGGAGTACTCAGGCAAAGGGTTGAATCTGTCGAGAAAGCAGAACCTTGTATGGCCCAGTGATGCCAAGTGTTGCACTGCTTCAATTTCGGATTCGCAATCGTCTATACGGATGGATCCCTGACTGAACGATGTGGCACCTGAGTGGATCGCGACGATGGGCATGTCCAATTCTTGAAGGGCCTTGGTCTCCTTTTGCGCCAGAGTGAAAGAGACCACGATAATGGCATCGGCGTTGCGCTTGGCGGGAAGATTCCTGAAGAAAGCGGCGCGCTCCTCACTTGTTCCGGCTCGGTAGATGAGCAGATCGTAGCCATGGGTGCTCAGCACATCATAGACGCCTTCCTGAATGTTCCCATTGAACCAACCGGTTATCTGTTCTCCTATCAGCAGGGCGACTCTTTTGGTCTTTCCACTGACCAGTGCGGCAGCTGATTTCGACGCTGAGTAATTGAGCCTGGCCGCAGCCCTCAACACCCTTTTGCGGGTTTCAGGGGCGACATGAGGCTGATTACGCAGGGCTTTGGATACTGTGAAGGTCGACACGCCCGCTTCCCGAGCCACATCCTTGATTGTGGCTTGTCTGCTCATGAATCCTCCAGTAGTCCGAGCGAAAATGGCAAGCATATTATTTCCACCTTCGTCCCAGAATCAACGATCGTTTCCGGAGCAGAGATGCAAAGTACTCACTGCATACTATATTAGGCTTATCTAAACGATTAGGTAACACTGTTGGTTGCCGAGCTCAGGAGGACGGATGGACAACAAGGTTCAACTCATTACATATGCAAACAGGTTTGGAGGCGATACCCTGGCCTCCTTGACCAGAGTGTTGCGTACGTATTTTGACGGCGTGTATCAGGGAGTCCACATCCTGCCCTTTTTCACCCCCTACGATGGTACTGATGCAGGCTTCGATCCCATTGACCATCGTCAGGTGGATCCAAGGCTAGGCACTTGGGACGATATAGCGGAGCTGAGCCGATCGCACAAAATTATGGTTGACGCTATTGTCAATCACATGTCCTCGAAGTCCGAGCAGTTCCGGGAGGTCATGGCCAAGGGGAAGGCGAGCCCGTATTATTCGATGTTCTTGACCATGTCTTCAGTCTTTCCTGATGGGGCTGACGAAGAAGATCTGGCACGCATATATCGGCCGCGCCCGGGCCTGCCTTTCACCCACTATACCTGGGCAGGTGAAACCCGGCTGGTCTGGACTACTTTTACTCCACAGCAAGTTGACATCGATACCGATTCGTCCCAGGGATGGGCGTATCTGACATCTATACTTGATCGTTTGGCGGCCAGCAATGTCAGCTACATCCGTTTGGACGCCGTCGGATACGGAGCCAAGCAGGCGGGCACCAGTTGTTTTATGACGCCCAAGACTTTCAACCTCATCACTCGTATCAAGCAGGAAGCTGCCACTCGGGGTTTGGAGACTTTGATTGAGGTCCACTCCAATTATCGCAAGCAGATTGATATAGCCTCTAAAGTCGACAGGGTTTACGATTTCGCCCTGCCGCCTCTGCTGCTGCATTCGATCTTCACCGGAGATATTGCGGCACTGGTCCATTGGATCGAGGTCAGACCAATCAATGCGGTCACTGTCCTGGACACCCATGATGGGATCGGAGTGATAGATATCGGCGCTGACCAGATGGACCGTTCCCTGAAAGGGCTCGTGGATGATGCGGCCGTGGACCAACTGGTCCGGATAATTCACTGTAACACTCACGGCCAATCGGAAGCTGCTACTGGAGCTGCTGCCAGCAACCTGGACCTGTATCAAATCAATACGACCTATTACTCGGCATTGGCTTGCCATGACAGGGCCTACCTGGCTGCAAGAGCCGTTCAGCTCTTCCTTCCGGGGGTGCCTCAGGTTTATTATGTCGGGGCGCTGGCCGGCGCCAATGACATGGATCTGCTAGCGAGAACCCGCAATGGACGAGATATCAATAGGCACTATTACACCGAAGAGGAGATTAAGCGGAATCTGACTAGGCCGGTCGTTCGCTCCTTGAACGCTCTCTGTCGATTGCGCAATAAGCTGGATGCCTTCAATGGCACATTCTCTTATCAAATCGATGCGGCGCGTAGCGTGCTTCATCTTGTCTGGCAGGGGAAGACCAGTAAGGCTGAACTGATCTTCTGCCCATCCGCCGCTGTCGGCACCTTCCCGGCTCTGCGTGACCGGACGGAGACAGTAGGGAAAAACGGCAGAAGTGTCAACCCCCAATCGTCAGGCGACGATCCCTCTCTCGCCACCTTGGTCTGGTCGGATGCTCAGGGTTCGCACCTATGTCGTGATTTGTTGACAGATCTGGGCGAGTAATCCTTTTAGCCCTTTTCCTGGCATGGGGGGGGGGCTGAGATTGATTTTTCGTCACGTTATGTCAGAGCGGCTTCAAGGTAGGCGTATTCCCAGCTGGTCCGGAGTTGCTTGATGGTCAAAAGTAGTGCGGAAAATTGTGCGTCATTTTGTCCAATTGCTCGCAAGCGAAAGTGAATAGTCCATATTGTGAACCCGTCCGGCGCTCCGCTCTGTAATGGCGATATGGTGCCAGTACTTGGCTCCTGCGGGGAGCTGATTGATGCGAAACAAATGGAGAGGAGGCTTTCAGCGATGACTGCACAGTTCAATTGCTTCTTGGTATTGCTGCGAATTATTAGCTCGTCTTCGCTGATGAGCTGATTCGACGCAGACTCGGATCCTGTCAGCGTAGGCAGGATCCGTAATCGCGATTTTCCGACAATAAGATTCAACATCCTGCCGATGGCGAGATTCAAGTTAGCTGATGAGGCCATACCTGTTCGTGTCGTGAATGTTGACCAATTGATTGTCGGAAAGGAGATGACGCGTATCGGAGCGGCTGATAGCCGCTTTTCGTCCGAACAATGAGTCGTGGAACTTATGCCAGCCATGTCACGAGTATGGTTGAATGCACAGAAGGTGCATCAGGCAGTTCGATTTCGGCAGACGGACAAAATCCTGCGTTGGGATCGATGAATAGCATCCACTGACTGGAATCAAGTCGTAGAACAATTATGCGTGAAGCGGTTGTAACCGCACATAAAGGAGTGTAGATAATGGCAGCACAGATCTGGTATGAGAAGGATGGGGACCTTTCGGTTCTGGATGGCAAGAAGGTGGCCATCATCGGCTACGGTTCTCAGGGACATGCTCATGCGCTGAACCTGCGTGATTCCGGTGTGGACGTTGTGGTCGGCCTGCGCGCCAACTCCAAGTCGGTGCCCTTCGCCAAGGAGCAGGGTCTGGAGGTCAAGACCGTGCCCGAGGCCACCAAAGAGGCCGACATCGTTATGATCCTGGCCCCCGACCAGTACCAGCGCAACATCTGGCGGGATGACATCGAGCCCAACATCAAGGAGGGTGCGGCAGTCGCCTTCGCCCACGGGTTCAACATCCATTACGGCTACATCAAGCCCAGCGCTGACCACCCGGTCTTCATGGTGGCCCCCAAGGGCCCGGGCCATATCGTCCGTCGTGAGTATGTCGCTGGCCGTGGCGTGCCCGTGGTCGTGGCCGTGGAGCAGGATCCGCGCGGCGACGCCTGGGACATCACCCTGGCCTATGCCAAGGCTCTGGGCGCTCTGCGCGCCGGCGCCATCAAGACCACCTTCAAGGAAGAGACCGAGACCGACCTCTTCGGCGAGCAGGATGTGCTCATGGGCGGCGTCAACCACCTGGTTGAGGCTGGCTTCGAGGTGCTGACCGAGGCTGGCTACCAGCCGGAGATCGCCTACTTCGAGGTCTGCCACGAGCTCAAGATGCTGGTCGACCTGATGAACGAGGGTGGTCTGAACAAGGCCCGTTGGTCCTGCTCCGACACCGCCCAGTACGGCGATTTCACCTCCACCGTGGTGGACGAGTCCACCAAGGACAGGATGCGTCACCAGCTGCAGCGCATTCAGGACGGCTCCTTCGCCAAGGAGTTCATTGACGACCAGGATGCCGGCGCCCCCAAGTTCAAGGAGCTCCAGGAGAAGTACTCCCACGAGAAGATCGAGGAGGTCGGTCCCAAGCTGCGCGCCATGTTCTCTTGGAACAAGGACGTCAAGGATGCCGACGAGGCCCAGTCCTTCACCGGCAAGATCGCCCGTTCCCAGGTGCAGTGACCTCTAGGTTCTGAGCATCAGCTGCCATTTCCTTGGCATCGCCGCAGACCAGTATTCGATGCGAATCTGGTCTGCGGCGATTTTTTTTTTTCTTATTTGAGGCATCAGGGTTCAGCGTTGAGCCTGGGCTGCATGGTTCGTCAATCCGTACGGTAATGAGATGCCCGTTATTCGTTCCTGCCAATGCTGAGAATCTATTGTTATTGAATCGTTATCCTTTTCAGGGACAGCGGCTGATAGCAGATGTCAGAATGGATTTTGGCATAGGTGCTGACGTGATGATCAATTATGGGTCATGACCCATCTATGAATACTTGTCGTGCCGACTCAGGGCAGTCATCGAAGCCAAGCCGCAGTCGGCATGACACCGCAGGCGGGATTGCGATATCCCGATGAGCCAAAGGTGGTGGAGCGCATGAAAAAAATGAAAGCATTGGTGTCGGTCATTGCGACCCTGCCGATGTTGCTGTCCTTCGCAGGAGGTACGGCATACGCCCTTGAGCGGCCTGAGACAAAAGGGCAGGAAGCCAGCTCGCTGACCCCGGTTGCCTCCTATGACTTTAGTCAGGGAAACTTGTCGGATTCAGTCAATGGCTATGCCATGACTCTTCACGGCGGGGCATCCATCGGGGCCTTCGGAGACCGAAACGGAAACGAGGCGCTGAATCTGCAGAACGGTCAGTCAGATGCTTCAAAAAACGTTCAATATGCTGAGCTGCCTTCGGAAATCTTCGGGTCAATAGGCAACGAGGCGACCATCGACTTCGCTGCCAAGTCGAGGCATGCTGACGATGGCAATTATTTCTCGCTGGCTATCGGCAAGGATGCCTCACATTACCTTTTCTTCTATCTGAGCAAAACCAGCGCCAAATTGGCTGTTGCGGACAATGGCTGGCACAATGAGCCCTCCTTCAAGGAGCAGCTCGACGACAATGACGGAATCTGGCATGACTTCCGAATCATCATCAAGGATGATTCCATGGCCCTGCTCAGGGACAACAAGTTGGTGGGAATCAAGACCAAGACCGGTATCAAGCTCTCTGATCTGGGGGGTTCCACCACCTTCATCGGCAAATCCTTCTATCAGGGCGATGCGTACTGGAATGGCGCCATTGATGACCTGAAGATCTACAAGGGGGCCGATCTGGTCATGCCGACTGGGCTAACCGTGACCGGAACCGGCCTGGTGAACGGATCCCTGGCCTTGATGGAGAATGATGAGCGGCAGCTGACCGCAA
Source organism: Bifidobacterium sp. W8112 (assembly GCF_016101425.1). Taxonomy (NCBI): domain Bacteria; kingdom Bacillati; phylum Actinomycetota; class Actinomycetes; order Bifidobacteriales; family Bifidobacteriaceae; genus Bifidobacterium; species Bifidobacterium sp. W8112. Next base: position 983,636 of record NZ_JACFQN010000001.1, on the reverse strand, counting down.
CAACCACGCCTGAGAGTGCCATCAGCAAGGAGGTGAGCTGGGCCTCGTCCAATCCCTCTGCAGCTACAGTCGATGCCAAGGGCAAGGTCAAGGCTGTGAAGGCTGGAACCAGCACCATCACCGCCACCAGCCGGGCTGGCGGACTGGTCAGTTCAGTCGACGTAACCGTCAAACCCTTGGATCCGGAAACGGCTGCCCAAGATGATGTGGATGCTCTGATCGCCGGGGTTCCCTCTCAGGCGACAGGGAACCTGCCTTTGCTGGCCAAGGGACCCAGATATGATGTTGACGTCACCTGGACTTCTTCCGACCCTGGTCGCATCACTCCGACGGACAGCAATTACCAGGCACCGGCCAATGGGGCATCCGACCCCTATCGGGGCGCCGGCATCGTCACCCGACCCTCTTATGGGCAGGGTGATGCCAAGAAGGTCAGCCTGACGGCCACCGCCAAGACGGGCAATGGGCGCACTGTATCGCGCAGCGTCGATGTCGTGGTCAAGGAGAAGCCGAGGTCTGCGCCCAATGTCGGGTACGCCGCGGTCACTTTTCTCTCTGACGCTGACAAGACCGGAGGAAAGATCGGCGAGGCCCTCTATGAATCGGCGACCTCCACCGAGCGCAATGACTTCTTCTCCTTCAGCCCCATCAACAATGGCGACCCCGTCATCACTTCCAAGACAGACACCACCGGCTTGCGCGATCCATACGTGCTGCGCTCGCATGATGGCGACGAATACTATATGATCGCCACCGATCTGAAGGTCTCGCGCCAGGGCTGGGGCCAGAACCAGCAATATGGCTCGCTGAAGATCGAAGCCTGGAAATCCAAGGACATGGTCAATTGGACGCGGACCAACGCCGATGACGGTTCGGATGCAGGCATCGTCGTCAACTCCCCCAACCAGGGGATGACCTGGGCTCCTGAGGCATTCTGGGATGACGCGCTGAACGCCTATGTGGTCTTCTTCTCCTCACGGGCCTATACCGACGGCTCACGCTCGACAGCCGTCACCGGGAAGAAGGGTTCCCCGTACAACATCGTGCGCTATGCCATCACCCGGGACTTCAAAACCTTCACCCCCGCCAAGGACTGGCAGGACACCGGATACTCGCGCATTGACTCCACGGTTTTCAAAATCGGCAGCTACTACTACCGAATGACCAAAAACGAAGAGAACGGTGCCGCAGGATCCTACGTGGTGGATGGCAAGTCCACCTTCCTGGAACGCTCGAAGTGCCTGACCTGCGCCACGGCAAGCTCGGACCCTGATGCTGATGAGACGCGCACCTGGCGGTTGCTCGACCAACGGCTGCTCCCCTTTGAGGGACCGGAATCCATAGCTCTGAACAAGGATGACGTCAACCAGAACGAAGCCGGTGACGCCATGGTCATCATGGCTGATTCCGGTGGATATCAACCCTTTATGACCAGCAAGACGGATCTGAGCCGCACCGACTGGTCCCACAGGCTTTCGCAGACGCCGGGATGGTTTACTCAGAAGAAGCCGGGCAAGGGCGTCACCGGGTATGTCACGGATGACGGCATGCCCACCCCGAAGAGGCATGGGGCTTTCGTTGCCGTGCCTCGGAATGTTCTGGAAGCCATGCATAGGTACACCACAGCCAACCCCTCGCATCTGGAACCGGTCGCCTCCACAACCCAGGCTGATTATGCCTCGGACAGCCGCAAGCTGAGCGTGACCGTCAAGGCCGAAGACCAGGGCGATGTGGCTGGCACCGTGAGCATCACGCAAAGTCCGGCATCAAGGCTGAGTCAGTCCTGGACGACCGATGTGAAACTGGGGGCCGATGGGAAGGCGACGCTGACTGTGCCGGATGAGGTCTCCGGAGATATCAGAGTCGATTATCTGGGGTACACCGACAAACTGGTCAAGCCATCCTCCACCAAGGTGACCGGGCTTGTCGCCAAGGCTGCAGACATTGGCGTGCCTGGCACGTCGGATACCCACCTCTCCCAGACATCTCCCATTGAGCAAGCCAAGGCAGGAGGTGCTGGGTCGGTTTCACCGGATCCGGGGCTTTCTCGAACAGGTGCATCCGTTGGCGTCATTGCCTTGGCTGCGCTCGCATGCGCAGTCCTGGCAATCTGCTGGTTGCGATCGGCCCGGTATAGGTCGGCATCCAGGCACTGACTGCTCTGGCCGGCTGTCCCTATGGGTTTTTCGAGGAACGGCCGGCGTCGGCAGTCCAAGACAAGAGGCTCCTGGAGCCAGCTGTTCCGGGAGCATTCAAGAGCCACCGCAATGATGTGGTGGCATTACACAGGAAGAGGCCCGTTAATGAACGGACATGGAAAGAAAGCCCTGGGGCTGCTCCTAGGGTGTGCAACACTGGCATCGGGGTCGCTGCTGCCCCTTGTCGCATCGGGTGAGGAGACAGAGAAACCGCTGATCCATTACTCCTTCGACGTTGCCCCCAGCGGCCGGACCATAGCCAACGAGGGCTCTGACGGTCACAGTGACGCCACTCTGGAAGGCGATGCTTCCGTCAAGGACGGCCGCCTCGTGCTGACCGGCACCCAGGACGTAGTCATTCCTACCAGTGCCTTGAAGGATAAGCAGGACCTTACCGTTTCGATCTGGCTGAAGAATAATTCCGGCTCCATGAACACTTCAGCGGCCTACATAGGGAACGCAGATACCGCCAAAGGGTATTTCCTGCTCAACCCATCCAACCCTGCGGGGCGGGTCAAGGCGGTAATGACCACGGCCACCGCCAATCAGCCCAACAAATCCCCATGGGGCACCGAAGTGGGTCCAGGATCCACCGGGGCTCCCTCATCAGGCTCCAAATCCACTGACGACATGGCCTTGTACACCACGGTCATCAGCGGCTCCACAGGAAAGATGAGCTCCTATCTCAATGGCGCTCCGCTGGGTTCTTCCACCTACTCCATACCTCAAGGTGGCCTCGGCAATTACGGGGATCTGGTCGCCTACTTGGGCAAATCCTCCTATCCCGATCCCAAGAGCAGGATCGAGGTCGATGATTACGCCATCTACGATCAGGCCATGGATTCCGCTGGGGTCAAGGGGCTCTATACCAGCCAGGCCTTGGAGAAGATCATGCCGACGGTAGCAGTCCCTGCTCAGGCGAGTGAGAACTTCACCCTCCCCACGGACCTCTCGGGCGTGCATCTGGACTGGGCATCCGATTCACCGGCCCTGGCAGTGGCTGGTGACGGGACAGTCACTGTCAACAGGCCTGCTTCCGGGCAGCCGGATGCGAAGGTGACCCTGACGGCCACTTTCAGCCTGAACGGGGTCACTCGCACCAAGGCCTATCAGGTTTTGGTTCCCCATCTTCTGAGCGATCAGGAGCAGGCGCAGGCTGATCTGGATGCCGTGGGCATCGAGAATGCCGACGATGTGCGAACCAATGTCTCCATTCCTACAGTTGGGGAGCACGGTTCCTCCTTCACCTGGTCCGTCAAGGATCCTGGAACGGTCGGCGCGGTGATCGTTGATGGCGTCAACGGCTCTTCCAAGACTGTGAAGGTCAACCGTCCCGCCGCTGGCAAGCCGGCTGCAACCGTGGTCTTGAGTTTGGAGGTCAGGCATGGTGACAGCAGGCTGGTCAAGGAGTTCACCCTTAAGGTGCAGCCCATGCCTGCCGACAACTCCAAGGATCAGGCCTATGTCTGGGCATTCTTCACTGGCGAGGGCGTCGGTGGCGAGAAGATCAGCCTGGCTGCATCCAAGGGCAACAATGCCTTGGACTGGAACACGCTGAACAACGGTTCGCCCCTCTTCACCTCAAGCAAGGGCGAGCAGGGACTTCGCGATCCCTTCATCATGAGGTCCAAGGATGGCGACAAGTTCTACATGCTGGCCACCGATTTGAAGATATCCGGACGTCCCAATGCGCCCGGAGGCCTGAGCGGTTTCATGGGTGCCCAGGCCAACGGATCCAAATACATCGAGATCTGGGAGTCGGATGATCTGACCCACTGGTCCCAGGAGCGGCATGTCAAGGTGAGCACCGACTATGCCGGGAATACTTGGGCGCCTGAGGCCTATTACGACGCTGAGATCGGCAAGTACGTGGTCTACTGGGCCTCCAACCTGTATCCAGGCACCGATCCGGCTGAAAGGACCGCGCTGACTTACAACCGGATGATGTATGTCACCACCGACGATTTCATCAACTTCTCCAAGCCCCAGGTCTGGATCGATGTAGACCGCAGGGGTCAGCCCGGCTCGGGATCCATCGATGCCACCGTGCAGAAGAAGGACGGCCTCTACTATCGCGTCTACAAGGACGAGAAGACCATGACGCTGCGTCAGGAGAAGTCCAAGGATCTTCTGGCCAAGGTTGCCGGATCCTATCCCACTGCCACATCCAGTGATGCCAGCGGCTGGTCTCTGGTCGGGGAGCGCATCGGCGGCGGGCAGGCCAACGGCTACGGCGGTACTTTCAGCGCCGGAGAAGGCCCATCCCTTTTCCGGGCGAACGACGGGGACGTCAACGGATACCAGTACTACCTCTTTGCCGATCAGCCCGATTACCATGGCGGCCCCAACCACTATGTGCCGATGGCCACGAACAATATATCCAAGGCCGACCAGTGGAAGGTGATCGGCGACAAGATGCCCGAGGCCAACTTCCCGACCAATACGGACGGCGGCAAACCACGGCATGGCACTGTCCTGCCAGTGACCAGGGCTCAGTATCAGAAGGTCCTGGAGGCCTATGCGCCCCATGTGGCGGTCGTCTCGGTTCCGGCCATGTCTGTAGAGACGAAGGTCGGTCAGGATCCCACGCCGAACCTTCCTGCCAAGGTGGAGCTGACCAAGGCTGACGGAAGCAAGGAGCAGGTGAAGGTGGCTTGGGATGCCGTGGATCCGTCCGCATACAGCCACCCCGGAGCCTTCCGGGTAAGCGGAATCGCTGCGGATGCTTCTCGGATGCCCGTGGAGGTCACGGTCAAGGTTCTCTCCAATGACGCCAGCCTCAAGTCTCTGACCGTGGCCGGCCAACCAGTGGACCTGGCGCAGGCCTTGGCGGGTACTGCCACGCTGGCGCTCGCCGACCTGCCTGGACTGGCTGAAGCCGACATCGCCGCTCTCGCCACGGATGATCAAGCTACTGTCGCCTTGACCTTGGACTCTCCTGGATCAGCTGAAAGGATGCTGACGATCAAGGTCACAGCAGCGGATAAGGCCACCACAAGGACCTACCAGGTCAAACTGACCCAGATTCGCAGCGCCCAGCCTGCGCCCGACAAGGACAACGCCCAGAAACCGGGGCTTTCATCATCCGGCAATTCATCCGGCACGGTGAACCCGCATGCACAGGCCCGCCCCTCCCTCTCCGCCACAGGTGTGGACCTGTCGAAGGTTCCAGGTCTCCTGCTGGCAGCAAGCCTGGGGCTGGTTCTCATTGCCGTCTGCAGGTTCCTAGTCCGTCGACAGGGGCCGGCATCAGCTATGGATGGAGATGAGCAGAAGTGAAACGATGTGGAAGAATGATCGCCTGGATGATGGCGATTCCGACCGCCTTGGCCGGGTTGGCTTTCATTCCTGCAGCAGCAAGCGCTGTTGAGAGCCTGCCCACCGACGATTTGCTGGCCGAGTACTCCTTCGCCAGCAAGCCGTCGGACGGGCACACGGTCGCCAATACCGCCCCTGGCAGCGCCTTTGGCGAGGCCCAGGTGCAGAACCCGGGAGACGATCTGTGGAAGGATCAATCCCTGGTTCTTTCCGGTGGGGAGTGGAGCGGAGGGGGCAGCTGGGTTCGGCTGCCTGCGGATCTGCTTTCAGACAAGTCCTCCGCTACCGTCCAGATGGAGGTCAAGGCGGATCCCGACATGCTCAAGAGCTTCCACTTCATGTGGAACATCGGCAACGCCTCCAACCAGGAATACCTGTTCAGTTCCCTCAACTGCGCCTTCGGACGCCAGCCCCTGGTGGGCATCAAGGCGAAGGGGATCGAGCATCTGGTCCAGTCGGGCTCCTGCGCGGTCCGGGCCGACCAGTGGATGTCGGTGACGGCCACCTTGGACGGGTCGGACGGCATGGCCAGGCTCTACGTCGATGGCGAGGAGGTCGCCTCTGGCAAGGTTCCCGTCACCACTGCCGACATTGGCGACCAGAGCCTCAACACCATCGGTCATTCGCCTTGGAAGGATGTGAATTTCAAGGGCCAGGTGGCCAACTTCCGCGTCTACGGCAGGGCCTTGGACGCTGGACAGGTCAGGAGCATCAGCACTGTCGACGCCAACATCCACAGGAGCGAACTGGTGGACGGATGCATCGATGCCCTGGGCTTCCATGACCAGAGTGTGGACGGCGACTACCTGGCTCTGCCCACAGCAGGCGGCACGGTAACCTGGTCCTCATCGGATCCTTCGGTTATCACCGATAAGGGTATGGTCAACCAGCCGCCCTCCGGCGCTCAGGATCAAACGGTGACCATGACGGCTACCACCACAGTGCGTGGATTGACCGGCAGCAAGAGCTACCGCATCACTGTCAAACCGAGCACGAAGACCAAGGCCCAAAGGCTGCAGGAGGCGGCTGACGGTTACGTCATCCCGCCCCTGATCGCCTCGGGCACCAAGCTTCCTGTGGCTCCGGATGATACGACCCTGCAGCTTCAGGCCGCTTCCGGCATCTCCATCCAAGATGGGGGACTGGTTTCCATAGCTGGCGACAAGCCTGTCTCTGGACGGATCACTGCCAGAATCGCCGCCGCGGGGGTTGCCGACCCCATTGTCAAAGACTTCGAGGTGAAGGTCCTTCCCAAGTCGAAGGCCAGCACCCTCCTTGCCTACGACCGTAATGCGACCTCGGCGGATACAGCCAACAACGGCGATATCGCACACAGCATGCATCTGGCCCTCAAGGACGAAGCTTCGGGGCGGTACCAGCCTTACAACGGCAACTATGGCATCTTCTTCCCGCTGGGCTACGCCTCGCAGCCCGTCAACCAGAACACCAGGGACTACGCGCGCAGCCTCAAGGATCCCTCGATTTTCATGATGGGGGACGGGTCCTACGGGATCCTCTCCGTGCGCACCAATCGGGGGACGGATGTGCCGGACAGTCCTGGCCGCCTGCTCTTTGCCCGGTCCGCTGACTTGCTTGCCTATGAGGAGAGCCCGAACTCCGCAGGCCTGGTTGACCTGGGCGAAACCAACGGGGTCAACAGCCCCTATGGGGTCTACGATACGGCATCCAAGACCACCATGATCGGGTGGTATGATGACAACGGAGTGCCCAAGTACACCAGCTTTGCTGAGCTCAAGGACAAGGATTCCGTGCATGGGCCTGTCCATGTCGGGCGGTTCGCCACGGTCGGCGGCAGTCAACCGGCGTCAGAGGTTCAAGGTATTGATGATTATCGCCACGGTTCGTCCATCGTTATTGACCAGGACCGTGTCAAGGCCCTGCAAACCCGATTCGGCCGTCTGACCAACACCGGCGTGGATGGTTTCAAGGACATCACCGTGACCAAAGGGAGTTCGGCTGACGGATTGAAGCTGCCGAAAACCGCTCGACTGACCTATTCCGACGGTTCCACGGGTTCGCTGCCCATCAGAGACTGGGATACCTCCCATCTTGACTTGGACAAAGTCGGGGAATATGAGGTCGCCGGCACCATCGGCCAGACCTCCTACAAGGTTCCTTTCGCCGAGGAGCGTGCCGATCCCTCCATCTACAAGTGGCAGTGGAAGCGGCAGGTGGACGGCCACGAACGGGTGGACACCAAGTACCTCATGATCGCCACCAATGACATTGAAGGGGACTGCACCTGGCAGCATGGCAGTCCCCATATGCCTCTGCGGATGGCCGATGCCATTGCCGATCTGGCTGACACCCCTGGCCAGGATTCCGGGTTGATTGATGCCAACGGGTACAACGCCAAGGAGCATATCATCCTTAAGGCTGGGGATCTCGATGCAGAGGGGCAGCCGATCATGCACAGCTTCTGGGCGCCTGAGATTCACGAGATCAATGGCAGGCTGACAGTCCTGTTCATGGCTGGATACGGAAACCAGTGGACCAATGGCAAGGCGGTTTATATGCAGCTCAAGCAGGATGCCGGAGGTCATGACCTCGACCCGACCGTCGCTTCCAACTGGGAGCGGCCGCGAGACGTGACTCGTTCCGACGGGCGCCCTCTGGCCCTTGCCGCTGATGGAAGTGTCGGCATGTCCTTGGATATGAGCTACTTCCAGGATCAGAAGGGACAATCCTATTATGTCTGGCAGCAGTTGGGCGCCACCTATTTGGCCAGGATGAATCCTGCCGACCCTGCTCACGTCACCACCGACCCGGTGAGGATCGTCGCCCCGGATTACGCATGGAACGCCACAATCGCCGAGGGGCCCAATGTAACCCTGCACCAGGGCAAGCTCTATCTGATGTATTCCGGTTCCTCGGTCGGCAAGACCTACACCACCGGCATGGCTGTGGCCGACGGATCAGGCAATACCGACCTGACCGATCCAGCCAGTTGGAGCAATCTGAACTACCCCATCCAGAATTCAGGCATTTTCAACGGAAGGTGGCAGCTGGGCACCGGCCATGGCATGTGGAGCGAGGATGAGGACGGCAATCAGATCTACGTCTTCCACGCATACGCCAACAAGACGGATGGCTACCGCAACTATTCCGGGCGGGATACCTTCGTGCGCCGGGTCCATTGGGCAGCGGATGGCCTGCCGGTGCTGGACATGGATGCGAATGAAGAGCTCGCCCACCCTGATGTGAAAGTCCGGGTCAAGGTGGTTGATTCCGTGGTCAAGGTCGACAAATCCGGTCTTTCAGCTGCCTTGAAGAAGGCCGATGGTTTGGACCAGGGCAAATATGAGTCCGGTTCCTGGCTGGCTTTCGCTGCGGCTCGAACGCAGGCACAGGCTGTCTATGACGATCCCAATGCCGACCAGGCTGCAGTTGATCAGGCACTGAAGGGTCTTCAGGAGGCTATCAAGGCCCTGGTTCCCCTCAGCAGACCGGACGGAAATGGGATGCAGGGCGGCAGTCTGGGACAAGGCACCAGTCTGATCTCTGCCGATGTCAGTGGGCATGGTCGTCACGACCCTGGCCGTGATGCATCAGTCGGGGGCGGTGGTTTGTCCTCCACCGGGACGGATGTCGTCGGAGTGAGTCTGGCGGCCTTGCTCATGGTTTCGCTGGCCTTGATGGTGGCCATTCCGGTCAGAAAGTCGATGTCATCGTCATTGACCTAGGCTTGGGCTTGGCCTGATGGTGCCCCGTAGATGGAACAGATCATCTGCGGGGCACCTTCTGCTTCAGCGGGCGGATTCGGCGCCGGACACGTCCATGTCCTTGAGGCGCACGATCTTGGTGTGGTTGACGAACTTGAAGCCCAGATAGAGGACCAGGACCAGCACCACGCTGAAGTAGGTCATGGCCATGTGCGACCAGTTCAGGCTGAGCAGGGAGGGGATGTCCTGTCCGGCGATGACGATGACGCAGAGCACCATGGCCAGGATCGGGCCCAGCGGGTAGATCTTGGAGTGGTACTTGAGTTCGCTCAGGTCGTGTCCCTGGAGCTTGAAGGCCCTCCGGAAGCGGAAGTGGCTCAGGGCGATGCCGATCCAGGCGATGAACCCGGTCAGTCCAGTGGCGGTCACCAGCCACATGTAGAAAGACTGGCCGAAGATGCTGGAGGCGAAGGTGGCCAGGGACATGCAGACCGTGGCTACCAGAGCTGCCAGGGGGATGCCCCGCTTGGTGGTCTTGGCGAAGATGGCCGGGGCATAGTGGTCCTTGGCCAGCCCGTAGAGCATGCGGCTGGAGGCGTAGGCCCCGGTGTTGACGGCCGAAAGGATGGATGTCAGCACCACTGCGTTCATGACGCTGGCTGCCGAGGCCAGGCCGGCCCGCTGGAAGACCAGGGTGAAGGGCGACATGGCGATGTTCCCGTCAGAGGCACCCAGGAGGTTGGGGCTGGTGTAGGGGATCAGGGCAGCGATGACGAAGATGGACAGCACATAGAAGAGCAGGATCCGCCAGAAGACGTCGTTGATGGCCTTGGGGACCGCCTTGCCGGGGTTTTCGGATTCCCCGGCGGTTACGCCCACCACCTCTGTGCCCTGGAAGGAGTAGCCGGCGATCAGGAAGACGCTCATGATGGCCGGGAAGCCTCCCACGAAGGGGGCGTCCTTGTAGGTGAAGTTCTTCAGGCCGACCGCCGGCTGGAACATGATGCCGCAGATCATGGCCATGCCGATGACCAGGAAGACGATGATGGTGGCCACCTTGATCAGGGAGAGCCAGAACTCGGTCTCCCCGAAAGCGGAGACCGTCAGGGCGTTGATCAGGAAGACGATGACCAGGACCAGCAGGCTCCAGATCCATCCCGGGGTGTGGGGCAGCCAGTACTGGATCAGCAGGGCGGCGGTGGAGATGTCCACGGCACCCGAGATGGTCCAGTTCAGCCAGTAGTCCCAGCCCATGGCAAAGCCCAGGGCCGGATCCACGTAGCGGGCGCTGTAGGCGGCGAAGGATCCCGACACCGGCAGGTGGGTGGCCAGCTCGCCCAGGCTGGTCATCAGGAAGTAGACCATGACGCCCATGGCTATGTAGGCCAGAAGTCCGCCGCCGGGGCCGGCTGTGGAGATGGTGGAGCCTGAGGTCATGAACAGGCCGGTGCCGATGCAGCCGCCCAGGGCGATCATGGAGATGTGGCGGGTCTTGAGGTTGCGCTTGACGCTGCCGTAGCCATGGTGCTCTTGCCCGGCCCGGTCGGATTGATTGGTGTTCGACGCTGCATTGCTGGTGTTCTGCGTCATGATCCTCCTCCTTTTGGCTGGGCGACGCACCGGGGAGTCCGGGGTCGTACTGAAATTGCGATTCCTGATATGCCGGCTGGATGCCGGAACAGATTCATATGACCGGGTCCTTGAGCCGGTCCTCGAACGATTAGGGAGTCTATGCCACTGGTGTGGCTTTCCGCCTCCCATGGCCACAATATGTCATGCTAGTTGACCAATTGTTCATAGCGATTCCGGATCCCCGCTCAAATCCATCGTCTTCAGGGGCACGATCCGGGTATGGTAGCGGATCTTGTAGCCCAGGTAGAGGGCAAGCACCAGGGGCACGCTGATGTAGGTGACGCCGATCTCCTGCCAGTTCCAGTTGACGAAGGCCTCGATGTTCTGCCCGCCGATGACGATGATGCACAGAATCAGGGCCAGGATGGGCCCCAGGGGGAAGAGCTTGGCATGGTAGCGCAGCTCCTCAACCCGGTGGCCCTGGACCACCCAGGCGCGGCGGAAGCGATAGTGGCTCAGAGCGATGCCGATCCAGACGATGAATCCGGTCAGGCCCGAAGCGGCCACCAGCCACATGTAGATCCGCTGGCCAAAGATGCTGGCGGCAAAGGTGGCCAGGGAGACCACCAGGGTGGCGACCAGCGAGGCCATGGGGATGCCATGACGGGTGGTGTGCCCGAAGAAGGCCGGGGCGTAATGGTCCTTGGCAAGGGCGTAGAGCATCCGGGTGGAAGCGTAGACCCCTGAGTTGGCGGACGAGAGGACCGAGGTCAGGATGATGGCGTTCATGACGCTGGCCGCCGAGGCCAGACCCGCCCGCTGGAAGACCATGGTGAAGGGCGACATGGCGATGTCCCCCTGGGCGGAGCTGAGCAGGTTGGGGCTGGTGTAGGGGATCAGCGCGGCGATGACGAAGATGGACAGGATATAGAAGAGCAGGATCCTCCAGAAGACATCATTGATGGCCTTGGGTACCGCCTTGCCGGGGTTTTCGGACTCGCCGGCCGTGACGCCGATCAGCTCGGTGCCCTGGAAGGAGAAGCCGGCAATCAAAAAGACGTTGAGAATGGCGGGGAATCCGCCCACGAAAGGCGCATCCTTGTAGGTGAAGTTGCCCAGGCCCACGGCCGGGCGGAACATGATGCCGCAGATCATGGCCAGACCGATGACCAGGAAGACAATCACTGTCACTACCTTGATCAGGGAGAGCCAGAACTCGGTCTCGCCAAAGGTGGACACGGTCAGGGCGTTGATCAGGAAAATGACCACCAGGACCAGCAGGCTCCATATCCATCCTGGGGTGTGGGGCAGCCAGTACTGGATCAGCAGGGCGGCGGTGGAGATGTCCACAGCCACGGTGATGGCCCAGTTCAGCCAGTAGTTCCAGCCCATGGCGAAGCCCAGGGCCGGATCCACATAGCGGGCGTTGTAGGCGGCGAAGGAACCGGAAGTGGGCAGGTGGGTGGCCAGCTCGCCCAGGCTGGTCATCAGGAAGTAGACCATGAGGCCCATGGCCGCGTAGGCCACCAGCGCGCCTCCCGGTCCGGCCTTGGCGATAGTGGATCCGGAGGTCATGAACAGGCCCGTGCCGATGCAGCCGCCCAGGGCGATCATGGTGACGTGTCGGGTCTTGAGGTTGCGTTGGACCCGGTCGTCGGATGCGGAGGGGTCGTCTTTCCCGCCCTGCCTGGTCGCCATGACTGCTCTTCTCCTCGAACTGACCTGAGAGCCCTATGACGACGGTTCCGGCCGGTTCCGCTCAGGCGAAATCCAGGCGGGTTGCCTGTCTGTGACACTGCACATAGCGCTCCGCAACATCTGGTTGCGACAGTCCCGGACCTGTTCGACCCGGGCCCAACGGGTCGGATGGGCGGATCCGAACCGTTTCGGCCGGACATCCTTTCGCCGGGAATAGGCGACACCGCACTGTCTGATCCCGGTTACTGATAGGTTCGGCGACCTCTTCAGTGGCTTTGCAATTACGGGTAAGCATAGATGGATTCTCAGACAAGGCCGGATCGCTCGCCTATAGGGCATGGGGTGAAGTCGTCGAAAGCGCCGCTACTGCAAATCACTACTCTCGCTTAGAACGCATTGGATCCAATAGATCGATATCAATTGTGAACGAAGGTAATCAAATGAAAATCCCGTGGTTTAGCACTGCTTTGCTAAATCTACAATTCTTATAATTGAATTAATAAACTATCCTTGCAAATAAGTACTGCTATACTGAATGTGAACTTCGAGGTAAGACAATGATGTTTTTGTGAAGGGGTGAGTCTAGATGAGAACCAGCAACAAACGCATAATGGCGGCCATGGCTGCAGTCGCGGCCTTAAGCATGGCACTGGCCGGGTGCGGTTCCTCCGGCGGATCCGATGCCAACAAGAGCGGTGACACCAAGTCGGGCGGCAAGGTCGAACTGACATACCTGCACCGTCTTCCCGACAAGCAGGGCATGACCATGGTCAAGGACACCGTGGCCAGGTGGAACAAGGATCACCCGAACATCCAGGTCAAGGCTACCAAGTTCAACGGCAGCCCCGGCGACCTGATTAAGAAGCTGGAGACCGACGTCAAGGCCGGTAATGCTCCCGATCTGGCCCAGGTAGGCTACGCTGAGTTGCCTGAGGTCTATACCAAGGGCATCGTCGAGGATGTCACTGCAGAGGCAGGCAAGTACTCCAAAGACTTCGCAGAGGGTCCCAGCAAGCTTATGAGCGTAGACGGCAAGGTCTTCGGTCTGCCCCAGGATACCGGCCCCATGGTCTACTACTACAACAAGACGGAATTCGACAAGCTGGGCATTAAGGTCCCCACCACGGCCGAGGAATTCATCGAATCGGCCAAGAAGGCAGCGGCTCAGGGTAAGTACATCATGACCTACCAGCCCGATGGTGCAGGCATGGCCTTCTCCGCCCTTTCCGGCGCGTCATCTCCCTGGTACAAAATCAAGGACGGCAAGTGGGTCGTCAATGTTGATACGCCCGGCTCCAAGGCCACGGCCGACTTCTACCAGCAGCTGCTCGATGCCAAGGCGATGAATCTGACCCCCAGCACCGACCCCTCCTTCGCTGGTGCCTTCCATGACGGCTCCATCATCGGATCCATTGATGCCGCCTGGAATGCCCCGATCATGATGGACTGGATCGGTGATGCCGGCAAGGGCCAGTGGAGGGTCACCCAGATCGGCGACTGGTTCAAGAACGGCGAGAAGACCGGACCCAACGGCGGTTCGGGTGTTGCAGCCATCAAGGGCACCAAGCACAAGGCAGAGGCCATGGAGTTCCTGGATTGGTTCAACACCCAGGTGCCTGATCTGACCTCTCAGGGTCTGATTGTCGCGGCCTCCACCGAGAAAGCCAAGACCCCTCAGTCCTGGACCGAATTCTTCGGCGGGCAGGACGTGATGGCGGAATTCGCTAAGGCCAATGCCAACATGGGTTCCTTCAACTACATGCCCGGATTCTCCGCGGTGAGCAGCGCCGTCGGCGAGGCTGCGGACAAGGCCGGCAAGGGTCAAGCCAAGGTCTCCGATGCCTTCGATGCAGCGCAGAAGACGTCCCTTGCCACACTGAAGGATTATGGCCTTCCGATCGCCAAGGATTGATCGGTAACCGCTCTTCGGCGGATACAGTAGGGAGGCCTTCCCTGACAATTCTCAACAGGTTGGGGAACCCGGGTCTGTGGCTCGTGTTCCCCGCCTGCTGGAAGGTCGCTCGCCTTATAGGTTCCGGGAGGATGGGTTTTCACATGAGCCATCGAACAGCAGCTGAGGCAGGGGCGCAGAAGAAGAGGAGATCCGAGATCACCAAACGCAACGAACGGACGGGTTGGGCATTCATGATGCCTTTCTGCATCCTCTTTGCGATTGTCTTCATCATCCCCATTGCCTACGCCGTCTATATGAGCTTCTTCCAGCAGGTGGCCTCGGGCGGCGGCGCCTACGGCGGGGGCGAGATGATCAATAAGTTCGTCGGGTTGGAGAACTTCCGATTTACAGTCACCTCCGCGGCCTTCTGGACCGGCATCGGCAGGGTCCTGATCTACACGGTCATCCAGGTCCCGGTCATGATCATCGCAGCCCTGGCCCTGGCCATGCTTCTGGATTCCTTCATCGTCAAGCATGTCACCCCTTATCGGCTGGGCTACTTCCTTCCCTATGCCATCCCGGGCGCGATCGCGGCCATCATCTGGGTGTTCCTTTACAACGACCAGTTCTCGCCCATCGTCAAGGGCCTGGCAGCCATAGGAATACACGTCAACTTCTTCGCATCCAACGCTCTGATCGCCTCCATGGCCAACATCACCACCTGGACCTTCACGGGCTACAACATGCTGATCTTCCTGGCAGCCCTCCAGGCCATCCCGCGTGACCTCTACGAGGCTGCTCGAATCGACGGAGCCAATGGCTTCCAGATCGCCATGAGGATCAAACTCCCCAACGTCAGGGGGGCCGCCCTCCTGGCCATGCTCCTGTCCATCATCGGCAGCATCCAGCTCTTCAACGAGCCCCAGGTCATGCAGACCGTCGACAAGGGCATATCGAACTCCTACACCCCCATGATGATGGCCATGAACACATCACGGGGCATCCTCACCCCCAAGGGTGACGGTCCGGCTTCAGCCATCGCAATTGTCATGGCGCTGATTGCCGGGGTCCTTGCCGCCCTCTACGCATACATCGAGAGGAAGGTGAATGAATCATGACCTCGGCCAATCCCGCACGCCTTGCAAAAAAGCAGGACAAGCTCCTCAAGCAGAAGGCCGATGAGCTGCCTCGCTCCATGAGACCCACCAAGGTGGTCAAGATTACCACCATCGTGGTCCTGGTCTTCGCTCTGATCTACTTCCTCTTTCCCATCTATTGGGCCATCATCGCCTCTACCAAGTCACCCTCCCAGCTGGTCAGCAGCAACGGCCTCTGGTTTGCTGTCGACCTGAAGAAGATTCCCCAGGCGGTGGCCACCAACTACTCGATCCTCCTGGGCTGGACCCACTCGCAGTTCTGGCACTGGGTCTTCAATTCCTTGATCTATTCAGGGGTCTCCGCCCTGATCGGCACGGTGGTTTCGGTCATGGCCGGGTATGGCACAGCCAAGTTCCAGTTCCGGGGCAGGGGCGTCGTCATGACCATCGCCATGTCTGCCCTGCTGATGCCCTCGGCGCTGATGACCATCCCCCAGTACTCCATCTTCAACGCCCTGCATCTGAGCAACACCATGCTGGCAGTGATCATCCCCTGCTCGGTCTCGCCCTTCGGTTTCTTCCTGGGAAGGGTATACGCCCAAAGTTCGGTACCTACCGAGCTTCTGGAGGCGGCCAGGATCGACGGTGCCGGTGAGGCCAGGATCTTCTTCACGATTGTGCTCAGGATTCTTGCGCCCGCCATGGTCACGATCTTCCTCTTCCTCTTCGTGGCCACCTGGAACAACTTCCTCCTGCCGCTGATGATGCTCTCCAGCGAGAACCTCTTCCCAGTGACCCTGGGCCTCTATGGTCTGGTCTCTCTGCCGGTCTTTACCGATCGAGGGGCGCTGATGATGGGGTCCCTGCTGGGTGTTCTGCCGGTGATCATCCTCTTCTTCTGCCTGCAGCGGTTCTGGCAGGCTGGACTGACCGCCGGTTCGGTCAAGGAGTAAGAGTCCACGGCTGCACACAGTTTTTCAGTCATTCCGTTACGAGATATTCCAAGGAGATTCGATTCAATGACCACGACCGGGCGCTTTACCCTGCCGGGCGAAGAGAACTTTGCCGAAAAGACCAAGGAGCTGGCCAAGCTCTGGGGAGCGGATGCCATTCGTAACTCGGACGGCACCCGTTTGGACCAGGAGCTGCTGAACTTAGGGATGAAGGTGTACAGCGCCTACTTCCCTACTCGCGCCCACAACGAGTGGATCAGCAAGCACATGGACGAGACCCCGCAGGTCTACCTCATGTCTGAGCGCGTACTGGCCCACGAAGACCAAGTGCAGATTCCCTTGATGGACCGCTACTTCGACCAGCAGCTCAGGCCCAACAGGGATGCCGACCCCCACCGGTACTGGGAGGTCATCGACCGCACCGCCGGACGGGTCCTGGACCAGTCGGAGTGGAGCCTGGATCCGGATCAGGACTTGGTTCGCGTGACCGGGGCCACCTCCATGCATGAGTACACGGCGTCCTTCCTGGCCTACATCATCTGGGATCCGGTCGAGATGTACAACCACCTGACCAACGACTGGGGCGACAAGGAACACGAGATTCCCCTGGACATCTACCACCCTGCCACCCGAAAGTTCGTCATGGATGCCTATTGGCAGTGGCTGGATGAGAACCCGGCGACCGACGTGGTCCGGTTCACCACCTTCTTCTACCAGTTCACGCTGATCTTCGACCAGCTCCACCGGGAGAAGCTGGTGGATTGGTTCGGATATGCCTGCACGGTCTCCCCCCAGGCCTTGGACGATTTCGAAACCCGGTACGGTTACCGTCTGCGTCCAGAGGACTTCATCAATAAGGGCAGCTACAACTCCTCCTTCTGCATTCCTGGCAGGGCGCAGCGTGATTGGATCGATTTCCTCTCGGATTTTGTGCGGGAGAATGTCAAGACCATGGTCGATATGACCCACCAGGCAGGCAAGGAAGCCATGATGTTCCTGGGAGACCAGTGGATCGGCACCGAGCCCTACAAGCCGGGCTTCGAGAAGCTGGGTCTGGATGCTGTGGTCGGGTCCGTGGGCGACGGTACTACCCTGCGCATGATCTCCGATATTCCAGGGGTCCGCTATACCGAAGGTCGTTTTCTGCCATACTTCTTCCCTGATACCTTCCATGAGGGCAACGATCCCAGCATCGAGGGGCTGGACAATTGGCGCAAGGCCCGTAGGGCCATCCTGCGCAGCCCCATATCGCGCATGGGCTACGGCGGCTACCCATCCCTGGCGGCCAAGTTCCCCAAGTTCGTTCAGACCGTGGCCCGCATCGCAGACGAGTTCCGCGATCTGCACGACAGGATCAAGGGGAGGGCGGCACAGGGCCAGCTCAATGTGGCGGTGCTGAATTCCTGGGGCGCCATGCGTTCTTGGATGGCCTACACGGTGGCGCACGCCCTGCCTAACAAGCAGACATACTCCTACTACGGGGTTCTGGAGGCACTGTCGGGCATGAGGGTGAACGTCCGCTTCATCAGCTTCGACGACATTCTGGCCCACGGCGTGGATCATGACCTGGATGTGATCATCACCGGTGGTCCGGCCGATACGGCCTTCAGTGGTGGCGGGGTCTGGAAGAATCCTGCCCTGCTGGAGACCCTGCGATCCTGGGTCGACGGGGGAGGGGCCCTGGTCGGCATAGGCCAGCCGACTGCTCTGGAAAGAGAGGGGCGCTTCTTCCAATTGGCCGACGTTTTCGGCGTTGATCAGGAGCGCTTCCACACCCTTTCGGTAGACAAGTACTTCCCGAAGGTCACCGAGAAGCACTTCATCACCGCCGATCTGCCCGAGGACGGCAAGGCGGACTTCGGAGAGCCAGTGGTGAACACCTACCCCATCAACGGGGATGTCACCCTGCTCAGGGCCGACCAGGGTCAGGTGCAGCTGGCGGTCAACCAGTATGGCATAGGCCGTGGGGTCTACCTTTCCGGACTGCCCTATTCGGCCGTCAACGCCAGGCTTCTTGAACGGATCCTCTTCTACGCCAGTGGGCAACAGGACCGGTACGGGGACTGGAGCTGCACCAACCCTCATTGTGAGGTGGCCTACTTCCCACAGGAGGGTGTCTACTGCGTCGTCAACAACACCGACCAGCCCCAGGAGACCAGCGTTCGTCAGGCGGACGGCCAGGTCAGAGATATTGTCCTGGAACCCAGCGCCATGGTCTGGCAGCAGGCATAAGGGCAGGTTCGGCAGGAAAGGGGCTATTATGACGACGGTTCAAGATCAGGAGCTGGCCGCGGTTGCCGCTCGCTACCCCATCGAAGGGCGTGTGGAGAGCATTGCCCCTTATGGAAACGGGCACATCAATCAGACTTATCTAATACAAACGGACAAGCGTCGTTACATTTTGCAGCGAATGAACACCTCGGTTTTCCCTGATACGGCCTCCCTGATGCGCAACATCGAGTTGGTGACCGAATTCCTGCGCTCGCAGGGCCAGGAGACTCTGGATATCATCCGCAATAGAGAGGGCAATACATACTGCGAGCTGGCAAGTGGGGCTTGGCGGGTCTATGCCTTCATCGAGAACACGATTTCCTACGATCTGGTCCCCAGCCCAGAGGTCTTCAAGGAGGCGGGCCAGGCTTTCGGACGCTTCCAGAACTCCCTGGCGCTCTTCGACGCCTCGCAGCTGACCGAGACCATCGCCCACTTCCATGACACCCCCAAACGGTTCGAGACTTTCAAACGGACTGTTCAGGAAGATATCAAAGACAGGGCATCCACCTGCCGAACCGAGATCGACTGGTATATGGAACGTGCCGACCAGTACCCGATCATCATGGAAGGGCTGGCCGATGGATCCATTCCACTCAGGGTCACCCATAACGACACCAAGCTCAACAACATCCTGATGGATGCCGCCACCGGTAAGGCCAGGGCCATCATTGACCTGGACACGATCATGCCTGGATCCATGCTCTTCGATTTCGGCGACTCCATCCGTTTCGGCGCCTCGACAGCCCTGGAGGATGAGCGTGATCTGGATAAGGTTCATTTCAACCCCGATCTTTACCGTGCCTATGCTCAAGGGTTCCTGGGAGCCGTGGCCAGAAAGGCCGTGGACCGGGAGCTGAGCCTCTTCCCGGCTTCCTGCAGGATTATGACCCTGGAGTGCGGCATGCGCTTTCTGACCGACTACCTTCAGGGCGACACCTATTTCGCTACCGCCTACCCGGAGCACAATCTGGTGCGGACCCATACCCAGATGCGCTTGGTTGAGGAGATGGAGGCTGACGATGCCCAAATGCAGGAGATGACCGCCCAGGTGGTCGAAGAGGTGAGGAGCTGATGCTGAAACGGGTTTACCGGAGCCTTGACGCTCTGATCGGGTACGCCTGTGCAAGTCTGGACCTGGACCCGTCCGATGTCGACTGGGTTCGCAATCAGATACTGGCGCTTTTCTCCTTGGACTCCTACGATTCCGGGGATGGACCTGCTGATCCCGCCTCTGGTGGCGTCGATGATCTCCTGGAATCCTTTATACAGGCTTTGGAGGGTGCCGGACTTATGGCTCAGGATGATGCCCCTTCCATGGCAGATACGGTTATGGGAATCCTGTCCTCCAGGCCATCCCATCTGCAGTGGCGCTTCACACAGGTGGAGAGGGCCCAGGGTGGTATGGCCGCCATGCACTGGTTCTATGACTATTGCGTCAAAAACACCTACATCAAAAAGTCCCGCCTGGATAGGAACCCTCGTTTCTCATCCGGGGGCGTGGTGGTCACCGTCAACCTGGCCAAGCCGGAATTCAAGGATATGAAGAAGGCTGCGGCGGGCAACAGCACCGCAGGAGGGTACCCCAAGTGCACAATCTGCCATGAAAATGAGGGCTTCGCCGGGCGTGACAAGCGTACACTGCGGACCATCCCCCTGACTCTGGGTGGGCATGACTGGTTCTGGCAGTTCTCGCCCTATGGGTACTTTCGCGAGCATGGCATCTGTGTCAACGCTGATCACACCCCCATGCACGTGGACCAGGACACCTTCGGGAACCTGCTGGATTTTGTGGACCGTTTTCCCGGCTACTTCCTAGGCTGCAACGCTGCCCTGCCCCGCATTGGCGGATCCGTTCTGGCCCATGACCACTATCAGGGCGGAGGAGAGCGCCTGCCTATGCATCAGGCCAGGGCTTGGCGAACCTTGCACTTGGACGGCCATCCTGATACCCCTATCGAGATTCTGGACTGGCCGGGGACCGTGGTCAGAGTGGTTTCGCCATTGCGGCAGGAGATTATCGAGGCCAGCGAGACCATCAGGCAGGCCTGGGTGGATTACGATAACCCGGACCTGAACATCACCAGCCAGGGATCAGAAGGGCGGCAATCAGCCCTGTCGCCCACCCTGGTCAAGACCGACCGAGGCTACGAGATGAGCCTGATCCTGCGTAATAACGGTGTCAGTTCGGAGTTTCCTGATGGCATCTTCCATGTGCATCCGGAGTTCTATCCGGTCAAGCAGGAACCCATTGGCCTGATTGAGGCCCAGGGGCTCTTCGTCCTGCCCGGAAGGCTGCTCGGCCAGCTTGCCTGCCTGGAAGAGGCCCTGGTGGCAGGTACCGGGCTTCCCGAACAAGTAGCCGACTTCAGCCTGGAGTATGGCGAAATTACTAAGACTCTGCAGGGTTCGCATGATCCAGACAAGGTACATGAGGCCCTTAAGAGTGAGATCGGCAGTGTCTGCGCCCGGATCCTGGGCAACACCGCAGTCTTTAAGCGGCCCGAGCAGACCGAGGGGTTCCTGCGGGGGCTGGGTTGCCGGTAGTGGCGTAGATGAATAACACCAATGACAGGGGATGACCGATGGATGAAACAATCATGGGCGGACACCAGCCGATCGCGAGGCCGGGTGCCACGGACTCCTGGGAGACCCTGCGTACTCAAGTAATGGAAGTGCGCCTCAGGCCCGACTTTCCTTCGGTGATTGACTATCGGTTGAAGACGCCTCAGGCTGAAAGAACCATGCTTGGGCAGGTCCGGGATCTGCGTCTGGTGGCCATCAACGGCATCGAGATTGAGCTGGGTCCCGATCGGGTGGAGCTGGAGCGGGAGAATGAGACCAGTCTGGTATATCGACTTCATGTGATTGCTGCAGGTCAGGGGATCGATGTGGTTTTGGCGATCCGTATCTCAGTCGAGGACGCCTCTCTGAGATTCGAAGTGATCTCCATCCGGAACCAGGCCTGCCCCGATCATCTAGTCCAGACGGTGGCCTTCCCCGGACAATGCCTGATTTCCGTGGCCAGTACTCAGGCGCATGCGGAGTTTACCGGCGCTCGCATGTCTGCGGACGTCTCCATCAGTGGTGATGTACACCGGGCGGTCACCGAGCAGATGGAGGAGGACCCTATTGGGCAGGACTACATGTATGGTTTCCTCTCTGCGGATGGCCTCAGTGCCGGCCTCTGGAGCAACTCCGAACATGACGGGACCACTGCCAGCAAAACGGGAACCGGTGGTGCGCAGAACACCAGGGTTCTGGCGGTTCGCGACCAGGTGGACGGAGTCACCGTCCTCGGCCTGACCAGCGCACCTTGGATATACAACCGGGTGGTCCAGGATTCCCATGGACGCTCTTATACGGTCGGGGAGACGGACAAGCCCGCCATGGCCGTGGCTCTGGCCGGAGACCTGAATGATGACGGGGTGGTCAACTGGCAGGATGGTGCCATCGCCTTCAGGCACATCATGAACAATCCGTACGGTTCTGATGATATCCCGGATCAGGTGGCACGACGCATAGCCATGAACTTCGGCTCTCAGGCCCAGAATCCCTTCATGACAACCTTGGATAATGTCAAGCGGGTGGCCCTGGCCACCGATGGCCTAGGTCAGTCCATACTTCTCAAGGGATATGGCAACGAGGGCCACGACTCTGGCCATCCGGACTACGACGACATCGGTCGACGAATGGGCGGAGTCCAGGACTTGAATGCTTTGATGGACAGGGGCAAGGCCTATGGGGCCCGGTTTGGCGTCCATGTCAATGTGGACGAGATGTTTCCCGAGGCCAAGGCCTTTTCTGAAGACATGATTCGCAGGGACGACAAGGGCGGTCTCTGCTACGGCTGGAACTGGCTGGATCAGACCGTTGGTATCGATGGCATCTACGACCTGGCCTCGGGTGCCAGGAGGGAGCGCTTCGCCGCACTCGCCCGTGAGGTCGGTGACAGGATGGACTTCGTGTACGTGGATGTCTGGGGCGATGGGACCTCGGGGGAGGAGGATTCCTGGCAAACCAGGCAGCTCTCGAAGATTTTGACCGATAACGGGTGGGGGATTGGCACGGAGTACGCTTCGGCCAACGAGTATGACGCCACCTTCCAGCATTGGTCCCTGGATTTGACCTATGGATCCCCCCGCGACAAAGGTGAGAATTCCCAGGTCATGCGCTTTCTGCGCAACCACCAGAAAGACAGCTGGATAGGTGATCACCGAGCCTTCGGAGGCGCAGCCAACGCCCCGCTCCTGGGCGGCTACAGCATGAAGGACTTCGAGGGCTGGCAGGGGCGCAATGACTTCGATGCCTATATGGATAACCTCTACACCTGCGACCTCTCGACCAAGTTCATCCAGCACTTCAGAATCATGGCCTGGTACAACGACCCTATCAATGTCGATTCAG
This sequence comes from Bifidobacterium sp. W8112, assembly GCF_016101425.1. Classification (NCBI taxonomy): domain Bacteria; kingdom Bacillati; phylum Actinomycetota; class Actinomycetes; order Bifidobacteriales; family Bifidobacteriaceae; genus Bifidobacterium; species Bifidobacterium sp. W8112. The sequence goes on along the minus strand of NZ_JACFQN010000001.1, from coordinate 960,545 downwards.
TACGTGACTCGACCAAAAATCAGGGGAACGAACAGATCGAGCTGGTCAATGATCAAGGTGACAGACTGATCATCTCCAGGGGTTCCAATGAGCAGGCATCGCCCGCTTACCGCGAGCGCACGATGAGGCTGAATGGCTGCGTGGTGCTTGTCGGCGATCTGAAGGCCAATGACCCCAAGGCCGACAAGCCTGGGATTGAAACTGGAACCGGCGAAGGGGCGTATCTGCTGCCCTGGGTCTGGAATGCCAAGACAGGTGACCTGCTTGATCCAGATGAGCAGAAGCTCTACCACTGGAATACTGCAGGCGGCTCGACCGCCTGGGAGCTCCCGGAATCGTGGCGCGATGCCTCTACCGTCATTGTCTACCGGCTGACCGACCAGGGCAGATCGGAGTCAAGGGAGATTCCGGTGGTGCAGGGGAGCCTCACCCTGGATGCCAAGCCCAGAACACCCTACTTGGTCTGCCGGCATGCGGGCCAGGGAGTCCAGATGGACTGGTCGGGAGAGCATCTAGTGGATGCAGGGTTCAACGGCGGCGAAAGGCTGTTCCAGTCGGTCTGGTCCGTGAAGGGGCCCGGGCGTGCCTCAATCACCAAGGGCCAGTGCGCCAATCCCATGCTCAGGCTTGAGGATTCGGTCTGTGCTGTGCAACCCCTGACCAACCTGGTGCCAGGTAGACGGTATGCCCTCTATCTAGGGCTTGACAACCGTGGCGGCCAGGTCGAGCTGAGTATAGAAGCGGACCAGGGTGGGGTGCTGGCTCGCAATATGAGCGGCCCGAGCATTGCCAAAAACTATGTCAAGGCCTATGCTCACAACACCGATGCTCCAACGACTGACGGCAGCAGCTACTTTCAGAATGCCTATCTCTTCTTCACGGCGCCTAAGGGTGGGCAGACCTGTCTGTCCTTGGCGCATGAAGGGGATGGTGTCGCGTATGTCGACGACATTCGCCTGGTCGAGAACGACTATGACGGCATCAGCCTGGACCAGGACGGTCATCTGATTGAGCTTACCTGTGACTTCGAGAATAACGTCCAGGGGATCTGGCCCTTTGTGGTAGCTGGGGCCGAAGGGGTGGAAGACAACCGAATCCACCTGGCCCAGCTGCATGAGCCCTTCACTCAGGCCGGGTGGACGGTCAAAAGGATGAATGATGTCCTCCAGGGTAACTGGTCTCTGAAAGTCAACGGTCTGACTGGAAGACGCGCTCTCCTCTTCCAGACCATTCCCCAGAACGTCCCCTTTGCGCCGGGCCGACACTACAGGGTCTCGTTCGATTACCAGTGCGGATCAGACGGCATATACGCCCTGGCAACAGGAAGAGGCGAGTATTCCGGTGAGAACTCGAACCTGCATCTGCATCCCCTGCACAAGGCTCTGGGGGTCACTGCCAAATGCGAGTTCGAGCTGACTGGCGATCCGAATGGCGGTACCTGGTTCGGCATTTACTCCACTGACAGACAACCAGATCTGGAAGGCAGCAGCGGCTCGGAGGCCAACATGGCTGGCTACCAGGATCTGGTTGTCGACAATCTGTGGATTACCAGTCTCTAGTCAAAGATTCCTGAGTCAAGAAGGAAGAGGCTACAAGGGCATCGGAATTCTTCAACCAGGGCTGATTATTAGCCTCGACTAGATTCGCCTCTCTGAATGGTCCGTGAAGCAATCTGTGCGAATTCATCCCAGAGTGGTTCCGGTATTTCATGGGCCATTCCAGAGTAAATATGCAGTTCTGAATTCCTGAGTAGCTGGGAAATCCGAATGCCGGCTTTAGGGCTGAAGAAGGGATCGCGGCGTCCATGAATGATTGCTGCTGGCAGGGTCAATTTGCCGAGCTTGTTTTGGTCCAGACTGAAGGAGTTTGTTGCAGCCTGCTGCCTCCTCCATCCGTCGGGTCGATAGCAACGGTCATACGTCAGCGCTCCCAGTTGGCGGGCTTTCTCTTCATTGAAGGGATAGGCAGAATTGACATGACAGGCTTTTTCTCGTGATACGAAAAGATCGATGGCCTGGTCGCGGTTCGATGCGACATCGAGACCGGCGTTGTTACCTGACTCGGCAGAGTCGGCAGTCGACATCCATTCCTTTCCCCAGGATGGGGCCGTGAACATGATGACGGCTGAGCTAATGCGATCGGGATAATCGACCAGAACCTCTTGTGTGATCATTCCGCCCATTGATTCGCCCATGATGTTGAAAGTCTTGAGCTTTTCTGCATCTGCAACCGCCAAGACATCATTGGCCATGTCGGTAATGTCATAAGCTTTGTCAGTTTGGTCGGGAGTTCCTGTTTGGCTGGATAGACCGACATCCCTATTGTCAAGTAAAATGGTCTGAATGCCCAGATCGTTCAGTTTCTGCACGAATCCTTTGTCCCAACCAACTAGTTGAGCTGTGTATCCTTCAATCATGATCAGGGCAGGCCCATCGACAGGACCATACTTTTCGTAATAGATGGATATGTCACCGTTGTGAGCATAGGGCATGATATTTGCTTCCTTTCATACAGTAATTTTTTAAGTACTATGGTCACTTGACCGAACGAATCAGCATCGCAAAAATTCCGCCGAGCAACGAGGTCACGATGCCAAACACGAAGACAGACACATAGGAGCCGGTGGCATTAATGAGCGTAGAACCGATCAGGGGGGCTACTGCTGCCGGAACCGAGGTGGCAATGGCTAGGATGCCAAGATCCCTGCCCTCGTTGGCCTTATTGGGCAGAACCAAGGACATGACCGCAATATCTACGGCGAAGTAGACGCCGCCTGCTGCCCCATTGATGGCCGCATAAATCAGCATTCCTGTCCAGCTATGCATAACGAGCGGGACGACGAATGAAGTCATGAAGACCAATGAGGACAGTGCGACAATCAGTTTTCTGCGGTTGAGGAGATCTGCCACCTTGCCGAAGACCACAATTGCGATTATCTGGGCGATGGTGGAGATGGTCGAAACCGTGGCAACCCCTGCCGTGGCGTTGTTGCCGGGGAGGTTTTTAGTGCCAATGTAGTCAGTCAGAATAAAGAATGTGAAATTGGATATGGCAAAAGATGCAAAGTAGAAAGCGAACCTTGATAGAAAAGCCATAGAGAAGTCCCAGTGGAGAAATGCAGAGAAGAAATGTCCTACAGCATTGAGGCTCCAACTGGAATGTTGCTTTCTCGCTGGTTTAGGCATATCCAAGGACGGGGCTTCTGGAGCAAAAAGGCAGAACAGAAGTGAAGCCAGAAGAATGAAAGCTCCAATGATCACGTATCCCCAGTGCTGGCCGGTTCGTGATACCACGTTGACGAAAATTAGGATGCCAAACGGAAGACCCAACCCAGTGACCGAAGAAGCTACTCCTCGGTTCTCCTCAGGAATCCTGTCGGGAATTACCGCGTAGATAACGCCCTGAAACCAGTTGGCGAAAAACCAGACCAAACCCGCGAAAACAATAACCATGGCGATGCTGGTCATCATGCCCATTCCAACACACATGAGTGCTGTGCCTATTGCGGAGAACATCAGCCAGGGCGTCCGCTTCCCAAACCTCGAACGTGTTCTGTCTGAAATAGCAGCGCCAATGGGAAGGATCACAGTGCCAACGATTGACTCGACCAGTGAAGCCACGGCTGTGTCATGGACCTTATTGGTCGCATTGATGCTGACGATCTGAGCAGGCAATAGAACTTGATTGATTGCTTGGTACACCCCATATAGTCCAACTATGGCTGGGAACAGAAGTACAAGAATCCGTGTGACGCTTACGGGGCGTCTGACGCTGACCGCTTCCTCGTTTTTCACAGTTGATCTCCTTCGCTCATCTTGCATCCTCGCAAGTAACACGTATTAGTAACACGTGTTACTAAGTTATAATAAACTGATCTAGGATTTTGTCAAATAGAGGTGTAGAGGGGCATCCGCATGAGCAGACGAAAGGCGAAAAGTCAGGATGTGGCAAATCGAGCTGGCGTTTCCAGAACAACGGTCAGCTTGGTGCTTAATCACCGCGCTGCCAACATTCCTGAGCAGACCCGCAAAAAGGTTCTTCAGGCAGTCAAGGAGCTCGAATTTATTCCATCTGCAGCAGCAAGGACCTTGAGAAAGGGCAAAGGATCAATTGTGCTCTGTCTGACAGTCAACGCTGAGCCTTCCTCCCGTGCGGATGAAGCATGGAGCTCCTTGAGCGAGAAACTTCATGATCGAGGCCTGGTTTGCATCTTCTCGAGAACTGCGGGTTCAACCACTCCGCTCCGTCAGCTCTTGTGGGAGATAACTCCGAGCGTAGTCGTGCCTTTTTTTGATCTGAGTGTCGATGACAAAGCCATGCTACAGCAAATGGGTATACCTGTTGTAGAGTTTTTTAGGCCGCAGAATAAAGAGGCAATAAAGGGCCAACCCATTCAGTTGTTTGCCGATTTCCAGGTCCAGCTCGGTACAGTTCAAGCGAATTATTTATTGAATAAAGGGTGTGACAAGATTGCCTATGTAGGGACTGCGACTCCGAGTAGTAGCGCCATGATGAACGATCGTATAAAGGGTGTTCGTAGAGCCCTGGAGGCAGCAGGTCTTGAACTGGTTTCCAATGGAAGTATTTCTCTTCACGACAACGGCCAGTCGGCTAAATTGATGGTCGAGAGGCTTAGAGAGGCAGAATGTGACGGGGTCTGTGCTTTCAATGATGAGCATGCTGCTCCGATTATGGCTCAAGCACAAAAGCAAGGTATACGGGTTCCTCAAGATATGCGCATAATTGGAGTGGACAATGAGCCAATCAGTGCTTATCTGCAGCCTGCATTGACCAGTATCGATTACGACAGCATCATCCCTGCATATCTCGATAGCATTGTTGCGGCATGTAACTCGTCTGCAAAACCGGCTCCAGTTGAGCGCAACGATGCCACCTTGTGGGTGGTCGAACGAGAATCTGCATGATATCAGGGGATAGTGCTCAATGCTGAGCAGAGACAACAGTCCACGCTAGAGTGACAGCTGGCTCTTCCTATCAATCCGTCATTCAGGCTCGTCGCTGGGTCAGCTGGTAGGCCGTCAGAAGGACGATCAGCCAGATGGGCCCGGCGATGACGGCTACCCGGTAGCTGGACGAGAAGCACATGAGCACCACGATCATGGCCAGGAAAGCCAGGACCGCCCAAGGGGTCACCCGCGCAAAGGGCAGCTTGAAGTGCAGGGCGTTCACAGCGCTCTCACCGGTCTTGCCCGTCAGGTCGCCCGGCCCCTCGCCTCGTGCCACGGCACGCCGGAAGAGCATCTCGGTCACCATGATCATGGACCAATTGATGATGGCCGAGATCGTGGCGATGCTCATCAGATAGTTGAAGGCGAACTGGGGCCAGAGGAAGACCACGACCACGGCCAGGGCGATGATGCAGGCCGAGGTCAGCACTCCTGCGTAGGGCACGCCGCCCTTGGACAGGCGGCTCAGGTACCGGGGGGCATTGCCCTGCCGGGCCAGGGAGAAGAGCATGCGGGAGTTGGAGTAGAGGGCCGAGTTGTAGACGCTCATGACCGCCGTCAGGCAGACGAAGTTGAGGATGCCTGCGGCCGCGTGGACTCCCACCGAGTCGAATATCTGGACGAAGGGGCTGACGACCATGCCCTGTGCGTTGGGCTTGCCGATGGCATTCCAGGGGACTACGGCCATGATCACCCCAAGCGTCAGGATGTAGAAGACCAGAATCCTCCAGATGATGGCGTTGGTGGCCTTGGGGATGGTCCGACGGGGATCGGAGGCCTCTCCGGCGGTGATGCCGATGAGCTCGGTGCCGCCGAAGCTGAACATGACCACCGCCAGCGACATGAGCAGACCGGTCCACTGGCCATTGGCCCCGTGCCGCATGAGTCCATTGGGCAGGAACCCGCCGCCTACAGTGAACCAGTTGGCGAAGGAGGCCCGCAGTCCGTTTGCGGTGGGCAGGGCCAGGATGATGACCGCCAGACCTCCGATGATCATGGCGATGATGGCCGCGATCTTGATGATGGCGAACCAGAACTCGAACTCGCCGAACTTGCTGACTCCCATCAGATTGGCGGCCGTGATGACTACCAGGAAGAAGGCCGCAGAGACCCAGGCGGGGATTGCCGGGAACCAGAAGTTGACGAAGGTGCCCACCACGGACAGCTCAACCATGGATACCAGCACGTAGTTCATCCAGTAGTTCCACCCAGAAACGAACCCTGCCCGCTTGGACCAGTAGCGGGTGGCGTAGTAGCTGAAAGCGCCGGACTTGGGGTCTTCCACGCTCATTTCGCTCATGGCCCTGACGATCATGAAGATGGCCAGACCGCCTATCAGGTAGGCGATGATGATGGCCGGCCCTGCCAATGAGATGGATTCCCCGGACCCGTAGAAGAGTCCCGTTCCGATGGCGCCGCCCAGCGAGATGAGCTGGATGTGCCTGTTCTTCAGGGTTTTGCGCAGGTTCTTGCCCTGCGACTCCTTGGGTTGATCCATGGGGATGTCATTCCTTAGGTGGTAGTGGTCAGCTGAATGTGACCGGCTGACAGGGCCAACCCTATAGGAGCCGGTCCGAGCGGAATGAGTATGCCTTTGCATTGTGGAACAGAAGCGTCCGTCATATGAGACGGTCAATTCACCGGATGGTGACCGTCAGGTCCTACCATGGGCGTCGGTGCCTGCCGTCTGCTCCCGGTTATCGACACCTCTGTGGTATTGCTGTCCTACCGGCCTTGATGGGATATCCCTTTCTGGACGGCGATAAGTAATGGGTTGTGAAGACAAGGAGGTGCAGTCGCATGAACCGTACGGGCAATGGCCCTTTGGCACAGCAGAATCAAGGTGACAGCGCCTCGGCAGGCGACGGCATGGAACGCGGTCTGAGCAACCGTCATGTACAGTTCATCGCCATCGGCGGCACCATCGGCACCGGGCTCTTCCTGGGGTCGGGCAAGTCCATAGCCCTGACCGGTCCCTCCATCATCCTGGTCTACATCGGGGTGGGGCTGATCATGTACCTGCTCATGCGGGCCATCGGCGAGCTCATGTATCGCAGCCCCGTCCAGCACACCTTCATCGCCTTCATCAGCCGCTACCTGGGCCAGGGGTGGGGGTCCTTCGCCGGCTGGTCCTACTGGATCGTGCTCATCCTGATCGGCATGTCCGAGCTGACTGCCGTGGGCACCTACTTCGTCACTTTCTTCGGCACCTTCGGCATTGATCTGAGTGCCTGGCGGGGTCTGATCGAGCTCTGCTTCCTGGCGGCCATGGTGTGCATCAACCTGATTGCCGTGCGGGTCTTCGGGGAGACCGAGTTCTGGTTCTCCATGATCAAGATCACCCTGATCCTGGCCATGATCGCCACGGCCGTGGTCATGGTCATCATGGGCTTCCACTATCCGGCCGTTCGCATGCCGGGCCAGGATCGGATCAGCCCGGCCGGTCATGCGGGCCTGGACAACATCACCACCGGCCTGAGCATGGCGCCCAACGGGTGGATGGCCTTCTTCATGAGCTTCCAGATGGTCTTCTTCGCCTACGAGATGATCGAATTCGTGGGGGTCACCGTCTCCGAGACCCAGAATCCCCGCAAGGTCCTGCCCAAGGCCATCAACCAGATCATCCTGAGGGTGCTGATCTTCTACGTGGGCGCCCTGGTCGCCATCATGCTGATCGTGCCCTGGCGCTCCTTCCGCCCCAACGCCGACGGCAGCTTCACCTCGCCCTTCGTCATGGTCTTCCGCTACGCCGGCGTCGACTGGGCGGCCGCCCTGGTCTTCTTCGTGGTCATCACGGCAGCCAGTTCCTCACTGAACTCCCTGCTTTACTCCGCCGGCCGCAACCTCTTCCAGCTGGCCGCCGCCGGCCACTCTCCGGTGATGCGCAGCCTGCATACGATCTCGCGCCGCGGCAAGGTGCCCGCCCGGGCCATCATTCTGTCTGGGGTGTTGATCCTCTTATCCCCGGTGCTACATCTGCTGCCCGGCTTCGAGAACACCTTCGTCCTGTTCACCTCCTGCTCGAGCGCGGTCATCATCTTCATCTACATTCTGACCCTGCTTGCTCACCGCCGCTACCGGACCAGCCCGGACTTCATGCCTGACGGGTTCGTCATGCCGGCCTACCGGGTGACTGGAGCCGTTGCCATCGCCTTCTTCGTCCTGATCTACCTCTCGCTCTTCCTGGCTCCCGACACCAGGTATCCAGCCATACTGGGATTGGTCTGGCTGCTGGTCTTCGGCGGCATCTGCCTGTGGAAGCACAGGGGTGAGCCGTTGCCGGGCGACTGACCGTCTGCGAGCGCGGGCGCATTATATGGCCTCAAAACACTATAAACAAGTCTGTTTTTCCACTTGTGCTTGAGCTAGATTGATTTTCGGTAGTTGTCAAATCGGCCCTCGTTTCTCGCAGGTTCGATTACGAGGGACTGACGAAGGAGATCATCACCCATGGTTGCACAGGTCGGCAGGACACGAGTGGCCAGGACCGCTGGCTCCCTGCTCTCATGCCTGCTGTTGGCCCTGATATTCCTGGTCCTGCAGACCCCGCAGTCGGCCATGGCGGCGAGCGGAGCCACGGATTATGACAGCTGGGCCCAGGTGGCTGGCTCAGTATCCCATCAGTTGGATAGAGGGTGTGAGGACTATGCCCGGGGGGATCATGCCGGGGCGGCCTCGCAATTCATGGGGGCCTACAACGTAAGCTATGTGGGATCCGGATTCGTCTCGGTGGTCGAGTCGACCCTGGGGCAGGATAGGCGCAACGCTCTGGATGGGCAGTTCCAGGCCCTGCAGAATCAGGCCTATGCCCCGGATGCCGGGCAGGCCCTGACCCAGGGCAGTGAAAAGCTCAAGGCCGATCTGGCTGCTGCGGCCACCCAGCTGGATGCCACCCAAGGGCTGGCCAATCCCCGTGCCTACGCCAAGGCCCAGCAAGAGCAGATCAAGGCGGATCGTCGACGGCTGGACGCAGCCAAGAAGCATCGGAACACCGGCAAGGGCGACCGGACCTGGACCCAGGTGGCCCACGAGATGACGCCCATTCTGGATCAGGCGCTCGCCCAGGCTTCCAAGGGACAAGGCCAGGCGGGATCCGACCTGGTCAACAAGGCCTACTACCAGTATTACGAAAAGCTGGGCTTCGAGAAGAACGTCATGAACGCCATCAGTGGCAACAGGGTCTCTCAGGTGGAATACCAGTTCAAGGAGACCCGGATGGCCATGGTGGCCGGCAAACCGGCCAAGACCCTGGTGAACGACCTGAAGAGCATGCTGGTCGAGGACGCAGCCACTCTGGACGGGGGCGCCGCAGACCAGGTCAATGGGTGGACGTCCTTCCTGACTTCCGCCTTCGGCCAGGCTTTCGTGGTTCTGCTGAGGGAGGGTCTGGAGGCCATCCTGGTGGTAGCGGCCATCATCGCCTACCTGGTCAAGGCCGGCCATAAAGACAAGGTTCGGCACATCTACTGGGGCATTGCGGCAGGTCTGGTGGCCAGCGGGCTGGTGGCCCTGCTCTTCACCCTGCTCTTCAACGGGAACGGTCCCCAGCAGGAGATCCTGGAGGGCGTGGTGGCCCTGGTAGCCATGCTCATGCTGCTCTACACCAGCAACTGGATGCTGTCCAAGTCCTCTGTGGAATCCTGGAACCACTACATTCAAAGCCGGACGGTGGCGGCCATCTCGAAGGGCAGCGTGATCTCCCTGGCCCTGCTCTCCTTCCTGGCGGTCTTCAGGGAGGGGGCTGAGACGGTCATGTTCTACCAGGCCATCTTCGCCATGGCCCCTGGCGGCTCACGGGAGATCTGGACCGGTTTTGCAGCTGCCGCCGTGGTCCTGGTCATCGTCTTCGTGCTCATCCGCTTCACCTCGGTCAAGATCCCCATCCGGCCCTTCTTCATCATCACCAGCCTGCTCATGGCGGTCATGGTGGTCATCTTCGCCGGGGGCGGCGTACATGCCCTGATCGAGGGCGACCTGGTGCCGGCCACCTATCTGCCCGGTGTGCCCACCAGCGACTGGATCGGGCTGTATCCCTACACGCAGACCATCGGCGCCCAGATTCTGGCGGCCCTGGTCGTGGTCGTGCTGGCAATTGTGTCGACCCACCGCCTGCACAAGCAGGAGCTGTCACGGTCGAATCAGGACTCCGGCGGGTCGACGTCGGCAACCGTTCTTCAGACGGAAACCGAGCAGGCCGCCGAAGGAGCTGTGCCCTCTGAGGTCACGGCATCCATGCAAACACCAAAGAGCGAAGGACAATCATGAAGAAGAGACAATTGACCGCCCTGGTCGCGCTGGTGCTCTCAGGCACCCTGGCCCTGGCGGGGTGCGGCTCCAGCGGGTCAGGCACCCGTGAGGCCCAAGCGCCTGAGGCCTCCGGTGCCTCCCAGTCTTCGGCGGGCAAGGGGGCCGGGTTCGAGGAGATCCCCATCCCGCCCGACGATCAGCAGAAGGGCCCCCTGAACATCGGCACGGTCTTCTTCCAGCCCATCGACATGGAGCCCGCCTCCATGGGGCTGAAGGCAGCGGATGCCAGCCTGCACCTGGAGGCTGACATCCACGCCCTGCCCAACAACAACCTGGGCTATGCCAAGGGCGAGTTCGTTCCGGATCTGACCGTCAACTACACCATTCAGAACAAGGATGACCCCAACGACAAGCAGTCTGGCACCTTCATGCAGATGAACGCCTCGGATGGCCCGCATTACGGGGCCAACATCAAGATGGAGAAGGCCGGATCCTACAAGCTGACCTATTCCATCGACTCTCCTGAGAAGAAGGGCTGGATGCTGCACGTCGACCCGGAGACCGGCGTGAAGGGACACTTCTGGACCGAGCCCATCGTGGTCAGCTGGGACTGGGACTACACGCCCCACCAGTGGTAAGCTGCCATGCACCATGCTTGAACAATTTGTCACGGTCTTGCCGGGGACGCTGGCCCCGGCCCTCCTGGTCATGGTTTTCAGCGTGCTTCTGGGGGTTGGCGAGGGCCGCGATCGGCCCCGCTCCTCCTCCTGGCGACTGATTGGCCTGGGGGTCGGCGTGCTGGGGGCGTTGGTCTTTGCCCTCCTGCGCGCCACCGTGATCATCAACCGCCGGACCATGGTCAACTATCCGACCCTGGTGGCTTGCGTTCTGGCCGATCTGGCGGCCATCGCGGTGGTGCTGGCCGCCGACCGGCTGGTTTCAGACTGGCATCGCCGCCCCTGGGCCATGGATCTGGCCAACGCTCTGGCAGCCCTGGCCATAGCCCTGACCGCCTTCCGAGCCCTGCCTGATGTCATCCTGCAGCTTACGGCCTTTGTGGAGCCGGGGGAGCCGGTGCTGACCTCGGCCATGCTCCTGCGGGCCCTGGGCTTCCTCCTGGGTCTGGCTGCCGCTGTGACGGTGGCTGCCATTCTGAGGACCATGCATACCTCCTGCCCCCGGATAGCCTTCCGTCTGGCCGCCCTGCTCATGGTGGTCCTGCTGCTGGTCCGGCACGGCGTAGCCTTGGTGGCCCTGATGCAGACGACCGGCCTGGTTCTTCTGCACGGCTGGGCCTTCCGGATCATGGCCCTGGGATACAACGCCGACCTGATCCTGGTTCTTGCCCAGGTCCTGGTCTTCATCATTCCTGTCCTGGCTTGCTTGGTTGCAGGCTGGCGCATGCCGGTGACCGGAGCCTCCACAGCCGACGACCGCAGCCACCGGGCCTTCCGCCGACGGGCCCTGGCATCGGCGGTCTGGAGCCTGGTGGCCATGATCGGCGTCACCCTGGCCCTGACGGTGGGTACCGCCAAGGCCCACCAGGTGCCTGTGCTCTCGCCTCCGGAGAAGTATTCCTTGACCTCCGATACGGCTACCATCCGTTTCTCCCAGGTGGAGGATGGCCACCTGCATCGATTCAGCTACCGGGCCAAGGACGGCACCGAGATGCGCTTCATCATCATCCGCAAGAATGGCGCAGCCTACGGGGTAGGGCTGGATGCCTGCGATAACTGCGGGGATGCGGGCTACTACGAAAAAGACGGCAAGATTATCTGCAAGAAGTGCGACGTAGCCATCAACCTGGCCACCATCGGGTTCAAGGGCGGCTGCAATCCCGTTCCCTTGCCTTACAAGACAGGCCGAGGGGCCATACTGATCAGCACCGCCGATCTGGATGCCCTGTCCTCGCACTTCAAGAGCTGAGAGAAGGAAGGAGCGGTTGTTATGTTCTTCATGCGAATGATGCTGCGGTCATTCAGCCGCCAGTTCGGGCGAAGAATGCTCATCGCCGTCACGGTCTGCCTGTCGGCCTGCGTGGCCACGGCCATGCTGGGGGTGGTCTTCGACGTGGGCGACAAGCTCAACGCGGAACTGTCCACCTACGGATCCAACATCACGGTCCAGGCCAAGGCGGATGCTGTGGTCTCCGACCTCTACGGCGACCAGGAGGGCGGTCCCTCAGGCGACGAGTCAATGCCGACCGCCTTTCTCAAGGAATCCCAGGTGCCCAAGATCAAGACCATCTTCTGGGCCTACAACATCACCGACTTTGCTCCGCGCCTGGACCTTCGTGGCACCGTGGACCAGGTCGGCGCCCCCCTGGTGGGCACCTGGTTCGGTCGGAGCGTCAAGGTCGACAGCGGCGAGAGCAGCACTGCAGGTCTGAAAGGCCTTCGGCCCTGGTGGAAGGTTCAAGGACGTTGGCCCAAGGATGGGGCCGTATCCGGCGGCAAGTCTGAGGCCATGATGGGCAAGGAGCTGGCTGCACGACTGGGTGGCCGTCAGGTTGGCGACCAGGTCAAGGTCGGCCTGGGTAATCAGCAGCGGACCGTCACCGTTGTGGGCATCTTCGACTCTGGTGATTCGGATGCTTCCTCCCTCTATCTGCCTACCAAGCCGTTGCAGGAGATGTCCGGCCTGACCGATCAGATCGACCAGGTGGAGGTCAAGGCCCTGACCACGCCCGAGAACGACCTGGCCCGCAAGGCCGCACGAAACCCAGCTGCCCTCTCCCAGGACGAGTGGGAGACCTGGTACTGCACGGCGTACCCCTCCTCTATTGCCTACCAGATCGAGGAGGCCATCCCCGGGTCCATGGCCAAGCAGGTCAGACAGGTGGCAGCCCTGCAGGGCGATGTTCTGCAAAAGACCCAGGCGGTCATGATCCTGATGACTGTGCTCAGCCTGCTGGCGGCAGCCATCGCCGTGGCCAATCTGATGGCATCCTCCATATCCGAGAGGTCCTCGGAGTTTGCCCTGCTCAAGGCCTTGGGCGCCACTGACGGGGCCGTGTCCCGACTGGTGCTGGCCGAGACGGCGCTGATCGCCTTGGCTGGGGCTCTGGTCGGCGCCCTGCTGGGCTCCGGAGTGGCACAGATTGTGGGCAGAGTGGTCTTCGGCTCGGGCATCACCATGAGGCCCATGGTCTTCGTGCTGGTCTTCGTGCTGCTGGCCCTGACCGTGCTGCTGGCGTCTATTTCGTCCATCAGATCGATTCTGCGGCTTCGGCCGGCGGAGGTACTTCATGGCCGCTGATCGCCATACAAGCCATATGACCAACACCCGCATGTTCCTGACCATGCTCTTCGGGGCCGTCTTCCGTCGTAGGGGCCGGGCCCTGATGGCCGTGGTGGCCTCCCTGGTGGGTGCGGCCACCCTCTTCTGCCTGGCGGCGGTCTGCATCGAGGCCCCCAGGCAGATCAACCAGGAGATGCGCTCCTACGGAGCCAACCTGGTCGTCTCGCCCATCCAGGGGGGCAATAGGTCCGGCTCCGGCATCGAGCAGGGCATGGTGGATCACACTACTCATATGGTGACCGCCAAGGCCCCGGCCCGGTATGCCACTTATCGATATGAGACGGTGCAGGTCAATGCCGGGGCCCGCGAGATGGCCGGCATCCACCCCGACCAGGTGCGTCAGCTCAACCGTCACTGGAGTGTGGAGGGATCTTGGCCGCAGCCCGGTTCAGTCATGGTGGGGCGGGATCTGGCAGATTCCCTGGGGCTGACCACCGGCAAGCAGATGACCATCGGCTACCCGGCCAGCCAGGCCACCAGCACCGGCAAGACCGGAGGTCAGGGGCGAGACTTTCGTGTGGGAGGCATCGTCGATACCGGCGGCCCCGAAGACCGGATCATCTACGCCGACCTGGCCGATCTGGAGCTCCTGACCGGGGCCAAGCGGGGCACCGATGTCATCGAATACTCGGTCAACACCATGACTTCGGGGCTGAAGACCATCGCTGCCAGCATCAACGACATGACCTCCATGGGGGTCAAGGCCCGACCGGTCACCAGGATCACAGCGGGCGACAGCCATACCATCGCCATGCTCCAGTCGCTCTTCTGGCTGGTTTCGGTGGTGGTGCTGGTCCTGACCTTTGTGGGCGTGGGGACCACCATGGCCTCCATTGTCTCCCAGCGGCGCAGCGAGATCGGCCTGCGTAAGGCCTTGGGTGCATCCTCGCGGGGGATAGCTATGGAGTTCCTGGCGGAGTCGGCCTGTTACGGATTGGCTGGAGGTCTGATCGGCACCGCCTTGGGTTATGGCTTCGCCCGGCTGCTCTGCCTGTCCGTTTTCCAGCGGCCGCTGGGCTTCAACTGGTGGCTGGCCCTGGGCACGGTCCTGCTGAGCGTGGCCATATCCATGATCGCATCCATCCGGCCGGTGCTCCGGGCTTCGCGTATCGACCCGGCCCTGGTTTTGAGGGAGGAATGACAATGACGCAGGCAAAGGCGAACGAGTCCCCGTCGGGCGGCGGCATGCTGCTGGACCTGGACCATGTATCCAAGATCTACGGCGATCTGCACGCTCTGGACGATCTCAACCTGAGCGTCCCGCAGGGCCAGTGGCTGGCCGTGGTGGGGTCCTCCGGCTCAGGCAAGACCACACTGATGAATATTCTGGGCTGCATGGACACCCCCAGCCGGGGCTCGGTCCGTCTGCAGGGGCGGCCGCTGGAGGATTTGAGCCAGTCCCAGCTGGCCGATGTGCGCAAGAACGTGATCGGGCTGGTCTTCCAGAAGTTCTACCTGGTCCCGCATCTGACCGCCCTGGAGAACGTCATGGTGGCCCAGTACTACCACTCAGTGGTGGACGAGGACCAGGCCATGAAGGCCTTGGACCGGGTTGGTCTGGCGGATCGGGCCCGCCATCTGCCCAGCCAGCTTTCGGGCGGCGAGCAGCAGCGGGTCTGCGTGGCTAGGGCGCTGATCAACGAGCCCAAGCTGATCCTGGCTGACGAGCCCACTGGCAACCTGGACGAGGCCAATGAGCGGATCGTGCTGGACCTTTTCCGGCAATTGCATGATCAGGGGACCTCCCTGATCGTGGTCACCCACGATGCCCTGGTGGCCTCGTGCGCCCAGCGGGAAATCATGCTCAACCACGGGGTGCTGGCCGGCGAGCAGTGGAACGATGAGGAGGCCAAGCGGGCCTACCTGGCAGCCGGAGGTCGTCCGGCATTCAGTGGTGCCCCTGGCGATCCAGGGGACCAGGATATTCCGGTGGGCTTCCATGACCCCACCAAGACGGCCAAGACCGGCGGCTCCCTGCCGGGATCGGCTGCTGATGCAGAAGGAGGGCGTTGAAATGGCTACAAGCAGGTCTCGGGGACTGGTCACGGCCTCGGCAACCCTGGCGATCCTGGTGGCGGTCGGCTCTCTCCTGGGCGGCTGCGGAAGCCAGCAGGCCAAGCCCATGGACGACGAGTTCGCGGGGTCAGGTGCGGAGTCCAGCTCTGCTCCAGAGTCAACGGAAGGATCCGGCAGTGCGGGCGAGGGCAAGCCTACGGCCGTCTCCCGCGATGGACTGCCGGCCGCTCCGGCTGACACGGGCAACTATCACGACGGCACGTACGCTCTGACGGGCAAGTACGGACATGACGGGGCTGACACCATTGATGTGGATCTGGACCTGTCGGGAGGCCAGGTGAGCCGGGTCCAGGTCCAGGGGCATTCGGATTCGCCCATCTCGCGCGGTCACATGGAACGCTTCGCCCGGGCTGTGCCTGGTGTGATCCAAGGGCGCCCGCTCAAGGACCTCAAGGTGGAGAAGGTGGCCGGGGCCAGCTGGACCTCGGACGCCTTCAACAAGGCCTTGGATCTGGCCCGGCTGGAGGCTTCGGCGGAAAGATCGTCCTGAGAACCGGGCTGAGTGTTCTGGTAGCCAATGCTAGGTGCTCGATGCCTCGGAACGCCAAGGTGCCATCAGGCTACGTGATGGCATGCTGTGGGGGTGGGGGTTGTACGGGTAGCAGAAAACAAAAGGGGCAAGGATTCGATTCCTCGCCCCTTTCAGACCTATACAGTTAACGGTCGCGTCAGGCCAACTAGCGATCCCACCAGGGGCGCAGCGGATAGGTGTCCGTGCCGGTCTCAGGATCGGGCTTGATGCACTGGAACTGGTGTATCTGAATGTTGTCCAGCTCGAAGTTGAGCCGCGCCCCGGCCATGTATAGGCCCCAGAGCCGCGCCTTGGGCTCGCCCACCATGGGCTTGGCCTGGCCCCAATGCTCCTGGAGGTTCTCGGTCCAGTGCTTGAGGGTCAGCGCATAGTGCTGACGCAGGTTCTCCTGGGTGATGACCTCGAAGCCGGTGTCCTGGATGGCCAGTTCGATCTCGGCCGGGCTGGCCAGCTCGCCGTCGGGGAAGATGTAGCGGTCGATGAAGCCCCCGGCCCGCTTGTGGTCGTGGGAGTTGGTGCGGGTGATCTGGTGGTTGAGCAGGATGCCGCCCGGACGCAGCTTGTCCATCATCTCCTTGAAGTAGGAGGGGTACTGCTTGTAGCCCACATGCTCCATCATGCCGATGGAGCAGATGCCATCGAAGCCGGACTCGGGCACGTCGCGGTAATCCATCAGCCTGACCTCGGCCAGATCCTGCAGGCCCTCCTGGCGGATCCAGTTCTGGGCCCACTCGACCTGCTCCTCAGCCAGAGTCACGCCGATGACGTGAATGCCGCGGCGGGCGGCCGCGATCTCCATGGAGCCCCAGCCGCAGCCCACGTCCAGCAGACGGTCGCCCTCGTTCAAGTGCATCTTGTCCAGGACCATGTTGAGCTTGTGCCACTGAGCGTCTTCCAGGCTGTCGTCCGCCTTCTCGAAGACGGCGCAGGTGTAGGTCATGGAGGAGCCCAGGAAGAGCCGGTAGAAGTCATTGGACTGGTCGTAGTGGTAGCTGACGGTGGCTGCGTCGCCCCGGCGGGTGTGGGGACGGATGCCCTCAGTCAGTCGCTTGGCCAGGGAGGGCCCCTCGATGGCCGGTGGCTCGGGTACGCGCACCCCGTGTGAGAAGACGGCCGCAGCTGCCCGGGCCAGCTCCATCTTGCTGGGGTGCTTGACGAAGTGCTTGAGGCCCATCAGTTCCTTGAGGACCTGGTAGGGGTTGCCTGGCAGCAGCTCGGGGGAATCCAGATCGCCCTGCAGGTAGGCGCGGGCCAGACCCAGGTCGTTGGGATTTTCCGTGATGTAGTACATGGCACGGGAATTCTTGACTTCCAGATGCAGCGGCGCTTGGTCCTGCCCGAAGACCGACCCATCGAAGGCGGTCACCTGCACAGGCGCGTCAGGGGTGAGGAAGAGCCCGATCATCTCGGCTACAGTCATCTTGCTTTTGGCCATGAAGCCCCCTTGTGTGACCCGGACATGACCGAACATGGCGGGTCTGGTAGTTAGTGGATACAAGTACTGTCTTCACCCTACCCCTGACACTGGTCCCTATCAGTGTCATGTTCAGTGAATTATTCCGCATGGGAAACCTTGCCTGGGTACAGACTCTTTGGTAAGGCAGAACATGGAGGCGAGCGGGAAATGACCAGCAGCGGATCAGCGTCGGCCGGGGCAGATGAGGCCTGGATTCAGCACACGCTTGCCAGATTGGGGCATTCGCGCTTCCGGTCCGGTTTCTCCCTTTCGGCCAAGGACCGCGCCTACGCCCGCGCCAAGGGCAGGGATACCATCGACCGCCACGCCCACGAGATGCTGGCCAAGCGTGTGGGGCCTGCCCACCCTTTGAAGGACGGCAAGCAGACCCCCTACCGCGGACATCCGGTCTTCACGGCCCAGCATGCCACGGCCACCTGCTGCCGGGGGTGCATCGAGCGCTGGCACCGCATCCCGCGCAGCCGGGCTCTGACCGATGCTGAGGTGGATGCCCTGGCCAAGCTGGTCATGGCCTGGATCGAGCGCGATTTGGTGAATCATCCGGCTTGATACTGATGTTGCGGCGCTTCTGTCACTAATCGTGGCTATGGATCAGTCGGGAATGATGATGTTGATGAAGCGTTTCCATTCATCAACAAAATCCATGGTTTTACCGCCTGTCAGCCACCGCAGCTGGAGCCCATCCATGGCACTGAGCGTTTGCAGGGCTATTCGATCGGGGTTCTCAAGCCTGTCCCTCTTGGCAACGTAGGCATAATCGTGAAGAACCTTCTGCTCGCGATCGAGGAAGAACTGGTGGGCGGGATGCTTGTCTTCCAGGGATTCGCCTTGAAGGACGATATAGAGACTGACCAATTGCGGTCGGGAGACGTTCACCTCCACAGTCGCAGTGGTCAGGGTCTTGAGGCTGAAATTACCGTGGTAGCACAGCCCATCTGAAATATCGGTTTCCTCGCTGATTCCAAGGCGCTTGGCGATGGCCTCGGCGTTGATGATATCGGCATATTCCAGGGTTTTGACGAGCAGTTCCTCTTTGGATTTGAAGTAGTACAGAAGTCCTGCCTCAGTCATTCCCTCAGCTTCCGCCACGTCACGTATGGTGAACCCCCAGAAGCCGAACTTGGAAATACAAGCGATGGTTGACTTCAGGATACTTGTCCTGCGTTGGTCGGCCGACATTCGCGGTGACGAAGTAGAACGCTTTCGCCTATTCATTGGTCATCCCCCTGAGAAAGTCGACGTATACCAACAGCATTGTATCTGTATTCAATGTACTTGATGCAACCACTTATATCAGGATAATTCGTCAACCGGCAATGCATCGTCTGGACAGATCGGGGCCAAGCGGAAAACCGTTCCGCTTGGCCCCGATCTGTTCTTTCCACTGGGCTGCCTTGAGGATTATTTGCTGAACCCGGCTGTCAAGCCTGCGACCATCTGTTTGCGGCCGAAGATGTAGGCCGTCAGGATCGGCAGCACCGAAAGAACCACTGCTGCGAGTATTCCAGGTGTATCTACAGTGAACTGCCCCTGGAAAAGCCAGAGCGACAGGGGTATCACGCGGTTATCTGCAGACTGGGTCAGAATCAACGGGAAGAGAAAACCATTCCAGACATTCAGGCCGTCATAGATAGCTACTGTGACAATTGCGGGCCTGACCATAGGAATGGCAAGCTTCGTCATGGTCATGAACTCGCTGGCCCCGTCCACTGACATGGCTTCGAAAAGAGACTGGGGTATATCTCTCAGAAAGTTGGTCAATATCATTACCGAGATGGGAATCGCAAAGGCTGCTGACGGCAGGATCAAGGCCCACAAAGTGTCATAGAGGCCAATGCGGATAATGAGGTAATACACTGGGATGATCACGGCCTGCATGGGAATGGCCAGGCCGGTGATGATGAACTTGTAGACTCGGCGGGACCACTTGTCGTTTCTGCGCACGATCATGTAAGCCACCATGAAGGTGACCAGCAGAATTATGGCTACGGTGACGACCGTGACGAAGACCGAATTCCAGATGTACCTGAGGAAGTGATTCTGGAAGACTTTCCGATATGCGCCAAAAGTGATATGGCTTGGCAACGAAAGCAGGTTTTGGGAGAACATATCGTTCTGATTCCGGACTGACGTTACCAGAATGTAGTATACGGGCACTACCACGACGGCCAGCCAGACCCAGCCCAAGAGTCCTCCGACGATGTTGATTTGCTTTCCTTTGATCCTGATCATCAGACTCCCTCCATCTGGCTTTCCATCTTGTCGGAACCCGATAGCTTGTTGAGCAGGAGCGATATGGCAATGCCCATGACGAGGATGACGACCCCCACGACGCTCGCCCCGCCCATGTCATAGCTCTTGAAACCTTTGAGATACATGTCCAGGGGAAGAATGCGGGTGGCATTTCCCGGCCCGCCTGCGGTCATGACATAGACCAGATCGAAATAGGTCAGCGATCCCACAATCATCAGGGTCGAATCGGTGGCAAAGGTATATTTGATCTGCGGCAGGGTGATGGAGAAGAACTGGCGTACAGTCCCTGCTCCGTCCAGCATGGCTGCCTCATACAGGCTTTGGGGTATCTGCCGTACTGCACCCTGATAGAGCAGCGAATGCAATGGTATGAAGCACCAGGAAACCACAACGATCAGGGTCCAGAGGGCGGTGTTGGGATCGCCCAGCCAGTTGTGTGCGAGCCACTTCCACCCCAAAGCCTTCCCAAGGCCGAATTGCGGATCCAGAAGGTTCTTGAAGGCTATGGCGACCGCAGTGGACGAGAAGAGGAGCGGAATGAAGTAGAATACTGACAGGAAGGCCCTGTACCGCTGCTTTCCTGCCATGAAGACCCCCAAAAGGATGCAGATGGGGGTTTGCACCAGCCAGCTGACAACGGTGAGTATCACAGTGAGCTTCAGACCGTTGAGCACCAGCGGGTCATGGAGCATTCTGATCCAGTTGCCGATGCCATTCCATGTAACCGCTCCCAGTCCGTCCCAGTTGGTCAGGGACAGGATGACTACACCTACCAGGGGAATTGCCGCAAATAGACCGAACAGCAGCAGGGCCGGCAAGGCGTACCATAATGACGGTCCCTTGTGCAGGGTCTTCTCCGTGCCCCTTTGATGTGTTTTCCTCATAGCGCTCCTCTCATAGCTTGTTTGTACCTTGGGAGCTATTTGATCGTTTTGTTCATCGCCGATACGAACTGATCAGGAGACATGGTGTTCAGGAACACCTGCTCCAGGTTGTTCAGTATGGCCTGGCTCTGTTCAGAGGGAAGCGCAACATCCCAGGAGAGCTGATAGTTTGGCGCCTTTTTTGCGGCCTGGTACAGCCAGAGGTAGTAGCCTGAACCATCGTCCGTGGCTTTGACCTTGGAATCAATGTTCTTCACTGGGGGGATTTGCCCCTGCTTGAGCATGGCATCGACCATGGTGTCGGAATAGTTCTTGGCCTTGACGAAGTCTACGAAGGTCTTCTTCTGCTCCTTGCTAGCCTTTGACGAAAGCTGCCAGTAGTTTGACAGATTTCCTGTCAGGTCATTGGGGTCGCCCCTGCCGTCCTTGACGGTCGGGAAAGGAACATAGCCCAGATCCTTGGCGGTGAAGTCCTTGCTGATGCTGATCAGGTCCGTATACACCCAGGACCCCATGAGTTCAAAGCCCGCCTGCCCAGTGGTAATGAGTGCAGTGTCTTTCCTGTCATCGGCGGTCAGGGACTGGTAGGAATCGCCGAAGGCGCCTGCCTTGACCAGCTCCTGAATCATCCCCATGGCCTTGGTCACCGCAGGATCGCTCCAGGCGTCTTTCTTGCCCTTGAGCACATTGTTGAAGACTTCAGGGCCTCCGATGCGGTCAACAAGGTATGCGGCCCACATTAAGTATGGCCACTTGCTGCCACCCGCCAGGGAGATGGGGGTCTTGCCGGCGGCTTTCAGTGCTGAAACATCGGCGACCAGTTCGTCCCAGGTCTGTGGGGCCGAGTCGATGCCCGCCTCCTTGAGCACTTTCTTGTTGTAGAAAATCAGAACAGGCTGAACCGGTCCGGTGGGTACGGCATAGAGCTTGCCGTCTCTGAAGGCCTCCGCCGAAACCGAGTCAAGCACCTTGCTCTGAATATCGGTCTTGAGCTCTGGGGTCAGGTCGGTGATTGCCTTGCTCTTGGCGTAGTCGGTTAGCGGCGACCCTCCCCAACTGGGGAAGAAAGTAGGGGCGTTGCCTGAACCGACTGCAGTGCGGATTTTCTCCTTGTATGCGTCATTGGCGAAGCTTTCCTCACTGATCTGGGCATCCTTGTGGTCCTTGTTCCATTCCTTGAAGGCGTCCTTCATGGGGTGCCAGGGTGCATCCGTTATGGCCCAGGTTGTCAAATTGGCGCCTTCCGCTTTGCTGCCTGACGAGTTTCCAGGCTGGGAACCGCAGGCGGAGGCTCCTAGTAGCATGGCCGTGGATGCTATGGCTGCAATGAGTTTGCCCGATTGTTTCATGTCAGTCTCCTCTTTGAGTCCTATCTTCTCTTCGTTTTATCTGAATCCCGAGGGCTTCCGTCGTCGGGAGTCGATGATTACTATATACTTAGTAATTACTAAGTGCAAATTAGTTCATTGATTTAATTCCCGTCTCTTCAAGGAGGAAATAATGAGACCAGACACTGGAAGCCGGGTTCTGCACGTGAAGGAAGGCTCTGATGACTGCGGCGATGGCAGCGTGGAAAGGCCTTTTCGCAGCATTCAGCAGGCAGCCGATGTGGCCTTGGCCGGCGATGTGGTCATGGTGCATGCTGGCACATACAGGGAGAGCGTGAATCCAATCAACGGCGGCAAGGACCGGTATGACCGGATCACCTATACTGCCGCTCCCGGCGAGCATCCGGTGATCAAGGGTTCAGAGCGCGTCAACTGCTGGCAGGATCGTGGGAATTCAGTGTGGACGGCCGAAATCGACAACAGCTTGTTCGGAAGCTTCAACCCCTTTGCAACCCCTCTGAAAGGTGATTGGCTGGAACGGCCGAGTACATGGAATATGACTCTCGGCGAGGTCTATATCAATGGGAAGTCGATGTACCAGGCTCCGGACGTGGAGTCGGTGCGCAATCCCCAGATGCGCAAGACCGGTTTCGGACCCGACTGGGTCAAGGAGGAGGAGCCGGTGGCTCATCCAGAGGATACGGTCTATCAGTGGTATGCACAGGTCGGGGATCGGACAACCTGCATTTGGGCGAATTTCCAAGGGTATGATCCGAACGCCAGTCTGGTGGAGATCAATGTGCGCCCGACCTGCTTCTACCCATTGCGTACCGGCATCAACTACATAACAGTAACCGGGTTCGAGATGGCCCAGGCTGCCTGCCAATGGGCTCCCCCCACGGGTGACCAGCAGGGTCTGATCGGCACCCACTGGTCAAAGGGATGGGTCATTGAGGGAAATGATCTGCATGACGCCAGGTGCAGCGCAGTTTCGCTGGGCAAGGACTGGTCCACGGGTGACAGCGAATCCACCCGGTGGGGGTACAAGCCTGGGTATCAGACGCAATTGGAAACGGTTTTCCGCGCTCGCCATGCCGGGTGGGATATGGAGACCGTCGGTTCGCATCTCGTGCGCAATAACCATATCCACGACTGTGGCCAGAATGGAGTCGTCGGGCATCTGGGTTGCATCCGTTCGGTGATTGAGGACAATGACATCCATGATATTGGCAATAAACATGAGTTCTTCGGCCATGAGATAGCCGGCATCAAACTGCATACCGCAATCGATGTGATTATCAGGCATAATCACATCCATGACTCCACATTGGGAATCTGGCTGGATTGGGAGGCCCAGGGGACGCGGGTGAGTTCGAATGTTTTCAATGACAATATCCGTGATTTTATGATTGAAGTCACTCACGGCCCCTGCCTGGTCGACAACAATGTGTTCGCCTCGGCATACAACTTGGACAATGTGGCACAGGGCACCGCTTTTGTGCACAACCTGTTCTGCGGGTCCGCCCAGCGCCGCGATGTCCTCGACCGGTTCACTCCCTACCATTTGCCGCATTCGACCACTGTCGCTGGCACGGCCTGCGTCTATGGAGGCGACGACCGGATCTATCAGAACATATTTGTGGGAGGAGAAGCTTATCTGCCTGGGGTGACTACCAGGGGGACAGAGACCTATGAGGGGTGCCCAGGCAGCATGGACGAGTACCGGGACCTGGTTCATGCTCATGGTCCGGGGGACCTTGAGCTTTTCGAACGAGTGAAGCAGCCTGCCTATATTGACCGCAACGTCTATCTCAATGGCGCACAGTCATGCTCTCAGGACATCGATGCCTGCAAGGTTTCGGATAATCCGAGATTCAAAGTCGCAACAGACCGTGACGGATCTGTTTGGCTGGATGGGGAATTGCCTGAGGCCATGTTCCACATGGGCTGCTGCATTGTTGACACCGCCATGCTGGGAGCGCCGCGCATGTCCGAAGAACGGTATGAGGCCCCGGATGGCAGCCCGATTGCCATAGATAGGGACCTGACTGGCATCGCTCGTGGGGATGCCCCGGTGCCCGGCCCTCTTGAGGAGCTAACACCAGGGAAGAATCATGTGCGGCTTATGTAGGAGTTGAATCACGGATGGCCTGAAGCCAGAAAGAATGGACGGAAGTTTCTACGAACTCCGTCCACTCTTTTCGTTTGAATGCCGAGGGATGTCGTCATGGGCTGAAAGGGGCAAAGGTCTCGGATCCGGATGTTGGCGGTGATTTGCTGACTGGGAGGAGATCACCTTCCTTGGCGCATCAGCTGAGGGAGCATGTCAGATTCACGGAGTGCTATGACTTCGCGGGTTTCGTTGAGGGTTCAGCATCTTTCGGTTGCTTTGCCTCACGGGCTTTCTTGTCTCCAGAGCGGGGGATGCCCAGAAGTTTGCGTGTCTCGGCAGCCAGCTTTTTCGGCGTCTTGCGGACCCCGCTCTCCTCGGCATCCTTGATGATGGTCTTCACGTCCAGGTCGGGATTGCGGTCCTGGGTGGCCACCAGGTCACGTGCTTCCTGCCGGTTGAGCACGGTGGGCAGGGTGCCGGGCATGGGGCGCCGGGCGGTCTCCGCCAGGAAGAGCACGGTGATCAGACCGCAGGTCGAGGTGAACATGATCCAGTAGGCGGGCGCCAGGGACTTGCCGGTCGCGGTCACCAGCCCCTCCATGATGACGGGTGCGGTCCCGCCGAAGACCGCTACGGCCAGGTTGTATGACAGTCCCATGCCGCCGTAACGGGAGGCAGTGGGGAAGAGGGCCGGCAGGGTGGAGGCCAGGTTGGCCACGAAGAAGATGACCGGGATGGCCAGCAGAACCAGT
This sequence comes from Bifidobacterium sp. W8112, assembly GCF_016101425.1. NCBI lineage: Bacteria > Bacillati > Actinomycetota > Actinomycetes > Bifidobacteriales > Bifidobacteriaceae > Bifidobacterium > Bifidobacterium sp. W8112. The sequence continues at coordinate 935,616 of NZ_JACFQN010000001.1, read as the reverse complement.
CCGCCGAAGACGGCGCCCGTGGTCTCATGCTCCAACAGTCGGAAGGCCGGCAGGGACAGGCAGAGTCCAGTGAATGCCCCCATGAACAGCACCTTCTTGCGGCCAAAGCGGTCGGAGAGGGCTCCGGTGATGGGGATGCAGAAGGCCACCATGAGCAGGACCGGCAGGGAGAGCAGATTGGCCTGGGCCGTGTTGTAGTGCAGGGTGCCCGACAGGTAGGTGGGCATGTAGGCGGTCAGCGTGTAGCTCAGGGTGTTGGCTGCGGCCACTAGGATGAAGGCCATGAGCAGCTCCCGCCAGTAGCCCCGGATCAGATCCAAGAGGCTCTTGTGCTGGCTCTTGGTCTTCTCGTCGCTGGCATCCTGGGCCTGACGGAAGGCGGGGGTGTCCTGGACCTTGGCTCGGAAGTAGACCGCGATGGCAGCCAGCGGCAGGGCAATGATGAAGGGGATGCGCCAGCCCCAGGCCAGCATGGCCTGCGGGGAGATGGAGAACTCCAGCAGGGAGACCAAGGCTGCTCCGAAGGCGTAGCCCAGGTAGGATCCCACATCCAGCAGGGAGGCGAAGAAGCCGCGGTGCCGGTCCGGCGAGTATTCGGTGACCATGGTCGAGGCGCCCGCGTACTCGCCGCCTGTGGAGAAGCCCTGGATCAGCTTGAGCAGGATGAGCAGAATGGGCGCCAGGGGACCGACGACCGCATAGCTGGGCAGAAGGCCGATCAGCAGAGTGGCCGCGGACATGCTCAGCAGGGTGAAGGCCAGAATGCGCTGGCGGCCGATCTTGTCGCCCAGCTGGCCCAGGACCACGCCGCCCAAGGGCCGTGCGATGAAGGTGACGGCGAAAACGCCCAGGGAGAAGAGTCGCTGTACGGCATCAGATGCGTCGGACAGGAAGACACGGCCGATCGTCACTGCCAGGTAGCCGTAGACCCCCACGTCGTACCATTCCATGAAGTTGCCGACCACGGTGCCGGCGATGGCCCGCTTGAGGGTGGATCTGTCCACCACGTTGATGTCGGTCAGATGCAGGCGTTCGCTCCAGCCCCGGTGCGGCCGCTGGTTGCGCTTCTTGGCCTTGCGCTTAGCGATGGCTTTAGCCTTTTTGTCCTGCTTTTGCTTCTGCTTCTCGTCGGTACTGTATCCGTCAGTTGAACTTGTGTCGATTTGTGCCATTATTCCTTCTCGGGCTCTGGGCCGTTATGCGGATCGAGTGTCTTTGTGTGCCTCAGTGGTCTCCTATCAAGTGTCTTTTGAAAAATGTCATAAACAGCCATTATAACACTTAGGTTATTTGCTGTTAGTTTGAGGGTAGACTGACATGCCTGTGCCAGGATAACGCCCTATAGTGGTTTATCATGATTGTTCGATTGGCCAAGGCTGATCTGAGCGCCTACCTTGGCGTTGAATAGTCATCAGCGTTATTAAATGAATTAAAGGAAGAACCATGCGACTCTTGCTATCAATGGTGATCAGAGCACACATTTTAGAAAATCAGTAGTAAGAATAAGAGCCATCTCTCATGATCGAGATTGTGGTTTTGCCTAATAGTGTGGCCCGGCGGATCCACTCAACGGGAGCCGCCGGGCCTTGATGAATTCTTACTGAGTTTTAGCCCAACAGATGAGATATATGAGAACTATCTAATCTGGCCCTATTGTATCGGGCCAGATTGTGTTGCATCTGGGCAATCAGTCAGTTGAATCACGCCTTCAGGAAGTTGGGATCCTGGAATTCGGGATTCGGATAGTGGTAGAAGCCTTGTCCGGATTCTTGCCCCAGCTTACCTTCGTCGATCATGGCCTTGAGCTTCTCAAGCAAGGGCTTTGCTTGGGGGTTGTCGCCCTGGCGCTGGCTGATGATGTTGTAAGCAGTGCGCAGTCCGACCATATCGAAGATGGCAAAGGGTCCCTTGGGGGATCCCATGGCGATCATCCAGGTCTTGTCAATGGTTTCTGGGTCGGCTATGTCGTGGGCCCAAAGCATGCCGCCTGCACCCATGAAAGGCATCAGGAGTGAATTAAGCACGTAGCCTGGTTGTTCCTTGTGCAGCTCAATAGGCACCATGCCGATTTCTTTAGCAAACTCTACGATTTCCTCGTATACTGCGGGATCGGTCTGGCTGCTGCCCATGATTTCCGCAGTGTTCATCAACCAAATCTGGTTGGCGAAGTGGAGGTTGAGGAATTTCTCAGGGCGACCAGTGTCTCCTGCGAAGGTGCTGGGCACATAGGTGGAGGAGTTGCTGGCGAAGATTGTCTTGTCGGGAGCAACCTTGGCCAGGCTGGTATAGAAGTCGTGCTTGATCGACGGCTTCTCAGGAATTGCTTCAATAACCAGGTCCGCATTGGCGACGGCAGCGTTGAGATCTGAGGTGAAAGTCAAGTTCTTCAGACCAGCATCGAATTGTTCGTCGGTTGCCTGGATATCCCGCTTATAGGAATCCCGCAGAGCGTTGACACGTTTCTCTGCTGCTGCCACTGCATCATCGTTAATGTCGTATACAGTGACTTTCTTCCCCTTAAAGGCCGTCTGATAGGCAATCTGGCTTCCTAGCACGCCACCACCAGCGACGGTAACTTGCGTTATATTTGTCATGCGAAACTTCTTTCGTCATTGGTATCCACCGTCGGATACACACTTCAATCTTAATACAGCGCTGTTCTCATGAATCTGGTGGTTTTCGGCAGGAATGGCGTTTTTTGGCCAAAATAGACTGTTGACTCCAGACATAGGTGCTGATAATTTTGTATTATTTCTCACACTTTCAGCTAGCCTGAGCGGGCATAGGTCCATAGGTCGGATCAGCAGATTTGGCAGAATTCAATGGTCTCCCTGTTGGGTCCATAGATGTTGAAGTACCGAATCCCCTTATCCCAGAAGGTAGGAATGGATTGAATACTGTCTTCCTTGATCTCCAGCCCTAAATCTTTCGCATTCTGGTAGGCGGCGTTGATGTCTGGGGTGTCCAAGGCCCAGTGGTTGATAGCTCCCGTAGTCATTGGCGCCTCGTCGCCTTCCCATGTTTCGATGGTCAGATGCCCGTACCGAAGGAAGGCACAGCGGTTCTCTTTATTGGGGAATATTCCTGCTATTTCGAAACCGAGCTTGTTGGTGTAGAAATCAATTGTTTCGTCCAGATTCTTGGCGATCATACCCGAGTGCTGGAGGTCTGTAGTGAATGAAGACATGGGCTGCATGGATTGCTCCTTTGAAAATCTGTGTGCAATGCTGGGCACGTTCCAGTTCAAGAATAGGTTGATGGTTATAGATTGCTGTTTGGCTTGCATAGAGGAATATGGATCGTCTCGAGATGACGGCTTAGGCAGAAGGTCCTCTGGTGAATTGTGCAGGGTTTTGCTGCCGCTCTTTAATGATTCTGAGGTACCTCGATCTGGATTTTGACGTCTTCGGGGTGACCCTCGGCAAATCTGTCGAAAGCCTCCTTGGCCTGCTCCATAGGATAGGTCCGGGAAACGAATGGTTTAAGCTCGATCTTGCCGGCGGCCACCATGTCTATTGCTTTCTGATAGACGTTGGCGTAGCGGAATACGTTTTCGATTCTAGTCTCGCGTGCTTGGACTTCCGTGACATCCATGGGTATCTTTCCGTCGGCAGGAATGCCAATGATAACAGTGGTGTTGCCAGGAGCTCCCAGTCTCCAAAGATCATCGTAGGACTTAAGGTTTCCTGAGGCTTCGAAAACCCGGTCTGCACCCCAGCCATCCGTTTCCTCCATGACTCTGTCGAGGAAGGATTCCTCTTTCAAGTTAACAGGAACGACTCCTGGGATGCTGGCTGCCAGCTCGAGCTTATCCTGTGAAACATCGGAGATCAGTACTTTAGCGCATCCGCCTGCTATGGCTGATGCTGCTGTCAGGAGGCCGATTGTTCCAGCACCCGCTACGGCCCCAATGTCACCGGGTTTGATGCCAGCCTTAGTGGCAGCCCACATTCCCACTGACAGTGGTTCCATCAGGGCTCCGTCTTCGTAGGTTAGGTTGTCTGGTAATTTGTAGGTGAAGGCAGCCGGATGCACAATTTTCTCGCTCAGACACCCATCTACAGGCGGAGTGGCGAAGAAGCGGACAGAAGGGTCAATATTATACAAACCGAGTTTTGCGGCCCTGGAGTACATATCAGGAATGCCCGGTTCCATGGCTACTCTATCGCCAACCTGGAACCCCTTGACTCCTGGCCCTACCTCTAGAACCGTGCCAGAGGCCTCATGCCCAAGAATCATGGGCTTTTCAACCACGTATTTTCCGACGCGTCCGTTCAGGTAATAGTGCACGTCAGATCCGCAAATGCCCACGGTATGGGGCGAAATCAGGAGCTCGCCAGAACCTGGGGCCGAAGGATCCGGTACTTCTCGAACGTTGATGACGCCTTTCTTTTCAAGGACGACAGCTTTCATAATCATGCTCCTTTGCCAGAGTGAAAGTCTTGATGTCAATGCAGCATCTGTGTGATTTCATCTTAAGGTCGACTAGGTGTGAGAAGAGGTGCTCTGATAACCACTTCTGATACTATTTTGATTCTTTGCCCTAGAATGAGCAGGATAGCCTTTGCTGCGTCCGAGCAGAGGCTATTGAAAGGCCGCTTTCCTGTACGCGTTGAAGTTGGGTAGGTACATGAGTCATAACATCATCGACCAAGGATCCTTGGAGGTCGTTGTGCCCAAGGGAAACGAGTCTATCCGATGGCTCGAACACGGGTATCCATCAACCTTGGCCAGGTGGCATTATCACCCTGAGATAGAAATCCACCTGATTCGCGAGAGCATGGGGACCATGATGGCAGGTGACGGAATGGTTCCTTTTGCTCCAGGCCAAGTATCCCTCTTAGGCAGTAATGTTCCCCACAATTGGATTTCCGAGATTGGGCCGAATGAGAAAACGAGCATACCAAATCGTGATGTGGCTTGTCAGGTGCTTCCTAACCGGATCCAGGCCCTGGCGCAGATTTTTCCCGAGGCCATGCAAATACTGACTCTGCTGAGGCGGGGTGACCAAGCCATTGTGCTTCGTGGTCAATCCGCCGGTAGAGTGGCTTCTATCTTGACCGCCATGGGTGCGCACCACGACTTGGATCGGCTCATCGACCTTCTTGAAATCTTCCGCATCTTTGTACAGGCTCCACGAGGGGAGTGGACAACGGTAGTCACACCGGGCTACCAGCCTGAGGCGTCGCCGGGAATGGCGGAACGAGTCAACCAGGCCCTTGCTTATATAAAGGCCCATATCGGAGACTGTATCACCCTGGAGGATGTGGCAGCCCAGGTGGCTATGGACCCGTCGTCGTTTTCACGGTTTTTTAAAAGGGCCGCAGGGATTAATTTTTCAGAAATGGTCTGTCGTTTGAGAACAGCTCGTGCTTCGCTCCTTTTGGTCACCACAGATCTGCCTATTGCACAGGTTAGGGTCATGAGCGGATTCAGGAACGCGGCTAACTTCAATCGTCGCTTCAAGATGGAAACAGGTACCACTCCGCGCGCATATCGGCAGGCGCATTACCATTAGATCCAGTTGACTGCCTTGTGGGCGATTGCATCCGATCTGTTTCTGCCTTGATTTTCTATCGTCACCGAGTATAAGGCTGGTGAAGGAATCCCTTGGATCAAGCTCAGTATAAAAGCATAGGTAGCGTTTTTTTTTAAGATTCGCCGAGATGTCGCAGTCGGTATTCATGCCGGTAAGGAAAGTTGTTTTTTGATATGCTACATTAAGCCGTTGAATACGACCTCTTGATTGAGAGTCGGATATTGGTCTTGAATTTATTTCAACGCCTCTGACGTCGAATCGGTTAGGATAACAGCGTGGTCACGTGGCATGCGTTGTTGACCAGAGCAAGCTGCATTCACAACCGTTAACCGATAAGGTCGGGAGCCCGCAACAATATTTGGCAGTAGCGCTGTTAAGCCAATAGGGACTTTAGCTGTCTCCTGCTGATCAGAGAAGGAATGGCACCTTCGTGAGCAACGCTGAAACCTGCAGCAAGGTTGGCTATGCGCACGGCTTCTTCCAGAGTGCGGTTCTCCAAGAGGCAGGCTGCAAGACAACTGATGAACGCATCGCCTGCGCCCGTATCATCGATGACTCGGGTTTGCTCTGCTGGGAAGTGCTTATGGTTGTTCTCGGTAACTAGAACGCAGCCTTGATCGGCCAGCGTGACTATCACAGTTCCCACGCCTTTTGATATGGAGTATTGTGCCTTCTCGACGATAGAACCTGGTTGCGGAAACAGTGTCTCGATTTCATTTTGATTGGGAACAAGAATATCGATTAAATTAAGAATATTATCGGGAAGATGTGAGCATGATGAGGGTTTTAGAATCGTGATGGCGTGATGTTTTTTCGCCATCATGCAGGCTTCTTTAACTGCCTCGAGCGGGATTTCAGTTTGTATTAAGCAGTAGGCTGTGTTGCTGAAGATATGCTCTCTTCCATCAATATCGTCAGGCGCTAAAGTGCTATTGGCTCCCGATACCAGGGAAATCATCGATTCGCCGTTGTTGTCGACAAAGATATAGGCTTTGCCGGTATCGGTTCTTTTGATTCGCATTACACCTGTGGTGTCAACATGAAATCTATTCATGGCCTGGTAGATGAAGTCGGCCGAGATGTCATTGCCTACGTTGCCGATCAAAGAGACATGATGTCCTAGCTTTGCTACACCTACGGCTTGGTTGGTGGCTTTGCCGCCAGGCGTTGAGGCGAAGTTGCGTGTCGTGACAGTCATTCCAGGCTTAGGCAGTGTCGGCGTAGCAAGATATGTGTCAACGTTGATGCTGCCGATCACGACAATCTTCTTATGCCGCATGTTAGGCGGCTGGCTTATGGTGTGTTCATTGTCCAGGATGAAAAGGTGTTTGAATTCTGTCTGTTCGGCTTTATTGTGTTCGATTGTGTTGATCAGTCTGGAGCACAGATGAGTTCCAAAGTCCGCGTTCCTCATGTTGTAGGAGGATATTTCTGGTATGCCCGGATAATGCAGGGGTTCATCGGAATCGTTTCTGAGGGTGACCAGTGAAAAATCCTGAGGAAGGCGGTAATGAAGGGATTGCGCATACTGTTGCAGCTCCACGGCATGCCGGTAGTGTGACGCGACGACACCTGTGACGTGGCGGTTTTCCATGACTGTGGTCAGGTTATCGTCAATATCGTAGAACACCATATCGTTGTGGAAGGCAATGTTGTTCTCGAAAAGGCAGCGACGGTATCCTCTCAGGAAGCTTTGAGTCCGTCTGCCAGGAGATAGAAGACAGGCGATGTTGCTATGGTTTCGATCCATGAGTTCCTGCGTCAGGTTATATGCCGCTTCTTCATATGGAAGCAGTGCAGATCGATCGTCGCCTAGAGGGCCAATGATGAGCTCGGGAATTTTTTTCGCTGTGATGGTTTTATTGAGTTTTAGGCTGCTTTTATCAATCGGCTCCCAGATTATCCCGTCCACACGGTGCTCGATCGCAGCCTGAATATTCTGTTCTTCCTGCTCGTGGCTCGAGTAGCTGTTGAATACCAGTGTTCCATAGCCGCTTGCCTGCGCTTGCTGAATGATGCCATCCAGAGTTGAGTCAAGGGAGATGGAGGAACTCAGCAGCACGCCGATGCGCCAGCTGGTCGTATTGGGCTTAGACGACGCGTAGGGGGTATAGTGATATTTTTTTACTAAATCAAGTACTTTATTCCGTGTCGCTTCTGTGATACTCGAGTCTTTATGATTGACAATTTTTGAAACCGTTGAAGTGGAGACGCCTGCAAGTTTGGCAATGTCCTTAATATTCATGGATCTCCTTGCCTAATCTTGTACTCCTGCGCCTTGCGTGGTCGTTATCAGCAAATGCTGCCGCATCTGGATGGACTCTCAGTTTACTCGGACACTCGCACCAGTTTTATTATCGCTGTCTTGCCGAGCCGGTCGGTAGTTTGCGTGGAAGGTTTACCTGTCAGCATGTCGTCGCTTCTGGATTGGGCCTTCCGAATTTGACACACGTTTTGACGGCTGATAGTCTCTCTGACTGAGAAAACATTTTAGGAAAATCATTTCCCAAGATACGCAAGTTAGATGACTTGAGACATTGATTACCTGGAAAGACAAGTAGTCAAGGACCAAAGGTGGCGCAGATGATGAAGTCAAAATCGTTTTTGAGGGGAATCGCTGCACAGTTTTCCACGAAATCATTGGTTCTGATTCCTATCGCGGTGGGGATCAATCTTATCGGCGGCACATTGAGCTCAACACTGAAACTTCCGCTCTTTCTGGACATGATCGGCACTACGGTCATAGCCTGCTTGTCCGGTCCTTGGGTGGCTGCTCTATGTGGATTGCTGACCAACGTCTTTCTGTCTCTGGTCGCCAATCCTGTCTACCTGCCTTATGCGCTATCCAGTGTCCTGTGCGGCCTGGTGGTTGGCTACATGGTCAAGGCTGGACTTTTCAAGAAGATCTGGGGCGTCATACTTGTCTGGTTGGCCTGCGCCTTGGTCAATACCATAACCGCTTCGTTAGTGACGGTTTTTGTATACGGCGGTGCAACCGGCGTCAATGGCACTTCCGTACTGACGGCGGCTTTGGTGGTCGCTATGAAGAATATCGTTATTTCCGTCGTCTCCTCTTCAATGCTGGAGAACTTGGTCGATAAGGGAATCACCGTATTCATCGCTTATGTCATAGTGCGTCGAATACCCAAGCGGTTCTTGAGCCAATACGCTCTTGATGATACTGACGATGACGAGTTGGATGACATCGATGAGGATGATGACTCGGATGAAGATTCGTCTGAAATGTCCGTGAAGCTTTCCGAGACGGCGACTGATCATGCTGAGGACACTGCCTCAGAATCCGTCGATGGCCATGATGCGACAAGCACTGGCTCGAGCAATCAGGGAGAGCGCTGATGTCCGGGTCTGCTTCTGCCGCTATACCTGACTCGCCCTTAGCGCGAATGCATCCCATCGCGAAAATCGTAGGGATTTGTTCGCTTGGTTTGTCCACGATAGCATGGCCGGACTTTACCCTTGGGTTGCTTTTCATCCTCGTGCTTTTCTTGGCGGCAGCAACAGCGCATGAGTTCAAACCATTCGCCAAGATCATGCTTGGTTTCGGCATACCGGTGACGATCATGCTGCTCTTCATCCAAGGTTGCTACAGTCCCAAGAACACCAAGACCATACTTGATTTGGATTTTGCAAGGATGGGGTTGGAAGGCAGTCTTTACGCAGCCAAGATAGTGGTCACCCTTATGGTTTTCCTCGGGTCTTTCTATCTGACGACCAAAACCACGTACATGGGTCGTTTGGTAGCTGCATTAAGCCAAGTCGGCGTTCCATCCAAAGTTGGTTACCTGATACTGGCGAGCTTGAATGTTGTCCCTCAGATGCAGCGCCGAATAACGGTTATCGAGCAGTCCCAGCACTCTCGTGGGTTGGAAACAAGCGGGAACATCATTTCCAGGGCGAGAGCTTTCATACCGTTGCTGGGCCCGGTGGTTCTTTCTTCACTGACTGACTCTCAAGAGAGAGGCATGACATTGGAAACCAGGGGGTTTGGCATCAAGGGCATTCGCCAGACCAGCTATATCAAGGTCCAGTGGAGGCGGACAGACACCCTGTTCACTGCATGTGCCACGCTTCTTTTTTTGCTGGTACTGGCAGGTTCCATCATGTCAGGCATGGGGATCGTTCCTCTTGGCATTCAGTGGGGAGGCCGGGCATGAGAAAAGCAATTGAGGTAAAGGATTTCTCATTCCGCTATCGAAATGCCTCGTCGAGTACGTTGAAGCGCATCAGTTTTGCAGTTGACAAAGGCAGCTTTTTCTGCATCATCGGTGCCAATGGAGCTGGAAAATCTACCCTCTGTAATGCACTGGTCGGATTGATCCCGCACTATTTCGTGGGTAGGTCTAAAGGGCTGGTCCAAATTGAGGGTGTCGATGTGGCCAAGACGACTATAGCTGAATTGTCGAAGACCATTGGATTGGTTTTCCAGAACCCCTTCAATCAGCTCTCTTATACAGCCGGCACAGTGGCTGAGGAGCTTGCATTCGGCCTAGGCAACTATGGAGTGCCGCGGGAGGTCATGCATGAAAAAGTGCTTCAGGTGGCGCGCCTGATGCATGTGGAAGAGCTGCTCGACAAAAACCCCCTGGACTTGTCGGGCGGGCAGGTCCAACGAGTGGCGTTTGGCTCTGCTTTCATCATGGAGCCCAGCATCCTGGTGCTTGACGAATGCACTGCTCAGTTGGATCCCTTGGGAAGCGAAGAGATATTCAATATCGTCAAAGATCTGAATTCCAGTGGCGTGACTGTCGTCATGGTTGATCATGACATGGAACGCGTCGCGCAGTATGCCGACCAGGTCATGGTGATGCGGAAGGGCAAGGTTGCCGCCTTGGGAACACCACGGGAAGTATTCACCAACCCCCGTACGCCGGATTGGGGCATTGATGTGCCTGACTATGTCAAGTTGGGCAGAGGCCTGCAGTCTGCTGGTTTTGATCTTGACGAGTTGCCCATTGATGAGAGTCATGCTGTGCAGACAGTCAGGGGTTTGCTATGAAAATTGTTGTCGAACACCTGAGGCATGCCTATCCGAATGGCTATTGCGCCCTGCAGGATGTCAACCTGACCTTTGAGGGCAGCCAGCCTGTGGCCTTGATTGGTCAAAACGGTGCCGGCAAGACGACCTTGGCCAAGCATCTGAATGGAATACTCAGACCCACTTCTGGTCGAATATTGATCGATGGGGTCGATGTCGCGACTGCGCAGACAGCTCAATGGGCCCGGAAAGTAGGGTATATCTTTCAGAATCCGGATGACCAGCTGTTTCTGGATAGTGTGCGCAAGGAATTTGAATTTGGACCCCACCAACTCGGTGTGAGCGATGAGGAGATAGAGCACAGAACAACCAGGATCGCGGAATTGGTCGGGCTGGAGAAGAAACTCGATAGCCATCCCTTCGATTTAAGTCCCACCGAGAAGAAATTCTGCGCTATCGGTTCTGTACTCATGATGAATACCGGAGCCTTGGTATTTGATGAGCCGACTTGCGGACAGGACAAGATCGGGAATGACCGCCTGGCAGCCATTATTTCAAGGCTGAAAGATCAGGGCAAGCTATGTATCGCGATTTCGCATGATATGAAGTTTGTCACCCGGAACTTTCCTCGTGTGGTCCTTATGCGAAAAGGACAGGTTCTTTTGGCAGGAAGCAGGGAAGAGGTCTTTGCGCGCCAAGAGATTCTGCAGAAGGCCTATGTGGCGCCCCCTCCAATCACGCGGGTGGCGCAGGAAGTAGGCATGGCCAAACCAGTTTTCACTGTTGAAGCATTCACCGAAGTCATTCGACAAGCAGGACAGAAAGGAAAAGAACGTGGCTAAGGTCATCGTCCAAATCTACGGCATCAGAAGCGTTGAGGATGCACGAATGGTCATCGACGCAGGGGGTGACCATCTTGGCGTCTCCTATGGAAGCATCAAACGTACTCCAGGCCAGCTCGATTGCGAACAGGCCAAGGCGATATTTGATGCCATAGGTAACGATGCCGTCAAGGTCGGTCTTACCGTTGCTGAAGATATTGACGAAATCAGCGACAACCTTAACGAAGCCCTGCCTGATGTCCTTCATCTTTCCGGTGACATCGATGCTATCGAACCCGAACAGATACGTGTTCTCCGCAAGAGGTTCCCGTCTTTGCGAATCATGCAGGCCATCCCAGTATTGGCCGGCGTTCCGCTGGATGAGCAAAGGGTGCTGGAATATGTCAAGGAATACGAGCCGGTTTCGGATTTCTTCCTCATCGACACCAAGGCGCCTGAGGCCGGAGACATCGGTGCGACCGGTCTGACTCATGATCGCAGCATCGACAAGGCCATCATCGAGGCAACCGAGGTCCCCTGCATCATTGCCGGCGGACTTGATGAACAGAATGTGGCTGAGGCAATAGCGCAGACAGACCCCTATGGAGTGGATTCGTTCAGCTTCACCAACTATTCCGATGAGCGGGGTGATGGCCTTCACTGTAAAGATCCCCAGAAAGTCTTAGCCTTCGTCCAGGCGGCGCGCGATGCCTGAAGTAGCGGTTGTCGGCGATGCCAATGTGGACATCATCGTTCCATATCCACGCTTTTTAAATCCAGAGAGGACCAAGGTCGAATACCCGACTCCAGAAGTCGTAGGAGGGGGTACTTGTGCCAATACTGCAGTAGCGCTTTCGAGACTGGGCCGCGATGTGCTCTTTGCTGGGACTGTGGGCGATGATTCTTATGGCCGCTTTACCAAGAAAGATTTGATAGAGGCCGGGGTGGATGTTGACGGATTGGTAGTTGATCGAAAGGTCAATACTGTCGGTGTTTTCGCTTTCATCGATGAAACTGGTGAACGGTATCTCTGGGGCTGGCCGAGAGATCATCAATCCTTCAAAGAACTGGATTGGGACAGGCTTCCTATGAAGAAGCTCGCCGAGGTCTCCTGGATACACAGTTCAGGCATGTGCTTGACCTATGCGGGTAGTTCTCGAGACAGTATCATCCGCTTGTTCGCCTGGGCTCGTGAGCGTGGAATCCGTACTTCACTGGATCTGAATCTTCGCGTAGATAACGGAGAGCTGGATTCCGACTTTGCTGGTGCTTTGAATGAGATCTTGCCTCAGGTGGATTATTTGCTTGGTTCAGGTCCTGAAGAATTTGCTTATCTGGGTCAAGATAACTGGAGGGAGAACGCCAGGAATCTAGCCAGCAATGGCCGTGTGGTGGTCGCGCGTGATGGCAGTCGGGGTTCCGTCGGATTTGCCCAGGGGAACGCGGAGATCAACGTTCCTGCTTTCAAGGTCGAAGTAGCAGACACCGTCGGCGCTGGAGATACCTACAATGCAGGTTTCATCAGTGCCATCCTGTCCGGCGAAGAACTCACGGGGGCGCTGAGACAGGGAAACGCTGTATCGGGCTATGAGGTCAGCCACAAGGGCGCTCGGCATTGTCCTGACATCCAACAGCTTGACGATTTTTTCAACAATCACGAATTACTCAAGGAGGAATAATGAAGAAAAAAGTAATCCTGGACTGTGATCCTGGACATGATGATGCTTTCGCGATGATGCTGGCGGTCCAGAACCTGGATGTGCTGGGCATTACGACGATTGGCGGCAACTGCACACTGGAAAACGTCACGCGGAATGCCATCAAGGTTTTGGAAGTCATCGGCCAGGCTGACAATATCGGCGTTTACCCTGGCCATAGCAGGCCAACGGTCATGCCTCTGGTCACAGCTCCTCAGTTCCATGGGGAAACCGGACTGGATGGTCCCGTTCTGCCCGAGCCTACCCATTCGCCGCAAGACAAACATGCAGTCGACTTCATCGTTGATACGGTCATGAGCACTGATGATGTAACCCTTATTGCCACGGGACCGTTGACCAATATCGCTGCTGCCCTTAATCGCGAGCCGCGCATGGTCGACCGCGTCCGTGAGATTTGCATCATGGGTGGATCGGTGACTTTCGGTAATTGGACTCCCACTGCTGAATTCAATATTTATGTTGACCCCGAGGCCGCTTATCGTGTCTTTAATTCTGGCATTCATGTCAAGATGACAGGGATCAATCTGACGCGGCAGTGCTGTCTGACCGAGAAGCATATCGCAGATTTCCGGAATATTGGCACCAAGGCTGCCAATTTCGCTGCTGATTTGACCGAATACTTCCTGAAAACCTGCGAAGACGAAACGCAATTGACAGGAGCCACCATCCACGACGCTTGCGCAGCAGCTTGGATCATCAATCCTGATCTCATCAAGTCGGCTTCCATGCATATTGATATCGAGCTTAAGGGCGAATTGACCAGGGGAATGACGGTATGCGATTACCGGCACCTGCGTGGTATCGATCCGGCCGTCGATATCGAGCGTACGCCGCAGATGGATTTCCGCGGGGAGCAACCCAATGCTGAGGCAGCGCTTGAATTGGATTTCCCGGGCTTTGTGGATCTGCTGTACAAGACGCTTCGTCAGTATGACTGAAAACTAAACGACAGGAATTAGGAGTTTTTTGGTGGGTATTCACATGGTGCTGTGGGACTTTGATGGGACTCTTGCAGACAGTAGCAGCGATGTATGGCGCTCGCTTGTGTATGCTGCAAGTCTCGAAGGTGGCGAATTCCCAGCTGCGTTCATGCAGGACAACAGCAATCTGAGCGCCCCTATGAGGACCATTTTCAACCATGTGAATCCCCGCCCAAGCCCGAACAGGCTGGAAGCTTTCGAAAAGAACGTGAATACCCACTACCGGACCATAAATGATTTCCCCTCTACTCGGCTGTATCCGGGTATAGCAATCATTCTTGAAGAATTGAGATGCAAAGGCATAGGAAACGTAATCGTCACCATGAAGCCGAAACCAGCTCTTGAACGATTGCTGACCACCAAGGGCTGGGAGGACAAGTTCCAAGGGTGGATTACCCCTGAAGTGGCTTCAGGCCGAGAGATGACCAAGGAAGCCATGGTCTCGTATATTTTGGATCGATGGCACCTATCTGCGCAGGACTGCCTATTGATCGGTGATAGCCAGGCAGATATCAGGGCTGCTGCAACTCATGCAGTCAGGTCAGTAGGTGTGACCTATGGCGACGGTGACACCGAGCATCTTCTCGAGGCGAATCCGACTTATGTGGCTCACGAGGTAGTTGATTTGGCTTCGATTCTGAAGAAAGAAGTATGACATGTTTCAAGATTTCACTATCTGCATTAACACCAGATTCATTTTTGGACGAGGTGCTGAGGAACAAGTAGGTCGGGAGTTTGCAAAACTCGGGGTGCATAAGATCCTCATCCATCATGATGACGGCAGCTACCTGCAAACGACGGGTCTCCTGGATGCGATCAGGAAGAGCTGCGACCAGGCTGGTGTCAAATATGTCGAGCTAGGAGGCGTGCAGCCTAATCCCCGGTTGCAGAAGGTGCGAGAGGGCATTGAACTTGCCCGCCGCGAGGGGGTGGAAGGCGTTTTGGGCATCGGCGGCGGCAGCAGCATCGATTCCGCCAAGGCTATTGGTCTGGGACTGGCGAGTGACCGCGATGTCTGGGACTACTTCACTGGCATTGCTGAGCCTCAGGGGACGGTTCCGGTAGGTGCTGTTCTGACTTGCCCTGCAGCCGGCAGCGAGTCGAGTCAGGTAGCAGTAATAAACAACGAGGACGAGCATCGCAAGTTGCTGGTGAGCAATCCCGTTGTCCGCCCGGCTTTGGCTTTTATGGATCCGATGCTCTCCGAGTCTCTTCCAGCTTTCCCTACAGCTTGCGGGGTTGTGGATATGTTTTCGCATATCTGTGAGCGCTACTTCACCAAGGATGACACTTTCGGGCTCATAGATCGTATGTCTGAAGGCGCTCTTCGTACCTTGGTCGCCATTGGCCCTAAGTCAGTAGCAGACGGGAAAAACTATGAATACCGTGCGCAGATAATGTGGGCCTCGACAATAGCGCAGAACAACACCCTGGGGGTCGGTCGTGAGCAGGATTGGTCAACCCATACCATAGCCAACGAACTGAGCGCCCTTTATGACACCCCTCATGGTGCCACTCTCTCCATCATCATGGGGTCATGGATGAGGTACTGTATCAACAAGTCTCCTCGGCGCTTCGCTCGGTATGCCCAAGAAGTATTCGGCCTTCACGATGAGACCATGGATGTTACAGATCTGGCCTTGCGCGGCGTGACAGCAACCGAGAACTTCTTCACCTCGATGAGCATGCCGATTTCCTTTGCTGATTATTCGATTCCTGAAGACGGCATCGAGCAGATGCTGGACAATATCGACTTCTACGGACCTGACCAAGCAATAGGTTCCGTAGTCAGGTTGAACCGCGACGACTGCAGGGCGATTTTCCAAATGGCTTTGGGCCATGGCGTGGCTGCCGATTCCTCAAGGTCAGGCGGTGATGCCACCGCTTCTAAGGCGGAGTAAGAGATGAGGGAATCTGCGCTCGTGCGGCATGTGAGCCGATTCCCTATGACCAGTTTTCCATTAGACATCAAAGAAAAGGAGTGAACTGATGGCTAAACCTCTGATCATCGATACAGATCCTGGTATTGATGATGCCGCGGCAATTACCTTGCTGGTAGATGAGCCTGCTTTTGACATCAAGCTGATTGCCTCGGTATCCGGCAATGTGGGCATCGGACATACAACCAATAACGCTCTCAAGCTGCTGACTTTCCTAGGTAGGAGGATCCCTGTTGCTCGCGGTGCGGCTGCTCCGCTTATGAGAGACAACCGTTTTGCTACGGAAGCGCACGGCAAATCGGGTATGGGGTCTTTTGAGTTTCCCGAGCCTGACAATAGTCTGCTGACTGCCAATAACGCAGTTTTGGAAGAACGTCAGGTACTCATGGAGAGCACCGAACCCGTCACCATATTGACATTGGGACCCCTGACCAATATCGCTCTGCTTCTAGCGACATTCCCTGAGGTCAAAAGCCATATCGAGCGCATTGTCTCGATGGGCGGATCAACAGAACGCGGAAATATCGGAGTCTACGGCGAGTTCAACATCTCCGTTGACCCAGAAGCAGCCAAAATGGTCTTCCGTAGTGGACTTCCTATTACTATGGTCGGTCTGGATATTGGTCGAAAGGCTCACCTGGTTGCCAATGACCTGGATGCATTGGAAGCTTCAGGCGAAGTCGGCAAGATGGTCAGCTCCCTCTTCCGCTCTTACGACGGTGGCCACATCGAAGAGGGGATCAAGATGTATGATCCTTCGGCAGCTATGGTTCTGATCGAACCAGAACTGTTTACTATGCGCTCAGCCTTCGTCGATGTTGAAATTTCCAGTCCAATAACTTTGGGCGCGACCGCCGTCGACTATGACGGCATCCTCAGCGAGGAAAAGAACTTGGATGTTTGCGTGGATGTCGATGTGGACGGTTTCCGAAAGAGCTTCGTGGACCGCGCAGCGCGCGTTCAGCGACAATAAGTCTTTTCCAAGAGAAAATGAAAGGAAATTGAAAAATAATGAGTGAGTCAACTGTCTCCGAGGAGCAAAGGAACGGCACGCCCGTTCCCGAGGAGGGGACTCCGGAGTTCGCGAAAATGAACAAGATGGCCCGCGTGGCCATCCCGGTGGTCTTGATCATCTTCACCTTAGGCGTGCTCCAGCAGCAGGCCTTTGGCATGATCTACGTGAACATCGGCAAGCAGCTCAACCAGGCCAACCTGGCGCCGCTGATCACCTCCCTGCCAGGCATCATCCTGGGAATCGTCTGCGTCATCTACGGATCTCTGGGCGATTTCGTCTCCTTGAAGAAGATGATGATCCTGGGTACGATCGTCTTCGTGCTGGGGTCGATTCTGGGGTGCTTCGGTACCTTCAGCATCTGGATCGTCATCGCTGCCCGTGTGGTGCAGTCGGCCGGCTGGCAGGTTTCCGGATCCATCTTCCTGGTTCTGGTTTCCAAGTATGTGGAGAAAAAGAAGCGCGTGCTCTGGTATGGCGTCTTCGTTGCAGTCTTCCGCTTCGCCGCTGCCCTGGGAGTCTTCTTGGCTGGCTACATGACCCTGCTCGACTGGCGCTGGCTCTTCGGCGTGGGCATCGTGGCCGTCTTCTTCATTCCCGTGCTGGCCAAGAACCTGCCTGACCAGCATGCCGCTGGCGCCAAGATCGATGGAATCGGCTTCACGCTGATTGGACTGTTCGCCGCTTCGGTGACCATGTTCTTCACTGATATCAACTGGGGCTGGGGCATCGCCTGCATCGTGACCCTGGTGGCCTTCCTGGTTTACGTCAACAAGGCCAGCAACCCCTTCATCACACCGAAGATGCTGACCAACCCCGCCTTCGCCATGACTATGACCGTCATCTTCGTCGGTTACTTCTTCAGCTATACTCTGAACGCCGGCGTCAACGCCATTGGTCTGAACGTCTACGGCATCGACTCCTCCAAGGTCTCCAACCTGTTGGTCTGGTCCATCATCCTGGCTGGCATCATGGGATTCGCAGCCGGGCCGATCATCCAGAAGATCGGGCGCAAGGCTTCGGTCATCCTGGCTCTGGCCTGCATGGGTGGCGGCCTGATCGCCATCGCCTTCCTGATCCCCGCTGGCAAGATCTGGGCCTTGGCCGTTGCACCCTGCATCTACTACTTCGGCACCTCCTTCTTCTACCAGCCAATCGTTGACACGGCGACTCTGACCGTGGAGCCTGAGGAGTCCGGCCGTGCGCTAGGCTTCAACGACCTTCTCCAGGCCATAACCGGTTCCATTGGCGTGTCGCTCTTTGGCCAACTCATGGCCAACGGTTCCATGGGTTCGGGCAGCCTGGCTGGCACCAAGCAGGGCCTGGCATCGACTTACGCCAACGTCTTCATGATTGGCGGCGTGATCATTCTGCTGGGCATGGTGCTCTTCATCTGCTCCATGAAGATGATCTACAGCCACTCACGCGTGGCTGCGGACGAAGGCTGATCCTTAACAGCACAAACAAGAACCGGGCATGGGACGAATTCCCGTACCCGGTTCTTGTCTATACCAATGAATGACTCCAAGACTGATTCAGTTGGTAAGCGATGACTTGAACTTGATATTGGATTAGATCAGGTGATCGGCATCTCCTAATACTGCGATCATTTACTAATCTGCACATCCAACCAATTACTGCTACTGGCTTTTCGAGAAAGCTACAGAGTAATTGATCTGGTATTTTTCTGGCCTGTTGGGTTCTGCAAACCAGGATGAAACGAATACCAAATATTTGTTTGGTGTTTAGGTATTACCCGGTCAAGCACAGATCACCCCCCCCCCACCTCCTCATACAGCGCTATTGCGCGGAGAGGAGGAGGGGGTTCGGATCAACCTTTCACGGCTCCTGCAAGAACACCTTTGATAATGTACTTCTGACAAATAAGGTAAAACACCACAATGGGAATGATGGCTAAAACCAGACAGGCCATCATCGCTCCCATATCCACTGATCCGAAACTTCCTTTCAATTGCTGGATCGCCACGCTCAAGGTTCTGAACCTCCGTAGATCCAATGTGAGGTAGGGAAGAAGGAAGTCATTCCATATCCACATAGCCTCGAGGATGGCCACTGAAATGATTGAGGGCCTCATTATCGGTACCACGATACCGAAGAAGATGCGTGGCACGCTGGCACCGTCTATCATTGCCGATTCCTCGAGCTCGACAGGGATTCCCTTCACCACACCGGTGAACATAAATACCGCCAAGCCTGCGCCAAATCCTAGATACACTATCCACAGTCCCCAAGGCGAATTCAGCCCTAGAGTGTCTGAGAGTTTGGACAAGGTGAACATGACCAATTGGAAGGGTACGGCCATATTCGAGAGAAACAGCAAATAGAGTATCTTCGCAGCCCAGTTGTGCACGCGTACTATCCACCATGCACACATGGAGGTGCACAATAGAATCAGCAGCACCGATCCAATTGTGACAACGACTGTCCAGGTAAAACTCGACAGGAAATCAGTCTGTTCTATGCCTCGGTTGAAGTTATCAAAACCGGCAAATAGCTCGCCAGTTGGCAGAGCAAATGTGTCGTGTGTTATGTAAGAGCGCTGCTTGAAGGCATTCACCACAACCAGTGCTATCGGAAAGATCCACAATAGGCTTACGAGGCTGAAAAACACTGTCCAGATTGCAGGATGTCTGACTTTCCCATTCATGCTGTAACCTCTTTACTCGTGGTAAGTCGATTCTGGATGATCGCGATGGCAGCCACGATGACAAAAAAGATGACTGCTTTAGCTTGACCGACGCCCTCAAACCCAGGACGCCCGTAGAATGTCCTATAGATATTGAGTGCCAGCATTTCAGACGAATTCGATGGGGCCCCATTCGTCAGAGCGAGGTTCTGGTCGAACAGCTTGAATCCGTTGGTGACCGTGAGAAAGGTGCAAACGGTAATAGAAGGCATCATCAGGGGGATGGTGATGTGAAAGAGCGTTTGCCGCCCATTGGCACCATCGACTTGGGCGGCCTCAATAACATCACCTGGCAAACTCTGAAGACCCGAGATGTAGATGATCATCATATAGCCGATCTGTTGCCAGCAATATAGGATCACTAACCCCCAGAATCCGTAGACTCCGGAATACGTGATGGATCTACCCCAATGTGCAAGAATGCCGTTCAACAGCAGCATCCAGATGTATCCCAAAATGATGCCGCCAATCAGATTAGGCATAAAAAAGACCGAACGGAAGATGTTGGCACCACGAATATTGGTGGTCAGCAAATACGCCACGGCGAAGCCTAGGATATTGATGATCAAGGTCGTGACTACCGTAAAGGCTACAGTAAAGATCAGAGCATGCCAGAACTCTGGATCACTGAGCGCAGCTGCATAATTATGAATTCCTATGAACTTCGCATCCGTCACGGTGGCAAAACGGCAGAAGCTCAGGATAATGCTCATGACGAATGGAACAAGGAATCCAATTACAAAGGCCGCAAAAGTTGGCAAAGCGAACAGGGCCCACCATTTGCGGACTGATTTTCCAGCCATAGAAAGCATATAAACTCCAATGTCGAAACAGTATCAACGCAAATTGCCGCTTTGAGGAGCGGCGAGTATGGCCTAGTAATGTCCTTCGTCGGCTCCTGATAGCACTAGGGGAACCGACGAAGGAGATACCGGGGCCTGCTGAAATCAGTGGGTTATCTTGTATTCAGATGACCAGCCGTCTACAAAAGCAGTCTTTACATTGCTCCAGTCTTTGGTCCCCTGAGCATATTCAAGCATGGCGTTTCCCAAGGTGCTGACCCACTGCTGAGACGGAAGAGGATAGATGACAACATCATAATTGCCGGCTTTTGCATAAGCATCGTTGGCGCGATGAATGGGGTTCGCTGTTTTAAACCCTGCCTTTGCATATGACTTGAACGGGGTTTCGAAGCCCATCTCCTCCGATGTGTATTTACGCGCATCATTGTCGTTGAGAATGTAATCCATCCATTCCTTGGTGGCTTTCTTATCCTTGTCGGATGCGTTCTTATTCATAGCCCAGTACTCAAAGCTGACGGTGAGACCTTCTTTTTCCTCGCCCTTGACGCCGATATAAATAGGGAGTACACCCATATCCTCATCTGCGACACCCTGACCACGCAGCTGTTTATACGCCCAAGTCCCAGTTTGAATAAAAACCGCCTTCTTGAGATTGAAGTCAGAGTATGCATCCTCCATAGTGGCACCGGCCAGTTGTGTAGGAGCTACGGTTGCATCCTTGAGATACAAATCAAAAATATCTTTGAAGTTAGACATATATTTTCCGGAGATCTTCGCAGGAATAGTGTCGGTCTTCTGATCTTTGTATTCGTAATAGACGGGAATATGTGCGGTTTGATCACTGAATCTGTGCATGGAGCTGGGGTCGAAGCCTGCGGAGGTGAAGGCACCGGATACGCCTAAGTCGTTCTTATGTTCCTGAATTTCGTCTGCAACGGTCTTTAATGCTTTGAAGTTGTTTATCTTGTCCACCGACTTGATTGTTGACCAGCTTGCATCAAAGTATTTTTTCAGCAGTGCTTTGTTATAAATCAGCCCGTACCGTTCCATGATGAAGGGAACAGCACTGACCTTGCCCTCGCTCTTCAGCGCAAATTCCTTTTTGGTGAGGTCTTTATATGGATTCGTGTCAGACATGTCATCGCAGTAACTGGTCCAATTCGGGAAGTTGTTGTTATCAACATCGAATAATGTCGGCGCTTTCGACTT
The DNA here is from genome assembly GCF_016101425.1 of Bifidobacterium sp. W8112. Classification (NCBI taxonomy): domain Bacteria; kingdom Bacillati; phylum Actinomycetota; class Actinomycetes; order Bifidobacteriales; family Bifidobacteriaceae; genus Bifidobacterium; species Bifidobacterium sp. W8112. Next base: position 913,891 of record NZ_JACFQN010000001.1, on the reverse strand, counting down.
AGCAAGTTCTCCTTTGAGCGACTGTTCATACTGATCTGATGATGCGGATGTGATGTCGACTGTTATTCCTGTCTTCTTGGTGAAGCGCTTGGCCAGTTCCTTGTATTGGCCAACTTGTTCGACTTTCATGCTGTGGTAATAGACATGTCCTTTCCCTGAATTATCGGCTTTGGATGCATTGCCACAAGCCGATAGCGTTCCGCCTGATAAAGCGAGCGCCATTACGAGAGCCAGTATGGTTGTGCTCTTTTTCATAATTCCTCCATTTGTTGGGTATAACTTCCTCGTTATAATTGTCTGTTCTAAAGCTGGATAAGCGCTTAAGCAAATAGTGCAATGACCTTATTGGGTCTAAATTTACATGGCTTATTGTCTATCGCACCCCTTCTTAAGCCCTCTTGCTATTCGGGTATTTGACAGGTTCAACGCCCCGTCAGTCACAAACACATCGAGTGAATCGCCAAAGTGGCGGTATACGCGAGCGTTCAGCGCTACGCCATTGACATAGATGGTCATTATGGTGTCGTCCACAATGATTTGAATATGGTTTGGTCGATTTGATTCCAAGCGCAACGGTCTTTCCATGCCAATGTCCATGTAATTAAACCAAGGATAATTCGGGTTGGCTGCGAATCGCAGGAAGCCCTGCTGCACATGGAAAGCAAACTGATAGCTTTGTTCGGTCTCCTCGTTTGCATATAGCCTGAAGCCAAAGGTTCGGGTGCCATCGGAAAACTCTACGTCCGTTTCAAAAGCAAAGATGTCGCCACAGGACGGACTGAGAGCCTTTGCAATCTGCTTTCCATCCCCTCTGATACACATATTATTAATTTTTTGGGCTGGGTTAAAAGCGTTGCAGAGGCTGTTCAGCGGCTTTGCGCCGAGGCTGCCATCGGGGCGCTGGTAGAGCTCATGAGGGACAAAAGTACCTCCCCACTCATAATTATGCGTATCGTCATTGCCGATTTTGGTCGGAACCCAGCCAAAAAGCACTCTGTGACCGTTGAGAGCGAAAGTACGGCCGGCATAATATGCGCTACCGTCGAATGCATCGTCGTAGGGTGTCAGCCATGGTCCATCAAGACTTCTGGACATTCGATAAACCATGCCGTGCTTATTGCTGTATTCGGTTACGATGTGATACCACCAGTCACCCATTTTGAACAGATCAGGCATTTCGTGCATTGTAAACAGACCTGGTGCCCAAAAATCACCTTCGAACTTCCAGTGCTTCAGATCGTTCGATGTGAATTTGACAGTCCGTCCTGTCTGCGCGGTCTTCGGGCCTTTCTTTCGAGCTCCCAGAATTAACAGATAGCGCTTATGGTCTTCATCCCGAATAACCATGGGATCGCGCCACTCGTCTACGTCGTACCCTTCCTGAGGGGATAATTTGAGGCTCTCATGACTTTTGCTCCAGTGGTACAAATCATCGCTCACGGCATGCATCAACACCTGGGAGGCTTTGCCTGCAGCTGGATAATCCTTGTTATAGCCCGTATAAAAAGCGTGGTACTGCCCCTCCCCATAGAACACGCTTCCCGCATAGATGAACTGATCCTGTTCGTCGTCAGAACCTCTGGGAATGGCAGTGCCACAATCCTGATAGTGGACAAAGTCTTCAGTGGTGGCTAGAGACCAGCCAAAAGGTTGCCCGAAGGGCTCAGGCTGTCTTGTGTCGCGTTGATGAAAAAGGAAGAACTTGTTTCCCTTGCCGAAGGGCATGCAGTCTCCGAACCAAGTACCAGGGAATTGGTAATAGAGCTTGTTCATGAAATCCTTTCTAGCGAGAATATGAACAAGTACCTAACATGTTCACTCCGCTGTGACTGTCTATGTTTAAGCGCTTCAGCAATCCTATGTTAGAACACGAGCGCTGTCAAATAGGGAATACCTGCGCAGTCTTTTTCCGAGAGCTGTTTGCTCTAGTGATGAATTACCTGATTGGAGGGGAAGACTGAATCGCGCACGATGATTGGACAAGTGACGTGAATAATCTTGCGCTTGGTTTGGCTCGTTTCATCAGTTTGTGGCTTTACTTGCTCGGTGCTCTCGAGCAGAGTTCTGATGCCTAGTACGCCTAGCTCATATTGAGGAAGTGCAACCGTCGTTAATGCAGGATGCAAATGCGCTGAAATAACCTCCTGATTGTCAAAACCAACAATAGATATATCGTCGGGGACTTTGAGCCCCCTCTCATGTAGGGCGTCATAAAGACCCATTGCCATGCGATCATTGTGGCAGAAGACAGCGGTGGCCTTAGTGGCAAGCACTGCTTCTATGGAGCGGTAGCCGCCCTCCTGATTGCTTGGAGCCCTTATTATTGTTGACGGATCAAATTGCACTCCGTAGGACGACAGGGCTTGCCGGTATCCTTCCAACCTTCCAATGGCAGCAGGAGAAGAATCGATGTCATTGACGAAGGCAATACGGCGATGCCCGGCTTTTAATAGAATTTCAGTTGCCGATCGACCTCCCTGGATCTCGTTAGGAACCACAGCGGGATATTGTCTGCGCCTGTCAAAACAATTCACCAGTACGGAATTGACCTGGCGCAGTTCTTTTGGTGGTTCAACGGCGTGATGCACCCATGTTGAATATACGATTCCTTCAACCTGTCTTTCCATCATGAAGGCAAAGGTCTCTTTTTCGATGCGTTTATCGCCGTTGGTGTCTACAACCAGGAGGATTTTGCCATTCTGCCAAGCCTCAGCCTGCGCCCCTCGAATTACTTGACCGGCAAAGGGCGAAGTTGCTACTCCGTCACTGATGAAGCCAATTGAATCGGATTGCCCGCGGGCCAACCCTCTTGCTAAGGCATTTTGTCTGTATCCAAGGCTCACTGCTACTTTTCGTACTCGTTGCCTTGTCTCTTGGGGGATTCTTGCATCCTTGCTATCGTTGATAGCCCACGAAGCTGTAGCAATAGAAACGCCTGCTGCCTTTGCGACATCTTGAAGTGTAACCATGATTAGTAATCCTAACGCCGGTTGTTCTGATTGTTTTTAGCTCCTTAACTACGCCATACGATAAATTACTGGTTTCCATTCTCTGCCTATACCGCGAAGGGATGTTCGATCGAGGATGAGTGGTCTTGGCTGATTCTGAATTTACCATTAGCAGTGTTTTATCATGCTGCTAGGTAGATGCCCATATGTTTCAGCTAAACGTCTTGAAAGAACTCTAGACCTGCTGGTTTCATACGACTTTGCAAAATAAAGATGTTCTTATTCAATTAGCAATATCGTACATTCTTAAAAATTATTAAATAATTACAGCGCTGTACGACGACTGGACTAGGAGAGAATCATGAGGGAGCTTCCTTGAGGGTGTATTGGTTCTCATTTCTAAGTTCAGGCTCACTCGATGCTGTGTCCATGTATAGGATCTAAAGCCTGATAATAGGCAGCAACTTGTTTACGCAAAAGAAGCGTAAATTGTTTTAAACTAAGATCATCGAATTTTGAATTCGTTCAGATGCTTGGCATGTATCTTCTTCTGGTTGCATGTTCGATCGAGGATGCTTGTCTGTCAGCTCTTGCCTCATGCCTGGGTAAAGCCCCATTCCGATATTGCCGTGCACCTCAGTATTCATATTCGGGGCCGCTCTGGCGTCTCCTTAGGTCAATGGCGCTGACAGGGGCATAAGTCATGTTTCAGAAACTCAACAATATTGGGCTTAGATAAGCTGGAGATAGTCCTCGTCGGCTGGAATTTCAATTAGCAGCAATCGGTGTTCCTGACACAAGACACATTGTCGCTAAGCCAGCGGATTTCGGAGCTAGCACCGACCTCTATTGAAATGGACAGATTACGTCCGAATTATGGACTCCGGCTGGGCGTTTGCATCCGGGTGCTCTAGCATCGTGGCCATGGAGAAAACGACATCACTGGAGCCTTGGTTGCTCAAGGGTGTCTTCTTCTATGTCGATGCTCGATGGCGTTGATGTTGTAGCCGGTTCTTCTGCTGATTCCTGTATTCGCCTCGGTATTTGAGGTTGTTCTTGTATTATCTGCGGACATAGATCCATGGGAAATTCATATCCATGACCTGCCGAATCGGCACCAAGTGAGGTTTCACTGCCATTTTCAGACCGCAGCATTCGACCTAGGAAGTGTCCTTATGACCATCAATGCAACCATGGAATCCCACAAATTCGTCAGCGATCTTGACGCCTTGTTCATATACAGGCGTTTGCGCACCAGGTATCGGGAGGATCAGCTCTTCCTCCTGGAGTCCCTGAGCGGTCCCGATCCGGACAGGAACCGTTCGGTGATTGGATTCGAGCCCATGTTGACCCTGAGCGTGACGGACCACGTTATGACCATTGATCCGCTGGGTAACGTACAGCTGGCAGGTCTGTTGGAGGCCTTCGGCCGGATTGAGCAGGGGGTGGTTCACCATCCGGTCCCCGACATCCAGGAGGTGTTCGCGGTGCTGAGGGGGATTGAGTCCTCCTTCGCCGTCAGCGGCGGCCATGAAGGCCCCTTCGGGATGGGATGGTTCGGCTACTTCGGATATGACACCATTTTCATGATTGAGGACCTGGAAGAGCGCATTCCCAGGGATGCGGCCCTGCCGGTCATCTCGCTGACCCTCTACCGGGGAATCATCACCCTGGACCTGAAGGCTGGCGGCCACTGCGCCACGCTGATCCATCTGAGCGGCGACCCTGGCGGGTACGACATCCGGGGTGGTCAGGGAAGCGGGGAAAGCGACAGCCTGATAGGGCTGGAAGGCGCGGGTGGCATTGAGCGCAGCAGGCTTGACGGGCAGTCGGAGGGGAAGAGCGTTGGGTATGTGTCCATTCGGTTCGCGGAAGTACTTGGCCTGCTGCGGTCTGACGCTCCCCTTGCGGAAGACCTTGCCCGGACCGATGCAGGGTCTGAGGATGCCGGATCGAACTTCCCTTACAGGGCCCATGACACGATTGACCGGGACCTCTTCTATCGGTGGTTTGCCAAAGGCAAGGAGCACATAGCCCAGGGAGATGTGTACCAGCTCCAGCTCGGGCATGAGATTCAGGTGGACTCCAGGATTCCGCCCTTCCAGGTCTACCAGCGACTGCGCCGGCAGGACCCGTCCCCCTATATGTACTATTTCGTGACTCCCCAAGGGGTGCATGTCATCGGCGCCAGCCCCGAGCTCTTCATCGGGCTGACCCCCGATGGTGACATAACCCTGAGGCCCATCGCCGGAACTGTCGGCAATCCCGGAGATGATGAGGCCCGACAGGCGGCCATCAGGCAGCTGACCGGCGACCCCAAGGAACGGGCCGAGCACCTGATGCTGGTGGATTTGGGGCGCAACGACGTAGCCAGGTGCTGCACACCCGAATCCTTGGAGGTGGACCGGCTGATGACCACCGAGGTTTACTCCCACGTCATTCATATGGTCTCGGACGTGGTCGGTCGAATTCGGCCTGGCCTGGACAAGTACGACGTCTTCTCTGCCGCCTTCCCCGCCGGCACCATGACAGGAACCCCCAAGGTGCGCGCCGTGGAGATCATCGAGGAGACCGAGGTCAGTTCGCGCGGGGTATACGCCGGAGCGGTGGGTTTCCTCGGATTCGACGGTCAGGTCCTGACGGCGCTGTGCATAAGGACGGCCTCCTACCATTCGGGCAGGTACCACCTGCGCGCCTCGGCCGGAATCGTCGAGGACTCCAAGCCTGAGAGCGAGTGGCAGGAGACCATGAAGAAGATGAGCTCGGCCTATCTGGCCATCACCGGAAAGGAGCTGGCCCATGAGAGTCTTGCTGGTTGATGCCTTCGACAGTTTCGTCTATGTGGTCAAGAACTACGTGGACCTGTTGGGCGCCGATACGACCATTGTCCGGGTGAACCATCTTGCCGAGGTGGACCCACTCACCTTCGATGCGGTCATTCTGGGCCCCGGACCGGGTCATCCGGAGGACTGCGGCTACCTGGAACTTCTGGACCAGGTGGCAGGACGGAAGCCGGTTTTCGGCATCTGCCTGGGCATGCAGGCCATCGCAGTACATGCCGGAGCCCAGGTGGTCAGGGCCTCAAGTCGCCAGCACGGTAAGGTGAGCCGGATAAGAAACGACGGGAGGGGCTGCTTCACAGGGTTGCCCGACACCTTTGAGGTGACCAGGTACCATTCCCTGGTTGCCGATGAGGCCTCGGTCAAGCAGGTCGCGGACCTGGAAATCAGCGCGCGCTCGCTTTTGGACGGGTATGTGATGGGCCTGAGACGGGGGCGATCGCTCATGGAGGGTGTCCAATTCCACCCCGAGAGCATCGGCAGCCAGTATGGTCACCAGGTGATTGGCAACTTCTTCCGGGAATACTGCGGCTGATTTGACAGGGACTGTCTCATCAGAACCGGACCGGGTTGTTTTCCTTGCAATCTGCTATGCAACAAGCAAGTCCTGTGACCTGTCTGCGTAAGTCCAGCAAGATGCTGCAGCGGATTCAATTCGGCAGCCCGTGACCTGAAACTCACACGGTCAGGGGAACTCGTGCGACCGCTCTCTGAACTCATAGGTCAGGGAAGACAGAGGTGGGTGGCCACACGCGTGTGAGGTTCGGCGGTCAGGACATTTCGCTGCGGCCCTGGCGCCAATATCCCATGAAAGAGACGTTGCGCCGGTCCATTCCTCGGTCTCTGACCAGCATGCGCCTCAGTTCGCGGACAGTGGCTGCCTCTCCGGCGATCCAGGCGTACAGGTCGTCGGCATGAATGGAGGCATCGGCTTGGGCGGCATCGGCAGTCTCCCAGAGCAGCTCCTTATCGATATCGACCTCTGTGAATTTCTCAGAGGAGCCAGCGACTAGAACCGTAGGCGAATGGATCGGCAGGTCCTCCAGGAGGCTGCGCATGGTTTCGATAAGGGCATGCCCATGCCCGGATTCGTCGCAGGTCGTCCAAATGACGCGGATTCCTGCGTGCTCGGGCAGCGGAAGACGATCCTCTTCGGTCGGGACCTCGATCAATGCCACCCCGTCACCCTGCCAGTGGTCGCGGATCAGGCTGTCCATTATGGCCGCGATGGCTGGTACTGCCGTCTCGTCGCCTACCAGGAGAAGATGTCTGGATTGCCCCGGGTGAAAGTCCATCCCCGCAACCGGTCCTCCGGCTTGTGCATTCGGGCCGATGATAATGGCCTGGTCGCCAGGTTTGGCAGCCTCTGCGAAGGCTCCAGCCGGGCCGGCATGATCGTGGATGACGAAGTCCACATCGATTTGCTCGCTCTCGTGCTTGACCTTGCGAACCGTATAGGTGCGCAGGGGATTGCGGCGCTCTGCGGGTAGGGTCCTCCACTTTTGGTACCAGGCAAGCGGATCTTCGGGGGACGCTTCGAAGAATGAAGGGGCCGGAAGTGAACCGTCTGGGAGGGGCAAGAGGATTTTGATTCGTTCATCGTACCCAGCATCTGCAAAATTCTGTAAATCTGGCCCCTGAAAGACAATTCGTTTGAAATGGGGAGAGAGCGTCTCTGCTCTGGCTACGGTGACGCGGAAGGGGATCAAGGGTACAGGACGACTGGCTTGGTGTTCCATGGCTGGCTCTCTTTCGGTTGGGGTTTATGGGTTGACCTGGACGTCAAGTTGTCTGAGGATGGGACTCCGTTCAGGTTGTCACGGCTCGTGAGTCGGTGGCTTTGAGGCTTTCTGGTTGGGACGTTGGTGGTAGTGATGTGGAGAGCAGGACGAAGGGGTTTGCGTCAAAGGTTTTACATCATTGGGTTGTTTGGTGTCGTCCTGCCGAGTCATCTCAGTGTACGTGTACATTACAAGCCCCGCCAGAGTGAGCTGTAAGACTATGGAGGGGCACCGGGGTCATCAGCGGGGTGCCGGTTGACCTATCAGTTACCACGGTGGATGCGATGTCGAATACTTCCGTCACCAGGCTCTCAGTCATGACCTCGTCGGGAGCGCCCAAAGCGACCCTCCTGCCATCCTTGATGGCCAGGATCCAATCCGAATATCTGGCGGCCATGTTCAGGTCGTGGAGAACCATGACCACCGTGACGCCCTCCTGCCTGTTCAGGGTGCTCAGCAGGTCAAGCACCTCAAGCTGGTAGGCGATGTCGAGGTAAGTGGTCGGCTCGTCAAGAAGGAGTATGTCGGTCTGCTGGGCGAGGGTCAGGGCAATCCAGGCGCGCTGGCGCTGGCCTCCGGACAGGCGGTCGATTGGACACCCCGCCATATCGGTCAGTCCGGTCAGGGCAAGGGCCCGTTCCACCGCCTTTTCGTCCTTGGTTGTCCACCGCTCGATGAAGTGGTGGTGGGGGTATCGGCCGCGAGCGACCAGGTCGGCGATGGTGATGCCGGCGGGGGCTGACGGGTTCTGTGGCAGCAGCCCCAGAATCGTTGCAACCTTGCGGGTGGGGATGCTGGTGATGGGCTCTCCATCCAGCATGACGGCCCCCGAGGCCGGTTTCAGTATCCTGGCCATGGCCTTGAGGAAGGTTGATTTTCCGCACCCGTTGGGTCCGATGATGGACCCCATCGTGTGTGGGGGTATATCCAGACTCAGGTCCTCGATGACCGTACGCCCGCCATAGGTGAGGCGAAGGTGCGAGGCGGTCAGCTTATGCGCGTTGCTCCAGGAGTCGTGTGCCAGGGGTGACGTCATGATGTTCAGAGCTCCTGTCTGCGGGTCATGAGGACCATGATCAGGATGAGGACGGGGCCGCCCACAATGCTGGTGATGATGCCGACCGGCACCTGGGTTGTGGGCAGATGCTGGGCGACGATGTCCGACCCCAGAACCAGGCAACCCCCCACCAGGCCCGACTGGATAAGGGCCGATGTTCCCCGACCAACCAGGACTGCGGCGATGGGGCCGGAGAGGAACGAAACAAAGGAGATGGGACCGGTGGTCGCCGTTGCGACGGCCAGGAGCAGCACACCCACGATGATCACCTCGAACTGGACACGGCTTACCCTGACTCCCAGTCCGGCGGCCATCTCCGGTCCCAACTGCAGTGTGCTGACATTCCTGTCGAGTGCCAACAGGAGCATGGCGCCGACCAGGGTTGTTGTTGCCAGTATGGGCAGATCGGTCCACTGGGCATCGGCCAGGCTGCCCGTCAACCATCGGGTAGCTGTCTGGATGTCCCATTGGCTGCTGCGAATCATCAGCCAGGAACCCAGAGCATTGAGCCCTGCGGCCACTCCGATTCCGATCAGTATCAGCCGGGTCGGGTCGAACGAACCGCGCCAGGCCAGGGCCATGACCAGGAGGGCTGTCATGAGACCACCCACGACCGCCAGGCAGGCCAGGGGCATGCCCGACAGGTCCAATATGACAATGCCGAAGATGGCGGCCGTGTTGGCTCCGGCCGTGATGCCGATGATATCCGGGCTGGCCATCATGTTGCGCAGGAGGTGTTGGAAACCAGTCCCAGCCATACCGAACGCGATGCCGGCGGCGCAGCCGATCAGTGCCCTGGGCATGCGGAGTTGGAGAATCACGAACCTGGTCCCTTCGTCTCCCTGCCCCAGGAGTGCTCCAATCAGGTCGTTCATGGAGTATGTGCGATGTCCCAGAGCCAGGTCGGACAGCGCGAGAGCAACCAGGAGTATCACAAGCAGGATAGTGACTGCCAGTGAACGAACGGTATGGGCCCGTCGTATCCGTTGCAGGTCGGTCATCGCATCGGGTCTATGCGAATCATGAAGGAGGCAAGCATCCATGCTTATACCTCCGCGGTTCTTCTGCGCCCGGCCAGAATCACGAATACGGGAGCCCCAATCAGTGCCGTGACGATGCCGACCTCCACATCGGATGGACGGGTGATTATCCTGCCCACCACGTCGGCGCCAACCACCAGGAGGGGTCCGATGAGGATGCTCAGAGCCATGATTCGCCTGTAGTCGGGTCCTATAAGCAGTCGTGCCACATGGGGGACCACCAGTCCGACGAAGCCAATCGGACCCGCCAGTGCCGTACAGGAGGCGCAGAGGAGTATCGCCGCAAGCCAGGCCAGGCTGCGGACACGTCCGACGCGCATACCCAGTCCTTGGGCCATCTGATCACCCAGGGTCAAGGCGTTGATTCCGGGCGTCAGGCAGAAGGCGAGTATCAGTCCAAGAGCGAGAATAGGCAGGACCGGCATCATGAGGTCGAACCGGGCGCCCGAGATTCCGCCCACCTGCCAGAAGCGATATGAGCTGATGACATTGACGCGCGGCAGAAGGATGGCGGAGGTAAGGGACCCCAGTACCGAACTGATTACGACGCCGGCCAGGGTCAGCCGTAGCGGAGATGGACCCGATGGCCCCAGGGAGCCTATGGCCCAGACGACCAGCGCGGTCGTCGCACTGCCCAGCAGTCCCACCCAGACATACTGGGCCGGGGTCGATAGGGAGAAGAAGGCTATGGAGCAGACAATCGCCAGGGCCGCCCCCGTATTGAACCCCAGAATCGACGGGTCCGCCAGTGGATTGCGTGATATGCCCTGCATCAGGGTCCCGGCCACCCCGAGCCCGGCACCGACCAGGAGGCCGAGGACGGTGCGGGGGATTCTCAGGCGGATGGCCGAGACCGCGATGTCATCCGAGGAGGTGGACAGGGCGTGGAGGATGTCGGAAGGGCTGACGGAACGGGATCCGAAAACCAGGGACAGGGCGCAGACCATGACCAGGCAGACCGCCAGAATCAGCCCGGACAGGACCATGGGTCCGTTTCCATTGCGATGCATGGCTGCCCGCCGACCGCATATATGCGCCACCTCTCCCTCTTTCATCCCCTCACCTGCGGCCTGATTAGACCTTGGCGGCAGCCTCGCCCAGAAGTTGCGCGTAGGTGTCGGTCGTCTTCTGGATGGACAGGGCCGAGGGGTCAAGGGCATTGGCCATCTCGCCGTCACTGTCGATGACCACGACGGATCCGCGCTCAACTGCGGGAATCTTGGAGAGGAGAGGGTCCTTGCGCATCGCTTCAAGCAGGTCCGGGGTGCCGTAGGTAACGATGATGTCGACATCCTTGTACCTGTCGGCATGCTCGGAGGAGATCTCCTTGTAGAAGTTCTTGGTGCTCTTGGAGTCCTCCTTGATGGACTCCGGAGTCTCCATGCCGAGGTCGTTCATGAACTGAGGCCGGGCGTCGGAGGTGGTGTAGACGCTGAACTTAGAGAGCTTGGAGGCATCGAAATACATAACTGCCGCGGTCCTGCCCTTGATGGCCGGTTGGGTCTCTCCGGCCTTTGAGATGCGCTCCTCCAGGTCGGCTATCAGCTGCTTGCCCTTTTCGGGTTCTCCGATGGCTTTGGCTGTGGACGTGATGACCTTGCGCCAGGGGTCGCCCCAGGCAACCTCTTGATAGGCGATTGTCGGCGCAATCTTGCTCAAGGTGTCATACTGCTTCTTGGTCATGCCGGAGAGCAGGCCGATGATTAGATCGGGTTTGGACGCGGCGATGGCCTCGACATCGATGCCGTCCGATTCGTCATGCAGCTTGGGCATATCCGCCTTGGCCACATGCATCTCATCCAGGGCATCCTTGGTCCAGGGCAGATACCCTCCATCCACGGTCTTGCCGAAGGAGTTCTTCTGGATGCTGACCGGCACGACCCCCAAGGCGATGAGGTTGTCGGGAGTGGCCCATCCGACGGTGGCGATGCGCTTGGGCTTGGAAGGGATCGAGGTGGTGCCGTAAACATGATCGATCTTGACGGGGAAGGAGCCCTGCCCTCCCGAAGCTTCTGAATGGCTGGACTGGCCTGCCTGTGGGTCCGATCCGCAGGCGCCCAGGAAGAACAGGGCGCTTGCCAGCACCAGGATGGCTGCGATAGCGCGCTTGAATCGGGTGAGGGAAAGGAGTGGTCGAATGTGCATGTGGTTCCTTTGATCGTGCTGTCGAATTGGCATGGTGCACCAGAGCCAGGTACCAGATGTAGCATCGGCCCGACGGGAAGAAAAGAGTTGATTTCCTTGGTTGCGTGTGTTAAATGGCACGCTGTAAAAACGAGGAGAAAGCGAGGGTTGGGTCCGATCAACATCTCATGACCTTCGGCGGAACCATCCAACAAAGCCCTTGCTCTACGGATCCTGTCGGATATTAAGGTTCGACAGACGCAGAATTGTGACTGTTCCAGGCCTCTCAGACCTTCACCTTTCACGATGCCTTCCTTGGATTGCGGGAGGGCTCTGCCCGCTCCTTTATCTTTCTTTATTTTCGGTCTTTAGTCTGGCTCCTGTTGCACGGAAACGAATAGGAGCTGACCATGCGTTACATATTGCGGACCGAGGGTCTGACCAAGGTCTTCGGCCGCGGACAACGGGCCGTCGACCAGGTGTCTCTGCATGTCCCCGAGGGCGGAGTCTACGGGCTCCTGGGTCCAAATGGGGCTGGCAAATCCACTACTTTGAAGATGGTCACAGGCATGCTGCACCCCACTGGCGGATCCATGATTCTGGATGGGCACCCCTGGTCGCGCCGGGACCTCTACGACATCGGCGCCCTGATCGAGCAGCCGCCCGTCTACCCCAACCTGACGGCCCGCCAGAACCTCAAGGTGCGCACAACCCTGTTTGGCCTGCCTGATGAGCGGATCGACCAGGCGCTCTCCATTGCCGGACTGAGCGACACAGGCTCCAAGAAAGCTGGGCAGTTCTCACTAGGCATGAAGCAGCGCCTGGGGATAGCCAACGCCATTCTGACCAAACCTCGTCTGCTGATCCTGGACGAGCCCACCAACGGGCTGGATCCGCTGGGCATCGAGGAGCTGAGGGGAATGATCCGCAGCTTCCCGCAGCAGGGGATGAGCGTGATCGTCTCAAGCCATATCCTCTCCGAGGTGTCGATCCTGGCGGATCATATCGGCATCATCGCGGACGGTCGCCTGGCCTACGAGAATGAGCTGCACGCCGGGGAGGACCTGGAGGGGCTGTTCATGGACGTGCTCAGGAGGTCACGATGAGCAACATGAATGCCAACCAATTCGTCCAGCAGGATACGGCTGAAAGAGTCAGAACCAGGGGCAACGGCATCCCCTTTGGCAGGATCCTGGCAGCGGAGATCATGAAGGGCCGGTCGGCCGCGCCCAGGCGGATGGCCTTGGCTTTCCCTCTGGTGCTCATTGTCATCGTGGCTTGCTTCGCGTTCGGGCTGCATGTCTGGATGCCCTCCTGGGTCAACTACTGGTATGTCCTGCTCCTCCCAGCCATGACTGCTCTGATAAGCGTTGCCGTGGCCAACATCGACGGGAAGCAGCGGTGGAGGACCACTCTGGCTCTGCCTGCCGCGCCTGTTCTGGTCTGGTGGGCCAAGATCGTCTACTGCCTGCTTCTGATCGGCATCGCCACCCTGCTGGCTCTGGGTCTTTCGGCGCTCATGGTCGCCGTCTCCGGGGTCGGGGGACCGTCTGTAGTCGACTTCGTAGTCAGCGCCCTGATGCTGGTCTTGGCCTGTTCCTGGATGATACCGGCGGGATTGGCGCTGACCGCCCGGTTCGGCGTTCTGATTGGGTTCGGCCTGCCTTACATGGCGGACCTGCTGGTCTCGATCACCTTCTGGGGAAACCAACGGCTATGGCCCTTCCTGCCGCCCGCCGCCATGATCAACCTGCCGGTGCCCTTCATGAAGGTCATGCCTGATGGCGTGCCCTTGGAGACCGAAGACAACAGCCCGATCAAGGCTGCCTTGTCTGTCTTCGGTGGGCAGAGCCTGACGGCCTTGGTGGCCTGTCTGGTCTGGTTCCTGCTCCTGTCCGTCCTGACGGGAATCTGGTTCTCGCGGAAGGAGACCAACTGACATGACTAGGATGACAGTCGGCCGGGTTGTGGCCTCGGAAATCGTACGGTTGCACGGATCGGTGCTTATCGCTATCCATGTCATCTGTGGCCTGGCGGCCGGGCTCGCCTGCGGCGCTTACTTCGCCGCAGCCCCCTATGATCCTGGTCTGGAGACTGATGCCTTCTTTCAGGTCTTGGGTGCCTTCATGCCCCTGATGGTCGCCATTGTCGTTGCCATGAACATCGAAACCGAGCGGGAGGCCGGCGACATGGCCAACCTTCTGGGGGTTCCCAGCCGCCGACTGGGTCTGGCAGCCAAGATCCTGGTGCTTTGGCTTCTGGACCTGCTGGCTCTGGCCCTGGCGGCTCTGGCTTTTTGCCTGCCCATGGCTATGGTCGGCGGACTGGATGCGCCAATCTCGGCCCTAGCGCTCGCCACCCTGGGCATGGCCGGTGGTTCCCTCTGCCTCTACCTTTTCTCCATGGCCCTGGCCCTGCGCTTCGGTAGAAACACGACTATCGCTATTGGGGTCCTCGGCACCGGAATATCCATCAGTTCCCTTGGCGGCCTCTTCAATGGTCTGTACAGCCATACCCTGTCAGGTGTTGGCAGCACCCCCGGAATCACCCGGTGGATACCATTCACTTGGCCTACCAGGTTCGGCTCCCTGGGAATCGAGCAGGCACTGGCCTTGACCATGCCGGGAGGTGAGGGTCTGCGTGCTTCAATCGGCGTGACGGCTCTGGATAATCTGATTCCCTGTCTGGTCTTCACCCTGACCCTGGGCTTGGCCCTCCTGCTCTGGATCGGTAGGTTCGAGGATCGTCGCAAGGTCAGCGATTAGACTGGGTCGCAAGACTTCCGGTCCGCAAGAAATCAGGCTTGCAAGAATTCCGGCCCGCAAGGCGTTCATTCTCAAAAGTGGCTGGGCCGAGTCGGCAAGCGCAGAAAAGGAGCCAATCGTGGCTGACGCGCACGCCGAAGGTTCCCTAGGGGACGATAGGCATAGGGCATCCATCCTGGTGGTGGACGACGATCCCAGGATCACCACCCTGCTGATGGCCGCCCTGTCCAAGGACGGCTATGCCGTGACTGCGGTCAACGATTCCCGGGAGGTCGTGAGGATGGACCTGTTCTCGGTCGACCTGATCCTCTGCGATGTCATGATGCCTCACTTGGACGGCTTCGCTCTGTTGACCTCCATCAGGGAACGGGTGTCCTGCCCGATTATCTTCCTGACGGCCAAGACCGACGAGGACAGCGCGGTCCTGGCCTATGGCCTGGGGGCTGACGATTACATACGCAAGCCTTTCGGCATTGCCGAGCTCCGAGCCAAGGTCAGGGCGAGGCTGTCCCAGGGCAGTCGGCGTGGGCGTCCGCTCCTGCGTTTCGGCTCCTTGGACATGGATCTTCAGGCGCGGCAGATCAGGGTGGACGGGCGCAACGCCAATCTGACGGATGCGGAATACCGCATATGCGCACTGCTGGCCGAACATCCAGGGCGGGCCTACGCGCCCATGCAGATATGGGAGGCCTGCTTGGCCGCTGAGGATGACCCGGCCGCTGAGGATACGGACAGCGATGCCACGGCTGCGGTCAGAGTCCATCTGAGCAATGCCCGGCGCAAGCTCAAGGCCCTGGGGGTGGACCCCATCAGGACCATCTGGTCGGTGGGTTACCAATGGGCGGCCTGACCGACGGCGTGCCCGAAGCGCCGGGGGAGCAGAACCCCGACGGCAAGGGCCGGCCAAGCCGCAAGGGAATGCCCATCGTTCTGCTGATCATCAGATACTTTCTCTACGTGCTGCTGATTCTGGCTCTGCTGTTCGCCGGCATGTATATGGTCTGGATAAACCTGGGGACCAGGGGTGACTTCTTCTGGGCCAACTATGGCGAACAGCATCTGGAGGAGGTGGGGCACTCCATCGGCCGTTCGACTGCTATTGACGAATCCATGATTCCCGCTGCTTACTGGTACCGAACCTATGACCATCAGGTGCATCCCACGGGGGGAGATATGAAGGGCGGCATGGCCAGCGAGGCCGACCAGCTGGCGGCCGACCACTGGGAGCACAGGGCATCCATGCCATCGGAAGAGCGGGAGAAGAAGACGGGACGGCCTCTCGCCACTCGTGCAAGGCCGAATGCGACCTACCTCGTCTATGCCACAGCCGATGGGCGGCCATGCGTCCTGGCCTATCGGATTCAGCCGCAGTGGGTATCGAGGCAGGCTCGGGACCGCTATCCCAATCCCCAGAATCTTCTGCTGGTGTCTTGCGGGGCGGCCCTGCTGATCACCCTTTTGCTGGTCGGGTTGCGGGCGGCCCATGTCATATCGTCCAAGCTCAAGGTTTTCAACCAGGTGGCTGACGACATAGGGCGGCAGGATCTTGACGCATCCCTGCCCCGCAGCAACGTGCTGGAGATCAACCGGGTGCTGGGGTCCTTCGATAGGATGCGCGCCACGTTGAAGGAATCCCTGGAGAAGACCTGGATGGCCCAGGAGTCCCAGCGTCGGCAGGTGGCGGCCCTGGCACACGACCTGAAGACGCCGCTGACCATCATGCGAGGCAATGCAGACCTGCTGGGGGAGACCGGGCTCAGCCGGGAGCAGCAGTCCTACCTGGACTCCATCGAGGATGCCATCCGTGAGATGGCTGACTATGCGCAAGCCATCAGCCAGGGTTCCGTGGGCACGGCTTCAGGGCGATCCGGGGTTATGGCGGTTGCTTTGAAAGATGCGGTCAACAACCAGGCCCAAGGCTACCTGAATGCCCGGAGTCTGCGGCTTGAGCGGGATGACCGTCTAGGTTCCGACACCGGTCAGATTTCCGGTGACGCGGCTGACCTTACCCGAGCGATCATGAACATCATCGCCAACGCGGCCGACTACTCGCCGGACCATGGCTTGGTGACGCTGACCTGGAGGCTGGAGGGTGGTCAGGAGGGCGGGCGAGCCCTAGTGGTGACCGTGCGTGACCGGGGTCCAGGTTTCAGCAGCCGGGCTCTGGCCCATGCCACGGAATGGCTCTATCAGGCTGACAGCAGTCGGCACGGCTCCAGCGGTCACCATGGCATCGGCCTGGCTGCAGCGCGGTCGACTGTGGAAAGTGCAGGAGGCCGCCTAATCCTGGCCAATGCAGCCAGTGGCGATGGCGCAGCAGTCACTGTATCTTTGCCAGTGCAGTGAATTCAGTGGAGCTGATACCGGTCACAGCAAACAAAGATTAGTTAGTCGTGGGCCAATAATTATGAAAACATCAATTATTTAGCAATCGCTTTAGTAATTGATTACTAAAGTTCACCATTCTTTGGCAGATCTGTACGTTACAGATAACAGAAATTATCAATCTGTAGGGATCTACATACAAAAATCAGATGACGCTGACCAGAGCGATCTGTCGCTGGAGGAGGCGATAAGAGCGCAGGGAAAAGAAATGAATCCCGAGGTCAAATCTATTCTATAGCGAAAGCCTGATCGACGGCAAAACGGTGGTTTCGGCTTGCATCAACGGCAGACACATAGGCGAAGAGGCCTGTCTACTGCAAGACAGCAGGCATCAGCGCAGGCAGTCATACCCGATCGGAGATGCCGATGCCCGTATGACGCCTACGCAGCTGTATGAAATTGAAACTATTTGAGATGACCGGAGAAGCCTCAAGATCGTCGTCAGGGCCCGGCATGAAAAATACCGTAATACGGTTCAAAACGCACGACCGGCATGGAATATAGGTGCCGTATTCTCTTCTTCTTTTTCGCATCATCCTATCTGGTATGAGAAGCCCAGAGCGTACGTCATGTATCAGCCCACGCCCACTCGTTTAGGCTATTAACCAGCGGTCTGATGCCCGGTCCGGCTCCTTAAGCCCGTAGGCGATCAACATTGTCGTGATCATATAGTCGTCAAAAAACAGATAGCTGATTGACTGTGCGGAACAGCGAGGGTCATGTCTTGAGAATGAGCAATTCCAAGATTTATTCCTGCGCGCCCTGTATAAGTTTCACGTACTGTACTCCCCGCTAAACTTTACTGCTAGGTATCCCATGATCAGTCTAGCAATGACTGCATATCATGCTGGAAACCAAGCAGCCAATAAATTTCATTAAAGATATCTTTAGAGGGCAAGACGATAGTTTGAATCGTCTGTTCCTTTGTTGAGGTGAGAACCTTGCTGCCGGTGGATCGTATTGTCCGCGCATATTTATATATAGCCAAATAATTCACATTGGTATCAAGTTTATTAACAGCAATACATATAGGAGAGTAGGATTGGCAGACAATATTTTCCAAAGGAAACCATTGATAGTTCTATTGGCCAAAACTATGATTCTATTTTGACGAAGCGATTGATTTTATTCTCTGTGCCGCCATGACTATTGTCTGCTCCGGGGAATTGGCATGAATGACTTGTGCGACGAGCTCCTCGTTTTTAGCGTCTAAATGGTATGTTGTTTCGTCAAGCAGCATGATCGGCCGCCTTATGGACAACAGCCTTGCCAGGGCCAAGCGATAGCGTTCACCGCTACTCAGCAATACACCGCGTTGCCTACTGGGGTATCCAATCCATCGAAGGTGTCTCTCACTTTGGCGTGAGGTTCACCTTATTTAAGGCATTCCAGCAGCCTTCATCGGATACGCCGTTCTTGTTCATCGCCAGATTCGTTCTGGAAGAACCGGAATATATGGGGGCATCTTGTTCTACATAGCCGATCAGAGAACGTACATAAGAGGAGCTGAGAGTTGAAATATCAATGCCATTAAAGAGAACATGGCCATGATTTGGCTTATAGAATACCTTTATAAGGGCCAGCATGGTTGATTTGCCCGCTTCGGATGGTCCGACTATCGCGTAGACGACGCCGCCTTTCATATGCACGCCCGCTTCATTCAGTTGGAGCCCGCCACGATTGTTCCGTGCGTCATCATACGGAATATCAGCATGGTCAAGATCGATGTCAATCTGATCGGAGTTGGTGACCTTCCTTTGGACCCTACTGGATACTGCTCATGCTGATGTCGCATCTTCGGTCGGCATTCTCATTATCGCTTGAATGCTGGAGTTCGCGCCCAACGCTCTGAACAGTCTGCTATATGTCGAAGAAAGTGTCGCCATAGGCGTGGGCATCATTTCTAGGTACATAGAGAAGTTACCAGTTGCTGAACAGTCATCACTCCTTTGGCCACTTGGAAAGCGCCGATTCCCGATACGACCATCAGGCACAACTGCATTAAGGCCATTCCTGATGGCCATATCAGTGACTGCTTCTTTGAAATTAGACGACCGGATGTGCACGCTTGCCTGGCTTCTCGCCGATTTTATTGGTCTCACGCTCCGTGGCGTCGAAAACCCTGATCCTTTTCAAACTCATCAAAGCATCAGTGGCTGCAGACGTCATATCTCCTATGGCCGTTTGAGCCCCTCTGGAGCAGTCTCGTAATTTTCCGGATAAGACTACCAGTAAACCGACAGTAACAAGACAGGTCGAAAGAGAGATAACGAACATGACGGGACTGATTATGACCATTCCCACACACGCGCCTATGAACACCAGTAAAGTGCCAAAAACTTCTGGCAATTATCGGTCAGCAATCGCTTCAGTTCATTTGTATCAGATGAAATAATAGAAATTACGTTGCCTGTATGCGACTGGTCCAGATCTTTGAACGGCAAATGCAGAATATGCATTACTAGAGACCGTCTCATATCGTTCAACAGCAGGTAAGCGTCAAAAGAAGTGATTGCTGCGCCGGACAGAAACACTCCTGCCAACGCTATTAGAGGGGCACTGCGGATCGCATGTTATGCTGCACGCGTCCAAGAATGACATTGACAAGCTGTGGCTGAGCCAGATTTAAGAGGGCGCTCGCTATACTTAGCAGACTAACCGTGAATAAAACACCCTTATGGATTTCAAAAGGCGTAGCACGTCTATCAAAGATGCGGTTTTCTCATTACTATTCCGCTTGTGTGGCGACATTTTCGTCCTTTGTTGGGAGTGGTTACTCACCGACTGCACGTGATATGACCCTCACAGAATCCTCGGAACGCGCGCACAGCGCCTGCACGCCTGTGACGAGGGCGCCTACGACAATAGCGAGGAGTGCGATGACCGCCCAATATCCCCATTGAACGCTTATCTTTGCGCTTCCCAGATATCGTTGCAGCATGAAGGCGGTGCCGCAGGTGCTGAGCAGTGTGATGACGAAGGCGAGCAGCACCGAGGTGACCATCGAAATGAGACCATCGAGGGCTCCCAAAATGCGCAACTGTCCGGTACTGGCACCGGATACGTATGTCAGCGCCAGATCCAGGCGTCGCCCTCGTGCGGTGATCATCAGTCCGGAGATTGCGCCCACCAAAGCGATGATGAGCGCAGGGCCGAGCATGGCCATCAGGTTCGTCAGCATGTGTGGGTTCACGTTCATGGAATGGCCGTTGCTGGCGAAATTCTTGAGGCTGTCGGTCAGCGTATGCAACACACCAGAGAAAGTCATGAGCAACGACAAGCCGGCCGTCATGGGAATGATGGTCGCGTTCTGTCGTTGGATCCTCCCAACGGCCTGCTGCCTAGCGAGTTTCCAGGTGCTGAATGGCAGGGGGAGAAGATGCGTCCATCCTTTGGTGAACCAGTGCATGACATAGGGAGCCAGAACAGCCAATGCGAAGATCAGGAGGAACATGCCTCCCATGGAGAACCCAATGAATCCTGTCACTCTGGACTCTATGGGATTCCTGCCGGAAATGTGCGTGGCGAGCTCGCCAGAGTCTATCTTGCGTGTAGCTGTCCCCGGGATGATGAGCGCGCATATCGCTCCCACGAGCAACGATGCGCCTAGCAGAACACGGAATGCGTTCACTTGTCTCGGCGGGTTTTGTGACTGCCGAAGCGCCTCTATCGGCCTGATCTTGGATAGTGTGCGCACGGTCAGCACTGTGCCTGCAAGGACGGCGACTCCGGCAATGGCCAACCCAGTGCCGATGGATGCCAGCAGCTGGGTTGCTTGATACGTCAGTTTCAGCTCGAATGCTCTGGCCAGGAGGTCGAACAGATATGGTGCTGCCAGCGGCGTCAGGAGGGATGACGCTACTGCTGCCAAGATGAATAGGACGATGATGATAGCCAGATTCCCGAAGAGCAGCTGCCAGGGCGTGGCGCCTTGAAGGACCAGCAATGCTAGTTGGTGCCTGCGCTGGTTCAGAGCGGCGGTCACGACCCACAGCATCACGAACACGGCTATGACCACGCTGAACAGCATTGCTGGGCCGGAAAGGTTGGCGCCTAACCCGGCATCCGGTCCGTGGTAAGCGGCATCAATAGCCCTGCGCGCGGCGACGATAGTGCACACAGCGGTCTGGGAAACGATTAGTGACAGCCATACGCCGGCCCATACGGCCGGGGCTGCTTTCAGATCAGAGAGTGCGCCCCTCATATGCGGGCCCCGCTCTCCGTATCAGCGTTCAGCACGTGGCCATCACGGACCTCAACGATCTGGTCGCACTGTCCGGCTACCTCTCCACTGTGGGTCACTATTACTACGGTCCTGCCCGCATCCATAGCCAGGCTTTTGAACACCTGCATGACCTTGGCGCCAGATTCCTGATCCAAGGCTCCAGTCGGCTCGTCGGCGAAAATGATATCTGCATCGGAGAGCAGCACTCGTGCAAGCGCGACACGTTGCTGCTCTCCGCCTGAGAGCATCGTCACGCTCCTTTTTTTCTCGTTTGCCAATCCGAAGTACCGCAACATCTCATCCGCTTTTTGCTTGGGGAGTCGACGGCCGCGCAGGGTGAATGGCAGCGCGAGGTTCTCCTCCACCGTCATGCTCGTGATCAGGTTGTAGGACTGAAACACGAATCCCAGATGCCGACGCCGAAACCGAGTGAGCGCGGACGCTCGCATATGCGTGATGTCATGCCCTAGAAGGGAGATGCTTCCGGATGTCGCACGTTCCAATCCCGAAAGGCAGTACAGCAAGGTGGACTTTCCGCTGCCTGAGGGGCCGACAATCCCCGTGATTCTTCCGGGCTCAGCATGGAAGTCGACATGGTCGAGGATGGTGATCGAATCATCCTTCCTCGGAGTCACCGTCATTGTCAATCCATTTGAACTCACTGAAGCACCACTCATCACCGTTCTCCCATCATCGCCGTTCTCGCGACTTATAAATCTTCATCAGAATATTGCTATGGATGCCATACAAGGATGGCGCCCATAGACTTACATGACTGTTGTCCCTGCCGTCATCAGGGCAAAAATGACAGCCCATGCCATTTTGGTGAATGCGTCATCGCAGTGGCATATTTTTGTGGATTAGCTGCAGGTCCATCAACTCCAGATATTATCATGCCCACCGCCGTGGCATGCAAATATGCTGACGCCCCTGTGATGAGCGGCTTCATCATTCATGGCGATATTACTATTCTGCAGATCGATAATGTTGTGCATTTTGTCCGTCTCTCTCCTCTCTTTCTCGTGTTTAGTGCTATTTCCAATGGTGTCTCCACTGAAAGGATCGTTAGGGCAGACGGCTGGCAAGAACTACCATGGTTGGCCTATAAGACTATTTACTGCTCAGATAACGCCAGCTGAGCCTGTCGAATAATCACAAGAGGGTCTTAAATAGGATTCTCAGGGCAGATAAGGGTTTTTATGCCAGATGAGCCCAAATTGATTAAAGCTTTTCTAATGAAGATCTAGTATTTTTTTTGGGGGGGGGGATTCGGCAACTAGGGCGCTGCCAAGTTAAGTGCAGCAAAGATACCGTCTCTGTCATGAGACAGGCCTGAGAATGCATACTGAAGCAAAGGCCTTGACGACTTCGGCCGTGTTTATGTATATTATTGGTTCAACTTGGCAAGCATCCACGCAGCGTTTTGGTCTGGCCGCCTCTGATTTCTTCCAACGGGCCTCTGAAGCGTTGACTACTCCGTGGCATAAGCAGGAGAGTGGCATGACTGGGTTGACCAGCGATCCCAAGCATGAGCAATCGACAGATACCGGCGTGATCCCGACTGCAGGGCAGGGCCATGAGCAGAGGCGCAGAGTGAATGGCCCCGTCCTCAAGGACCCTTCTATAGTAGGTGTCGATCAGGTTGCCCTTGCCCTGAATGTGGACCCCGACCGGGGCCTGGATGAGGCCGAGGCGGCGCGTCGGCTGGACAGGTTCGGTCCTAATGAGCTGGCTGGAGCGCCTCCCGTTCCTGCATGGAGGAAATTCCTTCAACAGTTCAAGGACCCCTTGGTCTATCTGCTTCTGGCAGCCACGGCCATTTCGTTGGTGGCCTGGGTGGTGGAACGCTCACATCCGGCATCAGGAGGCGGGGAGCCCCTGCCCTTTGATGCCATCGTCATCATGATCATCCTCATCCTTAATGCCGCCCTGGGGTACGCTCAGGAGGCTAAGGCCGAGCGGGCTGTGGATGCTCTGGCGAGCATGACGGCCCCGCACGCCTCGGTGCTGCGAGGCGGCCGGGTGGTCAGCCTGGAGACCAGCAGGATCGTGCCTGGTGATGTAGTAGTCCTGGCTGAAGGCGATTCGGTCGGCGCCGACGGAAGACTGTTCCAGGCCGCGGGTCTGCGCGTGGCCGAGGCATCGCTGACCGGCGAGTCGCTGCCGGTGGGCAAGCGGCCCGGTCGGCTTGACCAGCCCAAGGCTCTGGGTGACAGAACCAACATGGTCTTCAACGGCACCGCAGTGACCCAGGGGAACGGGCGCATGATCGTCACCTCTACTGGTATGGACACCCAGGTCGGGAAGATCGCCGACATGCTGGCTGATACCCAGGAGGAACCCACGCCCCTACAGAAGGAGATGGCCCGCGTCTCCAAGCTCCTCGGACTGGCCGTCTGCTTGATTGCCGCCCTGGTTTTGGCTGCTTTGGCCCTGATGGAAGGCTTTCAGACAACCCAGGATCTGATTGATTCCCTGCTCATGGCCGTATCCCTGGCCGTAGCTGCTGTGCCGGAGGGGCTGACGGCCATCCTGACTGTGGTTCTCGCCCTGGGCGTGCAGCGCATGGCCAAGCATCATGCCATCGTCAAGAAGCTCAGCTCGGTGGAGACCCTGGGATCGGCATCAGTCATCTGCTCCGACAAGACAGGGACTCTTACACGCAATGAAATGACCGTTGAACGGGTGGTCGTCCCCTCGGGGCAGGTCAGGCTCACTGGCACCGGGTACGCTCCGGAGGGAACCATGCAGCCGGTCGAGGCCAGTGGGTCAGATGATCAACAACTGACAGATACCATTGGTTCATCTCTGGCTGAGGCAGTGGAAGAGACCCTGATGGTCGGGGCCATCGCCAACGACGGAGACCTGCATTGGCAGCCGGTCGAGGCCGAACCTGATTCCCAGACCCAGTCTGGATCCGGGCAGGGTCACTGGCAGAGCGTCGGCGATCCCACGGAGGTCTCTCTGATTGTCGCCGCTCGCAAAGTCGGCGCTGATGCCAAGGCTGACGGCTACCGTCGTCTGGCTGAGATTCCTTTCACGTCCGAGCGCAAGCTCATGTCGGTCCTGGCCGCTCCGCGTGACGGCAGCGAAGGGCAATCGCGCCTCTTCTGCAAGGGTGCTCCCGATGTGCTGCTCGGCCGGTGCGACCGGATTCTCGAAGACAGCCAGGTCAGGCCTATGACTAGCGCTGACCGGGAGAGGATACTCGCCCAAGTCAGCCATCTGTCCGGCGATGCCTACAGGACTCTGGGACAGGCTTTCCGGCCTGTATCCGGTCAGGAACTGTCGTCCCTGACCGAAGATGACGAGGGGGAGAGGCCGTCAAGCATGATTGGGACAGGCCAGACGGACCGTTTGTCTAAGGAGACTCAGCGTGCTTCCGCAGTTCTCCTGTCTGCGGACAAGGTATTCCAGGAGAGCGCCCATTTGGAAAGCGATTTGATCTGGGCGGGCATGGTCGGCATCATCGATCCGCCTCGGACTGAGGTACGCCAGGCTGTGGCTCAGGCTCACAGTGCCGGCATCAGAACGATCATGATCACTGGCGACCATCCATTCACTGCGGCCAGGATCGCGGGTGACCTGGGCATCACCGAGCCCGGCGGCCCCGCCTGCACCGGCGAGCAGCTGGATGCCATGGACGCGGACCAGCTTCGGGAGACCACCTCCAAGGTCTCCGTCTACGCTCGCGTGGCCCCCGAGCACAAGCTGAAGATCGTCGAATCGCTTCAGGACCAGGGCAAGGTCGTGGCCATGACCGGCGACGGCGTCAACGACGCCCCCGCTGTAAAGGCTGCGGACATCGGCGTGGCCATGGGCATCACCGGGACCGAGGTCACCAAGGAGTCGGCCAAGATGATTCTGGCGGACGACAATTTCGCCACCATCGTCCAGGCTGTACGAGAGGGCCGGGGCATATTCGACAACATCCGCAAGTTCCTGCGCTACCTGCTCAGCTCCAACATGGGCGAGGTTTTCACGGTCTTCGGCGGCGTGGTCTTCGCCGGTCTTCTGGGCATATCGCAGCCCGGCATGGCAGGCGTGACCGTGCCGCTGCTGGCCACCCAGCTGCTCTGGATCAACCTCCTGACCGACGCGGCTCCCGCGCTGGCCATGGGCGTGGATCCGCAGACCGACGATCTGATGGACCGCCCGCCCCGCTCCATCCATGACCGGGTGATCGACCGGGACATGTGGGTTGACATCATCTACATAGGCCTGGTCATGGCTGCGGTCACCCTGATCGGCATGGACATGCATCTGAGCGGCGGCATCTTCACCGACAGGTCCGTTCAGGCGATTGGTCACGAGGCGCAGATCAGGGAGGCGCGGACCATGGGCTTCACCATCCTGGTCTTCTCCCAGCTCTTCAACGCGCTTGCCTCCCGATCTTCACGGAAGTCGACCTTCCTGGGGCTCTTCAGCAATCTCTGGCTCTGGGGTGCCATCGGCATCTCCATACTGCTCCAGCTTCTGGTGATCTATGTGCCCTTCCTGGGCGAGGCTTTCGGCACCGTCCCCCTCCAACCCCAGGCTTGGCTGGAGTGCATCGCGCTGGCTTCCCTGGTCCTGGTCGCTTCGGAGCTGCGCAAACTGTTCAACTGGGCAGTCAGACGGATACGGGCATGATCAATTCCTCCTGATGCGGTGATTGCGCTAGACATTGCCGCATCGGGATTGCCTCCTATGGCCTCATCCGTGGCTCGAACCTGTTCCTGCGCCTGTCCCCGCTTATCCGCATACTGGCAAATATGGGGAACGATGAGCAACAGCATGCAATGGATGTTTTGTCATATTGGTGCGCGGTTGAACTGTTCTCGCCACAAAATTGGAGGGATAACCAGCTCATTGCTTTATCCTCCTCCCGCAACGACGACCAAAGGGTAAGCGTTTCTGAGCAGGAGCGACTTCCATGGGATGGCATTCATGCTGATCTTCTCATCGGGCCGGTTGACAATGAGCATCGTTCCTATACAAACCTCTATAACGACCTGCAGAGCAGGAAAATATACCGGCTGCAGACAGACATGAACGCCCGGCTGACCAAACCTTTCTCGTTTGCAGAAGATACTGAGAGCTGGTTACGGTCCCAGGCGTTCAAATCGGGACTCGACGAACAGGCCATAACTGGTCTTCTTGAAGAAACAAATCAGCTATGGCGTGGAATAGTGAATCAATCCGACCCTCTGCCGGTAGGTACCAAGCTGACGGATTCCATGGTTTTGTGTCTTCTAAGGGTAGTGAGAGAGCTGGCAATAAAAGTCCGGCGGCACGGCGTAGCCTGCGCTGTTTACTGTAAGGACTACGACCCCCGGTTTGTCTCTTCCCCTGTCCTGCGGGCGGTGAAGCTGAAACGAAACCGGAAAACATTAGAGACGTATATAGATTGCCCGTGGCTTCATCATGAACGTTTCCGAATAGCTGTCGGACTCCGCCAGGATGTGGTCACGAATGCGTTGATGACTGCAGCTAGACTTGTCCGAAATCTGTCATCTGTAGAAGAGATAGCTCAAAACGAGACAATGCTGGAACTTGCTCATCGCCAGTACAAGCGCGGAGGCGGTCTTGGTGTCATGGCTTCTCTTATAGAGTTTTGCATAGGGGATGACGGCAGATTGGTCTTAGGATCGCT
Organism: Bifidobacterium sp. W8112; assembly: GCF_016101425.1. Taxonomy (NCBI): domain Bacteria; kingdom Bacillati; phylum Actinomycetota; class Actinomycetes; order Bifidobacteriales; family Bifidobacteriaceae; genus Bifidobacterium; species Bifidobacterium sp. W8112. Next base: position 887,091 of record NZ_JACFQN010000001.1, on the reverse strand, counting down.
GGCTATCTCTCAATATGCTAAAGCTGTTTCTTGCTTGTTCAATCATCGAGGTTGGCCTGATTGCCCGACTGGGTGGCCTGATATTACCGAACTCGATGGGGCAGAGAACGAAATCGAATCGTATTTCAACACTTCAGTGTGCAAGGAACTCAAAGATGCACAGGGGCAGATAACGCACGAGAAACGCCCGGTTACCAAAAACGACATAAGAGAGCTTATTCGTAGGACGACAAACTTGATGAGGCTTGACGACCATAGTATAAGTTGTTCGCCTCTTTTCTCCCCGCAAGACGGATCGCCTCTGATGTGTAATTATGTCAATTGCCATTTGGAAGCTGATTCGGAATATCTCAATGGCGGGTTAATCGACTCCTTCTTCTTAGACGATTTGGAAAAGCTTCACAACGACGGACCAAACAATTTTTCTCGTCCAGTCAGGAGTTATCTGTCGATGAGCCATCCTCGACGATTCAATTTGGCTGAGGATTCAAAGGGTCTTCTCGTTGATGGTGCTGTGAAACCTTCCAGTATGCCGATTGGAAGATGGCCTAGTGCTTCCAATCAGTTCCAGTCCGTTGGACAGCAGTTTGCCATTAATCAAATACGTGCAGTTGCAGAAGGAATCTGTGGCTCACCGCTATTAGGTGTCAATGGGCCCCCCGGTACTGGTAAGACTACCCTTTTGAAGGATGTAGTAGCCGAGATTATCGTTGCACGAGCTAAACGATTGGCGAAATTACAGCAGCCTGACGATATTTTCAAGTATCAACGTCATGCCACGGATATTTTCGATCGGCGCAAGAGCTATAAATATTGGACGCTTGATCCGTCGGTGACTGGTTTTGAGATTGTTGTGGCTTCGAGCAACAACAAGGCTGTTGAGAATGTCAGCCAAGAACTGCCTAGAGCCGACGCTATAGACAGTGAGTGGGAATCCTATATCGAAAGCATGTGGAAACAGGCACCTCGTGGGTTTGATTTTCGGGACATTGCTACATTAATTCTCAATAGTCAGGATAAGCATAATGGGGGTAAACCCTCCAATGACCGCTCAACCTGGGCTCTAATATCCGCAGTTTTGGGTAATAGGCGCAATAAAAAGCGCTTCTTGGGTTCTTTCAAGAATGAGTTTGTATATAATTTTTTGAAGAATTTATCTACAACGACAAGTGTAATTGACGGATGGGATGAAGCCAAAAGAGGATTCAATGATGCTCTGAAGAAAGAAGAGCACATTCGTGCTCAAAAAGTGTATGAGTATAACCTCGTTCGTTCTTATTCAGACCTGTGTGATCAACGATCCGCTCTTTCGGCCAAGCTTGATGAATTAAAGATAATGCGGCACGACTTGAAAGTCGAGCAGATGCAGTACGAGAGACAGATCATAGCTGTAAAAGAGCGGCTGTCAAAAGCCAAGCAAGCTGCCGATGTCGCATGCGCTGCCCAGGAGCAAGCCGAAACTGCCTATGAGGATCATCTATCATCTTGTCGGGCACATCCTTTGAAACATCTTTTCCAAAAAACGAAAGAACAACAACAGGATGAGCGCAAGAAACGCACTACTCTGGAAAAGGCGTGGAAGGAAAGGGGCTATTGCGACGCCGAAGTTGATGTTGCCAGTCAGGAGTTATCTTTTTTGCAGGATAGCCTTGATGATGCGAAACAAGATTCAGAGAATTGCGAAAAACAAGCTACAGACCTGTTCGATCAGCTAACTACGGTAGAAAGACAAATTGCTGAAGCCGAGCAGATTCAGTGGCCCAGGCCCGACATTGGCGATGACCATGTTGCGTGGATGGATCAGGAATGGAGCAAGGCGCGGACGAAGGTCTACATTAAAGCGCTGGCTCTTCATCAGCAGGCCATCATAGGTGCTGCCCACCAGTTCATGTGCAATCTTTCCCTGGCTTGCGCCGTGATGCAGTCGAATGGCTTTACGGATGACGAGAGGTTGGTGGCTTGGCAGACTTTCTTCCTGGTGATCCCAGTCGTTTCCTCGTCCTTTGCATCAATATCCAGAATGTTTTCAGGGATAGGCAAGGAGGCGCTCGGCTGGGCGATTGTGGATGAGGCCGGACAGGCCCTGCCTCAGGCTGCGGCTGGTCTGCTGCAGCGGGTGAAACATGCGGTTGCAGTTGGAGATCCTATGCAGCTTCAGCCCGTGGATACCATGCCCAAGCCGATGCGTGAACTCCTGGCGAGCACTCATCACCTCCAGCGCCTGGGACTGGAATCTGAAAACATGCAGGCCTTGGTCGATTACCAGACTCCTTGCGGCCTTTTGGACGAGACGGACGACCACTGGCTGGGGATGCCTCTGGTGGTGCATCGGCGCTGTGATGAACCCATGTTCTCCATATGCAACGATATGGCCTACTCCGGCAGGATGGTTCGCGTAGGGCCGGAGCATCATCCCTGTTCCTATCCTTCCGGGCCTCATGCGGGAGATGAGCTGCCGGACTCCTGCTGGTACAATGTGCCGCCTAATTCCGGCGAAACCGGGAGAACGCAATGGAGGCCGCAGGAAGGCTACGAACTACACAAGCGTCTGTGCGGGCTCTTCAAGGGTGGGATCGACCCCACCAATATTCTGGTCATCGCTCCGTTCAGAGCTGTGGCTAACCAGGTGCGTGACACCTTCGCGGATGCCTTGCGGCAATGCACTGGTTGCAATGGCAGCGAAGCGAACCGGCTGGCATCGAGCCAGGCCGGAACCGTCCACACCTCTCAGGGGCGGGAAGCCGATGTGGTCTTTATAGTCCTTGGCAGCAGAGCTGGCAGGCGTGGAGAAGGCTCTCGTTCATGGGTTAACGGGTCGCCCAATCTGCTCAACGTCGCTGTGTCGCGAGCCAAGTGCCGTGTCTACGTGGTCGGCAATCTTGCTGATTGGAAGAATGGAACCTATACGTCCAGGATCGCAAAGGACCTACCGGTGGAGGCGAGCGCAGAAAACTGAGTGGAGCTGGAAAGGTGCGGCTAGAATTCCTTTTGATACAGCACGTCATCCTCAGTCTGTAAGACCAATACTTTTGTTGCAGATTAAAAAGTGAGGCAGGGTTATTAGTGACTTTGCCTTACGCTTTGACTGCCCGTTTATTCTCGCTTGACTGCATTCAGAATAGGGCCGGAATGGCAATCGGCGTAAAACCTCTGACGTAGCGTGGCTATGATTAATCAGCTGCCTGGTTCCAAGGCTATTGCCCTTAAGAGGTGAGCGTAGCTGAGTTCAGTGTCTTTCTCGTTCGGGCGGTTTGGTTGTAGTAGAAGACCGGTTGACTATCGCTTTCGTAGAGATCCGCTTCGTCAAAGTTGGCTTGGAAGCATGAGTAGTCGGAATCGCCCAGCGCAGCATGAAGCAATGGATGCATGCTATTGCTGTCAGCTATACACATTGATGCCTTACCATGCACTGCAATTTTGCATTAAAGTAAGAAATCAGCTGTAATTTTGCACTTTAATGCAAAATTATAGACAACGAGGAAGGTGGGCTCCGATGGAGAAGATGTCTCAGATTACGGTGCGTATATCCGATGCAGACAAGCAACAGGTGGATCGTATCGTGAAGGAGCTTGGTCTGGATATGACTACGGTCACCAGAGCCTTTTACAAGCAGATCATTCGGGAGCAGCGGATCCCCTTGGACTTCAGCCTGGGCCTACCTGCCGAAACCGAGGAGGCCTTGGAGGAATCGCGCCGTCTGGCCATGAGGGGGAAGACTAAGGGGTACGCCACAGGAAAGGACTTGGTGGATGGCGTGCTAGCAGCTGCTGGCGTGGACCGATGAGGCTTGCGCTGGTTCCCACTGGTGCTTTTACGAGAGACCTGAAGCGCCTGGCCCGCAGGCATGTCCCATTAGAGTCGGTCGAGGAGGTGCTAGATTTGATAGCGGAGAATTCTGAAGCGTCGCTCCAGACATTGAAGGCGCATCATCGGATGCATATGCTGCAAGGCTATGCGGCTGTTTATGAGTGCCATGTGGGCAATGCTGGAGATCTGCTGCTGGTGTGGCATAGGGAGGGCGACGCTGCCTATATGCTGCGAGTAGGTTCCCACGATCAGGTGTTGGGTAGGCGCGGTAGATACTGATCCCCAGCAAATGAATCAAGGCTATATATCAGGTGCTCAGCACGCTGTTGCCCAGGCGAATGGTCTGGATATATGCTGTGTCGGGGTTGTAGCACTTGGGTATGGCGGGAGATACTCACGCTCTCGTGGTATGAATCTTTTACGGAGCATAGTGGCTGGTATTAAATAATCGGTAATCCAAAGTGCCCCCCGTGGGACTCGAACCCACAACCCACGACTTAAAAGGACGCTGCTCTAACCATTGAGCCAGAGGGGCAACAGCTCAACACTACATGTTTGTCTTGGATTTTTCCAGTTGGCGGCAAGCCGGTTCTCTGGCGAAGCAAGACCGAGAACCCGTACAGATCAACGAAGAATATCAACTTGAAACGCTACCTTTCCGCCCACTTAAGAAGGTTGTTGGGATGCGTGGGGGAGGGGTGGGGCAAACTCTGAACCTGCCAACGGGATCCGTGCCGGACAGTAAACCAACCTGTCTGCCAAAAGCTTCTGCCAAAGCGTAGGGTAGCTTCCTACCCGTTGCGCAGTGAGTCGGACAATGTTTTGCCATCTGCAGATGGCGAACTGGCGAGCGACGTTGATTCCCCGTACTCGGATTGAGAGAATCATCCCTGCGAGGCGATCTCTTGTCCTCGCAACTGCGCTGAGGGAGGGAGCTCCGATGAAACATCCGGCTCAATGCGCATCGCCGCATGTACAGAGCGGCACAGGCTCATACTGGCATTCACCCGTTTGCAGGCGCGGGATACTGCTATGAAGTGTACCGTCGATCCTTCCGGCCAGGGCGAGTCCTTCGCCATTCGCGCATCCGGCCTGTGCAAGCAGGTTTCGCCCAGGAAAAGGGAGACCATAACTCTTTTGGAGAATGTGGAGTTCACTGCTTCCTGGAGAGCCCTGACCGGGATTATAGGGCCATCGGGCAGCGGCAAATCAACTCTGCTCTACTGCCTGGCTGGTCTCGAACCCGTCAGCTCGGGCCAGGTGGAAGTCCTGGGTCGTCGCATCTCTGCCATGGGGTCTGCAGCGTCAGCGCGATTCCGCCGCGCGCACTTGGGCTTCGTTTTCCAGTCCTATAATCTCGTGCCTTCGATGAGTGTGGAGGACAACCTCAAGCTGCCCTTCATTCTGCGCAAGACCCGCTGGCCGGAAGATCGGGCGGTCAAGTTGCTGAACAGACTGGGCATCGGGGGACTGGTCAAGGCCAATGTGACCCTCCTGTCAGGGGGCGAGCAGCAACGTGTGGCCTTGGCCCGCGCGTTGATTTCGGATCCCGATATCATCTTCGCCGATGAGCCTACTGGCGCCCTTGACCAGGAGACTGGCAATGCGGTCGTCAATGAACTCGCCGCCTTCGCCGATCGACCGGGCCACGCAGTGATTATGGTCACCCACAGTCCGGAAGTCGCCTCCCGCTGCAACACCCTGGTGCATCTGTGCGACGGTCGCATAGCCGCAGCCGACAAGGTTCCCATGCCGAATGCGGGCAGCTGATGCGACTTCTTCTGCGAGATTTCAAGGATGCCCCCTTGGCTTGGTCTGGCGTCGCCCTCGTGCTGATCGCCTCGCAAACCACGATCGGCCTGCTTGCCATGATGCTCTCTTCAGCCAGGGCCCTGGGTGATCTTCCCGGCATGGCCGAGCAAGGCCGCACCGCCTACCAAAATTTGATGATCCCCTTTGTAGCACTTCTCGTTGCCGCAGTATTGATCGTTCTGCAAGTCGTTTCGTCGCTGATCAACCAGCGCAGACGCAACCTTGCCCTATTAGCCCTGCAAGGCGCCACGCCCTGGCAGCTGACTTCATTGACCTGTCTGCGCGTGCTCATTTTGGCGCTCGCGGCCAGTTTGGTCTCGCTGACGGCCTCTTTTCTGCTGGTTCGCCCCCTCTACGCCTGGGAGACCTCGCAGTTTCTGATCGGCAAGCAGCCTTTCATCGTCAGCCACCAGCTTGCTTCCTGGGCAGCAGGGACCTCATGCGGAGTACTGGTGGCCTTGGTCGGCACGCTGCTGACCATCCGAACCATCAGCCAGATCAGTCCGGTGGAATCCCTGCGGGCCGCAATCATCCCTCCAAAAGCAGCGGGTTTGGTTCGTTGTATCGCCGCTGCCTTGTGTCTGTTGGTAGCGTCGGCGGTTATGTTGATGCCGATTATGCAGGCTAGGACTATACCTGATGAGCAACTGGTCCGTTTGCACACCGCGGCGCCCATCCTGCCTATCGCCATGGGCAGCACTTTCGGTTTCATGCTCCTGCTGGCTGCAATCTGTTTGGCGGGTCCCTCCCTGCTGGGTGCGGTCACCAGCGGCTGGACCAGGCTCGTCGCTCTTCACAGCCCCTCATGGCTGATCGCCTGCCGGCAAGCCAGCGCCCGCATGCGTAGTCTCAGCTCCACGGTCCTACCGCTGGTCGTGGGGGTTTCATTGCTGATGATGACCGATTCCTTCTACCAGACCAGCGCCGATTCCAGTCATCTGCTGCCTCCCAACCTGGATGTCAGCAGCTCTGATTTCTCCATGCTCATTACCCTTCTGGGCCCCGCACTGGTCGTCACGCTGGCTGGAGTATGCGCAGGATACCTGATCTCAGCCCATGGTCGAAGCCTGGATCTGTCCCTTATCTCGATCGCTGGCGCGGATCCGAACCAACTTGAGCTCATGTCCGCTCTCGAAGGGCTCATCATGGCGACTACTGCCGTACTCATATCCTTCACCTCCAGCATCCTGCCCGTCATAGCTTACGCTGCCGGATTCCGCAAGGTCTTCGGCGCTGCCAGCATTGGCATACCTTGGGCTCATTGGGCGCTGGTCTACCTGCTTCTGTCTTCTGCGGCATCGTTGGCTTCGTGGGCCACGGTGCGCAAATCAGCAGGTCGTTCCCCTGCCGGTGTGATAGCACAGTACACTGGCGAATGAACCTGGGCATCCTCGGCATACGGCGTGAGGGGGCGCGATGAAGGGCATGGCAACCTACCTATTCGAGCTGTTGAGCAATCAACGCTTGACCAGATTTGTCGCGCCTCTGCTGAGCCTGGCGTATACGCTTCTTTATGTCAGCGCCCCCATGTTTCCTCCAGTCTGGGCCGAGAACATTCCTTTGCCCGTTTGGAAGACTGTCATCGGCCTGATCGGACTCCTGTGTTCCTGCCTGTCGTACTGGAGCAGACAATTTCCCCTGCTCATCACGACCGTGGAGACCCTGGTATACATCGGCCTGTCATTTGCCGCCTCGGACGATAGCTTCCTGATACCTCTGGTAGGCGCTCTTTATTTCTGTGTCTGTTTATCGTCAGCACCCAGGATTGCGGCAGGCGTGAGTGAGGCAGTCGCGGCCGTCAGCCTGGTCACTGTCAGTATGCATGCCGGGCACATGCTCTTTCTGGAATGGTCGGCTCGGATGGCAGTCATCATGGCTGTAGTGGCCGCTGCCGTAGCTGTCAGATCCTACCGGATTCGGCGCGAGACGCAACGGCGTGAGGAGCAGGAGCGCATCCGCTCTGAAATGCTTGCCAGGCAAAGGGATCAGGCTATATCACGTGCCCAGGTAGCAGGGGAGTTGCACGATAGCGTGGGCCACGACCTCACCACGATCATCGCCCTGACCCAGGGATTCGCTGACTCGGTTGAGATCGAAGAGCTGCAAGAGGTGCTTAAGGGCGTCAACCAAGTGGCTAGGGATGGGTTGTCTGACACCCGACAAGCCGTCCGTACCCTTGTCCAGGGGCATGAGGCGCTGCCTGAAGAGTCCGATGATGATGGGTGCAGGTTTGGCTCCAGGCTGCACACGCTCGACGAACTCGACACCGTGATCGCCCATGCTCGCGCGGCTGGGCTGGCTGTCGTGTCTACTAAAACAGGCCATCATCGGCACGATCCCAGACAGGACAACCTCTGCTTCATCGTCAGCAGGGAGGCCATCACCAACACGCTCCGGCATGCCTCAGACCCGAGCACCATCGTCATCTCCCGTGACTATGGACAGGACGGCACCCTCCGCATCAGCATCCACGACGATGGGCATGGGGATGAGCATGGGCCAGTCTTGGGCGATCAGCAACCAGCCATTCATGATCATCCAGGAGTGGGGCTCAAACAGATTGGCGAGCAATGCCGACTGATGGGAGGGAGTCTGAGTTGCGGACCGAGCGAGAACGGGGGATGGACGGTAAAAGCCGTCCTGCCTGGCACCAGCGAGAAAGGGTGCAACGCCCATGATTGACCTGATGCTGGTCGATGACCTTGCGCTCCTCCGCAAGGGGTTGGTACGCATGATTGAGGCCGACCACGATTTACAGGTAGTCAGACAAGCCTCCAACGGTCAGGAGGCGGTGACCATGCTTCGGGAGATGAAAGCAGCCGCCCAGCCGTTGCCTCGAGTGATCCTGATGGACGTTCGCATGCCGGTGATGGACGGCATCAGTGCCACTGCGGTCATTGCCAAGGAGTTCCCCGACATTCGCACGCTGATTCTGACCACCTATGACGAAGACGATTACGCCTTCACCGGTCTGCACGCAGGCGCCTACGGCTTTCTGCTCAAGGATGTATCTACGAGAGATCTGCACCGAGCCATTCACGCAGTGGCTGACGGAGACGCAGTGCTCACCCCCCGTATTACAGCAGAGCTCATCAACCGCGACAGAGCCTATGCCCGGCATAAGATCAGTGACCCGCAGGCCAGGCAGCAGCTGGATAAGTTGACCCCCAGGGAGTGCGAGATAGCCGGGCTCATCGCTCAAGGGCTCTCCAACCAGGAAATAGCCCAGCGCCTCACTCTCGAAATCACCTCCGTCCGGCGCTACGTAAGCCGCATACTCGACAAGACCGGTCTGCGAGATCGTACGCAAATTGTCATCACATGGTTTCAGGCCGGAATGTCTGACTGACGATCCCTGATCGGCCATTCCGGGCATTGCGGGGAGAAAAGCAGAAAGAATGACAGATTCCAGAGCGACTCTTTCGCTGACCTGATGAGGCCGAAGCCAGGGACTAAAGCCCAGAACGTAAGTTTGGGAGAACTTTTATTGAACATTGTGATTCTTGCTGTATTGAGTTTCAACTATTCAGTTATGCACGTGATGTCCCGGCGACACTGGTTCCCTTTTGAAACTTCAGTTCTCTTGAATGCTGCTCAAGTAAGCTGAATCACAACTGTTGGTCAGGTTGCAGCTGATAAAGGGTGGTCAAGCATTCGATATAGGAGGTGGATCGTGGGAATCCGTCTGGTGAGGATGGACCAGCCAGGGGCGGTGGACACCGAAGTGATTTGGGAATATCTGCAGTCCTGTCGTGCCCGGACTGAGGATGAAGCGGCTGGTCTCGGCCCCTTGGAGGGCTGCCACAGCCTGGATGAGGTTCGTCGGTTTGGTCTGCCGGAGGTGGCTCGTCAGGCGCGTGGTGATGATCTGCCGTCGGGATTTGTGCCCGCTCTGCAGTTCGCCGCCCTGGACCCCGACGGCAAACTGGTGGGAACGATCCAGCTGAGGCTGCGGCTTACCGAGGCGCTTCTGCGCACAGGCGGCAACATCGGCTATTCAGTTCGTCCGGACTGTCGTCGGCGGGGCTATGCCGGACTGATGCTGGATGGCTGTCTGCGACGGGCGGCCGCTCTGGGCATGCGCCGGGTCCTGATTACCTGCTCTCCATCGAACCTGGCTAGTCGCCGGACCATCCTCTCGTGTGGCGGGCAACTGGAGAATGTGCTCCCTAGCAGATCTGGTCAGCCAGTAGAACGGTATTGGATTGAGCTGCCTACCGAGTCAACAGGCCAAAGAACACGTCAGCATGAACCAGTGTGAAAGAGACCGATAGATTCCTCGTGTTGTAGCGCGTCTGAGGGGTTCTTCTGAGAGAATGGCAGGTATGGTCTGGCTGATTGTCCTGGTATGGGTGCTGGTGGTTGCGGCATTCATCGTATTTGTCATGCGCTTGGCGCTTGGTGAGTCCCAGGACCGTGCCTTCTCCCAGTCTCTGGATGAGCGTGTACGCCGGGCGGCCCGCCGTCAGCAGGAACGAGAGAATAAACTGCCACGTATAGCAGGAGGGCATCTGTCTTTTGCCCCTGGATCGGACGAGGGCGCATCAACTGCTGAAGATACCGAACATCCCTATCCGGTCTATGTCAATTCCTCCTCCGTGGTGGAGGTTCGAGGCATGCTGGCCTCCGATTCCACGGACGAGATAAATCTGCCTCGGCCCCCAAGCGCTGATTCCGCGTCCTCGACCAGCCCGAGACAAAAGAAGAATGTTGTACCGTCGGTTTCTGCGACCTCTGGGCCTCCAGCCCCCAGGAGCTCCACCCTGCGATCATCAAGCCCTGAGCCTTCGCGTCGGCAGCGACGGGAGCCTCAGCCCACCACCTCCGACATCATGCCCGCAGTCCAGAGCGGTCCGCAGGCGGGAACGAGCCATCCGAGCGGGAAGTGACCGCTGGTGGTGACCATCCGTGTCCCTTTTCGCCTTTAGGCTGGTACCTATGACAACACAGCAGCTCCTTATTCTTATCGCGGTGTTGATCGTCCTGGTGCTGGCAGTGGTCGGCATTCTGGTGGCGGTCCGTAAACACCGGTCCCCGGGGGATTCCGCGCGCCCCGACAGTGCGGAAGAGCCTGGTGCCTTCCCAGCAGCTTCGTCGGGTGACCAGGCACCCCGATCTGCTTCGCACGCATCTAGTGCTTCTGCGGGTTCCGGCTCAGTCGATTCAAAGGAGTCCAGTCAGCCGTCCTCGGCTGACCAATCAGCATCGTCGGCACAGGAGGAGCTGGCGCATCCGGAGGCCTCTGCATCCCGCATGACCAGGCTCAAGGCCAGACTGGCCAAGAGTCCCAACCCCTTTGGCAAGGCCCTCTTTGCCATTCTGACCAAGGATCATCTGAGCGAGTCCGACTGGGAGGATGTGGAAGACACCCTGCTCATGGCGGATGTGGGTGCCGAGGCCAGCGAACAGCTGGTGAAGCAATTGCGTGACGATGCTCGGATCACAGGGCAGAAGGATCCTGCAGCAGTGCGTCGTGGCCTTCGTCAGCGCCTGATCGATCTGGTCGATCCCAATATGGACCGAACTCTTGTGGCTGCCCGACCCCAGGCCAACAGGCCGTCGGTCATTATTATGGTGGGCGTCAACGGCACGGGCAAGACCACCACGGCGGGCAAGCTGGCCCGGCTCTTCGTGGCCGATGGCAAGTCGGTGGTCATGGGTGCTGCCGACACCTTCCGTGCCGCCGCCGCTGACCAGCTGGAAACCTGGGGCGGCAAGGTGGGCGTGCCTGTGGTCCGCAGCGACCGTGACGGCGCCGACCCGGCCTCGGTGGCCTTTGAAGCGGCTGAACGGGCCAAAAATGATCAGGCAGATGTTCTCATTGTGGACACAGCCGGTCGCCTGCAGAACAAGGCCAACCTCATGGATCAGTTGGGCAAGATCCGGCGGGTGATCGAGAAGAACCTGCCCGTGGACGAGGTTCTGCTGGTCCTGGATGCCACTACCGGGCAGAACGGGATGATCCAGGCCAAGGTCTTCGCCCAGGCCATCGGGGTCACAGGCATTGTCCTGACTAAGCTGGACGGCTCGGCCAAGGGCGGCATTGTCGTCTCTGTCCAGCGGGAGCTGGGCGTACCCGTCAAGCTGGTCGGGCTGGGCGAGGGGCCCGACGATCTGGCCGTTTTCGACCCCGAGTCCTTTGTCGACGGCATCCTGGGAGACGAGTAGTCCGGCCGGTCGGTTGGTCATAAGGTGGTCATCCAATAGTCACCCGGAGGTAATGCGACGGTGACCTGACCGTCATCCTCTTCCTGTTTGATGAATCGGGAAGTGGAAGAGAATCTGACGTAGGCTGTCCGGAGGGAAGCCCTCGTTATCGGGGACTGCCCGCCCGGATGGGGAAAAGAGAGGTGTAGGCATGGATTCTGGAAATGCTGCCTGGATGCTGGTAGCGGCATCCATGGTTTTCCTGATGACTCCGGCGGTGGCTTTCTTCTATGGGGGTATGGTCCGAGCCAAGGCCGTGCTCAACATGATGATGATGTCCACGCTGGCCATTGCCGTGACCGGGGTTATCTGGGCCTTCTGGGGATGGTCGATTTCCTTTGCAGGCAAGGACATCGGAGGCGTCTTCGGCGACCCCATCACCGGCTTCCTGCTCAAGGACACGGTCACGGCCAAGGACGGGGTCTTCACCTCGCTTGATTCCGCCAACGCTGCCTACCCGCACACGGTGGACATTGCCTTCCAGGCCGCCTTCGCCATGATTTGCGTGGCCCTGATCTCGGGAGCCCTGGCAGAGCGAGTCAGAATCAGCACCTGGATGATCTTCGTGGCCCTCTGGGTCACCTTGGATTACGCGCCCATGGCCCACATGGTCTGGAATCACGGACTGCTGGCTGCCGATGGACCCATCTCCAACGCCATCGGGGCTCAGGCGCACGACTTCGCAGGCGGTACGGTCATTCACATCAACGCGGCAGTAGCAGCCCTGGTCATTGTGCTCATCATCGGCAGGCGAATCGGCTTCCCCAAGGAGTCCATACGTCCCCACAATGTGCCCATGGTCATGCTGGGCGCCTTCCTGCTCTGGTTCGGCTGGTTCGGTTTCAATGCCGGTTCCGCCTTCGCCGCCAACGGCACGGCTGGATATGCCTGGGTTTCCACGACCATCGCCGCCAGCGGCGCCACCCTGGGCTGGCTCTTTACTGAGCGGGTCCGCACCGGGCATTACACCGCCATGGGTGCTGCATCCGGCATGGTCGCCGGCCTGGTGGCCATCACGCCAGCGGCCGACGTGGTTTCCCCGCTCTGGGCCATGGTCATCGGCCTCTTGGCTGGTTTCGTCTGCTGCCTGGCCTGCGGGCTCAAGTTCCGCTTCGCCTATGACGACTCCTTGGATGTGGTAGGCATCCACGGTGTGGGTGGTTTATTGGGCACGCTGCTGATAGGCTTCTTTGGTACCGGCACGGGCTTCCTGGCCGGCGGCAATTTCCGGCAGCTGCTGGTTCAGTTCCTGGTGGCGCTGATTGCGATCATCTACGCAGCTGCAGTCACTGGTGTGATCGCCTTTGCGCTGGAGAAGACCATTGGTTGGCGAGTCAGCAAGGATCAGGAGGTCATCGGCGTTGATCAGAGCGATCAGGGTGAGAGCGCCTACGACTTCGGATCCATTCTGAACTGATCAGAAAGGAAGGCAGCATGAAACTCATTACCGCCATTGTTCAGCCCGGGCGGCTGGATCAGATTAAACAGGCCCTGACCGAGGTCGGCGTGCACGGTATGACCGTCTCGTCAGCCCAGGGCTATGGCCGGCAGGGCGGCCATAAGGAGGTCTACCGGGGCAGCACTGTCAAGGTGGATCTGGTTCCCAAGGTGCGCTTGGAGGTGCTGACCGAGGATCGCCGGGTCGACGAGCTGGTCAACGCTATCGTCCAAGCTGCCGCCACCAACACCGTAGGCGACGGCAAGGTCTGGGTGCAGACCCTGGACTCGGTGGTCAGGGTCCGTACCGGGGAGACCGGCGTCGACGCCATCTGAAGCAGCTACCTGCTGCCGTCTGCATGGTCGTCTTCCTACTGACCAGTTTCGCAGGATCCCGTAGCTGTGGCCAATTTCATGGTCGAGCGGTCGGGGTCCTGCTTTTTGCTATGACTCTTCAGGCTTCCTTGACCTGGCCAATCGTCCCCATCCAGACATCGGTGCGCGTTCTCCAGCCATTGCAGATAGCTCTGACGCCGATGAAGAGGACATTGAGCACGGCCCAGAGCATGGCTATCCGCCAGGTGGGCGTCCAGCTCATGGCCAGAGCTGTCATGCCCAGCAGCCCGATCAGGTAGATCACAGCGGTCAGGGAGCAGGTGGCCGCCAGATAGCGATAGTCCCCGGCCCCGATCAGGATCCCGTCCAGGGCCCACATCCATCCGGCTACGGGCATGAAGACCCCTTGGACGATCATGCCTACGGTGATCAGCGACCTGATGGCCGGCGTTGGGCTGAACAGGGGAGCGGCGAAGAGGCCCAGGGCGATCATGACCAGCCCGACCAGCACCCCCATAGCCATGCCTGCCTTGGCTGACAGGTCGGTCATGACCCGTGCCCGCGACCGCTGTCCGGCGCCCAACTCGGTGGCTACCAGTGACTGACCGGCGATGCCCACGGCATCCAGCATGTTCAGTCCGAAGTTCCAGGCCGAGTTGACCCCCTGATAGGCCGCCAGCACCTGCTCGCCCAAGTGGGCTGCAGCCACCACGGTCATAAAGAGGCAGACCCGCAGGGCCAGGGTCCGCAGGAAAAGCGGGAAACCGTCGCCCATGCTGGCCGCCATGCCTGAGAGCCGGGGCCGCAGCTGGGCGCCTTCCCGACGGGCCCAGACCAGGGCGGGGATGGTCAGGAAGAGCCCCATGGCCCACTCGGCGATCAGGGTGGCCAGGCCCGAGCCCAGAATGTCCATGTGCAGGCCGAAGACCAAAAGGACCTCAAGGGCGGTGTTGAGGATGGCGCCTGACACGGCGGCCACCAGGGTGATCTTTACCTTTTGCAGTCCGCGGAAGATGCCGTTGGCCGCGTAGACCAGGAGCATGGCCGGAAGGCCGAAGACCAAAGCATTCAGATAGGTCTGCGCCGCCTGCAGGACCGGCCCACGGGCTCCCATCAGGCTGCAGATGGGTCGGCTCAAAGCCAGGAGAACAGGGCAGACGACCAGACCGATGACGAAGGCCAGCCACATGCCGTCCACACCGGCCTGCATGCCCTCCCGTCGGCGGCCGGCGCCCATGAGCCGGGCCACCTGGGAGGTGGTTCCGTAGGCCAGAAAGATGCACAGGCCCACGGTGGTCAGCACCACAGTGGATCCGATGGAGAGCCCGGCCAGGGCCGAGTCGCTGATGTGGCCCACGATGGCGGTGTCGATCATGACGAAGAGCGGGGAGGCGATCAGCTGGCCGAAGGTGGGTATGGCCAGTCCGGCAATGGTCCGGTAGGTCGCCCGCCGTTCTTCCGGCGTGATTGATCCGGTCTTGGTTTCGGGGATGTTCCTGTGGCTGCGCATGGACGCCATG
This sequence comes from Bifidobacterium sp. W8112, assembly GCF_016101425.1. Classification (NCBI taxonomy): domain Bacteria; kingdom Bacillati; phylum Actinomycetota; class Actinomycetes; order Bifidobacteriales; family Bifidobacteriaceae; genus Bifidobacterium; species Bifidobacterium sp. W8112. The sequence goes on along the minus strand of NZ_JACFQN010000001.1, from coordinate 871,972 downwards.
CTAATGCTCTGGACTGAATACACAACCCCTGAAAGCCAGTCCGTGGACGCCCTGCCGACAGATGACGTATCACCAAACAGCCCTGAGTGCAAGCTGGATTGACGATGTGGAAGACTGTCCCCAAGTTTTACACAGAGTTATACCCATGAGGTGGATAAGTTGCGCACATGTCCTCTAGGACACGCCTTGAATGTGGATAACTTATTTTTCTGTACACATACAGGGCGACCCTGTGCCCGTCCAGTACGGTCGGCGCGTCCCGGTGAATGCCTTGAGTGAAATCCGTCTCTTGGGGCTGCCAAGGACGGTCCTCTTCGTAGAATCGTGGCTATGGCTTCCGACGACTACACCGACTACACCCATCCCGAACAGCGTCCCACCGATCATGCCCAGACCGGCCGCGACATGCTCTTCGACCGGGTGCCCCCGCATGACGACGATGCGGAGATGGCCGTGCTGGGCGGCATGCTCATGAGTAAGGATGCCATCGGCGAGGTCAGTCAGATGATCGACATATCCGACTTCTACCAGCCCAAGCACCAGACCATCTACGAGGCCATCGTCACCCTCTTCTCGGCCTCCCAGCCGGTGGATGCGGTCCTGGTGGCCAACGAGCTGCTCAAGTCCGGGGACCTGGAGAAGGTGGGGGGCACTGACTATCTGCACTCCCTGGTGGCCTCGGTCCCGACAGCCGCCAACGCCACCTACTATGCGGAAATCGTCCACCAGCGTGCCATCCTGCGCAATGTGATCGCGGCCGGCACCAAGATCGCCCAGCTGGGCTACTCGGCCGAGGGCTCCCAGGCGGAGGACATCGTCAACCTGGCCCAGGCCGAGGTCTACGAGATGAGCGTGGGCAGGGTCCGTCAGGATTACGAGGCCATCGGGCCGGTTGTCCATGACACCCTTGACCAGCTGGACAAGCTGCAGAACGGCGACATGGAGCGGGGCGTGCCTACCGGCTTCAAGAGCATCGACGACGTGACCCAGGGCCTGCAGCCCGGGCAGATGATCGTGGTGGCCGGCCGCCCCGCCATGGGCAAGTCCACCCTGGGCATCGACTTCGCCCGTGCTGCGGCCCTCCACAACAACATGACCACAGTGGTCTTCTCCCTGGAGATGAGCAAGAACGAGCTGGCCCAGCGCATCATCTCGGCCGAGACCGACATCCCCCTGGTGGCCCTGCGCCGGGCGGACGACATCACCCCTGAGCGTTGGAACACCCTGAACACCTTCTGGAGCAGACTCCAGGACGCCCCGCTCTTCCTGGACGATTCGCCCAACATGAGCCTGATGGAGATCCGCGCCAAGTGCCGTCGCCTCAAGCAGACCAACGACCTGAAGCTGGTGGTCATCGACTACCTGCAGCTGATGACCTCGGGCAAGCGGGTCGAATCCCGTCAGCAGGAGGTCTCCGACTTCTCGCGCGCCCTGAAGCTGCTGGCCAAGGAGCTGGAGGTTCCGGTGGTGGCGTTGAGCCAGCTCAACCGCGGTCCCGAGATGCGCAACGACAAGAAGCCCATGCTCTCCGACCTGCGCGAGTCGGGATCCATCGAGCAGGACGCCGACGTGGTCTTCCTGGTCCACCGGCCGGACTTCTACGACAAGGAGGACCGCCCGGGCGAGGCCGACATCATCCTGGCCAAGCACCGCAACGGCCCCACCGACACCTTCAAGCTGGCCTTCCTGGGCGAGAAGTCCAAGTTCAAGGACATGCCCCAGGACTACCAGCAGGGAGGGGTCTGATCATGCGGTCCAAGACTTCCAAGGCGCAGCCTGCCGATCAGCCCGGTCGTCCCCGTCGGCCTTGGCGCTCCCTCTTGGCCCTTCTGGTCGGCAAGGCGGTACGCCTCGTTTCGCGTCTGTCCCATCACGGCGGTTCGGCCCTGCCTGGCAAGGTGGTGGAGCGGATCGACCCGGGCTTCCTGGCCAGGACCCTGTCAGGCCTGCCTCGCGGGGTGGTTCTGGTCTCGGGGACCAACGGCAAGACCACCACCACCCGGATGGTGGCCTCCATGCTGGAATCCCTGGGCCTCAAGGTCTTCACCAATCCGACCGGATCCAACTTCACCCGCGGCGTTGTTTCGGCCTTGGTTTCCACTCTGGGGCTCTCCGGCCGTCTGCACGCTGACATTGCCGTCCTGGAGCTGGACGAGGCCTATGCGGTCCACTTTGTGCGGCAGGTCAAGCCCCGCTACGCCCTCCTGCTCAATGTCATGCGTGACCAGCTGGACCGGTTCGGGGAAATCGATACTACTGCCCGGCTGCTGGGTCAGGTGGCCCGGGCCACCACGGGCACGGTGGTCCTCAACCGGGAGGATCCGCGCATCGCCAGCCTGGCTGCTCAGACGCCGGCCCAGACCGGTGTGGCCTACTTCGGCCTGTCGGACGATCTGCTGAGCTATTTCCCCACCGATGACGACATGCATGCCTCGGATCAGGATGCTGATGGTGCCGGTGCGGCCAGCGCTTCCCGCCCGGTCCGCCCCGGTCACCGGCTGCCAGCCGAGGTTACCCTGGAACGGGTCATGGACCACAGGGCCGCCTTCCGCCTGGACGGTCGGCTCCTGGAGACCGATCTGCGTCTGGAGGGCGTCTACAACCTCTACAATGCGGCCGCTGCCCTGGTGCTGGTGAGGGTCGTTCTGGAGGACAGGGAGCCTGATGATGCGGCGCTCATGGACGCCCTGTCCAAGGTGACGCCCGCCTTCGGCCGCGGGGAGGTCATCACCTACCAGGGCGCTCCGGTTGAGCTGGTCCTGGTCAAGAACCCCATGGGCTTCCGCCTGGCCCTATCCTCCTTCGATCCTGCCGGCCAGGACACCATGATCGCCATCCGCGACGAGTACGCGGACGGGCGTGACATGAGCTGGCTCTGGGATGTGGACTTCACCTTACTCAGGGATACCGGCGTGGCCATGGTCTCTGGCACCCGGGCCTATGACATGGCCTTGCGCCTGGCCTATGACCAGGTGCCCACGGAGGCGATCGAGACCGACCTGGATCGGGCGCTGACAGCCTTCCTTGAGGTGCATCCCGGCCGACCCAAGCGAATCTACTGCACCTACACGTCTATGCTCCGGCTCCGGTCCGCCCTCGGCAGGATCACGAGCGTGGACGATGCCGGGGTGGGCGCATGAGCGAGCCAACCAAAAGGAGCGCAGGAATGCCGCAGACACAGGATAATGCCAAGGTCGGGGCCGTGGGAGACCATCCGCCGCTGCAGATCCTCTCCCTCTACCACCGTGACATGAACATCTATGGGGATTCGGGCAACATTCTCAGCGTGACCCGCCGGGCTGAGCTGTACGGGTTCCGCCCCATGGTCCGCTATTACGATCCCGGTGATGCCTGGCCCGAGCGGATCGATATGATTCTGGGCGGCGGCGGCCAGGACCATGGCCAGGAACGGATCATCGACGACCTGCGGGAACGGGGCGGTCTTCTGCACGATCTGGCCGACCAGGAGGTGCCCATGCTGATGATCTGCGGGCTCTATCAGCTCTTCGGACATTATTTTGAGACCTCCGACCATGAGCGCCTGGAGGGGGTCGGCATTCTTGACGTGCACACCATTGCTCAGCCTGAGCGGATGATCGGCAACCTGGTGGAGCAGGCAGAGGACTTCGGCAGGGTGGTCGGCTATGAGAACCACTCGGGTCTGACCTACCTGGGGGAGGGGGCCCATCCCCTGGGCATGGTGACCGAGGATGGCCGAGGCAACAACGGCAAGGACCACACCGAGGGGGCCCGATGGAAGAAGGTCATCGGCACCTACATGCATGGGTCGCTGCTGCCGAAGAACCCGGCTGTTACGGACTTCCTTATCGCTGGCGCAGCCGAAAGGCGGTACGGCCAGGGCACCTTCGCCCAGATGAAGGAGACCATGGACCAGAAGAGCCGGAGCGAGTTGGAGCGTCTGGACTCCCTGGCGGATCAGGCCAGCCGTATTGCTGCATCAAGGCCCAGATGAAGAGGAGCCTGCGGTTCCTTCGGTTCCGGCACAGGGGCGTGCCAAGGAGGCAAGGCGCTGCGGTCCCTCTTGCCATGGTGTTGAATCGGATCGGTCAATGATAACCAGCTAGACTGTAAAGAGAGACGGCCGCTCGTCTCTTGGCGGTCAAAAGGGCCCGGTACTTCAAGGGCGTATGAATGCTGGGAGGCATATCATGTCGGATTTACATATTGGTGACGGATTGCACAAGGTGCTTCTGGCTGGCATTGGAGCGCTGGCCACAGGCGTGGAGAAGGGCCAGGAGGTCATCGACAGTCTGGTGAAGAAGGGCGAGCTGACGGTCGAGCAGGGGAAGATTCTCAACACTGAGCTCAAACGGAACAGGAAGACCCCTCCCGCTCCTGCACCTACTGACAGCGCTCCTGCACCGGCTGCTGGCGCGCCCAGGCCTGCGACCCATGTTGCTCCTGACCCCCGTCGTCCCGACCATGATCCCTTGGCGCCAATGCCGAATCGTCGGTCCGGGTCCATCCCCATCACCTCCAATGATCCCATTGCAGGTCAGCAGGGCTGAAAGGCAGTCAATTACTGTCAGCGTCGGTCGTCTGCGCCGGAATGTCTGCCGCTGGTCGGCCATGCGGATAAAGGACGCAGGTGAGTGGTGAGTATGGATGCCATGAACGGACATGATGCCCCGGTGCAGACCATTGGCCTCTTCGGGGTCGGCACGGGAGAGCGGCAGGGGGCGGCAGGAAGGATCCGGCACAGGCGTGGCAGGGCCCGTCGACTGGCTGAGATGATCCGCATCGCCAACCGGTTCGACATCATCCACGGGCTGACTCCGGTCACCATGCGTCGACTGTTCGAGGCGCTTGGGCCCACTTTCGTCAAGGTGGGCCAGATTCTCTCCATGCGTTCGGAGATCCTGCCGGAGGCCTTTTGCCGTGAGCTCTCCAAGCTGCGCGCCGACGCGGATCCCATCCCGTACTCCGTGGTGACCAGCACCCTGGCCGCCGAGTATGGCCGTCCGCTCGACCGGATCTTCTCCTCCATAGACCCTGTTCCCTTGGGGTCGGCTTCCCTGGCGCAGGTGCACCGGGCCCGCCTGGTCAGCGGTGAGGACGTGGCCGTCAAGGTCCAGCGCCCAGGAATTCAAGAGACCATGGCCCAGGACATCGACATTCTGCGCAGCATGGTCAAGTGGGCCTCCCGGTTCGTCCGCAGCACCCAGGTGATCGACATCCGAGGAGTGGTCGAGGAGCTCTGGGAGACTTTCCAGTCCGAGGTCGACTTCCAGCAGGAGGCCGCCAATCTGGCGGAGTTCAAGGATTTTTGCGGCTCATACGCCTACATCGACTGCCCGAAGCCCTATCCTGAGCTTTGCACCAGGCATGTGGTGGTGATGGAGTACATCGACGGGATATCGCTCTCACGGCCCGCCCAGCTGGTGGCCCAGGGCTATGACCTGAAGGAGATCGGCACCAAGCTGGTCGACAACTATGCCACCCAGATCATGGACCGGGGCTTCTTCCACGCCGATCCGCACCCCGGCAACATCATCATCCGCGATGGTTCCATAGTGCTGATCGACCTGGGAATGGTCGGCCGCCTGGACGAGGTGACCAAATCGGCTTTGAAGGACATGATTTTTGCAGTAGGCCGCGAGGATTCACCTGCCCTGGCCCAGGGGCTGCTCCGTTTCGCCGGTACGGGAGAGGCCAGAGCCGAGGACTACCCTTATCTCCTTGCCGACCTGGATGCGGTCGTCCAGCGGTTCGGCAAGCTGGATCTGGCCGATCTGGACATCGCCGAATACGTCAATGCCGTGATGAGGCTGGCCGCCCGGCATGGCATCAAGGTGCCAGGGTCGGTCACCATGGTGGCGCGGTGCCTGGTCACCCTTGAAGGACTCTTGGACGAGTTCCTGCCTGAGGCCAACATCGTGCAGATCATCACTGATCATGTCGCCTATAGCCAGAGCACGGGGTCCATCCTCAAGGAGGAGGCTCGGAAGCTGGGCATCCAAGGCGATCTGGCCCTGCATGGCCTTTTGGGTGCCCTGGCTGAGTCCCAGACCGCGACCAAGATGCTGACCCGGGGCCAGCTGCGCGCCAATGTGCAGCTGGTAGGCTCCGAGGAACCTCTGCAGCAGCTGTCCGACATGGTCAACAGACTGACCATGGCTCTCATTGTCGTTGGACTCTATGTGGGCTCTTCAATCGTCTACTTCGCCCGCGTCAAGCCGGTGGTCTTCGGCATCCCGGTGGTCAGCATGCTGGGGTACGTGGTGGCCTTCATTCTTTCGGTCTGGATAGTCCTGGACATCCTGATCAAGCACCGGGCCCTCAAGCGTCGGCGACGCAACGGCCAAGCCTAGGCTGAGAGCCCGTCCATCCTGCACAGATACTGTCAAATACTGTCAGATGCTGAATCAGTTGGCGAAATCCTCCACGGTCTCAGGATCCTCATGGTTCATGAAGGCGGATTTGCCGGTGTCCATGGCCCGCAGCCGGCCCATCTCCTGGTCGCTGAGCTGGAAGTCCCAGATGTCGAGGTTCTCGCGCATGCGCTCGCGGTGGGTGGTCTTGGGGATGACGATGACCCCGTCCTGGACCAGGAAGCGCAGGGCCACCTGGGCTGCGGTCCGGCCGTGCGCCTGCCCGATCTCGGTCAGGGTCGGGTTGGTGAACATCCCCTGGCGTCCCTCGGCGAAAGGTCCCCAGGATTCGATCCGGGTGCCGTACTTGTCCATGTAGGTGCGTTCCTGGGGGCGCTGGTGGAAGACGTGGGTCTCCAGCTGGTTGACGGCAGGGACGATTCTGTTGAACTTGACCAGGTCCACATAGCGGTCGGCGTAGAAGTTCGAGACGCCGATGGCCCGCAGGACCCCCTGGTCGTAGAGGTCCTCAAGGGCGTGCCAGGCTGCGTAGTAGTCGTTGAAGGGCTGGTGGAGGAGGACCAGGTCCAGGTGGTCAGTGCCCAGCTTCTTCATGGACTCCTCGACCGAGGCCTTGGTCTTGTCGTACCCGTAGTTGGTGATCCAGACCTTGGTGGTCAGGAAGACCTGGTCGCGGTCGAGGCCGCTCTGGGCCAGGGCATCTCCGACGGCCTGCTCGTTTCCATAGGCCTGGGCCGTGTCGATAGCCCGGTACCCGGTCTCCAGGGCGTCCAGAACTGAGCGGCGGCACTCGTCCAGGTCGGCGATCTGGTAGACCCCGAAGCCTTCCATAGGCATGAGGACGCCGTTGTTGAGCTTGACGGACGGGACGGAGGCGGATAAATCATTCTGCATGGTATTGCGCTTCTTTCTTGGCAGATTGCTCGACGGAGTTGGCTAAAGGCGGGAGCGTTCCTCTCTGATCTGCTTGTTCAAGGATAGGGCCTTCAAGCAGCTTGAAGTCAAGCTCAGCAAAGCGCGTCCAGCCTCCTGCGATGCTAGCGTGGGTAGTGAAGTAGCTGATGGCTGGAGGCGATGATGGGGTCCAAAGCACGATTGGCCGGCAAGGTCGCACTGGGTCTGGGATTCGGTGTTTTGGGAGGCTGGTGCTGGGCCCTGGCCCCTGGTCTTTCAGTGGTTGCGGGCCGGAGAAAGCCCGTCGGCCTGTCCTTGCATCCATACGCCCATAGGGGCCTGCATGACGCTGGCTCGGGGATGGAGACGACCAATCCCAACCCTGGACAGACCGCCTACCTGCACCGTATCCATGACTGCCTGAAGATTGAATCCGATCGTCCCTCAGGCAGGCACGTCTCGGCCCAAGCCAAGTCCCCTCGGGTAGTGGCGCCTGAAAATTCTCTGGCTGCCTTCGAGGCGGCCTGCAGGGCCGGCTACGGGATTGAGCTGGATGTTCATCTCAGCCGGGACGGCCAGGTGGTGGTCATCCACGATGGAGACCTGCAGCGGATGGCTGGCGTCAACCGGGCAGTGGCGGACCTGACCTATGAGCAGCTGCAGAGGATTCCCCTGTGCCCAAGCCCTGCCCAGGCTCTTGAGTCCGGGGAAGGAATTCCTGGCTCTGCCGACCACGATGGCGGTCCCGAAACGGAGGACGGGGACGGGGGCCTCAACGATCCCGACGCGCAGCATGTGCCTCTTCTGTCCGAGGTGCTCGCTCTGGTGGATGGCCGGGTGCCCTTGGTCGTCGAGATCAAGATGGACAGGGGCTTGGATCGGGAGCTCATGCGTCGGACCGATGCCCTCCTGTCCAGGTACCAGGGCCCCTATGTAATTGAGTCCTTCAACGTCCTGGCCCTTGCCTGGTATCGGGCTCACCACCCAGGCGTCACCAGGGGGCAACTGGTCGCCCCCTACCATGGCCGGGTGGACTCCCGCTCATCGGCCCTGCGCTGGATGGCCGGGTCCCTCCTCTTCAACTGGCTGGGGCGGCCGGACTTCGTGGCCTGCGAGTGGCACAGCGGGCACTCACTGCCCATGCGTCTCTATCGGTTCCTAGGTGGAACGCCCATTGCCTGGACCGTCCGCTCCGAGCATGCGCAGGAGGAGGCCAGTCCGGACTTTGATGGGATTATCTTCGAGTCGTATCTGCCCGAGAGCTGAACCAGCTATACAGGCCTGAGGCCGCAGCGGCCAGGCCTATCGCCCAGAGTGCCATGGTCAGGAAGTAGCCGTAGGGGAGAGGCACAACGCTCATGTCTATCTGGCCGGACAACTGGTGGAAGATGACGGCAAGCACCCCCGCCATGGCCAGGGCTGAAAGAAGGATGGCCGAAAGGGCATCGATTACTGACTCCCAAATCGAGGAGCAGACTAATGTTCCACGTGAAACACCGGCAGCCTGCATTCTCCGATTCTCCTGGCGACGTTCATTGACTGCGATGGCGCATGCCTGGATCAGGAATATGGCCGTTAGGACGATGGCCCCGTTCGCTATCTGGGGCATGGCCCGTTGCACCTTCTGTGACCTTTGGATGTTGGAACGAATGTACTCCTTCTTGGTGCAGGCCTTGATGTCCTTCTTGTCCCATGCTGCATTGAGCCGACTGATCAGATCGTCTGTCTGAACTCCTGGGGCGGTCCTGGCCAGGGTGGTCGATCCACTGTTGTCGGGCGCCAGTTGCGACAGGTCTGCATCCGTCATCAGGTATTCGCCCGTCTGCCCTGTCGGGGTCATATCGACTACGGCGGTGATGGTCAGCGTATGGCCTTTGTCGTACCTGTCGATCAGAGTCAGCTTGCGACCAATAGGGTTTTTCTCCTGGGTGCGGCCACTCGCTATGACGGCGATCTTGCCCGGCCCCAGGTCAGCAGCGGAGCCCTTGATGAAGATTGGGCTAATTGTATTGACGCTCTTGCCTGCTTTGTTGACGTGCATAGCCATGACGGAAGGTTCGTCATTGCCGCCATTATCTTCCTTGTCCGCAGTTGTCCAGGATCCCTCGCTATAGGTGACTGCGGATTCGATGTCTACAATGGACCGAAGTCGGCGATCCAGGTCTCTTGGATCATTGGTCTCTGCGTTGATCATGGTTTCGGCAGCGATCGGCTTATACCGGCTTATGGCTTCTTGTGCCCAGCCGGATCGTCCCAGGGCTATAAATCCGGTTACGATGACCAGCATCAGTATGATCGGCACTGCTACGGCGGTGGAGCTCCGGTTTTCCTTCCGCGCCCTTTGCCGCGCCAGGAGACCGGCGCCTCGGAAGGCCAGTTGGAAGGGGATGCCGATCAGGTTGGCACAGGCCGGAACCAGGACAGGGGCCAGGGCGCCGATGATGACGAGCAGACAGCCGGTCGAGGCCATGATCTGGATTTCAATGTCCATGCCCTTGAAGCGATGATAGACCATGGCCAGTCCTCCAGCCAGGCCGGCCAGGGCGATTATCAGGCGAAGAGGACCGATTGACTTGGTCCCTGACCGATTTCCCGAGTCCTGCAGGGCCTCGATGGGAGAGATCGCGGTAATCCTCCTGGCAGCGAACCAGGTTCCCAAGAGGCCTGCCAGGAGTATCCCTACGAAAGTGAAGAAAATTCCCGTGGGGTGGGGATGCGCGGTCATTTCCAGCGCTTCAAAGCCTGAGTTGATTAGGGACTTGGCGAATGCGGGCACCAGCAGGCATCCCGCCAAACTGCCCAGGAGGGCGGCCAAACCTACCGGAATCATGAATTCCAGTAGGGAGATGAATCTCACGGTCCTGGGAGAGACGCCTGAAAGCCGCATCATGGCATACTCGCGACGACGGCGCTCGATCAGGAATCCCACAGAAGTGATGACCAGGAAGATGGAGACGAACCCGCATATGCAGGCGTACCCTATGGATATCTGTGAAGCGCCGTCTTGGAAGGACAGGGTCATAGCGCGGTCGTAGGAATTCATTGCGCGTGTATCCGGCATTCCGTCGCCCTTCCGAGCGGCAATGGCTACCTGGATCCAGGCGCTGGTAAGGACCGAAGCGGCCATGACCGCCAGGACCATGACCGTGTAGGAGGACCGATGCTCATGCAGGAAGGAACGCACCAGGGAGCCCAGTCCAGGAGTGCGTGCCTTGGTTCGACCTGCGGTTTGCGAGCCGCCCCCGCCCATCGGTCCTGGGGTCCCGGTTCCTGCCAGCGATCTACCTAGGGAAAGGGACTTGCCCTCCATGGTGTGCTCCTTTCTCGCCCTTGAATGCCGCTGTTCTTATTGCAACACCGGGCAAAGGCCCACTCAGGGTGTTTTCAGGGTCAGACCAGGGGGAGAACCAGGGTGGCGATGAGCGATTGTGCGCTTGGCGGGGGGGGGGGTGCGAGGGGGCGGGAGGAGCACGGATGGAATGGGCGCCCTGCCGAGTGTCTTCAGCTGAGGCTTGCCGTAGAAGGCGATTGAAAAAAGGACCCGAACCGCGCAAAGTTCGGATCCTCGTCAGAGATGGGGGTTTATGCCCCTGTCAGTTCGCCAGCTCAGTCGATGACGCCGTAAAGGCGGTCGCCGGCATCGCCCAGGCCGGGCACGATGTAGGCGTGCTCGTTCAGCTTCTGATCGACTGCGCAGACCACCACCTTCAGGTTGATGGAGGGGTCCATCTCCTCCTTGAGGCGGTTCAGGCCTTCGGGAGCGGCCAAAATGTTGATGGAGGTCACGTCCTTGGCGCCGCGCTCAGCCAGGTATTTGGTGGCGGCGATCAGGGTGCCGCCGGTGGCCAGCATGGGATCCAGCAGGAAGCACTGACGGCCGGAGAGGTCCTCCGGCAAGCGGTTGGCGTAGGTGATGATGTCCAGGGTGTTCTCATCGCGCTTGAGGCCAAGGAATCCGACCTCGGCGGTGGGCAGCAGACGGGTCATGCCGTCAAGCATGCCCAGTCCGGCGCGCAGAATGGGAACCACCATGGGGCGCGGGGAGCAGAGCTTCTTGCCCACCATGGGAGCGACCGGGGTCTCGATTGGGTGGTCTTCGATGTCCAGATTTCGGGTGGCCTCATAGGCCTCAAGCATGACCAGTTCGCTGATCAGCTCGCGGAAGGTGTTGGAAGGGGTGTTTTTGTCCCGCAGTACGGTCAGCTTGTGCTCGATCAGCGGGTGTTCCAGTACGTGAAGTTCCATACCTCTCAGCGTAGCTCAGCGGGTCGGCTTCTGGTAGCGACCGGCAAGCCATGCTGCCTTCGATTTGGGAATGGAAATGAAAACGCCGAACCATGCAAGCGCCTGTCGGCGCAAACGCCGCTCGCAGCGGCAACAAACGGAGCCCGGGGCTTAGCCATGGTCCGGCGCAGTCCCCATTGTAGGGCATGCCGGAGTCTGATCTGTGCTCACGGCGCGCTTACGCTTCCGGCTTGAAAGGGCGGCGGGCTCTACTCCAGCCGTCCCCGCCGCCAGAGCGAGGCGCCCCGCATAAAGTCACGGGCCGTCTGATTGAGGGAGTTGACGGTGCGCTGTGCTGCGTCCACATCCTTGGCCTCCTGACCGTCCAGCTGCCGGCTCTGGGCATCCCGGATGGTGGTCTTGATGCCGCGGGCGATCACGTCGCAGAAGGCTCCGGCCCGTTCCAGGGCTATGGCGAAGTCGCCGGTGAAGGCTCCGGAGAGGATGGAGTCGGCGGTTCGGATGATGTCGTCGGCCTCCGGGGCCTGGTCTACGCCGGCGATGGCTGATGCAGCGGTGTCGGTGGGTTCGCCCAGCCGCCACAGACGACTGATTCCGTCAGCGTCCTTACGCATCCAGCTGCGAAGCATGTAGAGCCGCCATAGGATGCCGGGCAGGGAGTCGGGGTCGCTGTCGCTCCAGAGCTCGGCCACGACATCCACGCCTTCGCGGTCTACCAGGGTCAGAACCCGTTTTACTATGACGGGGTCGGCGCTGTGGTGGACCCGGTCCAGCAGGGAGGCTGCAGACACGTGGCTCATCTCGCTGATCTGCTGCGGATCCATGCCTCCGGAGAGCTGGTCGGCGATGGCCGGGTCCAGCTGGCCTGGGCGTGAAGGCCGGGATGCTCCGGTGCCGGACGCCACGAATCCCGTACGGGAAGAGCGGATTGAGGATGAGCCGATTCTGGAGTTGCTGTCAGTAGACAATGGGAGTCACCTTCTGTATGTCGATGATGGTCGGATGATTGGGGTCGCCGGTCAAACTCAGGACGACGGCGTTGCCGGTGGGCATGAAAGGGGAGTCGTCGGGCAGCCGTTTGGACAGTGATCCGCTGGAGCACAGCCCGCGAAGCTTTTCGAAGATGCCCCCCAGGACCGGGCGATGCATGCAGATCATAGTGGTTCTGTTGCCTGTCAGCAGGTCGGCCATCTGCCTGTCCAGCCAGCTGTGGGCCTGTTCCGGGCGGCGGTGGTAGGAGGACTCCGTCAGGCAGGCCACCATTTCCATGGGCAGGCCTACCTCGTCGGCGTAGGGTCGCAACGTCTGCACACAACGGATCCAGGGTGAGGACAGGAGGCGGTCGGGCGCGAAGCAGGCCAGCTCCCTAGCCAGGGCGTAGGAGGTGCCGGCGCCTCTGGGGGTCAGAGGACGATTCGCATCCTTGCCTGTCCACTCCTTCCGTGCCACTGCCTTGCCGTGGCGGACGATGATCAACTGACGAGCCCGGATGCCGCCCTGCTCCACCCGATCCACGAAGGCGTCCAATATGGTTCTGTCGCTGGGGTGGGTCAATAGTTTGCGGGCTTCGGAGGCTCCGACCCATCGTATCTGGTCGACTTCCCTGGAATCAGGCCGGTGGATGGGCCCCAGCAGCGTGCTCTGACCGGCGGCGTGTTCCGAGTCGGTCGATGTGGCCATCCAGTAGCAGATATGTTTGAGCCTGCCGCCCTTGCCGCCCCGGCGTCGGCCCTCGTTGTTCAGGGGATATTCGGCATCCCCTAGGTATGGCCCCAGCCGGACAAGACAGCCTGTCTCCTCGCCCACCTCGCGCACGGCTGCCCGCATGTGGGTCTCACGATTCTCCAGCTTGCCCTTGGGCCAGCTCCAGTCGTCGTATTTGGGGCGATGAACCAGGCAGAGCTCCAGCTCATCAAGGTCGGAGCGTGGGCTGGCTCCTGGGGCTGCCCGGCCGTCGTCGCTGAATTTCATCCAGCCCTGGAAGCTTGTGCGCCACCGGTATAGAATGGCTCCGGCTGCTTCGACCGTCCTGCTCATGGCCGGATGCCATCCCGATCGTCCACCTCGGCGGCGGACCTGCCGGCCTGGAGGCGCATCATCATCGCCTGGCCCTGGGGGTTCGGGCGTGGCGGTCGATCAGGTACTCCTGCGAGTCGACCAAAGGCCGGCCCTGGTCATCCCGGCTGTGGCGCACGTAGGTGCCGTCGGGCTGCATGTGCCAGGAACTGGTGGTGTCAGCCATCTGCAGATCCACATAGTCGATCAGTCCCTGCACCTGCTCGGGGGCAGTGATCCGGACCAGCGCCTCCACACGGCGGTCCAGGTTGCGGTGCATCAGGTCGGCAGAGCCTATCCAGACTTCTGGACCGGCCAGGGGACCCTCGCCGATCTGAGGGCCCTGGGAGTTGGCGAAGGCGAAGATGCGGCTGTGCTCCAGGAACCGTCCCAGGATGGAGTGGACTCGGATGTTCTCACTCAGCCCGGGCACGCCTGGCTTCAGGGCGCAGATGCCGCGCTCCACGATGTCGATGCGGACCCCCGCCTGGCTGGCCCGGTAGAGGGCGTCGATGATCTTTTCGTCCACCAGGGAGTTGACCTTGATTCGTATCCATGCAGGCTTGCCGTTCAGGGCAGTCTCTTCCTCGCGGGCGATCCGCTGCAGCAGCCCGGAGCGAACCGTGCGCGGGGCTACCAATAGGCGGTGGAAGGATGACTTGGGCGCATAACCTGACAGCTGGTTGAAAAGCCGTGTCAGGTCCTGTCCCACCACCGGGTCACAGGTGAGCAGACCCAGGTCGGTGTACTGGCGGGCGGTCTTGGGGTTGTAGTTGCCGGTGCCTACGTGGCAGTAACGACGCAGGCCGTCCTGCTCCTGACGGACCACCAGGGAGAGCTTGCAGTGGGTCTTGAGCCCCACGATTCCATAGACCACATGGACGCCAGCCCGTTCCAGCTGACGGGCCCAGGCGATGTTGGCCTCCTCATCAAACCGGGCCTTGATCTCTACCAGGGCCAGGACCTGCTTGCCAGCGTGAGCGGCATCCACCAGGGCGTTGATGATGGGCGAGTTGCCCGAGGTCCGGTAGAGGGTCTGCTTGATGGCCAGCACTCGCGGATCGGCCGCCGCCTGCTCCAGGAAGGCCTGGACCGAGGTGGAGAAGGAGTCGTAGGGGTGGTGAAGGAGGATATCATGCTCGCGGATGGCGGCGAAGATGTCCTGGGCCTGGCTGGATTCCACCTCGGCTATCTGCCGGTTGGTGGTGGGAATGAAGGGGCGAAACTTGAGGTCGGCCCGGTCGATGGATTGCAGCTCGAACAGGACCGTGCAGTCCAAAGGTGCGGGCAGTCGATAGACCTCCTCCTGGTTGACCCGGAGCTTGCTGGCCAGCAGCTGTGAGAGGAAGGGAGAGGCGGAGTCGGAAATCTCCAGGCGGATGGGCGGTCCGAACCGACGCTGCAGCAGCTCCTTCTCCATGGCGTTGAGCAGATTTTCGGCGTCGTCCTCTTCTACGTCAATGTCTTCGTTGCGGGTGACGCGGAAGGAGCGGGCCTCTTTGATGATCATGCCTGGGAAGAGGTATTCCAGGTGGGCGATGATCAGGTTCTCCATGGTGATGAACCCGTAGCGCTCCTCCCGGCCCTCCTCGTCGGTCAGATCGTCCACAGGAACCAGACGGGAGAGGTTGTCGGGAATCTTGACGCGGGCGAAGTGGGTCTTGCCTGAGGTCGGGTTCTCCACCAGGACCGCCAGGTTCAGGGAGTTGCCTGAGATATAGGGGAAGGGGTGGGCCGGGTCGACGGCCAGCGGGGTCAGGACCGGAAAGACCTGATTACGGAAGAAGTTGGTGAGCCGTTCCTGCTCCTGGCTGCTCAGCTGTGTCCAGCTCAGCAGGATGATGCTTTCGGCGGCCAGATCCGGCAGGATGTGGTTGATGACATAGTGGGCATGCTCGTCCTGCAGCTTGTGCGCCTGCTCGGAGATGGCCCGCAGTTGTTGACGGGGGCTCATTCCGCTGGCGGCCGTCACAGCGATGCCGGTGTCCACGCGACGCTTCAGACCCGCCACGCGGACCATGAAGAACTCATCGAGATTGCTGGCGAAGATGGCAGCGAAGTTGGCGCGCTCCAGCAGGGGCACGCTCTCGTCTTCGGCCAGCTCAAGCACGCGTTTGTTGAACTTGAGCCAGCTCAGCTCCCGGTCGAAATAGCGATCCTCAGGCAAGGGCGAGACCGGGTGATCCGAGTGCCTGGATACATGCCGTGCCTGGCCGTCGGTCTCGGCAATATGCTCCGCGATCTGGCTGCGTAGCAAGGCCTTGGAGGGTGCGTCAAATTTCTGAACCATACCATAGCACTCTATTCGCAGGTGCCGTCCTCTGCAATCGTCGATAACGCTTGTGGATAAATAAGAACGGCCCCCCGCAGGAGGCCGTTCCCACAAGGTCGATCCGGATGGAATCTCTGCACAACATCATCGTTGCAACGGTCAAGTCTTATACACCCGTTCAACGTATCGGTCCTAGTGGCCATACACTTTGTGGGCTTCCTCGTTCTCGAACCGTCCTTGTATATGCCATTATGCCAGTTTTCAGGCCGCTGGCAAGCATGACTGGCAGTTGGGGCGAAGCAAGTAGTCGGCTTGGTCTTTTGTGCGATTGCGTGCATTACGGCGGGCTGAATACGCCAAGTTTGGAGGAATCTGTTGCTTCCCTGTGATCATCTGTGGCCTTTCATAGGTGTGGGCTCAAAAATGCTGCAGTTCCAGGCGTGTCGTAATCTCGATGGATTTATGCACAGTGAGGGTGAAGCGATGTGGAAACATGGGGTCATTCGACCACATAAGCTCTGGGGACTGGTGCTGATGCCAGGGGGCGGGTGTACTGGTAGCCATGACTGGAATGAGCATATGCAGACCGCCGACGATGATACAAGGTGGCATGAAAGGGCGAGCGCCCGAATGGACTCCGCGCTTTTTTAATTCAGTCGGGTTGTCTCCGGAACACCGACCAGGAAGAGTGGCGGGCGCGGCCCGACAGTTTGATTTTCCGGGATCCTCAGGATCAGGTCGCCTGCAAGGCGAGGATGCCGTTCGATTCAAGCAACCCATCCTGTCCGATCGGCGGAGCGTAGGTAAAGATGCTGAACATGAGTCCGTCGTGGCTGGTCTGGTCTTTCTCTCGGCCTCGGGAGGAATTGGGCTGACAACCATGACGGCTCTGATGGGCAAACAGCTCCGGGACATGGCCTTGTCATGCGCTCTGGTGGATCTGGACCTGGACGGCGGAGGGATGGATGTCCTGGTCGGCGTCGAGGGAGCGCCTGGCATGCGGCTTGGGCGAATCCACGCGCCCTTAGGCCGGGTGGATCCTCAGGCACTCCATGAAGAATTGCCGACCTGGGATGGCATCCCGCTGCTCAGCAACGATCCTTGGAGTGCCCCGCCACAGGGCTGGTGGGATCTGGATGCGGCAGTCAGCGCAATGGCTGGATTTGCTGATCTCTTGCTGATCGATGCCGGTCGGGGCCGGGGTCTGGGTAATCTGCGCTCGCTGAAAGGGCTGCCTTCGCTATTGATGGTGGACATGACCGTGCTGGGCCTTGCACGGGCGAAGGCGCTTCTCCATGCTCTGAACGGCCGGAGCAATGCTGGTGATCGAGCCCAAGACAGTCCATTGATTTCATGTAGGCCCCCCATGGCTCTGATTGGAATGATGCCCACACAGCACCGGGTCAGTCATGGCGTCGACCCGGAGCAGGCGGAGGATTTTCTGGGCCGATCGGTGGACGTGGTTCTTAAGCCGCAACCGAAGCTGTCGGCATCCGTTCTGGACGGGCGTGGCCTGGAACGGGTGCCGCGTACATACGCACGGGCCCTTCATCCTTTGGTTGAGCGGATCGCAGGGATGATCGTCGTCGGGGAAAGAAAAGTAGAACGGATATCTTCTCGCGAATCGGTTCGGTCTGGGGCTGTCAAATGATCATAGGAAGTGGGGAAAGCAATGAAGATCCATTCACTGACGACGATTCCGGTCAGCCGCCCACTTTCGGGTACTTGGACCGGCTGACGAACGATCCTGCGGTGACTGACATCGCAGTGACCGGGCAGGGCCATGTCTGGATCGACCGAGGCGCGGGCATGGAGGAGGTCCTGCTTCGGCCTGGATTCGAAGGCCCTCGAGCTGTGAGGGACTTTGCCGTGCAGTTATGCGCTCAGCTGGGAAGTCGTCTGGACGATGCCCGGCCCATGGCTGATGCTTCCAGCAGGGAGGGGATCAGGGTCCACGCCGTGCTGGCCCCGCTTGTTCCCGAGGGTGCCGCCATTTCCATCAGACTGCCCAACAGACACCCGCCAGGTCTGGAGGAGCTGGCGGCTGCCGGGCTGTGTCCCGCCAGCTGGCTCTTCATCCTTCGGGCGCTGGTGGTCAATCGGGCCAGCATTCTGGTAACCGGAGGCACGGGTGCCGGCAAGACCACACTCCTACGAGCCTTGCTGGGTATGTGCCCACGGGAGCAACGGCTGGTCGTCGTGGAGGAGGTGCGTGAACTTGGTCGTATCGCCGGCCATGAGAATATGGTTTCCTTGGCTGTCAGAGAATCCAACGTCGAAGGGGCAGGGGGTGTGGGGCTGGTTGATCTGGTCAAGGCCACACTGCGCATGCGGCCCGATCGGATCATCCTGGGCGAGTGTCGGGGTGAGGAAATAGCTGATCTGCTGCGGGCTTTCAATTCTGGTCATCGGGGTGGCATGGCGACTCTGCATGCAGACAATGTGGAACGCGTTCCTGCTAGGCTGGCGACTCTGGGGCTGCTGGCGGGGTTGCAGCCGAGGGCCCTGGCTGCTCTGGCGCAGGGGGCGTTCGATGCTGTTATCCATCTGGAACGTTCCGGCGGCCATAGGCATATCGCTCAAATTGGTCGACTGACAACTGCAGCCGATGGCCGGCTTCTTGGGGAGGCCGTCTGTACATGGACGGGCCGAGGGGCCGCTACATATGGAACGTCCTGGTCAATGTTCGCTAGGCGGTGGGGTATTGTGACCAGCGCCCCGGCGGGCGTTCCGTAGTTGAGGTGGATTATGCATGACGAGACTGCAGCCTGGCTGGCTGCAATGATGACGGCTATTGCCTGTCTGGTCTTGTTCGCGCCTAGCGGCAGCGCATCCGCGAGACTGAAGGCCATGTCAGTCAGGCCCTCTGCACAGTCGGATAGGCCCGGCCTGGCGGTGCTGGTCACTTCCCTGCTTGCCTATGTCGACAATGGAGGCGGTCTGGTAGAGGCTTTCGAGGAGGCATCCGGGCGGCGGTTCGCCACCCAGGAGGTCACACGGGAACGTGTGATGGCCATGCTGGAGAACCGGTGCCTGCCTCAGGAACGGGGGCCTACTCTGACGATTATGGCCCAGGCTCTGATGGCCTGTTATGGGCTCAGCGCCATCCTGGGCTGCCGGGCTTCTGATGGGCTGCGGACAGTGGCAGCTATGCAGAGGCGGCGGGCGGCACTGGATGAGGCGCGAGAAAAAGCCTTTGCTGTGCCTAGGGCCACGATCCGTCTTCTGTCAGCCTTGCCGGTGCTGACCATCATCATGGGAGAGTTCATGGGTGCGCGACCGTTGTCCTTCCTATGTCGCCCAGGCCTGGGAACTATATGTCTGATCCTTGGGGCGGCCTTCTATGTTTTTGGTCTGGTTTGGATACATCTGCTGATGAACGATCTGGGCAGGGAGGATCTATGGATCTGAAACCACTGATTGCCGCCCTGTCGAGCATACTGGCCTTTCTGCTTATGGAATCCGACGGCCCGGGTGGGCGATTAGCCGATGAGCAGGTCTCCACGCCATCCTTGAGCCTGGTATTGGCCTTGTTGGGAGTCGCTGTTCGTCAGGGGGCCTCCCTGCCCAGGGCCCTGGGTGTGGTTGGTGGGCTGCTGCCAGGCCCTTATGGGCTTCGGATGGTTCGCGTGGCTCACCTGCTCGGACGTGGCAACGGATGGGATCTGTCTTGGTCGGGAGCGATCGGGGATCCTGATTATGGGCAGTCCATGCAGGTCCTGGCTGACTGTCTGGAGCCGTCCTGGCGTTTGGGATCATCGCCTCTGACGCGTATCGAGACGACCCTGCGCCAGCTGGATTACCATGCCCGCAGCGTGCTGGCCCGGGCCACAGCGGCGATAACCGTCAGGCTGCTGGTGCCGACCGGACTGTGTATTCTGCCGGCCTTCGTGCTGATAGGAGTCATCCCCTGCATTGCGGCCTTCGTAGGCCGGATTTCCTGAGGGCATGGAGTCCATGCTGACAGAGTTGTCCACAGGCTGCCGATGCAGGTTCACTCGTCCACATGCATCCGATAAGGCGACCGAGGCCGACCGGAACGGGCACAGTGAAAGGTACCGGATGCCGATTCCCCTGAGGAACGGCCATTCGTCGGGGCGGGGAAGGCAAGGAAAGGCAAAGGCGAGAACGATGACATATTCACAGGAGGTTGCGACGGTCTTCCATCTGCAGACCAGACAGGCAGGAGGGCAATTGGTGCCAACTGAGACATGGCCTGCTGCAGGTGCCGGGTCCTGGTGGCTGCAAAGAATGAGGCAGCGCTCCAACCGGTTCATGACGGCTTT
Source organism: Bifidobacterium sp. W8112 (assembly GCF_016101425.1). Classification (NCBI taxonomy): domain Bacteria; kingdom Bacillati; phylum Actinomycetota; class Actinomycetes; order Bifidobacteriales; family Bifidobacteriaceae; genus Bifidobacterium; species Bifidobacterium sp. W8112. The sequence continues at coordinate 851,867 of NZ_JACFQN010000001.1, read as the reverse complement.
GTATGTTCGCATCAGCCAAGCTATGGACTCTGCAGCGAGTGCCCTGCGTGCGCGTATGGGTGTGGTGCTGGCCAGACCTGAATCGGGGGCCATCACTGCCGAATACGCCGTGATCATGGTGGCAGCTGCCACGCTGGCCGGCGTATTGCTGGCCATTGTTAAATCCTCTTCCACGCGCACTCTGCTGATGGGTTTGGTGAAGAAGGCGCTCAGTGCCGTTGGCTGAAAGACGGTCCGAGTGGAGACGACGGTGGCGATCCGACAGCGGCACGGTAACGGCCGAGTTCGCCATCGTGCTTCCCGCCGTCATGGTTCTGGCTCTCTTACTGCTGACGCTGACTCAGACGATCAGAACCGGCATGGTTTGTCAGGATGCGGCTAACGCGGCTGCCAGAGACCTGATCGTCACCCGGGGCAAGGGCGATCCCCAAGGGCTGGTGCACCGGATGGCCGGTCCGCATACTCAAGTGAAGTTGAGCCCATCGGCCGGACAGACGGCAGTCAGGGTGTCATGCCCAGTGGTTTCCGGCCCGATGGGCGTGCTGCCTGCACAGGTCCATGGCGATGCCGTGGCCATATTGGAGGAATGAGTCATGCTCGGACATGTCAGGAGGACGCGCGTGGAGCGTACCGGTTCATGGCTAGGGGGTTCGGATCCTGGATCTGGTACGGTTCTGGGCATCATACTGATGGCTCTGGTTGGCCTGGGTCTGGTTCTGGCGGCCCTGCTGGGCAATCTCATGATCTGTCGAGCACATGCACGCACCGGTGCCGATGTCTCGGCTCTGGCTGCAGCTTCTGCCCTGGACGAAGGACAGGCGCAACCCTGTACTCTGGCCTCCCGGGTCGCCCGTCTCAACAGCGGGATCCTGACAGACTGCCAGGTGGATGGGAGCGACGTGAAAGTCTCGGTGGGGGTAGACACCGGAGTCTCGATGATTCCGCGTCTGGTCCAGTCGGCCCGGGCAGGGCCTGAGCCCTGTGAATGAGAACAGGAAGCGTGGTCGGAAGCCTTCGGAAGGAAAGCGAACGTGTCTAAAGAAATGGATAGCCTTGAACCATGGCACTAGCACTCTATCGGCGGTATCGGCCTGACACTTTTGACGGCATCATCGGTCAGAAGCAGGTCACGGTGCCCCTTACCCGAGCTCTGGATGAGAACCGGCTGACCCATGCCTACCTGTTCTCCGGTCCCAGGGGATGTGGAAAGACCAGCAGTGCCCGGATTTTCGCCCGCTGTGTCAACTGCGCCAAGGGACCGACCAGCCATCCCTGCGGCGAATGTGACAGCTGCAGGGATCTGGCCACGGGAGGCCCCGGTTCCATCGACGTGGTGGAGATTGACGCCGCCAGCCATAATGGCGTCGACGATGCAAGGGAGCTCAGGGAGCGGGCAGGCTTTGCCCCTGTGCGTGACCGCTACAAGATCTTCATTTTGGATGAGGCTCATATGGTCACCCAGCAAGGATTCAACGCCCTGCTGAAAATCGTCGAAGAACCGCCGGAACACGTCATGTTCATCTTCGCCACCACAGAGCCGGAGAAGGTGATCGGCACTATCCGCTCCCGCACCCACCATTACCCCTTCCGTCTCGTGCCCCAGGAAGTCATGGGGCCTTATCTCGAGGGCATCTGCGAAAAAGAGGGCATCAAGGCCGAACCCGGTGTTCTCAAGCTGGCCATGCGGGCTGGAGGCGGATCGGTGCGTGACACCCTTTCTGTGTTGGACCAGCTCATGGTAGGCGCTGACGAGCACACCATCACCTATGATGCGGCTGTAGCTCTGCTGGGGTTCACTCCTGCCGCACTGATCGGCGAAGCTGTGGATACGCTGATCGACCACGATGGTGCTGGCCTCTACGGGGTCATTCAAAAGGTTGTCGTCGGCGGGTTCGAGCCCCAGCGCTTCGTTGAGGATCTGCTGGCCCATGTCCGCGACCTGCTGGTTCTCAAACTGGCGGGGGACCGGGCTGAAAGCGTGCTGAGCGAAGATGGCGACGACGACCAGGTGGCCGATCTGCGTCGGCAGGCGGATGCTTTGGATCTGCAGGTCCTGACCAGAATGGCCGACATCATCAACGATGCACTGGCGGGAATGAACGGGGCCACTTCGCCCAGGATGCGCTTGGAGCTGCTGGCTGCCAGGCTGCTGGCAATTGGCTGCGAACCTATGGAGCAGGCATCGGCCGCAGGGGCAGCTTCCCCCTCCGGGTCGGCCACGGCGCCCGCCCGCGGTGGGTTCATTGGCGCTGACAGGTCGCAGCGGAGCGGTCGGCCGTCCACAGCATCGCAGTCTGGCAGTGCTGATGGCGCTGATCGCCCCGAACAATCCAGCATGGCAGGCTCGCCATCTGTTGTAGCGCCCGCCTCCTCTGCCGGGCCACAGACCATGGCCGGCTCTCATTCTGATTCCTCCGCTTATGGACAGCGAGAGGGCGAAGAGCAGTCGCCCCATTCCGGCTCTGATCCTATCCAACCCGAGCGCAAGGAAGCTCCCTCCTGGCCGACTGGACAGGCGGAGGGACAAGCTAGGCCATCCAGTCCCTCCAGACCCGCCCGGTCCGCGGAAACACCTCGGCCTGCACAACAGGAGACTGCGCAAGGGCAGGCAAACGAGGTGCCGACTGGTACAGAGCTGGATAAGCGCTGGGATGCCCTGGTTGCTGCCCTGCCTGATGAGGTCCGCCAGTATGTCGTGCGAGACCGGGTGCCCACCGTAGCCATGACAGCAGGCCCCTCCGGCCGCAAGCGGCTGTCTATGACCTTCGACCGTCCACTCAGTCAACATGCCTTCGCCATGGCCGTGGCTGCACAGTCGGTTGACGGGGAGACCAAGGTGCCGCGTATCGTCATGGTCCGCGCTCGCCAGGAGTTCGGACAGTCCACCATGATCGCCCCATCGGGGACGGCTGCCAACGGTGAGACTGTGGAGTCCGTCAACAGGATGTCTCCCCAGCGCCGGGCAGAGGTCAAGAAGGAGGTGGCTCTAGCGCGAGCCGGGTTAGCCACCATGAACCTTGGGGCGGCGGTCATGCCTCATGCGGCCACAGAGCAGGGGCATGCTCCTAGAGGGATGACGGCCTCGGCCGGTCATGATGGTGGGGCCGGAGCATCGGCATCAGACGGGAAGTCCACTCCTGGAGAAGCTTCAGGCGAAGGGAGCTCCGACGACGCTCACCACCCGGTCGGTGGCCCTGTCCAGTCGTCTTCGAAACCGCTTCCAGCGGCGGGTTTCGGCTCGACCGCTTCAACGGTGTTGCCGGACGATGATCCCTGGGCTCACCCCATGCCAGCGATTCATGCGCCGCAAAAGACCTGGCAGCCTGATCAGGGCGGCGATGGATCCACTGGCCAGAAAGACCATGAGTCCAAAAAGGTGGCCCTGCCGGACATGACCGATGACACGGATCCTTGGGCTGTGCCCGATTCCGGGACCAGCGCCGTAGTCTCTGCAGAGTCCTCCAACAGTCAAGGCCATGAAGCTTCTCAGTCGGTAGATTCATCCGGTCAGGGAGGCGTCTCGAGCGCCACCTCGGCTTCGACATTGGGAACTGGATCGGTTTCCGGTGAAGGGGTCATGGCGACTGGCGCATCAACCTTGTCGGATGCGCAGAGCGACGATCACGGTTCCGATGCTGTCGGTGGCTCGGATGGCCCCCAGACAATGGCAAAGGTTGCTGGAGCTGAGGGCAGGAGAGCGCCAGCAGGCTTCGCTAGTCCGGCCTCCAGTGGTCCCGGTCAGGACGGGGCCTCGTCTGCTGCAGTTTCCTCCCAGACCTCAAGGCCGTCAGTGGATCCCGAGGACGATGTCTATTCCATGGACGATGCCAGACTCGGGGCGGACAATGCCATGAACCAGGATGAACTGACCAAATTGTTCGACGTGACCAAGGTGGAGGACTTTGCTGCTGACGATCCCCAGAATCCGATCAACGTCCAAAAGCGCCGGCAGGAACAGGCGCAGCGACAGGGAGGTGAATGATGGCTGCTACCTATGATGGAGCCATTCAAGAGCTGATCGATGCTTTTGCGCAACTGCCGGGCATTGGCCCCAAGGGCGCGCAGCGCATCGCCTTCTACATTCTGGGAGCCGATCGGCGTAGCGCTCAGGATTTGGCCGATGCTATCGTCGCCGCCAAGGAGAAGGTTCGGTTTTGCGAGATCTGTGGCAATGTCTGCGAGACCAGCCCATGCCCTATCTGCCAGGATCCGCGTCGTGACCGCAGCATCATCTGCGTCGTCGAGGAACCCAAGGATGTCATGAGCATTGAGCGGACCGGAGAGTATAGGGGCCTTTATCATGTCTTGGGCGGGGCCATCGACCCTATGTCCAACGTCGGTCCTGGCGATCTGCGCATTCCCGAGCTCTTGAAGCGGTTGGGCACGGATCAGGTCAAGGAGGTCATGCTGGCCTTGGATCCCAACATTGAAGGCGAGGCCACCACCACCTACCTGGGACGGCTGCTGGGCCCTCTGGATCTGCGGGTCACCAGGCTGGCCAGCGGTCTGCCTGTCGGCAGCGATCTGGAATATGCCGACGAGATCACCCTTGGCCGGGCAATATCCGGCCGTCGCGATCTGTAAGGCCTGCGGTCACTGATTCGTAGCCTCCCTGGCTGCCGTCAATGTTTCGCATATTGGTGGAGGGGGTCTGATAGAACGGTGTCGTTCGTATAATCCATGTAATCAACATGTTGCAGATGATGGTCTAGTGGCTTAACCGTCGCGGGATGGAACAGCAGTGGCACTTATCGTTCAGAAGTATGGCGGGTCCTCGGTGGCGGACTCGGACTCCATCAAGCGTGTGGCCAAGCGCATTATTGACACCAAGCGCGCCGGCAATGACATTGCTGTGGTGGTTTCCGCTATGGGGGACACCACTGATGATCTGATTGACCAGGCCATGGACGTGGATTCCAATCCTCCTGCCCGAGAGATGGACATGCTCATGACGGCGGGTGAGCGCATCTCCATGAGCCTGCTGGCCATGAGCATCCATGCACAAGGCGAGCATGCCCATTCCTTCACCGGCTCGCAGGCGGGATTCATGACTGATGCACGCTACGGCGCAGCCCACATCCGCCATGTTCGACCTCAGCGAGTCATGAAGGCCTTGGACCGAGGTGAAGTGGGGATTGTGGCCGGCTTTCAGGGGGTCAATTCAGACGGCGACGCCACCACCCTGGGTCGTGGCGGCTCGGATACCTCGGCTGTGGCCCTAGCCGTGGCACTCAAGGCGGATGTCTGCGAGATCTATACCGATGTGGACGGGGTTTTCACCGCCGATCCGCGCATCGTTCCCACCGCCCGTAGAATCGCCCGCATTTCATATGAGGAAATGCTGGAGATGGCGGCCGGCGGATCCAAGGTGCTGGCCCTGCGCTGCGTGGAGTATGCCCAGCGTTTCCGCATGCCCATCCATGTGCGCAGTTCCTTTTCCCATCGCCCAGGCACGCTGATCATGCCCGACGATGTCGATGCTGACAAGATTCCCAATTTGGAGACCGGCCAGCTGCCGGATCGCCCCGCCGCACGCGCTGACAGGTGACGGGATATGACGGAAGGAAGGACATGACCAACGGCGAATCCATGGGTGACCTGTTTCCGGACCTGAACGGCCCTGAGTCACCCATCATTTCAGGGGTTGCCCACGACCGCAGTGAGACTCAGGTCAGTCTGCGTGCCGTGCCCGACCGACCTGGCGTGGCCGCACAGCTCTTCACCATCCTTGCCGAGGGCGGCATCAACATCGATATGATCGTCCAGGCTGGGGCGGCTACCGGCACCGTGGACATCTCTTTCACGCTCCCGTCCGCTCAGGCTGATCAGGTGGTCCCCATGCTGGATGACTCCCGCGAGCAATTGGGGTTCCGGTCAGTGGATATCAATCCCGAGGTGGGCAAGGTGACCCTGGTAGGCGTAGGGATGAAAACCCATTCGGGCATCACCGCCACCTTCTTCCGGGCCTTGAGCGACCGACATATCAACGTGCTCATGATCTCGACCTCCGAAATCCGCATCTCCGCCCTGGTGCCCATCCAGGATCTCGACGAGGCGGTGCGGGCCATCCATACGGCCTTCCACTTGGATGCCGATCAGGTCGAGGCGGTCGTTTATGGCGGCACGGGTCGCTGAGCGAGAAGGAGAGAGCAATGACGGATAAGGCTGATTTGGCGAACAACGGACGTCGTGGCATCAATGTAGCCGTTCTGGGCGCCACAGGTCAAGTAGGCATGGTCATGCGCCGCATGCTGGACGAACGGGACTTCCCGGTGGCTGACTTGCGATTCATGGCCTCGTCGCGGTCTGCCGGAGAGCAGTTGCCTTGGCGTGACAGGACCATCACGGTCGAGGATGTTGAGCAGGCCGACCTGAGCGGGATCGATTTGGCCATCTTCTCCGCCGGCGGCTCGACTTCAGGAACCTGGGCTCCTCGCTTCGCTGAGGCCGGTGCCTACGTGGTCGACAACTCCTCCCATTGGCGGATGGATCCCGAGGTCCCCCTGGTGGTGTCTGAGGTCAACCCGGAGGACTTGGATCTTATCCCGCGGCGGATCGTGGCCAATCCCAACTGCACCACCATGGCCTGCATGCCGGTGCTGAGTCCCTTAGCCAAGGCATACGGTCTGCGCCGTCTGATCGTCTCCTCCTACCAGGCTGTGTCGGGGGCTGGTCGTGCCGGCGTCCTCCAGCTGCGCGACGAGGCCAAAACCGCCGTGGAGCAAGGGGCTGACCGGCTGGTCTTCGACGGATCGGCCATCGAGTTCCCACCGCCCACCAAGGTGGTGCGCACCATTGCCTTCAACGCCGTTCCCTTCATCGGCGCTCTGGTCGATGATGGCAGCGGGGAGACCGACGAGGAGCAGAAGCTGCGCAATGAGAGCCGCAAGATCCTGCACCTGCCTGATCTGGCCGCTTCCTGCACCTGCGTGCGGGTAGGGGTCTTCACTGCCCACGGTATGAGCATCAATGCCGAGTTCGAGCACGACGTCACTCCTGACCAGGCCCGCGACCTGCTGTCCAAGGCCCCCGGAGTAAGTCTGGCGGAAATCCCCACTCCACTGGACGCAGCCGGCAAAGACCCCAGCTTCGTGGGTCGCATCCGCCAGGACCAGGCTGTGGAGGGCAAGAGGGGATTGTCCATGTTCGTGGCCAACGACAACCTGCGCAAGGGCGCTGCCCTCAACGCCGTGCAGATTGCCGAGCTGATCGCCCGCAAGCACTTCGCCGACAGGATCTGATTGCGCATCTGGGCTGATCGGTTCTACCAGGCTCCGTCTGCCTGATGGTTTTCATGCAGGGTCAGCCCTGCTTGGCCTCTGCTTGGCTCGGGGTTTGTGAGGCTTTTCTGCCTGCCCTCCTCTGCCGTTGTTCCAGCTCAAGTATCCCTTCGGCCGTGTCGCGGTCGGTGGCCAGTGCAGAGATGAGCCCAGCCCGCAGACAGGCGAGGATGCTGGCAACCTTTTGCGGCCCCCAGGCCACGCCTATGACCAGAGGGATCCGCTTCAGGCGTTCGAATTCAATCGATATAGTGCGTTCACACAGGCTGGTTCGGATGTGGCGACCCTGGGCATCGATGTGATGCCCGCAGATGTGTCCCACGGCCTTGAGCTCGGTCACCTCCTTGATGAAAGCCGCATTCTCGTAGTCTTTGAAAATGTGTCCTGACCTTCCCTCCTTGACCGACCCGACTCCCACCACCGCAACGTCGGCGTGTCCGCCCAGAGTCAGGGTGTCGGCGATCTGGCGTTCTTTGCGCATGGCTTCAGCTACGGATGTCGAAGAAAGGATCATGGGCACCGGCAGCGACGAGTAGCTGCCGCCCAGTCGCTGGGCCAGCATGCGGCATATCTCCGGTGAATCCGTCATAGGATTGGTCGGCGACAGGGAACCGATCATCTGCACGACCTTGGACTTTGCCCAGTTTTGCAGGGGAACTTCTCGAACCGTGTAGGCGACGGCGTTGCCATTGGAGACGGTTATCAAAGAGTCGGGCCTGGTCTGCTCAACCAGGAGAGCCGCCGCGCTTCGGGGTACGACATCATACCCGGTGCATCCTTGCGGTGGCTCCGAGACCCGAGCACAACGGAGGTTGAATTGCCGGATCAGCCTGGACTCCAGGTCTTCAAGCCGTTCCAGTGGATTCTCAATGGAGATCTTTACCAGTCCTCGCTCTTGGGCCTCTTTCAGCATCCGGGAGACGGAGGGGCGGGAATAGCCTGTCTCTGTGGCGATCTGGGACTGCAGCATGTGGTCCTGGTAGTACATGCGGGCTATGCGAAGAAGCAGCTGGACCCGCTTGCGAGCATCCGAGCTGGTCATCATCTGTAAATCGCTGAACATATGTACATTTTATCAGAATTCGCATACACGAGCCTAGCTGTCCCAAATGGTCTAAAGAAAGCTCTTGTAATGCTGGAAATGAAATATATAAAGATATAAATTTATTCTTCAAGTACATATGTTCATCGATATCCTTGTTGTTCTCTGATGGCTCCCATAGTCTGTTTCCTGTCAAAGGCACCGGAAGAAAAGCCTGAAGACCGGTGCCGCGAAGTCGCAGAGCACAAACAACAAAGGAGTTCACATGGCATTCGCACGAACCATTCTGGGTGATGTCGATCCGAGCACGCTTGGCGTAGTCAACAGCCACGACCATCTGATCCGGGTGGGAGCCGGTGAGGTCTACCTGGACAAGGACCATCAACTGGATTCAGTCGAGAAGGCAGAGACCGAGGCCGGCTATTTCGCCAAGGCCTCGCTGAAGTGGAGCAAGCAGGGCGGCACCGTGGTGGACATGTGCCCCATCAACTGCGGCCGTGACATCGAGAAGCTGGCTGAGGTGGCCCGCTCGGTGGAGAACCTGCAGATCATAGGGGCCACCGGCTTCCATCGTGAGCATGTCTACCTGGAGACCCAGTCCCACTGGATCAACCGCTACAGCGTCGATCAGATCGCCGATCTGGTCATCGCCGATATCCGTGAGGGCATCGATCGCAACGACTACACCGGCCCCCTGGTGGATCGCAGCCCCTATAAGGCAGGTGTCATCAAGATCGGCACTGCTTACGGCGAGATCACGCCTTTCGAGCATAAGTGCATGGAGGCTGCTGCCAAGGCGGCCATCGAAACCGGCGCTCCCATCAACACACACACCACCTATGGAACCTGTGGCCTGGAACAGGCCCAGACTCTGATCGGGCTGGGGGTCCCCGCGGACCAGATCGCCATCGGCCACATTCAGCGCAATGCTGATGTCTACTACCTGGAGGAGATCCTGGATCTGGGCGTTTACCTGGAAATCGACGGCACCAACAGGATCAAGTATCAGCCCGATTCCAACAGGATGATGGAGCTCAAGGCTTTCAAGAAAGACGGCTATGAGGACCGTATCCTCCTGGGCACGGACTCCGGCAAGCGCTCCTACCAGAAGGTCTACGGCTCTGTGAGCGGCGTGGACTACAACCCGGCAGTGGACGGCCCCCGCATGATCGCCGAAGGCTTTGATCCCGACTACGTGGACAAGCTGCTCATCCGCAACGCCCACAACTTCTTCTCCTTCCGTAAGGAGGCCTGAGCGCGATGGCAGCAGACAAGACCCTGGAACGCCCCCAGCTTCAGATCGCGCTGGACACCTTTGATATGCCCTCGGCCCTGAGGCCTCTGAATGCGGCCGTCAGCCAAGTGGATGTCATCGAGTGCGGAACGGTCCTGATCATCGCCGAAGGGCTGAGAGCCGTGCGCGAGATCCGTGCTCTCTATCCCAATAAGACCATCCTGGCTGATGTCAGGATCGCCGAGGCTGGTGCGGTCATCTCCCGCGCCTGCTTCGAGGCGGGTGCCAGCTGGGTCTCGGTGGTCGCCGGGGCCAGCATGACCACGGTCGAGCAGGTGGTGAAGGTGGCCCAGGAGTTCGGCGGTGAGGTCCAGATTGAGCTGGGTGAAACCTACGATCCCGAACAGGCGCGCGAATGGCGGCGACTTGGAGCTACCCAGGTCATCGTCCATCGTTCTCGCGACGCTGAAGCGGCCGGAAAGCTGACCTGGGGGGAGGACGACAAGGATCGCATCCGCCAGCTGCATCAGATGGGCTTCAAGGTCACTGTGACCGGCGGGGTCACGGCCAAGGATCTGCCCTTCTTCCAAGGAGTTCCCGTCGGAGTGGTGATCTCCGGCCGCGGCATTGTCAAGGCTGACGACCCCCTGGCCGCTGCGACCGAGCTGCGGGAGACCATCGGCAGGGTGTGGCCGCAATGAGCGGCAGCATCACCCTGGGCATCTATGAGAAGGCCCTGAAGTCCCCCGCCGAGCCGGATGATTGGGATGCGTTCATGTCCCAGGTGGCGGCCGATGGGTTCACCTTCATGGATCTGTCCATTGACGAAAGCGACAAGCGGATGGCCCGCTTGGACTGGACGGCTGCCCAGGCTTCCACCTTCCGTCAGGCCGCTGACCGCCAGGGCGTCCAGGTCGGAGGGATCTGCCTGAGCTGCCACCGTAAGGTTGGCCCTGGCTCGGCCGATCCGGCTGTCCGCCGTCAGGCCTATGAGATCTTCCTCAAGGCGATCGATCTGGCTCATGAGGCGGGCATTCCCCTGATTCAGGTAGCCGGTTACTACGCCTACTACGAGGACCCTGATCCCGACCAGCGCGCCAGGTATGTGGAGGTTTTGGCCAGGGCGGCTGAGTATGCGGCCCAGGCCGGCGTCATGCTGGGCATAGAGAATGTGGATGGCAATGACATCACCTCCATCACCAAGGGTCTGGCCATCTGCGATCAGGTCGGGTCCTCCTGGTTGAGCATGTACCCGGATATCGGCAACCTCTACGAGCAGGAGCTGGATGCCGTGGCTGAGCTCAGGGCTGGAGCCGGCAGAATGCTGGCCATCCATGTCAAGGATGTGCTCCCAGGGCAGCCGCGTCGCATCACCATGGGCGAGGGCTGTGCCGATTTTCCCACGGCTTTCGCCGAGCTGGCCCGGCAATCCTGGTCGGGGCGGATCATGCTGGAGATGTGGAACGATGATTCGGACCAGGCCGATCAGATCGTCGCGAATGCAAGGAAGAAAGTGGAAACCTGGCTGCGAGGGGCTGACATGGAGGTGCTTGACCCCAGAGGCTGAAGTACAGGTCGCAGCGGTCACGGTTGCGACCCGGGGGTGGTTGTGCCGGTCCTCCACCCCCTTGGCATCGGCAGGGAGGCAATGATGCCAGCGGTCGCCCCTGGAGGGTCGACCCGATCGGTGCGAGTTTGAATGTGACAGGTCGTAATACGGAATGAAGCGGACGTCGTGGTCCATTCTAGAGAAGCGGCCATGTAGACAAGGAGCAAGTGATGGCAGAACATGCATATGACCTTTCGACCATAGGAGAGGGGCAGATCAGGCTCACGGTCAGGAGGGGGGAGCGGCTGATGAACGCCCGGTCGGTCCTGATGAATCCAGCCTGTTCCGAGGCCAATGTGGCTGGAGTGTTGGCTCAGCTTCAGCGCAAGACCCTGTGGACCTCTTCGCTGCCGGAGGGGGATTTGGGCGAATACGTCCTGAGCGAGTACAGGTCTGTGGGTGTTGATCTGAGCACCATGGTCCGCAAGCCGGCCAGCCGAATCGCCCTCTACTTCATGGAGCCGGGCGAACCCCCCATGCCGGCCAACGTCATCTACGACCGCGAGTACACCCCCTTCAGGTCGACGGGGATCGAGGATTACGACTGGGACCGGATGCTGGACACCCGCCTGCTCTTCCTGACCGGCATCACCGCGGCCCTGACCGATACCACCGCTCAGGTGGTGACTTATGCGGCCGAGCAGGCGGAGAAGCGCGGCATCGACATCGCCTTTGACGTGAACTTCCGCAGCAAGCTTTGGTCTGGTGACCAGGCCAGAAAGGTTTTGGAGCCCATCGCTCATAAGGCCCGCATTCTCTTCTGCTCCATCAAGGACGCCAAAAGCGTCTTCGGAATCGAGGGGACAGGCGAGGAGGTCTGCGAGCAGCTCTACCAGCGCTTCGGCAATGAGTACATTGTTTCCACCAATCACTTGGATGGTCCTTACTTGAGAACCTCCAAGGGAATCAAGAAGTACGTCACCACGACGGTTCCGGTGGTGGATCGTCCCGGCGCCGGGGATTCCTTCGTGGCTGCCACCCTCCACGGCTTCCTCTCCGATGATGTGGAGTGCGGTGTCAGGTGGGGACAGCGGGCCGCCGAGTATGCCCTGACGCATATGGGCGATCTGACCCGTATCCGCGCCCAGGAACTGGATATTCCGCTGGGCGGGGATATCAACCGTTGACCGTTCCTTCATGATCCAAGGCCGCCGCAGCATTCTCCAAGGAAGGAGAGAGCGACCTGGATCCTCAGGTCAGATCCGTACGGGGGTCGGGCCGCCATCATCATGACCATCCGAGAAAGAAAAGCACCATTATGAGTGATACACATGTCACACAGGCCGGGGAGACACTGACCGCATACGAGCAGATAGACGCTCGTCCCCTGACCGGACATCAGAAAAGCATCATCGGCCTGGCCATAGCCGGCAACATATCCGAATTCTTCGATATGTTCCTGATTGGTTTCGTGGTCTCCCTCCTGACTTCGGCCTGGCACCTGACCGGGGTTTCCGCTGGAATCATCCTGGCCTGCTCCGGGCTGGGCACGGTCATCGGATCCATCCTCTGGGGGCGTTTGGCCGATCGCTTCGGCCGCAAGCATGCCTTCCAGTGGTGTGTTCTCTGCTTCGTGGTCTTCACGGCCCTGTCAGTCTTCCTGCCTGACGGTGCCTGGATCCTGCTGGCCATCCTGCGCATCGGCGTGGGTGTCGGCGTAGGCGGCCTGAACATCATCTCCATCCCCTACGTCCAGGAATTCGTGCCGGCCAGACAGCGCGGCATGCTCTCCGGCCTGGCCTCGGTCTTCATTCCTCTGGGTCTGCTCCTGGGATCCGTCTCGCAGAGCCTGATTGGCGACAATTGGCGCGTGCTGGTGGCCCTGGGCGTTATCCCTGTCCTTCTTCTGTTCTGGTTGGCGACGGTGCCGGAGTCCCCTCGTTTCTATCAGAGCGTGGGACGTGACAATGATGCCCGCAAGGCCTTGGCATGGGCTCTTGAGCTTCCCGCGGACCAGGTCGGCGCCCTGCCCAAGGTCGAGCAGGAGCAGAAGGCCAGTTATCGTCTGCTTCTGTCCAAGCATCTAAGGCCGCTGGTCATCATTTCGGTTGGCTCCTTCTGCTTCATTCTGGGTTCCTTCGCCATCCAATCCTGGGGTCAAACGCTGATGAAGGATGCTTTCGGCTTCTCAACGCAGATGGTGGCCTACCTGTTCATGGGCGTCTCCGTGGCCGACTGCATCGGCAGATTCGGCTCTGCCTGGCTGGCTGACATCATCGGTCGGCGTTGGACCATGTTCTCCTTCGGCATCATCGGGGCTCTGGGATGCTTCTACGCGGCCTTCTTCCACAATTCCGGCTGGCAGTTCTACATCGCTGTCCTGGTCATCATGACCTTCGCCGACGGTGTCTTCGGCATTCTCAACGCTTTCGGCGGCGAGCAGTTACCCAACGATGTTCGTTCCACCGGACTGGGGCTGGGATACGGCATCGGCGCCACGGCCAAGATCGTAGGCCCTATATTCATGGGGCTCCTGGTGGGCGGCGACTATGTCTCCCAGCACATCAACATCGGCGTTGTCACCACGGCATTCACCTTCTTCGGTGTCTGCCTGGTCATCGGCGCTGTTATTTATCTCTTTGCCCAGGAGACCAAGGGCAAGGATCTGGAAAGCCTGTGAGGATACGCAGCAGGGTCTGTGCACGCAGGTAAGCAAACCGGGCCGGCTTTTCGCAGGAAGGGTCGGCCCCTTATTGGGAATGGTGGTGGTTCGTATGACGTCCTTGGCTGATTTTTCTGATGAGGTACGTGTCGAAGTGGGATTGGTTCGTGAGCATGTTGCCGCCCTGCATGAGCAGTTGATCAAGTGGGGGCTGGTGGTGTGGACGGCGGGGAATGTCTCGCAACGCCTGCATTCAGCCGACTTGCTGGTGATCAAGCCATCCGGGGTGCGCTACGAGCAGTTAACGCCGGAATCAATGGTGGTCACGGATCTGGAAGGGCATGTGGTGGACGGATCTGCCGCCCCCTCCTCGGATGTGTTTTCGCACGCCTACATCTACCGGCACATGCCTGAAGTATTTGGCGTGGTGCATACGCATTCGACCTTTGCTACGGCCTTTGCTGCAGTGGGCCGGTCAATTCCATGCGTATTGACGATGATGGGTGACGAGTTCGGTGGTCCGGTGCCGGTGGGTCCCTTCGCCTTGATTGGTTCGGACCAGATAGGTCGTGGGGTGGTCGAAACCCTGGCGGAACATCCGGGCTGTCCTGCGGTGCTCATGCGCAATCACGGCCCCTTCACGGTCGGTGCTGATGCTGAGGCTGCGGTCAAGGCGGCGGCGATGACGGAGGAGGTGGCGCGTACGGTGTGGGCTGCTGAGCAAATCGGTACGCCTGTGCCATTGTCCGACGAGGATGTGGCCAGTCTGAACGACCGTTATCAGCACGTGTACGGCCAGCACTAAATCGGAATACGATACCTCGCCCTGGCAGGTGAGTGTCGAGAGTGTAGGTGCTCGCGGGGGCAGATTCGAATTAGACTGGAGGCTATGACCAGATCTTCCCAAGAAGTGCAGCGGCAACTGGATCGGATCGTGGCCCTGGGCTATCCGGATGTGGCGGACATCAGCGCCGCCGCCTTCAGAGCCTTGGCCCAACCCCTGATTTCCGCGCTGGAGTCCACTGAGCTGGGCGAGCAGATCCTGCTCATCCCCACCAGAGAGCTGGTCTCGCCCGAGTCGCTGATCGCCCGGACCAGCATCAACCGCATGGCCGGCTTCACCACCATGCCGCCGCGTGACATCGCCAGCTTCCTGCCCCAGAACGGGTTCGAGCCGCCCGAGGGTCCCTTTTACATCGTCCTGGAGCCGCATACCGGGACCTGCTACACCAACCGCGAACCCGACGTGGCCCGCAAACTGATCGACTCCGACGACCGCCTCCCTCTGACCTTGGAGGAGGGTCTGGCCATCGCCACCCAGCATCCCGACTGGCTGGCGGTCAAGAACGGCTTCAACCTGCTGGGGTCCCACAGCGCCGATGGGCGTGTGCCCAGCATCTGGATGAGCCAGAACGCCCCCCGCCTGGGTTCGGTCTGGCCCAACTCGCGTCACACCTGGCTGGGCAACGCCTACTGCGAGGGCCGTCGCGGCGTCTCCCTTTTCCAGTGAGCACTCTGTCAGCGCTTGCATCGTGTGGTATTTGCATCCTTGGCAACCTCGCAAATTATGCCAGGCTCCGCGCGCTCGCCTTCCGCTGCGTCGTAATGCGGACCCGGACCGCATGTCCCGGCCCTCCTCCGGTAAGATAATGACACCCCCGGTGCGGTTTCGACATGCCCGAACGCCTATAGCCGGGCGACATTGTGGTTTCCGACGAACGAAAGAAGGAGGAGAGATGGATCAGGATCGTGCATCCGTGTTTGATCTTGCGGCCCAGGCCGCGGCGTCCAATGGAGGGAACAACGACCTGCTGCTGCCTCCCCCCAGGTTTGTGGGTTCGCCGCAGAAGCCCAGCGCCATGCCCTACACCAAGTATGTGGCCTACAACAAGCAGGTTCCCTTTGACTATCCGCAGCGCACCTGGCCGGGCAAGACCCTGAAGCGGGCGCCTCGCTGGTGCTCGGTGGATCTTCGCGACGGCAACCAGGCCCTGGTCGACCCCATGGATTCCGAGCGCAAGCTGAGATTCTGGAATCTGCTGATCTCCATGGGTTTCAAGGAGATCGAGGTGGGCTTCCCCTCGGCCTCCGAAACCGATTACGACTTCATCCGCCTCCTGATAGAGCGCGAGCTGATCCCTGACGACGTGACCATCGTGGTCCTGACTCAGGCCCGCGAGCATCTGATCCGCCGTACCTACGAGGCCCTGCGTGGGGCCAAGCGGGCGGTGGTCCACTTCTACAACTCGGTCTCGGTCCTGCAGCGGGAGGTCGTCTTCCACAAGGACAAGGCCGGCATCAAGCAGCTGGCCACTGACGCAGCCGAGCTCTGCCGATCTCTGGAGGCCGATGCCGGGGGCACCGACCTTTCCTACGAGTATTCGCCCGAATCCTTCTCTGGCGCAGAGCCTGAGTACTCCCTGGAGGTCTGCAACGCGGTCATCGACGTGATCCGGCCTACGCCGGAGCATCCCATGATCATCAACCTGCCCAACACCGTGGAGATGACCACCCCCAATGTCTTCGCTGACGAGGTGGAGTACATATCCACCAACCTCAAGGACCGGGATGCAGTGGTGCTCTCCCTGCACCCCCACAATGACGAGGGCATGGCCGTGGCCGCCACCGAGCTCAGCCTGCTGGCCGGGGCCGACCGGGTCGAGGGCTGCCTGCTGGGCAATGGCGAACGCACCGGCAATGTCGACATTTGCACGGTGGGGCTGAACCTGCTGGTCCAGGGAATCGACCCCCAGCTGGACTTCTCCGACATGCCCGGCATCCGTCGGACGGTGGAGTACTGCAATCAGATCGCCGTCTCCGAGCGGCACCCCTATGTGGGCAACTTTGTCTTTACAGCCTTCTCCGGCTCCCACCAGGACGCGATCAAGAAGGGGCTGGATGCCCGGCAGCAGGCGGCTCTGCGCGCCAACGCCAACCCCGACGACTTCCTCTGGCTGGTGCCCTACCTGCCCATCGATCCCAAGGATGTGGGCGGCAACTACGAGGCCATCATCCGGGTCAACTCCCAATCGGGCAAGGGCGGCATGGCCTACCTGCTCAAGGCCAACCACCATCTGGATCTGCCCAAGCGCCTTCAGGTGGAGTTCGAACGACTGGTCCAGAGCTATGCCGACAGGACCAAGCGCGAGGTCAAGGATGCCGACATCTGGCGGCTCTTCAAGGACGAGTACCTGCCCGTGGAGGCCGGCGGAAGCGTGGTCGGCGGCGAGTCCATGGCCGATCAGCGCGACGAGACCCTGCAGCAGTGGGGACGCTTCAAGCTCCTGAATGTGGCAGTCACCTCCGGCGAGGACGGCTCCGACACTGTTCTCGATGCCACCCTGCTGGACCGGGGACTTGCCCCAGGCGATCCTGAGGAGCGCCGTCGTGTTCAGGGGCATGGGAACGGTCCTATTGCGGCCTTCCTGGATGCACTCAAGTCCCTGGATCAGACCGTTTCGGTTCTGGACTACGCCGAGCACGCTATGACCGCAGGCACGGATGCCCTGGCCGCCTCCTACGTGGAATGCCGGGTGGGCGAACCGGCCAGGTCCCGGGTGATCTGGGGCGTGGGCATCGATTCGTCCATCTCCACCAGCTCCCTCAAGGCCATCATCTCGGCCCTCAACCGCTTCCAGCGCGGCTAGCGGTCATAGGGGATAAAGCAACCCCAGACCAGCTAGACCAGCCTTACGGTCCGATCCGAGCGCAGCTGATTCGTCCGGATCGGACCGGTCTGTCCGGACAGCCTTACTGTTGGGATGACTCTGACCCGGAGTTGCCCTCGGTGGTTCCGCCGTTGCCGCCTTCGGCCCCGCCTCCATTGCCTGAGCCCGAGCCGCTGCCGGCTCCTGACTCCTCCTGCGGGACTATCTGCTGCTGGTTGCGCTGCTGAGGCACGTATTCATAGTTGTAGTTGCGCCTGGGCGTATAGGAGTAGCTCGGCTTATACCCGGTGCCCCAGCTGCCGTCCGGTCCGCCGATCTTGCCATGGTCCTCGGCCGCAGGGAAGCGCTCCACCGGGCTGTTGCCCAGGGCCGACTTCATATACTGGGTGAACAGCTGGACCGGATAGAACTCGTTCTGATAGACATCAGGCACCTTGAGGGCACTGCCATCCTGTCCTTGGTTCCAGACGGCGAAGGTGGTCAGCAGCGAGGGAGTGAATCCGATGAAGGAGATGGCTGTCTGGTCGTTGGCTGTACCTGTCTTGCCGGCGATGGGCCGGCCCAGGGAACGCGCGTAGGAGGCGGTGCCGTACTGAACCGTGGTGGTCATGGCCTTCTGCAGCAGGGCCACCTGGTCGGCATTGAAGACCTGGTCCGACTGGATCGCCGCGGTGTAGAGCTCCTGATCCTTGGCGTCCTTGACCTGGGCCACCAGATGCAGCAGGGGTCGCTTGCCCCCGTTGGCCAGAGTGGCGTAGCCCTGGGTCACGTCATAGACCGAAAGAGCATCCAGACCCAGGGTGTCGAAGGTGGTCGTGTCGTCGATCTTGCCGGTGATGCCGGCCGTATGTGCCAGCTGGGCCGTCTTCTGGGAGGTCACGTGCTCGCCCAGATCCATGAAGACCGTGTTGACCGAGTTGGCGAAGGCCGAGTAGAGGTTGATGTACCCGTAGCTGACCTGCCCGGCATTAGCGACGGACTTGCCTACGCTGGAGAAAGTGCGTGGAGAGTTGCCATTGAAGACCGTGTTGAGGCTGACCCCATCCTGGATGGCTCCCAACAGGGTGTAGGCCTTCATGGTCGAACCCACCTGGAAGGTGGCCTGGTCCACATTGTTGAGCTGGTGGGTCAGATAGTCGTCCCCCGCGTACAAGGAGATGATAGCGCCGGTCTTGGGGTCGACCGAGAGCCCTCCGGTCTGCAGGGTGGGTGGCTGGTGCTTGTTGCCGGTGGTTGGACTGGCCACTTGGAACATCAGATCCTGTTTGTCTTTCTGAATGGTGGTGATGATCCGGTAGCCGCCCGTGTCCAGGTCGTCTGCGGTGAAGGGGGCCTTTTTGCCGGAGGACAGCTCATTGCGCACCATGCGCAGCAGGTAGCCGTTGGGCCCCTGGTAGACGTTCTCCGGCGAGTACT
Organism: Bifidobacterium sp. W8112; assembly: GCF_016101425.1. Lineage (NCBI taxonomy): Bacteria > Bacillati > Actinomycetota > Actinomycetes > Bifidobacteriales > Bifidobacteriaceae > Bifidobacterium > Bifidobacterium sp. W8112. The sequence continues at coordinate 833,016 of NZ_JACFQN010000001.1, read as the reverse complement.
TGATGGTCTGCGGCATCTGGGCGCCGACCCGGTCCTTGTGGCTGATGTAGTGGTCTTCCTCCATGATGCCCAGCACCCGGTGGAAGCGCGATTCAGCCTGCTTAGGGTTGATCGCCGGATCCCAGGAGGCCGGGGCGGGGATGATGCCGGCCAGCATGGCCGACTCGGGCATGGTCAGCTCCTTGGCGTCCTTGCCGAAGTAATTCTGGGCGGCGGCCTGGATACCGTAGGCGCCGCGGCCGAAGTAGATGGTGTTCATATAGTTGCACAGGACCGTGTCCTTATTCTCGGTCCTGGAGATCTTCAGGGAGAGGATGGCCTCGCGCAGCTTGCCCTTGTAGGAGGTGGTCTCGCCCAGATAGTAGCGCTCGGCATACTGCTGGGTGATGGTGGATCCGCCCTGCCGGGTGCCCTTGGTCACGTTGTTGAGCAAGGCCCGGCCGATGCCCTTGAGGTCGATGCCGTTGTCCTTGTAGAAGGAGCGGTTCTCCGAGGCGACGACCGCATTGCCCACGTATTTGGGAAGGACCGTGCAGTCGATGATCTGCCGGTTCTGGTCGGCGTAGGTGCCAATGGGGGTGGTGCCGTCCGCATAGTAGACTGTGGTCTTTTGCGCCAGGGCCTGCTTCTCCGGTGGGATGATCTCAGTGGTCAGGTACAGATAGGCGAAGGCCGCCGCTCCGGCGACCAGCACCAGTCCCAGCAGGGCCAGGATCCACTTGAGTACACGATGTGACTTGCGGCGCTGTCCGCGGCGGGGCCCGTTACCCCGGGGGTTCCGGTCGGCATGCCGCGAGGTGGGTCTGTCGGTGCGATTGCCGCTCCCGCGCGACCCGGACTGGGCCCTGCGGGTGGGCGAGGTCGAACTGACTGAACGAGTCTGATTGGCCATGCCAACCACGCTATCCGGCAGGGCTGAAAACTGTTCGACCTAGGGCTGAACGTTCATCATTTTCGTACGTTTGTGCCCTCCCGGGAGGTCTGTCCTGCCAGCTGGCACGCATATGAGGCTTCATGCCACCATGCAATCCATCGGGAGAAGGTATGCTTAGGTTGGAAATAACTCAGTAAATCAGAGGAGTTTGTATGAGCATCCGTGTAGCTATAGCGGGCGTGGGCAACTGCGCTTCCTCGCTGGTACAGGGAGTCGAATATTACAAGGACGCCAAGGATGATGACAAGATCCCTGGCATCATGCATGCCAACTTCGGAGGCTACCGCATTCGTGACGTGGAGTTCGTGACCGCCTTCGACGTGGATTCCCTCAAGGTCGGCAAGGACCTGAGCGAGGCCATTTTCGCCTCGCAGAACAACACCTACAAGTTCTGCGACGTTCCCAACAAGGGCGTGGAGGTCCTGCGCGGGCCGACCGGCGATGGACTGGGCGAGTACTACAGCAAGATGATCACCGAGTCGGATGCGGAGCCCGTGGATGTGGCCCAGGTTCTGCGTGACAAGAAGGTCGATGTGCTGGTCTCCTACCTGCCCGTCGGTTCTGAGCAGGCTGACAAGGCCTACGCCACCGCCGCCATCGAGGCCGGGTGCGCCTTCGTCAACTGCCTGCCTGTCTTCATCGCCTCCGACCCCGAGTGGGCCCAGAAGTTCCGCGATGCCGGCCTGCCCATCGTGGGCGACGATATCAAGAGCCAGGTGGGCGCCACCATCACGCACCGCGTCATGGCCCGCCTCTTTGAGGACCGCGGCGTGCGTCTGGACCGCACCTACCAGCTGAACGTGGGCGGCAACATGGACTTCATGAACATGCTGCAGCGCTCCCGTCTGGAGTCCAAGAAGGTTTCCAAGACCCGTGCGGTCACCTCCATCGTTCCCCACGATATGGATCCCCACAACGTCCACATCGGTCCCTCCGACTATGTGGCCTGGCTGGATGACCGCAAGCTGGCCTTCGTGCGCCTGGAGGGCACCACCTTCGGCGATGTCCCGCTGAATCTGGAGTACAAGCTGGAGGTCTGGGATTCGCCCAACTCGGCCGGCATCGTCATCGATGCCCTGCGTGCCGCCAAGATCGCCCTGGACCGCCACCTGGCCGGCCCGGTGCTGGCACCCAGCTCCTACTTCATGAAGTCCCCGGCTGTTCAGCATGAGGACAACGAGTCCCGCCAGCTGGTCGAGGATTACATCGCCGGCAAGGTCGAGGGCGACGAGAGCGCCCTGGATGCCGATGTCAAGGCCGCCAAGGAGAACGGCAAGGACGTCTGGCACGCCTGAGCCTGCAGATTCTGCCTGATTGATGTCTGGGGCGCCTCTTCCAAGGTCGCCCCGGATGCATGAATGGCAGATGCTTGGTCTGGAAAGAGGCCGGTCGCTTTTCATAGGCGGCCGGCCTCTTTGTATTCTGAACGGAACAGTGCTTTCGGATTTGCTGGCTCAACCTGGCGCCGAGTTCTTCAGTCTCAGGCTCCCTTCAAGGATTTCCTCTGAATTGCCCCTGGAAGATCGTCAGGAGTGCAATCAGGGTTTCAGTCCTTGGTGTGGCCTACCAGGGGAGCGATCCGCTTATCCCAGGCATTCAGAGCTGAATTGATGACCTGGTGCATGTCGTAGTAGGCGTAGGTGCCCAGGCGGCCGCCGAAGACCACCTTCGGCTGCTGGGCGGCCAGCTGCTTGTACTGGGTGTAGAGGGCGCGGTCGTCGCCCGTGTTGATGGGGTAGTAGGGTTCGTCGCCCTTGCCGGCGAATCGGCTGTACTCCTCCCAGACCACGGTGCGCTCATGATTCTGGCGGTCGTAGCGCTCGGGGTTGAAGTTCTTGAACTCGATGGCGCGGGTGTAGGGCACGTCAGGATCGGAGAAGTTCATGACCGGGCAGCCGAAGTGGTCGTCCTCGTCGTAGCGGCGCTCCTTGAAGTCCACGGTCCGCCACTTGAGCTCGCCCAGACGGTAGTCGAAGTAACGGTCGACCGGGCCCGTGTAGACCACGGGGACCTGCCCCACCAGAGCATCCCGGTTCCAGGGCTGGGAGTCGTCGAAGAAGTCGGTCTTCAGGCTCACCTGGATGTGTGGGTCGTCGATCATCCGCTCGAACCAGGCCGTGTAGCCGTCCTTGGGCAGGCCCTCCCAGGTGTCCTTGAAGTAGTGGTTGTCGTAGTTGAATCGCACTGGCAGCCGCTTGATGATGGAGGCGGGCAGCTGTGAGGGGTCGGTCTGCCACTGCTTGGCCGTGTAGTTTTTGATGAAGGCCTCATAGAGGGGGCGGCCGATCAGGCTGATCCCCTGATCGTTCAGGTTGCCCGGGTCGGTCCCGGCCAATTCGCCGGCCTGTTGACGAATCAAATCCCTGGCCTGCTGGGGGGTGTAGTGGGCGTGGAAGAACTGGTTGATGGTGCCCAGGTTGATGGGTAGGGGATAGACCTCGCCCTTGTGGGTGGTGTAGACCCGATGGGTGTAGTCAGTGAATTCGGTGAAGCGATTGACGTACTCCCAGACCTTGCGGTTGGAGGTGTGGAAGAGGTGTGCGCCGTACTTGTGAATTTCGGCCCCGGTCTCCTCGTCCATGTAGGAGTATGCGTTGCCGCCGATGTGATCGCGCACGTCGATGATCTGCACTCGGGCTCCACTGTGCTCGACCGCCTGCTGGGCCACGGTCAGGCCAAACAAGCCAGCGCCTACAATCACCAAATCAGCATCCATGTCAGCCATTCGTCTTCTGCCATCCATCCCTTGTCGCTGTGATGCCGGGGTGCCTATTGTCTATTGTCAGGGTCCGGCATGATCCGTGATCAACCGCTGGAGTACGGCGATCCTGTTGTTTACATGCTAGCGTACGGGCCTGGTTGGGGAAACGGCGGGCGGTGATGTCAACTGAATGCGCACCTGGCACGGAGGGTTCGGTGCCTTTTAGTGGACAAGTGGAATCTGTCTGCTATCATGGTGACTTGCTCTCACGTGGCGTTATGTCACCCAATCCCCCCAGGGCAGGAATGCAGCAAGGGTAAGTGGCCTCTGGCGGGTGCGTGGGAGTTTTCCATATCTGTCCTGCCTGGGCTGGCTGAAGTCGTGAAGGGAACGCGTCCGTCGGACGGGGTGTCGGCTGTCGACCCAGGGGTTGGTTAGAGTCTTGAGGTATGACCAACAAGCACAAGCAGGGCGAAGCGCAAGAAGCCTGGTACCGGGATCCGAATGAGCAAACCGAAGCGGACGGCAGCCATGTTGACCGGGATCCTTTGACGTCTCGCCCCCGGATTTCGGCCCTGGTTCTGTGCCTGGTCGCCGGCCTGGCCTGCCTGGGTCTGGCGGCTCTGGTCTGGTGGGCAGCTGTGTGGACTGTTCCCGGGCAGACCTATGACGACATGGCCCTGACCAACTTCCGCGGTTTCCTTGATCAGGCGCCCCTTGTCAAGGCTTATCTGGGACTGTTCGCCATGCCCTATGTGACTGTGGTGATCTGCGTGGTGCTGGGCCTTGCAGCCCTGGTGGTTGTTCTGGTCAGGCGCCGGTGGTGGCTGCTCGGCCAGGTTGCCGTGTATGCTCTGGTGGTCTACGGGGCGGCGCGTATGCTCAAGCGCTTCCTGCCTCGCCCGGTGCTGATCCATTCTCAGGCTTCCACAGCCAATTCTGCCCCCTCAGGTCACACAATCCTGGCTTTGGCGGTGGTCCTGGCTCTGCTCTGTGTGGTGCCGCGTGTTTGGAGGGCCCCGGTCGCCTTGGTGGGGTTCGCTTTTGACTTGTCTGTGGGCTGCTCGCTGGTGCAGGGAGGTTGGCATCGCCCCTCAGACGTGGTCATGGGCGTGCTTATTCCGGTCGGTCTCTGCCTTATTGCTCTGGCCGTCACTCGTGGCACCGGGATGGACGTTCCTGGAACCAGGATGTCCTCGGCTTCGATCCAGATTGTCGCTACCTTGATGCTGGTGGCAGGGTTCCTGGGGATGCTCTATGCCTGCTATGTCATTTGGCAGGTCAGCCCTGGTCTGGAGATCGGCGCTCGGTGGGCGGCCTACGGGGTTCATTGCTCGGCCGTCATACTGATGGCCTCCCTTCTGTCGCTGACCCTGGGACTGGTTCTGGCGCTGAGGCAGATTACGGCCTCGCCTCTGACCAGAATGGGCCTTGTCGGTCGGCCCCCGGCTCCTCCCCAGAATGACTGAAGTCAGTCGCTGAGCATACTGAACGTCTCTGATTCATCCACCCTGGATCCCAGGGATCCACACCCATGCACAATGACCCCTTGATTTGCATGGTGACGGAACCTCGTGAGTAAGATGGCGTGCGAAAGACCACAATATAAGGAGAGGCCATGGCATCCGGCAATAAGCTCGTCATTGTTGAGTCGCCAACCAAGGCAAAGAAGATCGGCGGGTACCTGGGCAAGGGCTACACGGTCATGGCCTCGGTGGGCCATATCCGCGACCTGGCCCAGCCATCGCAGGTCCCGGCCTCCCAGAAAAAGGCCTACGGCAAGTTCGGCGTGGACGTGAACGATGGCTTCAAGCCCTACTACATCGTGGACGACAAGAAGAAGCACACGGTGTCCGAGCTCAAGAAGGCGCTGAAGAACGCCGACGAGCTCTACCTGGCCACTGATGAGGATCGGGAGGGGGAGGCCATCGCCTGGCATCTGGTGCAGACCCTCAAACCCAAGGTGCCGGTAAAGCGCATGGTCTTTCATGAGATCACCCCAGAGGCCATCAAGGATTCGCTCAAGCACACCAGGGACGTGGATGCCCACATGGTGGATGCCCAGGAGACCCGCAGGGTTCTGGATCGGCTCTATGGCTATGAACTTTCACCGGTGCTCTGGCGCAAGGTGGGTCCGGGGCTGAGCGCCGGGCGTGTCCAGTCTGTGGCGACTCGGCTGATTGTGGAGCGCGAGCGTGAGCGCATGGCCTTCGTCAAGGCCTCCTACTGGGATCTGCTAGCGCATCTGGTGCAGGAGGATGCTGGGGAATCGTCATCGTCGGGCGGTTTTCAGGCGCGGATGATCGGTCTGGGGGATCAGCGGCTGGCGGTCTCCAAGGACTTCACCTCCAAGGGTCAGCCGACGCAGGCTGCAGCCAAGGAGCAGGTCCTGCAGCTGGATGAGCAGCACGCCCGAAGCCTGGCTGAGACGCTGAAAAATCAGGACTTCACGGTGACGGGTATGGAGACCAAGCCCTACCGGCGGCGCCCCCAGCCCCCCTTCACCACGTCGACCCTGCAGCAGACGGCAGGCAACCGGCTGGGCATGAGTTCCCGGGCCACCATGCGCGCTGCCCAGGGGCTCTATGAGAACGGGTTCATCACCTATATGCGTACCGATTCGGTCACCCTCTCCCAGGAGGCCATTGCCGCTGCTCGCAAGGGGGTCGAACGCGAGTACGGGGCCGAGTACCTGTCGGCTGAGTCCAAGCAGTATGTGACTAAGACCGCCGGCGCCCAGGAGGCCCACGAATGCATCCGGCCCGCCGGTTCCACCTTCCATAGGCCCCAGGAGCTGGCCGACCGTCTGGCCCCTGACCAGCTCAAGCTCTACACCCTGATCTGGCGTCGCACCCTGGCCTCGCAGATGGCCGACGCCACCGGGTCCACCGCCACCATCCGCCTGTCGGCTTCGACGGGCAAGGAGGGCACAGCCCTCTTCCAGGCTTCAGGTACCGTCATCAAGTTCCCTGGCTTCCTTAAGGCCATGGGTTCAGGCCCTGAACAAACCGATGAGGATTCATCTCTGCCTCCGGTCCAGAAGGGCGACGTGCTTCGTGCTGCTGCCCTTGAGCCTGAGGGCCATGAGACACAGCCGCCGGCCCGTTACACCGAGGCCTCCCTGGTCAAGACCCTGGAGGCCAAGGAGATCGGCAGGCCTTCCACCTATGCCAGCATCATCTCGACCATCATCGATCGCGGATACGTCTACGAGCGCGGTCGTGCCCTGATCCCCTCCTGGCTGGCCTTTTCGGTAGTCAGATTGCTGGAGACCAATTTCCCCAAGTATGTGGACTACCAGTTCACGGCGCAGATGGAGAACGGCCTGGACATGATCGCCCATGGCAAGGAGCGGGGCAAGGACTGGCTGACCCGGTTCTACTTCGGCTCTGGCCCGGGCGCCGCTCAGAACGCTGACCAGGCTCATCAGGGCTTGCAGGAGCAGGTGGCCCAGTTGGGAGACATCGACGCTCGCAAGATCAACACCATCGAGATAGGCGATGGCCTGCAGGTGAGGGTCGGCCGCTACGGCCCCTATCTTGAGGATACGGCTGACCTGGATGCCGACGGCAATCCCAAGCGCGCCTCGTTGCCACCGACGATGGCTCCGGACGAGCTGACGGTGGCAGCGGGCCATGAGCTGATCGCAGCCAATGCTGGCGGTCCCCGTCAGCTTGGCAAGGATCCGGAGACCGGCGGTCGGGTTGAGGTGCGCAAGGGTCGATTCGGGCCCTATGTGGCCCTGATCAGCCCAGAAGAGGAAGCGGCCGAAGAGAAGAAGCCGACTGGTAAAACTGCACGGACGGCCAAGCGAACAGGTCCTAAGCCCAAGATGGCTTCGCTCTTCAAAACCATGGATCCAGACACGGTCACCCTGGAGGATGCCCTGAAGCTGCTCAGCCTGCCCAGGACAGTGGGCAGCATCGAGCTGACCGATGCCAAGACGGGAGCAACCAGCCAGGCCACCGTCACAGCCAGCAACGGTCGCTATGGCCCCTACCTGACGGCCACCAAAGCCGACGGCGGCACCGAAACGCGTTCGCTGACCGACGAGGATCAGATTTTCACCATTGACCAGTCCGGGGCCAAGGCCCTCTTCGACCAGCCCAAGTACGGACGGCGTTCCCGGAGCGCGGCCAAGCCTCCTCTTCGTGAGCTGGGTACGGACCCTGACAGCGGCAGACCCGTCACCATCAAGGACGGATTCTACGGTGTCTATATCACCGACGGGCAGACCAACAGGACCCTGCCCAAGCAGTACACGGCCCAGTCCATCGAACCGGAGGTGGCCTTCCGCCTGCTGGCAGAGAAGCGCGCGGCCGGACCCGCCAAGCGGCGTGGCAGAACCACTCGCAAGTCGACCGCACGAAAGGCGACTGCCCGCAAGTCGGCTACTCGCGCCCGCAAAACCACAAAGAAGGCCAAGGCCGCCAAGACTTCCAAGAGTACGGAGCATCAGGCATGAGTGATGGTTTGTTCATTTCCTTCGAAGGTGTGGATGGGGCAGGCAAAACCACCCAGGTTCAACGAGCACACGACTATCTGCAGGAGTGCGGACTGCGATCCCAAGTCACCCGCGAACCAGGCGGCACTCCCGTCGGATTGACCATTCGGGAACTCGTTCTGCATGGCTTGGCTGCTTTCCCCTCGGTTGCCGTGACCGGTGGCACTGATGTGGTTGATGCCTCCGACGATCTGGCCCCCAGGACCGAGGCCCTGCTCTATGCAGCGGATCGGGCCGAGCATGTGGCCCAGGTGGTGCGTCCGGCTCTGGATCGCGGAGACATTGTGCTCTGCGACCGCTACCTGGATTCCTCAGTGGCCTATCAGGCCGGAGGCCGTGATCTGTCGGCGGACGTGATTCGTCGGCTGAGCCTGTGGGCCAGTCAGGGTTTGTTGCCCAAGCGCACCTACCTGCTGGATGCGGATCCGTCTCAGTCAAAGTCGCGTCTGGATCATGAACCCGATCGGCTGGAGTCGGCTGGCGACGACTTCCAGCAGCATGTGCGTCAGGCATTCCTGCAACTGGCTCAGAGGGAGCCTGACCGGTTCCTGGTTATCGACGCCACCCAGTCCATCGACCGGGTCTGGCAGGTCATCCAAGATGATTTGGACAAGCTGATTGAGGGCCGCGAGCCTGATCTGCCGCAGGTCGATGATGAGAATGATGACGCTGACGCTCAGGACGATGCCGACGATGACGAATCGACTGCAGAATATGAGGACGACGGGCAGGATGCCGAGTCGGACTGGACTGAGGCTGCGGATAGGTCCGATCAGGCATCGGAGGCTGATGACGACCTGCAGGGTCAACTTGATGGTGAGCAGGACGATCAGTCCATGGATGCGGAAACAGTCGGCGGGGATGCTGACGACGATTCGATTCCTGTGGATTCCCCGGCTCGCTGGTTGCTCCGGTCCCGCCTCCTGCGGAAGACCCGATGAGCGTCTGGGATGCCATTGTGGGCCAGCAGCCCACGGTCGATCTGCTCAAGCGGACGGTGGCCGCTCAGGCGCAGGGTCATGACGAGGTGGCGCAGTCCTGGCTGATCTGCGGCCCTCCTGGATCAGGACGCTCCAATCTGGCCCGGGCTTTCGCGGCGGCCCTGATCAGTCCGGATCAGGGCCTGAGCGACCAACCCACCCGCGTCACTCAGCAGGTCCTGGCAGGAACCCATCCGGATGTGACTATACTGTCCACCAACAAGGTCACTATCGGCATCAACGAGGTCAGGGAGCTGATCATGACCTCGGAGCAGATGCCTTCAACCTCGCGTTGGCGGGTCATCATCATTGAAGACGTGGACCGGATGCTGGAGCGGACCACCAATGTGCTGCTCAAGGAGATCGAGGAGCCGGCTGAGCACACCATCTGGCTCCTATGTGCACCCAGCGCCCAGGATGTGCTGCCCACTATCCGTTCGCGGACCAGGGTGCTCAACCTGGCGGTGCCGTCCAACACTGCTGTGGCCGATTTCCTGACCGACCAGGTGGGCGTGGACCGGCCTCTGGCCGCCAAGGCCGCCCGTCTGGCTCAGGGGCATATCGGCATCGCTCGTCTCTATGCCACCAAGGATCAGGTTCTGGCCGACCGTGATGAGCTGGTGGTAGGTCTGCTGGGTCTGCGGCGCGCTTCGGATGCCGTGGTCCTGGCTGGTCGGGTGGTCGATGCGGCCCGCGATCAGGCCACTGCCACCGTAGACGACGAGGTGGCCAGGGACGAGCGGGAGTTTCGGCAGATCAACGGACTCAGGGACAAGGAGCGTATTCCCCGGCAGCTGCGCGGGGCCTACCATGCCTTGGGGGGCAAGGATCAGGTTCGTCGGCGGGTCACCAGGCTGACCCGGGATGTGCTGGACCGCAACCTGAGTACCCTGGCCAGCGTCTACCGGGATGTGGGCGTCTTGCAGAACGGCGCCGAGGAGAAGGCCGGCTTGGTCAATCTGGAGAATCGGGCGGCAATTGCTGATCTGTCCGTCAGACTTTCCAGGCAGGGGGCTATCGATCGCATTCAGCTGATCGCCCGGGCTCGCAGGAGACTGGCTGCCAATGGTTCGCCGCTCTTGGACTTCGAGGCTCTTTTCTGTACCCTGCTGGTCTGAGCGCAAACCCAAGGGTTCGTCAGGCGAAAGTGCCTGGCGAGGTCATGTTGCTGCTGCCGATCCTTGGCGACCAGGTTGATTCCCTGCACTCCAGTGCCGGCGGCAGAGCCACATGGGATGGCAGAATGGACTGTCCCTTGGCATCGACCAACCGCAGGGCCTCCTGGACGATGCCCTCCAGGGGAGTCTTGACTGCGGTCAAGGTCGGACTGCTGACCAGGCAGGCAGGGCTGTCCACGAAGGCGGCCACCTTGATTTGGTCGGGGACCTGGAAGCCCAGTTGGTTGCAGGCCATCAGAGCGCCCAGAGCCAGCGAGTCGTCCCCGCAGATAATGGCATCGGGATGGTCGCTTCCCGCGCTGAGCATGGTTGCGACGGCATCGTGGCCGCGTTGCATGCTGCATGGGCCGAACTGGACCCAGTCCGGCTGAGGAGTCATCCCCAAGGTGTTGGTCAGGGTGGAGAAGGTCGTGAAGAGCTCGGAGGCAGCGCTGGTGCTCAGTTCACGGCTCAGATAGGCCACGGCATGCGCGTTCTGTTCGGCCAGGTGGGCAATGATCAGCCGCATGGAGGCGGCCTGGTCCATGCCGACCCAGCTGGTGTGGTAGGAGACCGGTCTGCCGCCGACCTGGACGATGGGCAGCCCGGATGGCAGGTCAGCCGGCATGCCGACCGGATCGTCGTCCGGCGAAGGAACGACGATGATTCCTTCGACCTGTCGGGCCGCCATTGATCTGATGGCCGCCTCGCGCTCCTGGTCGCCCCTGACGGATATGACCAGCAGGTAGCGACCCTGTTCGGTCAGCCTTCTGCTGAGCAGATCCAGAATGGATCCGTCTAGCCCCGCGGAGGTGCCGCACAGAACCAGCCCTACGGTTCTGCTGCGGTCCGAGCGGAGTGCGCTGGCAGCAAAGTTGGCCGAATAGTTGAGCTTCTCGGCCGCGGCTCTAACCCTGCGGCTGATGTCGTCATTCTTGCTTCTATGGCCGGAAAGGACGCGGGACACAGTCGCCGTGGAAACTCCGGCCAGAGCTGCGACGTTGGCAATGGAAGGCTTATTGTCCGCCGTGTGTCCCATTGGTTCCCTCGAAGATCTCTCCGCGGATGTCGGTTGCAGCTGGCGGCGGGGCTACTCGGCCTGGGTCAGCTTGGTGACCAAGGAATCGGCCACAAACTCGGCCTCGTCGCCATCGACGGTCACAGTGACCTTGTCGCCCTTGGCGATGCCCAGGCTCATGACCATCAGAATGCTGCCGGCGTCCACGGGATCGCCCTCGCCCTTGGCTATGGTGACCTTGCATCCGCTGGATGCGGCGGCCTGCGAGAACTCCGAAGCGGGCCTGGCGTGAATGCCTACCGGGTCGGTGATGACGGTGGAACGTTGTGCTGTTGCCATGATTACCAGCTCTCCTGAAGATATGGCCGGTTCTGTCGAACCGGCATGTCGAGTGATGAATACGCTGGTTATCTTACCACCGTCAACAAGGAATTACAGAAAACGATTACCGTTGAAAAACAAATGGATTTGTGTATACTGAACATCGTTGCTTAAAGAACGTTTCCACCGCCGTTGTGGAGCTTGCCTCAAGGGCGGCCTGCACGCAGTGGCCAGGCACTAAGGAGTGCGACATGGAGATCCAAGGCGTGGGCATTGGCCGCGGCGTTGCCGTTGGCCCGGTTATCCATATGGCGGCCGGACTGGATGTGCCCGGTGATGAGGCGAGGCCTGAGAATCTGACGGCGGATGCTGAATTCAGCAGGGTCGAATCCGCCCTGGCATCGGTCAACAGGGATCTGCTTGCGCGCGCCAAGGCCGCCCAGGATGGGCAGGGGGCCAAGGATGCTGCTCCGATTCTGACCGCCTTGGCCCAGATGGCCCAGGACCCGGCCCTGAAGACCTCGATCCGATCCCTGCTGGATGGTGGCAAGACCGCCGAGCGATCCGTTTATGAGGCTTTTGCCGACTTCGAGGGGAAGCTCCAGGCCATCGGCGGCTACATGGGGGAGCGTGCCAACGATCTGCATGATGTAGGCCAGCGTGTCATCGCCCATCTGCTCGGTGTCCCGGCCCCGGGCGTGCCGGAAAGCGACAAGCCATTCGTCCTGGTCGCCCCTGACCTGTCTCCGGCCGACACCTCCAGCTTGGACATGACCAAGGTGCTGGCCATTGTCACCATCGAGGGCGGTCCGACCAGCCATACCGCTATCCTGGCCCGGTCCAGGGGGATCGTCGCCGTCGTGGGCGCTCAGGACGCAGCCGGGCTGTCCGACGGACAGACGGTCATCGTCGATGCAGCTGCCGGCAAGGTGACTGCCGATCCCAACCAGGAACAGATCGAGAAGGCTGAGCAGGCCCGACGCGAAGCGGATCAGGCCAAGGCTTTGCGAGGCCGCCCTGGTCAGCTCAAGGATGGAACCAGGATCCCCCTCCTGGCCAATGTCGGCAAGCCCGCGGATGCTGATCCGGCCTTGGAGTATGGCGCCGAAGGGGTTGGACTCTTCCGCTCGGAGTTCCTCTTCCTTGGCAACGAGCAGGCTCCCGGCGTCGAGGAGCAGGCCAAGGCCTACCGTGCTCTTCTTGAACGCTTCCCTGGCCGCAAGGTGGTCATCCGCCTGCTGGATGCCGGCGCCGACAAGCCTCTGCCTTTCCTGACCCAGGCCGACGAGCCCAATCCTGCCCTGGGGCTGCGTGGTCTGCGCACGCTGAAGGTCCACAGCCAGGTCCTGGAGGATCAGCTGGAGGCCTTGGCCCGGGCCGATGCCGAGACCAATGCTGACCTGTGGGTCATGGCGCCCATGGTCGCTGACGAGCACGAGGCTGACTACTTCGTCCGTCTGGGCAAGAGCAAGGGGCTCAAGCGCGTGGGCGTCATGGCCGAAGTTCCTTCGATTGCACTGATGGCCGACAAGGTGGCCAAGGTGGCCGATTTCGTCAGCATCGGCACCAACGACCTGACCCAGTACACGTTGGCCGCCGACCGCACATTGGGCTCGGTCGCTTCCTATCAGACCGCCTGGCATCCTGCCGTCCTCAGGGCCATCAAGCTCATCGCTGATGCCGGTCAGGCCAACAACATGCCTGTCGGAGTCTGCGGCGAGGCTGCTGCCGATCCGGACCTGGCCGTAGTTTTGGCCGGCATCGGCGTGACCAGCCTGTCCATGACTCCGGTCGCCCTGGATGATGTCCGCGCCGAACTGGCCAAGCACACCATGGACGAGGCCAAGGCGCTGGCCGCCAGGGCTCTGGACGGGGAGTTCTACCATCCCCAAGGGTGGTGAGCAGTCGGCCGGATCCACGCGAATCCACCGGATCTGGTGCAATCAAGCAAGTCAAACAGCACGAGCAAGGAGCAGACATGACGGATTTCCAAGCCTTCCTTCCCGACACATCCTTCGCCCTGGATGTGCCGGCGGCTGACTGGCGGGACGCCATCCGCAAGGCGGGCGACAGGCTGGTGGCCTCCGGGTTCACCACCGATGCCTACACGGACCAGATGATCGAGACCGTCGAGAAGATGGGACCCTACATCGTCATCGCCCCCGGTCTGGCTCTGGCCCATTCCCGGCCCAGCGAGGCGGTACTGGGAACCGGCCTGAGCTGGGTAAGGCTGTCCACGCCTGTCGAGTTCGGCAACAAGGCCAATGATCCGGTCTCCCTGGTGATCGGTCTGGCCGGACGGGATGAGCAGGAGCACCTGCAGGTGATGTCCGCCATCGCCGGTGCGCTGACCGACGCGAAGAAGACCGAGCAGCTGGCCAAGGCCGGCACCCCTGACGAGGTCCGCGCCATTCTTCAATCGTGAACAAGATGCAGTAAGAGCAAACAAGAAACAAAGGAGCAACTCATGGATATTCTCTGCGTATGCGGCAACGGCATCGGCACCTCGGTCCTGCTCAAGGTCAACGTCGAGCAGGTGGCATCGGAGCTGGGCATGGACGTGACCGTGACCACCTCCGACGCGGGCAGCGCCAAGGGCACGGCCAACATGAACGACCTGGTGCTGACCTCGCCCCAGCTGGCGCCCGAGCTGGAGGGGACCACCACCCCGGTCGAGACCGTCCAGAACTTCATGGACAAGGACGAGATCAAGGGCATCCTGGAGCAGTACGCCGACTGATGCGTCCGGCGGGCATTCGTCATCGCCAGGCCGATGGGACGCCCGCTCTTTCGCGGTAAGAACAAGAGAGAAATAGTAAGGACAAACAATGAATGTCTTCCTTGCGGTGCTGAACTTCATCAGCCAGGAGATTCTGAATGTGCCCGCCTATCTGATTGGCATCGTGGCGGCCATCGGCCTGATCGCCCTGAAACGGAGCGCAGGCCAGGTCATCTCGGGTGCCCTCAAGGCGGCCATGGGCTATCTGATCCTGGGCGCCGGCGCCACCGTGGTGACCAACGCCCTGGATCCCTTCGGCAAGCTGGTCTTCAAGGCTACTGGCGCCCACGGGGTCGTCCCCACCAACGAGGTGATCGTGGCCCAGGCCTCCAGCCAGTTCGGCGCAGCCTCCGCCTATATCATCGTGCTCAGCTTCATCGTCATGATCCTGCTGGCACGGTTCACCCCGCTCAAGTACGTCTTCCTGACCGGCCACCATATGGTCTTCATGTCCACCCTGCTGGCCCTGGTCCTTTCGATCGGGTTCGGCAAGGGCAACAACCTGCTCATCGTGCTGATCGGCTCCCTGCTCATGGGCGTGATCATGGTGGCCATGCCCGCCTTCGCCCAGCCATACATGAACCGGGTGACCGGCAGCGACAAGCTGTCCATCGGCCACTTCAACACCTTGGGCTACGTGGTCTCGGGCGCGGTCGGCAGCGCTGTGGGCAAGAAGTCGCGTTCCACCGAGGACATCGACTTCCCCAAGGGGCTGAGCTTCCTGCGTGACTCCATGGTCTCCACCACCCTGCTCATGGTCGTCCTCTACCTGGTCTTCGCTGTCTGGACCGCCTTTGTGGTGCCGGCCAAGGCCGCTTTCGCCGTCTTTCCGTCACACCCGGCCAACTGGGGGGCCTTCTTCATGGCCGCCTTCGCCCAGGCCTTGCAGTTCGGCATCGGCGTGAGCATCATCCTCTACGGCGTTCGCATCATCTTGGGCGAGCTGGTGCCCGCCTTCCAGGGCATCGCCAACAAGGTGGTCCCCGGCGCCCGTCCTGCTCTGGATATCCCCATTGTCTTCCCCTACGGTGCCAACGCATCCCTGATCGGCTTCCTGGCCTCCTTCGCCGGTGGTCTGGTGGCCCTGGTCATCATCGCCGTCTGGCTCGGGCCCGTCTGGGGTCTGGCCCTGATCCTGCCGGGCATGGTGCCCCACTTCTTCGATGGCGGCGGTGCCGGTGTCTTCGGCAATGCGACGGGCGGCCGCATCGGCGCTGTGGTCGGCGGCTTCATCAATGGTCTGCTGATCACCTTCCTGCCGGCCATCCTGATGACGGTTCTGGGCAGCTTCGGTCTGTCCAACGCCACCTTCGGCGATGCCGACTTCGCCTGGTACGGCACCGTGGTCGGCAAGCTGGCCCAGCTGGGTATCCCTGCCGGGGCCGTGGTCCTGGTGGTCCTGGCCGTGGTCATCTTCGCCCTGGCCTGGATCTGGCAGGTCAAGGTGGTCAACACCGGATGGATGCCTGCCGCCAAGCATGCTGAGTTCATCGCTGATGTCGAGGCTAAAGAGAAGGAGGCCAAGGCTCAGGCTCGTGCAGCCGCCAAGGCCGCCCGCGCCGAGGCCAAGGCCGCCAAGGCAGCAAAAGCCGAATAGGCATGTGCAAGCGCGCCCTATAGGCGCCAGGAGAAAGGTCCTGCTGATTCCTTTCTCCGCCCCAACTCAGAGTCGCCCGTTTCCTTTCTACGTGGAGGGAAACGGGCGACTCTTGCATTTTGACCCAGCGCGATGGGCTTTATTGCTCCAAGCGTCTTTAACGGATGAACTTGACCCCGTCACTGGAGCGGGCGAGAATCGAACCATGAGGATTATCACAGATTTCGGCACCATTCCCGATCGGTACGCCAAGCGTGCCCCGCAGTCCCTTACGCGCAAGGGACGTCCTGTCGTCTCCTTCCCCTTCCGGCTTGAGGATGTACCCCAGGAGGCCCGTTACCTGCATTGCATGCTGGTGGATCCTGATTCCGTGCCGGTCTGCGGCTTCCCTTGGATCCACTGGTCCCTGGCCAATCTGCCTGTTGACGCTCTGGCTGCCCTGCAGTCTGATGAGGCTGACAGCTCTGTGCTGGCCATTCCCGAGGACTTCTCCAGAAACCTGCCCAATCTGATTCCCGGTGTGCCTCAGGGCCGGACTTCGGCCGCCTCGCCGCTGGTCATGGAGGAGGAGATCGCCGACGATCCCGCCGTGCTCATGCGCTACAACGGCCCCACCCCTCCAGACCAGGTTCATGACTATGTGCTGTCGGTCTGGGCCACGAAGGAAGCTCTGCCGAATCTGGAGGAGGGATTCTGGCTGAACGCCCTGGTCCATGCCGTTCATTCCGCCCAGCCTGTAGCCGCTGCAGCTCGGGTTTGGCTGCCAGCCGATGCATGAGAATTTGATTTAGCGCACATCCCCTGATATTGGGACCGATATTGGGGCGGTCTGGCACTAGAGTGAGGCCATGCCCCAAGTGCGCAGACGGCCGTCATCCCTGCCTGCCCACGCAGTCGGTTGGAACGGCATCCTCCGGCGTCCGGACTGGTGATGACAGTTGACCGCAATCAGACAAAGGAAGACGCTTATATGCCCTGCACCACGCTTCTGATAGGCAAGCACGCCAGTTATGACGGATCCACCATCATCGCCCGAAATGAGGATTCAGCCAACGGGGAGTTCCGTCCCAAGCGCTTCGTCCTGGTCGCTCCCGACCAGCAGCCACGGCACTACCGCAGCGTGATCAGCCACTTGGAGATGGATCTGCCCGAGGACCCCATGCGCTACACCTCGGTGCCCAATGCTGTGCTCGATCAAGGGTTGTGGGCCGAAGCGGGCGTCAACAGTGCCAACGTGGCCATGTCAGCCACCGAGACCATCACCACCAATGAGCGTGTTCTGGGCGCCGATCCGCTAGTGGAGCTCACCCCCGCCCAGGGCCGTCCGGGGGAGGAGGGCTACCTGGCCGAGGTGCCCGGGGGCATCGGCGAGGAGGACCTGGTCACCATCGTCCTGCCCTATATCCGCTCGGCCCGGGAGGGTGTCCTGCGGCTGGGTTCCCTTCTTGAGCGCTACGGCACCTATGAGATGAATGGCATTGCCTTCAGCGACGTGGACGAGATCTGGTGGATGGAGACCATAGGCGGCCATCACTGGATCGCCAAGCGGGTGCCCGATGACTCTTATGTGACCATGCCCAACCAGCTGGGCATTGACGAATTCGATCTGGACGACGCCTTCGGGGAGCAGACCGATCACCTTTGCTCGGCCGACCTGCGGGAGTTCATCGCCGACAACCACCTGAACCTTGCCGTGGAGTCGGCCTCGCCCTTCAATCCGCGTGATGCCTTCGGATCCCATAGCGATTCGGATCATGTCTACAACACGCCTCGGGCCTGGTATATGCAGCGCTTCCTCAACCCCTATGACGAGATCTGGGATGGACCGGATGCTGATCATGCCCCCACCAGCGACAACATTCCCTGGTGCCGCCAGCCCGAGCGGCTGATTACCGTGGAGGATGTCAAGTATCTGCTCAGCTCCCACTACCAGGGCACGCCCTACGATCCCTATGGGCGGACCGGCAACGAGCACACCAAGGGGCTCTACCGGCCCATCGGCATCAACCGCAATGACCAGCTGGCCCTGATCCAGCTGCGCCCCTACCGGCCTGAATCCTGCCGGGCCATCCAGTGGATGTCCTATGGGTCCAACGCCTTCAATGCCCTGGTTCCCTTCTATGCCAATGTGGATCGGACGCCCGACTATCTGGCCAACGCCACTGACCGGGTCTCCACGGACAGCCTCTACTGGTCCGACCGGCTGATCGCCGCCCTGTGCGATTCCGAATTCGCCGGCACCTCGGCGGCTGTCGAGCGTTACCAGCAGAGCGTGGGCGGCGAGGGCCACTGGCTGATTGCCGCCGCTGACGAGCAGGTGGCACGGCTGGAAGGCGCCGACCAGGGCACCGACAACGCCGAGGTGCGCCAGGTGTTGGAGGCCGCCAACCAGGACATGGCCGACCGTCTGCGCAAGGAGACCGATGACCTGCTTGGCCAGGTGCTCTACACGGTCAGCATGGGCATGCGCAACGGCTACCACCTGTCCGACAACTGAGCCATCCGATTTGCAAAAACCATTAAGGAGGAGAGCCTCATGAGCGGTTTCGACGATTATGTCAGGCCATACGGCTTGTTTGACAAGATCGATGCCTTCGGCTACTTGAAGGATTTGCGGGAGCATCCGGATATGCCGCGCAAGCAGGGCCGGGTGCTGTTGGTGACCGCCGACACCCCGCTCAAGGCCTCGCGAGGAGAGGGCAAGACCACAACCACCATCGCCCTGATCGACGCTCTGCGCGCCCGAGGGGTGGATGCTGCGGCCGTCCTGCGTCAGCCCAGCATGGGCATCACCGCAGCCGGGTCCAAGGGTGGCGCCTCCGGTGGCGGCAAGTCCTCCCTGACGCATCCTGAGCTGGTGGACTGGGGTCTGTGCGGGGAGATGGCGGCTATCGAATCCGCACAGAACCTCTTGGTCTCCTTCGCGGAGAAGGCTGTGGACGAGGGCCGGCTGGACACCGTCCTGGTGCCCCGGGTCAGCGAGGTGCCTTCGCGGTCCTTGCGGCAGATCACCGTGGACCGAGGCAAGGGCGATCTGCCCGAGCGGACCGTGCTGACGCCAACCTGCGAGCTCATGCAGATCGTCGTGCTCTCCCGGAGCATGGAGGAGATCGAGCGGCGTGTGGCAGGCATGGTCGCGGGGACCTTGGACGGTCGCCCAGTCACCTTTGGTGAGTTTGTGGACCTGTGGCGGATCACCGGCATTCTGACCGATGCGGTCAAGCCTGCCTTCACTCAGACCCTGGAGGGTTCACCGGTCTATGTGCATGGCGGGCCTTTCGCCAACGTCTCCATCGGCATCCCCAGCCTGGTGTCCGTGGAGATGGCCTGCGCCAGACATGATGTGGTCGTCGTCGAGGCGGGCTACGGAGCTGATGCCGGTGCCCAGAAGTGGCTGGACATCGCCGCCCGCGAGTACGGGGCCCAATGGCCGGCCGCCGCCGTGGTCGTCACCCGTGCCACCACCTGGCGGGACGATCCCAGGCTGAGCTGGCGCTACCCCTTCCATGTGCATCGTTTGGAGGGATTGGGCATCCCCACCTTCCCGCTGATCAACCTCTGGGAGGGCGAGGACGATCAGGTGGATTCCTTGCGGGAGACGGCCGACGGTCTGGGCTTCCGCAGGCCCATCGCAGGCAACCTCTTCCGTGACGGGGGCAAGGCCCTTGAGCCTCAGCTGGATGATCTGGTCAAGGCCCTGCAGGAGCCTGCGAAGGCCCAGGCGGATACAGCCAGCCTGCATGATATGTCCGTGCCGGATCGGATTCGCTGGATCGCTCAGAGCGCCTACGGCGTGCCGGCTGATCGGGTCATTGAGCGTGAGGGCTTCCAGGACAGCCTTCAGGCGGCCTCCGACCTTTGCAATAAGGCAGGCATCTCCCTCGAGGATCTGGTGGTGGTGGCGGTCAAGTCGCCGGCTACCATGACCGACGACGACCGGGCCGACCAGGACAAGCGCACAGTCACCCTGAAGAAGGTCGAGGCCCATACAGGGGCCGGTCTCCTGCAGGTGAACCTGACCACTTCCCTGACCACGCCCATGCCCAAGATCGTCTAAGCAAACTATGTATGGATTCGGCAGACCTGTGACGCGCCGTGTTGCGGGTCTGCAGAAACCGTGTATAGTATCTACTTGGCTCTTGAAAGTGTCCTGCCCCTATAGCTCAGTTGGCTAGAGCAGCTGACTCTTAATCAGCGTGTCCG
This sequence comes from Bifidobacterium sp. W8112, assembly GCF_016101425.1. Classification (NCBI taxonomy): domain Bacteria; kingdom Bacillati; phylum Actinomycetota; class Actinomycetes; order Bifidobacteriales; family Bifidobacteriaceae; genus Bifidobacterium; species Bifidobacterium sp. W8112. The sequence continues at coordinate 812,822 of NZ_JACFQN010000001.1, read as the reverse complement.
GGGTTCGAGCCCCCGTGGGGGCACAGAGTCAAAGCCCTGCAGCCGCAAAGGCTGCGGGGCTTTTCCATTGCTCGGGGAATTCGCCTGAAACACGGTTTTGTGTAACATCTGTGTGACAAAAGTCCTTGTCAAAAAGCTCTGGCGCAACATTCCGTGCCTGCTTGGCATGGAAGCCACAAAAACAGCGTTCGTGCATTCCTGACCGGCAGAAAAGCATGCGAATCTTGTGCTTACGAATCAAGCGGACAGATGTATGAGCGGGCGGGAGCTGCTTCAAAAACTGCCGAGAGCGCGAAATCCGTCTGGGACATGGATAACCGTGCGTGGTTCTCAATGCGTCATAATCAGCAGTGGCTGGAATAGAATATGCATGCCGGTTTAAGTGCAGTCGTGTTGATGGTGACACGCGGTTGGGGCTGGCGCTTTATCGGATTTCACTGAATCACTTGAATCAACGGAGATCATAAGCGCTTCTCGGCCTAGTGCCATCACCTGTTTTTATTGAATGATGCTCATGCCTTGGCCCTTATATGACCGGTTGGGGAAAGTGGCGCCACGGCGGCATCGAGAGAGGGGTGAAGGATTGAATGGAATATTCGCTCATGACCAAGTTGGCCGCTGAATGTGTCGGCACCGCCATATTGATGATCTTCGGGAACGGCGCGGTCGCCGACGTGGATCTGGAGGGCACCAAGGGCCACCATTCCGGCTGGCTCACTATTGCCATGGGGTATGGCTTCGGAGTCATGTTTCCCGTGCTCATGTTTGGCGGGGTATCCGGAGCCCACATCAACCCGGCCATGACTCTGGGACAAGCCGTCATCGGCATCTTTCCCTGGAGCCAGGTTCTGCCATATATTCTGGCGCAGCTGGTCGGGGCGGCCTTGGGCCAGTTGGTGGTCTATGCCTGCTACTTCCCGCACTACCGCATGACCAAAGACCCCTCGCCGATCTTGGGCACCTTCTGCACCACTGACGCCTCGGGCTCGTTGGTCAACTACTTCATCAATGAGTTTTTTGGCACGCTGGTGTTGGTTCTGGGAGCCCTCTGCTGTCTGCAAGGCCCATGGGGGTCTAGGGGGTTGGCTGCCGCCTCCATCGTTGTCGGCTTGATCGTCTGGGGGCTGGTCACCTCTCTGGGCGGTCCAACCGGCCCCGGTTTGAACCCCGCACGTGATCTGGTGCCGCGCTTCCTTCATTGGATTCTGCCCGTGCCCAACAAGGGAGATTCGCGCTGGAGGGAGGCTTGGATCCCAGTGGTGGCGCCCATCATCGGTGCCATCGTCGGAGCCGTGATTTTCAAGGTCCTCTTCGCCGCCTGATCAACAGGAAGCCAAGGTCCCGGGCTCCTTCTCGGAGGCCCGGGAACCGGCGTCTGAACACGCAAGCATAGACATCATATTGTCATGTTGTTATAATGTTTGCGGAATTCGAGGTTGAAGATTCCGTGGGGAGGCATCCACCCTCCCGCGAACGTTCGCTACGAAGCGGATGGACTTCATTGTATGCGAGGAGGCAAATTGCTGGACGAGTATTTCCCGGAAGGCACCGTCATGTACAGGGACGGCGTGGCCGATTGGGAGGAAGCAGTGGATGTGGTCACCGCTCCGCTGGTTGACTTGGGAAGGATCAAGCTCTCTTATGTCGAGGCCATCAAGGCTTCGATACGCAAACCAGGCGGCACCTACATTGATCTGGGTCAAGGCATCGCCATGGCCCACGCCAGGCCGGAGGCAGGCGTTGTGACCACTTCCCTGTCGGTGCTGAAGGTCGGCAGGCCCTTTTTGCTGGCCGATTCACAGGATCACCCGATCAGCACGTTCTTCTGCCTGGCCGCGCAGGACTCGAACAGCCATTTGAGCCTGATGCAATCGTTGGCGACCTTCCTGAGTGACGGCACCAATCAGGAACGGCTGGGCAAGGCCGCGAACGTTGAGGAATTGAGGACGATCCTCAAGGAAGAAAGGTAATCAATATGAAGATTCTGACGGTTTGCAGCACTGGACTGGGGTCGAGCTTCATCACCCAGCTCAACATTGACAAGGCTTTGAAAGAGCTTGGTGTGACCGGTGTCGAGACCGACCATAGCGATTTGGGCTCGGTCAACAAGGGCGATGCCGATCTTATTTTTGTCGGGCGTGATATCGCTGATGCTGCCAAGGATCTGGGAGACGTGGTTGTCCTGAACAGCCTGATCGATATGAATGAGATCAAAGAAAAGCTGGCCGAGGCCCTGAAGCGTCACGGTGTGGATGTTTCTCAAGGAGGGCAGACGGCATGAACGGTGCATTAAAGGTCCTTTTGGACATTTTCCGACAGCCTTCCGTTATTGTCGCGCTGATCTCCCTGATCGGCCTGGCCCTGCAGCGCAAGTCTGCCACGGACGTCATGAAAGGAACCATACGGACGTTCGTAGGCTTCCTGGTTCTGGCCGCCGGTGCAGGCGTGGTGACCAACGCATTGACTCCCTTTGGGGATATGTTCCAACACGCCTTCCACGTCCAGGGCGTCGTCCCTAACAACGAGGCCATCGTCGGCACGGTCCTAGTTAAGTACGGCTCTGTTGCCGCACTCATCTTCTTCTTTGGAATGATTGTCAATGTCCTTCTTTCGGCAACATCATATTTCAAATATGTCTACTTGTCAGGGCATGTGGCCTTCTATATGGCCACGATGATCACTGTCATCTTCGTAGCGGCCGGATTCTCCACTTGGCAGACCCTGCTTTGGGGCTCAATCGCTCAGGGTCTGGTTGTGACCCTTTCGCCCGCAGTCGTGCAACCTTTCATGAAGAAGGTCACTGGTACCGATGATGTGGCCCTGGGTCACACCGGCGGCTCAGGTATCGCCCTGGGCGGTCTGGTGGCCATGCTCACCCGCAGCAAGAAGCATCCCTCTAAATCGACTGAGGATATCAACTTCCCCAAGAATCTGGGCTTCTTGCGCGATACAACCGTTATCGTCGCTCTGTCCATGGCCGTGATCTATGTCATCGTGGCGCTCTTCGCCGGTCCCGGCTATATCGAGAGCAAGCTCAGCGACGGACAGAACTTCATCGTCTATGTGGTCTTGCAGGCGGCTACTTTCTCTGCCGGCGTCTATATCATCCTGGCAGGTGTTCGTGTGGTTTTGGGCGAGATCGTTCCTGCCTTCAAGGGCATCAGTGAGCACCTGGTCAAGAACGCCAAGCCTGCACTGGATGTCCCTGTCACTTTCACCTTTGCCCCCAACGCCGTTCTGATTGGGTTCCTGTCCAGCTTCGTCGGCGGCATCGTGGGCATGGCCATCATGGCCTTGGCTGGCACCACTGTCATCATCCCCGGTGTCGTGGCCCACTTCATGACCGGCGGCGCTACAGGCGTGATCGGCAATGGCGCGGGCGGTCGGCGCGGAGCCATTCTCGGTTCCTTTGTCAATGGCCTGGCCATAACCTTCCTGCCGCTCCTGCTTCTGCCAGTGCTGGGTTCTGTGGGCAAGGGCGCCGCCACATACTCGGATGCCGATTTCGGCGTGGCCGGCATCTTCCTAGGCTACCTCAACAAGGCTGGCGGCCAGATTGCGATCATCGCGGGAATCATTGTCGTGCTGATCCTGGTCTATGTGGTTTCCTACTTCATGAACAAGCGCAAGAAGGCTATTGCTGCTGCAGCTGACTCGGCTGACAAGGCTGAAGCCGTCGCCTGAATCTGAAGCCCCTGTCTCATCTATGAAGATGACAGGGGCGACGATGGGAAGGGTCATGGGACTAGCGGACTTTTCAATATCAGTTCCATGACCTATCCGTTGCTGGACAATATTTCAGTTTGGCCCCTGTGCAAGGCAGAGACAAGGGGCTTCTGCAATCATTGAACGAAGCAAGTCTCGATTGGCACAGGCCGCGGGATTTCGATTCATGAAAGCAAGGAAATATCAGGTGGGTCGGTTTTGCAATGGTAGATGGAATTCCCAAGTATGTGTCCGTGCGAGACCATTTGCGCGGAAGCGTCAAACGGATGAAAGAAGGGGCGCAGCTACCTACTGAGTCCCAACTTTGCGCACGGTACAAGGTCAGTCGGATCACGGTTCGCCATGCCATCGAAGATCTGATTCGTGAGGGGCTGATCGTTCGTAGCCAGGGCAAGGGAACCTTCAAGCTGAAGTCGCCCACTTCCTCCCGCGAGGTGATCAACGGCCGCATCAGAGGCTTCTGGCGTCAGCAGCATGACCTGGGCAGAACGGTCAAGACCCGAGTGCTGGGCAACAGGATTGTCAAGAAAGCCGATATTGCATCAAAGCTGGGTCTGGAGGCTGAAGCGGACCTGATCGAGCTGGAGCGGTTGCGCTATGTCAATGGCAACCTACAGCAATATGTCTGCACCTACCTGCCGGATGCAGAGTTTCCGGAGATACTTGAGCATGATTTCTCCGACGGATCCCTCTATGACTTCATCGAAGGACGATACGACGTCAGGCTCGCCAGGAACGAGGTCGTGGTCCGCATCGAGAATGTCGATTCACGGATAGCCGGGTACTTTCACGTGGACAAGGGTCGGCCCGTGCTGGCTATGGATTCCACCGTCTTCGACGGATTCGGCTCGGTGGTGGCATTCGGCGTGGCTCTTCAACCGCCGGCATATTCCGAAATAGAGTTCGTCATCAACAGCGTGCCGGACTCCAGGTAACATTCCCGCTCAGGAAGGTCGGTGGTGGCCTCTGGCGATGACTGTGAATGTTTCCCGCCCCTTGGACAGTCCTTCATGGCGGTATTCGGGAATTGCGGTCTAGTTCCCGTGGCAGGGTGCGCCTGAATGGGATCCACTGTCTGTGTGTCATGCTTGTCCTGCTTGAATGGTTCGCCCCGCCATGGATATGATTGACCATATATGCCCGATTCCTCGCAAAGAGTGCATCGGAGATGGGAAGGCAGGTACGACCATGGGGCGTCTTCAAGGCAGGAAAGAGCGCGAGCCGTTTGTGCTTGAGCATGCCAGTATTGCGACCGGCGATGAACAAGGCACGGTCCAGAAGGATATGTCTGTTCTGGTTTCCGCGGACGGCCGGATAGAACAGGTCTGCCCGACCCCGCTGGCCTATGTGCCTTCCGGATATCACCGGATCAACGCTACGGGCAAGTTTGTGGCACCTGGACTCATCAATGCCCATACCCATCTTTTTGCCGACGGCAAGCCCCTGTCCGGCGGTACTGACCTGTCGCCGCGCGTGGTCGACGCTGCTTTGAAAGTGGTGCACAGCCCCGCCGGCAGAGTGCTTATGGATGCCAGGATCAAAGGCAACGTCTCCACCCTGTTGAACTCGGGCGTGACGACCATTCGTACCTTGGGCGATGTGGGCTATGAGGCGGTTCGTCTGCGCGACAAGATTGATGCCGACGAGCTGACCGGCCCGCGCATGCTGGCTGCCGGCCCGCTCCTGGCAATTCCTGGAGGTCATGGCGATCCCTTCATCGCTCTGTCCTGCTCCTCTCCCGAAGAGGCCAGGCGTCGGACCAGGGAGAACCTGGACCATGGGGTCAATGCCATCAAGGTGGCTGCGACAGGCGGCGTGACCGATGCCACCAAGCTTGGCGAGGCCGGTAGCCCGCAGATGACCGAGGAGGAAATGGCCGCTGTCTGCGATGAGGCCCATGAGTTTGGTGTGCTCGTCGCAGCACACGCTCAGAGCCCCGAGGGGGTCAAGGCCGCTCTCAAGGCGGGAGTGGATACCATCGAGCACGGCAGCGCTCTGGATGACGAGATGATTGGGCTCTTCCTTGACAATCCGCGCTCGCTTCGCGGCTTCTCGGCCTTGGACCCCACCCTGTCCGCCGGGCTGCCTCTGGTCAAGATCAGCCAGCAGGAGCTGGGGATCAGCGATATAGTACGCGGCAATTCCGAACTGGTGGTCGACGGTATGGTCAAGAGCGCCAAGCAGGCTCATGAGAACGGCATTGCCGTCGGCGTTGGCACCGACACCGGCATGACCTTCGTGCCTCAGTACGGCACTTGGCGGGAACTCGACTATCTGGTGCGGTATGCCGATTTCACCCCGGCGCAGGCCTTCCACGCTGCCACCCAGGTCAATGCCCGCAACCTGGGCTTCGACAATGTTACTGGCTCGGTCGATACGGGCAAGGATGCGGATCTGATCGTCCTCGACGAGGATCCTGCCAAGAATGTGCGGACCCTGGCTGATCCCAAGCTGGTCATCGTTCGTGGCAAGCCGGTCTGGCGTCCTAAGGTCAAGCACTTCGAGGAGATCGACCGTCTGCTCGACAGCTTCTGAGCATTTGCCTGGGGCCATTCAAAGGCATGCAATAGTTTGGCTGACTGATGGCTCCTCAATGACCTGGTGGTATGCAAGCATGTCGGTATGCACAAGGGAGAACCGAGAGTGAGCCAGGCCGGTCAGGCCAAGGTCGTAGGAAGGTTGGCGCCTTCGCCGACTGGGCGGATGCATCTGGGCAATATCTATGCATGTCTGGCGGCCTGGCTGGGTGTCAGGTCGCAAGGGTCTGGCGGGGTACTGCGGCTTCGCATTGAAGACATAGATACGCCGCGGGTGGTCAAGGACGCTGACCGTTGGATCATGGATGACCTGGCCTGGCTGGGATTGGACTGGGATGGCGAGGTGGTCTACCAGTCCCAGCGCGCCGATGCTTACCATCAGGCATTGAAATTACTGGAATCGTCGCAATTAATTGGCGGGCAGTCCCTGATTTACCCCTGCTTCTGCTCCCGTGCCGACATCCGCGCGGCATCGGCGCCGAATGAAGGCGACGGGTTCATTGTCTATCCGGGTACCTGCCGAGGACTTTCCCCCCAGGTGGTCAGTGAAAGGCTGGCTCAAGGGCAGCGGCACAGCCTCCGAATCGCAGTCCCTGATCAGCCCGACGAGTCGGATGCCATCTGTTGCTTCGACGATCTGATCTTTGGCCCGCAGTCCTTCAATTTGTCCAGGCAGGTCGGCGATGTGGTCGTCAGACGTTCGGACGGCTTGGTTTCCTACCAGCTGGCGGTGACGGTGGATGACCTGGCCATGGGGGTCAATCAGATTGTGCGAGGAAGGGACCTGCTCAGGTCCACAGCCATCCAGGTGTGGATCAGGTACCACCTGCAGCCGCAGGCTCCTCGTGTTCAGTACGCTCATTTGCCGCTGATTGATGGCGTAGACGGCAGACGGATGTCCAAGCGTTTCGGATCGCCGGATCTGGGGTCGCTCAGAAAAAATGGTTGGTCGGCCAGGCAAGTGCTGGGGGTTTGTGGCTGGCTCCTGGGACTCTTGGAACGGCCCAGACCTGCCAGCGCGCAGGAACTGCTCGATGGTTTCACGTGGAACACACTGGCCGCTGACCGCAGGGACCGACAGCTGGATCTGAGCGAGCTGAACGTTTCTGACCTAAAGCCGAGTCTGTAGGTTTTCGATCCCGGCTCACCAGTCTTTCCGGTATGAGCCACTGGCTACCATGGCCTCAGTCAAGGCTTCCGGATTTTTAAGGAGGTAGCGGGTCATGGTCGCCTATATGGACCACAAGGATCTGGGCAATCGGCAGGTTAGCCAGGAACGAGCCCGGCAGATTGCGGATGGTGTCAAGCGCGTGGCTGACAGGATCGCCAAAGCGGAGGACTCCGCTGGTCGAAAAGAAGGCTCGGTGACACTGCTGGCGGCCACCAAGACCCGCGATGTGGGCGAGATCATGGCAGCCATTGATGCCGGGGTGCGTCGAATCGGTGAGAACCGTCCCCAGGAGGTCACCGCCAAGGCCCAGGGATTGTTGGAGCTCTGTCGGGACAAGGGACTGGCCCTTGGCACCGATGCTGCGGATAACGATTCACCCAGCGTGGGCTTCCATCTGATCGGGCAGCTCCAATCAAACAAGATCAATAAGATCCTGCCATATGTCGACACGGTCGAGTCGGTCGACGGGCCATCGCTGGCTCGAAAGCTGGCCACGCGGGCACTGGCGTCGGGCAGAACTGTGGGCATCCTCCTGGAGGTCAACGAGTCCGGCGAGCAGGCCAAGTCGGGCTGCGCTCCCGACCAGGCCCTGGATCTGGCCTATGAGCTGGCCGCTATGGAGGGAATCCGGCTCAAGGGCCTGATGACTGTCGGTGCACATGTGGACGACGAGGCCGTCATCAGGAGCGGATTCGCCCATCTGCGCGGTCTGCGCGACCGCATCAGGGATTCGGGGGAGCCGGGCACCGACGCCTGCACCATGCTGTCCATGGGAATGACTGGAGACATGGAGTATGCGGTGGCTGAAGGGTCGACCGAGGTCCGTGTAGGCACGGCCATCTTTGGTCCGCGGGCTTTTATCTGACCAGCTACTGTCTGTTTCGGAACCCGATCCTGTCAAGAGGCTCCGCCTGGGGCTAGACTGTGCCCTATGAGAATCGCGCGTTTTTCCTACAAGGACACCCCACGATACGCCTTTGTCCAAACTGACAAGCAGGACGGCAAGGACTACCTGGTCGAGCTGAGCGGCTACCCCCTGACCGGCCAGCAGGTCGAGCCCACCGGCAAGCGCTACCCCCTGGACGACGAGGATGTGCGGCTGCTGGCTCCGGTCATCCCTTCCAAGATTTACGGGGCAGCCAAGAACTACCGCGCCCACGCCGCCTACATGGCCGAGCATGGTCAGTCCCCGAACCCGGAGCCTCCGGAAAAGCTCATGCTCTTCATGAAGCCTTCCACCTCGGTCATCGGCCCTGACGATCCCATCGTCAAGCCTTCCTACAGTAAGGACATGAACTACGTGCCCGAGGTTGCCGTCGTTATCGGCAGGATGGCCCGGAAGGTGAGCGTCAACGAGGCCATGGACCATGTGCTGGGCTATACCTGCGTCAACGACGTGACCCTGCGCGATCTGCAGAAGAACGACCCCATGTGGACCCGCTGCAAGGGCTTTGACACCGCCTGCCCGCTTGGGCCTTGGATCGAGACCGACCTGGACTATCGGGATGCGAAGATCTCCTTCAAGCTCAACGGAGAAGAGGTGCCCGGGGCCAGCGGCACCACCGCCAACCTGATCCATTCCATTCCTGAGCAGATCGCTTTCATCTCCAGCTTTGCCACCCTGCTGCCCGGCGATGTCATCATGACCGGTACCCCTAACGCCACAGGTTCGTTGAAAAACCGCGACGAGGCCACGGTCCAGGTGGAGGGAATCGGCTACCTGCGCAATGTGGTCATCGACGAGTAGCCAAAAACAGTAAAACACGCAAGGTAAAAACTTGAGTCGTTTAGGCTCAAGTTTGGGAATAGGTATCCTCATTTCGCTGTTGTAGAAGACAGATGAACCCGTGACGGGGCCCGGTCGAGTGATTCGGCTAGCCCCGCCGAAGAATGTTGGAGGATGCTCTATGAACGAAAACTTCACCACCATGGCTCAGCAGGCCATCGGCGATGCTATCCAGTCGGCCTCGGCGGCTGGCAACCCCCAGGTGGATGTGCTCCATTTGTTGGATTCGCTGCTGCGTCAGCAGTCCGGGGTGGTGCCTGGACTGATCCAGGCGGCCGGTGGCGACAGCCAACGAGTCGGAGCCGAGGTCCGTCAGGCCCTGGTGGCTCTGCCGTCGGCCAGCGGATCCACGGCCTCCCAGCCCGATGCCAGTCGTCAGCTCAGCATGGCCCTGGCCCAGGCGGAGAAGGAAATGCAGGCCATGGGGGACGAGTACGTCTCTACCGAGCATCTGCTCATTGCCATCGCTCAGGGTCCCTCGCAGGCCGCCGATATTCTGAATCGGAACGGTCTGCAGGCCGATACCCTGCGCAAGGCCGTGCCCCAGGTGCGCGGCGGCGCCAAGGTGACCAGCCCGGATGCCGAGGGTACCTACAAGGCCCTGGAGAAGTACTCCACCGATCTGACTGCCCAGGCCAAGGAGGGCAAGCTGGACCCGGTCATCGGCAGGGACCAGGAGATTCGTCGTGTCATGCAGATCCTGTCCCGGCGGACCAAGAACAACCCCGTCCTTATCGGCGAGCCCGGTGTGGGCAAGACCGCTGTGGTCGAGGGTCTGGCCGAGCGCATCGTGGCCGGTGACGTACCTACCACCCTGCAGGGCAAGAGGCTGATCTCCCTGGATCTGAGTTCCATGGTGGCTGGCAGCAAGTACCGGGGCGAATTCGAGGAGCGCCTCAAGGCCGTCCTCAATGAGATCAAGAGCGCCAACGGTCAGGTCATCACCTTCATCGATGAGATCCACACCATCGTCGGGGCTGGTGCTGCCGAGGGATCCATGGATGCGGGCAACATGCTCAAGCCCATGCTGGCCAGGGGTGAACTGCGCCTGATTGGCGCCACCACCCTGGACGAGTACCGTGAGAACATCGAGAAGGACCCGGCTCTGGAGCGCCGCTTCCAGCAGGTCTTCGTGGGTGAGCCCTCCGTGGAGGATACCGTGGCCATCCTGCGTGGCCTCAAGCAGCGTTACGAGGCCCACCACAAGGTGACCATCGGGGATGATGCCCTGGTCGCGGCAGCTACGCTGTCCAACCGGTACATCTCTGGTCGTCAGCTGCCGGACAAGGCCATCGACCTGGTTGACGAGGCCGCTGCCCACCTGCGGATGGAGCTGGACTCTCAGCCTGAGGAGATCGACGAGCTTCAACGTCGTGTCACCCGTCTGGAGATGGAGGAGATGCAGCTGAAGAAGGCCGATGACCCGGCCTCCAAGGACCGTCTGAGCAAGCTGCAGGCCGAGCTGGCGGACTCCCGCGAGAAGCTGGGGGGTCTCAAGGCCCGTTGGGAGAATGAGAAGGCTGGCCATAACAAGGTCGGCGACCTGCGCGCCCAGCTGGATGCCAAGAGGGTCGAAGCTGACAAGGCCACCCGTGAGGGCGACCTGGAGAAGGCTTCCCGCATCCTCTATGGAGAGATCCCCGGCATTCGCAAGCAGCTGGCCCAGGCGGAGAACGCGGCCGAGCAGGCCAAGAATACCGCCAACGATGCGGGTCCCGATGGGGCTGACATCGCCGGCGGTCCGGCGCAGGAGCCCATGGTTCCCGACCATGTTGATGCGGATTCCGTGGCGGAGATCGTCTCTGACTGGACTGGGATTCCCGTAGGACGGCTCATGGAGGGCGAGAACGAGAAGCTCCTGCATATGGAGGACTACCTGGGCAAGCGGGTGGTCGGCCAGCAGGAGGCCATCCATGCGGTATCCGACGCGGTCCGGCGCTCGCGTGCCGGCATCGCCGACCCTGACAGGCCTACCGGATCCTTCATGTTCCTGGGCCCCACTGGAGTAGGCAAGACGGAGCTGGCCAAGGCCCTGGCCGACTTCCTCTTCGACGACGAGAAGGCCATGGTCCGCATCGATATGTCAGAGTACATGGAGAAGGCCTCGGTCTCTCGTCTGATCGGCGCTGCCCCCGGCTACGTGGGCTATGAGGAGGGTGGTCAGCTGACCGAGGCCGTGCGTAGGCGGCCCTACTCGGTGGTCCTCTTCGACGAGGTGGAGAAGGCCAACCCTGAGGTCTTCGACCTGCTCCTGCAGGTTTTGGACGACGGCAGGCTGACCGATGGCCAGGGCAGGACGGTGGACTTCAAGAACACCATCCTGATCATGACCTCCAACCTGGGCTCGCAGTTCCTGGTTCGGGACGACCTGGACGAGGAGGGCAAGCGCAAGGCGGTCATGGATGCCGTGCACGCCAACTTCAAGCCTGAGTTCATCAACCGGCTGGACGATCTGGTCATCTTCCATCCGCTGACCCGCGACGAGCTGGGTTCCATTGTGAACATCCAGGTCAAGCAGGTGGCCCAGCGGCTGACCGACCGGCGCATCACCCTTGATGTCACCGACTCTGCTAGGGAGTGGCTGGCCAACATGGGCTATGACCCGGCCTTCGGCGCTCGTCCCTTGCGTCGGCTGGTGCAGACCGAGGTGGGCGATCAGCTGGCCAGGATGCTGCTGGCTGGCAAGGTTCACGACGGCGACACGGTTCTGGTGGACCAGACCGGCGGCGACCACCTGGAGCTGACCGCCTGGCCCACCGAGAATCTGGTGGACGACTCGGTCACGGTCGACGATGTGACGGCTGATGGCGATGCCGATGCTGATGCCGGCGATGGCGGACGCGATGGTGGCCGTGGCCGTCATGCCGCTCGTGGCGACGATCAGGATGAGGCCCAGTCTCGCTGAGATCAATTAGGGTCGGCACCGGGGATAATCCCCGGTGCCGACCCTTTTGGTATATCGCCTACTGTGCTCTATGGGGATTCAGTCCATGGCGGCCGCCGGATCCTGGCCCTCTTGCATGGATTCCCACTGGCTGTCGACGATGACCTGGGGTCGCCGTGCCGCGACCGTCGGAAGTTGGTCCGTGTCGATCAGGGCGAGGCGCAGCCAGCGGCGGCGCAGGTGCCGCAGCCGGTGTAGACGACGAACGTTGAGCATGGCCAGAATGGTGGACAGGGCCCCTGTCACTGCCGCGATCATGGGGTTGAGCATCCAGCCAAGGAAAGGTTGGCAAATTCCGGTGGCAACGACCAGGGCGATGATGTTGTAGACAGTGGACCAGGTCAGGTTCTGCCTGATGACCTGGGTTGTGGCCCGGCTCAGTTCTATGGCCCTGCCGGTTCCGTCCAGATCGCCCTGGTGCAGGATGAGATCCGGTTGCATCGGGTCTGTACCGTCCGCATCTGCCTGAAGCTGGGGACCCAGAGCGATGCTTACTCGGGCCTTGTCTGTCAGCTCATGATCGGCGGTTGTCGCAGCTGCCAAAGCCACTAGTCTGGTTCGGCCCTGTTCCCCGGTGGAGGTGGCGTTTTGTCCAGTCCGATCCGCCGGAACGCCCCTGCTGGTCCGGGTCAGATCGTGGTTGAGTCTATCCATGCATTCGCGTTTGCGCTCGGGTGTCAGCTGGGTGATCAACATGTCCACGCCAGCCTGACGGGCTGCACGCTCAATCCTGTCGTCCGGCTGGCGGCTTCCATCCAGGATCAGGCTGCTTACCCGCAGGGCGCGTAGATGGGTGGCGGTTCGGGTCAGGGATTCCGTATGCACCCCTTGGCCCTCCGAGTCGTCGGGGTCCAGTAGAGAGGAGTCGTCCAGAATCAGGGTCCGCACCCGGCCCAGGCGGTTCATGGCTCGTGGCGAGGTGAAGAGCAGGCCGTGGGCCAGGCCCGTCTCCAGACTGGTTCGGAAGGCCATGGGGATGGTCATGGCTGCGACAGCAGGGCAGGCGATGGTCAGCACGCAGACGGCATTGCCTACAGCATGGGCCAGGTGGGGCTGCGGACCCAGCATGAGCCAGAGCATGAAGGCCCAGACAGCCAGGATCATGATCATGGCGATGGCTGTGTGGACGATCCGATCCATCCTGCGCATGTCCGGGGATCGCTCGACCAGGGCCTGGGGGATGATCTTCGCGAGCCTGGCTGCGTAGGTGTTGTCGCCGACAGCATCAGCGCGAATGGACAGTCGGCCCTCCAGAATCATGCTGGAGGCCAGGATCCGGTCGCCGGGCCCGCATGGCCGGGGTCTGTCACCGCCTGTCAGCTCGCTGTCGTCCACCAGGGCCGACCCTGATTCCACAACTCCGTCAGCAGCGGGCCGCTCACCTGTGCGTACCAGGAGCAGATCGCCTGGGCGGATCCGGTCACGTGCAAGGATCTGGGCGGGGATGGATTGCGGATGTTCCGGATCGGCTACCAGGCCTGAGGCTGGCCGTATCTCCGTCAGGTGGTTCAACGAGGCCACCAAGGAGGCTTCCATTCTGGTGCCGATGACCCGAGCCAGCAAGAGGAGGGTGATGACCACGCCGATCAGATCGAAGTAGGGGGATCGGGAGCCTTCCGGCAGCTGGGATCCGGCTAGGCAGGTGACCAGGCTGTACAGGTAGGCCAGGCTTGTGGCCAGCATGGCCAGGAGGTCGGGGCTGCAGCGGTGCTCGGTCATGGCCTTCCAGCCGTCCGTGAGTATTCCACGGCCGCAGTAGAAGAAGACTGGAGTTATCAGAATAGCCTGCACCCAGGGGCTGGTCAGCCAAGAGGGTAGCAAATCGGGGCCGAAACGATCGAACAGATCCAGAACCAGGACGGGCGCGGTGAGCAGGGCGCTGACGATGGTCGGCCTGATCAGACGATGACCGCGGGAGTCCAGATCGGCCCCCCACCTGCCCCAATCCTCGGGATCGCGCCAAGCACGGTTGGCTGGGGAGCCCGTGCCTGCATCCTGGCCATGGACATGAGCCGACGGCATAAGGAAGTACCAGATGATCAGCCAGGTGACCGCACAGGCCACGACCAGATCGGCTATCGCCAGGAAGATATCGATACCCACGGATCTCCTTCGGTCTTGCTCCAACCCCTTGATATTTCCTATTCTGCCCGTCGTCGGGGCCTGGCACTGGTTTCAAGGCCGATTCCTTGCGGAAAAAACGAATTTTCGGACTACCGTCGACAGCCTGCCGGGCCGGCACGACCTTGGGGTCCAGCCTTGGGGGTTTACTAGAACATATGTTCGATTCTACGTCATCAGTGGTCATGGTGGTGTTTCTCCTGCTGATCGGTATGGTCCTGGGAGGGTTGGCCGGGTATGCCCTGGGTCGTACCCAGGGCCGCAGGGCCGTCGGCATGGGGTCTGATAGCCAGGTGGATGAGCTGCGCTCGCAGCTGGATCAGGCCCAGGACCGGCTCCATGGATCCGAGGCGGCCTTGGTGGAGGCTCGGACCAAGGTGGATGGCCTGAACCGCGAACTCTCCTTTGTCAAATCCCAGCTGGCCCAGGCCCAGCAGGCCGAGCAGATCAGAATCGAGCAGGAGCGTCGCCGTGCCCAGGCTCAGGAGGAGGAGAAACGGCGCAGGCAGGCTCAGAATCTGGAGGAGGAGAGCAAGGTGCTCTCGGCCTTGGCTCCGGTACAGAAGAACCTGGATGCCCTCCAGCACAAGGTGGCCCAGATCGAGGAGGGCCGCAAACAGGAGATGGGTTCTCTGGGACAGCAGCTGAAGAGTCTGGGTGAGCAGCAGGGGAGACTGGACAAGGAGACCAGCTCCCTGGCTTCGGCCCTGCGCAACAACAAGGTGCGCGGCGCTTGGGGCGAGGCTCAGCTCAGGAATATCGTCGAGTCGGCGGGGCTCTTGGAACATGTGGATTTCGACACCCAGGTGGTGGTCACTGCCTCGGATGGACGTGTCCTGCGTCCTGACATGGTGGTTCACCTGCCTGGCGGCAAGACCATCCCCATTGATGCTAAGGCCCCCTATTCCGACTACCAGCGGGCCTGCGAGATCCCCGACACCGCTTCGGATGACGAGCTGCACCGCCGGGACGAACTGCTCAAGGCGCATGCCCGGGCCCTGCGCGAGCATGTCAAGGCCCTGGCCGACAAGGAGTACTGGAACGCCTTCGAAACGGCCCCGGACTTCGTGGTGGCCTTCATCCCCAACGATTCCCTTCTGCAGGCCGCCCTGGAGGTGGACCCCACCCTGATGGACGATGCCTTTGCGCAGAAGGTGGCCCTGACCTCGCCGGTGACCCTCTGGGCTGTGCTCAAGTCGGTGGCCTACGCCTGGCAGCAGCAGAACCTGTCCGAGGACGCCCGCACCCTCTTCACGCTCACCCACGAGCTCTATGACCGCTTTGTGGTTCTGGGCGATCGGGCCAACAAACTGGGGCGCTCCATCACTGCCACGGTGACTGCCTACAACAAGTTCGCCTCCTCCTTGGAGTCGCGGGTTCTGGTCACCGCCCGCAAGCTGCAGCAGATGGATCCTGCCAAGGTCATCGATTCGGTCGATATGATCGATTCGGACAAGGGCAACATCAGAGAGCTGACGGCTCCGGAGGTTCTTTCCGACCAAGGGCAGTGAGTATCGCTTAGGGGCCTCCGGCGCTAATCTGATAAGCATGAACGAGGCAACGAAGAGACAAGAGGGTTCATCCTTCAGGCCCACTGGGTCGCCGGATCTGATTGGGCGCGAATCCGGAACAAACCTGCCTGAGCCTGTCGACCAGCTCCGTGCGCTCCTTGCCCAGGAGATCGGCGGGCGTCCCTTCACCGAGCTCAGCGGGGTCACCTTTCACCACCGCGGGGCCGAACTGGCCGGGCATGTTCTTCTGGACACCCTGGAAGATGCAGGATATTCGGTCGACGACTTCGATGCGGTCGGGGCGCTTACCGCTGCTGCTGTGCCACTGGCTGATGCCATGCTTCATGCAGCGGCCTCGCGCGGGCAGGATTTGGACGCCTTCGTCATGGACTTCGTCTACCCCTCCATCAAAGGCCCGTCCATCAAGGGCAGGCGCGTCATCCTGCTGGATGCTTGGCTGGGCAGGAAATCCTACGTGCAGACTTCATCCCTGGTCACCTTGGGCAAGAACAACGAGCTCAATCTTGACTGCGGGATCATCCAGCGCCAGGGCGCGGAGACGCTGGCCATCGCTTCGCTGGTGGGCGGCCGGACAGGCGGCAGCATTCAGGTGGTCGATCCGGTGGACGGATCCCGGCAACGGCTGCCTTTCATCTGTGCCTACCAGGAGGATCAATTCGTCGGTGCGGCCGACGATTCCCCGGAGCGATCATGAGGGAGCCTGATCCAGTGACCCGAGCGGCCATGGCCTCAGATGAGCCGGTCTTCCGGCAGGTGGGGGTCGGCCCCTGGCAGGAAGAGCATCCTGAGCAGCCCATGCCGACTGACCCGCGCTATGACCGCGCACTGCTGGATCAAGGGGATCGCCGCAACGTCCTGGACCGATACCGCTACTGGAAGGTCGAGGCCATCCGGGATGACCTGGATCGCCGGGGTCGTCATGAGTTTGAGGTGGCTGTGGAGAACTGGACCCACGACTTCAATATCGGCTCCATGGTCCGCACAGCCAATGCCTTCGCCGCCAGCCGCGTCCATATCGTCGGACCTCACAAATGGAACCGCAAGGGCTCGCTGATGACCGAGCTCTACCAGCACGTGGTCCACGACCCCGACATAGCAACCATGGCGACCGCTCTGCGAGAAGAAACAGCCAGGCAGGGGGAGTCCATGCCCCGTATGATCGCCATCGACAACGTCCCCGGGGCCGTACCCATGGAGACCTACCGCTTTCCCAGTCGCTGCCTGCTCATGTTCGGCGCTGAGGGGCCAGGGCTGTCCGAGAAGGCCTTGGAGTTGGCGGACGATGTAGTTTACATCTCCCAGTTCGGATCGGTGCGCTCCATCAACGCCGGGGCTGCGGCTGCCGTAGCCATGCACTCCTGGATCTGTCAGCATGCGGAGGTGGCAGGTCCATGATCGTCATCGACTCGCTGACCAAGCGCTACGGCTCCCACAAGGTACTGAACCGTGTCTCCTTCACGGCCAGGGACGGTCGGGTGACTGGGCTTGTGGGGCCCAAAGGCGCTGGTAAGTCGACTGCTCTGCGCATCGCTCTGGGGCTGGTTCGCCCTGATGCAGGCAGGGCCCTGTTCGATGGCCATCCCTTCGTCCGGCTCTCATCGCCCATGCGGACGGCGGGGGCAGTATTGAATCCAAGCGAGGCCCGTTCTGCCTGCAAGGCCAGGGATCACCTGTTGGCCTTGGCCGCGGTCAATAGCATTGATCACCGTCGGGTGGATCAGGTACTGGAGATGGTTGGCCTGCAATCGGTCGCCGACAGGCCGATGGGCTCCCTTTCTCTGGGGATGAGTCAGCGGCTGGCCCTGGCTGCAGCCCTTCTGGGCGACCCCCACAATCTGGTTCTGGATTCGAAGGGAACCGAGCGGATGAGGGGCATCTGGCGCAGTCTTGCCTCACAGGGCCGGGCAGTCCTCCTAAGCTCCCGTAAGATTGACGAGGTAGCTCAAATCGCTGACGATCTGGTCATCATCGCCAAAGGACGGATCCTAGAGAGAACGACCGTGGCCCAGTTCATCGGCGAGCACTCCCGTGACTCCATTTATGCGGTGACGCCACAGCCTGACCAATTAAAGGCCGCCCTGGCCACGGCTGCCGGAATCAGCATCACCCGTCTGCCCCCGGACAAGCACTGTCCTCCCGATGCCGCCCGCTTCCGCATCCAGGGTGCGCCCCTGGCTTCCACAGCCTCGATTCTGGCCCAGGAGGGTGTGGTGCTCTACGAGTTTCAGCAGGAGGAAGTGTCCCTGGAACAGGCCTACAAGGGCGTCATTCACGGAGGAAGGGATGCGCGGCAGCGTGATCCGGAGGCACGGCCATGAGTGCCGACAACGGTCGCCGAGCCCGTCGGAGCCGGCGAGAGGTAGCCGCAGAGCCTGATTACGCAACTCCACGGCATGGTTCCGACTTCACTCGGCTGCGTCGAACCTCGGGGCTGCCCTTCCTGGATTCGCGTCGTCCATCCGGTCAGTTGACCCTTTCCGGGGCGGTCCGAGGGGAGCTGCGCAAGATGTTCTCCCTGCAATCGACTTGGGTCCTGCTGCTGATCATCACGTTGCTGCAGCCGTTGAGCACCGGCCTGATGGCTCGTGCGACCAGGGTCTTGGCTGGCCTGGACCGGCAGATCGATGACTTCCCAGCCCATCTCGTGTTTGCCTCCGGTGACGTTTTCTGGCTGGCCGTTGCTTCCGGCCTGTTTCCGGCCATGATCATGGCGGGCATTCTGGGGGTTCTGGTCCTTACACGCGAGTTTTCTGGCGACACCATTGAGAGCACGCTGATGGCCAACCCTCGTCGAGGCATGGTCCTGATGGCCAAGGGTCTTGCCTTGACATTGCTGACTTGGTTGGCGGCACAGGTGGGCCTGCTGATCAGCTGGATCCTGGCAACCCTGCTTCTGCCAGGCAAATCCGGCGCCTTGCCCGCCTACCAGCCTGGGCTTGCGCTGATTGATCTGCTGGGCGGCCCGCTCCTGCTGGTCCTCTTTGCCTTGATGGGCCTGGGTCTGGGAGCCTTGAGTCGATCCAAGGCCGGCGGGATCGGCTTGTTCTTGGGGCTGACTGTGGTCCTGCCGCTGATTCTGTACCTTCTGCGGGGTTTAATCCCTCATGCCGGCTGGCTGCAGACCCTCTTCAGGCTGACCCCCGCCAGTCTGCTGGGCACCTTCCTCTCAGGTCTGGGCTGGGCGCCAGAAGCAGGCATCGGATGGTGGCCGACCTGGTGGCAGGCGGGCCTGATTCTGACGGTCTGGACAGCCCTGTGCTGTGCTCTGGGAACCCTGGTCTTCCGGCGTGCAGACATCGTTTGACCCTGTCTTCTGCGTGTCATAGAGCACCCATATGATAAGTGGTATGCCAACTTTTACACGTGAAGAGATCAAGCACTTGGGCGATCTGGCCCGAATCGCCTTGACCGATCAGGAGGCCGACCGCCTCAAGGGCGAGCTCAATGTGATCGCCGATTCCATCACCAAGGTCCAGGAGGTGGCCGGCGATGATGTGCCGCCCACTGCCAATCCCATTCCTCTGGAAGCCTACCTGCGCCCCGATGAGGCTGAAGAGCCGCTGACCCAGGAGGCTGCCCTTTCGGGGGCCCCGGTCACCGAGTCGGGCATGTTTGTGGCCCCGCGCATTCTGGGTGAGGAGTGAGACGATGAGCGCACAGGAAGAATTGGTCAAGCATTCCGCCTCCGATATGGCCGCGCAGCTGCGATCTGGGCAGGTCTCCAGCCGTGAACTGGTTCAGGCCCATCTGGATGTGATCGAGGCCGCCGAACCCAGCATTGATGCATTCCTGCAGGTCAGCGCCGATCAGGCCCTGGAGCAGGCCGACGCCTTCGATCAGCGTCTGGCTCATGAAGGCGCCGAGGGGCTGCCGGAACTGGCCGGCGTGCCCATTGCCATCAAGGACATGATCGTCACCGAGGGCATCCCCACTACGGCCGCATCCAAGATCCTTGAGGGATGGGTGCCGCCTTACGATGCCACCGTCATCAAGAAGCTCAAGGCTGCAGGGATGCCCATTCTGGGCAAGACCAACTTGGACGAGTTCGCTCAGGGATCCTCCACTGAACACTCAGCCTTCAAAACCACACACAACCCCTGGGACACCGAGCGGGTTCCGGGCGGTTCAGGCGGCGGCTCGGCCTCGGCTGTCGGTGCCTTTGAGGCTCCGCTGGCCTTGGGCACCGACACCGGTGGATCCATTCGCCAGCCCGGATCCCTGACCGGCACCGTAGGCGTCAAACCCACCTACGGCGGCGTCTCCAGGTTCGGGGCCATCGCCATGGCTTCCTCCCTGGATCAGATCGGTCCGGTTTCCCGGTCCGTGCTGGATGCGGCCCTGTTGCAGGAGGTCATCGGCGGCTACGACCGCCGGGACTCCACATCCATTCCCAAGCCGGTTCCCCCTCTGGCCCAGGCTGCTCGTCAGGGCCAGAAGCGCGATCTGAAGGGTCTCAAGGTGGGTCTGGTCAAGGAGCTGGGCGGCGAGGGCTACCAGCCCGGCGTCGAGGCCCGCTTCAACGAGGCCGTTTCGTTGCTGGAGTCCATGGGCGCCGAGGTGGTCCAGGTCTCCTGCCCGCACTTCCCCTACGCGCTGGCCGCCTACTACATCATCATGCCCTCCGAGGTCTCCTCCAACCTGGCCCGTTACGACGGCATGCGCTACGGCCTGCGGGTCATGCCCCCCGAGGGCGTGCCCCAGACGGCTGCCAATATGATGGCTGCCACCCGTGAAGCCGGGTTCGGCGACGAAGTCAAGCGCAGGATCATCCTGGGCATCTACGCCCTGTCCGCCGGCTACTACGACGCCTGGTACGGCTCGGCTCAGAAGGTCCGCACCCTGGTCATCCGCGACTTCGAGAAGGCCTTCGAACAGGCCGACGTCCTGGTTTCTCCCACATCGCCGACCACGGCCTTCCGTTTCGGCGAGAAGATGGACGACCCGCTGGCCATGTATCTGAACGATGTGGCCACCATTCCGGCCAACCTGGCCGGCACTCCAGCCATGTCGATTCCTGCCGGGCTTAGCGACGACGGATTACCTGTCGGCTTCCAGTTCTTCGCCCCCCAGATGCGCGACGAGGTCATGTACCGGCCTGCCGCCGCTCTTGAGGCAGCCCTGGAGGAGCAGTGGGGCGGGCCCATCTCCAAGAAGCTGTCCACCCCCTGGCTGGATGGCCTGGCTCAGGATTCGACCAAGTAGGCATCGGAAGGAAACGGAATCATAATGGCTGAAAAACTGATGAAGTACGCCGATGCCGTGGCCAAGTACGACCCGGTGTTCGGCCTGGAGGTCCACGTCGAGCTCTGCACCAACACCAAGCTCTTCTGCCCGGCCCATATCGAGTTCGGCGGCGAGCCCAACACCCAGCTGACCCCGGTCTCCCTGGGTCTGCCCGGCAGCCTGCCCGTAGTCAACAAGACCGCCATCGACTATGCGGTCAAGCTCGGCCTGGCCCTGCACTGCAAGGTCAACGAGTGGAGCCAGTTCGCCCGGAAGAACTACTTCTACCCGGACATGCCCCGCGACTATCAGATCTCCCAGTATGACAAGCCCCTGAATGGCGAGGGCTACCTGGACGTGGAGCTGGACGACGGGAGCATTTTCCGTGTGCCCATCGAGCGGGCCCATGTGGAGGATGATGCCGGCAAGAACACCCACGTGGGCGGTGCCGACGGCCGCATCGAAGGCGCCGACCACTCCCTGGTGGACTACAACCGTGCCGGCGTGCCCCTGGTCGAGATCGTGACCAAGCCCATCGAGGGCGCCGGGGCACGCACCCCAGAGGTGGCCGGGGCCTACGTTCGGGCCATCCGCGACATCGTCCGGGCCCTGGGCATCTCCCACGCCCGGATGGAGCAGGGCAACATGCGCGCTGACGTCAACGTCTCCCTGCACGCCGGGCCGGACGCCCCTCTGGGAACCCGGTCGGAGACCAAGAATGTCAACACTTTCAAGGGCATCGAGAAGACGCTGACCTACGAGATCCGCCGTCAGGCCGCCCTGCTGGAGTCCGGCGGGGAGGTGCTGCAGGAGACCCGCCACTGGGATGAGTCCACGCAGACCACCGCCGGCGGCCGGGTCAAGACCGATGCCAACGATTACCGGTACTTCCCTGACCCTGACCTGGTCATGGTCCATGTGACCAAGGACCATATCGAGGAGCTCAAGGCCCAGATGCCTGAGATGCCGCGTGAGCGCCGCGCCCGTCTCAAGAAGGAGTGGGACTTCACCGACCGTCAGATGCAGGACGCAGTCAACGCCGACGCCGTGGATCTGATCGAGGACACGGTCAAGGCCGGCGCTACGGCTGCCGGAGCCCGCAAGTGGTGGCTGGGCGAGATCTCCCGCGAGGCCAACACCCGTGGGGTCAGCCTGCAGGAACTGCCCATCTCGGCTCAGGATGTCGCCGATGTGGAGCAGCTGATTGCTGACGGCAAGCTCAACGACAAGCTGGCCAAGCAGACCGTCTCCGGCGTGTTGGCAGGAGAAGGCAAGCCCGCCGAGGTTGTCAAGAAGCACGGGTACCAGGTGGTTTCGGATGACGGGGCTCTGGACGCAGCCGTCGATCAGGCCCTCAAGGACAACCCGGACATCGTGGCCAAGCTCAAGGGCGGCAATATGAAGCCCATGGGCGCTATTATCGGAGCGGTCATGCGGGCCACCAAAGGTCAGGCCGATGCCAAGGCAGTCAGCAAGATCGTCATGGAGCGCATCGCTAAGTCCTGATCAGGCCCGGTCCGCCGACCTGATTCCATCGGGTTCAGACCGGCGGACCTGCCCGGCTTCTCATGGTTTTCCCAGGGGCGAGGGATTACAATTGATTGCCATCGCAAGGTGGCGACCATGGAGGTGACGTGATGTCTATGAGCGGCAGGGACAATAACCGACCGCAAACGCAAGCTGAGAGACCTGACGATGTGGCGAGCCGACAGCTGCCCGACCGGATCGAGATCCCCTATATCCGGGGCGAGATGTTGCACCTGCGTCCGGCGGTTATCGCCGATCTGACGGCAATGGATCAGCTGGAGGCCTTCTATAATTCCACCGGCATCACCGGTAAGGGACCAAGCGCCGAACGAGCCGTCGTCAACGCTTGGGTGCGTCGGTCGGTGGCCTGGTCCAAGGGCCTGGCCGCCCGTGATTCAGGCGTGGGCGACCCCGAGTCCCGTCGCACCCTGGCCTGGGCCATGGTCACTGATGCGGACACCGACCAGGACGGCTCGCCCGATGCCGATGCCACCAAGGGAGTCATCGGCATGATCTTCCTGATCGACGTGGACGGCTGGTCGCGTTCAGCCAGGATCCAGGTGGTCCTGGGCAGGCATTTCCGAGGGCGCGGCTACTCCCGGGATGCCATGCCCAGAATCATGACCTACGGGTACGCTGCCGCTCCTACGGGTCTGGGCCTGCACCGGATCTGGGTGGCTGTGCCAGAGAAAAACACACGCTCCATCTCCGTCTATCAGTCCTTGGGATTCATGATTTCGGGCACCTCCCGTGATGCGCTCTGGGACGCCGAGAACGGCAAGTATCAGGATCAGATCGTCATGGACGCCTTGGTCGACGAGTATGATCCCATCCGTTCTTTGAATGCCTTCGGCATGCATGTCATCCGTGAAAATCCTGGCGTGGCCGAAGCCCTTGTTGCACACGGATACGCTGCGGATGAGGATGGCGGCATAAGCGGGTCCGAGGAGTCCACTCCGTCAGCTCAGGATCCGCACGTATCAGGTGACCGGACCCATCTGGCCTCGAAGGGTGACCCGCATTCAGAACAATCTGCTCAAGGCCATGCAGGACCCGATAGCAGGAATGATGGGAAGGCGGTCCCTGGTCAGAAGGACGCTGAAGATACGGGGGAGGGGTCCGGTTCCGAAGAATCCGTTGCCGAGCAGTCCG
The DNA here is from genome assembly GCF_016101425.1 of Bifidobacterium sp. W8112. Classification (NCBI taxonomy): domain Bacteria; kingdom Bacillati; phylum Actinomycetota; class Actinomycetes; order Bifidobacteriales; family Bifidobacteriaceae; genus Bifidobacterium; species Bifidobacterium sp. W8112. Next base: position 789,103 of record NZ_JACFQN010000001.1, on the reverse strand, counting down.
ACGAGGAGCACACGGCCTCGGACTGGGCCTATGGGTCGGCTGAGGCCAAGCGATCCAAACGCGCCTGGTGGCGTACGCTTGGCCATGGCCGTGATCGCGCGAATGGAGGTAGTCGATGAGTGCTGAGGATCTCGACAACTATGAGACCAACGCCGAACTGGCCTTGTACCGCGAGTACCGGGACGTGATCAAGCTGTTCACCTACGTCGTCGAGACCGAGCGGCGGTTCTACCTGGCCAACAAGGTGGACTTCAACGTCCGCTCCGCTGGGCAGGACGTCTATTTCGACGTCCGGTTGACCGATGCCTGGGTCTGGGATGTCTACCGGTCCAGCCGGTTCGTCAAGAACGTCCGCATCGTCACCTTCAAGGATGTCAATGTGGAGGAAGTGCAGAAGACAGACATCGATATCCCCGATTCGTTGGGTTAAGCGTCGCGCAAGGGCGAGCATCATCACGTTTGTTCCACGCAATGGCGGGAATTCGTGAGGGAAGTCCTTCAGCAGCTTTTGACTGGAGACGATCCGGATACAGTGGTGATGATTTTATATGGTTTTCAGGAGGTTGGCATGGAGCGCAAGCAGTCCGTGATCGTCATCGGCGGAGGGCCCGCCGGCTTGACAGCGGCATGGGAACTGGTCAAGGACGGCGGTGACGAGCGCTATGACGTCACTGTGCTGGAAGCCACTAACGCCTTTGGCGGCATCTCACGCACGGTTCGGCACAACGGCAACCGCATGGATATCGGCGGCCACCGGTTCTTCTCCAAGGATGACCGGATCATGGACTGGTGGAAGGAGGTCCTGCCCCTGCAGGGCGCGCCCTCCTATGACGATAAAAAACTGGGCCGCCACCACGATCTGGAGCCCGGCGGCCCCGACCCGGAGAAGACGGACCGGGTCATGCTCAAGCGTCATCGCGTCTCCAGGATTTACTGGAACCACCACTTCTTCGACTATCCCATCTCCTTGACACTCAACACACTCAAGGCCATGGGCTTCAAGCTGACCATGCAGGCCGGGTTCAGCTATCTGAAGTCCGTCGTCCACAAGCTTCCTGAGGACAACTTGGAGAACTTCTATATCAACCGCTTCGGTCGCAAGCTCTACTCCATGTTCTTCGAGGGCTACACCGAAAAGCTCTGGGGCCGCCATCCCCGCGAGATCAGCGCCGACTGGGGCGCCCAGCGGGTCAAGGGGCTCAGCATCATGGGCGTGCTCAAGAACGCTGTCCAGAAGCTGCTGCCCAAGAAGCGCGATGCCCATCAGGTCGAGACCAGCCTGATCGAGGAGTTCTGGTACCCCAAGCTGGGCCCGGGCCAGCTCTGGGAGACCGTGGAGCGTCGCAATGTGGAGCACGGGGTCCATGTGATCACCGATGCCCGTGTGATCGGACTGACCCAGCATGATGGCCGCATGACCGGTGTGATCTACCGCAACGCTGATGGCAAGGAGGTGACCCTGCAGGCTGATCAGATCATCTCCTCCATGCCCATCAAGGACCTGGTGGAGGCCATTGCCCACGAGGAGCCCTCCACCGACAAGGAAATGGTCAGGGTGGCTCAGGGCCTGCCCTACCGTGACTTCGTGACTGTTGGCCTGCTGGTCCGCCACCTGCGCATCCGCAACACCACCTCCATCAAGACCCTGGGCGACCCGCCCATCGTTCCCGACTGCTGGATCTATGTGCAGGATCCCGGCTACAAGATGGGCCGCATCCAGATCTTCAACAACTGGAGCCCCTACATGGTCAAGAATGTGGACGGCACTGTCTGGATCGGCCTGGAGTACTTCTGCAAGGAGGGCGACGACTTCTGGAGCATGAGCGATCAGGAGACCACTGATTTCGCCATCAAGGAGCTGACCCGGATGGGCATCATCAACGGCCCTACCGACGTGCTGGATTCGCACCGGGAGCGGGTGGTCAAGGCCTACCCGGCATACTTCGATACTTACGCGCAAATGCCGGAGCTGGTCAAATGGCTGGATTCCTTCGGCAACCTCTACTGCGTGGGCCGCAACGGGCAGCATCACTACAACAACCAGGATCACTCCATGGCCACATCCATGGAAGCTGTGGCCAACATCAAATCGGGGCGTACTGACAAGACCAACGTCTGGAATGTCAACACTGAGAAGTCCTACCACGAGGAGAAGTAAGCAAACCTCAGTCTTCGTTTTCCTCCAAGCCTTCGACTGCAGGGTCGGGGGCTTGGTCATTTTATGACAGGGCGATGGCTGGGGGCTTCAGTGGCAGGCCCAGCAGCTGCGAGAAGAAGGCTACGCTCTCGCGGACACGTTGGCGGACCACCTCTCTGATCTGCGGGTGTCCGGCGGGTCCTCTGCCGTTGCTGACGATGGACGAGAGTCCGTCGGCCATCAGCCAGGCCACAGTGCGGGTGCTGGCTATTTGGATCAGCTGGGTCTGCGGCAGGTCGCCCCGATCCAGCCAGCGGTCCAGGGCCTTGGTCAAAGGGTCGATGATCTGCCTGACGAAGCCCTCCATCACATTGCTGTTGGTGCTCAGGTAGTTGTACCAGTTGGCCTTGTCCGCGAAGATGACGTCCATCTTCCAGATGGCTCTTATCAGATGCGGGCAGATGTCGTCCAGCGCCTCTTGAACGCTCAGGTCAGCATCCTGCAGAATGTCAACCACATGGTCCACATAAGAGGCCAGATAGGTGCGCACGCAGGCGTCTATCAGGTCGTCCTTGGATGTGAAATAGTAATAGAAAACGCTCATGCCCACGCCCTTGCCGTGGTTCATGGCGTGGATTACGTCGCGCAGGGAGGTGTTTGCAGCACCTTTCCGGTCGAAGACCCGCATGGCGGTGGTTACGAATTCGCTCCGCCGTTGCTCACGCAGAGATGATCGGTCATTCATATGCCTAGTCTAGAGGCTTATCCATGAATTGTTGGACACGCAGGCTGTTCCTTGCACCGGTCGGGCACTCGTTGTAGGCTTATGGAAGTTCGATAAGCCGAGTCGGCATCGAATTTTCATGAGCGGTACCCCCGCACTATTCTCAAGCTATTTGCCTAGCCTAATTAGGCATAGCGAAGGAAAGGCATTACAACAGTGGCAACAAGCCAAGATATTCATTCCATGAAGCTGCCCGAACTCAAGGAATTGGCCAGGCAGTTGGGGTTGCGCGGTATTTCCGGCATGCGCAAGCCTGTCCTGATCGAGACGATCGAGGCGGCACGCTCGGGTGGCAAGGCCCCTGAGGGAGTAACCGTGGGCAAGCCTAAGGCCGCGGCCGCCGTGGCCAAGGGGGGCCAGGCCGACGAACAGCAGCAGCCGACAAAGCAGGAGGCGAAGTCCTCTGCGGAGGGCGGACAGGAATCCACGGAGGCCAAGGAATCCAAGGATGATCGTCCTGTCGGTGACCTCTTCGATGTTTTGGGCATTGACGATCATAAGAGCGGCCATACCGAGCACAGGAACCGCTTCCCTCATACTGTGGCCGACGAGGAGAACGTGGTCATATCCCGGCGCCGTCACCGCAGCACGGATTCGTCCCGGGGCTCCCGCACCAACCGTGGCCGGAGCGAGCGTGAGCATGGTGAGGAGCGCGAAGGCTCTGGCTCCGGTTCAGTGCGTAATTTGGACGATATTCTGGCAGCACTTCCCTCACGGAACGACCGCCCTCGTCGGCGCAGCTATGAGGATCGTGGCGAGGATGGGCGCGACTACCGCCACAACGGCTATGATCGCCGAAACCGGGGCGATCGCAATGACCGCAACGATCGCAACGACCGCCGCAACCGCAACAACCATCGCAGCAGCGGCCGGGATCGTGACTATGAGCCCAGGGAGAACTTCAAGCCCGAGGATCTGGTCCCCGTGGCCGGCATTGTGGATGTGCTGGACTCCTACGCCTTCGTGCGCACCTCCGGCTACCTGCCTGGCCCCAACGACGTTTACATCTCCATGGGTCAGGTCAAGAAGTACGGCCTGCGCAAGGGCGATGCCGTGCACGGTTCCATCCGTCCTCCTCGCGAGGGTGAGCATCGCAATCAGCGCCAGAAGTTCGTTCCCCTGCAGGCTATCGACACCATCAACGGCATGAGCGTGGAGGATGCAGCAGGGCGCCCTCACTTTAACAAGCTGACCCCCCTCTACCCGCAGGAGCGCATGCGGATGGAGACCCAGCCCAAGAACATCACCGGTCGTCTGATCGACATCGTCGCCCCCATCGGCAAGGGCCAGCGCGGTCTGATCGTTTCGCCGCCCAAGGCCGGCAAGACCCTGACCCTGCAGTCCATCGCCAACTCCATCACCGCCAACAACCCTGAGGTGCATCTGATGGTGGTCCTGGTGGATGAGCGGCCCGAGGAGGTCACCGACATGGAGCGCACGGTTCAGGGCGAGGTCATCTCCTCCACCTTCGACCGTCCGGCCAGCGATCACACCACTGTGGCCGAGCTGGCCATCGAACGGGCCAAGCGTCTGGTGGAGCTGGGGCAGGATGTGGTGGTCCTGCTGGACTCCATGACCCGCCTGGCCCGCGCCTACAACATCTCGGCTCCCGCCTCCGGCCGCATCCTCTCCGGCGGTGTGGACGCTCAGGCCCTCTATCCGCCCAAGCGCTTCTTCGGCGCCGCCCGCAACATCGAGAACGGCGGCTCCCTGACCATCATCTCCTCGGCCTTGGTGGAAACCGGGTCCAAGATGGACGAGGTCATCTTCGAGGAGTTCAAGGGCACCGGCAACATGGAGCTGAGGCTGACCAGGGACCTGGCCGATAAACGCATGTTCCCAGCTATTGACATCAACGCTTCCGGCACCAGGCGCGAGGAGCTGATCACCGCGCCCGAGGAGCTGGCTGTGGTCTACCGGCTGCGTCGCCTCCTGGGCGGCATGGAGACCGAGCAGGCCTATCAGACCCTGGTACCCAGGCTGAAGAAGACGGCCACCAACCGGGACTTCCTGTCGGCTATCAACCAGTCCATGCTGGCTCAGAAGTGACTCGGGCCTGACGCCTGACATGTTTATTGGGCCCTATCCGCGATTCAGTTCGTGGATAGGGCCCAATGCATAAGCAGTGGCGAAACAAGACAGCTGTTTAGGGCGATGATCTATTCGAAGCCTGTCAGCCCAGGTTTTTCATAGTGTCGTCCCTGCCCCTGTCATGCTGCCATTTTGTTCTCCCGCCGATGGAATCTGGCAGCCATGGCGGCTCCCATGCCCAGCAGGCCAGCTATGATCAGCAGAATCACGCCAGTGCTGCCGGTCAGGGGCAGGACGGCCAACTGGTCGTAGGTGTAGGGCAGTGTCTGATCCTGCTGGTCCACGCCTACCAGGCTCCAATGAATGACAGTATCCACCTGCCCGGGCCTGTAGCGTGGGGTGACTGCCACCCAGGCGCCATTCTGGTACTGCGGGGTTCCCTCTGCAGACAGTCCGGCGAAGGTGACCGTTTTGACCAGGCTTCTGATCACGACAGCCTGTGGCGTCTTGCTGTTCAGGTCCGGTCCGGACTGATCGTCACCCAGCTGGCCGGCATCGTCGGCACCCCATCCGTAGGCCAGGCCGTCGGAGCCTAGGGCCAGTGAGCTCGGGTCGCCCGTGCTGACGGCTGTGAAGCTGAAATCCTCAGACACGTTCCTGGGTTTGGCCAAGAATGCGGGATCTGTGCCTTCTGCGGCATTGCTCCAGGTCAGGATCCGCCCGTCGGAGCCCAGGGCGGAGGATGCTCCGGTGCCAGCACTGATCTGTGTAATGGCAAACCCCGTCGGCAGTCCGTCGGGAAGGGTCAATAGGGCAGGGGTTTTCTTGTTCTCGCCCTTGACCTGTCCCCAGGTCCAGATGTGCCCTTGGGAATCCAGGGCCAGAGCTTGGTGGTCTCCAGCGCTGATGGCACTCATCTCGCCCGTCAGTCCTTGAACGGCAGACGGTGTGGGGTTGGCGCCGTCAGAGCTCACTGGCAGGGAGGGGTCGCCCAGCTGGCCGGAATCATTGGTGCCCCAGGCGTAGACCTGTCCATCCACGGTCATGGCCAGCGAATACCGGCTTCCGGCACTGATTGCCGTTGTGGTTGTCGGGATTCCGGTCACCATGGCAGGGCTGGTTCGCCCGTCTGGCGAGACGGTATCGCCGCCGGCATTATCCAGGCCCAGCTGCCCGTATTGGTTGGCACCCCAGGACCAGACTCGTCCCTGGGAATCCAGAGCCAAGGCATGTCCACCACCGGCGCTGATGGACCGGATCTTGTCAGGCAGACCAGGTACCAGATGGGGCCGGCCCTGGGCATTTAGGGTGGAGTCGCCCAGCTGGCCAATGTCGTTGTTGCCCCAAGCGTAGGCCTTTCCATCGGAACCTAGAGCAAGGCCATAATCCCGGCCCGCGCTGACCTGGGTGAAGACGAAGTTGGCTTCCGCTTTCTCGGGCATGTCCACTCGGACCGGCATGGTGCTGGCGCTGCCCTTGGCGATGTTCGCGTTGCCCAGCTGGCTGCTGTTGTTCTTGCCCCAGGCGTAGGCCTTCCCGTCGGACCCTAAGGCCAGGGACCAGTGGGAACCGGCACTGACCTGGCTGAAGCGAATGCCCCGCAGGGCTGGCGGCGTCAGGGTGACCTTCGTTCCGCCCATCTCGGTTCCATGGCTCGGGGTCATGCTCCAGTTCTGATTCTCAGGGCTCCAGTGGGCCTTGAGCGTCATGGAGCTGGTGACTGGCTTGGAGAAGTCGTAGGCGGTCTTGCCTAGGAACCAGCCGTCGAAGCGGTAGCCGGCCTTGGTCGGATCAGCGCTGGGGCGGACTGCCCGCTCTCCCGCTTCCAGACTCTGGCTGGGTGGTGCCGGTGAATCGCTCTCTGACTGGAAGGTTACGGTCACCCCGCGCGCCAGGTAGCGGAAGGGCAGGTGGACCTGGGTCTGTTCTTGATCGTTCAAGGTCCATGTCAGGGCCACATCCACCAGCCCTGGGGCGTGCGGCGGGGTGCTAGCCGTCCAGGTCCCGTTCTTTTGCGCCTGCATTCCGGTGGTGATATCCGTAGTGTCGAATTTGATTCCGGTCAGTTTCGCCGGCCAGGGGAAGGCGACCGCAGAGGGCCGGTTATGGGCGCCATCGCCGCTGGTACCCTGACCCAGCTGACCCTCGTCGTCACGTCCCCAGCTATAGGTCTGGCCGTCGTCGCCGATAGCCAGGTTAAAATCTTCGCCAGCGCTGATGCTGATCCAGTGCCGACCGGCAAGCTTTGGATCTTCCAAGCGTTCCGGAGTGGTCTGGGGGCTGTCTGCTGCAGAGGTCTTGCCGTCGCCCATTTGTCCGTAGCTGTTGTCGCCCCAGGCCCAGATATTGCCATCTGAATCCAGAGCTATGGCGTGATTGGAACCGTAATGGTGGCCACCAGCGATGGCGGTAATTCTGGTCCCTTGGGGGAAGCTGACCTGAACGGGGTCTTTGAACACCTCGGTCTTGCTGGCGCTTGACCCGTTGCCGATCTGGCCGTTTTCGTTCATTCCCCAGGTCCAGACTTTTCCCTGGTCATCCAGGGCCAGGGTGTTCTCAAAGCCGTCTGCGATGGCCACCACATGGACCTTGTCAAGGCCGTGGATCTTGATCGGCGTATAGTTTCCTACGACCGCGCCGGCGGATGGATCCAACTGGTGGTAAAGGTTGCTTCCCCATGACCATACCGTGCCAGCGTCGTCCAGAGCTGTTGAGTAGTTCATTCCTGCCTGCACAGCTATGATTTTGTGGTTCTTATCGAATCCCTGGATGAGGCTGGGCGTGGAGTCGCATATGCCGTCGCACTTATGGCGGCCGGTTTCTCCTTCACTGCAGGTTCCCCAGCCATAGACGTTGCCATCCGATCCTATGGCCAGGGTGTGATTGTGACTACCGGTGACGGCCTTGTAGGTGAATCCGGCCGGCACTCCTTCAGGCAGCATCACCTTGACCAGGTGTTCCGAATAGTTATGCATGCCGCTGTCAGCCACATTCGGGTTGCCCAAGGTCTTCAGATAGTTGTACCCCCAGGACCAGAGGGTGCCATGGTTGTCCAGGGCCATGCTGAAGAACCGGCCAGCGTTGACACTGACAAACCGAAAATCCTTGTCATTGCGGGCTTCTTCGGGCCGGGGCACCCTTATGGGCGTCGACCTGTTGACAATAGTGCCATCACCTAGCTGACCAGCACGGTTAAAGCCCCAGGCGTAGACGTTGCCATCCGATCCCAAAGCCAGCGAGAACCGGGTGCCTGCACTAACCTGGCTGAAACGGACACCGGAGGGTGGAGGCGGGGTAAGGGTCACTCCGGTGCCTCCTGATTCTGGTCCCTCTTGCGGTTGCATGGTCCAGGTCTGGTCGGCGCGGGCCCACTTGGCTTTCAGGGTTAGGTTCGCATGCACAGGTGCGGAGAAGTCATAGGCTACCTTGCCTGCGAACCATCCTTCGAGAACGAATCCTCGGCGGGTGGGTTCAGGACTGGGGCGCGCAACCTGGGCGCCATCAGCCACAGTCGAGGTGGTCGGAGTTGCAGACTGCATGTTGTAGTCGAAAGTGACTGTGTGGCTGGTGGCATTCGATGGGGAAGAGGCGGTTGAGGTCGGTTCCGAGGAACCTGCTGTGCCGGGCGAAGGCGAGGACGGAGAGGTGGGCGATGTGCTGGCGGCAGGCGCTGATTGTCCTGTTGCCGCTGCACCAGAGCCACTGGACAGGGTGGGCATGCCCGACGGCGATGATGAGGGACCGGGGGAAACCGAAGGAATCTGTCCGGGAGTATTGGTTCCAGTGCCAATTGCTCCAGTTCCCTGAGTCGCGACTGCGGTCTCATTGGACTCCGGCGCTGCTTGACCGAATTGCAGACCAAGCATGCTGCAGACAACCAAGACGCAGCAGAGGCTGATGAGCAGTGTGACGCGACGACTACGTACCATCTTCATGTGAAGGCATCCTCCCCCATGCGTCCGGCACTTGTATAGGCAGGTGTAGACGAACGAGACTCTCTCCCCAAGAGTTAATAATCCCATCCACTACAATAACACCAGTGTCACAGTGGTGGCAGGGCTTGTCGTAGTCGCCTAAGGCGCTTGATTAGACTGGTATTTTATGAGCGATGCGAAGATGGAAACAGTAATCGATGACCAGGTGCAGAGCGGGGGTCCACAGGCCCAGGCCGCCCGACAGGTGGAGGAATTGCGTGCCGATGTGGACACCATCGATGCCGCCGTTGTCGCCATGCTGGCCGAACGGTTCAGGGTGACCCACCGCATCGGGCTGCTCAAGGCTCAGGCAGGATTCGCCTCGGCGGATATGCGCCGGGAGAGCGCACAAATAGCTGCCTTGCGAGACAAGGCTGATGATTACGGGCTGGACCCGGATCTGGCTGAGGCCTATCTGCATCTGGTGGCCGATGCCGCCAAGCGCGACCACGAACGGCTGGCCGATCAGGCCAACTCACACTGAGGAAATCCATCGTATGGTCATGGCCGACGGCTCGGATCAATTCCTATGCCGTCGGCCACAAAGTATCAGCGAGTGCTGGCTAGAGTCTGGCGGGCCATTTCCAAGTAATGCTGTCTTGCTGCCAGGACAGTCACCGTTATGAAAAGTCCGACAAGCAGCACGATGAGCAGACCCTGGCTACCGGTCAGGGGCAGAATATCCCTGTAGGTAAAGGGCAGATTCTCGGTTTGAGGGTTGCCTTGGCCCACATTCCAGGTGATGTTGACTGTTGTCCGGCCCGCCTTGAAGGCTGGGGTATAGAAGGTCCAGGTATTCCATGATCCCCATGCGTCGGCTGTGCCGCTCCGGGTCAGTTCAAGAACTGCGGCAGTATCCGGATCCGTGCCGACTGTGACCGAGCTGATGGTCAATTGCGGCGGGCAGACCAAGGTGGCTGCCTTGACGGAAGTGTTGTCCAAATTGGTTCCTAGCTGTCTGCTGCTGTTGTCGCCCCAGCCATAGGCCATGTCGTTGGAGTCGATGACCAGGACTTGGCGCTCGCCTGCACTGATCTGTGTGGTGCTGCCGTCTTTGCTCACCAGAACGGGGGATGCGCTGATGGATCCCGTGATGGAGACATTGCCCAGGGCGTTTTGACCGTTGTTTCCCCAGGTGTATATCCTCCCTTTGTTGTCGATTCCTGCGCAGAACCATCCTCCGGCGCTGATCTCGGTGGGTTCGAATCCATCGCTGCCTCCGTCGGGATCGGCCACCAGGGTTGGTATTGCGGCATCATTGGTGTCTCCGGTGCCCAGTCGCCCGTCGGTATTCGCACCCCAGGCGTAGGCTTTGCCGTCTCTGCCAATGGCCAGGGAGTGCGAGCCTCCCGCGCTGACCTGGGTGGCGAAGAATCCTATTGATCCGTCCTCGTACTGCACGGGTGACGATACCGACACAGGAGTGGCCTGTGAGGCTTTGGCATTGTTGCCCAGTCTGCCGCTGGCGCCGTATCCCCATGCGTAGGTTTGCCCGCTTATACCGATGATCAGAGAGTGCTGATATCCAGCGCTGACCTGTCTGGCCTGGAATCCAGGACTGGTGGCGCTTGCGTTGACGGCTACAGGAGCAGGGGCGTTCCCGGTCGTGTTCCCGTCGCCCACCTGTCCGCCGTTGCTCCTGTCCCCCCAGGCATAGGCCTGATGATCCTTACCGACGGCCAGGGAATGATAGCCGCCTGCGCTTACCTGGGTGTAGGCGAAGTCAGTACCTGCACCGGAGGGCTTCTTCACTTGGACGGGTATCGTATCGGTGCCGCCTGCGGTGCCCTTGCCGAGCTGTCCCCTGCTGTTGTCTCCCCAGGCGTAGGCGTTGCCGTCACTGCCGAGGGCCAACGAGAACCCATATCCTGCGCTGACTTGGATGTAGGAGAAGTTGTCCTTGTCGCCAATTCCCTCGGGCTTCTTCACTTGGACGGGCGTCTTGCTGCCGTCCTTGCTGCCGTTGCCGAGTTGGCCCGTGCTGTTGTTTCCCCAGGCGTAGGCATTCCCGTCGCTGCCGACGGCCAGGGTATGGTTTTTGCCTGTACTGACCTGGGCGAAGCGGATGCCACGCTGCGAGGGCGGAGTGATGGTGACCTGGTATCCGCCAGTGGACGGACTGACGGTTGGGTCGACGGTCATTGGAGCCGAAGGCGTCCAGTGCGCGACCAGGGTCAACGGGTCCGTGACCGGCTTGCCGAAATCGTAGGCCACATTGGAGCTGCCGTCAGCCGCTTTGACGAACCAACCGTCGAACAGGAAGCCTGTCTTGGTCAGGGTCTGTCGCGGTACCAATTCGCCTTCCATGATGTCCTTGCTTGTCCATGCAGCTCCAGTACCTCCCTGGGGGTCAAGCGTTATGCGCTTCTCGGTCGGATCGAAGGTGTAGTCGAACTGCTGTGTCTGCTTTGAGTCTCCGGAGTCGTCGGCGATAGTCCATGTGATGGTGAAACTGGATGGGCCGTATGGGTACGCGGGCGTGACGAAGGTCCAATCCCGGTTTTCATCCCAGGTGTCTTTGCCTGTCTGGGTCAGATTCGTGGCTGGCTCGGTGCTGCTGGCCATGGTGCCGAAGACGACCTTGGCCAGGGTGATCTGCGGCGGCTGTGTGGCGCCGGGTCTTAATGCCGATACGCTTTGTCCCAGCTGGTTGTAGTAGTTGTATCCCCAGGTGTAGAGCAATCCGTCAGACCCGATGGCCGTCTGGTGATGGCCGGAGGTGGCTACCGCGCAGGCCTTCACCGATTGGGCCAGAGTGATGGCTTTCGGATTGGTCTGCCATGCATCACTATTGCCGTTGCCTAGCTGGCCGTAACCCTGATTGCCCCAGGTGTAGATTCTTCCGTTGGTGTCTATGGCTTCGGATCCATCGTCGCCTGCACTGATGGCGGTGATGTTGACAGTCTCGTCTCCGAAGCTGATCTTAGTGGATCCTTTCGTGCTGACATTGGTATCGGTAGTGGAGCCGATGGCGGTGCCGGAACCCCATCCATAGAGGTCATGATCCGTATCCAGCGCCAGCACGTGCTGGTAGCCCGCGCTGATGGCGATATAGAACCGGGCATCAGGCTGTCCGGTGTCCAGGTCTTGGACGCGTGTCGGCGTCGGATTGTCACCAAGGGCGCCGTTGCCGAGCTGTCCCTTGCTGTTCTCGCCCCAGGCCCAGGCGTGGCCTTGACTGTCCAGGGCCGTGCCTGTGGTGAACCCTGCGCTGATGGCGGTGATGTTGGACAGCGCCGTGACCTTGGTGGGGGAGGGATGGCTGCCACCGTCTGAGCTGCCGTTGCCGAGCTGTCCCTTGCCGTTGTTGCCCCAGGTGTAGACTGTACCGTCCGAGGCCAGGGCCATGGCGTATGCCCGTCCCGCGCTGATGGCGGTGATTTTGGCATTGCCGGTCTGTGCCTTTACTGGTTCTGTGGAATAGTTTCCGGTAGTGCCGTTGCCGAGCTGTCCCTTGCCATTGCTGCCCCAGGTATAGACGGTGCCGTCCGAGGCCAAGGCCATGGAATAAGCGTCGCCGGCGCTGACGGCTATGAAGATCTTTCCCCTTATGGCATCATTTTCGGTGATCCGCACCGGCGTTGTTGCCGTGCCTGAGTCTTTGCTGTTTCCCAGTCCGCCGCTGGCCTGATTCCCCCAGGCGTAGACGTGACCGTCAGAACCCACAGCCAGGGTGTGGTAGCGCCCGCTGCTGGCCTGGGCAAATCTCACTGCTCTGGGCTTGGGGGGAGTCAGGGTGATTTTGGAGCCCCCGGTGTCGTCGCCATGGAGGGCATCCGAGGTTTTCCATTTCATGTCTGACGAAGACCAATGCGCTTTCAGATTCAGTGGTTCGGTGACCGGGCTGCTGAAGTCGTAGGCCACATTGGAGCTGCCGTCGGCTTCCTTGATGAACCAGCCGTCGAACAGGAAGCCTGCCTTGGTGACGGTGGGAGGTGAGGCCTGCTTGCCTGCGATGACGGACTGGTCTGAGACAGATGAACCCCCGTCCGAATCAAAGGTGACCTTCTTAGCAGTGGGCGTGAAGGTATAGTTGGCGATGCTCTGCCCCTGCTGTGCTGCGCCGCCAAGGGACCATTGACCATCGTTGATCCTGATCTCGGTGGTTCCGTAGGTGTGGTGGGGGGTCGCGATCGTCCATGGGGTATTGGCGCTCCAGGTGTCGTCGCCTGCGGAGGTTCGGCTGATTGGGCTGTTGCTGTCGGTCTTGGCTACATCCGTCCTGCCGAAGGTTACCTTGGCCAGATCTATCTGGGGTGGGCTGATCGCTGCAGGCTTGGGCTGCGAGCCGCTTTGAGGTCCCTTGCTGCCCTGTCCCAGCTTGCCGCTTTTCGCTTCTCCCCAGCTGTAGGGGAGCCCATCCGAGCCGATGGCCAGACTGTGCCGGCAGACATCGAACTCGCTGACCGTGACACCTGTCAGGCTCACCTTGGTCATAGTTGATTTGGGGCTTGTGGTGCCGTCGCCCAGCTGGCCGCTGGAATTGCTGCCGAACATGTACAGGCTGCCCGCAGAATCGACCACCGCAGAGGAGTAGTCCCCGGCGCTCACTGAAACAGGCGTCGCCGCTCCTGAGGGCAGACTTACCAGGCTGGGATAGAAGGAGTGGACGCTGTCGGCATTGGCGTCATTGCCCTTGGTCAGGGGATAACCCCAGTAGTACACCTTGCCTGTATTGCTCAGTGCAAGGACGTGCAGGTACCCTGCATCGATGTCGGTGTAGACTGTGCTGTCTGGGTTGCCGGTCGAGTCGCCGTAAATGCGCGATGGAGTGTAGACATTGGAACCACTGCTGGTGCCGTCCATGGTGCCGATGCTGAGCTGGCCGCCCTGGTTGCGTCCCCAGGCGTAGGCATGTCCTTGGCTGTCCAGCGCCGTTTGAAAATCGTATCCGGCGCTGATGGTGGTGAAGGTGACGCCGGATGAAGAGACCGCTGCTGGTGAAGCGTTGACGTTGACACCCGTGTGCCCGTTGCCGAGCTGGCCGTATTCGTTGTCTCCCCATGTGTAGATCGTCCCGCTCGAGGACAGGGCCATGGCATGCCAGTATCCGGCGCTGATGGCGGTGATGGTGGCGTTGAGATTCGCCTTTACCGGTACTGAAGAATTCGTGGTGGATCCGTTGCCGAGTTCGCCGCGACTGTTGTCGCCCCAGGTGTAGACGGTGCCGTCCGAGGCTAGGGCCATGGAGAATGTGGTTCCCGCGCTGACGGATACGAAGGTCTTTCCCTTGATAGCGTCATTTTCGGTGATCCGAACCGGCGTGTTTCTGTTGATTGTGGTGTCGTCGCCGAGCTCACCCCTGCTGTTGTCTCCCCAGGCGTAGACGTGGCCGTCCGAGCCTACGGCCAGGGTGTGATCGTGTCCGGCGCTGACCTGTGCAAATCTCACTCCTCTGGGCTTGGGGGGAGTCAGGGTGATTGCCGAACCCCCGGTGTCGCCACCGCTGACGTCGGCTGTCGTCCACTGGGCGTCGTTGACCGACGACCAACGGGCCGTCAGCGACTGCGTGCTGGTGACCGGCTTGCCGAAGTCATAGGCCACATCGGAGCCTTTGAGGAACCATCCATCAAACAGGTAGCCAGATTTGTTGACGGCAGGTGGGGATGCCAGATGACCTGAGGTCACTGTCTGGCTCAGGGCCGGTGAGCCGGACGCCAGCGAGCCCCCGTCAGGCTCGAAAGTGAGGGTATATGAGGATGAATCCCTGGTCTGGGGTGACTTGTCTCTCGGTGAGCTGTCCCTGAACGGTCTGTCCGCCCTTTTGCTGTTGAATGGTTGGACGGCCTTGAATGGTGAAGGATTGTTACTGGCCAACGGTGACGGTGAGGCGGTCGGGGCAGCGGCTCGAGCCTGTGCCTCACTGCCTGCCCGGAGCAATGGACTTGCGCTGCTGTCAGGATTGGGCGAGGGCGATTCTGTGGCAGATGCAGGTGTCATGTCGCCGGTGGTTGCGTATGCGCCTGTTGATGCTCCGATCAGCGCCAGCCCAATCATGGCTGTCAACGTCACCAGTCTGCGGATGCCATGAGCATTCCCCATTCGACTCTTCCTCCCCAAGCGTGCCGATTCCCCAGGTCGTGGCCCCAAAATCTGCGTCGACGCACACTAAAATAAAGTCCCTCTATAACTTTTACTGTAGCATTGCAATCTTTGTGCGGTTTAGAGTGTTGTGGTCAGGGTGTTGCAGGGCAAATTCACTGCAAGAGGCATGCTGTTGATTATGGAAGCTGTACTTTTTGCATGAACGACGATGGTTTGACTGGCATTGCAGATTGTCATTGTCACCAGTGACACGGATAAGAAAACCGAGGCGGTGCCTATGGCCGAACCGCCTCGGTTGTATTGGGGAATTGTGGAGCCTACTTGCGAGGCTTCTTGGCCGGGGGCTCGCCCAGCTGGCTGGCTGTCACTCGGATGCCCGCTTCATCCTCGCCGGCTCCCTCGGTCTCGGGCTGGGTGGTCTCCTCGACCAGATTCAGATCTCCGGTGACCCTGCCCGCTTCGGCTATGTCGTCCAGGGCGGCCTTGACGGCTTTCAGACCCTCCGGCGCCACGCTCAAGGAGGCGGAGAGGATGGGGGTCTTCATGGAGACCTTGGCCTCGGACTTGATCCGCCGCAGTGAAGCCAAGGCCGTGCCTGCCCAGGCCAGAAGAGCGGGATCCTGTCCCTGGGCAGCTGCCCGGTAGGATTCTGGACGTGGCCAGGAGGCCCGGTGAACCGATCCGTCTCCCTGGTGCATCCACTGCCATGCTTCTTCGGTGGCGAAGGGCAGGAAGGGGGCCAGGAGACGGTCGAGAGCGTCAAGAACCAGTCCCAGGGTTGTGCGGGCGCTGAGCACCTGGGCTTCGCCAGGGGTCCTGCCGGTGGCATCCGCAGTTCCGTAGGCCCGGTTCTTGGCCAGTTCGATGTAGTTGTCGCAGAAGTCCCAGAAGAAGGATTCAGTCACCTCCAGGGCCTTGGAGTGCTCGTAGGATTCCAGGGCCTTGGTGGCCTGGTCGATCACTTGGGCAAGGCCGGCCAGGACTGCCCGGTCCAGCGGGACTGTGACGTCAGCGGGGTTCCAGGTCGCCTCCGCTGCCTGGGTGACCTTATGGTTCTCATCCTCCCGCCCGATGGCCAGGGCGAACTTGACAGCGTTGAGGAGCTTAACAGCCAGGCGACGGCCGATTTTCATCTGCCCCTCATCGTAGGTGGCATCCAGGCCCAACCGGGCGCAGGATGCCCAGTAGCGCACAGCATCGGCGCCATACTTCTTGATGGGTTCGTCCGGCACCACCACATTGCCCTTGGACTTGCTCATCTTCTTGTGGTCCGGATCCAGGATCCAGCCCGACAGAGTGGTGTCGCTCCAGGGCAGGCAACCGTTCTCCAGATGAGCGCGGTCCATGGAGCTGAAGAGCCAGGTACGAATGATGTCCTGTCCCTGGGGACGCAGGTCCATGGGGAAGGTGGCCTTGAAGAGGGCCTGATCCTGCTCGCCTGGTTCGGCCCAGTGGGTTACGATCTGGGGGGTCAGGGAGCTGGTGGCCCAGGTGTCCATGATGTCCTTCTCGGCCGTGAAGCCGCCGGGCTGGTCGCGCTGGGATTCCTCGAAGCCCTCGGGCACATCGCTGCTGGGGTCGATGGGAAGCCTGTCCTCGGCCGGGGTGATGGGATGGGCGTAGTCGGTCTCGCCGTTCTCCTTGACCGGGTACCAAAGTGGGAAGGGGACTCCGAAGAAGCGCTGCCGGGAGATCAGCCAGTCGCCGTTCAGGCCCTCGACCCAGTTGTTGTAGCGCACCCGCATGAAGTCCGGGTGGAAGTGGAGCTCCTTGCCGCGCTCCAGCAGCTCCTGGTTCAGTTTCTGGTCGGTGCCGCCGTTGCGCAGGTACCACTGGCGGGAGGTGACGATCTCCAGGGGCTTGTCGCCCTTCTCATAGAAGTTGGTCATGCGCTTGGTGGGCTTGGGCTCGCCGTCCAGGTCGCCGGATTCGCGCAGGGCGTCCACGATGATCTTGCGGGCTGAGAAGGTGGTCTTGCCCTCGGTCTGCTCGAAGATGCGCCGTCCGCCCTCATCGGTGATCCAATCCGGCACGTCCATGACGATTCGTCCGTTGCGCTGGATGATGGATCTGGTGGGCAGGTTAAGATCCCGCCACCACTGCACGTCGGTCACGTCGCCGAAGGTGCAGCACATGGCGATGCCGGCGCCCTTGTCCATCTCGGCGGCGGGATGGGCCAGGATGGGGACTTCTACCTTGAACAGGGGGGAGTAGACCTTCTGACCGAAGTACTTCTGGTAGCGCTTGTCGTCCGGGTGGGCGATCAGGGCGCCGCAGGCCGCCAACAGCTCAGGCCTGGTGGTCTCGATGTATATCGGCGTGCCGTCCGCAAACCGGAAGGCCACCCGGTGGTAGAAGCCGTCGTACTCGCGCGACTCCAGCTCGGCCTGGGCCACGGCGGTCTGGAAGGTCACGTCCCAGAGCCCGGGGGCCTCCTTCTGGTAGGCCTCGCCCCGGGCCAGATTCCGCAGGAAAGCCTTCTGCGCCACCCGGCGGGGATGCTCGCCGATGGTGTGATAGGTCTGCGACCAGTCCACTGACAGGCCCAGCGACCGCCAGAGCTGCTCGAAGAGCTTCTCGTCCTCGGCGGTCAGTTCCTCGCACAGTTCGATGAAGTTCTGGCGGGAGACGGGCACCTGATCCTTGGCGCTGATCTTCTTGCCCTTGGTTCCGTGGAAGGGGGGCTTGAAGTTCGGATCGTACTTGAGCGAGGTGTCCACGCGAACCCCGTAGTAGTTCTGGACCCGCCGCTCGGTAGGCAGGCCGTTGTCGTCCCAGCCCATGGGGTAGAAGACGTCGTAGCCCTGCATCCGCTTGAACCGGGCGATCACGTCGGTGTGGGTGTATGAGAAGACGTGCCCCACATGCAAATGCCCCGAGACGGTGGGCGGCGGGGTGTCGATGGAGTAGACGCCGGAGCGCTCGCGGGTGTTGCGGAAGCGGTAGACGCCGGACTCATCCCAGTCGCGGCACCACTTTTCCTCCAGGCCATCCACGCCCACCCTGTCAGGCAGGGGGGTCAGATGGGCATTGACGATTCCTTGGTGTTCAGCAGACATACCAGCATTTTATGGACGAATGATGACAAGGGGCCCCCGTCTCCTCACCCCTTGATGTGCAGGTTCCACAGGGGCAGGTAGCGATCCGTCAGGTAGCCGGGCATGCCCTGGAGACGGGGAGTGCTCAGGACCAAGGGCGTGCGCTCATAAAGCCAGTCGCTGGGGGAGAGGTCGCTGACCTGTTGGGCGAAGGCTCGCAGCCGCTGGGCATAGGTGTTCTGGTCGGTGCTGGCCTTGACCTGCTTCCAGGATTCCTGGACTTCGGTGTTGTCGAAGAGCATGGTGGAGTTGGGGTCGGCGAAGCGGCCGATGTCGTCATTGTCCATGACCAGCAGGGCCATGTCGTAGTCGTGACGGGTGAGCACCTGGTCGCGGAATGCAGCCTGATCCACCATGGAGACCTGGGTGGGGATACCCACCGCCTTCAGCTGCGTGCTGATCAGATCGCCCACCTGGCTGCCGAATTCCTGGGGATAGACCAGGCGCAGGCCGCCGTGATAGTAGGACTGGGCATAGTAGGAGGCTCGACGAGCCGCTTGGACACGGTCGAATGGGAAGGCCTGCAGACCGGGATCGTAGCCTGGGCTGAGCGGGTTGAGCGGTCCGCCCAAGGCCTTGGCTCCGCCGCCTTCCAGATCGGCCAGTGCCTGGCGGTCCAGGGCATAGCGGACAGCCTCGCGCATATGTTGGTCGGACAGCAGGCTGGATGCCTCGTTGTTGAAAGCCAGGACCACATTGTTCGTGCTGGGTGTTGCTGTCGGAGCCTTGCCAGCCTGCTTGGCGGTAGCCGGATCCATGTCCACTACAGCGTCCAGACGCCCCTGGTTCAGATCCTTGACGGTCTGCTCGGGGCTGCCGGCATAGCTGAAGATGACCTTGTGGATGGCGGCCTTGTCCGGGCCTCGGTAGGACTTGTTGGTGGTCAGGGTCAGGCTGGCTCCCGGTTGCCAGTCATCCACTTGGTATGGGCCTGATCCGGCCGATTGGGTGGAGTAGTTGACGCGGGCCTGGCGATCGTAGACAATGCCGGCCCGACCGCTCAGAGCGTTCAGCAAGAGGGCGTTTGGGCTCTTCAGTCTGATCACCAGGGTGGCATCATCCGGGTTGGTGACCTTGGCCAGGCCATCCAGGTCCTGGTGGCCCTGATACCGGTGGTCGATGATTTGGCGCAGGGACCAGAGGGCATCCTCTGAGGTCAGCTGGCGCCCGTCGGCGAAGCGGGCGTCGCTGCGCAGATGAAAGGTGTAGAGCAGCCCATCGGCGGAGACCTCCCAGCTCTGGGCCAGTCCAGGAGTAGGCCGACCTTGGGCGTCGGGCCTGGTCAGGGTCTGGTAGACGTTGCCCATCAGGGCCTGGTCAGTGGCCCGGCCGGGCTCAGTGCGGATGTCCAGGGAGACTGGGGCCTGCCGGGCCCGGATGCGCACTACCTGGTCCGAACCTCCAAGGTTCCAGGGCAGCCGCCAGCCTCCTCGGCCAGTCAACAATGGCCAGGCCATGTAGGTGCCCGCGGTCAGGACCGCCAGTACCAGGATGAAGATGATTCCGGAGCTGATTCCTCTGTGTCTGCCGCGTGCCATGGTTTTGATTCTATCGAGAGGCCGGTCCGGCCAGGAGCTCGGCGCTGGGACATGTCTCGGCCAGTGGGCAGTGCAGGCAGTCGGGCTTGCGGGCGTGGCAGGTGGCCCGGCCGTGCAGAATCAGCCTGTGCGACAGATTGGTCCAGTCCTCGGGCGGGAAGCAGTCGCAGATTTCGTGCTCGATCTTCACCGGATCGGGGTGGGTGCTGCGCCAGTCGGTCCGCCAGCGCAGGCGGCCGGTGACCCGGGTGACGTGGGTGTCCACCGGGAATCCGGGGATGTTGAAGGCGTTGCCCAGGACCACGTTGGCGGTCTTGCGCCCCACGCCGGGCAGGCTGGTCAGCTCCTCCATGGTCTGGGGAACTTTGCCGCCATAGTCCTCAGTCAGCATCAGGGAGAGCCCCAAGAGGTGGCGGGCCTTGGCATGGTAGAAACCCACTGGGTGGATGATGGCCTCCAGCTCGGCCGGCTGGGCCTGGGCCATGGCCGCAGGGTCTGGATAGCGCTCGAAGAGTTCGGGGGTCACCGAGTTGACCCGCTTGTCGGTGGTCTGGGCGCTTAGGACCGTGGCCACCAGCAGTTCGAAGGGGTTGCGGAAGTGCAGGGCGCAGACCGCCTCGGGAAAGACCTGGCAGAGGATGCGGTACTCCTCGTGCATGCGGGTCAGGCGCCGGGCCTTGCTCTCCCTGCCTTGGCGGTGCTGTTGATTGGATGATGCATCAGTCACTATGATCGGTTTTCTTCTTCTTGGCATCTTTGGATTGTTCGGACTGGTTGTCATTGTGCCCGGCGGTGTCCGGTCCGCTTCCTGCATCTGTCGTGGCCTTGGGGGCTTGGGCCGTTCGTGCCGATGAGGGCGGGTCGAACCGGTATCCCACATTGCGGACCGTGCCGATCAGATGCTCGTACTCGCTGCCCAGCTTGGCCCTGAGCCGCCGCACGTGTACATCCACTGTCCTGGTGCCGCCGTAGTAGTCATAGCCCCAGACCTCCTGGAGGAGCTGGGCCCTGGTGAAGACCCTGCCTGGATGCTGGACCAGATATTTGAGCAGCTCGAACTCCTTGTAGGCCAGGTTGATGGGACGGCCGTGGATTCGGGCCGTGTAGCTTTCGGTATCCACAACCAGGTCACCCGAGCGGACCTGGCCGGTAGGCACCTGCTCCTCCGCCTCTTCTGGCTGAGCATCGGGCTTGCGTGCCGGTGTCACGCGCTGACAGACCAAGCGCAGCCGGGCCTCGACCTCGGCGGGCGATGCGGACTGAATGATCACATCAGCCACACCCCAGCTGGCATTGACCACGGTGAAGCCGCCCTCGCTCAGAATCAGGATGATGGGCGTGGACAGGCCCGAGGCCCGGGTCAGGTTGCAGAGGGTCTTGGCCTCGGCCAGGTCGTCGCTGGCGTCGATCAGCAACACGGTGTCCTCGGGCATTCTTACCAGGGAGGCGGCATCCAGGGGCAGGACGCGCACCCGATGGGAGAGCAGGGCCAAGGCTGGCAGAACCGATGCCGGGTCCTCGGCGCAGGTCATCAAGGTCAGATCCGTCACGGGGGTACCTTCTTCCCTGTCCGTTCGTCCATAGCGGGGGTGGATTCGTTGAACAGTCGTCATCATTGTACAATCGGCCCGTCACAGAGGCTCCGAGTTCACAGGATGGCCTTGCCCTAGGATGTGACGTATGGCTCCCCGACGGGGACAGGCAGGAGGACCCATGGCGCAGACCGGAAAAGAAACCCAGGATGGGCGCGCGCCCGCCCTGACGCAGCTGCTGGCCTTGGCGGCCCTGATTGTGCCGGGCCTGGCGACGGGCTTGCTGGCCGGACCCCGGGTCGCTCGATGGGTGCAGACCGTCCTGGTCCTGGTGCTGGCATTGGCCCTGTTGGCCGCCTGGCCCCTGGTGGGCAAAGGCATCCGACCTGGCCCTGACCGAGCCATGTTCGGTCTGTTGACCTTGGTCGCTCTGGTGCCGGCCCTGGTGGTGCAGGGGGCTGGTGCCCTCTGGGCCTGGCTGTCGACTGCGGCATTCCTGCTGGCCCTCCTGGCCGTGTTTATGTTTGCTCGGCAGATGCTGCGTCGGGACAGGCGGATGGTCATCCGCGGCATTGCTGCAACCGCCATGGACGGGGTGACCGCCGTCGCCGCCTCGGGGTGGGTCTTCCTGCCGGAGCTGGTCAGAGGCCTGCATCCTGACCTGATGCTGATCCTGGTGGTGCTTGTGGCCTTGCTGCTGCTGGTCGGGCTCATGACCTCGGGCTATCGCTGGGCCCAGGAGGCAGCTGATCGGCGTGGGGCCCTTGGTCTGGCGCTGATGTCGGTTCTTCTGGCCGGGTCCATCGTGGTTCTGGCTGTCGTGGTCGTGCAGACGACGTTCTGAGTCAGGCATTCATCAGGTGATCCAGAAGGATCTGGATGCCCATGACGATCAGAATGATGCCGCCGGCGATTCTGGAAGGTTTGCGCCAGCGTGACCCGACAGCGTATCCGATGCGCAGCCCCAGAATGGAGGCTGCAGCCGTCACCAGCCCAATGACCAGTGCGGACAGCCAGATGTTGATGCCCAGCAGGGCCAGGCCTGCCCCCACGCCGAATGAGTCGATGCTGGTGGCGATGGCTGCGGGGAGCATCTGCCGCCAGGAGAAGCTCTCCTCGCCGTTCGCTCCCTCCTCCTCGCCGTAGACGCCCTCGCGGATCATGTTGACCCCGATGGCTGAAAGGATGCCGAAGATAATCCAGTGATCCACGGCGGCCAAAGAGTCCTGCAGCATGGAGGCGGCGAAGTACCCTAGCAAGGGCAGCAGAGTCTGGAATCCGCCGAACCAAAGTCCGACCAGCCAATGATGGCGCGCCCGCAGTCGGTCCACGGACAGCCCCTTGCTGATGGAGACAGCGAAGGCATCAGAAGATACACCTAAAGCGATAAACAACAATCTCAAAAACACGGCATTCCTTGAAAGGGTTCATCCCCGGTGGGATGGGCCTCGACCAGGTCTCCTCAAACCCGCCTACGCCTCGGGAGCGTCGAGCGCGGAACTGCCGATTGGTGTCGGCTTTGAATTCGTTGAATGCCGTTCACATGCTACGCCATAACAATATGGACATAGATTTTACCTGTCAGCGCTGTGATAATCAAGCATGACAGGCTGTCCGATCGGCCCCTTAGTGAGCCACGGTCACAGTCAGACTGCCCCCTGCCGCATGGACGGCGCTGATGACCGTGCTCAGCGCCGGATCCCCCTGATTGCTCAGGGCCTTGTAGATGCCCGACCGGGATCGGTCGGCATCAGAGGCGATGGCGCTCATATGCCTCTGTGCTCGCGCCACCTCGCCGAGTGCATCTGCGATGATTGCAGCCCCTTGCCGAGAGGTTTCGGCCTTGTCGGCCTCCTCCATGGCAACCTGCAGGTAGCGGACGGCTGTTTGTTCGGTATGTATATGGTCGCCTGCATGGAATTCCCTGATCTTCAACGTCATCACGACTCTGTCCTTAATATGGTCCGTTTGTTGCCCATCTGGATGCTGTCAGCTCTCGAGATATGACTTCCACAGATGTTTTGCCCGGTCTATGTCCCTCTTCTGGTGAGTCTTGCTGCCGCCGCAAAGCAGCAACACGACCTGTTTGTTCTTCAGTCCGAAGTAGGTGCGGTAACCCGGACCATTGTGAAAACGCATTTCAAATATGCCTTCTCCCACAGTCTTCCAGTCGCCTAAAAGGTGTCCGGATCGTTTTACTTGTTCCCATCGGTGTAGGATGCGGGCTGCCGACTGAGTGTCTTTCAATTCATCAATCCACCGGCTGAATTCCTCAGTCTCCAGTACCTCAATGATGGATAAGGGCATGGTGTCGCTTTCCCCTCTTATTTCGAGAAGATGCGTCCCATTCCCCACAAGAAAGTGTACACTACAGTGTACATTGCAACAATTGCTTATGACACCTGAATGTCGAGTGATTCGCGAATTCTGTAGTCAGTTTTCGAGTACTACTGATCCTGGTAGGTGACGGCATAGAACTCACCGTTCTGGAAGCGCGCCATGTATACATCGCTGACCTTGTCTATGCCCTGCTTGGCCAGTTGCTCGTTGAGCCAGTCCTCGTCCCGTCCCATGGTATCCAGCACGTCCGGATTGACCCGTCCGTCCATGACCACCGGATAGCGCACGTCCTTGTCACCCTCGGAGATGATGGTCAGGCTGCCGTTCTGCTCGACGATGCCCCGTTTGACATCGCGGATGTCGTTGATGCCCTTGGTGCGCAGCTTGAAGTCCACCTCCTTGGCCGTCAGGTTGACCTTGAGACAATTTTGTACCAGCAGCTTGCCGTTCTTGATGATGGTGACCGGTTCGCCGTCGATGTACTTGCCTACCGTGTGGATATGGGTCTTGGCATATCGGGTGATGAGGATCAGCGCCGCCCATATCAGCAGAATGACGATGTACTGGGCCATGGAGATGCTGTCGCTGTAGATGACCCCGCCGATGATGCCGCCCAGGACGTAGTTCTGCAGCTGGTCCATGGGCGAGGTGGGCGCCAGATTCCCCTTGCCGGTCACATTGATGAGCAGGGTGATGAAGAGCAGTCCGACGATCAGCTTCAGGGCCACGTTGACGTAGAAATTGATATCCATGGGTCACTCTCCGATCACGGTGATGTCTGGGTGGTACAGGTCGGCGCGCTGCAGCAGGAACTCGGAGCCGGAGCTGTTGAATACCAGGGTGTAGTAGCCCTTGGGGGTCTTGATGATCATGTCATTGTTGCGCGAGGTGTCGTTGATGCTGATCTGCTCAGGGTTGACCTTGAGCTTGGCGGCGGACTTGTCGATGACCGTGGTCAGCTGACCGCTCTGCAGGCTGGCTGTGCGCAGATTGGTGTAGTCGCTGTACTGGATGGCCGCCGCCAGCAGAAGCAGGGTGGCCAGGATGATGGACAGATCCTTGTACTTATGGTTCCAACGGTGGCGGGAGTACATGAACAGGAAGAAGAGAAAGGCCAGGGCCAGAACGACGACCACGATGATCCTGATCATGGTCCAGTTGGTCTGCCCGCCCTTGAGGTATTGGTATGTATAGAAAGTCATAGCCGCTCCTGCCCTTGCGCGCGCACCCGCAATTCGCAATCGTAGACGGCCAGGCGCTTTTTGGGAGGATTTGGGCATGCAAAACCCCGGTTCGGATGCTCGATTGAGCCCTTGCCGGGGTTGTTGCGACCGCTGGGCGGCCTTGAAAGGTCAGTGCTGGGCGGCCAGGCGCTGGCGTGCAGCCTTGATCTGGGTCTCAGCGGCCTCGGCGTTGGTCCAGTAGTCGCCGGGCATGACCTCCTTGCCGGGCTCCAGGGCCTTGTACTGCTCGAAGAAGTGCTTGATCTCCTGCTTGTGGAAGTCGGAGACGTCGTCGATGTCCTTGATAGCGTCGAAGCGGACGTCGGCGGGCACGCAAAGGACCTTGTCGTCCCCGCCAGCCTCGTCGACCATGTGGTAGAGACCCACGGCGCGGCATTCGACGATGCAGCCCGGGAAGACCGAATCGGGAATCATGACCAGGGCATCCAGGGGATCGCCGTCCTCGCCCAGGGTGCCGTCGATGTAGCCGTAGTCGTCGGGGTAGCCCATGGAGGTGAAGAGGGTGCGGTCCAGCCTGATGTGGCCGCTGTCGTGGTCCATCTCATACTTGTTGCGGGAGCCCCGGGGGATCTCGACCAACACGTCGAATGTCTCTGCCATTGTCCTGTCTCCTTTTCGGTCTGGACGGCATAGGTATGTCTCATACACAGCATAACCGTCCCGGGGCACATTCGACCACAGTGCTTCGCTGACGCTCACGCCTGTTCGGCGGCCGCTCATACTCGATTCATGGGGTGGGCGAAGAGTGAGGACAAGTATGAACAAGCGCAGATGGAAGGGTCTGCTGGCGGCCTTGGCTGCACTGGCGGCCCTTGTCGGCCCGGCGGCCCCCGCCATGGCTGGCGGCGGACCAGGACATTCCGGCGGCGGTGCTGAAGGCAATGGTCGGTTTTGGCAGGGCTGGACCTACAAGGATGACGATCAGGGCTCCTTCGGCGGCTATGAGATAGGCAGCATCGACAGAGCCTTCTCCACGATGGGGATTGTCGATGGCGGCAATGCCACTACTGCTCGGGTCAAACGCCAGGCTCTGAATGAGGCCAACGGCAACTGCCAGGCACGCTTCAACGAGGCCCATGCCGACCAATCCGGACAGGGCCACTGCCGGGTGACCGGCGTGGGTGTGGTCACGGGCTACCGCGGCTCTCAGCGGGTCTTCGATGGGGTCAGCATGGCCATCCATAGCATATGGATGGACAACTGGCGAAGCCAGGTGGCCAACCGTACCTTCAGCAACCGAGGGGTGACCTATCGTACCGGCGAACCTTTTTGGGACCAGCCTGGAGACAGCCTGGACAAGTTCGCCGACCTGTACGCCGGCAACGAGCACGGCATCTCCCTGGTGGTCTTCATGCTCAATGACTATGAGCCCAAACCTGCTGATCTGCCACCAAACCCGCCCGATAAGAAAGTGGATCCTGGCACCAGCGCGGATGGTATGGCCAACCGCACCCGCATCGAGACAGGAACCGGTCGAGGCGGCCGTGAGTTGACCTTCAGCGATGTCTTCGATCCCCAAGGCAAGCAGTACCATATCGGCGGGCAGAAGGTCAAAGACCTGACCAGCGGTGAGGATCTGACCAGCAAATTCACTTTCAACACCGCCGATGGGAGCAGACCGCCCGGCAATAGGGCTACAGCCACCTGGAAGGGCGGGGCTCTGCCCGAGGAGCATCAATGGGCATGGCAGCTGGACGTGACCGTCGAGCAGCCGGACATTGGGGTCATATTGGACTCTGGAAAAGTGCATTGGAAGGGCAGCGTCCGTCAGGTTGACCAGTCGACCCCTGAGCGCCGCACTCCCACTTGGAAGCCCAGTCCCGACAAATCCTGGATTCTGCACGATCCCGCCACCGGGCTCTGGAAGGCAGTCGTTGACCCTCAATGGACCAACAAAACTGGTGGCGACGGACGTGCCTTTCTGGACGGCGACAGAGTGGGATCGGTGGTCAACGCCACTGTTGAAGCCCATCTGATCGAAGCGCCTAAGGTTTTCGCTTTGGCTGACGACTGGAGCGCTGCCGACTATCTGGTTGATCAGGATGGCGCTCGGGCTATTCGCATCTTCGAGGCCAAGGCCAAGGCGGATGCCGATGGGCACTACCGCCGCAGCAGCATCGAGGACATTGTGGACAAGGGCAGGGATGTGACCGACCGTTTCGAGATCAGCGTGACCGGCACCCGGGCGCGGGCACAGGCCAAAAGCGGATGGCTGAACGGTCTCAAGGGGATGGAGGACCCCAGGCAGGTCACCATGCTGGTTCCCTTTACGGTTCGCTTTGCCAATGGCGGCGGTGCAGCCAAGGTTCGCAAGGACCTGGGCGGAACACCTGACCAGGAACTGACCTTTTGCAAGGCCCCGAAAGGCCATGGCAGCCAGGGCGCGGCGCTGACCAACTCAGGCTCCCAGACAGTCAATACGCAGAGCGTGCAGACCAATGAGCCGGGCATCTGCGGATATCTGCCTCCGGTACGCAAGGATGTCATCTCGGAGGCCGGTCAAGGCGGGGAGCAGGCCAGCGTTGACGGCAAGGTGGTCTTTCCTGGCCAGCGGTTGGAGTATCAGTTGGATACCCAGCCGAGCCTGCCCGACAACCTGGCCTATCCTGTCAAATCGATCATTCTGACTGATGTCTACGACCGCTGGTTTTTGCCTGACAAGCAGACTCTTGAGGTGACTGATCTGCAGAGCGGCGATGTCATCGCCAAGACCGGATACGCCACAAAGTGGAAGGACAAGGAGCACAGCCTGCGGGTGACCATCACCGACCCCACCCGGATCAGCCAGTGGCGTGCCGGGGGCAACCCCAGAATCCGCCTGCGCTTTGAGGGCACAGTCGATCCCAAGGCCCCAACGGATCATCGGGTGGGCAATCAGTGGGTGCTGACACTGAACAACTCATTGACCCCCTCCAACCAGGTGAGCAATCCGCCAGCCGACTTCCATCCCTCAAAGAGCGATGTCAGCGCGCATGATCCAGGCGTCAGCATCGATGGCAAGGTGCTGTTCATAGGCGACCAAGGGGCCTACCGGATTAGTCTGGACGCCCGTCACAAAGACATCGCCTATCCTGTTTGGCGGCTGGGTATGACGGATGCCTACGACGCTCGGCACCTGGATATCAATTCCAAACGTATCGAAGTTCTGGGCTCCGACGGCCGCGATTACACCAAGGCTTTCAATATCCAGGTGGAAAACGGCGTAGTGCTGGCCTTTGCCAAAACTGTGGATACCTATGTTCCGGCCACCGGCGTGACCCTCAAAGGGGATCCCCAACCAGCTGATCTGGCTGCCTATGCTGCTGCACGAGGTCATAATCCTCTCAGAGAGCCGGCTATTGACCAAGGGCTGTTGGGCCGAACCTACGATCTGATCCTGCCCTACACGGTCATCCGTGCAGAATCAGGTCACGTAGTACGTAACCAAGCGACCCAGATCGTCAACGACCTGCATAAAGCGACCAACGTGGTTACCAATCCGGTCAAGTTGCTCAATCCCGCCAAGGATGTGGTGGTCGCCGTGGGCGGGAAAAGCGCACATGGCAGCAGCATCTACCGCGATCGGCTCTTCCTCTATCGCCTGGACTCAAGTCTGCTGCCGGCCGGACGGGCTTACCCGCAAGTGAAAACCTGGCGGATTGAGGATCGGCTGGATCCTACGGTGGATCAGTTCACTGGCCATTGGGCCGTCTACGCAACCCAGGACCTTTACGAGAATGGGCGCATCCTCATTCATCATGGACAGATCATGGCCGGTTCGGATATGTCCGCAGATATACATGGTGGGCCCTTGTTCACGATGACGGCAGACCCGGCAGGTCTGGTCAAAGTGGAGGCCACACCGCGATATCTGGCCCTAGTCAGCGCTTCAGGCGACCGCCCGGTCGGCTGGAGGGCCTACCTGCAATGCAGGCGTCTGAAGAACGTGGAACGTCATGAGAACCGATTCACTGAGTTCTATCAGGACAAGACCCTGGTCTCCAACACAGTCTGGACCAGAACGCCCGATATGACCCCGGCTCTGCATATCGAGAAATTCGATCAGGCTGGCGGCATGCTCAAGGGTGATCGGGATCAGCCGGAGCAGGCTCTCCGGACTCATGACGATGTCGCCATTGTCTTCCGAATCACCAACGATTCTCCTCGCGATCCCAGCGATGGGACCGGAGCAGTTTTCCCCGCTCGGCAACTGCACTTGGAGGATCAGACAGTCGTCGGTCAGGGGCGGGTGACCGGAATCCACTATCCTGACAACTGGTCGACCCTGATGCTTCGACCCGGACAGTCTGTTGATGTGCATGCCACAGTGACAGGCATATCAGGTAGGCACACCGACAGAGCCCGGGTGACAGGCAGTCCGCTGGTGCCCTGCCCGGTGGAGGATCAGGCCTCCCTGCCTCAACTGGAAAATGGCCAAAAAATCTCAGACCGAGCGAATTCTCGCGGAGCGGTGGTCGATGGCCGTCTGCTCTGTGCCGATCAAGCTGTTGAATCCAACAGTGATGACTGGAACGCTCTGAAAGTCGCGCTGCCTAAAACCGGATCTGCGGTGGTGCTTCCCCTGTCCATTGCCACTGCGGCGGTCATAACTGGGCTTATCATCTTCCGTTTAGTCAGACAGATGTCAGCCAGAAACCGCGAGAGGTAGTGATCCTGGAGCAGGCGAGTGTTTAGCTGGTGTTACTTAGGAAGTTTCATACCGGTGAAGGTGGCAGATCTTCAAAGGGTCTGGCACCTTCACCGTCTTACCGATGATTCGTCGGTCAGCCTTTCAGCTTGATTTCACCATAATCATTGAAAAGAAGATGTTGTCTTGGTGTATCTTCTTCGACGGAAATCAGTCGAGGTATGTCTTCCAGAAAACGATTGTCTGTTTTGTCGTTGTTGGTGGATGATACTTCGAACAAGAGGATTCTGCCGGTCCCAGGCACTCCTTTCCATTGATGGTATGTTCCTTGCGTCATGGTGGCACTCCGCCCGGGTGGCAGTTGAATTACTGAGCCTGCGGGGACAGTGAATCGCTCTCCGTCGGAGACATAAGTTACTGACTTCTGTTTGTCTAGCTTTTCGTCGGCATCAGCTTTATAGACGGTGATTTCCAATGTTCCTCCACCTCTATTGATGATGTCCTCCATTTTCTTTCGATGGAAGTGATAGGGCAACTCTTGTCCATCTTCTATTACGAAGAGTTTCTCACAATAAGGCTTGGGATATAGGTCGGGGTGCTCATAGTTGCCATTGCGGAAAGTGAAACTTACCAATCCACGTCTACTAAAGTTTCCTTCGCCGAAATCAGTAACATCCCAGCCCAGCATGTTGTCGATGATTTCTTGGGAATTCTTATTCAGCTTTTGCCAATCCTCTGCCGTGTAATAGGCAAAGCGCGGGAAAACGAAACCCCGATTGGTGCTGAACTCTAGAGCTCGATCGATAATGTGGTCAATCTCAGAGCGTTTCATGTCTATCCTCCAATTCCTGTCGGATTTGGCTGATGAGTCGGTTATTAACGTCATCTTTGCCCGTTATTGGGTTTTGTGGGTTGTTAATGAAAGCATCATCCCAATCGTCGTCTTCAGGTTTCTTAGGGACCAGATGGAAGTGCAAATGGGAAACGGTATCACCGTATATGCCATAGTTGATCTTTTTGCATCCGGTAATGGATTTAAGAACTCGTGCGACATCTGCGACTTCTTGGATATATTGAGTAAGTTCTTTCCCTCTCAATTCAAACAGTTCGTCAACATGCCAGTTCAATGCGACGATGCAGCGTCCCGGATGAGTTTGATCCCTGTTGAGGAACACGGTGGATGTTGATAATTTTGTAATGAAAATCATCCTAGCCCGTTGTATTTCACTATGTTCGCAGTAAAAGCAGCCTGGACGAACACCCTGCTGGTGCATGGCAACTTCTGATTTACTCATCGTATCGACCATCGTCGTGAGTGGCATCACAGTCAATCATGACATGGATGACGTCAGCTTGCGTATGGTTCCGCAATTTGAAGGCCCGGGCAATTTGAGAAAGCGGGAAGATGTTGGTAACGGTTCGCTCGGTGTTGATTAGTCCATTGAGCACCATGTCTCTTCCCTCTCGTAGCAGTCGATGGTTGTCGATGTCGCGTTTGGGTTCTGTGGTCAGTATGTCGACGCGGCGACGGTGCATTTTGAAGAAATCGATGGTCTTCGAGGTTTTCCCGATGCCTCCGTACATGATCAATTTGGCATTCTGCGCGCAGCAATCCAAGGCATCGATTATGGCGTCGCCTTCCAGCAGTGCTGGGATCACGACATCAAAGCCATCTGGGAAGTCTTTGCCTACGATGTCCATGGTTGGCGTGTCCTGTGAAGGGATTCGGTACGTTCGAGTAGCTCCGAATTCTCTGGAAAGCGCCAGCTTTTCATCGAATAGGTCGGTTACTACAAGGTTCCTTGGGCTGTATAAATGTGCGACCTGTGTCAGTTGCAATCCACTTACGCCTTGACCCATAATCAACACGTTCTTGGCTTGGCTGATTTCTGCGCGTTCCATGCCGTTGAGTATGGTCGGCGTGATTTCGATCAGAGAACCATGCATGAGAGGAAAATCTTTGGGCAGCAGCACCGCTGAGAATGGATCACAAGTAATGTACTCGGCAAAAGCTCCCCACACGTACCGCAGTGCAACATGATCGCCAACCTTAAGACCAACCACATGTGAGCCCACTTCATCGACAATCCCTGCAACTTCATGACCCAACCTCATAGGGTAGGAGAGAAATTCAGGTGTTCTAGCTCCTCTATATACCTCCAAATCCGAGCCGCATATGCCCACCCATTTGACATCTACGCGAATTTCATTATCCTTCGCATGGGGGATTTTGGCATATTTGATGTCAATATCTCCTACTTTTTCCATGACAGCAACTTGTTGAGTGCCTTCGCTGTGGTGGTCGGTCCATTCCATCTCTGGAACAATCATTTTTCTTACCATGATATTGCCTCTTTCTTATTGGTTGTTATTTAACGTGCGTTGGTCCGTTTCAAAAGCATGACCAGACATCCGGCCAGGATCAGCGATGCAGCTAGGAAGTACATCCCGCTTACTGTGGAGTTTGTCAAATCTTTCAGCCATCCGACTACATAAGGGCTGACGAATCCTCCCAAGTTGCCAATAGCATTGACAATGCCCAAACCGACTGCTGCGATACGGGGATCGATGGCCGTGGTGATTGCCCAATAGGGTCCAGACCAAGCGTAAAGACCTATTGCAGCAAGGCAGATGAAAACCATAGCCAAGTATGGATTAGGTATTAGGGCAGATGCGAGCAGGCTCAATCCCCCGACGATTGCACCCAAAGCGGTGTGGTAATAGCGCTCTCCTGTCCGGTCTGATGACCGGGCATTTACGACCAAAGCCACTGCTCCCAGAAGATACGGTATGGCCGTTAACCAGCCCACAGTCATGGTGGAGCTGCTGGAGGAAATTGACTTGATCATCTGCGGAAGCCAGAATGTGATGCCATATAACCCCATGACATAGAAGAAGTTCATAAGGGTTACGATCCAGATCTTCCTATCTAGGAATGCCTCTTTAAATGGTGCGGCGATTTCGCCCTCTTTGGAATTTTCCTGGTTGTCTTTGTCCAACGCGTCGATTAACCATCGGCGTTCTTCAGATGTCAGCCACTTGGCATCCTGTGGCTTGTCATTCAGATACCAGTATGTGAATATTCCCAAGAGCACAGCCGGCAATCCGACTATCAGAAAAAGCCAACGCCAACCGGATAGATTTAAGAATTGGTGGATGTTGCTGATTATGGCAGTCGCTACAGGTGCCCCGAATGAATTCGCCAGAGGAGGCGCAATCATGAAAAGGGCGATGGCTGCAGCTCTGGTTTTGCTGACAAACCAGTAGGTAACGATCAGAGTCATACCGGGGAAAAGCGCAGCTTCGAATACGCCAAGCAAGAAGCGCAATATTGTAAGTTCGACTGCTGATTGCACAAACCCGGTCAGCAGGGTTACTAGCCCCCATAGTATGAGAATGAGGGCGATCCATCGCTTTGCACCGACCTTTTCGAGGATCATATTTCCCGGGATGCCAAACAAGAAATACCCAATGAAGAATATGCCCGCGATAAAGCCATATGTGGTTGCAGTTAACCCTAGATCTGCATCCATGCCGCCAATGGAGGCGTAAGTTATGCTGGAACGATCAAGAAATGCCACAAAATAAATGATGAACAAATAGGGTAGAATATGCCATCGAACTTTTTTCTGCGCCGTTGCGGCTATTGTGTTCGTGTTCATGAAACCATTCCTCCAAGCAAACTGCAATGTTTACGTGATAACGTGTGATTGGTTGAACAGCAGCTGTTCTGGAAATCATGCTATGGCTCAAATTCAGACATGATTCGCCGATTATGATTATCCCAATCGCCGTATCTAGAACAGTGAGGAGAAGGTATGCGAGACAAGGACGTCCGGATTCTCTGGATCAGTGGAAAGTCCTATCAGCTGGGTGATGAGATTGCTAAACACAAGCATAAGTTCTGTCAACTGCAATTCTTCATGTCCGGCTCTGAACAGTTGACATATGATGGACAAATCATTGATTTAAAGAAGAATCATTTGTTCATTGTATTTGAGGGTACTTCTCATGGTTATGTGTTTTTGCAGGGTTCGACAGTATTGGATATTAAATTTGTGGTCGAATCTGGGCTCTATGAAATTATCCGTCCAGTTCTTGAGTGCAGAGATTTTTATATTGATGCCCCTATGCTGCTGATGATTATTCAGCAGCTGCATACTGCTGCAACGGTCGGCGGGCGTGAACTGGGGGAGGTTCGTCCGTTGCTTATGGACTCGTTACTCAAGCTCCTGCTTTTGGGCTTGTACCAGGAGCGGATCGAACGTCAGCCCTTTTCTTATGTAGAGCCTCTATTTGCTAAGACACAGGATAATTCAAAGATTAAATCTATGATTGATTATTTGACTAATCATTACCCTGAAGAGATTAAACTCGAGGATCTTTCAAAGCACTTTCATTTTAGCGAAAGTTATATAACAAGAATCTTCCGAGATGCCATTCAGCTGACTCCCAACCAGGTCCTTCAGGAAATCCGCTTGAATCGAGCAATGAGCTTGTTGAGATCCACTAATTACCCGGTGGAACGAATAGCGCAATCAGTAGGATGGTCATTCAATTATTTTTCGCGCGTATTTAAGCGGCAAAAAGGGGTGACACCTACAGACTATAGAAATATGAAGCAGACTATTGTGGATGGATTGATATTATCCAAAGATTTTGATCTTTCATTAGAACCCACAACAGAGAAGCTATCGTGAACTCTATTTCATATAAGCTGGACCGAGCTAGTTATGGGTGTCAGCCGAGTTAATTCTCCTCCGTGTCCAGCAGCACCACGCCCTGGGGCGGATTGCTGTCAATGGGTCCCACAGTCTCGTGCGGCAGGTAGGGCTCCTCCATGGAGGAGATTTCCTCAGGCGTGAGCTCCAAATCCAATGCAGCCACTGCATCATCAAGATGACGGGTCTTGGTGGCGCCGATGATCGGTGAGGCGATGCCTTTGGCCCACTGCCAGGCAATGGCTATCCGGGCCATAGGTACGTTGTGCCGCTCTGCCACGTTCTGTACGCGGTCAATGATGGCCAAGTCGTTGTCTTCGGCCCGGTCGTACTTGCCGCGCGAGACCTTATCGGTGGCGCTACGCAGGGTGTCGGCGGTCCAGGTGGGACGTGTCAGATGGCCAGCGGCCAGAGGGCTGTAGGGCATGAGCGAGACGTCCGTCTTTTTGCAGAAGGGGATCAGGTCTTTCTCGTCCTCCCGGTAGAGCAGGTTGCAATGGCTCTCTATGGCACTGAAATGGGCCCAACCGTTGTCTTGGGCGACTTTCTGCATGTCCTGAAACTGGCGGCATACATGGCCGAGGCTCCCAGTGCTCGCACCTTGCCAGACTGGACCAGATCGTTCAGCGCTTCCATGGTCTCCTCGATGGGCGTTTCATAGTCGAATCTGTGGATGATGTAGAGGTCCAGATATTCGGTGTCCAGCCGCATGAGCGTCCCCTCGATCTCCCGATGGATGGCCTTGGATGAAAGTCGCCCCTCATTGAAGTAGACCTTGGAGGCGATGACCACCCGCTCGCGGCTTGTATGCTTGCTAAGCGCCTTTCCCAGGTACTCTTCGCTGGTTCCGTCCGAGTAGCCGTTCGCTGTATCGAAGAAGGTGATGCCCAGATCCAGTGCGTGCGCAACGACCGCGTCGGTCCCTTCCTCATCCAGTGTCCAGTCGTGCATGGTGCCCGGTTTGCCGAAGCTCATGCATCCCACGCAGATCTTCGATATGTTGATGCCCGTTTCGCCCAGTTGTGTGTATTGCATTTAAGCCCCGTTGGCCTTCCTCGGCGCATATGCGATTATGCTAACAAGTTCAAGTTGGTGGAAGTCTACTTCTTTGGCTTATGGAGCGAACAACAATATTTGTAGGGGGGGCATTGTCTTCTTATTGTTCTTTGCCGAAGACATAAGGCTTTTATGGCATGCACGGTGGCGCTATTTCCCGAGAGTGATTTGGAGTCAGTCAGTTCTTAACCTAGAAGCCCTGAGTCTTGTCAATGGTGAAATTGAATACCTGATATAACAGCCAGACAGGGTATGCCTAATGTTTATTGATGTACGCGTGCCGTATACGTACTTTGTTCTGTGAAATGGACGCGATCCGAGCAATGCGGCTTGGCTAGTTGCCAACTGGACATGCCATTATTGTTTGCTGATACAATTGACGTAAAAGTTGAAGTTAACCTTTAATGAAGAGGGTTCATGTGGCAGGCAGAAATGATATGAGTTGCCTTGCTTTTTCGCGTTTGTTGCGTTTCAAGCGCTCGCATTACCCGTATTCCGATAAGTACATTCGCGAGGTGGGCAATTCGCCGGATACGCATGCAAGAACAGAAAAACAGCATATGGTGCAGTGGTTTGCAGCTAACGCAACCCATGGATCAGGCGCCTACTCCCGGCAGAAGCCGAATAACAGTGCAAAGAATTGTTATAACAAATTGGAGAACGCTGCGTCGCTGCTGTGGATTGCCGAGGCGGTCGGCATTGAAGAGCCGGCCGTAGCAGCAGCTTTCGAGGCTGCAAGGCAGGCGGGAGATTATCGCCGGGCTTGTGGCGCGATCCGCAAGATTATCAGCTGGTCCATGATTATTGAATCCTTGTAATGGTATCGACGTAGATCAAATATAGTTTTCATCAAGTGTCGTATGTGCTCAGCTGTTATGTACTCGGTTTTCAGCACAGACAGCTTGGAGCAGGGGTAGTTTTTAACGCAGGTTTGGAAAGAAAGGGTTGCATATGCCCGAGATTGTTTGTCCCAATTGCAAAACCGCATTCACTATTGACGAGGCCGGATATGCCGATATTTTGAAGCAGGTTCGTGACAAGGATTTTGACAGGCAGCTGCATGAACGGCTTGAGCAGGCTGAGCGTGAGAATAGCAAGATTCGCGAACTGGACCAGGCACAGGCTGAGCAGACCTTGCAGAAGACCAAAAGCGCAAAGGATGCCCAGATACAGGAGCTGCAGGCAAAGCTGGAATCCGAGCAGGCTGCAAAGGAATTGGCTGTTTCAGAAGCCTTGAGGAAGGTCGAGAAGGAGAAAGATGATCTGAGCGCCAAGCTGGACAAGGCCGAATCGGAGAAGCAGCAGGCGCTCGATCTGGCAGAGGCCAATTCCAAGAGCGAGCTGCAGAAGGCGGCTGCGGACAAAGAGGCCGAGATCGTCAAATTGCAGAATCAGTTGGATGCTTTTGAGTTGCAGAAGAAGCAGGAGCTTGCCCAAGCGCTGGGTCCGGTGGAGAAGGAGCGTGATGATTTCAAGGGCAGGCTTGAGAGGCTGCAGCTCGAGAAGGAGTCCGAGGAGAAGCTCTCCAAGGAGCAGCTGAAGTCGCAGCTGCAGGAGGTCGTCGCGGACAAGGATTCCGAGATAGCGGAGCTGAAGAGCAGCCTGGACAAGGCTGAGCTGCAGAGCAAGATCGAGGCCAAGTCCCTCAAGGAGCGCTATGAGGTCCAGATCCAGGATCGTGACGAGCAGATTGAGCGGCTGCGTGACCTGAAGGCGAAGCTGTCCACCAAGATGGTGGGGGAGACGCTTGAACAGCATTGCCAGATCGAGTTCAACAAGCTGCGGTCCACGGCCTTCCCCAATGCCTACTTCGAGAAGGACAACGATGCGCGGACGGGCAGCAAGGGTGACTTCATCTTCCGCGACAAGGACGATTCGGGCACGGAGATCGTGTCCATCATGTTCGAGATGAAGAACGAGACGGACACCACCTCCACCAAGCACAAGAACGAGGACTTTTTCAAGGAGCTCGACAAGGACAGGCGGGAAAAGGACTGCGAGTATGCCATCATGGTCTCCCTGCTGGAGCCTGACAGCGACCTGTACAACACGGGTATCGTGGATGTCTCCTATCGCTACCCGAAAATGTATGTCGTCCGTCCGCAGTTTTTCATTCCGATAATCACCCTGCTCCGGGATGCTGCCAAGAACTCTCTGCAATACAAGAATGAACTTGAAGAGGTGAAGGAGCAGAACATCGATATAACGCATTTCGAGGAAGAGCTGGACTCCTTCAAGAGTGCTTTCGGTCGCAATTACGAAATCGCCTCGAAAAAGTTCAAGAGTGCGGTAGAGGAGATCGACAAATCCATCAACCACCTGAACAAGATCAAGGACGCCTTGCTGGGTTCCGAGAACCAGCTTCGCCTGGCCAACAACAAGGCGCAGGACGTGACTATACGAAGACTGACCAGAAACAACGAGACTATGAAGGCCAAGTTCGACGAAGCAAAGAAGTCCAAAGCCATAGGAGACTGAGAACGTGAACGGTGCAGTCATGTGAAGGGATGGATGTAGACGGCTTTCTCTGATTTTGCGATTGGGCCGTCCGCCGGTATCTGACTGCACCATACTGGCCAGTGTTCCGGTCTGCCCCAAGTACGCTGAGACAGAACAACAAGATAGAAAAAACAAAGGCTCGGAATCCAAACGATTCCGAGCCTTACTGGTAGCGGGGTCAGGATTTGAACCTGAGACCTCTGGGTTATGAGCCCAGCGAGCTACCGAACTGCTCCACCCCGCGTCGGCTGTTCAACACAGCAGTTATCTATACTACGGATTCCAGCGCACTTGTCAAGTCCGTGTGTGGGCAGGCTTTACTTGGGAGATAATGGAGCCATGCCTATCACCATCCCCACCGGATTGCCGGCCAGATCCATCCTGGATTCTGAGCGCATCTTCGCCCTGGAAAGCCACGAGGCGGAGCGCCAGGAGATGCGTCCGCTCAAGCTGGTCATCCTCAACCTGATGCCCACCAAGGTGGAGACCGAGACCCAGCTGCTGCGGCTGATCTCCAAGTCGCCGCTTCAGGTGGAGATCGACTTCATGAAGACTTCCACCCATCAGGCCGTGCACACCAGCATGGATCACTTGGTCAAGTTCTACGAGAATCTGGACTCGTTCCAGGACAACTGTTATGACGGTCTGGTCGTAACGGGCGCCCCAGTGGAGCAGATGGACTTCGAGCAAGTCGACTACTGGGAGGAACTGACCCGCATTCTGGACTGGGCGTCTACCCACGTCTTTTCTACTATGTATCTGTGCTGGGGGGCTATGGCCGGGCTCTACTACCGCCACGGCATCGCCAAGCGCAACCTGGATCGCAAGGTCTTCGGGGTCTTCCCCCAGTACCTGCAGGACGAGTACTGCTTCATCACCAATGGCTTCGACGAGATCGCCCTGCAGCCCCACTCCCGCTGGGCCGGGGTGGATGAGGACCAGGTGCGGGCCTGTCCTGATCTGCAGGTGCTGACCTGGGGCCCACAGTCCGGTCCCGGGCTTATCAGCACCCAGGATTTCTCAGAGATCTTCGTGCTGGGCCACTGGGAGTACGACCGTGACACCCTGGCCCACGAGTACCAGCGCGACATGGCCAAGGGCCTGGACCAGGTGCCTTTCCCGGTCAACTACTATCCTCACGACGATCCGACTTTGGAGCCGGTCTTCTCCTGGCGGGCCCATGCCAACCTGCTTTGGCGCAACTGGCTGAACTGGGTCTACGAGACCACCCCCTACGACCTGAATCAGGTGCCGACTCTGCGGGCGGCGGGCCGACTGGGTACCGACCGATCCATCAGACACGCTCCCGGATGCCCGCGCGCTGACGGATATCGGCCTTTAGCCGGCGACGGGTACGGGCTTATTCCGGGCGCTGTCAAGCGTTGATGACGATTGCATTACATTCGTCATCAACCTGTCCACGCCGCGGTTCGGATTCGACTTGCGGCCACTATCTGTGACACACTGGATGAATCTATGGTTACCGTGGCTCTTGGTGTGGGCTACACTACCCATACGGTGCAGCCATGAGTCGCATGCGCGCTATAGTGTTCACTGTGTCGTTCAGGAGGCGATAGATGCTAGAGGCAATGGGAAGTGAAGCTTTCAGTCTGGCCATGGCCAAGCCAAGCGAGCTACCCACCATCGAAGATTTCCTGCCTCCTGAGATTCTTTTCCAGGGAACGCCCTTCGCCATGAACCGGATCATCCTGATCAGGTTCGTAGCCATGGTCATCATCCTTCTGGTGCTGGGAATCACTGCTGCAAGGGCCAAGCTGATCCCATCCCGCTGGCAGGGGGCCATCGAGTGGGTCATCGAGTTCATCCGCGACTCGGTCGTCTACGACACCCTGGGCGAGATTCGGGGCAAGCGCTACGTGCCCATGATCACGACCATCTTCCTGACCATCCTGGTCTTCAACCTCTGCGGCATCGTGCCTGGCATGAACATCGCGGCAACAGCGACCATCACCATGCCTTTGGTCTTCGCCATCTGGACTTTCTGCCAGTACATGGTGACGGGATTCCGTGAGCAGGGCGTCTGGGGCTACTTCAAGTCTGAGCTCTTCCCGGCTGGAGTGCCTTGGCCTCTCTACATCATTCTGACGCCCATCCAGCTTCTGGAGATGGTCATCGTCAAGCCGGCCTCCCTGACCATTCGACTCTTTGCCAACATGATCGCCGGCCATCTGCTGGTTGCGGTCAGCCTGGCCTTCACCCAGTTCTACATCATCGAGGCCAGCAACAAGCTCTTGGCCTTCGCTGGTGTGGGCTGGTTCGTCCTGGGCTTCGCCCTGACGGCCTTTGAAATCTTTGTGGCGGCCCTTCAGGCCTACATCTTCGCCATCCTGACCACGGTTTACATCTCCATGAGTTACCCTGAAGAAGGTTGAGCGAAAAGAACAAGCCGCGGTCGGCGTTTTAAGCGGTCGCAGCCCACATATTCGTTGGTTCCGACCAGTAGACGGGGGTCGGGGCCGAACCACAATCCAAGAACCGGCAACGGTGGAGGAAAGGAAAATAAATGGACATCATCACACTTGCTGAGGTCTCCGGCAATCTGAGCATCCTGGGATACGGCATTGCAGCTCTCGGCCCCGCGCTGGGTCTGGGCATCGCCGTCGGCAAGACCGTCGAGAGCATGGCTCGCCAGCCTGAGATC
Organism: Bifidobacterium sp. W8112; assembly: GCF_016101425.1. Taxonomy (NCBI): domain Bacteria; kingdom Bacillati; phylum Actinomycetota; class Actinomycetes; order Bifidobacteriales; family Bifidobacteriaceae; genus Bifidobacterium; species Bifidobacterium sp. W8112. Next base: position 748,815 of record NZ_JACFQN010000001.1, on the reverse strand, counting down.
AGCGGACAGCTGCGCACCACCATGTTCATCGGCCTGGCTCTGATCGAGGTGCTGGCCCTGCTGGGCTTCGTGGCGCTCTTCATCGCCTGAGCCGTGTGATTCTTGCATGATCCGGCTTCGATAAGGGAAAGGAGGAGCCAATGTACGCTCTAGCGGCAGGCAAGGGGATCCAGCTATTTATCCCCCAGCTCTATGACATTGTGTGGTCGCTGGTCATCCTGGTCATCCTGGCCGTCTTCTTCTACAAGTTCTTCATGCCCAAGTTCCAGGCCATCTTCGATGAGCGCTCGGCCAAGATCGAGGGCAATATTCAGAAGGCCGCCAAGGCTCGTGAAGAGGCGGATCAGGCCCGCAAGCAGTATCAGGATCAGCTGGGCAAGGCTCGTGTTGAGGCTTCCCAGATCCGGGATGACGCCCGCGCTGAGGCCTCCAGGATCGTGGCGGATGCCAGGACCCGGGCCGAGACCGAGGCCAACCAGATCACCGAGAACGCCCAGCGATCCCTCAAGTCCCAGCAGCAGCAGGCGCTGGTCTCGCTCAAGGGCGAGGTGGGCACGCTGGCTACGGCTCTTGCCGGCAAAATCCTGGGCTCGCAGCTTCAGGATGATGCCGTACAGTCCTCCATGATCGACTCGATCATCGCGGACCAAGGCGGGCAGTCCTCGGACAAGCGGCAGGCATAATGACCGATTGGCGGATGACGGGAACGTTGATTCCGCGAAAGGGGAGGTGACATGCGAGGAGAGACTTCGCTGAGCTCCGACAAGGAGACCAGGGCCAAGTATGCCCCCTTGCTGAAGAGCAAGGGGAATGATGCCCTCCGCGTGGCCATGGAGCTCTATACCTTCGTGACCCTGCTCGATGCCAACAGGCCCCTGGAGCGTGCGCTGACCGACCCCTCCCGTCCGGCTGAGGACAAGTGGCAGGTGATCGACACCATCCTGGCTGACAAGGCCGATCCGCTGACCGTGGACATCCTTCATGATTTGACTGATCATCAGTGGAGCCGTGTGGTGCACATTGCCAACGCGGCCGAGGACATGTCGGTGGATGCCATCGCTTATTACGCCGATGCTCTGGGCATCACCAACCAGGTGGCAGGCGAGCTGGCTGAGATCCATTCGGCCCTGCTGGGCATGCCGCTGGTGCTCTTCAGGCTCTCGGACGAGTACAGTGATTCCACAGCGCGGGCCGACCTGCTCAGGGCGCTCCTGGTTGGGCAGCACATGCATCCGGTCACCGAGCAGATGGCCCTGAACGCCACCATCGATCTGCGTGGACGTCGCTTCCCTGACACCATCATTTGGTTGGTGAACCGCTTCTCTGAGCATATGGACCAGGTCATGGTCACCGTCACCACGGCGGTATCCATGAATGACCAGCAGGTCAGCCGCCTGCAGGAGGTCTACGGGCGCAAGCTGGGCAAGCCGGTCCACATCAACTCGGTGGTCGATCCCTCGGTTCTGGGCGGCATGAAAGTCCAGTACGGCTCGGTCTCCACAGACGGCACGGTGGCTACGCAACTGAAGCATCTGAAGCGGCGGATGGCCGTGGCAGGATGAGCGGAGAACCGACAGACTTGAACAAGAACAGAAATAAGGAGTGATCATGGCAGAAATGACCATTGATCCCGCCGTGGTGCGCAAGGCGCTCGACCAGTTCGTCGAGTCCTACAAGCCGACGGACACCCCCACCCAGGAGGTGGGCTATGTCCGCACGGCCGGTGACGGCATTGCGCATGTGGAGGGACTGCCTGGTTGCATGGCCAACGAGCTGCTGACCTTCGAGGACGGCACGCTGGGTCTGGCTTTCAACCTGGACGCCCGAGAGATCGGCGTGGTCATCCTGGGCGACTTCGCAGGTGTCGAAGAGGGCCAGGAAGTCCACAGGACCGGCGAGGTGCTTTCGGTGCCCGTCGGCGACGGTTATCTGGGGCGTACAGTCAACCCTCTGGGCGAGCCCATTGACGGTTTGGGTGAAATCAAGAGCGAGGGCCGCAGAATCCTGGAGGCGCAGGCTCCCGATGTCATGCACCGGCATCCCGTCGACGAGCCCCTGGCCACTGGCATCAAGGCCATCGACGCCATGACTCCCATCGGCCGCGGTCAGCGTCAGCTGATCATCGGCGACCGGCAGACCGGCAAGACGGCCATCGCCATCGACACCATCATCAACCAGAAGCGCAACTGGGAGTCCGGAGACCCTAAGAAGCAGGTGCGGTGCATCTACGTGGCCATCGGCCAGAAGGGCACCACCATCGCCTCGGTTCGTTCCTCTCTGGAAGAGGCCGGCGCCATGGAGTACACCACCATTGTGGCCTCCCCGGCTTCTGATTCCGCAGGCTTCAAGTACATAGCCCCCTACACCGGTTCGGCCATCGGCCAGCACTGGATGTACGGCGGCAAGCACGTCCTGATCGTCTTCGACGACCTGAGCAAGCAGGCCGAGGCCTACCGGTCCATCTCCCTGCTGCTGCGTCGTCCGCCGGGGCGCGAGGCCTATCCTGGCGACGTCTTCTACCTGCATTCGCGTCTGCTGGAGCGCTGCGCAAAGCTCTCCGATGATCTGGGCGGCGGATCCATGACCGGTCTGCCCATCATCGAGACCAAGGCCAACGATGTTTCGGCCTACATTCCGACCAACGTGATCTCCATCACCGACGGCCAGATATTCCTGCAGTCCGATCTGTTCAATGCCAACCAGCGTCCCGCCGTGGACGTGGGCATCTCCGTCTCCCGCGTGGGCGGCGCCGCACAGACCAAGGCTCTGAAGAAGGTCTCCTCGACCCTGAAGATCTCCTTGGCCCAGTATCGTTCTCTGCAGTCCTTCGCCATGTTCGCCTCGGATCTGGATGCGGCCTCCAAGGCCCAGCTGACCCGTGGCGCCAGGCTGACCGAGCTGCTCAAGCAGCCCCAGTTCACGCCTTACGCCATGGAGAAGCAGGTCGTTTCCGTCTGGGTGGGCACCCATGGCAAACTGGATGATCTGGATCTGGAGGACGTGCTGCCCTTCGAGTCCGGCCTTCTGGACTACCTGGACCACAACACGGACATCCTCAAGACCATCCGCGATACGGAGGACTTTACCGACGATACCGAAAAGGCTCTTGACCAGGCCGTGGACGAGTTCGCCAAGACCTTCGTGACCCACAAGGGCCAGACCCTGGACGGTCACAAGGCCGACCAGGAGCAGGAGCAGCCAGTGGCCGTCCAGCAGGAGAAGCTGGTGGCCGACGGCAAGAGCGGCAGCAAGGCCGGGAAGCGGTAGACCATGGCCTCACAACTCGCATTCAAGTCAAGGATCGCCTCCACCTCGGCGTTGGAGAAGATCTTCAATGCCCAGGAGATGATAGCCTCCTCGCATATCGCCAAGGCCAGGACCGTGGCCCTGGAAGCGAAGCCTTACTCCGATGCGATCTTCGATGCAGTCCAGGCACTGGTGGCCCACACGGATGATATCCGCCACCCCATTGTCAGGAAGGACGAGAAGAACCCACGCGTGGCTGTGCTGGCGCTGACGGCCGACCGCGGCATGGCCGGGGCCTATACCTCCTCGGTCATCCGCGAGACGGAGTCTCTGCTGGCCCGCCTGGACGAGCAGGGCCGACAGCCTCAGCTCTTCGTCTACGGTCGCCGCGGTGTCTCCTACTATCGTTACCGCAACCGCAGCATCGTCAAGACCTGGGAGGGTCACAGCGATCGGCCCGGTGTGGATGTAGCCAGGGAGATCTCCCAGGCACTGCTGGATACCTATATGACTCCAGCGGCCAAGGGGGGCGTCTCCGAGCTCTACATCGTCTTCACCGAATTCATCAACATGGTGGTGCAGAAGGTTCGAGTGCTGCGCATGCTGCCCCTGGAGCTGATCAGGCCTGACCAGGAGCAGCCTGAGGAGGCCATCGATGCCCCCGTGCCGGACGACGGGCATGGGCGCCAGAGCGACCGCTATGCGGCTCTCTACGACTTTGAGCCCAGCTCTCAGGAGGTCTTGGATGCCGTTCTGCCCAAGTACATTCAGTCGCGCATCCATGAATGCCTGCTCACCTCGGCCGCCTCGGAGACCGCCAGCAGGCAGAACGCCATGCACACCGCCACTGACAACGCCAAGGGACTGATCGACGACCTGACCCGCCAGCTCAACGCCAGCCGTCAGGCGGCCATCACGCAGGAACTTACCGAGATCGTCGGCAGCGCCGATGCGCTCAACAAAGAGGAAGAGTAGGAACGCCAATGGTTGCACAGCAAGAACAGCCGACCACAGCGAGCCGCAAGCCGGATTCGGCCTCCAAGGGGCGTGTCACCCGAGTCCAGGGTTCGGTCATCGATGTGGAGTTCCCGGCAGGCCATCTGCCGGACATCTACAATGCCCTGACCGTGGACCTGAGCCAGTCCTCGAACACCGAGGGCGAGTCGTTGACCACCATCATGCTGGAGGTGGAGCAGCACCTGGGCGATTCCACGGTCCGCACCGTGGCCCTGAAGCCCACCGACGGCCTGGTCCGCGGTGCTACCGTCACCGATACGGGCGGGCCCATCATGGTGCCCGTGGGCGACGTGACCAAGGGACACGTCTTCGACGTGGCCGGCAACATCCTCAACAAGAAGGAGGGTGAGCAGATCAAGGTCACCGAGCGGTGGCCCATCCATCGCAACCCGCCTGCTTTCGATCAGCTGGAGTCCAAGACCCAGATGTTCGAAACCGGCATCAAGGTCATCGACCTGCTGACCCCCTACGTGGAAGGCGGCAAGATCGGCCTGTTCGGCGGCGCAGGCGTGGGCAAGACCGTGCTCATCCAGGAGATGATCCAGCGCGTGGCTCAGAACCACGGCGGCGTCTCCGTCTTTGCTGGCGTGGGCGAGCGTACCCGTGAGGGCAACGATCTGATCGGCGAGATGGACGATGCTGGCGTCCTGGAGAAGACCGCACTGGTCTTCGGCCAGATGGACGAGCCCCCGGGGACCCGTCTGCGCGTGCCTCTGACCGCCCTGACCATGTCGGAGTACTTCCGCGACGTGGAGAATCAGGATGTGCTGCTCTTCATCGACAACATCTTCCGGTTCACCCAGGCCGGCTCCGAGGTCTCCACCCTGCTGGGCCGCATGCCTTCGGCTGTGGGCTACCAGCCCAACCTGGCCGACGAGATGGGCGCCCTGCAGGAGAGGATCACCTCCACCAGGGGTCACTCCATCACCTCCCTGCAGGCCATCTACGTGCCGGCCGACGACTACACCGACCCGGCCCCGGCCACCACTTTCGCTCACCTGGACGCCACCACCGAGCTCAGCCGTGACATCGCCTCCCAGGGCATCTATCCGGCTGTGGACCCGCTGGCATCCACCTCCAGGATTCTGGATCCGCGCTACGTGGGGCAGGCCCACTACGACTGCGCCAACCGGGTCAAGGCCATCCTGCAGAGGAACAAGGAGCTCCAGGACATCATCGCCCTGATCGGCATCGACGAGCTGGGCGAGGAGGACAAGACCACCGTCAACCGTGCCCGCAAGATCGAGCAGTTCCTGGGCCAGAACTTCTACGTGGCCGAGAAATTCACCGGTCGCAAGGGTTCCTACGTGCCTGCGGACGAGACCATTGAGGCCTTCACCCGCATCTGCGACGGCGCCTATGACGACGTGCCCGAGCAGGCCTTCTCCGGCATCGGCGGCATCGACGACCTTGAGCACAAGTGGCACGATATGCAGAAGGAATACCGGTAGTCATGGCGGACACGGGCAAGGCCTCCATGCAGGTCAACATCGTATCGGCGGACAGGCCCATCTGGTCGGGTCAGGCGCGGTCGGTCACCGTGCCTGGCACCCAGGGGTCCATGGGCATCATGCCCGACCACGAGCCGGTGCTGGCCCTGCTGCAGGAGGGCAACATCCGGGTTCAGGCCACCGATGGCGGTCGTCAGTCCTTCCATGTGGACAGCGGATTCGCCTCCTTCGACAGCAACAAGCTGACTGTGGCCGTGGATCACTACCTGGAGGACGCTGGTCAGGGACAGCAGTCCTGACTCCCTTCCTCTTCCGCCCGGCTGGTGCTCTTGCATCGGCCGGGCTTTTTTCTTTCTCGCCCGGGACAGCGACTGATATATTGGCATCTGTGCGAATCATTGTTGCCGACTGCTCAGCCGAATACTCCGGGCGTCTCAACGCCAGCCTGCCGCCGGCCAGGCGTGTCCTGCTGATCAAGGCCGACATGAGCTGTCTGATCTTTTCGGAGCTAGGCTCCTACAAGCCCCTGAACTGGATGTGCGCCCCCTGCACCATCAGGGAGATCGAACCCGAGGAGACGGGCAAGGACAGTGCGGGCGTCAAAGCTGATTCCGTGGCTGAAACCGGGCTGGACGAGGTAGCCGAAGCTGCCGCGCCCGATGCTCTGATCGCTCAGGAGCAAGATCAGGACCAGACTCGGCCCGTCCATAAGGTTCTGCGTGTTTCAGCCGTGAAATCCAGCGATGTGCTCACCATCAGGCTCTACCAGGTCTATGCCGACGACAGCTACGACCTGGGGACGGATCCGGGATTGGTCAAGGACGGCGTGGAAGCACATCTGCAGCGTTATCTGGCTGAACAGATCGACCGCATCGGCCCGGGGGCCACCTTGGTGCGCCGGGAGTATCCGACGCCCATCGGCCCAGTGGACATCATGGCCGTCGACGGCCAGGGACGGCATGTAGCCATCGAGATCAAGCGGCATGGCGGCATTGACGGGGTGGAACAGCTGACCCGCTACTGCCGCCTGCTCAACCGCGACCCCCTGCTGGCTCCTGTCCGCGGGATCTTTGCGGCCCAGACCATCACCCCCCAGGCCAGGGTCCTTGCCGAGGACAGGGGATTCGAGTGCCTGATTCTGGACTACGAGGCCATGAAGGGCGCCGACAGCGATGAACTGACCCTCTTCTAAGGCATTTTTCAGTCCTGCGCATTCGGTATGTCAGGCAGCTCACATATATTTCCACCAGAGCCTACAAGACCTGAAAAGCTACTAGATATTGGGGTTTTTGGCCTGACACGCCACTACAGGTGGTATTGTGCTTGAGCCTTGGAGTGTGTAGAGTGCAATCATTAGGTTCCAAGCAGAGAGCTATAGAGCTTGGAGCATCACGGCAACATGTAAGGGAGAGGCGATCATGTCCATCACGGTCTACACCAAGGCGCACTGTCCCCAGTGTGATGCCACCAAGCGTCAGTTGACCAAGCAAGGGCTGGAATTCGAGCAGGTGGATTTGACCGAGGATCAGACCTTGATCGACCAGTTCATCGCCCAGGGATTCAAGCAGACCCCCATCGTAGTCACTGACCAGGAGACGTGGAGCGGGTATCGCCCCGATCTGATCAGGAAGGCAGCACAGAGCGCCAAGGTCTTTGCCTGATCACAGCACTCGGAGCCCGGTTCACGGATATGTGGATCGGGCTTTTTTGTTAGCTTGGTGAGCAGTAGGGATGATCAAAAACACAGATGCCAGGTAGGCAGGATCTGCAGGTGTCGGTCAGTTTGGTCGGCTAGGGCCATCTCGCCCGCACTGTCCGGTTGCTGGATGGCTTCAGCATCATGGTGGATCGCTGTCCGTGTTGCTGTGAGAGCGGATGATAACGCGGTATCCAGCATTCGTATATCGAAAAACAAAGAAAAGCGGCTCGCGTTCTCTAGGATTGTCGACTGAATGCCGCAGTCGGCGTGAAGCGGGTGAGAAGCAGTGAAGAGGAGACGATGAACAGGACCAGAGCAAGTAGGGAGGTGAGGGCATGAATTGGACTTTCATGGCGCAGAATCTGCACTTCTTCGTCAATGCGGCCTATGTGACGGTCTTCATTTCCTTCTTTGGCGTGGTGTTTTCCATGCTGATCGGGGTGGTCTGCGCCGGGTTGGAGGCCTTCAGGATCCCCCTGCTCTCGCAGGTGGCCAGGGTATACATCGAGCTGTCAAGAAACACCCCGCTCCTGGTTCAGCTCTACTTCCTCTATTTCGGGTTGCCCAAGCTTGGTGTCAACTGGAGCGCCCAGACCTGCGCCATCGTCGGGCTGGCCTTCCTGGGCGGCTCCTACATGGCCGAGGCCATGCGCGGCGGACTGGAGGCGGTGCCCCAGGTGCAGATCGAGTCGGCCCGCGTCCTGGGATTCACGCGTGGGCAGACCCTGTCGAGGATCGTGCTGCCCCAAGCCCTGAGCAGCGCCATACCGGGCGTGGTAGCCAACATCATCTTCCTGATCAAGGAGTCCTCAGTGGTCTCGGCCATCGCTCTGGCCGATGTCATGTATGTCACCAAGGATCTGATGGGCACCTCATACGACACCTACGAGTCGCTGACCCTGCTCATCGTCACCTACCTGGTCATCCTGCTGCCCATCTCCGTCATCGGAACCATTCTTGAGCGGAGGTTCGACTATGCACGGCGTTGAGGTGCTCTTCCAGCCAGGGGTCATGCCCAGGCTCTTCCAGGGGCTCTGGGTGACCGTCTGGATAGCCGGCGTCTCGGTTCTGCTCTCCCTGCCCTTGGGCTTGGTGGTCGGATGGCTGATGACCCTGCGCAACCGTCTGATTCGGTTCCTGATGAGGGTCTATCTGGACTTCATCCGCATCATGCCCCAGCTGGCCCTGCTCTTCATCGCCTTCTACGGGCTGTCCAGGGCATGGAACCTGAATCTGGATGCCACCGGCGCCTGCCTGCTGGTCTTTGTGCTCTGGGGCGGGGCCGAGCTGGGTGACCTGGTCCGCGGGGCCCTGGAGTCCATCCCCCGCACCCAGGTGGAGTCGGCCTACGTGCTGGGACTGAGCTCCTGGCAGACCTTCTCCAGGATCATCCTTCCACAGGCCCTGCGCCGACTGTTGCCGGCCAGCGTCAACCTGGCCACCAGGATCGTCAAGACCACCTCCCTGGCAGCCCTGCTGGGTGTCATCGAGGTCATCAAGGTCGGCCAGCAGATCATTGATGCCAACCGTTTCGCCTATCCTCAGGCGACCCTTTGGATCTACGGGGTGATTTTCTTCATGTATTTCTTCATCTGCTGGCCCCTGTCCTTGGTGGCCCGGCATCTGGAAAAGAGGTGGGCCCATGACTGAGGGGCAAACGATGGCGAACCAGCCACAGGACGAGCAGGAGGAGCGGGCGGTGCTGACCGTCGAGCACCTGGTCAAGCAGTATCCGCAGGCGCAAAGCCCTGTGCTCAATGACATCTCCTTCCAGGTGCCCAAGGGCAAGGTCTTTGTGGTCCTGGGCCCCTCGGGTTCAGGCAAATCCACCCTGCTGCGGACCATAGCCGGACTGGAGCCCATACAGGGTGGCCGGATTCTTCTGGATGGCCAGGTGGTGGAGACCGGTCGTCCTCTGGGCAAGCACGGCGGAGGTCCTGGCGGCCTGATGTCAGGCAGCCGCAGCTCCGACCTGCGCACCAGGATCGGCATGGTCTTCCAGAGCTACGACCTCTTCCCCAACAGGACCGTGTTGGACAACGTGACTCTGGCGCCCGTCCTGGTGCAGAAGCGCAAGCGGGACCAGGCGCGGCAGGAGGCTCTGGAGCTGCTGGATCGGGTCGGTCTGGCCGACCGCCGGGATGCCTGGCCCAGCCAGCTCTCGGGCGGCCAGCGGCAACGGGTGGCCATCTGCCGGGCGCTCATCCTCCATCCCGAGATCATGCTCTTCGACGAGGTGACCGCGGCTCTGGACCCGGAGATGGTCCGCGAGGTCCTCCAGGTCATTCTGGAGCTGGCCGACCAGGGGCTGACCATGATGATCGTCACCCACGAGATGGCCTTCGCCAGGGGCATCGCCGACCACATCGTCCTCTTGGACGAGGGCGTCCTGGTCGAGCAGTCCGACGACCCCGAGGCCTTCTTCACCCACCCGGCCACTGACCGGGCGCAACGCTTCCTGTCCACCTTCACCTATGAGCGCAGGCGGGAACAGGACCAGGATCAGAAGTCCTGATGGGACTGCGCATATTCGTCCGGCGGCAATCGCCGGAACCGCCCACTGGGGCGGCCATAAGAAAGATAAGAGGAAAAGAGGGATCATGACCGCAAGGGTAATGAACCGATTGATACGGGCGGCGCTGGCCACGGGGGCGACGATCGCGATGATGGCTTCCATGGCAGCCTGCGGTCCTTCGGCGGCCACCCCCAGTGATGCCGGAAGCGCCTCGGGGGGCAATTCCGGCTCCTCGGCAGCATCCGGGTCTGCACGAACCCCGGAGCAGATCACCAAGTCCGGCAAGCTCAGAGTGGCCGTCTTCACCGACAAGGCCCCCTTCGGCTACGTGGACAAGGATGGCAAGAACCAGGGTTACGACATCGTTTTTGCCGAGCGTCTGGCCAAGGATCTGGGCGTCAAGCCCGAGTACACCTCGGTGGATCCGGCCGCCCGTGTGGATGTGCTGTCCAGCAATAAGGTGGACGTGACCCTGGCCAACTTCACCGTTACCGATGATCGCGCCCGCAAGGTGGACTTCGCCAAGCCCTATATGAAGGTTTTCCTGGGCGTGGTCTCCCCGGATTCGGCGCTGATCAAAGATGTGAAGGAGCTGGAGGGCAAGACTCTGATCATCGCCAAGGGGACAACGGCCGAGCCTTACTTCGAGCAGCACTATCCTAAGGTCAAGCTGCAGAAGTACGACCAGTACGCAGATGCCTACAACGCCCTGCTGGACCACCGCGGAGACGCCATGAGCACCGACAACACCGAGGTGCTGGCCTGGGCCAAGGCCAACAAGGGCTTCTCGGTGGGCATCACCAAGCTGGGGGATGAGGCGGTCATCGCCCCGGCTGTGCGCAAGGGGAACAAGCCCCTGCTGGACTACATCAACAAAGAGCTGGACAAGCTGGGCCAGGAGCGGTTCTTCCATGAGGACTACCGCAAGACCCTGGAACCGGTCTACGGCAGCGCAGCCAACCCCGACGAGATCGTAGTCGAGGGCGGCAAGGCCTGAACCGGCCGTCTGGCTTGTGACAGGGGCCGTACCCATCCGAATGCGACTGGATGGGTACGGCCCCTATTTGCCTGAGCTGGAGGATTGGCTGGTCAGTAGGCGGCCAGGATGTCGACCACGAAAATCAGGGTCGAATTGGCCGGGATCTTTTGCTGTTGCTGGCTGCCGTAGCCCAGGTCAGGCGGAACTACCAGAAGAACCTGAGAGCCCACCGTCTGGCCGGCCAGACCCTGCTGCCAGCCCTTGACCACCTGGTCCAGGCTGAAGTCGCTGGCCTGCCCCCGATCCCAGGAGGAGTCGAACTGCTTGCCGTCGGAGGCCAGCCATCCGGTGTAGTTGGCGCTGACGCTCTGATGCTGGCCGACCTTGGCCCCCTTGCCCTTGATCAGGGGCTGGACGACCAGTCCTCCCTTGGGCTGGTACCCGTTGAGGTCCAGGGAGGGCTTGCCCTTGTCGTCCAAACTGATTTTCGGCAGGTCGCTGGGCAGGTCGGTCACCTTCTGACCCTGGGCGCGGGTCAGGTTTTTGGACCGGGAGACGAAGGTCAGGGCCATAATATAGGACTCGGTCGCCTTGCTGCTGCCGGAACCTGACTCATCGATGCCTACGGCAACGGTCGAGTTGACCTTGAGGCCCTTGAAGGTGTCATAGTATGCCGGGATGGATTTCTTGCTGATGACGATGGAGCACTCCGGGCTGCTCTGGTCCCATGTCGAGTTGATCACCTTGCCGGTTTTTGCATCCAGGGCCAGGCTCCTTGTGCATACGCGATCCCCGTCGCGGATGACCTCGCCATCGCCCTTCTGGATGACCTGATGGGTCTGGTTCTCGACCTTGAAGGGAGTCTTGAAGCTGATGTCGGGCTTGCTGCCAAGTTTGCCGCTGGCTGATACGCCCTGCATGGTGTCGCCCGAGCGGCTGCCCCCGTCAGATTTCCCGCCGCAGGCTGACAGTCCAAGACATAGGGCCAGAGCGGTCATGGCGCCCAGCAGACGCTTGCTGCCTGATTTTCTTGCGATGATGGTCATAGAAGCCCAGTTTAGGGCTTATGGGTGATTTCCCAGTGCCGGAAACCAGATCATAGGGAGCCGACGGTAGAATGTCGATAATATGGAGCAAGTACCCGAAGAACAAGATGAGATGACGCGGCCTGACAAGCCTTCGCGTCACAGCATGATCATGCGCGGCATCGTCACCCCCATCTTCGGACTGCTGGCTGTGGCGGCCATTGTGCTGGGCATCATGAACGCCACGGTCTGGAAGCCTTCGGCTCACGTGGATGCGCATGGGCGCACGAAGGCAGCCTATGTGGTGACCGATCCAGGTGTGCTTCCCCTGGTGGACAGCAGGGTGACCATGCGTGTGGATGCGGCCTCTGCCGGGGTCTCCGGGTCCACAGCGCACAAGTCGCAGAAGCCGACCATCTGCATGGCCCTGACCACGGCCAAAGATGCAGCCGGCTGGACGGCCGGGCATGATGTGGCCCGGGTGCGTGGCCTGGATGATTGGCAGACCCTGTCCGTTGGCAGTGACACCAGCCCCGGCAAGGCCGTCAAACGTGATCAGGGCGTGGCCTTTCAGGATTCGGATATGTGGAAACAGGTCACCTGTTCTGACAGCAGCGTGTCGATGTCCTTGAAGACCGACGACCCTCAGGCCGTCCTGCTGGTGGCGGTCCCCCAGGGCTCCCCTTCCCTGGGGCTGGAGATGCTCTGGCAGCGGGACAAGCTGCCTAACTTTGCCATGCCCTTCTACTTTGCCGGTGGGTTGCTGGCCCTGCTGGCCGTTCTTTCGGCTACGGTCTTCGCCATGGATCCGGCCAAGCGCCGCAAGCAGACCGAGCCCGAGCAGGAGTCTGAGGAAACTCCCGAAGTCAGCGTGGCCCAGGCCCTGGGAAGCGCCATTCTGCCTGGCCTGGGGCAACGGCGTAGCTCGACCTCGGGTCGGCGTCGGCGTCATGCCCGCGGCCAGGCACGACAGGGGGATCCAGGACCCCCGCCCAGGCCGCCCGTGGTGATTGACCCGCGCAATCGGAATATGGTCGCCGACCAACAGGAAGATGGTGACGGCCGCACCGTCAGCGGCGATCGGGGAGCCGACGATATGTCGTCCACCAGGGTCATCAGCAGTCAGGAGATGGCCTCCTACCTGGCCAGGCTTGCCCACGAAGGGGAGGAGGAGCGCTGATGAGTATGAACAAGCCGATGAACAGGGTGGCGGCTGCAGCGGCACTGGCCTTATCCCTGGTCCTTCTGCCGGGGCTGTCTGCCTGCGAGGGGCAGGTTCCCCAAGCTCGCCGGACCGAGCCTCAGAGCACCGCAACCACGGCTCCTGAGCCCAATCTGACCCCTGCCCAAGAGGCCCGCATACGCAAGAGCATCGGGGCTGTTCTGGACCAGGCCAACGAGGCCAAGGATCCGGCCGGGCTGGACCAGCGGGTCACCGGACCCCAGCTGGAGATCCGCACCAGCGAACTGACCATTGCCCAGGCCACCGGGCAGCTGGATCCGAAGACAACCATTCCTACTACCATCGCTCAGACGGTGATCCCCGGCGATCCTGGCTGGCCGCGCTCGGTCTTTTCGATCACCACCACCACGCAGGATCAGCAGTCCAAACGTCTCTTGGTGCTGGACCAGGAGTCCGCCCATGAAAACTACAAGCTCTGGGGGGTGGCCCGGCTCTTCCAGGGAGCCCAGCTGCCCAAGTTCCCGGTGGCCACCATCGGCGCCAGGATGGGGCAGGGCGACGATCAGGGGCTCAAGGCTACGCCGGTGGAGGCCGTGCGCCGCTATGCCGACCTCCTGCAGAATCCCCAGGGCAGCAAGTATGCCAAGGAGTTCGCCCAGGATGACTTCCGCACCTCCCTGGGCACGCTGACCCAGGTGGTCCAGCAGGGGATCGAAGCCAACAAGGGCAACCAGTCGCAGACCTTCACCCCGGCACAGGGGCAGCTGCGGGTCATGCACTCCTCCGATGGAGGCGATCTGGTCGTGGCCCGGATCGATTCGGTCTGGACCAGGCAGGCGGGTGAGGGCCGCGAGTCCTCGCCGGCCTCGGATGCCGAGAAGGCCCTCTTCGGACAGGGCAAGCCCACCAGCACCATGAAGGTCACCTATGTCAACGTGATCGCCCTGTACATACCTTCGGCGGACTCGCATGAACCCATCAGGGCCGTGGGCGCCGAGCGTGAACCCATCAAGGTGGAAGCGGTCTGAAGGGCGGGATTGCGCTGGGTGAACGCCCGACCCTTGGACTAGATTGGCTTCCAGGAGTATGCAATCGAGGGCGAGCCGAAGCTGCAGTCGGCGGCCGCGAGGTTTAGGAGGACTGACATGGCGAACAAGAACGGGCAGGGGCAGCCGGGCGTCTCGCTGGCAGGAGCGGTCGACCTGGGCGCGCTCAAGCATCAGGTCGATGCTCAGCCAGGCCAGCAGGGAGGCGCACCCGCTGCCGGCGGCTACGTGATCGATACTACGGAGGCCAGCTTTCAGGCTATGGTTCAGACCTCAGCCACCTTCCCCATTCTGATCCTGCTCTGGGTGCCCACAGACGACCGTCTCTTTCCCCTGGCCACCCGCCTGGCCCAGGCCGTCAATGCCCAGGAGGGGCGCGTTCAACTCTCCCGCATCGACATCGCGTCCAATCCGCAGATCGCCCAGACCTTTCAGGTGCAGGGTGCTCCGGCCCTCTTTGCCCTGCTGGCAGGCCGACCCATGCCAATCCTGCAGGGGATGCCCACCGATGAGGAGATGAACCAGATCACCGATCAGCTCATCCCACAGGTGGTTCAAATGGCGCAGAAGGCCGGCATCACCGGCAGCGCCCCCTACCAGGAGACCAACGACCAGGGGCAAGAGGAGCAGGATGGCCAGACAGCGGCTGATGCCATCCCTCCTGCCCATCAAGAGGCCCACCGGCTGGCCCAGGAGGGCGACTATGCAGCTGCGGCCGAAGCCTATGACAAGCTGGTCCAGGCTGACGCGACCGACGATCTGGCCAAGCGGGAACAGGCCAAGTGCCTGCTGATGGCCCGTTCAGCCACGGCCGATGTCCGCAGGGTCCGTCAGGCGGCCGCCGACGCCCCTGACGACCTGCAGGCCCAGTTGGATGTGGCCGATGTGGACATGATCGGCGGCCAGATCCAGGATGCCTTCGATCGTCTGCTGGACTTTCTGGCCGGGCACCGGGATCAGACTGATCCCATCCGCCGCCGTCTGCTGGAGTACTTCGTCATTCCCGAGCCGACCGATCCTCGGCTGGCCAAGGCCCGTCGCCGTCTGTCCACACTGATGTACTGAACCGCTCCTGGGTCAGGAATCCCGGTTCTCGTCGAAGTTGGTGAGGAAGCGCGGTCCGCTGGCTTTCAGCTCCCGGTCAAAGTTGGCCGCCCAGTCGCCGAAGGGATGGTCGGCCAGCCCATCGTTGGAGAATCGTGGGTCATCGGTGATCTCCGTGGCGCAAAAATCAGGGATGGTCAGGTCGGTCACCGGCCCGGTCCGCTCCACCTCGGCCACTACCAGGGGGGCGTTGCCGTCCCCAAAGACATCCAGGTTCCACCAGTCCTCGTCCAGCCAGACTCCATACCGGTTCTTGACGATGGGAATGCCGCCGCGCAGGATCAGCTCCAGGGCGATGCCCGGGTCGATGGCCCGTTCGGCCTCGTAGCGGGTGCCGCCGACGGAGGGGCCTTTGGCCGTCATTGAGGCAGCCTCGAAGTGGTCGCCTTCCTCAAGCAGGGTGTGGAGGGCATCGGTCCGGGCCGTCATGGGCACCATCGGGTCCACCTGCCCCTGAAGGCGAATCCGCAGGGCGAAGTTGTCCTCATGCACGTAGTAGCTCTGCACAATCAGGGTCGGCCGACTCTCCCCGAGCAGCTCCCGGGGGAGGTTCCGGCAGAAGAATCTGCGCTCGAACTCGAAATCGTCCTCATCCTCATTCATGGCCATGCATCCCATGGTACGGTAGGCCGGGTGCGGTCACTGTGCGCTGTCCACAGCGCATCCGAGTTGTCCAGGTATGTGAAGGTCGCTTGTGATGGCCGGGTGAAGGAACTAGAGTGTGAATCATCCCGAGAGAAGATCATCCGGGAATGTTGGCGGCTTCGCGCCACCGCATGAGGATGCAATGGCGCAACCGGGGCGGTGACACGAAGCCATGCCATCACGATACCTATGAAACGCCTGAAATCTTGGGGCAACACGCCGAGAACGGCGGGGGCTGGACCGACACGTGAGGACGCGCATGGGTGCGAAAATGCGCAAAGTGTCCTAGTATGGTCTCTGTTGTCCACTGGAAAGTGGCTGTCGGGTTCGTAGCTCAGCGGATAGAGCGTCTGTCTCCGGAACAGAAGGTCGAGGGTTCGAATCCCTTCGAGCCCACCAAGATGAAATCCCTGCGGCCAGGAAGAGCGTGGGGGTTTTCTTTATACGACTCCCGTCTGTCATCGTGCCCGGGATTATGATCAGAGCATTTACTGGACGAAATAAGCGCACGATATGCGTCACGATATGTGTGGTGAATCACTAAGCTTTTGAGGAACATGGCCCTTGGCCCGCTCGTGTCCTCGTTCTCAGGTGTCATAGTGAAAGGGTAAGACCGAACGTCGGGGAGGACCGACGCTTCCGCGTTGTGGCGGAGCCTCCTTTCCCCGGTGAAGCAAAGGAGTTCACATGGCCAATCGAATCAATGCAGGGGATGCTGTCCTTCACGTCCTGGAGCAGTGGGGGGTGCCGCGCATCTATGGCCTGCCCGGCGGTTCCTTCGACTCCATGATGAACGCCATCCACAACGAGCGCGAGCGCATCGACTTCATCCAGGTCCGTCATGAGGAGGCCGGAGCCTTGGCTGCTGCCGGCGAGGCCAAGCTGACCGGCCGGATTGGCGTCTGCTTCGGCTCGTCGGGCCCAGGGGCTGTCCACCTGCTCAACGGCCTCTATGATGCCCGCGAGGACGGCGTGCCGGTGCTGGCCCTGGTGGGCGAGGTGCCCCAGGCCTTTATGAACATGGACTTCTTCCAGGCCATGGACGAGGTGCCTATCTTTACCGATGTGGCCGTATTCGCCAGGGCCGCCACCAACGCCCAGGGGCTGCCGGCCCTGGTGGACGAGGCCATCCGCCGCGCCTATGCCAGCCACGGGGTCTCCGTGGTCATCATCCCCAAGGACCTGGCCTGGGCCGAGATCGACGACCGCCCGGTGGCTTCTGCGCCCAACTTCCGCAAGCCGGAGCCTCTGAAGCCTGCGGCCGACCAGGTCAGCAAGGCGGTGGAGATCATCCAGTCCGCCAAGGCCCCGCTGCTCTACTTCGGCCAGGGCGCTGCCGGCGCTCGCGATGAGCTGGTCGCCATGTCCGAGCGTTTCAAGATGCCCATGGTCTCCACCTTCCCGGCCAAGGGGATTGTGGAGGACACCTATCCTGCCTACCTGCAGTCGGCCGGCCGCGTGGCCACCAAGACCGCCACCGAGGCCATTTACACTTCCGATCTGACGGTCTGGGTGGGTTCGGACAACCCCTTCGGGTCCATGTTCGTCACCCCCAACACCAAGGTCATCCAGATCGACCTGAACCCGGTCAAGCTGGGCAAGCGCTTCCAGGCCAATGTGGTCCTGGCCATCCAGGCCGACGCCCGCGAGGCCCTCAAGGCCATAACCGCCGCCGGCCAGGACCAGGAGGAGTCCGTCTTCTACAGGGCCTGCCTGCGCAGCAAGGAGAACTGGGACCAGTGGGTGGCCTCCTTTAACGAGGACACTCGCACGCCCCTGCGGCCTGAGCCCGTCTACCACGTCATCGATCAGCAGCTTGAGGACAATGACATCGTCATCCCCGACGTGGGCAATGTGGATATTGACTTCCTGCGTCTGCTGCATCTGAAGCCCACCAACCGCTGGACCGTCTCCGGCAAGCATGCCACCATGGGCTACGCCGTGCCGGCCGCCCTGGCTGCCAAGCTGGAGCATCCGGAATCGACCGTCTACTCCCTGAGCGGCGACGGCGGGTTCGCCATGCTCGGCGAGGAGGTGCTGGCCCAGCTCAAGTACCATGCTCCGGTCATCAACGTGGTCTTCTCCAACCAGTCCTTGGGCTACATCGAGGCCGAGCAGCGCGACGACAGCCATCAGCCCTTGAGCGGAGTGGATCTGCCCGACACCGACTGGGCCAAGGTCGGCGAGGGCATGGGCGCTCTGGGCTTCACTGTGCGCACGGTGGCCGATGCCCGCCACGCCTTCTCCGAGGCTCGCAAGGCCGACAGGTCCTCGGTCATCGATGTCAAGCTGACGGGAGCCAGCCCTCTGGACACCCGCTACATGCGGTTCCCGGAGACCTGCTCGGATCCGGACCAGGTCGAGAAATTCGTCAAGACCTACGAGGCTGGCGATCTGCGCTCCCTGGCCTACTGGATGGGTCAGGAGGCTCGCAAGGGCTGAGACTGATGCCGCTTGCGCCGGGCGGGCACTCCTATAGTGGACGGTGTCCGCCCGGGGCTTCGGCCCGGCATGGGTGTGGCGGACCTGAAGAAAGGACGGATCCATGGAAGACGGACCTGAAGAGATCGGCACGCCATATGCGCCCCAGGCCTTGGGGGCTTACAGTCAGGCTGTGAAGGCCGGGGGCTTTGTCTTTGTCTCCGGACAGCTGGGCATCGACCCGGACACCGGGGATTTGGTGGAGGGCACGGCGGCTGACCAGGCCACCCAGGCCCTGAAGAATGTCAAGAACATCCTGGATGCAGCCGGCAGCGGCATGGAGAAGGTGGTCAAGGCCACCGTTCTTATGCGGCGGGTGGAGGATTTCACCCTGGTGGACCAGGCCTACTCCCAGGTTTTTATCGGCTCGGTGCGGCCGGCCCGTGTGGCTTTCGGCGGCGCGGACATCCCCAAGGGGGCCCTGGTCGAGATCGAGGTCGTGGCTCTGGCCTGAGACAGGACGGCTGCTGGTCGCCGCCGTCGCTAGACTTGAGGGCATGAGTCCTGAAGCACTTGCCCGTATCATCTCTTCGACCGCCGTCAAGATGGCCCAGTCAGGCCGCCTGGGAAGCCTGGAGCCTGACATGGTTCCTGATGCCGACCATCTGGCGGTCATGCGCCCCAAGGACCGCTCCCACGGGGACTGGTCCACCAACATTGCCATGCAGCTGGCCAAGAAGGCCGGCATGAGGCCCGTCGAACTGGGGCAGGCCCTGGCTGAGGCGCTGCGGGAGGCCGATGGGATCGCCCAGGTGGATGTGGCCGGCCCCGGCTTCATCAACATAACCTTGGACTCGGCTTCGGCGGCTGCTGTGGTCGATGCGGTCCTGGAGGCGGGATCTGCTTTCGGAAGCAACGATCATCTGAGCGGGCGCACCCTGAATCTGGAATTCGTTTCGGCCAACCCCACGGGTCCAATCCACATCGGCGGCACACGCTGGGCGGCTGTGGGCGACTCCATGGCCCGCGTCCTGGAGGCCAACGGCGCCAAGGTGGTCAGGGAGTACTACTTCAACGATCACGGCACGCAGATCGACCGTTTCTCCCGTTCCCTGGTGGCGGCGGCCCATGGCGAGCCCGTGCCTGCCGACGGCTACAAGGGCTCATATATTGACGAGATTGCCTCGCGTGTGGTCAAGGAGGCCGCCGACGAAGGGCAGGACATCCTGGCCATGCCCAGGGTGCGCGACCAGGACGGCGCCGAGGGTGACAGTCCCCAGCGCGAGGCCTTCCGCACCCGGGCCGTGCCCATGATGTTCGCCGAGATCCAGCAGTCCATGCGTGATTTCCGGGTCAATTTCGATGTCTGGTTCCATGAAAACAGCCTCTATGAGTCCGGTCAGGTGGAGCGGGCCATTGACGAGCTGCGGGCCAAGGGCGACATCTTCGAGAAGGACGGGGCTACCTGGTTCCGTTCCACTACCTACGGCGACGACAAGGACCGGGTGATCATCAAGTCCGACGGGCACGCAGCCTATGTGGCGGCCGACATCGCCTACTATCTGAACAAGCGACGCAGGGCCAAGGATCCCTGCGACGAGGCCATCTACATGCTGGGTGCCGACCATCATGGCTACATCGGCCGGATGATGGCCATCTGCGCGGCTTTTGGGGACACTCCCGGCGTGAACATGCAGATCCTGATCGGCCAGCTGGTCAATGTCATCAAGGACGGCCAGGCCGTGCGCATGAGCAAGCGGGCAGGCAACGTGGTCACCATCGACGATCTGGTGGATGCCGTGGGGGTGGATGCCGCCCGGTATTCCCTGGCCCGCACCGACTACAACCAGAGCGTGGACATCGACCTGGACCTGCTGGCCTCGCACACCAACGACAACCCCGTTTACTACGTGCAGTATGCGCACGCCCGCTCGAAAAATGTGGATCGGAACGCAGCCCAGGCGGGCATCGACCCGTCCGCGGCCGACCTGTCCCTGCTGGACACTGCCGCCGATAACGAGGTTCTGGGTGTCCTGGCACTCTATCCCAATGTGGTTCAGACTGCCGGCGACCAGAAGGCCCCCCACCGGGTGGCCCACTACCTGGAGCAGCTGGCTGGGGTCTATCACCGTTGGTACAACCTGGAGCGCGTGGTGCCCATGGAGCCGACCGGCCGGGCGGATCTGGACCAGGACGAGGACAGGAATCCACAGCCGGCCCGGGCAGCGGCGCGTCTGCGGCTCAATGACGCCGTGCAGCAGGTCATCGCCAACGGTCTGGGGTTGCTGGGCGTCCAGGCTCCGGACCGTATGTAAGCCCTCAAGGTCACCAGGAGGTCGTTGATGGAAACAGGGATGTGCGGGCTGGGGCCCGACGGGTTCTGGCCCGAGGCTTTGCAGCGGGACCGTCAGGGCACGCTGACCATGCATGGGTGCTCTGTGGAGGACCTGGCCAAGCGTTACGGCACTCCTATGTATCTGATGGACACCGCGATGATGGCGGAACGGGCCTCGGCCTTCCGCCAGGCGGCTCTGCGAGACCTGGGCGGTGCGACCACCAGGGTCAGCTACGCGGGCAAGGCCTTCCTCAGCAAGGAGACCGTGCGGATCATGCTGCGCCAGGGGCTGGATATCGACACCTGCTCCCTGGGCGAGATGCTGATCGCCCGGGCCGCTGGCGCCCCTGGCCGTCGTCTGGTCCTGCATGGCAACAACAAGTCCGACCAGGAGATTGATCTGGCTGTGAAGGAGGGCTACCGGGCCATCGTCATCGATGCGCCCGACGAGCCTGCGCGAATCGTCGCTGCTGCAAGGGCCCAGGGGCGTCGCGCCAAGGTCATGCTCCGGGTGACCGTGGGTGTGCACGCCGGCGGCCACGAGTACATCTCTACCGCCCATGAGGATCAGAAGTTCGGCATCCCCCTGCTGCCCCAGGGCACCGACGTGGGCCTGCTGGACCTTGGGCCTGAGCCTGGATCCTCCGGACAGGCTGGGGCAGCAGAATTGGCGGCTACGAGGAATGACGGCTCCTCGGCTCCTGTCGATTCCGTGGTCTCCCGGTCGTCTTCAGCCCTGTATTCGGCCGCCAACGGGCCCGCTGAACCTGCTGATCCCGCCCGGATCAAAGCCATGTCCGCCCTGGCTGACGGACCGGCTATCGCCCTGCTCAAGGAGATTCGCTCCCACGAGAAGGAACTGGAGCTGGTGGGCATCCATACCCATATCGGCTCCCAGATCCATGACTCTTCGGCCTTCATCGAGGCCGCCCGGCGCATGATGCTGCTGCGGCACACCTTCTGGGCCACCGACGGCTACCTGATGCCCGAGGTGGACCTGGGCGGCGGCTTCTCCGTGCCCTACACCCCGGATGAGGATCGGATGGACCTGGACCAGACCCTGACCAGCCTGGGGGCTGACATGGTCGCCATCAACCGTCGCCTGGGCATGCCCATGCCGGTCATCGCCTTCGAGCCCGGCCGCTGGATCGTGGCACCCTGCGGCATGAGCCTGTATCGGGTGGGCACCGTCAAGCCCGTCCCCCTGTCTGACGGAAGCGTGCGCACCTACGTTTCGGTTGACGGCGGCATGAGCGACAACATTCGTCCGGCCCTCTACGAAGCTCAATACACGGCTGTCCTGGCCAACCGGGATGGCAGCGGGGACCGTATCCAGGCCCGTGTGGTCGGCAAGCACTGTGAATCGGGGGATATCCTGGTGCAAAATGTGGCCCTGCCAGCGGACATTCGCCGGGGTGATCTGCTTATGGTGCCGGTGACCGGCGCCTACGGGCGGACCATGGCCAGCAATTACAACCAGGCTCTGATCCCTCCCGTGGTAGGTCTGGACCAGTCCGGTGCCCATCTGATGCTGCGGCGGCAGACCATGGATGACCTGCTGGCCTTGGATCAGGGATGATGCGCCCCGTCTTGGCGGAAGCAGGCGCCGGGGTGGATACGGGTGTCGGATTGGCTTTCTAAGATGGAGCAACACCCTGCGACAGGCCCCGATGGGGCGGATGGAGGATCCATATGCCTGAACGCATGCAGCAGCAGGAGGCCGTCAGGCCCATCCGCATAGCACTTCTGGGGGCTGGGACCGTGGGTTCCCAGACCGCCCGCCTCCTGGTGGAGCAGAGCCAGGACCTGGCCAGTCGAGTGGGCCGTCCCCTGCAGCTGGTGGGCATCGCCGTCCTTCATCCTGACAAGGTCAAGGCTGATTGGATCGATCCGTCCCTGCTGACCACAGACTCAGCCGACCTGGTCACCCGGGCGGATATCGTCATCGAGCTGATCGGCGGCATCGAGCCGGCCCGCACCCTGCTGCTCAAGGCCATCGAGTCGGGCGCCAGCGTGGTCACCGCCAACAAGGCCCTGCTGGCCCAGCACGGCCCCGAGCTCTACCGGGCTGCCGAAAAGCAGGGCGTTGACATCTACTTCGAGGCGGCCGTGGGCGGGGCCATCCCCATCGTCCGTCCCCTGCGCGAATCCCTGGTGGGCGACGGCATCACCAGCCTGGTGGGCATCGTCAACGGGACCACCAACTACATTCTGGATGAGATGACCACCAAGGGTCTTCAATTCGACCAGGCCCTGCGCGACGCCCAGGCCAAGGGCTTCGCTGAGGCGGACCCCACCGCCGATGTGGACGGGCTGGATGCAGCCGCCAAGGCCGCCATCATGGCCACGCTGGCCTTCCACACTGATGTGCGCATGGATGATGTACCCGTGGAGGGCATCCGCACCATCACCGCCGACGATATAGCGGCCGCACAGACCGAGCACCGGGTCATCAAGCTCCTGGCCGTGGCTGAGCGCGGCGAACAGGGCATCTCCGCCCGGGTCTACCCGGCGCTGATTCCCGACAGCCACCCTCTGGCCTCGGTCCATGGCAGCTTCAACGCCGTCTTCGTCACCGCCAAGGCCGCCGACGACCTCATGTTCTATGGTCGGGGTGCCGGCGGGGCGCCCACAGCATCAGCCGTTCTGGGGGACGTGGTCACCGAGGCCCGCCACATCGTCCAGCATGGCATGGGTCCGGGGATCCCCATGTACGCCAACATCCCCATGGCCCCGCTGGATGCATCCCGCGCCGCCTTTGCCGTCCGTTTCCTGATCCACGACAAGCCTGGCGTGCTGGCGGCCATCGCCCAGGTCTTTTCCGAGGCGGGCATCTCCATCAACGGAGTCAACCAGGACATCAAGCCCACCCTGCATGACCCGGGCTACAGCGGCGAGATCCAGCAGCTGCGCGTGGTCACCCACCTGTGCGACGAGGTGACCCTGCGGCAGGTGGTCGAGCGGATCTCCACCTTCGACTCGGTCACTGGGCAGGCCTCTATCCTTCGCGTCTTCGATCGGCAGGCCCAATGATGGCCGCTGCAACAGAGGGCCCGTCTACTGTGCGGGTGCGTGTGCCAGCCACCAGCGCCAACCTGGGTTCAGGTTTCGATGCGGTCGGGCTGGCGCTGGACTACCATGACGAGATCGTCTTCACCCGTTCCGTGGATCCGGGCGACACCACCGCCTATGTCGTCATCAAGGGCGAGGGGGAGCGGACCCTGCCCCGAGACGAGACCCACCTGGTCGTCTCCACCTTCAGGCGGGCCTGCCAGGTCTTCGGACTGCCAAGGTTCGGCTTCATCATGCGCGCGGTCAACCGAATCCCCCAGGCCAGGGGATTGGGATCCAGCGCCGAGGCCATCGTGGCCGGAATCGCGGCGGCTGCGGCCTTCGCCCACACTGGCCCACTGCGCCGTGATGCCGTCTTCGCGCTGGCAGCCCAGATCGAGGGGCATCCCGACAACGTGGCGCCTGCCGTCTACGGGGGGCTGACCGTCTCCTATGATCTGGCCACTGGCGAGGGGGTGGGTTCCCTGCCCATAGCCGGGGGCGCGCCCCTGGAGGGCGGCTACCACACCCTGCGCTACCAGGTGGACCCGGCCATCAAAGCCACGGTTTTTGTTCCCGGCGCCCATCTGTCCACACAGAAGGCCCGACAGGCCCTGCCCAACCGGGTGCCTTACGCGGATGCCGTTCACAACCTGTCAAGGGCGGCCCTGATTCCTGGCGCTCTGAACCCTCAGTCCCTGGATGACCTGGGGGCCGAGGCGGCTGAGCAGGCTGCCAGGGCCAACGCCCTGCTCTTCGTAGCCACCCAGGACCGGCTCCATCAGCCATACCGGGCCGGGCTCATGCCCTCCTCAACCAAGCTCCTGCAGCTCCTGCGCGGTCGGGGCTACGCGGCGGCGGTCTCCGGAGCCGGGCCCTGCATTATCGTCCTGCATTACGGTGATGCCGAAAATGAGCTGCGGACCATTGCCAAGGATTATCTGGATTCCGGCCGCTGGCGGGTCCTGTCGCTGGACGTGGACTGCCGGGGGGTCCATGTGGAAGGGGACCAGGAAGGCAATCGTGAACACTGAAGACAGGCATATCCCGCTCATTCTGGC
The DNA here is from genome assembly GCF_016101425.1 of Bifidobacterium sp. W8112. Classification (NCBI taxonomy): domain Bacteria; kingdom Bacillati; phylum Actinomycetota; class Actinomycetes; order Bifidobacteriales; family Bifidobacteriaceae; genus Bifidobacterium; species Bifidobacterium sp. W8112. Next base: position 724,037 of record NZ_JACFQN010000001.1, on the reverse strand, counting down.
CTCGTCCTCGCCCTCCAGGCGGCGGCTTCTGGTCCAGGCGGGCATCGACCCCATCATCCGACCCTCAAAGGTGGATGAGCCGGCTGTGCTGGCGGAACGGGCCCGTAAACTGGGCCGCCACCTGGAGGACCTGGATGCGCGCGAACGGGTCAGTGTTTTGGCTGAGGCCAAGGCTTCGGCTGTCCAAGCGACCATGGATGCCGTCAAGGATGCCGAACGGCGCTCGCGGGGCGATCTGGTCACGTTTAGGCCTCTGAGCCAGGGTGATTCGGATGCATCCTCCAGGGATCCCATGAGCCAGGTCATTGGAGCCTGGGGCGGGATGCTCGGCGCCGGGCGTGGGCCCCTCCTGCTGGGGTGCGACTCGCTGTTCAGCGTGGACGGGGCCGTCATGGGCAAACCTCACCAGCCGGAGCGTGCTCTGGAGCGGTTGATGGCCATGCGTGGCCGAACCGGCACCCTGGTCACCGGCCACTGTCTGATCGATCTGGCCACCGGCCAACGGGCCCGAGCGGTCAGCAGCGCTCAGGTGACCTTCGGAGACTATGATCGGGCCTCCATGCAGGCCTATGTAGCCACCGGCGAACCCTTGGAGGTGGCCGGATCCTTCACCTTGGAAGGATTGGGCAGCGCCTTCATCCAGGGCATCCAGGGCGATCCCAGTGGAGTGATGGGATTGAGCATGCCCACCCTGCGCGCTCTGGCCCAGGAGCTGGGCGTCTCCTGGCCTGACCTATGGGCCGGACGAGTCATGCCCGAGCGGCGGCAGACCGCCGGATCGACGCATGGGCCTGAAGGACTGGTCGCCCCCGTGGAGAATGTCCACCAGCCTGGCGACGGGTGGGTGGACTGCGCCTGCGGCAGACGTCATTGGGGGCTCAACGGGGCTGCCGGCGTCTTGCTGGCCCGGCGTGATGCCCGCACGGGCGCACCGGTCAGCGTGCTTCTGCAGCACCGGGCACGCTGGAGCGCCGAGGGCGGCACCTGGGGTGTGCCGGGCGGCGCCATCTCCGACGGGGAGAATCCGCTGGAGGGCGGTCTGCGCGAGAGCTATGAGGAGGCCAACATCCGCCCGGAGGACATTCAGGTGGTGGGTTCCTACCTGGAGGATCACGGCCCCTGGGGCTATACGACCATCCTGGCCTTCGAGCGTCCAGGCCACCAGGTCGAGCCGCGCATGAATGACGATGAGAGCATTGCCCTGGAATGGGTGGATCTGGACAAGGTCGGGGATCTGCCCCTGCTGAAGGCCTTCGGTCAGGACTGGCCGCACTTCCGGCAACGCTTGGAGACTCTGGCGGCCGAAGGCTGAACAGAAGGCCCGGTCTGACGAGTCAGCTCAGGAGCAGGGCGACCAGGGCGATGATTACGGGTGAGCTGATCGTGCTCAGCAGGATGCCGTCCCTGGCGAAGGTGGTCCCCACCTCGTACCGGGCCGCGTAGTTGTAGACGTTCTGGCCGGTGGGCAGGGCCGCCAGAACCACGCACCCGTACAGCTCCGCCCCGCTGAAGCCCATCATGAACCGGGCCAGCAGGTAGGCGATTATGGGCATGACCAGATTCTTCAGGATCACCGCGCAGAGGGTGGCACGACGGTCGGTGCCCTGGCCCATGGGCCGCGAACCCCGCAGGGACATGCCGAAGGCCATGAGGATCATGGGCACGGCCGACTGCCCGATCATGTCGATGGGCTTGTAGACGAAGTCGGGGATGATGAAATGGCCGGCCTGGGCGCTGATGGCCGAAATCACTATGCCGCCTATGGAGCCGATCAGGATGGGCTGCTTCAGGGGCTGTTTGAGGATGGTCTTGACCGAGAGCTTGCCGGAGGTGGTCGCGTCCAGAACGGTCAGCCCGATGGGAGTGAACAGGGCCTGTTGCATGACCAGGATGGGTGCCACCAGCGTGGGATTGCCCAGAATGTAGGTGGCTACAGGCAGCCCGATGTTGTTGGAGTTCAAATACAGGGAGTCCAGAGCGCCGATGGTGGCTTCGGCAGCCGGCAGGTGAAAGCTGGCCGCGTTCAGGGCCACGAAGAGCAGGCCTACAGCCGCCGCCGACAGGAAGGCCACGATGATGCTGGGGTGGAAGATGACCGACAGCTTCTGCTTGGAGAGGATGGCGAACATCAGGCAGGGCGTCGAGACGAAGAAGGAGTACTTGTTGAGCACCAGCTGGGCTGTGGGACCGCCTACATGGAAGCGGGCGGCCACATACCCCACGGCGATGACCACGCCGATGATGAAGAACCCCTCCATGGCACTGAGCAGTCCAGGCACTCCGGCATCCTCCTCGTCTCGCATGGTGGACGGCGGCCTCCCAGGCGGAGTGCCACCGCTTCTGTCGTCCCCATTGTGCCACCCGGGCCTCATGCTTGCGGCTGCAAGTCCACCTGCGATTCCCGGCCCGCTAGCATGGCACTATGGCCAAGAACACACAGACCGATATTGATCTTCTCACCGGCGTACAGGGGGCTGAACCTGCCCGGTCCCTGGCAAGGATACTGGAGTCCATGACCGCCCTGAACTCGGTCAGCGGCCAGGAGGGCGCCCTGGCTGATGCCGTCCAGAGGGCCCTGTCGTCAAGGGCTGACCTCTTGGTCCAACGGTTGGGCGACACGGTCGTGGCCTCCACCCAGCTGGGCCGTCCCCACCGCATCGTCCTTGCCGGTCATCTGGACACCGTCCCCGTGGATGGGAATCTGCCCCCGCGCTGGCTGGAGCCCGGCGACCCGGCCATCCGCGCCGACCTGGCCGCCGCCCACCCCGGATCCCGGGTGTTGTACGGCCGGGGCGCCGCCGACATGAAGGCCTCTGATGCCGTTTTTCTCCACCTGGCGCTCACCATGCAGGAGCCGGTCTATGACCTGACCTTCGTCTTCTACGACCATGAGGAGGTCCAGGCCGATCTGAACGGGCTGGGCCGGGTGGTGGCTGCCCATCCTGACTGGGTGCGAGGGGATTTCGCCATCATCGGCGAGCCCACCGACTGTGCCATCGAGGCCGGCTGCAACGGAACCATGCGCTTCGACCTGATCACCCACGGCACGACGGCCCATTCCGCCCGGGCCTGGATGGGCAGCAACGCCATCCACGCTGCCGCACCCATTCTGAACCGGCTGGAGCAGTACCGTCCGGCCACGGTGAAGGTGGATGGCCTGGACTATCGGGAAGGGCTCAACGCCACCATGATCGAGGGCGGCCTAGGCACCAACGTCATCCCCGACCGTTGCCGGGTGCATGTCAATTACCGGTTCGCCCCCGACAAGAGCCTGTCCCAGGCCAAGGAGCTGATGATGGGCCAGGGGACGGGGGCCGAGCTCGGCAATGGCGAGCATGTGGCCCTGGGCGGAGTCTTCCAGGGATTTTCGGTGCGCATGTGCGACGAATCGCCCGCGGCCCGTCCTGGTTTGGACTCGCCTTGGGCGCGTTCGCTGGCGGATCTGGTCGCCCGGACCACGGGTCAGCAGCCTCGCGCCAAACTGGGATGGACCGATGTGGCGCGGTTTTCAGCCCTTGGCCTACCGGCTGTCAATTTGGGGGCGGGGGACCCCCTGCTGGCTCACAAGGCCGACGAACAGGTGCCCTTGGATGACCTGGTTCGGCTGGAAGCCATACTGGTCGAGTGGCTCAATGGACCTGATGGCCGCTGATCTGTGACATACTAGAGGACGGTGGTTCTGCCTGACCACTTGCAGCGTAGGCGTTGATCCCCCCGGACGGAGACCCAGTGATCCGTGCGGGCGTCGGTGTCCGCCTGCGTCAGGAAGACTTTTTGCCAAGGCGTTTCGATCGGGCGCACGCAGGTGCGCGGCTGCAGTGAGAGTGCAGCGTGAGGACGGATCGGAACCGTGAGAGCGGCGCGAGGCGGCGTGCCGCAAGGAGCATTGTGCCCGAAAAAACGAATACTGAGGATACCCAGGATAATAGGTCCGCCACCAGGGATGGGCAGGAAGGGCAGGTCGAGCAGACCGCTGGCTCCGGCACCCGTCGCCGTGCTGGACGGCGTGTGGTCAGAGTGGCCGGCGCCGCCGGCGCCGACGTGCCCGTGAAGGTCGAGGCCGAGAAGCGCAAGACCTCTCGCAAGGCCAAGGAGGAGGACGACGAGTCCAAGCCCTCCGCCACCCGTCGCCGTCGCACCCGCAAGCCCAAGGAGGATCAGGCGGCCGATCAGGACGTCCAGGTGGATGAGAGCGAGTCCAAGCCGACCAGGACGACCACTCGTCGTCGTACCCGAACTGCTGCCCGCCGACGCGATGAGGAGCATACCCAGGAGGGTGAGGCTGATCAGGAGCGTCAGGAGCGTGCCATTGAGGCTGTGGAGGCACTGACCTCGGGCCGCAGCCAGAGGGCAGGCCGGAAGGCCGAGGAGCAGGATGAGCGCCCGCGCGCCTCCCGTCCCCGTCCTATGACATCCCTGCTCTTCCAGGAGCCCGTCATACCCGCCTCCCGGCCCGAGCATGATGAGCGCGAAGAACGGGATGATGAGGACGAGGATGCCGAGCACTCGCCCAAGAGCTCTCGCCGCAGCAGGTCCAGGAACACTTCGGAGGGCGGTTCACGCCGTTCCCGCAGGCTCAACGCCGAGGAGCGCAGGGCCGCCGACGAGGTGGAGCGCATCGAGGAGGATCTGGATCACGAGGGCATCACCTTCGTGGTCGACGAGGACCAGGAGCAGGACGAGGAACCGCAGGAGTCCGGCACCCGCACCCGTCGTCGCCGCCGTGCCAAGAGCGACGAGGAGGACGCTGAGAAGTCCGTTTCCACGCGTCGTCGCCATCGCGGGCACGAGCAGGAGAAGGACAAGGATGATGAGGACGAGGTCCCGCTGACCCGCCGTCGCCGTCGTCGCAGGGGTGCCAAGTCCGCTGAGGGCGAGCCGGAGGTGTCCGGCACCCGCCGTTCCCGCAAGCAGCAGTATATTGACGAGATCACCGACGTGGAGGGCTCCACCCGCCTGGAGGCCAAGAAGCAGCGTCGACGGGACAACCGCCGCGAGCGCTCCCGTCAGTCCCAGCTGGTCGAGCAGGACTTCCTGGCCCGCCGTGAAAACGTCAACCGTCTGATGGTGGTGCGTGAGAAGGAGCACCACACCCAGATCTCGGTCATCGAGGACGACATCCTGGTCGAGCACTATGTCTCCGACATCCAGGAGGTCTCCACTGTCGGCAACATTTACCTGGGCCGGGTCCAGAACGTCCTGCCCAGCATGGAGGCCGCCTTCGTGGACATAGGCCAGGCCCGCAACGGCGTGCTCTATGCCGGCGAGGTCAACTGGGACTCCACCCGCCTGGAGGGCCAGCCCCGCCGGATCGAGCTGGCCTTTAAGTCCGGCGACCCCGTGCTGGTCCAGGTCACCAAGGATCCCATCGGCCACAAGGGCGCCCGGCTGACCTCGCAGGTCACGCTGGCCGGCCGCTTCCTGGTCCTGGTGCCCTCGGGCGGCATGACCGGCGTCAGCCGCAAGCTGCCCGACCGCGAGCGTTCCCGCCTCAAGAGCATCGTCTCCAGGGTGGCTCCCAAGGACATGGGCGTCATCATCCGCACCGCGGCCGAGGGGGCCAGCGAGGAGGCCCTGACCAAGGATCTGGAGAACCTGCAGCGTCAGTGGAGCAAGATCGAGGACAAGCGCAAGGAGTTCCTGCACGGCAAGCGCCCCAAGCTTCTGCAGGGCGAGCCGGACGTGGCCATCCGCGTGGTCCGCGACATCTTCAACGACGACTTCGCCAAGCTGGTGGTCCAGGGGGAAGGAGTCTACGAGCGGGTCCGTAACTACCTGGAGACCATGGCCCCCGACCTGGAGGAGAAGCTTGAGCACTGGGACCCTGCCGAGCACCAGGGCAAGGATGTTTTCGACCGCTGGAGCATCGACAGCCAGCTGCGCAAGGGCATGGAGCGTCAGGTTTACCTGCCTTCCGGCGGCTCCCTGGTCATCGACCGCACTGAGGCCATGACCACCATCGATGTGAACACGGGCCGCTTCATCGGCAAGGGCAAGTCCCTGGAGGAGACGGTGACCCGCTGCAACCTGGAGGCTTCCGAGGAGATCGCCCGGCAGCTGCGCCTGCGCGACATCGGCGGCATGATCATGATCGACTATGTGGATATGGTCATGCCGGCCAACCGCGACCTGGTCCTACGCCGCCTGGTGGAGTGCCTGGCACGGGACCGCACCAAGCATCAGGTGGCCGAGGTCACCTCCCTGGGGCTGGTCCAGATGACCCGCAAGCGGGTGGGCCAGGGGCTGGTCGAGGCCTTCTCCGAGGAGTGCCCCACCTGCCACGGCCGAGGCTTCATCCTCCACGACAAGCCGACCATTTCCGCCTCCTATGCCGACCCCTATGCGGTCAAGGGCGGCGACCCCTTCGTCAAGACCAACAAGCATGGGCATGGCTCTTCCTCCAAGGAGACCCTGTCCACAGGCTCGACTCCTGCAGTCAAGGCCAAGCTGGCCAGGATCGCTGCGGCGGCCCAGGCGGCGTCGGACGAGGACGATGCCCAGGCTGAGACGGCGGATGTCGCCAAGGAGTCATAAACTGAATTTCGTTTTGTCAGCGGGGCAGGCACATTTGACGATGCGGTGTGTTTGCTTCTATACTGGTTAGCTGGTGTCTGGACGGGTTCGTCAATCGTATGGCGGGACTCGGATGCCGGGCGCAAACAGCTTTGGACAACAGGCAAGGTAGGGCTATGTACGCGATTGTGAAGGCCGGAGGCCATCAGGAGAAGGTCGAGGTCGGTGACCAGATCACGGTCAACCGTCTGGCTGCCAGGAAGGGCGAGTCGGTCGAGTTTCCGGTCGCGCTGGTCGTCGATGGACCCAAGGTGACCATGGCCGCCAAGGATCTGGCCAAGATCTCAGTCAAGGGCGAGGTTGTGGACGACGAGGCCAAGGGCCCCAAGATCAACATCCAGAAGTTCAAGAACAAGACCGGCGTGGCGCGCCGCAAGGGCCACCGCCAGAAGCAGACCGTGGTCAAGATCACGGCCATCGCCTGAGGGCCTAGGTCGAGGTAGGAAAGGAACCAGACATGGCACATAAGAAGGGCGCGTCCAGCTCTCGCAACGGGCGCGATTCGAATGCACAGTACCTGGGCGTCAAGAAGTTCGGCGGCGAGGCCGTAGTGGCCGGCAACATCATCGTTCGCCAGCGTGGCACCAAGTTCCATCCCGGCCAGAACGTCGGTCTGGGCAAGGACCACACCCTCTTCGCCCTGACGGACGGAACCGTTCGGTTCGCCAACCGGCGCGACCGCAAGGTTGTTGACGTGCTTACCGCCTGATTGCCCGTTATCGGCATCGGCCCAAGGTCATCCCTGTCAAGGGGTGGCCTTTTTGCATATGTATGGAGATGCCGGGCATTCAGCTCTCAGGGGCCGCATGTCAGGCCGGATTGAGTACCATGGGCCCCTATGAGCGCATTTGTGGATCAGGTCACCGTCCATGTCAAGGGTGGCGACGGCGGCAATGGGGCGTCCTCCATCCGCCGCGAGAAGTACAAGCCCCTGGCCGGGCCCGATGGGGGCGACGGCGGCCAGGGCGGCTCGGTCATCCTTCAGGCCGACGCCAACGCCACCAGCCTGCTGGACTACCGCTTCCTGCCGCACCGCCAGGCCGAGTCAGGCACCATGGGTCTGGGCGGCGACAAGGATGGCAGCCGTGGCCAGGATCTGATTCTGCCGGTGCCGGTGGGTACCGTGGTCTTCACTGCCAAGGGAGGCCAAGGCGAGCGCAAGCAACCGGGCGAGCGTCTGGCTGACCTGGCCCATGCGGGGGACCGGTTCGTGGCGGCCCAAGGCGGCGTGGGCGGCCTGGGCAATCGCTCCCTGGCCACCAAGGCCAGGCGGGCTCCCGGCTTCGCCCTGCTGGGGGACCCCGGTCAGGAGCGTGACCTGGTGCTGGAGCTCAAATCCATCGCCGACGTGGCCCTGGTGGGTTTCCCCAGCGCAGGCAAGTCCAGTCTGGTGGCAGCCATGAGCGCGGCCAGGCCCAAGATCGCCGACTATCCATTCACCACCCTGGTGCCCAACCTGGGCGTGGTCCAGGCAGGGGAGAGCCGCTTCACCATGGCCGACGTGCCAGGGCTGATCCCGGGAGCCTCCCAGGGCAAGGGCCTGGGGCTGGAGTTTCTGCGGCACATCGAGCGCACCGAGATCATCGCCCACGTCATCGATTGCGCCACCCTGGAGTCTGATCGGGATCCCATGAGCGACTATCGGGCCCTGGAAGAGGAGCTGTCCCGCTATGCCGACCGCCTGGAGCTTCCGCTGGGGGTCATCCCCATGGCCGAGCGGCCCAGGGTGATCATCCTCAACAAGGCCGATCTGCCGGAGGCTCGCGAACTGGCCGAATTCGTCCGTCCCGACTTCGAAGCCCTGGGCCTCAAGGTCTTCATAGTCTCCACAGCCTCGCATCAGGGCCTCAGGGAACTGGGCTACTACCTGGCCGGTCTGGTGGATCGGCTACGCAGGCAGCTGCGGGAGCAGCAGGAGGCCAGGCAGGAGGAGCGTGTGGTCATCCGCCCCCTGGAGCGGCGGCGCAGGAATGCCGACCAGTCCGGAGACTTCACTCTTGAGCGGCATCAGACCCGATCCGGGCAGACCTGGTTCAGGGTCTGCGGTGCCAAGCCCGAGCGCTGGGTTCGCCAAACCAACTTCGACAACGAGGAGGCCGTGGGCTATCTGGCCGACTGCCTGGCCCGAATGGGTGTGGAGGATGCCCTGCGCAAGGCCGGAGCCAGACCAGGTGACGAGGTCCGCATCGGTCCTGGCGACGATGCGGTGGCTTTCGACTGGGACCCGAGCGTGGCGGCCGGTGCCGAAATGCTGGATGGCACCCCCCAGGTGGCCCGGGGCCGCGACCTGCGGCTGGAGGAGAGCCAGGGGCTCAACCGCCGCCGCACCAACAGCGAACGCCGCCGCCAGTACCATCAGATGATGGACGCCAGGCAGGCGGTGCGTCAAGTCATGGAGCAGGAACGGCGCCAGGGTCACTGGGCCGATCCCTCCGTGGATGACGATCCCCACGACAGGCAGGGCCTGCTGGGGCGCGGGGATACGGATACCGCCAGTTCGGAAGAGGCCGGGCAATGACCGACGGGGAGGAATCCGACGAGGCCGCGGTCCGTTCCCGTGTGGCCCAGGCCCGCACCATGGTGGTCAAGGTAGGTTCCAGCTCCCTGACCGATCCCCACGGGCATCTGGACCTTGGCCGCCTGCGTTCGTTGGTAGGCGCCCTGGCCTCGGCTGCTGTGGATGGCGCCCGCCTGGTCCTGGTCACCTCCGGGGCCATCGCGGCCGGCTTCGGCACCCTAGGGTTTGACCAACGCCCCGGTGACGTGGCCACCCAGCAGGCTACGGCCTCAGTGGGCCAGGGTCTGCTCATGGCCCAGTACGAGACTGCCTTCGCCCGTTATGGCCTGCGTGTGGGCCAGATCCTGATCACCGCCCGTGACACCACCCATGCCGTCCAGTACCGCAACGCCCGGCGCACCCTCTGCCGTCTGCTGGATCTGGGGGTCATCCCCATCGTCAATGAGAACGATGCCCTGGCCAGCAACGAGATCCGTTTCGGCGACAACGACCACCTTTCGGCCCTGATCGCCAACATCGTCAGCGCCGATGCCCTGGTTCTGCTGACTGACGTGGACGCCCTCTACTCCGAACCCCCATCCCGGCCAGGGGCCCGCAGAATCGGCTTCGTGCCCGATGTGGCGGCCATCATGGACCAGGTGGATGCCCAGGGGTCCGTCTCCGGGCTGGGGACCGGGGGCATGTCCACCAAGCTGGAGGCGGCGCGGATTGCTGCGGCCTCCGGCATGCCTGTGGTGCTGACCCGCGCCGACCTTGCAGGTCCTGCTCTGGCCGGCGACAGGGTGGGCACCCTCTTCGCCCCCATCCGTCCGCGGGGCTCCTCGCATCGGCTCTGGATCAAGTTCGCCTCCCGTCCCAGGGGCGGCTATCTGGTGGATCAGGGGGCTGTCAAAGCCTTGCGCGGCGGTCGGGCCAGCCTGCTGGCGGCTGGTGCCAGATCGGTCCAGGGCGAGTTTTCGGCCGGGGATCCGGTCTGGATTCACGATGAGTCCGGTCATCAGGTGGCCAAGGGCCTGTCCGGCTACGATTCCGAGGAGGCCCAGGACATGCTGGGCCTCAACACCAAGGAGCTCCGCCGCCGACTGGGCGCCCACTATGCCCACCCGCTGGTGCATCGGGACTCTCTGGTACTGGTCTGAGCACAGCCCTGGGGGTGCTGGGCGGTAGCATGGCAGCATGACTATGGCGCAATGGCAGACCCTGAGCAGACGCATAGACGCAGTGGCCCCCAGTGCCACTCTGGCCGTGGATTCAAAAGCCAAGGCCATGAAGGCCCAAGGCATGAATGTGATCAGCTTCGGCGCCGGCGAACCCAACTTTCCCACGCCTGACCACATCGTGCAGGCGGCGGCCCGCGCCTGTCTGGACCCGCGCAACCACCGCTATACGCTCACGGCTGGTCTGCCCCAGCTGAAGCAGGCCATCGCCGACAAGACCCTGCGCGATTCGGGCTATCGAATCGACCCGGATCAGGTGGTGGTCACCAACGGCGGCAAGCAGGCCGTCTATGAGACCTTCCAGATCCTGCTGAACCCCGGCGATGAGGTCATCATTCCCGCCCCTTACTGGACCAGCTATCCCCAGATGGTTCTGCTGGCTGGCGGCCATCCGGTACCGGTGCTCAGCGGAGCCGATCAGGGCTATATCCCCAGCCTGGAGCAGCTGGAGGCGGCCCGAACCGAGCGCACCCGTGCCATCATCCTCAACCTGCCCGCCAACCCAACCGGGGCTGTCTGGGACGCCGGCCTGGTGGCTGCCGTGGATCGCTGGGCCATCGAACACCAGATCTGGGTGATCAGCGATGAAATCTATGAGCACCTGACCTACCAGGGGGCGCATACCCCCTATCCGGGCGCTCTGGTGCCTCAGGTACGCGATCAGCTGATCGTGGTCAACGGCGTGGCCAAAACCTATGCCATGACCGGCTGGCGGGTGGGCTGGCTGGTCGCCCCCCTGCCGGTGGCCCAGGCGGCTGCCAAGCTTCAGGGGCATATGACCTCCAACGTGGCCAACGTCTCCCAGCAGGCGGCCCTGGCTGCCCTGACCGGGGGCCTGGAGGACGTGGAAGCCATGCGGTCGGCCTTTGCCCTGCGTCGGCGGGCCATTGTGGATGCCCTGAACGCCATGGAGGGGGTGACCTGCCCTGAGCCTCTGGGCGCCTTCTACGCCTTTGCCGACGTGACCGGTCTGCTGAATCGGCCAGTGGGCCCGCAAGGCACGGTCTGCGCCACCTCGGGTGAGCTGGCCGAGGTCATCCTGGAGCAGATCCAGGTGGCGGCCGTACCAGGCGAGGCCTTCGGCGCGCCCGGCTGCCTGCGTTTCTCCTACGCGCTGGCCGACGATGACCTGGCCGAGGGCATGAGGCGCCTTGGGGCCTGGGTCAGCGCCTGATCCGGCTCCTGGGCGAAATGCTGTGGAGGCAACACGGTTGGACGCAATCCGCCCTTTAGGCTAAACTTGCGATTTGGCGGTTTTTCCTCCCGGTCGAGTAGGCTGGTGGGAAGTTCCGATAGGGAAGTGGCGCAATTGGTAGCGCAACGGTCTCCAAAACCGTAGGTTGTGGGTTCGAGTCCCGCCTTCCCTGCCAAGGCTTGCAGCAGATGATGCAGAACAAACGAAGGACGGATGACCATGGCACAGAAGGATGGGGCTGAGGAAGCCAGGCCGAACTTCTTTATGCGTATCGGGCTCTTCATCAAGCAGGTCATCGATGAGATCCGCAAGGTGGTGACTCCCACGGGCAAGGAGCTGGTGGGCTGGTCCGTGGCGGTTTTCATCTTCGTGCTGCTGCTGATGATCTTCGTAACCGTAATGGACTTCGGACTGGGCAAACTAGCCTTCCTGATATTCGGCTGAGCTGTGACAAGGTAGAAGGTGGAGTGATCCATGAGTGATGATCTGACCAGAGAGGGACTGGACCCCGATCAGGCCGCTGAGTCGGTCCCGTCGGCATCCGATGATGCCCCCACGCAGGAGGATGCCCAGGTCCAGGATCAGCAGCTCGGAACCTCTTCGGAGCAGGCCGAGCAGGACAGCACACCCGCCGAATCCGCCCAGGCCAAGGACACTCAGGACGATTCTTCCGATTCCGGCGACCAGCCCGACCAGGAGGATCCCGGTCAGCGTGCCGTGGACGAGTTCTCTAAGAAGCTGCGCACCCTCGAGGGCAAGTGGTATGTTCTGCACACCTACTCCGGCTACGAGAAGCGCGTCAAGGCCAACGTGGAGTCCCGCGTAGCCTCCTTCGGCTTGGAGGACAAGGTCTTCCAGGTGGAGATTCCCATGGAGGAGGTCGAGAAGCACACCGACAAGGGCAAGAAGGTCGTCACCCGTGTGCGTGTGCCTGGCTACGTGCTGATTCGCATGTGGCCCGACGAGAACGCCCGCCGCATCATCCGCGACACCGAGGGCGTCACCGGATTCGTCGGCCCCAGCAAGGAGCCGGCCCCGCTGACCCGCAAGGAGGTCGTCCAGATGATGGCCCCCATGATCGCCTCCGAGGCCCTGAAGGCCGCTGGCGACAAGCCCGAGGCCGCCAAGAAGCGCACGGTGGAGGTCTCGTACGCCGTTGGCGAGCAGGTCACCGTCACCGAAGGGCCTTTCGCCACCATGGCTGCCGTGGTCTCCGACGTGGAGCCCACCACCCAGAAGCTGACCGTTCTGGTTTCCATCTTCGGCAGGGACACCCCTGTGGAGCTGGGCTTCGACCAGGTCGAAAAGATCGCCTGAAAGCCTTCGGTCGGTCCTCGGTCGATGCGATAATCATCAAGCTTGTGCTCTCCTGTGGAGCGCATTTGGAAAGAACAGGTTGCGGGAGGGGATCCATGGTCTCCGACATCACCGCTTCGTAGAAAGAAGAACCAGCATATGGCTGCAAAGAAGAAAGTCACCGCGCTGATCAAGGTGCAGATAGAGGCCGGCAAGGCCAACCCCGCGCCCCCGCTGGGCCCCGCACTGGGCTCCCACGGCGTGAACATCATGGACTTCTGCAAGCAGTACAACGATGCCACCAAGGACAAGATGGGCCAGGTCATCCCCTGCATCATCACCGTCTACGAGGATCGTTCCTTCACCTTCATCACCAAGACTCCGCCGGCAGCTGACCTGCTGCGCAAGGCCGCCGGTGTCTCCAAGGGTGCCGGCAACCCGCTGACCACCAAGGTGGGTTCCGTCACCAAGGCCCAGGTCCGCGAGATCGCCCAGACCAAGATGGAGGATCTGTCGGCCCGTGACGTCGAGGCCGGTATGAAGATCATCGAAGGCACCGCCCGTTCCATGGGCATCACCGTCACCGACTGAAATTTTCGTTGTGAGCGGTAGGGCATACGCTTGCCCGCACCGCGACTGCTGATAGGAGAAGCAGATGACCAAGCGTTCCAAGAAGTACCGCGAGGCGGCCGAGAAGGTCGATCGCACCAACCTGTACACCCCCGAGGAGGGTATCGCCCTGCTCAAGAGCATGCCCAAGCGCGGGTTTGACGAGACCGTAGAGGCCGTCTACCGCCTGAACGTGGATCCCCGTAAGGCCGACCAACTGGTCCGCGGCACCGTCAGCCTGCCGAACGGCACCGGCAAGACCGTACGCGTCCTGGTCTTCGCTCGTGGTCCCCAGGCGACCGCAGCCGCCGAGGCCGGAGCTGACGAGGTGGGCGACGACGAGCTGGTGACCAGGGTCGCCGGCGGCTACCTGGACTTCGATGCCGTGGTGGCTACCCCCGACATGATGGGCAAGGTCGGCCGTCTGGGTCGTGTCCTGGGCCCCCGTGGCCTCATGCCCAACCCCAAGACCGGCACCGTGACCATGGATGTGGCCAAGGCGGTCACCGAGATCAAGGCCGGACGTATCGAGTTCCGTGTGGACAAGAACGGCAACCTGAGCTTCCCCGTGGGCAAGGTCTCCTTCGAGCAGCAGGCTCTGGAGGAGAACTTCCACGCGGTCGACGAGGAGATCAAGCGCCTGAAGCCGGCCACGGTCAAGGGTCGCTACATCACCAAGGCCACCGTTACCACCACCATGGGCCCGGGCGTTCCCCTGGACATCGCGGTGCTCTGAGCCGGTTCGGCTGATACTTCCAGGGCGGGAGACCTTCGGGTCCCCGCTCTTTTTATATCTTGGCCAGGTGCCAGTCAGTCGGCGCCCGGATGCGACCTGCGGATTCTGCCGATGATCAGGGCCGCTTGGAGGACGAAGGATTCTCGGGGGTCCATGGCATCCCAGCCAGTTACTTCCACACAGCGCCTGAGCCGGTAGCGCACGGTGTTGGGATGGATGCCCAGCTTCTTGGCGGTGACCTCAAGCGAGTTGCCCGAGCGCAGGAAAGTGAGCAGGGTGGTCGGCAGGGGCCCGTCCGGATCCTGGCCGGTCAGGCTCAGATAGACCTCCTGGTAGAGCTGGTCGGCAGCGTCCCCGTCCCCGTTCAGGGCTCGTTCGGGCAGCAGGTCGTCGGCGTGCAGTGGCCTGGGCAGGGCGGCGGTGATGGGGTCAGCCACTGCCGGGGCTGCCGCATGCGTGCTCAGGGCGGCTCGGATGGAGGCTCCCGCACCGGAGATTCCATGGTGGAAAGGTCCCAGGCAGACAGCTGACTCATCGGCGAAGAAGCGCAGGATGGATGCGCAGAAGTCGGCCGGGGTACCCGACCGGTTGGGATCGATCAGAACCACCATGAGCCCTTCGTTCTCGCCCACCAGCGCCCTGCCGCCTTGACGGGCCACCGTGGTGTGGATAGGCTGGCGGGCGTTCTCCATGCCCTGTCCCTCATCGTTGCCTTGGGCCTCGCCAACGACGGCGAAGCAGTCGAATTCGGTCGGCCAGCCCAGCCGGGCCAGATCGTCAACGGTCCGTGTATCCGCCGTTTGCTCAATCAAATGCCGGATGATCCTGGACTCCGTTGTGGCCTTGCGTCCGTTTCTTGCCTCGGCCAGGTCGGCATAGAGAGCGGCTGCTGCGGTGGCGGCATGACGGGTGTAGACCAGCGTGGACCGTTCCTCCTCGGCTCCCATGGTCCGGCCGGCCTCCTCAAGCATGTCCAGAATGACCTGGGTCAGCTCCA
Organism: Bifidobacterium sp. W8112; assembly: GCF_016101425.1. Lineage (NCBI taxonomy): Bacteria > Bacillati > Actinomycetota > Actinomycetes > Bifidobacteriales > Bifidobacteriaceae > Bifidobacterium > Bifidobacterium sp. W8112. The sequence continues at coordinate 708,896 of NZ_JACFQN010000001.1, read as the reverse complement.
TGGCCCGGTGGGGGCCCAGGCTCCGGGAGAGCTCGGCTGGGACGGGGGAGGGGACTTCGCTGTCTTCCGCGCCTTGGGAGTCAAGTCGGGAGCGCAGGTCGTCCAGGGCTGTTCGAACGGCCCCTTCCAAGGTTCTGCGTCCATCGGCGGGCAGGGACCTGGTCCAGGGCAGCGCCTCATCCAGATGATCCAGCGTCTTCAGGAGAATCTGCTCCATGGCGGCACCGGATGCGGCAGGTACCTGGCGAGCCTGCTGCGCCTCGGCAGGGTCTTCGTCCGGCGGTCTGGACCGTTTCGACTTGCCGATCATGACGGCCGGTCCATCAGATTTTCGGCGCGGGCACGGCGGCTCTGCCGGACCATGTCCAGGATCAGGAAGGGCACCACCATGTCCACCGGCAGCATGTGCCGTTCGAAGTTGTTGGCCGGGGCGGTGATCATGACCCCCATGATCAGCAGGAGGGGGAACCAGCACAGGACCCCGCGCCAGTGACCGGCCGCCAGGCGGGCGACGATCAGCAGCAGGGCGGCCACCACCCAGAAGTTGGCCCGTGCCACCAGGCCCAGCAGGGGGGTGTCGGCCCAGGTCCTGACGAATCCGGTCACCCCGTTGCGCCAGTCGTGGCACCAGGCCGCCAGCCAGGAGCCCGAGTTCTGCACATAGCCATTGTTGAGGTAGTAGGACATGGCCACGTAGGCAGGGTCGCCGGGGTCGAAGTAGCCGTAGGCCTCGGCCATGAAGGCGTCCAGGTAGATCACCGGATTGCGCAGTCCCACCTGGAGCCAGGCCCGGTTGAGACGGGATATCTGCTCGGGCGTGACGGTCCTCCAGCGATAGACGATCAGTTTGGGCTGGTTGCCCGAGGACTTGACCCGGTCGGCCTCCCAGGGGGTGTATTGGATGGCGGCATTGTCCAGGTCCATGATGGGCTCAAGATCAGCCCTTGCCTGGGCCGGAATCCCCTGGGGGTTGCGCTGGGCCACCCGGGCGATCTGCTGCAGCTGGATGCTGCGGCTCTCCACAGGGTCACCTTGGATGACCGTCCCCGTGGCTGTCAGGGCTCCGGTCACCCCTGTGAACAGGACCAGGGGCAGCAGGAGTCCTATCAGGATGGTGGCCCATTGGCGACGGCGGATGATCAGAGCCAGGACCAACTGGACCAGAACAATGTAGAGGGCGTACTTGGCGCTGATCAGCATGATCAGGGTGCTCAAGGCGAGGCCGGGCCGCAACTTTGCCGCCTGGCTGGCGTAGAGCGGCGAGTCCTTGTCCCCTGACTCCAGCTGGCGCCAGATGCCGAACCACCAGATGAAGGCGAAGGCGAAGAGGGGGGACTTGGTCAGGCTGAAGGTGCTGAAGACCACGAAGGGGGAGCAGAGGAAGAAGAGCATGACCAGGGTGCGGGCCAGGGCACCGACGTGTTCGGTTCCGCTGCCGCGCAGGAAGCGGTCGGCGGTGACGGCGCAGCAGAAGGCCGCAAAGATCACCTGCAGCCCTGCCAGGAGCACGATGCCCGCGTCATAGGATCCGGTCAGATGGTTGGAGGCCATGATGGTCATCCCGTAGACCAGGGTCAACACCATGTTGTGCTGGTCGGTCAGGAAGACCGGGTGCCCTGGCAGCAGATAGTGGCCGATGGGGTAGACGTCCATCTGGGTGAAGGCATTGCCGCCGTAGGGGGGCTGATCGCCCTGCAGCTGAGCCAGGAAGTTGGCGCATTCCTGGGCCTGCGCGTACAGGTCGGCCCCATAGGCGGCCAGCAGGGTGAGAAAGGCCCAGGCCCAGCCCAGCAGGAGCAGACGCATGATGGGCCGCCAGCCGCTGGTTTGCCGGGTGATGAAGACCGCGTAGGCACGCATCCGTGGGCGCTGTGCCAGGGAGGTCAAGCGCTGCGACATCCGGAGGGGTGCGCCGCCCAGCAGGATCCGGCGGCAGGCCAGGACCAGGGCCAGGCAGATAGCCAGGGTTCCCAGCATGATCAGCACTTGGGCCAGGCCAACCTGTGTCAGCGAACCCTCTTGACGGTAGATGGGGCCCAAACCAGTGCAGAAAGCGATCCAGAGGCAGGCCAGCAGGGCCAGGACCAGGCCGACGGCCCGAGATGCGCGGGATCCAGGCCTTCCGGTCTGCAAGGCCGAAGTCTGAACAGGTTGTTCGCCCGCCTCTCTCGGTTGCGTCCTTCCGCTGTCTGCGCTCAAAAGAACCCCTTTCGCGGGTCGTGCCTGGTCTACGGCTTCCCCATTTTATCCAGTGCCCATCCGAGGATGCGCTCAAAGCTGTCCAAGGGTCTCCTGTGAAAAGATACAAAAACCGGCCGCCGCTTTTGTGGATGGTTCGCTACCGGGGCTGACCCCTTGTGCCGTATAGTGGAACGCGTGCCTCATCAGAATATCAAGTGGCAGCCATCGGCATCGCTGGACAGTGGCGTACTCTCCTCGATCGTGGTGCTCGACACCGTCGATTCGACCAATACGCTCGTGGCTCATGCTCTGGAAGCCTCGACGTATTCGGATGCGCGCGACCGGGTCGAGCGGCTGTTTGGGGGCGGTGAATCGACAACGAGCACGGAGACCGTGAAGGGACTGGCCTCTGGCACATGGGGAAAAGCCGAAAATACGCCTCGAAAAAATGCCCGTCAGGGTGTTTCTACGACTACACGGTACGAGGGAAGAGTCGCAAGTAAAGGTATTCGGCGATGGCCGGGCGCCGGGGGGAGCACCATGCCGCTGAGCGTAGCGGTTGCCGATGCGCAGTCCCGGTGCCGCGGTCGTCTTGCCCGAACCTGGGTCAATCAGCCCCGACGCTCCCTGCTGGCCACGTGGGCCCTGCCGTTGCCCACCAGTTTGCTGACTGGGCCCTTTGGCGGATGGATGCCCATGGTAGCGGGGCTGGCTGTTCTGGAAGGTCTGCAGGATGTGCTTGCGTACCATGGCTGCCGGCTGGCCGACGGCGGCGACCCTGAGGGGGTCCTGGCCCTCAAGTGGCCCAACGATCTGTTCTGCCGCGGGGCCAAGCTGGGCGGCATTCTCTGCGAGCTGGTTCGGGTGGATCAGGACTGGTCGGCCCTGGCTGTCGGCATCGGCATCAACCTCTTGCTACCCCGGCAGGTGCTGCCTATTGCGGAGTCCACCTCCCTGCAATTCCACTACCAGGACCTGCCCGACTACCAGACCCTGCGCGACGACCTGGTCGATGCCATCAGCTGGCACCTGAGCGGGGAGATGGCCCCCCTTGGCTTTGACGGGTCGCTGGACAGGGCCTTGAACGGGCCGCAGGGGCTGCGCTCGCGGATTGCCGCGCTCAGCTGGACGCTGGGCAGGCGGGTCAGGGTCGTCCCCGTAGCCGGTGAGCCCGTGGAGGGCCGTGCCCTGGAGATCAATCCGGATGCCTCCCTGCGGGTGCGGTTGCCCGACGGCAGCCAGGTTGACGTGTCCACGGCCGATGTGGGCGTCCTGCCTGAAGTGGCCGTTGTGGGAGCCTAATTCCTGCCTTGTTCATGCTTTTCGTCAGTCCAATCGCCCTTGATCAACCAGTGAGGAGAGGGGAATGAAAAAACTGCTGATCGCCAACCGCGGCGAAATAGCCTTGCGGGTCGTGCGCACCGCCCAGGAGATGGGCATCGCCACCGTGGCCGTCTATGCCGACCAGGATCGGGACGCCCCCTATGCCCAGATGGCGGACGAGGCCTACCTCTTGCCTGGGGACACCAATATGGAGACCTATCTGAACGAGGACCTGATCGTCTCCATCGCCCGACGGTCAGGCGCTGACGCCCTCCACCCGGGCTATGGCTTTCTGTCTGAGTTCTCCTCCTTCGCCCGCAAGGTGATCGAGGCGGGCATCACCTGGGTGGGTCCGGCCCCGGAGGTCCTGGATGAACTGGGCGACAAGATCACCGCCTGCAAGGTGGCCGAGAGGGCCAGAGTGCCCGTGGTGCCAGGCCTGAGCGAACCCGTCACCGACATGCGCCCCCTGCTGGACTTCGCCGACGAGCACGGCTATCCGGTCATGATGAAGAAGGCTGACGGCGGCGGCGGCCGGGGGATCACCCTGATCAACGACAGCGACGAGCTGCGCACCTTCTACATGAACCATGATGCCCTTCAGGGCGGCGACCTGGGCGACTACTTCATCGAGAAGTTCGTGGACCGGGCCCGGCATGTGGAGACCCAGTCCGGCAGGGACAGCCACGGCCAGTTCACCGTCTACTCCACCAGGGACTGCTCGGTCCAGCGCCGTAACCAGAAGCTGGTGGAGGAGGCTCCTGCGCCCTTCCTGTCCGACGACGTGATCGCCCAGCTGGAGGGATTCTCCCGCCGCTTGTTCGACACGGTGGGCTACGTGGGCCTGGGCACCTGCGAGTTTCTGGTCACCCCCAGGGACGATGTCTACTTCATGGAGGTCAACCCCCGGCTGCAGGTGGAGCATACGGTCAGCGAGCAGGTCTGCGGACTGGACCTGGTCCGCGAGCAGCTGCGGATCGCCGACGGCGGCTCCCTGAACGTGGCGCCCCCGCCCCGCGGCCACAGCTTCGAGCTGCGCATCACCAGCGAGGATCCGGCCACCAATCTGACGCCCAGCTCAGGGACCATCGAGTCGATTCAGTGGCCCTCCGGCCCCGGCATCCGCGTGGATTCGGGCGTCGAGGTGGGCGACACGGTCTCGCCCAGGGACGACTCCATGATGGGCAAGCTGATCGTGACCGCCCAGGACCGTCCGGCGGCCGTGGCCAGGGTTCGTCGGGCCCTGCGCGAGATGAGCATCAGCGGGGTCCCCACCCCGGCCGGCCTCTTCCAGAAGATCTTCACCAACCCCGAGTTCACCGCCGAGGACGGGCACTCCTTCGATGTGTCCACCAAGTGGCTGGAACGGGTCTACCTGAACGTGGAGCCTGCCTCCAACGGGAGCGGCCAGCCCGCCTCGGTCTCCGGTGCTTCGGCCCAGGAACAGGATCGGGACAGCGATCCCATGGAGACCTACAACGTGGAGATCGACGACAAGCGGGTCAGGCTCGCTCTGCCCCAGTCGCTGCTGGGCGGCATGGGCGGCGTCGGCGGCCACGGCGGCATTGCCCGGCCCCGGCAGCCCCTGCGTGGGCGCGGGCTGCGGGATCAGGAGCCCGGCGCACCCCGGCAGGATGCGGCCCGGTCCGGCGTCATCGTGGCCACCATGCAGGCGGTGGTCACCCGCATCAACGTGGCCCCCGACCAGGAGGTGGACAAGGGCGACCTGCTGGTGGTGCTGGAGTCCATGAAGATGGAGAACTACGTCTATGCCCCGGCCAAGGGCCGTGTGAAGACCATCGACGTGTCCGTGGCACAGGGGGTGGATCCGGGCCAGACCCTGGTCACCCTGGATCTGGGCGGGGAGGAGCAGGCATGAGCGTCACCGAATCCGCCTTGGGCTCCCAGCCGGTGCGCCAGGGCATCCATCGGGCCGCCGCCCTGGCCAAGCAGGCCGAGGAGCACGCCCGCGACCGTCAGCACGCCAAGGGCAAGCAGACCGCCCGTGAGCGCCTGGACCTGCTCTTCGACAAGGACACCTTCGAGGAGGTGGGCCGCTTCGCCGGCGGCGACATCGCCGGGGACCGGGCGGGATCCGCGGTCATCACCGGCTTCGGCCTGGTCTACGGGCGCAAGGTCGGCGTCTACGCCCAGGACTTCTCCGTTCGCGGCGGCACCCTGGGCCGGGCCGAGGGCGAGAAGATCTGCCGGCTCATGGACATGGCCCTGCGGATCAAGGTCCCCATCGTGGCCATGATCGACTCGGGCGGCGCCCGCATCCAGGAGGGTGTGGCTGCCCTGACCCAGTACGGCCGAATCTTCCGCAAGACCTGCCAGGCCAGCGGCTTCGTCCCGCAGATCTCCCTGATCCTGGGCCCTTGCGCAGGCGGTGCCGTCTACTGCCCGGCCCTGACCGACCTGATCATCATGACCAAGGAGAACTCGGACATGTTCGTCACCGGTCCCGACGTGGTCAAGGCGGCCACCGGCGAGACCATCAGCATGGACCAGCTGGGCGGCGGCTACGTGCACAACACCCGTTCCGGCGTGGCCCACTACCTGGGCGAGGACGAGGCCGACGCCATCGACTACGCCCGGACCGTGCTGGCCTACCTGCCTGCCAACAGCGACCAGGAGCCTCCCCGGTACGCCTTCATCTCCGGCCATGCCGAGCGCCAGGCCGCCAAACGACTGGCCACGGTCATTCCCGAGAACGACCGGCAGCCCTATGACGTGCTGGATGTCATCCACGCCATTGTCGACTACGGCGAGCTGGTCCAGGTCCAGGAGCTCTACGCTCGGTCCATCGTGGTGGGCTTTGCCTGCCTGGAGGGCCGGCCGGTGGGGATCGTGGCCAACCAGCCCATGGTGGACGCGGGCAGCCTGGATGTGGAGTCCTCCGAGAAGCTGGCCCGCTTCGTCCGCCTCTGCGACGCCTTCAACCTGCCGGTCATCACCCTGGTGGACACCCCTGGCTACAAGCCGGGCTCGGACCAGGAGCACGCCGGCATCATCCGTCGTGGGGCCAAGGTCATCTACGCCTACGCCAACGCCCAGGTGCCCATGGTCACCATCGTGCTGCGCAAGGCCTTCGGCGGCTCCTACATCGTCATGGGCTCCAAGGCCATCGGCGCGGACCTCAACTACGCCTGGCCCTCCTCGCAGATTGCCGTGCTGGGAGCCCAGGGCGCGGTCAACATCATCCACCGGCGCGACCTGCAGGAGGCCAAGGAGGCCGGCCGGGACGTGGATGAGCTGCGAAACAAGCTGGCCCAGGAGTACGAAACCAGCACCGTCAACGCCAATCTCTCCCTGGAGATGGGCGAGCTGGACGCCATGATCGACCCGGAGCAGACCAGACCGGTCCTGGTCCAGGCCATGGACCTCCTGGCAGACAAGCAACGCGTCAGGGTCAACGACAAGCACCACGGCAACCAGCCTCTATGAGCTTCCCCTCGTCATCATCAGCAATCCCAAACTCTCTATGAATAGGACATCATGACCAGTACATTCTTCATCAACCGTCTCGCCGAGCAACCGCACGCGCTCATGTTCGCCGGCCAGTCCAACCCCTGGACCGTGGCTCTGGCCGATCTGCAGGGCGATCCCGACATCGACAAGGCCCTGAGGGAGCGGATGGCTGCGGCCACCGACCTGCTCAGGGCGGTCAAGCCCGACCTGCTGGCCACCAACGGCCGTCAGCTGGACCTGTTCGGCTACAAGCCCGACCCGGTCAGGCTGGGGCCGGCTGCCGACGCGGCTGTCAGCGTGCCCGGCATCGCCCTGGTGCAGCTGGGCGCCCTTATGGACATGGACCAGCTGGGCTACGACGCAGCCCAGGCCCGCCCGGTGGCCCTGCTGGGGCACTCCCAGGGCATTATCGGCGTCCACATGGTCCAGGAGATCCAAGCTGCTGGATCCCTCAAGGCTGCCCAGGGCGCCATCGACCAGATCCTGGCCACCGCCATGCTGATCGGCGCGGCCGGCACCCGTCAGGCCCGTCGTCTGGGCATCCATCGCCAGGGTGAGGCCACCCCTATGCTTTCGGTGCGCGGCGCCACCCGCCATCAGGTGGAGGTCCTGGTCGACCGGGTGCCTGGCGCTCGCGGCCCCATCAGCGTGGCCGTGACCAACTCGGATCGCAACCTGGTTCTGTCCGGCTATCCGGAGGATCTGGCCGCCTTCGCCATCGAGGCAGGCAAGGAGAGCGAGCACCAGCGCCAACTGCGCGAGGACAAGGTCCGTGGCGGAACCGCCTTCTCGCCGGTTCTGGAGTACCTGGATGTGACCTTGCCCTTCCACTCGCCGCTCATGAAGGAGGCTGTGGATCTGAGCGTGGACTGGGCCTCCCGCTGCGGTCTGGACACCGAGCGTGCCCGGGTCCTTGCCGAAGAGGTCCTGCTCAACCATGCCGACTGGGCCGGCCGGATCGCCGAGGTCATGGACCAGCAGGATGCCGCCTCCCTCTGGCTGGTGGATCTGGGCCCGGGCGAGACCCTGGGCAAGCTGGTGGACAACCTGGTCCAAGGCACCGGAGTAGGCGTGGTCGAGGCCTCCAACCAGGCCCGGCGCGCGCAGCTGTCCACCATGGAGGAGGATCCGGCCAGGACCCAGGACTGGTCCAAGCTGGCCCCCCGTCTGCTGGAGACCCCTGCCGGTCCCCGGGTGGAGACGGCCTTCAGCCGGTTGACCGGCAAGCCCCCGGTCATGCTGGCCGGCATGACCCCGACCACCGTGGAGCCCGAGATCGTCGCTGCGGCCGCCAATGCCGGCTACTGGGCCGAGCTGGCCGGCGGCGGCCAGGTGACCGCCGAGGTCTTCGACCGCCATGTGTCCCAGCTGGAGGACCAGCTGCAGGAGGGCCGCACGGTCGAGTTCAACGCCATGTTCATGGACCGCTACCTGTGGAATCTGCAGTTCGGCAGTCAGCACATCGTGCCCAAGAAGCGCGCCTCCGGCACCCCCATCGACGGGGTGGTCATCTCTGCCGGCATCCCTGAGCTGGACGAGGCCGTGACCCTGATCCATCAGCTCAACGAAGAGGGCTTCCCCTACGTGGCCTTCAAGCCCGGCACGGTGGATCAGATCCGCCAGGTCGTGGCCATCGCCCGCAAGGTCGCCCCCACCCATATTCTCATGGAGGTAGAAGGCGGAGCCGCTGGCGGTCACCACTCCTGGGAGTCCCTGGACGACCTGCTCTCGACCACATACGCCGAGGTCCGCGCCTGCCCCAACATCGTTCTGGTGGCCGGCGGCGGCATCGGCACCCCTGAGCGGGCGGCCGACTACATCAGCGGCCAGTGGTCCCGCGCCTACCACCTGCCGGACATGCCCGTGGACGGCGTCATGATCGGCACAGCGGCCATGACCGCCAAGGAGGCCCACACCAATCCCGAGATCAAGCGGGCTCTGGTGGCCACCCCCGGCATCGACAGCTCCACCCCTGATCCGGATCCCTTCGCTCCCATGGGCGAGAAGTGGGTGCCCAGCGGCAAGTCCGTGGGGGGCGTGGGCTCCGGCCTGAGCCACCTGCACGCCGACATCTACGAGATGGAGAACTCCTCCGCCGAGTGCGGCCGCCTGCTGGTCCGGGTCATGAAGCATCCGGAGGAGCTGGAGACCCGCCGCGGGGAGATCATCGAGGCCCTGAACAAGACCGCCAAGCCCTACTTCGGCGATCTGGAGACCATGACCTACCAGGACTGGGCCCAGCGTTTCGCCGACCTGGCCTACCCCTGGGCAGACGACACCTACATCGACCGTTTCCTGCACCTGCTGCGGCGCATCGAGGCCCGTGTCTGCGAGCGTCAGAGCGGCGAGTTCGACTCCATCTTCGCCTCCAGGCAGGATGTGGCCGAGCCGGAGCAGGCGCTTCGCCGGCTGCATGAGGCCTACCCCCAGGCAGCCGAGCTCAAGGTGGTGCCCACCGATGTGGCCTGGTTCCCTGTTCTGGTGCGCGAGTACCCCAAGCCCATGCCCTTCGTGCCGGTCATCGACAACGATCTGCTGCGCTGGTGGGGTCAGGACCAGCTCTGGCAGTCCGAGGACCCCCGCTACGGCGCCGACTCGGTCAGGGCCATCCCCGGACCCATCTCCGTGGCAGGCATCACCACGGTGGACGAGCCGGTAGCCTCCATTCTGGGACGGTTCGAGCAGGCGGCCATAGGCCGGGTGCGCGACCTGGGCAGCGGTCCCGCCAAGGCCTACAGCCAGCTGGCAGGCGCTGCTGATGCGCAGGAGTTCATCCGCCGCAGCCCAAACATCTCCTGGGTGGGCCATCTGATGGCCAATCCGGCCTACGGGACGGCCATGGACGACCCCAACTACACCATCACCGCCACCGGCCAGGACGACCTGGGCGAGCACTACGACCTGGACATCCATCTGGACACCTACTGGGACGACGACCCCGACGGCGGCCTGGACCGGCATGCGGTGCGCCACATCGTCGTGCCGCTGACCATCAAGAGCGACCAGGTCGGCCTCTTCCCGGTAGTCGACCGCACCCGCCTGCCCAAGGACGTCTACGCCTTGCTGGCCGACACTGCCGGCATCGGCAACACCACCATCACCGGCGACAAGCTGGCGGCCATGCCTGCCATCGAGAAGGACGATGACCCCGAGCACCCCTTCGGCCTGGCCCACAGCGGCTACACTCTGGCAGCCAACTTGGGCTTCGACCATGAGGCGGCCACCGGGGGCGCCCTGCCCGATGCGCTGATCCCCTCCGGCTTCGCCCCCGACGCGCTGGTGGGCCCGGCCTGGCCGGCCATCTATGCAGCTCTGGGATCCGTCTATGTGGATGGCTTCCCCATCATCGAGGGCCTGCTCAACGCCGTCCACCTGGACCATCTGATCGAGCTGGAGGTCAGCGAGAAGCGCCTGCTGGAGCATACCGGCCAGCGGATCGAGCTGACCAGCTGGGCCGAGCCCTACCAGGAATCTTCCTCCGGCCGGGTGGTGACCATCCATGTGGTCCACGCTGCCCAGGACGGGACTGTGCTGGCCCGCGAGGTCGAGCGTTTCGCCATCCGTGGCCGCGCCTACAGCGACCAGCTGCCCCAGGAGGCTCCCGAGTACGGCGGCATCAGCGCCGACACGGTGGACACACCCCGCAGGCTGCTGCGCCGCGTCACCGTCACCGCCCCCAAGGACATGACCGCCTTCGCCCGCACCTCCGGGGACTTCAACCCCATCCACACTTCTAAGCGAGGTGCCGCGGTCTCGGGCCTGTCTGCGCCGCTGGTGCACGGCATGTGGCTGTCGGCCACCGCCCAATACGCGGCCCAGGCCACCGACGAGCAGGGCGTCCACTACGAGATCGCCGGATGGACCTACAACATGTACGGCATGGTTCAGCTGGGCGACAAGGTGGAGATCAGCCTGGAGCGCGTGGGCAAGGTCCGCCATAGCGGCCTGGTCCTGGAGGTCACCTGCAGGATCGACGGCCAGCTGGTCTCCCGCGGCACGGCGATTGCTCGTGCCCCAAGAACCGCCTACGTCTATCCTGGCCAGGGAATCCAGCAGCAGGGCATGGTCCTGGACGAGCGGGCCAAGTCCCCGGCCGCCCGTGAGACCTGGGAACGGGCCGATGCCCTGACCCGCAGCAAGCTGGGGTTCTCCATCCTGGCTGTGGTGCGTGACAACCCGCACACCCTGACGGCCAAGGGGGTCACCTACCACCATCCGGAGGGTCTGCTCAACCTGACCCAGTTCACCCAGGTGGCCCTGGCCACCGTGGCCTTCGCCCAGACCGCTCGCCTGCGCGAGTCCGGCATGGACATCTGGCCCGCCTACTTCGCCGGCCACTCCCTGGGCGAGTACAACGCCCTGAGCTCCTTCGCCGGGGTCATGTCCCTGGAGACGGTTCTGGAGCTGGTCTTCCACCGCGGTTCCACCATGCACTCCCTGATCGAACGCGACGAGCAGGGGCGCAGCAACTACCAGATGGGCGCCCTGCGTCCCAACCAGTTCGGCGTGGGCGACTCCGGGGTCAAGCAGTATGTGGAGTCCGTATCCAAGGAGTGCGGCGAATTCCTGGAGATCGTCAACTACAACCTGGCCGGCCAGCAGTACGCCATAGCCGGAACCATCTCCGGTCTGGAGTACCTGCGTGCCGACGCCAACCGCCGGGCCAAGGAGGCGGGTGGCAAGCCGGCCTTCATGTACGTGCCCGGCATCGACGTGCCCTTCCACTCCACACTGCTGCGCAAGGGTGTGCCCGAGTTCCGCGACACCCTGGATGCCCTGCTGCCCGAGCACATCGACTACTCCCGCCTGGAGGGTCGCTACATACCCAACCTGGTTGCACGGCCCTTCCAGATGACCAAGGAGTTCGCGGCCTCCATCCTGGAGGTGGTTCCTTCCGAACGCATCAAGCAGGCTCTGGACGATCCTCGGGTCTGGGACCGGTATGCGGCCGACGACCAGAAGCTGGGCCGTCTGCTGCTGACCGAGCTGCTCTCCTGGCAGTTCGCCTCTCCTGTGCGCTGGATCGAGACCCAGGCGATCATGTTCGACGCCCCCGAGCAGGGCGGCCTGGGCGTGGAGCAGCTGATCGAGGTAGGGCTGGGCCACTCGCCCACTCTGGCCAACCTGGGCGCCAAGACCCTGAAGCTGCCAGACTTCCGCGAGCGTCACGTGAGCGTCTACAACCTGGGCAGGGACGAGAGCCGGGTCTATCTGACCGACACTGATCCCATGGCCCCGGTTCAGGAAGAGCCCGCAGCTCCGGTCAAGGAATCCAACCCTGAACCTGCTCAGGCTGCTGCGCCCGCGCCTGCCCCTGCAGCAGCCGAGGACTCGGCCCCCGCTCCGGCCCCGGCGACCGGCGGCCCATCGGGTGCCGATGTGGCCGACCTGCCCTTCAAGGCCTCGGATGCCATCGCTGTCCTGCTGGCCTACTCCACCAAGATCCGCCCCGAGCAGATCGGGCAGACCGACACCACCGACACCCTGACCAACGGCGTCTCCTCCAGGCGCAACCAGCTGCTGATGGACATCAGCTCCGAGCTGGGCGTGGCCAGCGTGGACGGCGCCGCCGAGGCCAGCATGACCGATCTGAGCGCCCTGGTGAACAAGGTGGCCCCCAATTATCGGCCCTTCGGCCCGGTGCTCTCCGACATCGTGCGTGAGCGCATCCGCGACCTCTTCGGCCCCTCCGGCCTCAAGCTGCAGCAGGTGGAGCAGCGGGTCTCCGATGTCTGGCAGCTGGGTGCCGGCTGGGTCTCGGCCACCGTGGCCAGCCTGGTCCTGGACACCCGCCAGGGCGCCTCCTCGCGTGGCGGCGACCTGGCGCTCCTGCCCACCGAGGCTGTCTCCACTGTGCCTGCGGCCAATGCACTGATCGATCAGGCCGTTCAGCAGGTGGCCCAGCGTCACGGCGTCACGGTCTCTATGCCCTCTGCAGGCGGTGCTGCTGGCGGTGCTGTGGTCGACTCCGCTGCCCTTGATGCCTTCGCTGCTCAGGTGACTGGCTCTGAGGGTGTGTTGGCCTCTACTGCACGATTCCTCCTGGACAAGCTGGGGCTTAAGCCTCCGACCGTCCAGCCTGGCGAGAATGAGGACGCTGCCGTCGTGGCCGCCGTCGATGCCGAGCTGGGCAGCGACTGGCCCGAGCAGGTGGCGCCACGGTTCGAGGCCTCGCGCGCCGTCCTCTTCGACGACCGCTGGGCCAGCGCCCGCGAGGATCTGGCTCACATCTACCACGAGCATGATGACGACCGCAGCGGCCTGAGCTTCGTAGGAGCCGGACGCGAGGTCCACGATCAGGCCGTCTGGTACGCCGAACAGGCGCGCAACCGTGGCGAGCAGGATCTGGCCCGGGTCTTCAGCGGCATCGCCGACCAGGCCATGACCCCAGCCGACTCGGACCAGACCACCGCACGGTTCGCCAAGGACGTAGCCGTGGTCACCGGCGTGGCTCCCAAGTCCATCGCGGGATCGCTGACTGCCGGCCTCCTGGAGGGCGGGGCAACGGTCATCGCCGTCTGCCACTCCCTGAAGCCCCAGACCGTCATCTGGGCCCGCGACCTCTACCGTCGCCATGCCGTGAGCGGTGCCCGTCTCTGGATCGTGCCCGCCAACCTGTCCAGCTACCGGGATGTTGATGCCCTGGTCGACTGGGTCGGCAACGAGCAGCGCAAGACCACGGGAGCCACGACCACCGTGCTCAAGCCCGCCTACGAGCCCACCCTTTTGCTGCCCTTCGCAGCCCCTGCCATGCACGGGACCATGGCCGACTCGGGCCGGCTCTTCGAGTCCCAGGCCCGGCTCATGCTCTGGAGCCTGGAACGCCAGATCGCCGGGTTTGCCGGCATCGGGGCGGACACCGATGTCGACCACCGTCTGCATGTGGTCCTGCCTGGCTCGCCCAACCGCGGCATGTTCGGCGGGGACGGAGCCTACGGGGAGGTCAAGGCCGCCCTGGATGCCATCGTCAACCGGTCCCGCCCCGAGCAGGACTGGTCGGGCCGGGTCACCTTCGCCCATCCGCTGATCGGCTGGGTCCGGGGCACCGGGCTCATGGGCGGCAATGATCCGCTGGTCCGGGTGGTAGAGCGCCACGGCATCCACACCTACTCCACCGGGCAGATGGCTGATTCCCTGCTGGAGCTCTGCACTGTAGAGGCCCGCCACCAGGCTCTCCAGGCCCCGCTCCAGGCCGACCTGACCGGCGGCCTGGGCTCCAGCCCGCTTGACCTCAAGGCCCTGAAGGCCGAGGCTGCCCAGGACGACGATCCGTCGACACCGACTCCAGCCGGAAAGTCCGGGGATGCATCCGCAGATGCCGACAAGGACCCGGACCGGGTCATCAAGGCCCTGCCCACACCTCGTGTGCCTGCCCAGGCCCCGGTGGATCTGCAGGACTGGCAGGGCGTGACCGCTCGGCCCGAGGATCAGATCGTCATCGTCTCCATCGGCGAGATGGGTCCCTGGGGCTCCGGCCGCACCCGCTTCGAGGCCGAGATGGGCATCCACTCGGATGGCCAGGTCGACCTGAGCGCCGCAGCCGTCCTCGAACTGGCCTGGAACATGGGTCTGGTCGAATGGCAGGACAGCCCCAAGCCGGGCTGGTACGACACTGATGGCGAGCTGGTGCCCGAGCAGGACATCGCCGAGCGCTACCACGACCAGGTGGTGGCCCGCTCCGGCATCCGTCCCTTCGACGACGGCATGGGCTCCGATTACCGCCAGGGCACCAATGAAGAGGAGGTGGATGTCTTCCTGGATCACGACGTGGCCTTCTCGGTGCCCACCAAGGACATGGCCGAAGAGTACGTGGCCCAGGATCCTGACCACACCAGCATCGCCCGCGACGAGCAGTCCGGCGAGTGGACCGTCACCCGCCTGCCCGGTTCCCGCATCCGCGTGCCGCGCCGGGCCACCATGTCCAGGACCGTTGGCGGCCAGTTCCCCCAGGGCTTCGACCCGGTCAAGTGGGGCATCCCCGCCTCCATGGTCGGGGACGTGGATCAGATCGCCCTCTGGAACATCGTGACCACCGTGGATGCCTACCTTTCGGCCGGATTCACCCCGGTGGAGATCCTCCAGGCCGTGCACCCCTCCAAGGTGGCCTCCACCCAGGGGACCGGCTTCGGCGGCATGGCCTCCATGCGCAAGCTCTACCTGGACCGCTTCCTGGGCAAGGAGATCCCCACGGACATCCTCCAGGAGGCCCTGCCCAACGTGGTGGCCGCGCACGTCATGCAGTCCTATATCGGCGGATACGGCAACATGGTCCAGCCGGTCTCGGCCTGCGCCACGGCTGCGGTTTCCCTCGAGGAGGGCGCCGACAAGATCGCCCTGGGCAAGGCGGACTTCGTGGTCACGGGCGCCATCGACGACATCGGCGTGGAGTCGGTCATCGGCTTCGGCAACATGAACGCCACCGCCGACTCCGCCGAGATGTACGCCAAGGGCATCCAGCCCCGGTTCTTCTCCAGGGCCAACGATCGTCGGCGCGGGGGCTTCCTGGAGTCCCAGGGCGGCGGGACCATCCTGCTGACCCGAGGCGACATCGCCCTGCGTATGGGCCTGCCTGTGGCTGGCGTGGTCGGGTACATCCACTCCTTCGCGGACGGCGCCCACACCTCCATCCCCGCACCCGGGCTGGGGGCTTTGGCCGCCGGCATGGGTGGCAGGGACTCGGACCTGGTGCGCTCGCTGGCCAAGCTGGGCGTGAGCCCCGACGACATCGCCGTGGTCTCCAAGCATGACACCTCCACCAACGCCAACGACCCCAACGAGTCCGAGTTGCACAACACCCTGGCTCACGCCATCGGGCGGACGGACGGCAACCCGCTCTACGTCATCTCCCAGAAGAGCCTGACCGGCCATGCCAAGGGCGGCGCCTGCATCTTCCAGATCAACGGGCTCACCCAGCTCTTCCGGTCCGGGGTCATCCCGGCCAATGCCTCCCTGGACTGCGTGGATCCGGTCCTGAGGCGTGACGACCATCTGGTCTGGCTGGAGCAGCCTCTGAAGGTGGGCAGGATCAAGGCTGGGCTGGTCACCTCCCTGGGCTTCGGCCATGTCTCCGGCATCGGGGTCATCGTCAGCCCCGGAGCCTTTGAGGCAGCCGTGCTCCAGACCTCCGGCCAGGAGGCCCTTGATGAGTGGCGTCGCCGGGCCAACGACCGTCTGGCCGCTGGTCAGCGCCATCTGGAGGAGGGCCGCATGGGTCGGGCCCCGCTCTATGAGCCCATCGACAACCGCCGCTTCCATGAGGATGGCCACGGGTACGTGGGCCATGAGGTCGAGAAGGCCATGCTGCTGGATCCCCAGGCTCGCCTGGGTGCCGACGGCTACTACGACCGGGGATGAGAGCAGTGTGAACCGGCTGGACTTCCGTCTGAAGCAATAGGCGGGAGTCCGGTGAGGGAACAGTCATTGCGATGATCGGGGAGGTGGGCCAGACGGCTTGCCTCCCTTATTGTCTCGCCATTGGGTGCGGCTGTCCCTTGTCTTCATGCCATATGCACAAGGGCTCCCTTGCAGGTATGCGAGCTATCTGGTCGTAGGAACTTCTTGGTCATTGGAGCTGTTGTAATGGCTGCGCATAAGGGATTTTGTCCGAATATTGCCCGCATGTTGCTCAACCGCCGGTGTGCTATTGCCAGGCTGCGATTGGAGCCTTTTCACAAAAAGGTATAAAAAGTAGATGGGTGACCCAGATTTTACTTGGGATTATTGCTGGGCCACCCAAATGGCCGAACTCGTCTTGGGGGAGTGTCCGGCCTCTTACTCGTGCGAAGTTTTAGTGCTAGTGATCGCTGTAATGGAATTCCTACTGCTGAGGTTTGCTGCCATAATACTCATGGCAAGAAGCCCGACTATCATAGCCACGCCGATATTTTCCCCTTCAGCTGTGGGCTGGACGCCTGCAGACAGGGAGAGTCGCTGGTTGTTGATGTCGCCGGATCGGTCGATCGAATTGAACGTTTAGCGGATGGCCACTGTCGCCATAATTGGTTGTATGCGGGGGTTGGGGGTGACAGTCCAGATGCCATCGCCGTTTTGTTTCAGTCAGGTTTTCTGTTTCTGCCAAGGATCACCTCAGCGGGCACACCGCTTGCAGGAAAAAGGAATTGCGGCGGTGAAGCGATTGACTGCGTTGGGGGAGTTGCCTGTCTCCGGTGGTCTATTCGGATTTGTTTTCTGGACATGAGTCCTTATGTCTGGAGCAAGGCCCTGGGAATGGAAGGCACCTATGCTGCATGAAGTGATTTGTAAGGAGTACCGCTTTATTATTCGGAACAAAGGCAGGCAAACCCCGCGTGTGCACGATGTCGTCGCCCAGCTCTCACTAATTATTGACGCCACACGGATAGGCGCCCCTCATAGGAAGCGGCAGCCAGTGAATAAGGGTAACTCGTACTGACCGAGCGTTTCCGCTTAGGAACCGCACTCATCGGTGCTCACTGCGCTCGCGTGCATAGTCATATTGCAGCAAGTTATCGTTCATGTCTAAGGAAATACAAGGAACATTGCGACACCGAAAGCGACACCGCAAAATCCGAATATCGTAGCCCCAGCGAGTCGCTTCATGTAATCCGGCTTGCCCCAATTGTTTTTGAGGTCATCCGAACATGCTGACAGACAATGTTGAATCATCGACATCATTTCATTCCCTTTCTTAAGAAGGAGCTGCAAGATGCAAGGCTGTCAAAATAGGTAGTGTCAAATCGTCGACGCTAAAGCAGAACAAGTCGTGGCATAGGTTATGGTGGTAGCTCCGCATCAGCAAGCTAGCATTTGACCTTATCTGCAAACAAGTTTCATCTATTCGTTAGTCAAAGCAGAAGAACCTGGCTAACTTCTTGTCAATTATATTCGGCTATAGTTCCCTTCTGAACTGTGATCAGCTACTTGTTTCCCGCCGTTCTCGTTTTTGAGAACCGCGTAATAAATATCTACTGATGTTGCTGTAAATGCTATCAGAAGAGTTGATGCTCATACTGTTATCGCCAACATGATTTCAACTTTTGCAATCGATGCTCGGGCATAGTGGAACTCCCATTCTCGAAAGATAAAGTTGTTGTGTGTGGAGAATTTGTCGATGCCAATGTCAATTATCTCTGATTTTCATTCTCTAACATCGGATGGCAGCACGTTACCAGTCTGATTCCCCTTGCTCTGCAAGAATGAATAATCTTGTGGAAATCTGTCAGCCAAGTTCCGTGCAGAACGTTTATTCTTCCCATGCACATCATTCGATAAAGAGTGGTTACCGCGTGAGCATGGATGATCCCGCAGTAATCGGGCAGTCGCTGGTATGTGCAAGGTTTTTTAGATCCACGGGATTGATCCATGGATACTCAAAGAAGCTATACCGGCGACGGCGCGATCTCTTATTCAAGGTGGATGAACCGCCTGAGACTAGTCCACCTGTCGAGGGATCAGAATTTCTGTACGGATCTTCCGATTATTCGAAGAGGAGGGGTAATCAGCGCCGGTTTCCATGGCGCCTAGGGGGGTTCTCCCCAGTGATGTATACGTACGTTTATTGCCAGGTTCAACCCGGCGATGACCGATGTACTGCATGTTCCGGCCAGCCCATGTGCTATGCTCTGTACCGAGCCAACGGCTTTGCGGGCGTAGCTCAATGGTAGAGCCTCAGTCTTCCAAACTGATTACGCGGGTTCGATTCCCGTCGCCCGCTCCACGATAATCGCTGATATTCCGCCATTCTTGGCGGGTTTTCCAGTCACTCGGAGCGGTCAGTATCAAGCCTGACTGAGTGAGATTTTTCCCCAGTAATCGGCGATTTAGGGCTCAATGGGTACACGATAGGGTACACGTGGAGGCTCTGGATGGCATTGGCTACAGGGCTGTCCAACAGCGTCATGCCAGCGTTGTGACTCCTGCTGCTGATACGGCGAAACCTCCCTTATTCTTTGCTCTCCTTTTTACGGTCGCTCACACAGAAATAGAGCTATCAATGACGCAGTTGGGGAGCGCGAAGTACTCAATTTCCGACTGGGTGATTTGCTGCATTGGCCGATGAGAGGCATACTCGGGCCTATGGATGATGCCGGGTTCGGACAGGTGCTGGGGTTGGGACATGATCTGGTCGATCTGGAGAAGTTCGGCCGACAGCTGGCTATGCCAGGCACGCGCATGACAAGCTTATTCTCGCCAAGGGAGCGGCGGCAGGCCGAGCAGCGCGCCCTGCTCAAGCATGACGACACAGCGGCGCACTTGGCGGTGCGCTGGGCTGGCAAGGAGTCGGTGCTCAAAGCCTGGTCGCAGGCGCTGGGGCCTGAGCCGTCGCCCTATGGTTTGGATGATTTTCCTTGGAGCGGGGTAGAGATCCTGGACGACGGCCGAGGTCGGCCGAGCGTAAATCTAGAGTCCTCCGTGGAAGCCAAGCTTTACGATTCCTTGCCTCTAACCGGTGGTCAGGTCGATCGAGTGCAGTTGTGCTGGCACATCGCTCTCAGCCATGACGGGCCGGCGGCTTCTGCGGTTGTGCTTTTGTGCAGGCGTGTCTGAAATTAGGCTAAGACATGTGTCGCATGTGGCGTTAATTCCTAGTTGTCGTGTTCGACAACCAAATAGAAGTCCTCGGCATGTGGGGGTGATGCTTTTACTGTGTCGAAGTCGAATTCGACGTTCAAGGCTACAAATGCAGTCAGTTCTATGTATTACATGCGTCGCTCTAAGGGTTGACTGTGGTTCGCGTGTAGACTCTACATACAGCCTCTTCTTGAGGTGTGTTCCCTACTTACGTGGAGATGATCCCGGCGCAGCGTTCGGTTGTGCGTCTGCAAAGGAATTCAGGTGCGGCATGGCCAGAGGCGTGGTTTGGGCCGAAGACGCAAAGGACCGCCCCTCCGAAGCCGAAGAGACGGCCCTTTTGCATGCAACGGGAAGCTCAGCATCCGCTGGTGATGTCAGGTTCCATTATGCACAGATAATGATGGGCCCCGTCGATCTGCTCCTGGGTGTAGTGATCAGGGGCGGGAGCGTAGCTGGAGCCGCTACCTCCCGACGAAGGCGCGGGAGCGGTATAGCCGCCTCCTGATCCGCCTCGTGTATATCTGGAGCCGTTGGGACGGGCCGAAGTGCTGGCAGAGCCGCCTCGTGTGTGGCCCGAGGAAGGCGCCGGAGCCGCAACGGCCGCCTGCTGGGCCTGCTGATCGGCGGCCTCCTGGTCGGCATTGGCCTTGTCGGTCTTCGAGTCATTGACCGCCTGCATCTGGTTGGCGAGGTCCTGGATGGCCTTGCGCCGCGCGTTGGTGTCTGCCTTGGCGTCGGCCTGCACGGCCTTGGCCTGGTCGAGCACCGTCTTCAGGGCGTCGCGCACAGCGTTGTCCGCCACCTGGCCGTCGCTGCCCGAGAGCAGCGAGTCCCCGTCAGCGATTGCCTTGTCCAGGTGCGCCTTGACTGTCCTGGCCTCGTCATGGGCCACCTTCTCCGAGGCCGCTTTGACGCCGCGGTCGGCGGCATCAGCCTTGGCGGCAACTTGGGCGGCCTGCTGTGACAAGGCTCTCAACGAACTCCACGAGTCGTCCACGCTGCACGAAGGCACTGCGGGGACGGAGGGCTTGGCGGCCTTGTCCACGGCGGCCACGACCTTGACGTCGGACACGTCGCCCTGGGGTATGGCCCGGGCCCGCCGCTGCGCCGCAGCCCGGTCCGTCTTGTAGGCCTTCACATTCCGAGCCGCTGAAGCCGCTTGCGACCGGCAGTCGGCCAGGGATTCCGCCTTGACGTGCGAAGACCAAGCCCAAACCCCTAGCAACAGGCCCGCGGCGACCACCAGGACGGCCACGAGGCCGACGATGAAATGCCAATGGTCGGCCTTCGCCGATGCGCCCTGCGCATTCCCCTTCCATGCCATGACTGATTCCCTTCCCTCATGGTGCAGGCCTTGTATGGTCTGCGACAGAACGCCTGCATCCTCGAAGATAATCCTTACTGATGCAAACTTTTTTGTGCATACTACGCGCATTCCCCGCATACGTGTGAATAATCACATTTGTAGCAGGCTCGCCGGACTGGACTTCATGCGTTCCCTGCATCCGCGGGCGTGATTCCATCAAGGGGAACATCGTTGTCATTGGTCCAATCCTCTTCGCTTACTCTGAGTTTAAAGATTTCAGAACGTATAGCTGGTAGGTTCGCCACGATAATTCAAAACCAACAACCAGAGTGATTTCGAATCGTTCTGTCGTCGCGTGGGAGTGCAGCAGGTATGTCTTTCGCTTCTTTGTCTTTGACTTCCGTACTTGCATATATGGGGTCGTTGCTGGTGCCTCTGGGCTTATCGATGAGGGCAGGCATAGGGAATGCTGCGGTAAATGCAACCGAGTTTACATCTTCATCCTTGTCTTTGAAGGAGATAAACGTTTTCGGGCGATTGGTTTGGCTAGCGTATAACCCTGCTAAAGATGTTTTTGACTGGATCGCGCCCAATCTTGGGGTTGTGTGGTGTGGCCAGACAAGGACGAAGCAAGTGGAACTTACGGGCTAGTACCAATGCATGGATCCGGCGAGGAGACTTATGCTAATGGTGTGTGTCAGTATGATCCAGAGTGTCCTGTACATCGTCATCGTCCAGGGACGACGTGTCCGGTGGTTTACCGCAAGAGGATGGCTGCGGCGCGTGAGGCTGAACGCCGTCAGCGACAGCGTGATGAGCTAATAGGAATCGTCGTCTTCGTGGTGGTCGTTATCATTGGCTTTGCCATCCTGAATAGGGTAATCCCCGGATTTCTGAGCACTCTGCTGCAGGGCTTTGGCTTCACGAACAAGTAAATGCCAAGCATTCATGACCCTTGCTCGCAGTCTCAATGCCAAGAAGGTCTTACTATATGCTCAACGGTCATCGCACCGAGCGCGACACCTATCCTAGTTTTCAAGTCATGTATTTGAAATCAGGCGAACTCACACTGCATACCAATGCTATGAAGAGCGTTGCCCAAGGTGGTTAGTTTGAACTTTTGGATTGCTACCAATGCCATCGCTACCAGTCTGTGGGGCCGACAGAGATGCTTTGGATGCACTTCGATGGACAGGCGGCACGGTTTATTATCAGCAGATAATTGCCAAGCTAGGGACGATCTTCGTCCTGGAGCAGGGCGAAAAGGCATTGCACCCGCTAAAGACCATTTACCACATATTTCGGTCCGGCACCTATTTATCCGAAACAATGCTTACGAAATATGTGACGGATATTCTGACCTGGCTCGTTGACGCGCCGGTGGGGCAGGGTGACATTGACAGGAGCGGCCATGACATTCAAATGGTGATGACATATATTGCCAATCATCAGCTAGCCGCTATGACTGGTCTCGGTGAGCGTAGCTTCATTAGGGTATTCAAAAAGGCAACCTGTTATACGCCTCATGCCTATGTTATGGACGCGCTAATCAATGCAACTCGAAGCATACTCAACAATTCCTCTAAGCCTGTCGAGCAGATAGCTCTGGATTGCGGATGTTCCAAGCTGTCCGTCTTTTGCAGCGCTCCTGAATCCAATGTAGGGATGTCTCCTATGTAGAACCATCGTCGTACTTTGTAGATAGCGGATAAGGTCAATGAACATATCAAGTGCTTGTGCTGTGGGGAGTAGAGTAGAGCGTATCCGTAATGTGATACAGATCGGTTCAAACGGGGCGGACCTAGTTGCTTGCTCATGTTTGCAGCCAGTCTGTGCTCCATTTTCCATCATCTATGGTGTTTGTAAGTATTGATATTTATGGACGGATAGTCGCCTTGAGGCGTGGGTTGAAACTATTATGTAGTTATTTCTGCATCAAGGGGCTCATCGGATATATCCGATGAGCCCCTTGCTTTTTATTAGCTAGCCCCCCCCCCCCCCGTGAACATCTGATTCATAGAAATATCATATTTCGATCACTACTACTTAATAGAAGTTGACTTTCTGGAAGTATAAGTATATTTTTATTTTAGTACATGAGTTAATCGCCTATACGAAGGAGATGAGGCGATGGTTGATGATTCTACGTTTATATGTGGGAAGCCGGTTTGCGTATGGCGATTGACGGCTTGGATTCAGGTCAATACAGCGCAACCGCTAAACAGTGATCGAAGTCGAGAAGAGATGATCGCATGACGGCCGAAGGCGATGAGGTTAACGAGTATCTGGCCCGTACTTCGAAAGACCATGGTTTCGAGGTCTGCGTGCAGCATCTGGTGATGACGGGATGCCTTGATGCAGCCTTCGCCGGCAGGCTGGCCGGCTATCTGTATGACCAGGATCAGGCTGATATGGGTCTGGATACAGGCCTTCTTCACGACATAGGCAAGTATTCGGAGGAGTTCCAGAGGATGATAAGGGAGGCCTATGATGAGCAGTAGTGTCAATCACTCTTCATACGGGATGAAAGTAGCGTATAAGCTTCATCTTCAAGAAGCCACGTTTGCCATTGCAGGGCATCATGCTGGTTTGCCGGATTTTGGCAATCGTATTGATACCGAGAATGCAAGCACCTTGGTCGGCAGAATGAAGCGTCCCAACCCTGATGCCTCGCATTGGAAGGATGAGATTACCCTTCCCGAAGTCAAACCGCTTGCTTCGTTGGGCTCACATTTCTCGGACATGATGCGTATCCGTATGCACGAATCAGCGCTAGTGGATGCGGACCGGCTGGATGCTGAGTTCTTTGTAAATGGCAAAGTAGAGCGCGACGAATCGCCATTCCTCGAGCAGCTGCTTCAGGATCTCGGTCCTGATCGTCTGTCCAAATCGATCATGCCGCCTCCACAGGAATTACGTGGGATCAGCAAAGCGCTGGCTGAGCAGCTGCGTGAGCATCAGTCGGTCAGAATCATGGCGCTTACTGAAATCATGGAACGTAGGGCTGAATCCTTTCTGTCGGCGAAGGCGAGTACGTCGTTGAATGAAAAGCGCAATGCCATATTGCGTGACTGCCTAACTCACGGAGCCGATCCTGAATGGAAACCAGGTCTATACACGTTGACCGCTCCTACAGGCGGTGGCAAGACAGACTCCTCACTTACTTTCGCGCTTGAACATGCCAAAACGCATCATATGGACAGGGTTATTTACGTCGTCCCGTACACGTCAATCATTGATCAGACGGTAAAGGAATTCGAAGCCCTCCTTGGGCCAGATGCGGTTCTGCCACACTATGCAGATGCGGCTTTCCAGTTAAAGGAGGAGAACGAGCTTACAGCAAACGATCTGCATCGCAGTTTTGCAGCCGAGAACTGGAACATGCCGGTTATCGTAACCACCGCTGTGCAGTTTTTCGAAAGCCTGTTTGCCAACAAGGCCTCTAAACTCCGGAAGATTCATAATATAGCCAACTCTGTTGTGATCTTCGATGAGGCCCAGACCTTGCCCTTGCCCCAACTGAAACCATGTGTACAGGCCATAGCTGAGCTGGTTACCAACTATCACGTCACTGCGGTACTGTGCACAGCCACACAGCCGGCCTTGCAGGATCTGTTTGCCCAGGCTCTTCGACGTCCAACTCTGGCAATTCCAGAAATTGCGCCATTGAACGAAAAGGAACGCCTGGAATTCCGACGCAACCGAATCGTCGATGATGGTCATAAGGACATGGATGAGATGGCTGCGGCAGTGGAAGGCCATAATCAGGTCCTGTGCGTGGTCAACACACGTAAGGAAGCGCAGTACATCTCCGGAGCGGTGCGAAAGCATGGCTTTGAAGACGGCACTTTCTGCCTGACTACGCTGCAATGTGCCTATGACAGGGAACGGTTGCTGAAGCAGATACGGGAACGTCTCGCCCAAGGAGAATCTTGCAGGGTCGTATCCACGTCTCTGATAGAGGCCGGAGTGGATGTTGATTTCCCTGAGGCATATAGGGAACAGACTGGTCTTGATTCGATTCTTCAGACAGCCGGCCGCTGCAATAGAGAAGGTCGACGTGATGCGGATGCCTCATTGGTTCATGTTTTTTCGACTGATGAGGGCCAGGTTTCATTTTTGAAACAGAATATGCTGGCTTTCGAATTGGTGCGGGAAGACAATGCTGACCTGGCATCATCAAAAGCGATTCATGAATACTTCACCAGACTCTTTGGAATGCGTGGGGACGAGAGTCTTGATCAGCATCAGATTCTTAAGGCTCATGAACGTGGAATATCAGGATGCCGTATGCCGTTCGCTCAGATTGCTGAGCAGTTCAAGCTGATTGATACTCCAACTGTTCCTGTTTATATACCTGTCAACAAAGAAGCAAGGAACCTGTGTGCTCAACTGACTGATCCTCGTTGTTATACGCGAGGGCTGTTCCGCAGATTGGGTCGGTACGCGGTCAATGTTTGGCCTAGGCAGTTGGACAGGCTCAAAGAGGCTGGAAAGATATCCGCTCTGGCTGAGCATGGTGCCAAGTCGGATGACGACGCATTTATTCTGCTGGATATGGGCATGTACGACTGTGCTACAGGTTTGCAAGTCGATGAAGATCAGCTGCCTTAAAACGGTCTGCTGTATTGATGACTGAATCGTAATTAGCAATACCGGCAACAAGAAAGGAGACCAATGACAGTACAACTTGAGGTCTGGGGTCCGTACGCCCTCTTCACCAGACCTGAAATGAAAGTAGAGAGGGTCTCGTACGACGTGATGACGCCGTCGGCGGCACGGGGAATTCTGGAGGCTGTGTTCTGGCATCCAGGCATGGTCTGGCGGATTGACAGGATCGTGGTTATGAATCCGATCAGGTTCACCAGTGTTCGTCGCAATGAGGTCAGCAGCGTGATTTCGGCCGATACTATCAGGTCGATGATCAATGATCCGTCCAAAGACAGCGCGATCTATACTTCCTCAGACATTCAGCAGCGTGCCTCCACCATTCTGCGGGATGTTCACTATGTGATTGAGGCCCACTTTGATATGAATAGTAAAGCTGCCGCTGGGGATACCCCGGCTAAATTCATCAGCATGTTCAATAGGCGGGCTCAGAACGGGCAATACTATCACCACCCTTATTTTGGAACTCGGGAGTTCCCTGTCGATTTTCGGCTTTGGGATGTCGATAAAGGTCAGCCCAAGGGTTTTGAAAATGGTCGTCGGGATCTGGGGTACATGTTATATGACATGGACTATCGAGACCCTGCGGACCCGCAACCTATGTTTTTCAGAGCTGAGCTGATTAATGGTGTGCTGGATGCTACTGATCCGAAGGTGAGCTCATGATTGGCGAACTAGTCAGACTTTACGAACGGCTGGTGGAGACTGGTCAGGCACCGCGGTATGGATACAGCGTTGAAAATGTTCCGTGGGGACTGGACATAGCAGATGACGGGGCCATAACCCATGTCATTCCGTTTGGGACATTGACAAAGAACAAGCAGTTCAGACGTATGATGCCTGTTCCAGCACATGCATTACGAACGGTGAAAATTCAGGCCAATTTCCTCTGCGACAACTCCTCTTACCTGCTAGGTTCAGATGCCAACGGTGCAACAGACAAGGCGGCCAAGCGCTTTGCAGCTGCTGCTAAATTGCATCGGCAGGTGCTTGCAAATGCCGATGAAGCTGAAGCCCGCGCAGTGCTCGCTTTCTTCTCCCGGACGCCTCAGGCGACAGTTGTCGAGGAGAAATTGGGCGAAGGGGACTGGAAGAAGGCCTTGACCGGTAATTTCGTCCTCTGCCGCAACGGCTTACCTTTATCTGAAAACCCAACCATGCAGCAATACTGGGATTCATGGTTCTCTTCGGGTGACGAGGATGGTGATCAGGCGGCCCCTAGTTCTGAAACCATGCAAAGTGTTGTTTCAGGTCAAGCTGTCGTCCCTGCTCTTACTCATCCAAATATCAGAGGCGTCCGAAACGCACAATCCAGCGGATCCGCACTGGTGTCTTTCAATGCCCCAGCATATCTTTCCTACAATAAAAAGCAGGATCAAAATGCTCCTATGAGCAAACGTGAAGCCTTTGCTTACACTACAGCCTTAAATACCGTGTTGAAGGACGAACAGTATACAAGAACCATCAATGATGGCTCCTTGACGATTGTCTCCTGGGCAGAATCGGGACAGGCTGAGTATTCAGCTGAGATGAACATGTGCATTGAAGGCGCTGCGGGGGTTAACCAACAGGACCTGATAGCCACTGTCACGGCCTTGTCTAAAGGAAACCCAGTTGATTTCAATGGTGTCAGGCTTAATCCGGATGAGCATTTCTACATCCTCGGACTTGCTCCCAATGCTGCTAGGCTTTCGGTGTCCTTTTTCTTGAAGGACACTTATGGCAGTTACATGGAGCATGTACGTCGGCATTATGAAGATCTGGATATCGAACGCCCGAAATTTGACAAGCGTCGCTATCTACCTGTGTGGATGCTCCTTGCGCAAACTGTGCCATCTGCTACTGGTGGGAAAAAGAGGATTCCAGCTTCCCCTCATACGGTTTCCGATCTGTTTAAGGCCATTCTTATAGGTGCGCCCTATCCTACGTCGCTTTTGACTGCTGTTGAAAACCGGATTGGTGTTGAGCATGACGTACCTCGCGCCAAGGCGGCAATCATCAAAGCGTATTTTCTTCGTCACCCAAACAACCAATGCCCTAAGGAGGTATTGCAAGTGTCCATCAACAAAGAAAGCACTAATGTGCCCTATGTCCTAGGACGACTGTTCGCCCTATATGAGGACATACAACATGCTGCAAATCCTGGTATCAATACCACGATTGGTGACCGGTTCTTTACTAACGCATCGACCATGCCAGCTGTGGTTTTCCCACACTTGGGCGATTTGGCGAAAAAGCACCTGCGAAAACTGCCGACGGGAACGCGCATTTACTATACCAAGCGTATCGCCGATCTGATGACCAGAATCGGTGAGAACTTCCCGACAAGGTTATCGTTGCCTGAACAGGGTGCTTTCCAGCTCGGATACTATTTCGAAACTCAGGAACGCTACAAGGGGAAGAACAAGGACGACAATAAGGAAACCAGCAAGGAAGAAGGAGTTGTAAATGAGTGAACAAACTGCTAAGGCTATCCAAAATAGGTACGATTTTTCCATTCTCTATGATGTTGAGAATGGCAATCCCAACGGCGATCCAGAGTCAGGCAATATGCCACGAACTGATAGTGAGACCGGGATCGGAATTGTCACTGATGTTTGCCTGAAGAGGAAGATACGTAACTATGTGCAACTGATTAATGGGGATAAGGCACCCTGGCGTATCTATATCAAGCAGCAGGTTCCGCTGAACCGCCTCGATGCTGAGGCGCTGAAAGCGGTTGGCGTCAATGGGGATCCCGATGTGGACAGTATCGGGAAAGCCTTGAAGAAAGCCAAGAAGGAAAACGGCGAGCTGGATAGATTAATTCTCGATTACATGTGCTCCAATTTCTTCGATATCAGGACCTTTGGCGCGGTAATGACCACCTTCGTCAAGGGCGGGTTGGCCTGTGGCCAGGTGCGTGGTCCTGTGCAACTTGGATTCTCGAGGTCCATCGATCCGATCTTCCCGCAGTCTGTCACCATCACCAGGGTGGCCATTACTACGGAAAAAGACCAAGAGAACAAGAACAACGAGATGGGCAACAAGTCAATCGTTCCTTACGGTCTATATCGTGCTGATGGCTATGTGAATGCCAAGCTTGCACAAAAGACCACCGGATTTAGCGAGGAAGACCTGGCTATGCTTTGGCAGGCTATTCTCAACATGTTCGAGTTTGATCATTCCGCAGCCAGGGGCAAGATGGCGGTTCGCAAGCTCTATGTCTTTAAGCACAGCAACGATCTTGGCGATGCTCCCTCCTATAAACTGTTCGATAGCATTCACGTGGCTCATAAGCCTGAGGTCGAGACCCCGCGCAGTTTCTCGGATTACGATGTGACGGTCGATACTTCAGCTATTCCGCAGTCGGTCGAACTGACTGAAATGGTCGATGGCTGAGTCTACTGCAATGATTGAGAATTCCATGGACTCGTCCATGGCCACAGGGCCGGCCGAATATCCTGAGGATGAATGGCTGGCCCTGTCTGGCATTCAACATTTCGAATTCTGCAAGCGCCAATGGGCGTTGATCCACATAGAGGAGCAATGGCGTGACAACACCAGAACGTATGCAGGAGACTTCGAGCACCGGCGTGCTCACGACTACCATGCTTCTGAAAAACGCGGCGACACCTTGATACTGCGCGATCTGCGTGTATTCTCTCGAACTTGGGAGTCGTCGGCGATTGTGACATCGTCGAATTTCACGCAGCTCAGGATGGAGTTTCGTTGATAGGCAGGAGAGGACGTTGGCAACCCTATCCTGTTGAATACAAGCATGGTTCCAGCAAGGTCAATAATGCTGATCGTTTGCAATTGTGCGGCGAAGCTATGTGCTTGGAAGAAATGCTCTCCTGTAACATCAGCCAGGGGGCATTGTTCTATCAGCGGACCAAGCGCCGTGAAGCGGTCGAACTCAATGATGATCTTCGCGCTCAGGTAGTCCATGATCTGGCGCAGATGCGGGACCTTTATCGGCGAGGTCATACTCCCAAGGTGAAGCCAAAGACGGGGTGCCGGTCATGCTCATTGAAAGATATCTGTCTGCCTGAACTTGTGCATAAGTCTTCCGCTGCTGACTATATTCGAAAGACCTTGAAAGAGTTGTAGAGGTAACTTGGGCAATGAGAGTTTATTGAGGAAAAGCCCCGGAGGGAAGCGATGATCCATTGAGACAGATGTTAAACACCTTGTTTGTCACTACAGAGGATGCCTACCTTTCCCTAGAGCAGGAGAACGTTGTGGTGAATGAGGGCGATCGCGTCATGGGACGGATACCTCTGCGTGCCTTGGAGTCTATTCTTTGCTTCAGTTACAAGGGTGCTTCGCCAGCCTTGCTGGGCAAGTGCAATGAATTTGGTGTCTCATTCGCCTTCTACTCCCCTCAGGGCAAATACTATGGGTCAGTGCTTGGAGAGGCTAACAGAAATGTACTTTTGCGACGCCGTCAGTACCATATGGCCGATGACGATAATGAGGTCTGTTCGATTGCAGCTTCATTCGTCATGGGCAAGATATTCAATGCACGACAGGTGCTGGAGCGTGCTACCCGAGACCACGCTTTACGGATCAACGTGCCTCGTGTGAAAAAGCAGAGCGCCCGTCTGTTGGCAGCTTTTCGAGAATTGGACGACTGCCAGACGGCGGATTCGGTTCGCGGTGTGGAGGGGGATGCCGCCAAGTGCTACTTTTATGCTTTTGATGATCTCATCCTCACGAACAAGGATGATTTCTACTTCGAGCAACGCAGCCGAAGGCCACCGATGGATAGAATGAATGCCCTGCTCTCATTTATCTATGTGCTGCTTTCCGGAGATTGTCGTTCTGCACTTCAAGGTGTCGGCCTTGACCCTTATGTCGGTTTCTTGCATACAGACAGGCCGGGTAGATCTTCCCTGGCCCTGGATCTTGTTGAAGAATTGCGGCCTGTCTTTGCGGATCGGCTGGCTTTGTCCCTGGTCAACACCCATGTGGTTAAGGCTGGTGATTTTGAGGTTCGAGAGAACGGAGGAACTTATCTTAACGACAAGGGTAGGAAGCAGGTGCTCTCTGCCTGGCAGAAGCGTAAAAATGAGCAAATCATGCACCCCTTTCTTAAGGAGAAAGTGCCTTGGGGCTTAGTGCCTTATGTGCAGGCACTATTGCTGGCTAGATACATACGTGGGGACATGGATGCCTATCCGCCAATGTTTTGGAAGTAGGGTGGAAGAATAATGATGGTGGTTGTTGCTTATGATGTCGACACCTGTGAGGCGGCTGGTCGGAGGCGGTTGCGGCAGGTCGGCCATGAGTGCATGAAGTTTGGGCAGCGTGTGCAAAATAGTGTGTTTGAATGCATGGTCACTCCTGCCGACCGTGAACTTCTAAAACAGCGGCTAATGACGCTGATCGACCCTCAGGAAGACAGCTTGATCATGTACGACCTGGGTGCCAGATATTCCCGAAGAATCCATTATTACGGGGTGAGGCGGCATATTCCTGTTGACCAAGTGATGATGTTATAGAATCGCTGGGTTATGGCTGCACTGTATTGTCTGTGCCACGAAATTAGACGATGGCTGAGTAGTTGGTGTAATTCTGAAAACAGTGCGGTATGCTGACTGTTGTTGCAAATCCTCAGAGGCGCGAAACGCTAGCAATCATGTATTCGTCTGATCCTTCGCGCTACGAATCGCTGCTTTTATATGATATTCAGTCTTAATTTCGCATGTTTTAGTGAGCTGAGTTCTTTTTTGAATTTCCAAGCAGATGTTTGTAGATGGGAGGAAAGCTAGAATTTTAGTGAAACATATGAACGGTTGTTTGATAACTAAATAGTGATGTTGTCGATTTGAGGCATCATCTCAATTGCTCGGCTAGAGACAGAATCTGTGTACGTATGTTCGGCTGTTGGAACTCGCTAGCTATTAAAAGCTGACCATATATTGGTCAAGGGATGTATCATTGAGCAGTCGCTCCCTTCACGGGAGCGTGGATTGAAATTTTTGCCCAAAGCAGGCGCTTGCCGATTTGCTTTTGTCGCTCCCTTCACGGGAGCGTGGATTGAAATCGGCCCGGAGGGGATGCCGGCAGGCCTGGGTGCGGGTCGCTCCCTTCACGGGAGCGTGGATTGAAATACCGTCGGCGATGATCTCCTCCTTGCCGGCCTGGATGTCGCTCCCTTCACGGGAGCGTGGATTGAAATTCGGTGTCCGTGTCCGAGTAGGCCGTCTCACGCAGTCGCTCCCTTCACGGGAGCGTGGATTGAAATGGGGCTGACTGGGAATGCTTGTTTCGGACTGCGGGTCGCTCCCTTCACGGGAGCGTGGATTGAAATACTCTCGTGAGGTCGGCTTCGCAGGCCCGAGCGTGTCGCTCCCTTCACGGGAGCGTGGATTGAAATGCCGCCCTCCTCAACGGGGCGCAGATCCTCGCCAGTCGCTCCCTTCACGGGAGCGTGGATTGAAATCTGCCGGGGGCGGGCTCGGTGAACCGGGTGTCCCGTCGCTCCCTTCACGGGAGCGTGGATTGAAATCAGAGTAGACATGAGCGAAAACCAGCAGAGCACCAGTCGCTCCCTTCACGGGAGCGTGGATTGAAATGCTGTGGTCCCTGGCCCACTCGGCCAGGGGGTGCGGTCGCTCCCTTCACGGGAGCGTGGATTGAAATAAAAGCCGGAATTTGGTGTGCTGTGGATATAAAAGTCGCTCCCTTCACGGGAGCGTGGATTGAAATTGCAAAACGTTATGGTCGATCCACTCGTCGTCCACGTCGCTCCCTTCACGGGAGCGTGGATTGAAATGGATCCTCCGGCCATGGTCGCCTCCTTACAAATAGTCGCTCCCTTCACGGGAGCGTGGATTGAAATCTGCACACACCCTGGCCTGTGACTGGCCCGGCTGGTCGCTCCCTTCACGGGAGCGTGGATTGAAATCAGGAGCAGGCGGCCCGGGCCGACGGCGTGGAGGTCGCTCCCTTCACGGGAGCGTGGATTGAAATCAAAGAGGACCCATGTACGGCGGCTGAAGACATCGTCGCTCCCTTCACGGGAGCGTGGATTGAAATAGGCCCTGCACATGCTGGGCCAGCCGGACAGCTGGTCGCTCCCTTCACGGGAGCGTGGATTGAAATATGCCGTTGGTGAAGATGATGTTGGCTGCCGTGGTCGCTCCCTTCACGGGAGCGTGGATTGAAATGCCAAGGACGGGGGCCGTCAGGAGTCTCGGGCCGGTCGCTCCCTTCACGGGAGCGTGGATTGAAATATACGCAGCAAGGCCTACCAGTCGATGAAGGCCAGTCGCTCCCTTCACGGGAGCGTGGATTGAAATGGGAGACCGGAGCGGGGGCGGTTTTTGCATTCAGTCGCTCCCTTCACGGGAGCGTGGATTGAAATGACAAATGCGGCTACGACCTGAAGCAGTCGCATGCGTCGCTCCCTTCACGGGAGCGTGGATTGAAATTCGGCATCGCCGTCCCCCCGGAGCTTCGCGCCTTGTCGCTCCCTTCACGGGAGCGTGGATTGAAATAGTTCAGGAGACGCAATGGTCAAGCTGGCTACAGGTCGCTCCCTTCACGGGAGCGTGGATTGAAATCTTCTGGGCGAGCTGGCCGGCGCTCAGGAGCAGCCAGGTCGCTCCCTTCACGGGAGCGTGGATTGAAATTCCCTGCCGACGCCTACTCCCTAAGCACGCAGCGGGTCGCTCCCTTCACGGGAGCGTGGATTGAAATATCGTTTCCGCCATGCTTCCGACAGGACAGGTGAGTCGCTCCCTTCACGGGAGCGTGGATTGAAATATTGCCAGCGCCCATGTCATTGATTGAAGGGTCAGTCGCTCCCTTCACGGGAGCGTGGATTGAAATTCATCGTCGGGGAGCTGGGAGAGGTCCAAGCGGGTGTCGCTCCCTTCACGGGAGCGTGGATTGAAATTGCAAGTCATCGCCCCGGGCTTGTCGCCCATCCCGTCGCTCCCTTCACGGGAGCGTGGATTGAAATTCCTCGCCGGACCTGAACGACAAGCAGAAAGCCAGTCGCTCCCTTCACGGGAGCGTGGATTGAAATTCCCAGCGCTGGACGCTCTGCCGGCGCACGCGCATGTCGCTCCCTTCACGGGAGCGTGGATTGAAATGAACGGGACCTGATCCGGGAACGCACCATGGCCGGTCGCTCCCTTCACGGGAGCGTGGATTGAAATACCGAGGTAATCAAGAAAGAAGCTCCGGAGGACT
Source organism: Bifidobacterium sp. W8112 (assembly GCF_016101425.1). Taxonomy (NCBI): domain Bacteria; kingdom Bacillati; phylum Actinomycetota; class Actinomycetes; order Bifidobacteriales; family Bifidobacteriaceae; genus Bifidobacterium; species Bifidobacterium sp. W8112. The sequence goes on along the minus strand of NZ_JACFQN010000001.1, from coordinate 675,208 downwards.
ATGTCGCTCCCTTCACGGGAGCGTGGATTGAAATAATCTCCTGCTGTTCAAGCTCGGCCCGGGTGTACCGTCGCTCCCTTCACGGGAGCGTGGATTGAAATTCCAGATTACCGGCACCCTCATGGCAAATGAATCGTCGCTCCCTTCACGGGAGCGTGGATTGAAATAAGACCCTAGTTGATACGGCAAAGAGAGTACTTGTCGCTCCCTTCACGGGAGCGTGGATTGAAATGCAATGGTGTCGGGCATGGGTGCCTCCAATTTGTTGTCGCTCCCTTCACGGGAGCGTGGATTGAAATTTGCCGGTGATCTGGATGGTCTTGCCGTCAGGCAGGTCGCTCCCTTCACGGGAGCGTGGATTGAAATCTGGCGTGAGCATGGGTATAGCTTGTCGGTGATGGTCGCTCCCTTCACGGGAGCGTGGATTGAAATGGCATCCTGCTCGCGTCTGAGCTCGGCAGCCTCGTCGCTCCCTTCACGGGAGCGTGGATTGAAATCCAATCACTTTTGCGCACATCTATGCCGCCCCAAAGTCGCTCCCTTCACGGGAGCGTGGATTGAAATTTTGAGCTTTTGCGCAAGCTGATATGACAAATATAGTCGCTCCCTTCACGGGAGCGTGGATTGAAATCCGCGTGGCTTTTGCCCGATACGCCTGGCTCAGATGTCGCTCCCTTCACGGGAGCGTGGATTGAAATAAACTGAGCGCCTTTGATGCGGATACCAAGTGGGTCGCTCCCTTCACGGGAGCGTGGATTGAAATTCATTGGGGGAGTGGCAATGCCGGCAAACGTGGAAGTCGCTCCCTTCACGGGAGCGTGGATTGAAATTCGATTCGGTTGATGTAGTCTTTGGTAGATAGATGTCGCTCCCTTCACGGGAGCGTGGATTGAAATCCGTCGGCCGTGGTCTGCGCCTTGGCGGCCTTAGTCGCTCCCTTCACGGGAGCGTGGATTGAAATACCGACAACCAGATAGCCGCCTTGCAGCAGATGGGTCGCTCCCTTCACGGGAGCGTGGATTGAAATCCGGTGACGTGGAGGACGCGGTGCTGGAGCAGGCTGGTCGCTCCCTTCACGGGAGCGTGGATTGAAATGGGTGGATCAGGAATCTTATCAGCAGCATGGGCGTCGCTCCCTTCACGGGAGCGTGGATTGAAATGTCGGCTGAACGGCGAACAGGTGACGGTCACCGGCAGGTCGCTCCCTTCACGGGAGCGTGGATTGAAATACGGGCGAAAGCGAAATGCAGGACGTGCTGCGCCCGTCGCTCCCTTCACGGGAGCGTGGATTGAAATGTCAAAGCCGGGGGACGATCCACGCGGGTGGACAGGTCGCTCCCTTCACGGGAGCGTGGATTGAAATGACCACGTCAGCATCCTGGTGGACGGCGTGGAGGGTCGCTCCCTTCACGGGAGCGTGGATTGAAATAACATCCTGGACAGCCTGGACGAGTTCCTCTCCCGTCGCTCCCTTCACGGGAGCGTGGATTGAAATAATGACCATAAGGTCTGCCCTGCATGCCTTAAGCGTCGCTCCCTTCACGGGAGCGTGGATTGAAATCACAGGCACATCCTGCCGGCACGGTTCGGGGCCAGGTCGCTCCCTTCACGGGAGCGTGGATTGAAATTGCAAAGGGAGCAAACACATGAAAGTTACCAAGGGTCGCTCCCTTCACGGGAGCGTGGATTGAAATTCCATGCCTAAAGACAATAAAAAATTACATCCCAGTCGCTCCCTTCACGGGAGCGTGGATTGAAATAACATCAAGGTGCATTACATCGGGTCGAAGTCCGTCGCTCCCTTCACGGGAGCGTGGATTGAAATTCGGAGGCGCCGACCAACATACCACGCGGATCCGGTCGCTCCCTTCACGGGAGCGTGGATTGAAATTTGTCCCTGCAGGCTTTTGTGGACGGCATCGGCGGTCGCTCCCTTCACGGGAGCGTGGATTGAAATCGGCCTTAGCACACACCCTGTCGGCGTGACGACCGTCGCTCCCTTCACGGGAGCGTGGATTGAAATATAGCGTTGGTTGCGGCTGCTGTGGATGAGGCTAGTCGCTCCCTTCACGGGAGCGTGGATTGAAATGGGGAAAAGCCGGAAAGGATCAGCCAACAGAGCCGTCGCTCCCTTCACGGGAGCGTGGATTGAAATCGGCAAGTCCTCGACGACTCCCGGTTTAGCTGGTGTCGCTCCCTTCACGGGAGCGTGGATTGAAATAGCACGTTGTCCAAAATTCACCCCCTATCGCAAGGTGTCGCTCCCTTCACGGGAGCGTGGATTGAAATACGCTGGACGGCGTAAGGCTGCAGCCCGTCACCGGTCGCTCCCTTCACGGGAGCGTGGATTGAAATCATCACCGACGCCGACCTTGATTTCGTCATCCCCAGTCGCTCCCTTCACGGGAGCGTGGATTGAAATCACGACCACCATACCTATCCGAAACAGGCGCACCCGTCGCTCCCTTCACGGGAGCGTGGATTGAAATAATCTCGCCAGCAAGACCGCCATGTACCGTGTGTAGTCGCTCCCTTCACGGGAGCGTGGATTGAAATTGGTAATCCCACTGCAGCCAAGGTGGTGGAGAAGTCGCTCCCTTCACGGGAGCGTGGATTGAAATACCGATGGGACACAGTACATGGGCAAGCCGAAGTCGCTCCCTTCACGGGAGCGTGGATTGAAATATGTATTCGGACACCGATTCCATCCATCTGAGCAAGTCGCTCCCTTCACGGGAGCGTGGATTGAAATAGCAGCTGGCGCTTCCCGCTCGACCGTAACCGCAAGTCGCTCCCTTCACGGGAGCGTGGATTGAAATATGTGCTTCGGCTATCCTGAGATCGGAGGCTTCATGTCGCTCCCTTCACGGGAGCGTGGATTGAAATCGGGGATCCGGCCGTCTGGGGTGTGATAGGGGAGGTCGCTCCCTTCACGGGAGCGTGGATTGAAATCCCCTTTCACATCTCCCTGCGGGCATCTTACTTGTCGCTCCCTTCACGGGAGCGTGGATTGAAATTGCAATGTCCCTGTCCATCAGGCCGTACAGACTGGGTCGCTCCCTTCACGGGAGCGTGGATTGAAATATTGTCTGGGGCTGCACGGTTATTTCCACGCGGCTGTCGCTCCCTTCACGGGAGCGTGGATTGAAATTCGAAATGCACCGGCTTCAATGGCTGTAGATACAGTCGCTCCCTTCACGGGAGCGTGGATTGAAATATGCAGTATCCGGGACTGGCCACCAGGAAGGGCCGTCGCTCCCTTCACGGGAGCGTGGATTGAAATGATTACACGGTTGCACTTGACGCAATCCAAGCATGTCGCTCCCTTCACGGGAGCGTGGATTGAAATTCATTGTTCGGCGTGAGCCTGTCGCGCCATGGTGTCGCTCCCTTCACGGGAGCGTGGATTGAAATTCGCCCTTGGGTCCCTGCGGGCCCTCAACGCCTGTCGCTCCCTTCACGGGAGCGTGGATTGAAATGGCGCAGGCCCCAGTTTTGGGGGCGGCCCCAGCTTGTCGCTCCCTTCACGGGAGCGTGGATTGAAATCTCTCGGTGACCAGGGGAGACGAACGCTCGGGGGGTCGCTCCCTTCACGGGAGCGTGGATTGAAATCCGAACATCTTCGCCTGCGCATTTTTCCCATCCGGTCGCTCCCTTCACGGGAGCGTGGATTGAAATGGCCGGGCCTGTCGCCCCGCCTGTCCAGGCTCCTGGTCGCTCCCTTCACGGGAGCGTGGATTGAAATTGCCAGCCGTGGGCGCCCAGCTGGTCGATGGCCTGTCGCTCCCTTCACGGGAGCGTGGATTGAAATATGCCGATTAGATGAGGAGGGGAAAACAATGCGCGTCGCTCCCTTCACGGGAGCGTGGATTGAAATCGGAGGGCCAGAGATGGCCGCTCAGATCGCTGTTGTCGCTCCCTTCACGGGAGCGTGGATTGAAATTCTGAGCTCCGGCCGCGACGGGTGCATGGAGGTGGGGCGCTCCCTTCACGGGAGCGTGGATTGAAATTGGTTGCTGACGGGTCTAATGCTGGCGGTATCGGGTCGCTCCCTTCACGGGAGCGTGGATTGAAATCAGTGCATCGTCAAACACCTGGACATCCCCCACGAGTCGCTCCCTTCACGGGAGCGTGGATTGAAATGGCTATGCGGTCGAGCTGTTCAAAGCTGACCTGCCGTCGCTCCCTTCACGGGAGCGTGGATTGAAATACCGACACCCTGGCCCAGTGGCAGGCGAAAGGCGGTCGCTCCCTTCACGGGAGCGTGGATTGAAATGTCCTCACCGGGTGGCCGTGAGGGCGTGGAAGACGGGTCGCTCCCTTCACGGGAGCGTGGATTGAAATACCTATGGGCTCAAGGAGACGGGAAAATTGCGGTCGCTCCCTTCACGGGAGCGTGGATTGAAATCCCATCTTGCAGCTATCCGACACGCGCGGTCACGGTCGCTCCCTTCACGGGAGCGTGGATTGAAATCGCGCCCTGCTCACCAAGGCCGGGATGGACCCCGGTCGCTCCCTTCACGGGAGCGTGGATTGAAATTCGCCCCATGTCGTCATGCTGATGCCGGTGTTGAGTCGCTCCCTTCACGGGAGCGTGGATTGAAATAGCGTGCCGGAGCTGAAGGCGATGCTGATGGCCACGTCGCTCCCTTCACGGGAGCGTGGATTGAAATTCCACAGTGGCGTTGGACCCTTGGGGCAGCGTGGGTCGCTCCCTTCACGGGAGCGTGGATTGAAATAAATGACACGCCATGCAAGGTCGTGGTTTTCACCGTCGCTCCCTTCACGGGAGCGTGGATTGAAATGCCGTCCTTTCCGGCAGGTCCCTGCGGCCCGGTGTGTCGCTCCCTTCACGGGAGCGTGGATTGAAATGATCATCGTCAAATGCCGAGAACGCCTCCATCTGGTCGCTCCCTTCACGGGAGCGTGGATTGAAATCGACCTCCGGGCAGTCAAACAGATCCCAGTATCGGGTCGCTCCCTTCACGGGAGCGTGGATTGAAATCCGAGGCCCTGCCGGCCACTTGAATCACAGCCGGAGTCGCTCCCTTCACGGGAGCGTGGATTGAAATCTGGACTGGGAGCCTCCAGCCTCACACAAGGGAGGTCGCTCCCTTCACGGGAGCGTGGATTGAAATTGGGGCGATCCCAGCCATGTTTTGGATGATGAAAGTCGCTCCCTTCACGGGAGCGTGGATTGAAATGGCGGGTGCTATCGCCAAGGGTCTTATGTGGCACTAGTCGCTCCCTTCACGGGAGCGTGGATTGAAATTTTGTCTCCTATAGCACCAGCCACCGCAATATTGATGTCGCTCCCTTCACGGGAGCGTGGATTGAAATGTCATGCTGGTAGACGATGATAAGGCCAAGGACAAGTCGCTCCCTTCACGGGAGCGTGGATTGAAATTGTGTCACGGGTTACTGACACGTCCTCTATGCTTGTCGCTCCCTTCACGGGAGCGTGGATTGAAATCCAGCAGTCACAAACACATGGTGGCATACAAGCGAGTCGCTCCCTTCACGGGAGCGTGGATTGAAATGCCCATCACTTGTCTCCTTTGATCTCTCGCACGTGTCGCTCCCTTCACGGGAGCGTGGATTGAAATAGGACGATGGCCTGGACGCCGATGCCTGGCACCAGTCGCTCCCTTCACGGGAGCGTGGATTGAAATCGGTTCCAACGCCACCATCCGGATAGCCCAGGTGGTCGCTCCCTTCACGGGAGCGTGGATTGAAATCTGGTAAAAACCCCGTCAGGCGGTGTCCATGCCGTCGCTCCCTTCACGGGAGCGTGGATTGAAATTGCCGGCCCTGCTCCATGACCTGGCTCACCTTGTCGTCGCTCCCTTCACGGGAGCGTGGATTGAAATTCTGTGACCTGCACCACTGTACTCGACTCGCTCGTCGCTCCCTTCACGGGAGCGTGGATTGAAATCCGTAAGCGGAGCAGAGTCGTCAGGACTGGCAAGTCGCTCCCTTCACGGGAGCGTGGATTGAAATCCCAAGTCGCTGTGTCAAACTACATGCATGTGATAGTCGCTCCCTTCACGGGAGCGTGGATTGAAATTGGTTGCGGACGATTCGTTTGGCGTCCTCAATGGTCGCTCCCTTCACGGGAGCGTGGATTGAAATAGGTTGATAGCGGCCCACTGTCGGCCCATAAAGCTGTCGCTCCCTTCACGGGAGCGTGGATTGAAATTTTTCGGGCCAGATGTGCTGGGCGGCCTCATGACCGGTCGCTCCCTTCACGGGAGCGTGGATTGAAATAAGGAACCGTGGGATGTCGATGGCCACGACCCGTGTCGCTCCCTTCACGGGAGCGTGGATTGAAATTGGATCGTACGCCTCTGCTGGTGTCCCGCAAACAGGTCGCTCCCTTCACGGGAGCGTGGATTGAAATCCATGCTCTGTGCCAGGGCAAGCTGCCGTGCCGCGTCGCTCCCTTCACGGGAGCGTGGATTGAAATATCTGCTTCGACGGCAGTCTGCCTTTGGAGCTGGTCGCTCCCTTCACGGGAGCGTGGATTGAAATAGGAACAAAAGGCTGGACGGTGTGAAGGTCTTGGGTCGCTCCCTTCACGGGAGCGTGGATTGAAATGATGCCTCGATGAGCGCCGTGCAGGCCAATACTAGGTCGCTCCCTTCACGGGAGCGTGGATTGAAATTCGATGCGCGCATCCTGTTTCGGATCGTCCAGCGTCGCTCCCTTCACGGGAGCGTGGATTGAAATGCCGTCCTTGCCTGCAGGCCCTTGCGGCCCGGTGGTCGCTCCCTTCACGGGAGCGTGGATTGAAATTTGAACGGCATGGCCATCAAGGGGTCCAATTACGGGTCGCTCCCTTCACGGGAGCGTGGATTGAAATATGTTCACGGTTTCCGCCGCCTCATAGGACGTTTGTCGCTCCCTTCACGGGAGCGTGGATTGAAATGTGTAGTAGGCGTACTTGCCCTGCTTGGAAATCGTCGCTCCCTTCACGGGAGCGTGGATTGAAATCAGTCGCCTGCCTGGATGTTGGAGGCCTGCATGTGTCGCTCCCTTCACGGGAGCGTGGATTGAAATCCAAATCTCCTCTTATTATACAGCTGACTACGGAGTCGCTCCCTTCACGGGAGCGTGGATTGAAATGCCGGCACCGAGGTCGAGGAGTACAAGGACCAGGTCGCTCCCTTCACGGGAGCGTGGATTGAAATATCTGCGACGAGCTGCACGTGTACAAGACCCCGGGTCGCTCCCTTCACGGGAGCGTGGATTGAAATTCAAGGCCGCAGCCCAGGGAGCCACCGACGAGCAGGTCGCTCCCTTCACGGGAGCGTGGATTGAAATATATCCAAACCGTTGCTGCCTACCGGCGTGATGGTCGCTCCCTTCACGGGAGCGTGGATTGAAATATCATCCAGGGCTACAAACTGGATCTGGGAGCCGTCGCTCCCTTCACGGGAGCGTGGATTGAAATTCCTTGTCGGTTGCCATGTCGCATGGCTGCGCCGGTCGCTCCCTTCACGGGAGCGTGGATTGAAATCTTGCCTTGCAAGTGGGGTAAACGTAATTTTAAGGCGTCGCTCCCTTCACGGGAGCGTGGATTGAAATTCCAAGATTGTTTGAGAGGTAGAAGTTGCAATCAGTCGCTCCCTTCACGGGAGCGTGGATTGAAATTCCGGGCAGAATAGCGCGAGGGCCGGCCTGAGCCTGTCGCTCCCTTCACGGGAGCGTGGATTGAAATATATATTACTATCAAAATCGATAAGTGCAATATGGTCGCTCCCTTCACGGGAGCGTGGATTGAAATAGCACCTGGGCCAGCACGGGCACTATGGGGACTCTGGTCGCTCCCTTCACGGGAGCGTGGATTGAAATGCCGAGGTGGGCGGCGCTGAAGCGACCCTGACATGTCGCTCCCTTCACGGGAGCGTGGATTGAAATTGGATCGCTCGCCTTTGCTGGTGTCCCGCAGGCAGGGTCGCTCCCTTCACGGGAGCGTGGATTGAAATATCCGCTGCTCTTTGACCCGATCCTGGACGCTGGTCGCTCCCTTCACGGGAGCGTGGATTGAAATTCATTATCATCATTGGTCACGCCACCAATGAGCAGTCGCTCCCTTCACGGGAGCGTGGATTGAAATCGGGTAAACCTGGCTCGTGACCTGCGCATGATCCGTCGCTCCCTTCACGGGAGCGTGGATTGAAATGTCTACGAGGGCCTGATGAAGGCCTATGGGAACGTCGCTCCCTTCACGGGAGCGTGGATTGAAATCCATAGACATGGTAGAAGACATCATCCCGGGTCCGTCGCTCCCTTCACGGGAGCGTGGATTGAAATTTGAACCAGTCCGGTTCATCCATTGTGTTATTCGTCGCTCCCTTCACGGGAGCGTGGATTGAAATCCACTCCTCGGGGCTGATGATACTGCCGGTCTTGGGTCGCTCCCTTCACGGGAGCGTGGATTGAAATATCATCAACGCCAGCAATCGGACGGAACTGGACGGTCGCTCCCTTCACGGGAGCGTGGATTGAAATGCTCAGATTAAGTGTCTTGTTTGTCATGATATATGTCGCTCCCTTCACGGGAGCGTGGATTGAAATTCGGCAACGTGCGCGTGCCTTACGCCCGATACCGGTCGCTCCCTTCACGGGAGCGTGGATTGAAATTATAATCCTCTTCAGACTCTTCCGAATCGTCAGAGTCGCTCCCTTCACGGGAGCGTGGATTGAAATGGGGATATGACCGCCGACAACGTGGTCCTCTCTCGTCGCTCCCTTCACGGGAGCGTGGATTGAAATAATCCCATGAATTGCAGTGGTTCATTGTCTGCAAGTCGCTCCCTTCACGGGAGCGTGGATTGAAATCCAGGGCAGGCAGCACGGTGCCCACCAGCCAGGGTCGCTCCCTTCACGGGAGCGTGGATTGAAATGACAAGGTTCCGGTATCTGTCGCTGACCGACATGGTCGCTCCCTTCACGGGAGCGTGGATTGAAATAACCGGCAGACCCTGGTGGCTGACCAGCTGCTGGTGTCGCTCCCTTCACGGGAGCGTGGATTGAAATTTTTCGCGCTCACCGTGCACGTTGGTGCCGTAGATGTCGCTCCCTTCACGGGAGCGTGGATTGAAATTTAGGCATGAAAAAGGGAAGCCACACACAGCCAAGGTCGCTCCCTTCACGGGAGCGTGGATTGAAATTGGAGTACCGACAACGGCACAATCCGCGAGTATGAGTCGCTCCCTTCACGGGAGCGTGGATTGAAATCTTCTGGTGTCGTGGTCATGCTGAGCAGAATGGCGTCGCCCCCTTCACGGGAGCGTGGATTGAAATGCTATCTCATGGAATTCATCGTCTGAATGCATATGTCGCTCCCTTCACGGGAGCGTGGATTGAAATATCAATGGCGATAAGTACGGTGCTGTGGTAGGGTCGCTCCCTTCACGGGAGCGTGGATTGAAATCCAAGCCTGAAACCACGTATGCCCTTGCGAATACGTCGCTCCCTTCACGGGAGCGTGGATTGAAATTGATTGAGCGCCAAAATGCACCTCCACGGTTATCGTCGCTCCCTTCACGGGAGCGTGGATTGAAATACGGAATGCGGGTCGAGGATGAAGTCCACCCGCACGTCGCTCCCTTCACGGGAGCGTGGATTGAAATCAGCCGCCGTCGTGCAGCCACTTGCTGGCGGTGGTCGCTCCCTTCACGGGAGCGTGGATTGAAATGAGACGGAAGGGAATCCATATAAGAAATTCGGCGGGTCGCTCCCTTCACGGGAGCGTGGATTGAAATGCCATATCCATAGCGACCGCTCTCATGCCAATGAGTCGCTCCCTTCACGGGAGCGTGGATTGAAATCCGGGAACTGCACAGCAACGAATGGAATGACGAAGTCGCTCCCTTCACGGGAGCGTGGATTGAAATATGACGCATGTGGAGGGCACGCGTCTGGAGCACGGGTCGCTCCCTTCACGGGAGCGTGGATTGAAATAACAATGACGACATTGTTGAGTTTTCCGCTGTTGGTCGCTCCCTTCACGGGAGCGTGGATTGAAATTTCATGCACCGTGTCAACATCGACCAACCGACAGGTCGCTCCCTTCACGGGAGCGTGGATTGAAATTGGCTTTGCATAGGAGGGAAAGGCCTCTACTGCGAGTCGCTCCCTTCACGGGAGCGTGGATTGAAATGTAGACAACAATCTGGGATGGCTGCGCAAGGCCAGTCGCTCCCTTCACGGGAGCGTGGATTGAAATAGTCTAATATAACTAAATTCCAACAAGTCGCTCGTCGCTCCCTTCACGGGAGCGTGGATTGAAATACATGGGATACGTCCATTCCCGCATTCTTGCCAGGTCGCTCCCTTCACGGGAGCGTGGATTGAAATACCTGACCGTGCCGATTCGCCGGATTGCGAGAAGTCGCTCCCTTCACGGGAGCGTGGATTGAAATAGGCTCTCGATGCCCCCCATAAGACACCAGCAATCGTCGCTCCCTTCACGGGAGCGTGGATTGAAATGCCGACTCCTACGCGGCCATCATGCGGGCCCTGGTCGCTCCCTTCACGGGAGCGTGGATTGAAATTACGAATTTGAAGAAGCAGCCCAGGACTATGTGAGGTCGCTCCCTTCACGGGAGCGTGGATTGAAATTTTTCGGGCCAGATGTGCTGGGCGGCCTCATGAGTCGCTCCCTTCACGGGAGCGTGGATTGAAATTCTCTCGATTCAATCCAGGCGGCATGGCGCTTCTGTCGCTCCCTTCACGGGAGCGTGGATTGAAATTGCCAGCAGGCATGACCGGCTTCTACGACGAAGGTCGCTCCCTTCACGGGAGCGTGGATTGAAATCGACAGGACAGGTGACCAACCACTATGAGAACAAATGTCGCTCCCTTCACGGGAGCGTGGATTGAAATCTTGACAAGAAAGAGATGGGGGTGGCCGCATGAGGTCGCTCCCTTCACGGGAGCGTGGATTGAAATGACGATTTCGCCAACTACTTGTGGCAGCACCCGAGTCGCTCCCTTCACGGGAGCGTGGATTGAAATTCCCGTCTTGTCCAGCATCCATCCAGCCATCCGGGTCGCTCCCTTCACGGGAGCGTGGATTGAAATAGCAGGCCAACGCCCACAGGGCGGCGGCTACAGCGGTCGCTCCCTTCACGGGAGCGTGGATTGAAATGCTTGCTGGCATCAGTACTCCAATCCTGTCTGCGTCGCTCCCTTCATGGGAGCGTGGATTGAAATACCAGCATGGATCAGCTGGGCGAGTGGCGCAAGGGTCGCTCCCTTCACGGGAGCGTGGATTGAAATGTGAAAGCCGGGGGACGCTCCACGCGGGTGGACGTCGCTCCCTTCACGGGAGCGTGGATTGAAATCGGTCTCGCGGTGTGCAAATACATATGTTGAGAGTCGCTCCCTTCACGGGAGCGTGGATTGAAATACTTCCTGGGTGCAGACATCCTGGCAGAACGTTGGTCGCTCCCTTCACGGGAGCGTGGATTGAAATCAGAAACTATCGACTATGCCGCTGATGGCGTTCGTCGCTCCCTTCACGGGAGCGTGGATTGAAATCTGGAAGTCGGCAATGGCTACTTTGACCTTAGTGGTCGCTCCCTTCACGGGAGCGTGGATTGAAATCCCGCAGAGCGTGGCCCTGCTGCGCAATGCTGGCGTCGCTCCCTTCACGGGGGCGTGGATTGAAATCGGAGAGATCGCGCCATCGACTCAAAGGCCAGGTGTCGCTCCCTTCACGGGGGCGTGGATTGAAATGGGGGAGTCGGACGGCACGGCAAGACCCAGCCTAGTCGCTCCCTTCACGGGAGCGTGGATTGAAATATGCCCGATAAGGGCGGAAAGGAGGTCGTCATGGGTCGCTCCCTTCACGGGAGCGTGGATTGAAATTTGGATAACCTGCGTGGCTCCCGTCCAGGTCGGGTCGCTCCCTTCACGGGAGCGTGGATTGAAATCTGTTTCAACTGTGCCATATCGCTCCTATCAGAGGTCGCTCCCTTCACGGGAGCGTGGATTGAAATAATGGTGGGCAGGGTGATAAGCCCTGCCCGGTTTGTCGCTCCCTTCACGGGAGCGTGGATTGAAATCCACTCGTTTAGCTGGGCTATGGTCATGCGGGAGGTCGCTCCCTTCACGGGAGCGTGGATTGAAATCACACGTCCATCCGACCATTTGGCCCAATTCCAAGTCGCTCCCTTCACGGGAGCGTGGATTGAAATATACCGGCTGAGTCCTGCCTGCTGCTCCTGGTCTGTCGCTCCCTTCACGGGAGCGTGGATTGAAATCTGCAATGACGTGGCTGACGTGACGGGCGCCGCAGGTCGCTCCCTTCACGGGAGCGTGGATTGAAATAGGACTGACTTGGCCCAGCCTACGATGTTGCTGCGTCGCTCCCTTCACGGGAGCGTGGATTGAAATCACTAAGGAAGGGTGGATTTTCAAGGACAAGATGTCGCTCCCTTCACGGGAGCGTGGATTGAAATAGAAGGTCCGGTTGACGGTGATCAGGAAGGTGCCCGGTCGCTTCCTTCACGGGGGCGTGGATTGAAATCGCGAGGACACGGCGGACGGCACCACCACGCACGTCGCTCCCTTCACGGGAGCGTGGATTGAAATAACGAGGAGCTGCGAGCCGACGCGACCCTGCAGGTCGCTCCCTTCACGGGAGCGTGGATTGAAATGACACGATCCATCTCCAGCCGGGACTGCCGCAGGTCGCTCCCTTCACGGGAGCGTGGATTGAAATACCGACGAGGAGAACACGCAGATCCTCGACCTGGTCGCTCCCTTCACGGGAGCGTGGATTGAAATCGCATCTTTGCGGCCTGGTCGTCCCAGCCGGCTAGTCGCTCCCTTCACGGGAGCGTGGATTGAAATCAGGCGCACACGCTGGTCTGTGACTGGCCGGACTGTCGCTCCCTTCACGGGAGCGTGGATTGAAATCTCAACTACAACTACAACGGCAATAGATTCAACGGTCGCTCCCTTCACGGGAGCGTGGATTGAAATTGCAAAGGCAGGCGGCTCTGGTCTCCAACACTCGGTCGCTCCCTTCGTGGGAGCGTGGATTAGGAATGCCACTACGTATGGTTTTCTGCCTGCGGTATGTACCCCCCCCCCCCTAGAAGCCTGAATTGGCAAACCGATTATGCTGCTCTGAATCAACCAGACAACACTGTCTTTTAGCGGGAACATGTATTAAAACTGTTCTTTCCTCAGAACTCTGTTAAGAATTGTATTCCTTCTAAACATGAGTATGAGTTGCTGCTCCGGTATAGTGTCAATCTTTTTATGCCATTCTCTTGTTCCTAGCTGCAAGAGTGCTGTGCTCCCGGCATTCGCGAGAATGATCCCAAGCAGTGACCGGGTCTTTTCGTAGTATAGAAATACTACTGGCCCTCCCTGCAGATGCGGGGACAATCCTGCAGGGGAATCGGAAGGATGCCCGCATGTTCGCAAAGTTGAGAGGAGATGAATAGCTGTGGACGAGGATTTCATGAGAAAAATGGCATCCAAGGATAAGGCCTGTACCACTTATGACCTTATTCCCCAAAAGAGGATTGATGACTATACGTCAAAGTATCCCATTACTGATGACATGGATGATGCAGAGCGCAGAGTCTGGGATTCGTTGGATGATGAGGACAGGCAAATGATCCAGTCGGATCGTACATACTATGGGACAAACTATGGTGCTGGCTTCGGCGGCGACACCAAGGTGAGTTTCTACGATGTCCTCGGCATCAGGCAGTTCGACTGATTCATCCCCGGATTCCTGTATGCTGTTGTAATCAGCAAGAGAATCGCCACGGGAGCGCTGGGGGAGAGTCCATAACCGCTTCATAGTTCTTACATGAGTGTTTGATTCTCTGGGGATGGTCCAGCCGTCTGTTCGGCCAAAAATGAGAATGCTCTGTGTCCCCAGCAGGCGCGGGGATGATCCTGTGGGACATCGGATGGATGCCCTGCAGGTTCGCAAAGATAAGAGGAGATGAATGGCCATGGATGAGGATTTCATGAGAGACATGGCAACCAAGGATAAGGCCTGCACCACTCATCACAACATCCCCCAGGATCTGATCGACAGTTATGCGTCTAGGCATCCCATCACTGAGAAAATGGATGAAGCCGAGCGGCGGGTCTGGGATTCGTTGGATGATGAGGACAGGAGAATGATCCAGTCGGATCGCGTCTACTACGGTACAAATTACGGTACAGGCTGCGGTCCCGGTGACGAGTATGTGAGTTTCCGTGATGTCATCGGCATCAGGCAGTTCGACTGATTCACCCACCAAGCTCCGCAGGCCGTTGCAATCAGTAAAAATCGCTATTGGAGCGCCGGGGAAAATCCATAACCGCTTCTTAGTCCGTACATGAGTGTTTGATCCTCTCCAGCCGGAGTAATCGCATTGGTGTGCCCTGATTGAGGGTTTGTCTGCTTTGCAGATGACTAGCACGGTGTTTGAATACGGATTGTCATGGTTTTCAGATGTGCATGATCGGCTGGTCAGAAGACGCGGCCCGGGTGCTCATCGGATACGTGGGGGATGAGTCTGGGTCTGCAGCATTTTCGGTCGCAGAGATCAGGTGTTCCTCGCTTCTGCGTGGGTGAGCCGTGTCGCTGTCAGAACGACTCCATTTATCTGCTATTGCCTGGATGCCGAGTGCCAGTGAATTGACCTTTTGCATTCTTGGGCGCGGGTGCGCTGCCCGGTATAAGCTTGTAGGCGATGTGTCCACGAGCAGCGGACTTGGAGGTGTGGTCGCCGATGGAGCAATTCGACGATGCAGATGGCGCGGAATCCGGCAGAAGCGATGCAACGGATTCCGCAGTCGTGCAACCGCATCCAGATGAGGCGACCGCAGTGAACAAGGTTTCGGCTCATCCTGAGGCGACCATTCCGGACTCTGAATACTCTCTGGCTGAGATTGAGCAGCGCCGTGCTCGCCCGGTCCGCTGGGTGGTCTTCGCGTTGGCGGTACTTCTGGCCATCGTCATTCCTTATGGATACGGGCGCTCGCTGGCCATCAACCATACCCAGGGCGTGCTCCACTATGCTTCGGTCCTGGATCCGCGCGGCATAGCCCTGATCGCCTGGACAGTGACCGTGCTGACCTTTATGGGCATCGGCATGTCCATCATCGAGTCATCCTCCTGGTTCTGGCGGGTGGTCTTCGTGCTGGGCCTGGCCGCCGAACAGCTGATCGCCGGCCTCTGCCTGCTCAAGATGAACTTCTGGTACAGCACCTTCGTCGTCTACCAGCATCAGGCTATCCTGGCCAACGCGGCCAATCTGGGCATCATCGCCGCCGGTCTGGGCGTGGCGGTCTTTGCGGTTATCTTTGTGGCCATCCTGGTCTGTGTGCGCAAGGATTCCCCCTGGAACACGCTGACCCACAGCTGGTCGGCCCTCTCCTTATTCTTCATCATCGAGCTGGTGGCCATCGCCATCGTCCTTTTCGGAGGCCTGATCACCGCGGCATGACCTTATTGCCGAGTCCGTCAGGGATGCATGTGTTCCTCCTCCCATTCCCGCCTTCGGTCCCATCGCTGTGTATAATGGACTTTTGGCGTGTTTCGCCCGCGGATCGAGAGCGCTTCAGCATAGGGCTGGTGCACCGCGTAACGGAAGAATGCAAGAGGAGGAGCCGTGGCTCTTACGAGTGAGCAGAAGCAGGCAATCGTCAAGGAATACGCGACCCACGAGGGTGACACCGGTTCCCCCGAGGTCCAGGTGGCTCTGCTGAGCAAGCGCATCTCCGACCTGACCGAGCACCTCAAGCAGCATCAGCACGACCATCATTCGCGTCGTGGCCTGCTGCTCATGGTCGGCCATCGTCGCCGGTTGCTGGATTACCTCAAGAAGGTGGATATCAACCGCTACCGTTCCCTGGTGGAGCGTCTTGGACTGCGCCACTGATACGCATGCTTTCGCCCGGGCCTAGCGCTCGGGCGCTTTTGCATGACTGAACCAGGCACTGTCGACCCCGGGATGGGGTTGCAGAAGATGGTGCCAAGCTGAAATGCAAGGCTGGTCCGCAAGGCATGAAGATGGCCGGACATGGGGTTCGGCAGGGCCAGACCGAAGTAGAAGGATCTCCGGCATTCTATTGATGCCGAGCATCCTGACATCAGGTAGTAAACAAGCAGTAAACAAAAGGAGGAACCCTATGGAGGGTCCCGAAATCACGGCTGTAGAAGCCACGATCGATAACGGATCATATGGCAAGCGCACGGTGCGCTTCGAGACGGGTCGTCTCGCCCAGCAGGCGGATGGGGCAGTAGCCGCCTATCTTGATGACGATTCCATGGTGTTGTCCACCACCACCGCCGGGTCCAGCCCCAAGGAGAACTATGACTTCTTCCCGCTGACCGTCGATGTGGAAGAGAAGATGTACGCCGCAGGCAAGATCCCCGGCTCCTTCTTCCGCCGCGAGGGTCGGCCCTCCAACGAGGCCATCCTGGCCTGCCGGCTGATCGACCGCCCCCTGCGCCCCCTCTTCCCGCACACCCTGCGCAACGAGGTCCAGGTCGTGGAGACCATCCTGGCCGTCAACCCCGAGGATGCCTACGACGTGCTGGCCCTGAACGCGGCTTCCGCCTCCACCCTCATCTCCGGTCTGCCCTTCGAGGGCCCGGTTTCGGGTCTGCGCCTGGCCCTGATCGATGGCCAGTGGGTGGCCTTCCCACGCTGGAGCGAGCGCGAGCGCGCCGTCTTCGAGCTGGTCGTGGCCGGCCGTGTGGTCGAGGGCGGGGATGTCGCCATCGCCATGATCGAGGCAGGCGCCGGCAAGAACGCCTGGAGCCTGATCTATGACGAGGGCCAGATCAAGCCCGACGAAGAGGTGGTCGCCCAGGGTCTTGAGGCCGCCAAGCCCTTCATCAAGGTTCTGTGTGAGGCCCAGAGCGAGCTCAAGGCCAAGGCCGCCAAGCCCACCAAGGACTTCCAGCTCTTCCCCGAGTACACCGACGAGCTCTACGCTCGCATCGACCAGGTGGCCCACGCCGACCTGGACCAGGCCCTCTCCATCGCGGAGAAGCTGCCCCGCCAGGATCGCATCCACGAGATCAAGGAGAAGGTCCGCGAGGCTCTGGCCGACGAGTTCACCGACATGGACGAGGCCGAGAAGGACAAGGAGCTGGGCAACGCTTTCAAAGAGCTGCAGCGCCAGATCGTCCGCCGCCGCATCCTGACCCAGGACTACCGCATCGACGGCCGTGGCCTGCGCGACATCCGCACCCTGTCCGCCGAGGTGGACGTGGTGCCCCGCGTGCATGGCTCCGCTCTCTTCCAGCGCGGCGAGACCCAGGTGCTGGGCGTCACCACCCTGAACATGCTGAAGATGGAGCAGACTATCGATGCTCTGTCCGGCCCCACCACCAAGCGCTACATGCACAACTACGAGATGCCGCCCTATTCGACCGGCGAGACCGGCCGCGTGGGTTCGCCCAAGCGCCGCGAGGTGGGCCATGGCAACCTGGCCGAGCGCGCGCTGATCCCGGTTCTGCCCAGCCGCGAGGAGTTCCCCTACGCCATCCGTCAGGTCTCCGAGGCCATCGGCTCCAACGGGTCCACCTCCATGGGTTCCGTCTGCGCCTCCACCCTGTCCCTGCTGGCTGCCGGCGTGCCTCTGAAGGCCCCTGTGGCGGGCATCGCCATGGGCCTGGTCACAGGCGAGGTCGACGGTCGGCCCACCTACAAGACCCTGACCGACATTCTGGGTGCCGAGGATGCTTTCGGCGACATGGACTTCAAGGTGGCCGGCACCTCCGAATTCATCACCTCCCTGCAGCTGGACACCAAGCTGGACGGCATCCCCGCCGACATCCTGGCCGCCGCGCTGCAGCAGGCCAAGGAAGCCCGGGCCACCATCCTCGACGTGATCAACGAGTGCATCGACGGGCCCGCCGAGATGAGCCCCTATGCGCCGCGCATCATCACCACCCAGGTCCCGGTTGACAAGATCGGCGAGGTCATCGGCCCCAAGGGCAAGATGATCAACCAGATCCAGGAGGATACTGGCGCCGATGTCTCCATCGAGGACGACGGCACGGTCTACATCGCCTCAGAGGGCGGCGAGGCAGCAGCCAAGGCCAAGGAGGTCATCGACCAGATCGCCAATCCGCATGTGCCCGAGGCGGGGGAGACCTTCAATGGCAAGGTGGTCAAGATCACCAGCTTCGGCGCCTTTGTCAACCTGACCCCCGGCACCGACGGACTTCTGCACATCTCGCAGATCCGCAACCTGGCCAACGGCGAGCGCATCGACTCCGTGGAGGACGTCCTCAAGGAGGGCGACACCGTCGAGGTCATCGTGCAGGGTGTGGACGACCGCGGCAAGATCTCTCTGGCCATCCCCGGCTTCGAGGACCAGGAGTCCGCAGGCGGCCGTGATCGCGGTGATCGCGGTGGTCGTGGCGGCCGTCGTGACCGTGGTGGCGATCGTCGTGAGCGTGGCGGCCGTGGTGACCGTGATCGTCGTGATCGCCGCAGCCGTTCCTCCGACCGCGAGGATCGGTATGAGGCCCCGCGCCGTTCCCGCTCCGAGCGTGATGATCGCTACTACGACGACGAGGATCAGGAGGATCGTCCCCGGCACCGTCGTCAGAGCCGCGACCGCGACTATGAGGATGGCGGAGACTGGTTCGAGGACGAGGACCGCGGCTCCCGTCGCGATCGTCGTCGGGTCTCCCGCGACGATGACGAGGATCGTGGCGGCCGGGGCCGTGGCGAGCGTCGGGGCCGTGGCAGCCGTGCCGAGCGTGATGACCGCAGTGACCGTGGCGGTCGTCATGAGCGTCGTTCTTCCGGACGTGGCGGCTATCGTGGCCGCAGGGAGAACCCGCGCTATGCGGCCGACGAGCACTACGACGAGTACCGGGCCGACAGGGAGGAGCGTTCCGAGCGTCCCCGTCGCCGGGTGCGCAGGGACTTCGATCCCTTCGACAGTGAGGACTGATTCCTAACTGATGCCGGGACCCCGTTCCATTGGACGGGGTCCCGTTTTTGTCTCCTCTGAATTTAGTGAGAGAATGAGGGCATGTCCGTATCAATGATCGTGCTCATCATCATCGTTTTGCTGGTCGTGTTGCTGGTTATCTGGGGAATCGGTATCTACAACGGTCTGGTCAATCTGCGCAACCGGGTGGCCAATGGCTGGGCTCAGATTGACGTCCAGCTCAAGCAGCGTGCCGACCTGGTGCCCAACCTGGTCCAGACGGTCAAGGGCTACGCCTCACACGAGTCCACCGTCCTGGAGGAGGTGACCAAAGCCCGCGCCGACGTGGCCCAGGCCCAGACGGCTGGCGGGGACCAGATGCAGGCCCGTGCCGATGCCGAGCAGCGGCTGGGCCAATCCCTGGTCACTCTGATGGCTCGGGCGGAGGCCTACCCTGAGCTCAAGGCCAACCAGAACTTCCTGGACTTGCAGCGTCAGCTCAAGGACCTGGAGGACAAGATCGCCTACGCCAGGCAGTTCTACAATGATGTGGTTCAGAAGTTCAACACCCGCATCGAGACGGTCCCCTCAAACATCATCGCATCCCTTTTCCACTTCCGTCAGGCCCAGTATTTCCAGGCTGACGAGGGTAGCCGCCAGGCGCCCGTAGTGGACTTCGGACAGTGAACGCCCCAGTGGCCTCCTCTGGAAAACCGGTCTCAGGCCATCCCTCCTGGAGCACTTCCCGCTTTTTCCGAGCCTTGGCACTGGCTTTGGTGGCAGCCTTGGTGACGTCCATAGTCGCTGCTCTGCTTATCTTCAACAAGAATTGGCCGGATCTGGTATACGATTCAGTGGACTATGATGTCCAGGTCCTGGATAACGGCGATTTGCGCATCAGTCAGAACCTGACCGTAACCATGAACTCCCGTGAGGACGACAACGGCGATAAACGTCCTTGGAGGGAGCTCTACCAGCGTTATCAGATCAAGCCTGACCGGCTGACGGGCATCAGTGACATAAGCGTGCGCGACCTGACCAATGGCTCTACATATAGGCAAGCCGATCCGCCGACGGATCCTGATAACCTCGATCAGGTTCCCGACTGGGATAAGACCATGGCTGGCACCTGGTATATGGGCACAGTCTCGGACTCAGGATTGGAATCCTACAAGCCGGGCGACTCGGACCAAGGATCCGCCTGCGGCGCCCAGGGGAACCGGTGTCAGGTGGAGCTGGGTTGGAACATTCCGCAGATTGCCGAGGATTCAGGTCGGCGCTTCCGCATCGACATGACCTTCCACGGTGTCACTACTGCCCATCCCGATGTGGCTGAATTCCAATGGGAGCCCGTGGGCGACACCAACCAGATTTCCGTCGAGCATATGAGCGCTGATGTCAGGCTTCCCAAGCTTATAGGAACAGAGAAGGACAAGGATGCCAAGGCCTGGCTCCATTTCGCTGGCAAGGGTTCCTACCAGGTGGACGATGACAGCAGTATCCACTTTTCAGCTGACCAGATCGGGCCAGGTCAGCATCTGGATTTGGTGGCTCTCTTCGATGCGAAGAGGGTTTCCTCGGTAGTCAGGACCGACTCTCAACCGGCGCGTGACCGCATCATCAAGCAGGAGCGCCAGCAGTATGAGCACTGGCACGCCGAGCAGACCAGATGGGCGCGGATCGGACTTTTGGCTGGAGTACTGACCGTCTTAGCTGCTATCGCGCTGATTGTAGTGATGCTCTGGCAGGCCTTCCGCACCTATGGAGACTCCCAGTACCGAGGCGATATTATCTACTACCGTCAGCCTCCTGATCTGTCACCGGCCGTGGCCGCTGTTATCAACGATTTGATGCTGACCCGAGAATCCCCTATTGGCAGGCAATTGTCAGCCACCATTCTCTCCCTGGCCTCCAAGCGGGCCATCGCTCTGATTCCGGTCAAGTATGAGGACCAGGCGAATTCCGGCGGAGGTTCCCTGACTAAGGTGATGCGCTCGCTGCTCCACAAAGGCAAACGGCAGTCCATGGAGGTGGTCATTAATCCGGTCTGCAGTCAGGATCGAGCCTCCCTGGCCCTGTCCTTAAGCGAGGAAGCCTGCCTGACCATGCTGGAAGGTGCTTCTGCTCTGATGGGCTCCAAGGATGAACGTTTCGACCTGTACGAGATGATTGCTCTCTTCTCCAGTACCGAAGCTCATCATGGCAAGGCCTATCTGGAGGCTTTCGACAAGGCCGTCAAGTATGAGACCAACAATGCTGACCTGCGTGCCTATCGTCATGGTATAGAGGTCTTGCCCTTCCTGGCCGTGCTCTTGGCCGCTTTCATCCTGCTGGCTGGATTCCTGCCGGGCACCGTGCTGGTACGTGCGCCATTGGCCGTGCTTCTGGTGGCTGTTGCAGCATTCTCCATTCGTTATGGTAGTTCGCAAGTGCTCAGCAGGAATGGACAGCTCATGGCTGGTCAGGTGTCAGGGCTTCGGCGCTATCTGCTGGACTTCAGCGATTTTAGCCACCGGGGCGTGGAGGACCTGGTGCTCTGGGACCGCTACCTGGTTTACGCTGCGGCCTTCGGTATAAGTGACCGGGTTGTCGCTCAGCTGGCACAGGCCAGCCCTGAACTGACCGACTTCGACTGGCTGAATAATAATGCGCGCGGGAGCCTGCTCTACTGTACCTTCCTGCCTTACAGCCAGAATGTTCCGGTGGCTTCCTCCGAGGGTAGCCCTGAAACATTGGCTGCAAATTCAATGCTTGGCCAAGGCGGGGTGGTTGATCTGGGTACTCAGTTGACCCAGGGACTCGAACAGATCGGCGGCCTGATCGGCCAGGCCAGCGGCAACAGTTCCGGCAGTGGTATTGGTGGGTTTGGCTCCGGTGGTGGTTCCTTCGGCGGCTCCGGTGGCGGCTCCGGTGGTGGTTCCTTCGGCGGTCGTTGATACTGGGCCACAAGCTAAGCTCGATAGGAAGCCGGCGGCATTGAAGCCGGCATCAATCTACAAGACGGGAGTACATCCATGACATCGTCGATGCGGGCCTTGGGGCCCTTTACTACGACAGCGGTCGGACTGGGTTGCATGGGATTGTCCATCGAGGGCAAGCCGGACCAGGCAACGGCCATCGACGTCATCCATCAGGCCCTGGATGCCGGTTGCCGACATCTGGATACCGCCTGGTCATATTACGAATCGGGCGGCCCCGAACAGACCAACGAGCGGCTGGTTCGCCAGGCTTTGGACTCCTGGCAGGGACCTCGTCAGGACGTGCTGGTGGCCACCAAGGTTGGGCACTACCGCAACTTCACTGACGGACGGCCCACCTGGGCTGTGGACGGTCGGCCGGAGAGCCTGATCCGGCACGCCAAGGAGTCCGCTCAGGCCTTGGGCGTGGACACCATCGATCTGCTCTATATGCACCGTCCTGACCCGCAGGTGCCCTACCAGGAGTCGCTGGAGGCCATGGCTGAACTGGCCAAGCAGGGCGTGGCCCGGACCCTGGGCGTCTCCAACGTAGACATCGAGCGGATGGACCTGGCTCGCAAGATTCTGGGCGATGACCTTGTGGCCGTGCAGAATCAGTTCTCGCCCACCTTCACCAGCTCCCGCCAGGAGTTGGACCATGCGGCCGAACTGGGTCTGGCCTTCGTCTGCTGGAGCCCCCTGGGAGGCTTCCGAGCGCCCAAGGACGAAACCCGTTATGATGCCTTCCGGCAGGTGGCTCAGGAGCGCGGGGTCTCCCACCAGCGCGTGGTCCTGGCCTGGGAACTGTCCCAGAACCGCAACGTCTTTGTGGTTCCCGGGGCTCACAGAGCGGCCACCATTCTGGATTCCCTACAGGCGGCTGACATGGAACTGAGCGAGGACGAGATGGACCGCCTGAACCGGGCGGCGACTGCATGAGTCCCAAGTCTGAACCAAGAGAGCAGGGCACCCAGAGCGCTCAGGGCCAAGCCTGGGATCGGGAAAGGACCCTACTGGACAGCAGTTCCCTGCCGTCACTGGACGATCAAGGCCGGCCGATCCCAGTCACCATTCCCATAGCCTTAGCGCCTGGGATCAAAGTGGTCTACACCACCAGGCTGGGCGGTGTCTCCTCGGGCGATTATGCCCAGCTGAATCTCGGCGGCAAGGGGGGCGACGACCCACAGGCGGTGGCTGCCAACCGTCAGGCCCTGGGCCGCCAGCTGGACCGTCCCATGGTCCTGGTGGACCAGGTTCACTCAGCCCGGGTCTGGGATGCCGACCAGGGTCAGCCCCAGGGACGCTGCGAGGCTGATGCCCAGGTGACCACCCGTAGTGACCTGGCCCTGGGCATCTTCGCCGCCGATTGCCTCCCCGTGCTGCTGGCCGACCCCCAGGCCGGCGTGATGGGGGCGGCGCATTGCGGTCGTCGTGGTCTGGTGGCCGGTGTCATTCCAGCCACAGTCCAGGCCATGGCCGACAAGGGCGCCGACCCGTCCAGGATCGTGGCAACGCTGGGGCCTCGGATCTGCGCAGACTGCTATCAGGTGTGTTCGAACCTGGCTGATGACTTCGAGAAGCGTTTCCCCGGCGCATCCGGACCATGCCGATTCGGCGGAATCGCCATCGACATCGCCGCTGCAGCCAGGATGGAACTGAAGGCGGCCGGAGTGACCCGCATCGTGGACTCTGCCCCCCGGGTCGGTGCCGCCACCAGCTACCTTTGCCAGGATCCGGATCTGGAAGAGCTCTGCAGCCATGACAGTGAGGGTCCCTCCCTGTCGAGGCGTCTGGAGGATCTGCGCCGACCCTTGTGCACGCTGGAGAATCCGCTCTGGTACTCCCACCGCCGGGCCTCGCTGGCCAGCAAGGCGGGGGAGGGGCGCATGCTGGCCCTTATCCTGGCCGACGACTGATGCAGTATGTTGATTGATCCGGCTTCCGGCAGCTGGAGCAGGCCTCGGGTGCAGATGTTCGGTGCAGATAGCGCCGGGTCTGCGCCCCTTCCTGTCCCCGCGTGAGTACCGTTGAGTCTATGAGTGAGAGCAGAGCATCAGCAGCCCCGTCCGAGGTCAGTCAGGATAACGCAGAGCCGGAGGAGCAGATTCAGCCAGTTGTGGCGGTGATTCTGGCAGCCGGGCTGGGCCTTCGGTTTGACGAGAGCAACCCCAAGCAGCTGGTGCAGGTGGGCGGCAAACCCATCATCGCCTGGTCAATTGATGCCTTCCAGTTCAATGCCCGGGTCACCGACATTCTGGTCGTGGTCAACGATCGGGTGCGGGAGGCTGTCGAGGCCATCGTGGGCGATGACACCTACGACAAGGTCCGCACGGTCATCCAGGGCGGCATCGAGCGCATGGACAGCACCGAGGCGGCCCTGCAGACCCTGGCCGAAGCGGAGATCCCCCAGGACGCCAAGCTGCTCATCCACGATGCCGTACGCCCCTTCGTCAGCCAGGAGTCCATCAATGGCTGCATCGATGCCCTGGATACCTTCAACGCCGCAACCGTGGCCGTGGCCTCGACCGACACCATGCTGATGGCCGGCGACCTGGGCGAGCGCAAGGTGGTGCGCCAGGTGCCCGACCGAGACAACATGTTCCGGGCCCAGACCCCGCAGGCCTTCCGCTTCGGCACCCTCCGCAAGGCCTACGACCTGGCCGCCGCAGACCCCGACTTCCATCCCACTGACGACACCCGGGTGGTGGTGGATCGCCTGCCCGAGGAGCCGGTGGCCATCGTGGCCGGCAGTGTGACCAACATGAAGATCACCCTGCCCTCGGACGTGCCCATGGCTGAATGGATAGCGCACTCCCTGGCCGGGTGAAGCCCTGTGTACCATGGGGCACATGGAGCAGATCAAGGTCATCGTCGCCGGATACGATCATTACGAGGGTGTTGATGTCAACCCCTCCTATCAGGTCTCACAGGCTCTGGCCGAGCATGGCATGGAAGGCATGCGGCCAGTCGGCCCCACCGAAGAGGATCCCTTGGAGGGCGTGGATCTGGCTATTTCCTCCGTCACCATGCCTGTCAGCTTCGCCAAGGCCTGGCCCATCCTGCATGAGGCCATAGAGCGCGTGCGCCCTGATATCATCATCGCCACAGGGCTCAAGCGTCGGGCTCGCGGCATCGCCATGGAGCGCTGCGCCGTCAACCTCAAGGAGGACGACGCTGACGACCGTGAAAATCTTGGGGAGCAGGAGTCTCGAGATGCGGTCCGTCATGCCAGCCGCCAGCCCATCGACCCCCAGGGCCCAGCCGCCTACTGGACCCGACTGCCGCTGAGGGCCATCCTGCATGACTTCGGCACCTGCGGCATTCCTGCCACCCTGAGCTCGGACGCAGGCACCTATGTCTGCAACGCGCTCTTCTACAACCTGCTGGCATGGGCTGCAGGACACAAGGATGTCCTGGCCGGGTTCGTCAGCCTTCCCCTGGTCAACGAAAGCGGCGGTCAGGAGTGCGGCCTGCCCCTGGATCAGCAGATACAGGCTGTGCGCGAGGTGGTCAATGAGACCATTCGCTACTACCGCAGGCCCTCCTCCAGTCCCATTCTTATCGCCTGAGACCCGTATGTAAGGCCAATGTGTCGGCGGCAGGTCAGACGGCGACTTTCGGCCGGTCATGGGGTAGAGTCGAGGTAAATCCACCGGACCGAAGACATTTCTGTCACGGGCCGGCATGTCCTGGTGGCGAAGAGGAGTGTTTCCATGGCCGAAGATCAGTTTCCCGTTGTCCTGCGAGGCTATGACAAGGAGCGGGTCGACCAGGCCTTGGCGGCCTCGCGGAGCAATCTGGCCCGGTTGCGTCAGCAGATCAAGGCCGATGACGATCGCATTCTGAAGCTGGAGGCGGAACTCCAGGAGGCCAAGTCCCGTAAGCCCGAACAGCCGCGCAACTCCTTTGCTTCACTGGGAGCCAACGCCCAGCAATTGCTGGCCTCGGCCGAGCAGACCAGCACCGAGCTGCTCAACCGCGCCAAGCAGGATGCGGCATCCACCAAGACCTCCGCCCAGGAGAAGGCGACGACCCTGGTCAACGAGGCTCGGCTTGAAGCCAAACACATTGTGGACGAGGCCAACGCCAAAGCCAAGTCCATTGTTGAGGCCGCCAACGACGAAGCCAGGACCGTCACCACCACCGCCAAGCAGCAGAGCGAACAGAGCAAGTCAGCGGCGGATAAGGTGGTAGCCGAACGTCGACAGGCCTTGGATCTGGAGCTGCAAAACTCCCGCGAGGAGCATGAGAAGCGGCTGGCCACCAGCAAGGCCACCCAGGACAGGGAGCTGTCCGAGCAGAAGGCCAAGGCCGCCAAGGAGATTGCCGACAAGCGGCGCAAGAACGACGAGGAGATCGCCAAGCTCAAGAAAGAGGCCAACGATCAGATTCAGAAGGCCCTGGCCGAGGCCAACAAGAAGCTGGCCGACGTGCGCGAGCAGGTCTCCAAGAGCCTGAATGACGCCCGGAGGCAGGCTTCGGAGATCACCGACAAAGCCAAGTCCGAGGCCCAGCAGATCGTGGACGAGTCCAAGGTCACCAGCGCCGAGACCATGGCCAAGGTCAACGCCGAGGCCGAGCAGGTCCGTTCCGACATCGCCGCCCAGCAGGAGGATGCCACCAAGAAGGTGGGCGAGCTGCTCAAGAGCCTGGAGGATCGGCGGGTCAAGACCGAGAAGGAGACCCAGGAGCTGATTGAACAGGCCAAGGCCACTCGCAAGGATGCCGATTCGTTCGCATCCTTCAAGCGTGAGGAGTCCGAGCGCAAGGCCAACCAGTTGCTGGAGGAGGCCAAGCAGCGCGCCCAGGCCGAAGTCGACGCCCATCGCAAGGCCGCCCAGGCCGAGCTTGACGGGCTCAAGGACCACATCACCAAGCTGCAGCACCGGGAGGCCACCATTACCTCCCGGGTCGACGAGCTGCGGAACATCTTCTCCAAGTCCTTCGGCAACTTCGATGGCTTCCACGATGAGGCTGTGGTCAATGACCAGGACGAGGGACAGGCGCCCAGCGTGCCCGTGGTCAATGCTGTGCCTGCCGCAGATCCGTTGCCGACTCCTGCTGCGTCGGCTCCGGCGGCGTCCTCGAAGGCTGAAGGGGAGGATCAAGCCGTCGAGCAGCCCCTTGCCGACACCCAGGAAGAGGCCCCTCAGACATCAGTCGATCCGGCCCCAGCCAGCCAGCCAGCCGATGGTGTGGCAACTGACTCTGCCGATAATTCCGGGGATGATGTCAGCGCGGCTGCGGCTGTCAGGCCCTCAGCCAATATGCCTACTCAGGTTCTGCCCTCCCCAGCGCCGAGTGCCCTTCCCGATGCCTCCGTCCAGGCCGACGACGCGCCGGCTCAGCGTGAGGACGGACAGGTGGAGAAGGCGGTCACCGATCAGGAAACGACGGTTATTCCGCCCATCAACGACGACGCTGCCCCGACTGATCGGGACTGATCAGCAAAGGACATTTGTTCGTCAGGGCCGGATCGCAGGCATGGTCTGCGATCCGGCCCTGACGTTCTGCCTTGCCTGGAAGCCGGGTGGCTGCCTGCCGAACCGGCGTGGCCGTCAATCTCGGCCCGAACCCCTGCCGAGGCCTAGAGTCGATGGTGAAGAGGTGCAGGCCAAGGGTCACAGGGTTGGGAGAGCGTCATGCATCAATCACAGCACGCATCATCACATGTGTCCGCCACGGGGTCATCCGGGTCGGCTGCGGCTTCACGCCCATGGAGTGCCCAGGTGCGCCGTGGGGTGGACCTGCAATCCCTCTATGCCCTGGTGTATCTGGTGGCGGCCAACCTGATCGCCGGGGTTCTGAATCTGCCCTCGGTGGCCGCGGCCCTGGGCATTGCCCGTCAGCCGGGGCTGGCCGATCTGCTGGGCGATCTGGTCATGCTGGTCTTTCTCTTCGGCACCCGCAGCCAGGATCTGCGCGGGCGCGGGACCAACCCTGTGCAGTACAAGGCGCAGACCAATCCTGGCTCGGTCGTGCTGATCGGGGCCATCCTGCTGATTATGCTGGCCAGCAGCATCGAGACCGGCTTCACCTGGGTGGTCAACCAAGGATCCCAGGCCCTGGGGCTGGTCTACCATTCCACCACCTCCCAGATCGCGGCGGGCCAGCACGGGTTCCTGTCGCCCCTGGACACGGCTATCCTGGTCCCCGTCGTCGAGGAGTTCCTGCTGCGCGGCGTGGTCATGGGCCGACTGAAGCCCTACGGACGAACCTTCGCCATCGTCACCTCCTCCTTTATCTTCGCCTGCCTGCACGGAGACATCACCCAGAGTCTGTTCACCTTCCTGCTGGGCCTGGTTCTGGGTGTCATCGCCATGGAATACTCCATCCTCTGGTCCATGGCACTGCATATCTTCAACAACCTGGTCCTGGCTGACGCCATGATGTGGCTGACCCAGACAGTGCCGGCCCGCACCGGCTCGATGATCAACCAGGGCATGACCCTGCTGGGCCTGATCGGGGGACTGGTCGTCCTCTGGCTGATTCGCGGACAGTTGGCAGACCGCCTGCGCGCCAATCGCTCACGCCCCGGAACCTATAGGGGCTGGATCTCTCTTGGTCTGGCGGTCCTAGTGGCCCTGGCCGTGGTCAATGCGGCCCAGCGCTTCTCCCTGGCTTGACAAAGGCACAGTTGTCCACATCATCCGCCAGGCGAACCCATGAGGACCGATTCCCGCTATGCTGAATACAGGGATGCAGATACATCCGCATGAAAGGAAACAAGGACAGACCGCATGACATCAGTACTGACACCACTGGATCAGACCCGTTTGGAGGGCCTGCGCACCGCCTTCGATGAGCGCGAGGCCAACCATGTCGCCATGAATGCCGTCACTCAGGTAGGCATTGACGAAGTGGCCCACAACTATAACCGCTCCCGTCTGCTCCAGCACCGTTTTTCGGTCAGCATCGACAATGGCACGGTCACCTCGCAGGCGCACTCTGGCCGCTGCTGGCTCTTCAGCTCGCTGAACGTGGCCCGATTCGTGGCCCGCAAGGCTCTGAACATCGATGGTGAAAGCACCGCCAACCCCATGGGCGACTTCGAGCTGTCCCAGAACTATGCCATGTACTATGACAAGCTTGAGCGCGTCAACTACTTCCTGCGCGACGTGGCGGCTCTGGTGCGCGCCGGCGAGCCCGTCGACTCCCAGCTCATGCGCTTCCTGATGGGCGATGTCATGGGCGATGGCGGCCAGTGGATCATGGCCATGAACATCTACAAGAAGTACGGCGCAGTGCCCAAGCAGTTCTATCCCGAGACCGCTTCCTCCCAGAACACCAGCCAGATGAACGATCAGCTGCGTCGCCTGCTCCACCAGGCCACGGCTCACATGGTGGCCAATCCGGACGGGATCGACGAGATCATTGATCGGACCATGGAGGCCGGGCACCGTATGCTGACCATTCATCTGGGCACCCCGCCCACCAGCTTCGACTGGGAGTGGACCGACAAGGACGGCGTCTTCCACAGGGATGGGCGGATCACCCCGCAGGAGTTCTGGAAGCGCTACGTCAATGCCGGACTCGAAGACTATGTCTGCCTGGTCGACGATCCGCGTCCCGAGCACCCCAAGGGCCGCAAGATCGGCATCGAGCATCTGGGCAACGTGGCTGGCGGCGATCCCACCGAGTATCTGAACGTTCCGGTGGAGGTCATGAAGGACTGCGCCCGTCGTCTGATGAGCGAGCAGGGCCTGCCGGTCTGGTTCGGCGCCGACTGCCATCCCATGATGGACCGCAAGGCCGGTCAGTGGGCCACTGACCTGTTCGAGTACGGCCGGGTCTACGGTGTGGACTTCGACATGGACAAGGAGCAGCGGGTGCGTTTCGGAGATTCTGCCCAGAACCATGCCATGGCATTCGTGGGCGTGGATGTGGCCGACGACGGCCGGACCACCAACCGCTGGCGGGTGGAGAACTCCTGGGGCGGGGACATCGCCAACAAGGGCTACTTCACCATGAGCGACGACTGGTTCAGCCAGTATGTCTATGAGGTGGCCGTGCCCAAGTCCATGCTGTCCGAGGAGTATCGCCGGGCCTTTGACCAGGAGGCTATCATGCTGCCCGCCTGGGATCCCATGGGCGCCCTAGCCTGAGCAACGTCACCAATTTATCCATTGAGCTGTTCGTTCCCGTGGTCTGCATGGATCGCGGGAACGGACCGTCCGCATCGGCCCGGACGCGGATGGTCATAAGGAATTCGGGCAAGATCGTCGAAGTACGACAGAGAGGAGAGCGACCGTGGCATTCGTCAAGGAACCGGATATCATCCCGGAAGAGGAGCGGCAGTATTTTGCCGATACGGCCGTCTTTCCCGAAACAGTGGACGTCAACATTCGTCAGCTGGATCCCATCCCGGCCCCCAGGGTCTTTTTGCGCTCGCGGCCCCTGGATCCGGAGCGTATGGAGTTGGTGCGGGACTCCCGTCAGGCCATTCGGGATGTTCTGCATGGCCGAGACAACCGGCTGCTGGTCATTACCGGCCCCTGCTCAGTTCACGACCCGAAGGCTGCTCTGGAGTACGCCCGTCGTCTGTCGGCCGTCAATGAGCGGTTGAAGGATCGGCTGCTGATCGTCATGCGGGTCTACTTTGAAAAACCCCGGACCACGGTGGGCTGGAAGGGCCTGATCAATGACCCCGATCTGGATGGAACATTCAACATTCGCAAGGGGATTCGCCTGGCCCGTCAAGTGCTCTGGCAGGTTCTGGGACAAGGGATTCCGGCGGCCACAGAATGGTTGGATCCCATCACCCCGCAGTATCTCTCCGACGCGGTCAGCTGGGGGGCCATCGGTGCTCGGAACACGGAGAGCCAGGTCCACAGGGAACTGGCCAGCGGCATGTCCATGCCCATGGGTTTCAAGAATTCGACCGAGGGCAGCGTAAAGGCAGCGGTTGATTCCTGCCTGGCCGCAGCATCCGAGCATCACTTCCTGTCCATCAACCTGGACGGCCATGTCATCGCTGCCGAGACCAGGGGCAATCCAGATTGTCACTTGATTCTGCGCGGTTCCAGTCATGGCCCCAATTACGATTCGGAGTCCGTCCGGTCCGCCCTGGAGGCCATGCACCAGGCCCCGCTGGGCCCTGGTGCCTGCCGGGGGCTGATCGTCGACGCAGCCCATGGCAACTGTGGCAAGGATCCAGTGCGTGAGGCCCAGGTGGTCGAAGGGCTGGCAGAACGTATCGCCAAGGGTGAGCAGGGCCTGTCAGGCATCATGATGGAGAGCTTCCTTGAGGGCGGTCACCAGAAACCGGCCCCGCTGGATCAGCTGGTCTTCGGCCGATCAGTCACCGATGCCTGCATTTCCTGGGACAGGACCGAGGAACTGCTGCAGATCCTGGCCGATGCTGTGCAAGCCCGTCGGGAAAGGAGAAGGCATGAGCCGGATCAAGGATGAGCCACAGGAGCCTTTGCCCCGACCCAGCAAGGCCTACGAGGTTGAACTGGTCCACAAGGCGCTGGCGGCAGGCGTCAACCCCCTGCAGACCGGGAACGTGCCCAGGTGGGAGGACGAGGTAGGCATAGGCCGGATCGTCAACAGGAGGGTCTTTGAGCTTGACCGCCTGCCTTCGCCCGCGCAGATGCTGACCAGATATCCCTTGGACGGGTCGGCCAAGGATCTGGTCATCCGCTCCCGGCAGGAAATCGTGGACTGCCTGCATGGGCGGGATGATCGGTTGCTGGTCATTGTGGGTCCATGCTCCATCCACGACCCCGATGCTGCGCTGGACTATGCCCGTCGTCTGTCGGCCGTCAATGAGCGGTTGAGGGATCGGCTGCTGATCGTCATGCGAGTCTACTTCGAGAAGCCTCGGACCACGGTCGGTTGGAAGGGCCTGATCAACGACCCCGACCTGGATGGCAGCTACAACATCCAGAAGGGCTTGGTCCTGGCGCGGCGCATTTTGCTGGGTGTGCTGGAAACCGGACTTCCGGCGGCCACGGAATTTCTTGAGCCCACATCGCCGCAGTACATTTCCGATGCGGTCAGTTGGGGGGCCATTGGCGCACGGAACACGGAGAGCCAGGTTCATCGGCAGCTGGCCAGCGGCATGTCCATGCCCATCGGCTTCAAGAACGCCACGGATGGCAGCGTGGATGTGTCCATTGATTCCTGCTATGCGGCCTCTCAGCGCCACACCTTCTTCGGAATAGACCATGAGGGTCAGGCTGCGGCCGTGGCGACCATGGGCAACCCCGACTGTCATCTGGTCCTTCGCGGCTCCAAGTCCGGCCCCAACTATGATCAGGATTCGGTGCGGGCAGCACTTGCCGTGCTGCGCCAGCGCATGCCTGAGGACAGCGCGGCTGCCCACGGACTGCTCATCGATGCTTCCCATGGCAATTCCGGCAAGGACGAGCGACGCCAGATCCAGGTTGTCCATGAGCTGGCCCAGCGGATAGGTGACGGTGAGGAAGGCGTCACTGGCCTGATGATGGAAAGTTTCATACGTGGAGGCAATCAGCAGCCGGCCCCATTGGACCAGCTGGTCTACGGGTGTTCGATCACCGACCGTTGCATCTCCTGGCCTGATACCCAGGACCTGCTGGAGGAGCTGGCAGGAGCCGTGGACCGTCGTCGAAACACGGCTCGTTGACTTGCGCCTGCAGTAGTCTGGTCGGGCTGCAGTTGCAGGTGAAATCTTGGATAAGGAGTCAGGTATGAACGAAGCGGATGCCTCCCTGAAGGGTGAGGATCGGCGGCCGGTTGCCGTCATCGGGGCCATGGATGAGGAGGTGGCCCTGATCGGTCGAGGTCTGCAGCAGGCGGATCAGGATTCCCAGGCCGGTGATGCTGGCCTGAAGGTCATATGCGGCACCCTGAATGGGTCACACGGCCCGGTTCGTCTGGCTGCCACTGTAGGCGGCATGGGCACGGTTAACATCGCCGCCACCACACAGTATCTGATCGATGCCTTCCATCCCAGGGCCGTTATCTTCTCCGGTATTGCGGGCAACTTGAACAAGGACCTGCACATCAACGACGTGGTTCTTGGAGGCACTCTGCGTTATCTGGATACCGACATGCGTTTGGTGGCCCAGTCGGCCCCCGGCACCGAGGAGTTCCACTCGGATCCTCACCTGCTGGATCTGGCAAGCCGGACCCTGGACTCCATGGGGATCAAGCACATCGTCGGCACCATTGCGACAGGTGACTACTTTGTGGACAGCCCAGAGAAGATCGCCGAAGTCAAGGAGCAGACCGGGGCCGACGCGGTTGAGATGGAGGGAGCGGCTGTCTGCCACGTGGCGGCCCGCAACAAGGTGCCAGCCCTGGTCATCCGCGCTCTGAGCGACAACGCCGACACCGACTACGAGGTCTTCCGGGAGTTCGACATCTCCGAATATGCCGACACGGCCGCCAGGCTGGTGCTGGGCATCGTGCGCGAGCTCTGAGCGCAGGTCAGCAAGGAGCCCTCGGCCGTGCGGCCTGGCACCTATGGGCCTGCGATCCGATGGGTTGCGCCCGTCAAGGCTTGGATGCCGTGAGTCTGCTGTGGTTCTGCAGTCCCCGGATCTGGCTGGCTCCCAACTTGCCGTGTCTATGAACTTGACGGCTGCAGACGACCTGTGTAATATTGCCCCTTGCATACCAAAGACCGTTGGTCGGGACCCTTGGGTCTCCTAAGTTCGGTTGATCGAGCCAGCACAGGTTGAGTTTCCAATCGGTCCTCGTGACCTGTTTTCTGCTCTGCCTGTCGGCAGGGCTTTCTTTTTGCCTGTCATGCTCAGTCGCCCGGCTCCCTCCAGAGGTCTGTCTAGGAAGGAACGCCATGAAAAGGCCCGAAAAGGAAGAGGCTGTCGCCAGGCTGACGGACAAGTTCCGTGACGCCGACGCCATCATCCTCACCGAGTACCGCGGGCTCAGTGTTCCGCAGGTCGCCGATCTGCGAAACAAGCTAGGCCGCGATACTTCCTACAACGTGGCGAAGAACACGCTAGCCCGGATTGCGGCCAAAGAGGCTGGAATCGAGGGTCTCGATGAGATGCTTGCCGGCCCTTGCGCCATTACCTTTGTCAAGGGTGATTACGTCAATGCCGCCAAGACGCTGCGTGATTTCGCCAAGGACAACCCGGCACTGATCGTCAAGGGCGGCTTCATTGATGGAGCTGTTGCTGACGCGGATGCCATGAAGAAGATCGCGGATCTGGAATCCCGCGATGTTCTGCTCTCCCGGATGGCCGGCGCGCTCAAGGGCACCATGTCCAAGGCCGCCAACCTGTTCGTCGCTGTGCCTACCAAGGCCGTGCGCACGTTCGACGCCCTGCGCGAGAAGCAGGAAAAGGCCGCCTGAGTCCACGGCCACTGGCCCGGATCCATACGGCAAATACAAAAGAAGATGTTCGGTGATCGGCCTACCAGTCAATGCCGGTCGCCACAAATGAAAGGAAGCCATTATGGCCAAGCTCTCCGCTGACGAGCTCATCGACGCGTTCAAGGAAATGACTCTGGTCGAGCTGTCCGACTTCGTCAAGAAGTTCGAGGACGAGTTCGACGTCGAGGCCTCCGCCCCCGTGGCCGTGGCCGCTGCCGCCCCCGGTGCCGCTGCTCCGGCTGAGGAGGAGAAGACCGAGTTCGACGTCGTCCTCTCCGCCATCGGCGACAAGAAGATCCAGGTCATCAAGGCCGTCAAGGCCATCACCAACCTGGGCCTGGCCGACGCCAAGGCTCTGGTTGACGGTGCCCCCAAGGCCGTCCTGGAAGGTGCCAAGAAGGAGGACGCCGACAAGGCCAAGGCTCAGCTGGAAGAGGCCGGCGCCACCGTCGAGCTCAAGTAGTCATCGGCTCTTTCTGAGCCCTTGCATGCTGGAAAGCCCTGTGCCGTCACCGACGGCCCGGGGCTTTCCCATATCCGGCCATGCCATGGGGGATGGGTGTGCCTGTTGGGTCGGCCTTGGACCAAACGATTATGAGTCGCTTGCTTTCCGCACAATAGTGGATCGAAGTGTCTGAATTGATTCATGGCAGGCAATGAGCCACCTGCCGTTTACCACAATCAGGCCTGCAGATACTCCCGATCCGGACGGCTCCAAGAGGTGCGCTATGCCTGCGAGCCTCTCATGTGTCCTTTATCAGGTAATTCGGCACGCAATCAATCCTATCTCTGGGTTTCATGACAGAATAGGCGATAGTACCGAGTGAAGGCGGCTGCAGATTTGGGAGGTCGAAAACGTGAGTGACGATCGGCGACCGGGGCAGGTGTGGATAATCAAGTTCAATGGGGCGGAAGAGACCCGGCTCAAGCCTGGCGAGACCGTCGAGATCGGCCGCAAGCCTCTGCGTCCGCTGGCCGATGACGGTCGGCGTCGTCTGGAGGTGCCCGATCAGACTAAATCCATGTCCAAGCGGCATGCCATTTTCGCCGTCGACCAGGACGGTCTGGCCACCCTGCGCGACATGGGTTCCACCAATGGCTCCTATCTGATCCAGTCCGACGGCTCCCTGGTCAGGCTGCCCGTGGACGCCGCCTTCCCCCTGTCCAGCAGCTCGGCCCGCTTCCAGTTCGGAGATGTCCCTGTCGACTTCGTGCGCATCAACAATCCCGAAGAGGATAAGACCGATCCCTCGCCCCGGGTGCCCGACCTCTTCTCATACTCCACACAGCCCCGGGGCATGGTGGAGCCTGATGCGGCTGAAATGTCCGTCGACGACATTCTGGACATGCGCGCCGGCGAGCCCACTGGCATCTTCAAGGCCGACGGGGTCCGCAACCGGGTCACTGCCCTTCACGATATGGCCTTGGGCGCTGCCAAGACAGCCGATTCTTCCCAAGAGGCCGGCGGTGCTTCACAGGATCGTCCCAAGACTGCCCCAGCCGCTCAGGGTTCGGAGGGCAATCCGTCGCCGCCTTTCTCCGGAAGAGCAGAGCCCACAGATTCGCGAGGCCCGCAGGTTCGGTATTCTGACGATTCTGATTCAGCTGAGCATGGCCAGACTGACAGGGGGCCGGCTGATGCCGGCTCGGCTGATGGTCAGGGATCATACCCTCGCAGGGCCTATGCCGACCAGCCGGATGACAGAGCATTCGAAGACCGCGAAGGTGATCGGCGTGGTGGCGAAGCCCGCCAGCCTCTGCCATGGCAGGAACACGAATCCGAGCAGAGTCTGCCCTTGGTCGGCACTCGGCAGGAGGACAGCCAGCCGGTCGACCGCGATCTTTTCGCTGATGCTCGTCGTTCCCGTTCCGCTGAATCCGCCCCTGATCAGGATCGCTACGACCAGGATGCTCGCGATGCCCGTGATGATCGTCGGCATCGCGATGATCGTGCAGCTTCCGGCCGCAGGGGCTATGCAGATGGTCAATCACGGCAAGGCCGGGGGAGGGAAGCGGACACCGCCCAGGGATTCACCCCGCTGGGAGCCGTAGAGCTGGCCCGCCTTTCCAAGAAGGAATCGGATCAGGCCCGACGTCCTCAGCCAGCGGATCAGCCGGATGATGACCAGCAGTATCAGCCGGCCTTCGAGCCCGGATCGGTCTTCGAGCGGGTCTCCAAGGGTGACTATGACCGTGGCCAGGAGGCCATCGTGGTGGACGGAATGAGCTCCGATGATGCCAAGCGTACTGGTGACTTCGCCCTGCAGTTCGCCATGGCCAAGCATCGCCAGCTGCTGCCCTTTCTGGCGATGAATCCGGCCCTCTATGATGATCTGTACGCCTGGTTGGAGGCTCAGGGCGATCAGGACATCGACGCGGCCCTGCGCAACAATGACGGGTATCACGAATATCTGAACGCCGTGCGGAAGTGAGTGGACGGATGAGCGAGACGGTAATGAGCACCGGGGGATCGGAAGAAGACAAACGGGCCGAAGATGCACAGGCATCGACGGCCGGGTCCTCCTCCGACCGTACGGCAGAAGAAGTCAAGGCCCCGTTGACTCCACTGGAGCGAATCCGGGGATGGCGCCAGGACTACCAGAACCAGGTGGGACTGACCCCACTGGAGAATGTGTCGCAACTGGCGGCGCAGATGGATCTCACGCACGCGCATCCTTCAGGCATTGCCCAGCTTTTCGCCAGCGGCCAGGTTCATCTGGATGCGCTTTTCCGGGACCGCGGCATGCTGCGTGCGGCCCACCGCCGTATGGAGCGGGTTCTGGACGACCAGGCCGCCAAGGAGCGTGCCAGCGGTTTCGCCCAGCTTTCCATGGTCGTAGGGGTGGCTGCCTGGCAGGGGCGCGACATGCCCGTACTGCTCTATCCCGTGCGCATCGATGAGAGCACACAGGGGGCCTCCAGGGCTTCCATCAGATTCACAGGCAAGGTGGATCTTAATCCTGCCTTGATCTCGGCCATGCGCGAGCGTGGCATCACCCTGGATCCGGATCGCCTGTTTTCTGCCTCCCATTATCAGGGCGGCACCCCTGAAACCTCATCGCTTTTCAAGGACATGACGGCTCTGATCACGCCGCATATCAGTGACTTCACCATTGAGCGGAAAATCGTTCTGGGGTGCTTTATCGAGCCATCGGCCCAGTTGCTGGGCGAAAGCCTTCGGATTCTGGACCGGATGACCGCTGGGTCCACCGGCAACGATCTGCTGGATGCCTTGGCTGGCGACCAGGCAGCCTCCGAGCGGCTCAAGGGCGGACCAGTGCCCGACTACAGCCCCTTCGATGCTGACCCTCACAGCGAGTTTGAGGCTGGAGACGTGGACAACCGGGTCCGTTATGCCGCCCAGCTGGTGGCGACCGGGCACAGCGTGCTTGTGGATGAGCAGACCGGCCTCCACAGCGCCGACGATGCCCTGGCCATCGCCTCGCGCTGCGTCACCGCCGGCAGGACCGTGCTCTATGTGCCCTGCGTGGTGGAGGAGAAGCGGCGTTTCCAGCATCGTTTGGATGCCGCTGGGATGGCTGATATGGCCCTCGATCTGACCGATGATCAACTGGGCAGGGTCCTGGACCAACGGCTGATCGATGCAGTGGGGTTCAAACCCGGCAAGGCCAGCGAGCATTTTGACCAGGTGGCTGATGAGCTTGTGGGTGTCCGTTCCCGACTGACCCGCTACCTGGGCGATCTGCATGGGGTGGATTCCAGCTGGGGGGTTTCGGCCTACCAAACCATTCAGAATCTGGCCAACATCGCCAATATGCCTACGCACCCTGCCACCCGTGTCCGTCTGGGCGCGGCCACCGCCCACGATCTGAAACCCGATTTGGATACGTGGGCGGACAAGCTGGAGAGGGCTGCCGAGCTGGGCGAATTCGTCATCGGCCCCCAGGACACCCCCTGGTTCGGAGCCACCCTGGTCAACGAGAACGAGGCTGTGGACGCGTACTCCCGTGTGGTCCGTCTTCTGCAGCGGCTTCTGCCGGACACCCGTGAGCAGGTCAAATCCACGGTAGAGACCTGCGGATTCCCTGTGCCTGCCACCGTCAAGGATTGGGGACGGCAGGTGGTGGTCCTCAAGAACCTGCGCCGGGTCTTGGATGTCTTCCAGCCTTCCATATT
Source organism: Bifidobacterium sp. W8112 (assembly GCF_016101425.1). Classification (NCBI taxonomy): domain Bacteria; kingdom Bacillati; phylum Actinomycetota; class Actinomycetes; order Bifidobacteriales; family Bifidobacteriaceae; genus Bifidobacterium; species Bifidobacterium sp. W8112. The sequence goes on along the minus strand of NZ_JACFQN010000001.1, from coordinate 636,853 downwards.
CGAGCGCGACATTCCCGCCATGATCGAGGCCACCAAGTCCAAGGCCGATCGCAAGGCCAACGGCACCAACCTGGGATTCTGGGAACGCAGACGTCTGGTCAAGGAGGCCAAGAGCTTGCTCAGGCCCGGGGCCCAGGTCGAGGATCTGCATGAGTCGCTGGTGGTGGTCTCCAAGCAGGCCGAGCAGTGGCGGACCTTCGTCCCCCACGGCGGCTGGCCGGTCCTGCCGCCCAAACTGGACGTCATCATCGACACGCAGGAATCCCTGATCCGCGACATGACAGCTCTGGACACCGTCCTGGACTCGACTCCGGCCGGGGGCGATCTGGAGACCATGGATCTCAACAAGGTGGAGGAGCGGCTCAAGGCGCTCTTTGACGACCATACAGCCTTGGATACCTTGCCTGAGCGCTGCGCTTTGGAGGGTGAATTCAGCAAGGCAGGGCTGGAGGAGCTGGTCCAGGACCTGCGCAACCGTCAGGTTGAAGGCAAGGCGGTGCGGGCCGAGCTGCAACTGGCCTGGTGGACCACGGTCTTCGACGACATCATGCGCTCCTCGCAGATCATCTCCAACCAGGATGGTTCCGCCCTGTCCAACGCAGCCGACCGCTTCAGCCAGGTGGATGCTCAGCACGTGGCCAGCGTAGGCCCCATGGTTGCCCAGGAGAGCGAAAAGCGTCTGTCCGAGCTGCTCTTCTCGCGCACCCAGGAGGCCAATCAGCTGCACACCATGCTGGCCGGCAACCCCGGTGCCTCCCTTACGGTCTTCCAACAGGCCCACCCTGGCATCCTGTCGGCGGCCAAGCCCATCATCATCGCGACTCCGGCCACGCTGGCAACCAGGACCAATCCGACACAGCTGGCCGACACGGTCATCATCGATGCCGGAGCCCATATGCCTTCCATCCAGGTGCTGACTGTGTTGGCTCGGGCCCGGCAGGTGGCAGTCATCGCCCACCGGCCTACCATCACTTCGGATGGCCTTTTGCAACTGGTCGGCCATCTGGTCCCGGTCACCGTCAAAGCCCGCCCCTCGCGCCGCTCGGTTCGCTTGGACACCTTCCTGAAGGATCACGGCTATGGGGATCTGCCGGCACCTGTCCCTGATTGTCGGGAACCTGGCAGGGTGACCCTGACCAGGGTGGAGGGCGCTGGCGTCCCGGTCATGGCCACCGGGCTGGTCGAGTCCAGCCAACAGGAGGTCGCTGCCGTTGTCGACATGCTCAAGCGCAGGGCCGGATCCTTCTCCCTGGTGCCGAACAGTTATCTGCTGACTGTGGTCACGCTGTCGGCAACCCATCGCTCCCGGCTGGGCGCCGAACTCAAATCGGCGGCAGCCAAGGACAGGGTTTTCGCCAAGTTCCTGCGGCATGTACGCATCGTCGGCATTGACGAGGTCTGTGGTGCTCGCGCCACGGACGTAATCCTGACTCTGGGGTTTGCCAAGACCACTCACGGCCGTCTCCTGCAGCAGTTCGGCGATCTGGAAGGCGAAGGGGGCAAGGGCATGCTGCTGGATGCTCTCGTTCTGCCGGATCGGAATCTGGACATCGTCGCGGCATTTTCCGCTGAGGACCTGGAAGACGACCGTCTTCACCAGCCTGGGCCGCGTCTGCTCAAGGATCTGCTGACCTGGGCTGAGCACCCCGACGCGGAACCGGTCCGGCCCGAGCAGGCCGAGCAGTCCACTAATGTGCTCTTCCGGGATCTGGCCCAGCGGCTGCGAACCCGGGGGCTGGATGTAGCCCTGGATTACGGGTACGACCAGGCGCCCCGAGTTCCGTTGGTGGTCGGGCTCAAGAACAAGCCCTATGCTTTGGCGGTGCTGACAGACGACGCCGAGTTCATGCACACCCAGTCCACCCGGGAACGTCACCGGTTCACCACCGAGGACCTGCAGTATCTTGGATGGTCGGTCATGACCGTCTGGAGCGTTTCGGCCTTTGTCAACCCTGACAAAGAAGCCGACAGGATCGTCGCCCGCCTTGCCGATATCTACCAGCAGGCGCGTTAATGGCGAAGGATGACCAACCAGAGCGCGGGAAGCAGCCTGGTGAGCCTGCAGCTTCGCACCCGCGTCGGCATCGCCGGGTAGTTCGTCCAGGCAGGGAACGGTTTGATGTTGATGGCACCGAGGAAGATCCTCAGGATCGGGTCTGTGCGCAGGATCGTCTTGACGGGGATGATCGGCGGATCCTGGGCGAGCTGCCCCCGCATTGGGGGCTCTTTCCCCATGAGCGCGGCGACTGACCGCTGATCCTAATCCTGGCCCTTGGGCAGTTCGGTTCCGGTCTGTTCACTGTCGCCTGCACCTGTTGACCGGTGGATGTCGTCGGCGATCTGGCGAAGCAGCTGCAGGCTTTGGTCTTGCGGGCTGGGTGCATTGGGCTGATCCTTGATCCCCGAGGCTGCCCGGCTCAGCTGCCGCAGCTTGTTGATGGGCATGATGATGCAGAAGTAGACGGCGATGGCGATCAAGAGGAAGTTGAGCAGGGCCGTCAGAATGGCGCCAAAGGAAATAGTGGCGTTCCGGTAGCTGATGGTCAGGAGTCCCGACAGATCCGGTTTGCCGAAGATCATGGCGATCAGCGGGCTGATCAGATTGTTGACGATGGCGTTGACCACACTGGTCACCGCCGAACCCATGACCACGCCCACGGCCATATCCACCATGGAACCGCGTGAGATGAACTGCTTGAACTCGCCCAGCACGCCCTTGTTGCTGATCTGCGAGATTTTGTGGACTGCTTCGGCGGTATCCTTGGCCGCCACCTGATTGATCGAGGCCATTCTGCATCCTTCCGTAGCTGATGTGAGGCATGGAGCGCCCATGCCTGCTTCTTCCTCCATTATCGCGGGCCCAGAATGGTTTCGGTTTTCCGACATGATCGGAGGGTGTCGGTGCAGAAGTGCTGTCGGGGCGGATGGCGATGACAGGGGTGGATGGATCCAGCGACAGCAAGAGCAGAGCCTGGCCGGCATCCAGAGCGAAGACGGCCTGGGATGCTTGCCGGACTTGGTTGCCCTCCCGCCCTTCCGGGTCGGATCGGTCCCTGGGGATTGTCTGCGCTGGTTGTAGAGCCAGAGCTTTCTCGGCTATCATGCAGTGTCCGCCGCCTGAGGCCTGCCCGGAATTCGGCTGGACAGGGTGCGGGCCGGCATCAGCAGGGCAGTCCCCTGAAGCCAGCAAACTCACCTGGTCCCCAGCCTGCAGGTCTCCCGGATCGTCGGTCAAGCGGACGGTCACCGGAGTGGTCCCGGGCGGCTGCGTCGGTCTGGCGCTGATCATGGCCGTCGTTAGCGGTTGCCCCGTATGGACGCTGATCATCAGCCGCCGTCCACGGACTTGCTCATATGAGGAGATCAGGCCGGGCAGCCGCTCCCTGCCATGCAGGGTCCGCCTTTCAACCATGGCAGGTTCGATGGCTGATCCGCGTGCAATGGGCCGTGCGGCGACCAGTATAGACAGGCGGCCCTGGGCCTGGACCAGGATCTGCAGGGTACAGAACACTGCCAGCCCCAATGCCAGGGCGGTCCCCACACGCCTGAGCCGAAAAAGTCGCCGCCGGCGGGTCAGGGATCCGACTGCCGATGAAGGCTTATCCTTCTTGCTGAAGATGGAAAAATCGACCATGCCCCCAGCCTGCCAGGTTCTTGGCCGGCCTATGGGTCTGCATGGTCGATGTGGTCGAATGTGCCTCTCGGTCTACTTGCCGCTGGTGGAGCTCGAAGAGGAGGATGAGGCCCCGTCGGTCCGGTAGAAGCCATGACCCTTGAACTCGATGGGCACTGCGGAGAAGATCTTGCGGACCTGCTGTTGCCCGCACTTGGGGCAGATGGTGATGGGTTCGTCGTTGAAGGACTGCTCCTTGGTGAAGTCGTATCCGCAGTTCTTGCAGCGATAATGATAGGTGGGCACCGTTCTTTCCCTCCGCTGATGGTCGGTTCGCGCGACGATTGGTTCAATACCCAATATCCTAGTGGTGGCTTCGACCAGAAGAATCGGCACCGGGCCTCTCGTCAGCCTTGTTCATCACCATTATGGTCTGTGCCGGGCCTTCGTGACAGACCTGTGGCTGTGGGCGTGAAACCTGCAGGCGTCAGGACTGCATCCACGGGGAGATCATGGTCCAGATGGGGCAGAGGGGCTTCCACGAATTCGCCGGGCCAGCAGATGCCTACTACTGGGGTCCGGTCTGCACGCAGGGTCAGAGCACGGTCATACCAGCCTCCACCCCGACCCAGGCGAATGCCGGCATGGTCGATGGCCAGCGCTGGCACCAGAATCAGATCAGCCGTACCCAAGGCCTGTGCCGACAGGGCAGGCATATCGGGTTCGTCAGGCCGCCAACCTGGAATCCGCTTCATGTCACCCAGATCCTGCCGTGATTGCAGTCGACCCCAACCTACTTCGGTGCCTGTACCCAGCATTGGAATGAGCACCTGGTCGCCCCGGCCCAGGAGGAGTTCCAGGCTGGGGTCCATGGCTATCTCCCCTCGAATGGAGGCAAAAGCAGCCACGGTCAGGCCTTGGCCGCCTCGGGAGCGTTCGACCCTGGCAAGCACCTGGCCTGCCAGCAGGTCGGCAAGCTTGCGGCCTGCGTCCAGGCATTGGGCCGGGTCGATACGCCGTCGGGCTTCAAGCAACCGGCCGCGTCGATCCTGCTTGTCCACATCGATGCGTTCCTGCTCGTTCATGCCCTCAGTTCTACCAGCAGGGGGCTCTCCCTGGTGGACGCATGCCCGCTTCGGCTGCCGTTCGGTGAGAACATGGAGTCATGTCGGTTCTGCATACCTTCCGCCAGGTCTGGCAGGGTTCCCGAGCCCGTTCGGACCATGCCCTGGATCTGCCTGATCGTCTGACTTCGCCCCCGGGCCATGGGGACTTCCTGCTGAGGCCCATCCGCGAGGGCGACCAAGCAGCCTGGAACGCGGTCCGATGGAGGAATCGCGATTGGCTGGCCCCATGGGAGTCAGGGGATCCCCGCCACGGACCTGGCATGACCTATGCCCAGTGGATGCAGGAGCTGGAACGTGCCCGGCAGGAGGGCACTTCAGCGGTCTTTCTGATGGAGTTTCATCAGAGCATCGTGGGGCAGATTTCCTTGGGTGCCATCCGCTACGGGTCCATGCGTACAGCGACAGCGGGCTACTGGGTGGACCAGGATTGGATTGGTCATGGGTTCGCGCCCCTGGCTCTGGCCATGCTGGCTGACTGGGCATTCAGAGACAGGAGGGGCCCCCATCTACACCGGCTTGAGGTGGCGATTCTGCCAGAAAACGAACGGTCCCTGCGCGTAGTCCGGAAGCTGGGCATGGAGCCGGAGGGGCTGCGCCGCAGCTACATGTACGTCAACGGACAGTGGCGGGACCACCTGACCTTTGCCTGGATCAGTGACCAATTCGATCCGGATTTGCTGGCTCGTCTATGAGCTCCTGGGACGGACATGGTCGACACGCTGGGTTTGACTTGCCGCTTGGGGCATACCGTCAACTAACGTAGTACCTATGGTTTATGAATCACTCAGCAGCATCGTGGTTTTGGTGATTGCGGTGATTCTGGTGCTGGGTTGGCTGCCGTTTCGCACCGTCAAGGGCATGAAGCGGGCCTCGGAGCATCGCCAGGACAGGCTTTCCACCTCCCTGCACATGGTGGGTCGGGAAGACGGCATGAGGTTCTGCGACAGGCAGTCGAGGACGGTGAAAGGGTTGGTCATGCAGCAAGGGCAGCAGGATGGCAACCGGCGCAGTCAAGCCCAGCGCATCAAGCAGATCAGACAGTTGCGCCGCGCGGCCATACGTCGTCGTCGCATCCTGGTTCTTGCCCTCTTGGTCATCACCCTGCTGGTGGCCGGCTGCTCCTTCCTTGTGGACTACAGCCCATGGTTTACGCTGATTCCTCTGGCGCTGGTGGTAGTGGTGTTGGCCGCCGGCGCGCATGCCTCGGCCCAGGCCCGGGCCTGGGAGCGCAATTTAGCCCAGCGGCGTGCCCGGCAGCGTCGTCAGCAGGCAGCCAGTCTGACTAAGAGCAAGACCTCCGGCAAACCCGGTCAGGCCAAGAGTGAGGGCCGCACGGAAACTGCCACGGATGTGTTGGACCAGGGCGAGATCCGTCGAACGCTGGCCCAGGCCAAGGCTGATCAGCAGGCAGCTCTTCAGGCCAGACAGCACAATTCCTCCAAGCCTGCAAATCCGGCAGTCGGCAGCAGTAAGACTCAAGGTTCGGCTGGGTCCGTCAAGTCGACCGAGAAGGCCGCTGCGCAAACCGGGCATGCGACGAGCAGGCCATCCGCTGCCAAGAAGGCCTCTGATCGGACCCCATCCAAACAAGCGGCTTCTCGGCCGAAGGCTTCCAAACCGGCAACCACCAAATCCTCAACGGCCGCAAAGGCTGCCTCCAAGCCCGCAGCGCCCAAGTCGTCGGTGGACAAGTCCGCTGCCTCCAAGCCTGCAGCCCGGTCCGCCTCTCCCCAGTCGGCATCCGTGCAATCCGCCGCTGCCCAGTCGGGCAAGTCGGGACCGGTCTCTGCGTCCGTTGGCAATGCGCGCCCAGCTTCGTCGGCCCAGGACGATGCCACTAATGAGCTCAAGCGCATCAGTCCCTCTCCGGCCTTGGATGCCTTCGGTATGGCGGCGGGCCAGGATCTGATCTCCTTCTCCCTAGGATCAGCCAGTGGCGAGGGATCGGACATGGATGGCAAGAAGAGCGAGGATGAGGGTCCTCACAGCCTGGAGATCAAGTCCACCCGGCAGGTCTCCGTGGCCCGTCCCCCTGAAAAGAAACAGGCGGATCAGAAGAAAGCCGACAAGCGACCCGACGACTTTCACAAGCAGGAAATGCAGGCCCAGGTCGAGGTGCCCGACCGCAGCGAGGACTCCCTGTCCATCGGCGTGGAGGCCATCCTGGCCCGGCGGCGTCCGGCATCTAAGTCCTGAGGGGCCGATCGGGTATTGATCTTTCACCACCAGCGTTAGCACTCAAGTTGGCAGAGTGCTAATTTCGCGCTACTATGACTTGTAGCGCAAAGGAATGCGTGGTGAGTGTTCGTCAGCCTCTCATCGACGTTCCGGCGTGGGTTCATTGGCTGTTCTCACAAGATGTAGGAGGTCCACAGTGTCGATTTCACTCACACCGTTGGAAGACAAGATCGTCATCAAGCAGGCTGAGGCGGAGACCAAGACCGCTTCCGGGCTGGTCATTCCCGATACCGCCAAGGAGAAGCCCCAGCAGGGCGAGGTGCTGGCAGCGGGTCCCGGCCGTCGTGACGACAAGGGCGAGCGCATCCCCATGGATGTCAAGGTTGGCGACAAGGTTCTGTACTCCAAGTACGGCGGCACCGAGGTCAACTACGGCGGCGAGGACTACCTGATCGTGTCCGCGCGCGACGTTCTGGCCATCCTCAAGTAAAGAGAGGGTGATTGTGGCCCCCGGTCCTGCGGAAGGACCGGGGGCCATTCGCGTCTCGGGAGGACCGTGCAGCGGAACAGACCCCGCAGGGACATATGGCGGCCGCTAGCATGGTGCCCATGTACTATCGTCATCGTCTCAGCATTGATGCCCTGCCCGGTTACCGGCAGGGCAGTCCGGCACCAGCTGTTCCCGGGTTCACCAGCTACAAGATCTCCAGCAATGAGAACCCCTACCCGCCCCTGCCCGGCGTGATTCAGACCGTCTCCGAGCAGGCCCTGAGCCATCTGAACCGCTATCCGGACATGCATGGCACCCGTCTGGTGGAGCGGTTGGCCCAGCTGCACGGGGTGGATCCTGCATGCATTCAGCTGGGATGCGGGTCCACCGAGGTCATCACCCAGCTGGTTGATCTGGTGGCCGGTCATGGCGATCAGGTGGTCTATCCCTGGCGCAGTTTCGAGGCCTATCCCATCATCGTCACCTCGGCTGGAGCCACCGGGGTGCCCGTGCCCTTGGATACCGAGGGGCGGCATGACATCGATGCCATGATCGCCGCGGTCAACGACCACACCAGACTGGTCATCGTCAACAATCCCAACAATCCGACTGCGACCAACGTCGACCGCGACCAGGCCGAACGTCTGCTGCAGGCCCTGCCTGCGGATCTGCCGGTGCTCTTTGACGAGGCCTATATACAGTTCAACGACGATCCTGATCGCGCTGACGGGTTGTCGCTCATGCGCGAGCATCCCAATGTGATCGTGGCCCGGACCTTCTCCAAGGCCTACGGACTGGCCGGTCTGCGGATCGGGTACGCCGTGGCTGCCGAGCCAATCATTGCCGGCATGAACAAGGTGGCCCTGCCCTTCGGCGTCACCGATGCGGCCCAGACGGCGGCAATGGCCAGCCTGGATGCACAGGACCGCCTGGCCGAACGGGTCCAGGCACTCAAGCAGGAACGGGCCAGGATCCTGGCTGGTTTGCAGGAGCAGGGGTGGAAGATTCCTGAACCTCGGGCCAACTACTACTGGCTGCCTCTTGGCCAGGCTGCGGCGCAGGCTGATCAGCATTTCCGCGACGCAGGCCTATCGGTCAGAACCTTCCCTGGCGAGGGCATTCGCATCACTGTGGGGGAGCGGGAGGCCAACGACCGGGTCCTGGAGGTTTGCGCCGGCCTGCGTCGACAGGGTTTGCCGCAGGACCTGATCTCCGACTGAAGGTTGCACTGGCGCAATCGTCAATGCATTCGACTGCCGTCTCCGTTCTTGTATGGAATGTCACAGCGGGGACGGTTTTGCTCCTGTGAACTTGTGTCGTCTTGGATAAACCTATATATTGTGGTTGGCTGGCCAAGTCAATCCAATATATAGTGTTTACCAAGGAGCAGCAGTCCCTATGTCCTTAGCAGATGTGGATCGGCACGATCCTCCCGATGGTGCCTTCAGGCTGGTGTATTTCTCCAGCGTCTCCAACAACACCCACCGCTTTGTGCAGCGGCTGGGTGTGGAGGAGCCTCTCCGCATCCCCCTGTACGAGCGGCGCCAGCCCATGCTCGTCATGGATGCGCCCTACCTTCTGCTGGTGCCCACCTATGGCGGCGGGTCAGCCAAGGGGGCCGTGCCCAAACAGGTCATCCACTTCCTGAACAATCCGGTCAACCGCGGGCTGATCCGCGGGGTCATCACCTCGGGCAACCGGAACTTCGGCAGCGCCTATTGCGCGGCCGGACCGCTGATAGCCCACCGGTGCGGCGTCCCTGAGCTCTATCGCTTCGAGCTGCTGGGCACCGCGGAGGATGTTCAAGCGGTCAGGGCCATTCTGGCCGGAATGGGAGTGCAGCTCCAGCAGCAGTCGACTGATTCACGAAAGGCGGTTTTGTCATGAGCCAGCAGGAAAGCACCAAAGAAAACACCAAGGCAGAGGCCGGTGTCTATGCCGACGACGAGATGATGCGCCAATCCATCACCCCGCCCCAGTACCGGGTCACCCCTGAGGCCAGGATCCGCCCGGTCAACTGGAACAAGATCACCGACGAAAAAGATCTCGAGGTCTGGAACCGCCTGGTCTCCAACTTCTGGCTGCCCGAAAAGGTGCCGCTGTCCAATGACATCCCATCCTGGAACACCCTGACCGATCATGAGCGCCAGACCACGGTCCGCGTCTTCACCGGACTGACCATGCTGGACACCACCCAGGCCACCATCGGCGAGTTGGTGCAGATCGATCACGCCCGCACCGAGCAGGAGCAGGCCATCTACACCAACATCGCCTTCATGCAGTCGGTCCATGCCCGGTCCTACTCCTCGGTCTTCTCCACCCTCTGCTCCAGCGAGGAGATCGACAAGGCCTACCGCTGGGCCGTGGCCAACGACGTCCTCCAGGAGCGCGTCCACACGGTCCTGCACGAGTACGTCAGCGAGGATCCTCTGAAGCGCAAGGTGGCCTCCACCATGCTCTCCTCCCTCATGCTCTACGCAGGCTTCTACCTGCCCCTCTACTTCTCCAGCCATGCCAAGCTGATGAACACGGCTGACATGATCCGGCTGATCCTGCGCGACAAGGCCATCCACGGCTATTACTCGGGCTACAAGTATCAGCGGGGTCTGGAGGAGAGGACCCAGGCCGACCAGGCCATGCTGGAGAAGTTCACCAATGATCTGCTGGACAAGCTCTACGACCTGGAGATGGTCTACTCCGGGCAGATCTATGAGGGCTTCCCCTTCGTTGATGATGTCTTCGCCTTCGTCCGCTACAATGCCAACAAGGCGCTGATGAACCTGGGTTACCCGGCCCGGTTCGCAGCCGACCAGACCGATGTCAGCTCGGAGATCCTGGCGGCCCTGTCGCCATCGGCCAACGAGAACCATGATTTCTTCTCGGGTTCGGGCTCCTCCTACGTCATGGGGCATTCCGAGTCCACGGACGACGATGACTGGGACTTCTAGGCCAGGTGGAGACGGTGTGATATTGGGCACAGAAAACCCTAGATATGCTCACCGTTTTCAAGATCAACAGCACATATAGTAGTTCAGGCTCGCGCTGGGCGGGTTCTGATCGGTCCGTCCTCAGGGCGGGCATCACCGTCAAGACAGGCTCTGGATGGCCTGATCAGGAGGAAGCATGGAGCAACAGCAGACCGCCGGAACTGATTCGGAGCTCAGCGCTCCCGAGTTCGCCGCCCAGGGTCAGCGCCTGGGGGCTGTGGTCTACTTCTCATCGGCCTCGCGCAACACCGCCCGGTTCATCGCCAACTGCCATTTGGATGAGGAGGGGATTGATGTCTTCCGCATCCCTCTGAGGCCCAAGGACCCGCCGCTCAACATTCGACAGCCCTACATCCTGATCGTCCCCACCTATGGGGGCGGATCGGCCAAGAAGGCGGTCATGCCGCAGATCAAGCGCTTCCTGAACGACCCGGACAACCGGGCCGGCATCCGCGGGGTCATCGCCTCCGGCAACACCAACTTCGGGGAGGCCTTCTGCATGGCGGGGGACATCATCTCCCGCAAGTGCAATGTGCCCTTCCTCTACTATTTCGAGCTCATGGGCACCAAGGAGGACCAGGAGAAGGTCCGCCGTGGGGTTGTGGATTTCTTCCGCAACCATCCCGAGTCCTGAGCCAATTGCATTACACGTACCATCACTGTAATTTTCATGAAAGGACACCCGATGGGAGCAAACGAGGACACGTCCCTGGCCCTGGACAGGACCGCATCCGAGGATGAGGAGACCTTCGATCCGGCTCACGACTACCATGCCCTGAACGCCATGCTGAACCTGTACGACAAGGACGGCAGGATCCAGTTCGACAAGGACCACGAGGCCGAGCGCCAGTACATGGACCGGCACGTGGGGCCCAACACCATGACCTTCCCCTCCACGGCCGAGCGGATCGCCTACCTCCTGGGCCACGAGTACTACGATCGGAAGGTCTTCGAGCGCTACACCCCTGAGTTCCTGGACAGGATCTACCAGCATGCGGCCGAGAGCGGCTTCGAATTCGAGACCTTCCTGGGCGCCTTCAAGTTCTACACCTCCTACGCGCTGAAGACCTTCGACGGCAAGCGCTACCTGGAGGACTTCCCCCAGCGCTGCGTGGCCGTGGCCCTGGAACTGGCCGACGGGGACGAGCAGGCCGCCATGAAGTACACGGACGAGATCATCTCCGGCCGCTTCCAGCCCGCCACCCCCACCTTCCTGAACCTGGGCAAGGCCCAGCGCGGCGAGCCGGTCTCCTGCTTCCTGGTGCGCATCGAGGACAACATGGAGTCCATCTCCCGCGGTGTCAACGCCGCCCTGCAGCTGTCCAAGAGGGGCGGCGGCGTGGCCCTGCTGCTCAGCAACCTGCGCGAGATGGGCGCGCCCATCAAGCACATCGAGAACCAGTCCAGCGGCGTGGTCCCGGTCATGAAGCTCCTGGAGGATTCCTTCTCCTACGCCAACCAGCTGGGCGCCCGTCAGGGTGCCGGCGCCGTCTACCTGTCGGCCCACCACCCTGACATCATGCGCTTCCTGGACACCAAGCGGGAGAACGCGGATGAGAAGATCCGCATCAAGTCCCTGGCTCTGGGCGTGGTCATCCCCGACATCACCTTCGAGCTGGCCAAGCGCAAGGAGCCCATGGCCCTCTTCTCGCCCTACGACGTGGAGCGGGTCTACGGCAAGCCCTTTGCTGACATCCCCATCACCGAGCACTACGAGGAGATGGTCAAGGACAAGCGGATCCACAAGAAGTACATCGACGCCCGCGACTTCTTCATGACCCTGGCCGAGATCCAGTTCGAGTCCGGCTATCCCTACATCCTCTTCGAGGACACGGTCAACAAGGCCAACCCCATCGACGGCCGGATCACCATGTCCAACCTCTGCTCGGAGATCCTGCAGGTCCAGGAGCCCAGCACCTACTCCGAGAACCTGAACTACGACCATATCGGCCGTGACATCTCATGCAACCTGGGATCCCTCAACATCGCCAAGGCCATGGACGGCGGCCTGGCTGACACGGTCGAAACCTCGGTGCGGGCCCTGACCTCCGTCTCCGACCACACCAACATCGAGGCCGTCCCCTCCATCAAGCGGGGCAATGACGAGGGCCATGCCATCGGCCTGGGCCAGATGAACCTCCATGGCTTCCTGGCCCGCGAGGGCATCCACTACGGATCCGAGGAGGGGCTGGACTTCACCGACATGTACTTCATGACCGTGGCCTACCACGCCTACAGGGCCTCCCATGCCCTGGCCGTGGAGCGGGGGAAGGCCTTCGCCTCCTTCGCCAAGTCCGACTATGCCAAGCCGGCAGGGCAGGGGAACTACTTCGACAAGTACACCGAGGGTAGCCGTTCCCTGGAGCCTAGGACCCAGCGAATCAAGGACCTCTTCGACCAGTATCAGGTCCACATCCCCACGGTGGAGGACTGGAAGGAACTCCAGGCGGCCATCCTCAAGGACGGCATCTATAACCAGAACCTCCAGGCCGTCCCCCCGACCGGGTCCATCTCCTACATCAACCACTCCACCAGCTCCATCCACCCGATCGCCTCCAAGATCGAGATCCGCAAGGAGGGCAAGATCGGGCGCGTCTACTACCCGGCTCCCTACATGACCAACGAGAACCTGGACTACTTCGAGGACGCCTACGAGATCGGCTGGAAGAAGATCGTGGACACCTACGCCGAGGCCACCCAGCATGTGGATCAGGGGCTCTCGCTGACCCTCTTCTTCCCCGACACGGCCACCACCCGCGACCTGAACAAGGCTCAGATCTACGCCTGGCGCAAGGGGATCAAGACCCTCTACTACATCAGGATCCGCCAGCAGGCGCTGGAAGGCACCGAGGTCGAAGGCTGCGTCAGCTGCATGCTTTAAGGCATCTGTCCTCAGGCCTATGCAATCACTGGTCGGTGCCGTCTTTGGGGCGGCGCCGGCCCTTTGGTATCCACATCCACAGGTTGGGTCCGTCCATGCGGTAGACTGACGGTCCTGTCATGATCCGCTTCGCACTGTCGAACACCCATCCAACAAGGAGCAATCAACCATGGTCCCACCCATTTCCATTCCCCGGCAGCCGCTGAAGCTGATCGACCGGGTCTCTGCCATCAACTGGAACCGTCTGGAGGACGAGAAGGACCTGGAGGTCTGGGACCGTCTGACTGGCAACTTCTGGCTGCCTGAGAAGGTTCCCGTCAGCAATGATCTGCCCTCCTGGCAGGCCATGAGCGAGGAGGAGCACACCCTGACCATGCGGGTCTTCACCGGCCTGACCCTTCTGGACACCATCCAAGGGACCGTGGGTGCCGTCAGCCTGATCCCGGATGCACTGACCCCCCATGAGGAGGCGGTCTACACCAACATCGCCTTCATGGAGTCGGTCCATGCCAAGTCCTACTCCTCCATCTTCTCCACCCTGGCCTCCACCCCTCAGATCGACGCTGCCTTCGAGTGGAGCGAGCACAACGAGTTCCTCCAGCGCAAGGCCCAGATCGTCCTGGATTACTACGAGGGCGACAACCCCCTGAAACGCAAGGTGGCCTCCACCCTGCTGGAGTCCTTCCTCTTCTACTCGGGCTTCTACCTGCCCATGTACTTCTCCAGCCATGCCAAGCTGACCAACACGGCCGATTTGATCCGTCTGATCATCCGGGACGAGGCCGTGCATGGCTACTACATCGGCTACAAGTACCAGAAGGGGCTGGCCAAGGTCTCCGACTCCGAGCGCCAGGCCATGAGCGACTACACCTACGAGCTCCTGGGCGACCTGTACGACAACGAGGTGGAATACACCGAGAGCCTGTACTCCGGGGTGGGCCTGGTGGAGGACGTCACCAAGTTCCTGCGCTACAACGGCAACAAGGCCCTGATGAACCTGGGCTATCCCGCCCTCTTCCCCTCGGACACCACCGATGTGAATCCCGCCATCATCGCCTCGCTGAGCCCCAACGCCGACGAGAACCACGACTTCTTCTCCGGCTCGGGCTCCTCCTACGTCATGGGCAAGGCCGTGGAGACGGACGACGAGGACTGGGATTTCTGACCCATCCGTCCCGCTCTGACGGGGAAGACACGACGTTGGAGCGGGACTTGCGGAAAACAGAAAAACATGTCATTATAGGCAAGTTGCCGTACGGAGCTCCGGTTCTAGTGCGGCATGGCGGATTTCCCAAGCGGTCAAAGGGAGCTGACTGTAAATCAGCCGCGTAATGCTTCAGAGGTTCGAATCCTCTATCCGCCACGCCTCGGTAGCTCAGTGGCAGAGCACTTCCTTGGTAAGGAAGAGGTCGTGAGTCCGATTCTCACCCGAGGCTCTCTGGCGGGGTAGCTCAGCTGGCTAGAGCGTACGACTCATAATCGTAAGGTCAAGAGTTCGAGTCTCTTCCTCGCTACTGTGGCCGACATACGTCGGTCGTGCAACGACTATAGAGGTGAACCATGGCAAAAGCCGCAGATATCCGTCCTGGCATTACGCTGGCGTGCACCGTGTGCAAGGAGCGTAATTACATTACGACCAAGAACCGTCGTAACACTCCTGACCGTCTGGAGCTCAAGAAGTTCTGCCCCCGTTGCGGCAAGCATACCCTGCACCGGGAGACCCGCTGAGTTCTTCCCGTCTTTTGGCTTCATCGGAACCCGACCATCTGGTCGGGTTCTTTTTTATACAGGCGTTCTTCCTTATGCAAATCCGCCTATGTTCCTGCCCCGCATTATCTGCGGATAGTGTTGGAAGCAGAACGGGTTTGGCGATGTAGGGGGCTCAGCCTTCAGAGAGCGCCCTGGTAGGCGGCCGCAAAGGCCTGATCCAGATCGGCGATCAGGTCGTCCGGGTTCTCCAGGCCTACGGAGATTCGAATCAGGTCGTCGCCCACACCGGCGCTGAGGCGGTAGGGTTCTGGAACCTCCCTGTGGGTGATCCTGGCCGGGTCCACAATCAGGGTGCGGCAGTCGCCGATGTTGGGCATGTAGCTCATGAGACGCACCGAGTCCACGATGCGCTTGACCTGCTCGTAGCCCCCTTGGACCCTGAAGGAGAGGATCGTGCCGATGCCCTTGGGCAGCAGGGTCGATGCCAGGCGGTCCTGCTGGTCTGCATCGCCCTGGTGCCGGCCCTCGGGTATGCCCGAATAGTTGACCTGCTCCACCTGGGGAATGGTCAGCAGGTGGCGGGCCAGGGTTGTTGCCGTTTTCACCTCGGTGGCGACCCGCTGGGCCAGGGTCTCGAGGCCGGTCAGCTGCAGGTAGGCGGTGAAGGGGCTCATGACCGCCCCAAAGGTGTGCAGGTACTTGGTATGGACCCTGTGCAGGAAGGCCATCTTGCCGAAGGCATCCAGAAAGCTGACCATGGACCCGTGCCGCTCGTCGCTGATGATCAGCTCGGGCTGGCTCATCTGCGGGAAGCGGCCGTTGCCCCAGTCGAACCGTCCTGCATCCACAATGACCCCACCCAGGGCGTTGCCGTGGCCGCTGATCCCCTTGGTGGTCGAGTGGACGACGATGTCGGCGCCGAAGTCGATCGGCTTGAGCAGGTAGGGCGTGGGCACCGTATTGTCGATGATCAGGGCCAACCCATGCCGATGGGCCAGGTCGGCCAGGCCGGGGATGTCGGCGATGGCTGTGGACGGATTGGCCACGGACTCAGCGAAGATGGCCCTGGTGCCGTCCTGGATCAGGGATTCCACTGCCTCAAGGTCGTTGATGTCGTCCACAAAATCCGTTTCGATGCCGAAGTTGGGAAAGAAGGTCTTCATGGTATCCACGGATGTTCCATAAAGATCGACAGGGGAGATCAGCCTCCCGCCACCTTCGGCTGCGCACATGAGGGCGGACGACACGGCGGCCATCCCCGAGGCCATGGCTACAGCCCCCTTGCCCCCCTCCAGACTGGCCAGGCGGTCCTCCAGGACCTTGACCGTGGGGTTGGCCAGGCGAGAGTATGAGAATCCTTGAATTTCGCCGGCGGCCAGGGCATCTCCCCGGTCGGCGGTGACCATGTCAAAGGCGGCCGACTGGTAGATGGGGACGCTGGCTGCGCCCCCGCCCTGGCTTTGACAGTCATAGCCGTCATGGACGGCTCTTGTTGCGAATCCTTTGCTCATACGGTTGTGCCCCTCTGCTTGTGTCCGGTTGGGAATCCCTTGCTAGCCCACCATCGAATCTTCTTTCAGAGTCTCAGGCAAGGTTGCCCCCATAGGTGTTCCTTATCGCCCGCTATCGGGAGGTTGCCTTGCCCAGGTATGCCTGGCGGACACGTTCATCATTCAAGAGCTGTCGGGCGGGCCCCTCCAGACGGATCAGGCCGTTCTGCAGCACGTACCCGTAGTCGGCGATGGACAGGGCCAGCTCGGCCTGTTGCTCGACCAGCAGGATGGAGATGCCCAGTTGGTCGCGAAGGGAGGCGATCTGCTCAAGCACCTGGTCGACCAGCTTGGGCGAGAGGCCCATGGTCGGCTCGTCCATGCATATCAGCCGGGGATGGTTCATCAGAGCCCTGCCGAAGGCCAACATCTGCTGCTCGCCTCCTGAAAGGGTGCCGGCCTGCTGCCCGCGGCGTTCGGCCAGGCGGGGGAAGCGCTCATATATGGTATCCAGATCCTGTTCGATCTGATTGCGCTCCCTTTGGGTGTAGGCGCCCATACGCAGGTTCTCCTCCACGCTCATGGCCGCGAAGACCCTTCTTGCCTCCGGAACTGAGGCGATTCCGGAACGGACCCGATCCTTGGTGGGGGTGTGGGTGATTTCCTGTCCATCCAAACGGATGGTCCCCTCCTTTGGAGCCAGCAGGCCCAGGATGGTCTTCATGGTTGTGGACTTGCCCGACGCATTCCCGCCCAGAAGGGAAACGATGCCGCCTTGGGGGACGCGAAGGCTGACATGGTCCAAGGCCTTGACCGGGCCATAGCTCACATCGACTCCATCCAGGGAGAGCAATGTTCGTTCCCCCTCGGCTGTCGGCTTCCCCTCATCATCAGAGGCCTCAGCCTTGGCTCTCAGCCTGGTTCCCGTGCTGTCGGGATCCTGGCCATCAATCGGTTCCGCAGCGGTGACCGGAGCCAGGGCGTTCTGCCGGGCCAGAACATCCGCCTGCCCGTTCATGGGGGCATCGTTGCGGGGTCTGCGGTCGCCCAGGTATGCGGTGATGACGCGGGGGTCGGCACTGACCTGCCTGGGAAGTCCGGAAGCGATGATCCGGCCGCCGTCCATGGCGATGACCTGGTCGCAAAGCGCTTCGATCAGATCGATCTTGTGCTCGACAAGAAGCATGGTCTGCCCCTGGGCCTTGAGTTCCAGGAGCTGCTGCAACACCTCGGCCGTCTCCGACTGGTTCATTCCTGCGGTGGGTTCGTCCAAAACCAGGATGTCGGGGGAGCTGACGTGGGCTCTGGCTATCTCGGTGCGTCGCCGGTTGGCGTAGGACAGGGTATAGGCGGCCTGGGTGCGATGTTCCTCCAGGCGCTTGCTGAATCTGTCGATCTCGGACTGGACGGCCTTGCGTTCGGCGCCCGCCTCCCTCCGGCAGGCGGGACCGGGCACCAGCGTCAGCCAGGTCTGCGCCAGCAGGGGAATCCATCGCAGGATGGGCCACCTCTCTAGACGGCGAAAGGGCCTGCGGGCTTCCAGGCGCCTATGGAATCCTACGGCCACGTTCTCTTCAACGCTCATGGTCGGGAAGACCCTGCCGTTCTGGAAGGTGCGGGACACCCCTTGCTCGGCCATGTCCGTGGCGGGCAGGCCGGTCACGGTGCGTCCCCTCAGGCTGATCTGGCCCGAGTCGGGCTTGAGAAAGCCGCAGATCAGGTTGATGGTCGTGGACTTTCCTGATCCGTTGGGGCCGATAATGCCTATCACCTGGCCGGATGCCAGATCCATGTTGACGTCGGCCACCGCCTGTAGTCCTTGGAAGCTCTTGCTCAGATCGCGCACGCTGAGCAGGGGTTGATCGGGATTGTCGCGTGCGGGTTCGGGACTATGCTGACTGCCTGTCATCATGCCCTCCTTTTGGTTGAGAACAGGCCTTGTGGTCTGCAGATGATGAAGATGATCAGGACGAGTCCGTAGGCCATGATTCTCACCTCGGGCAGGATGCGCAGCAGTTCAGGGGCGCCTACCAGAATCAGGGAGCCGATCACGGCTCCGGTCGGGGACTTCATCCCACCCAGGACGATGATGGTCAGGATCAGGGTCGACATGGTCGGGTTGAAGAGGGTCGGGTCGATATAGGTGTACTGGTGTGCCAGCAGGGCTCCTGCGATACCTGCCGACCCGCATGCCAGGGCGTAGGCCAGCGCCTTGTAGGCCCCTGTCCTGATCCCCAGGGACCAGGCCGCTTGGCCGTCCTCGCCGATGGCTTCGAAGACGTGACCCAGGTGTGAGGACCGGATCCGAGAGGTCACCGCAAGGACGAGCAGAAGAACGACCAGGTCCAGCAGGTACTGCATCTGCTGGGTGTAGAGCGGCTTGCCCAGGAAGGTCGGCAGGGGAATGCCCTGCAGACCCAGCGAGCCCCTGGTCAGCGGTTCCCAGATGCGGATGACGGCGACCATGACTGCTCCCACCCCTATGGTGGCGATAGCCACATAGTGGCCACTGAGCTTCCATACCGGGAATGTCAGCAGGGATGCGGCCAGGGCGGCGATGACGGCCGCGCCCAGCAGGGAGAGCGTGAAAGGCCAATGCAGACGCATGGTCAAGAGAGCCGAAGCGTAGGCTCCCACGGCCACAGGTCCCGCCAACCCCAGGATGGTCTGACCGGCCGAGCCCGAGATCAAGGTCAGGCCCACTGCGGCAATGGCGTAGATGGCAACCTGGGTCCCGATCCCAGCCAGGTGGTCGGAGAAAATGAAGGGGGTGGCCAGAGCGGCTGCCGCAAGGCCGAGATTGGCCCAAAGCGGCAGTCGGATGGGTCTGGCGGCTTCCGGGAGGGTTCCGGTCATGGGTTCCTTGCCCATATCCGCCTTGCGGCCCAGGAAGCCTGAAGGCTTGAGAATCAGCACCAGCAGGAGGGTGCCGAAGGTGATCAGGTCATGCACGCCATCGCCGAAGAGTCCTACGCCGACAGCCTCGGCCAAACCCAGCACCAGGCCGCCGATGATGGCTCCGGGGATGGAACCCAGCCCGCCGATGGCTGCGGCCACGAAGGCCGTCATGCCGATGGCGTTGCCATCCATGGGGTTGATGTTCGTCTTGAACAGGCCGATGAAAATTCCCGCGATGCCCGCCAGGATCGAACCGATGACGAAAGCAATGGTGCGGATGGAGGTGACCGGCACCCCCATCTGCAATGCGGCCTGGGAATCCTGGGAGGTGGCCCTGATTGCCTGTCCGGTCCTGCCGTAGGTCAAGAAGGCCCAGAGCGCAACCATGCTGGCCAGGGCGACCAGACCCATGACCAGGTCGGAGGTGCCGAAGCTGATGCCTAACGCATGCAGGTTGTGGGTGGGCAGCAGCTGGGGGAAGGGCCTGGTCTGAGAGCCGAAGATCAGCTGCATCCCGTTATCCAGGACCTGTCCTAGACCCACGGTGCCCAGGAGAGCGGCGATCGGTTGCCGGCCTTCCAGGGGAGTGATGACCAGGAGGTTGGTGATCAGGCCGACCAGGCCCGTGACCAGGACGACGGCCAATATGGTGGGAACGAGTCCCCAGCCTAGGGAGGAGCCTACCCACCAGGCCGTCATCATGCCGACCGCTACCAGGGATCCTTGTGCGAAGTTGGCCACATTGGTCACTCCGAAGACCAGGGACATCCCCACGGCGGCCAGAGCGTACACACCGCCGTGGATGAGTCCGGAAAAGAGCGTCTCGACCATGATCGCTGCTCACTCCTCGATCTGTTTGAATTTGCCCTGATCCACCTGGAGGAGGATGGGCTTGATCGTATCCGCCCGTCGGGTCTTGGTATTGAACCGGAAGGTTCCTCCCCGGCCTTGGTAGAGCGGGAAGTCCTTGACCTTGCCCAGGGCCTCCTGGATGCCCTCCCTGGTGGGGCTGGTCTTCTCGCCCGCGTAGGCCAGATCCATAATGGCCTGGTAGGCAGTGATTTCGAAGTTGCCCGGAACGGTGTGATACCGGTCCTCGAAGCTCTTGACGAAAGCCTTGGCTTTCGCGTCCTTGGTGCCTGTCGCTGAAAAGACGCCGGTAATGATGGCCCCCTGGGCGTTCGCTCCGGTCAGGGAGAGGAACTCCTTGGTCTCCTGACCGCCGAAGAAGGGTCCCTTATAGTCCAGTTTGTCCCGCAGGGTGTTGGCGACCAGCGCCCCATCTGGTCCGTAGCCGATGTTCACGACGGCCTCGGGGGCGGCATTCTTGGCCGGGATCAGTATTGGAGTCAGGTCCGTGGAATCGGGCAGATAGGAGGACTGGTAGACGATCTGCACCCCGAGCCGTTCCGCAGCCTCCTTGAAGTACTGGAAGGATTCCTTCCCCCAGTCGTTTTCTATATAGACGACGGAGATCTTCTTGGCTCGCTTGGCCACCGCCTCAGCGTTGACTTCCTGGTTAATCTTCTGCGAGATCTGCGGTGTCCAGACATGATCACCCGAATTTGTGAACGTCGGCGAGGAGTTGTTGAAGCCGTAATGGACCAGCCCGGCCTGCTGGAAGATGGGCGATGCGGCTGAGGAGGCCGGCGAGGAGTAGTCTCCCACAACGGCGATGACCGATTTGTCGGAGGCGATCTTGGGGGCGACGGCGGCATCCTGCTTGGCGTCTGACTGGGTGTCGTAGTAGTCGATGTCCAGGCGCTTGCCCTGTATGCCGCCCTTCTTGTTGACCTGGTCCTTGGCCAGGTCGAAGCCCTGCTGGAACATCTTGCCGTACTCGGCGTAGAGACCGGTCTTGGGGTAGATGGCAGCGACGGTCACATGATCCGACGATCCTGCAGAGGAGCCCTGGTCGCCTCCCAATCCGCAGGCCGACAGCGCCCCGGCCATGGCCATGGTGATCATGAGGGCAACCATTGCCCTGATGGTGCCATGATGCGGCTGGTGCTGCTTTGATGTGATGACCATGATGTCTCCCTTGGAGTTTGACGGTTGATGTCGGTGGGTTGTGTGTGGATTCAGCGTTGCTTGGGGGCCCGGGTTCCGCTCAGGAGGCGCAGGGCCTCCTCGTCGGCGGGCGTCGGAATGGTGCATGAGGGCGCCAGGAGGAAGGGACGGCCTTGACTGGCCTGGATGGTCTGATCCAATTCCTGGCGGATCTGGTCCACATCGCTGCCCGGGTTGAAGAGTTCGAAGTCGGCTCCTCCCACGGGCACCGCTGGAAAGTCGGTGCTGATTTCAGGATTGCCTGGGCGGAACTGATCCCAATGAAGAAAATCAGGATTCAGGTCGGTGAATTCTTCGGGGTGCGCATCCTCCCGGCAGGTGTGCACCAGGACCAGGGCTTCGGGATCGGCCTGTCTGACCGCCTCGATCACGATCCGGTCATAGGGCTTGGCCCATTCCTCCAGTTGCGCCTGGTTGAAGTAGCCATGGCTGGCCAGCCCCGTTTCGGCGAAGAAGATGCCGTCCAGACCGGCTCCGCCCTGCTCCTTGGGGCTGACCAGCAGGGTTGCGTAGTCGGCCAGGGTCCGGGTGATCTTGTCCAGCGCTGACTTGGCCGCCTCGGGCTGGTCGAAGATCAGCGTCTGTCTGTTCAGGCCCCTGTCGTCCTCCTGCGCGGAGCCCTGCCCCTCGGGATAGAGGGGAAGATCGGCCAATTGCAGAAGGACCGAGAGCGGGGAGAAGACCGTGTCGATGACTGCTCGGTCCTCAAGACCGTCGCGGATGGCCCTGGCAGCCTGGATCTGTTCTTGGAGGACCTTGTTGGTTTCAGGGTCGCGATAGTCGATGCGGGCGATGTCCCCTGCCTCCTGGATGGCCGTGCGGACGGTGCGTGGGATCAGCCAATCATAGTGATCCCTGTCGTAGACTGCGTCCCAGACCTCGGCATAGTAGATGGCCCTCGGATTGATCTTGACCCAGTCCCAATCCCACTTGCGAACGAAGTTCAAGGTGGCTGCGGCAAAATGCTCGGCCCCGTACTCGTGACCGATGTGGTGCTGCCAGGCAGAGGTCAGCCAGGGGCGGCTTGTCTGGCCATGGGCTATCTGGTGGAACTGGGTTCTTCTGTCTTCTGTCATTGCATGCTCATTTCCTGGTATGTGTCTTCTGAACGCCCGGTCAGGTGTCCAGGTGGTTCCGGTGCCCTTCGTCCGGAAACAGGGCTTTGGAGATTCCCCTTCCCAAAGCTCTTGTCACATAAAACCCCCAGGAAGCAAGCCCGTCAACGACCTGGCATATAGGTAATATCTATCGCCGCTAATCGTCCCCTGACCCTGCGCGGGTCTTGCGAAAGCTATAGGAAAAGCTGATAGGGGGGTCAGACAGGACTTCGCAGTCACCTTGATGCCCTTGCTTTGCTATCCGAGTATGACCGATCGATGATCGCCAAGGGCGACAGGGGGCATTTCAGGTCTGGCATGGCAAGGGGACGATGATACAGTGAATTGCATGTCTGACGTATCCTCCAGAGACACCATTCCGACCTTTGCCGATATCACCACTGTGGGTGTGGGCGGGAGCATGGCCGCCTTCGTTCAGCCTCAAAGCCGTGTGGGCATGATCGAGGCTGTGGAGGACGCGGATTCCAAGGGGTTGCCCCTCTGCCTGATCGGCGGGGGATCCAACCTGCTGGCCTCCGACCAGGATTTTCCCGGCGTGGTTGTGCGCGACACCCGTCAGGACATCAGCGTGCCCGACGAGGTGGCTCCGCCTGAGGGCGGCCTTCCCGTCGTTCACATCAACGCTACGGCTGGGACCAACTGGGATGATCTGGTCTCCTACTGCGTGCGCATGCATCTGATCGGGGTAGAGGGCCTATCCGGCATCCCCGGGACTGTCGGAGCCTCGGTGGTCCAGAACATCGGCGCCTACGGCCAGGAGGTCGGACGCCTTGTCGACTCGGTCGAGGTCTGGGATCGTCAGGACAAGGTCACTGCCTATCTGCGGGCCTCGGATCTGGATTTCGGATACAGGACCTCCCTCCTCAAGCAGACCATGTACCAGGAGCCGGCTGTGCCCGACGCACGGTTCTTCCCCACGCCGCGCTACGTGGTCCTTTCGGTCACCTTGGTCCTGCGACACGGATCCGCGGCTCAGGTGGGTTCCGCCCAGCTGGCCAGGGCCCTGGGTGTGGAGGTCGGGGCAACCCTTCCCCTAGAGCGGATCCGTCAGGCGGTTCTGAGCGTCAGAGCAGGCAAGGGGATGCTGGAGGATCCCTACCGGTACCTGACCGATTGGATGGGATCCTGCCGTCGGACCTCCGACCTGGAAGAGGCTCTGGAGGCAGTCCAGGATGACCTTCACGGCCCCAGGGGCGAAAGGGTGCTGCTTGACCGTCATAGCTGCGGGAGTTTCTTCACCAATCCGATCATCAGTCGCAAGGCCGCGGATGCCCTGCCGGCGGATGCCCCGCGCTATCCTGTCGAAGACTCGGCATTGGTCAAGACCTCAGCAGCCTGGCTGATCGATCATGCAGGCTTCCACAGGGGATTCGCCTTGGAGGAGAGGTCGGCAGCCGCCCTGTCTGATGTGCATACACTGGCCTTGACCAACCGCGGAGGTGCTCGCTCAGACGACTTGGTGGCCTTGGCCCGTGCCATCCAGAAAGGCGTGGATTCCACCTTCGGCATCCATCTGATTCCCGAGCCCGTTACCCCAGGCATCGACCTGGCCTGGTAGCTCCTGCTTTCACGTAATGAGCGTATTTCGGTTTTGTATGGCACCATATCCTATGATTACTCGCCGGAGCGGGACTCGTGAGTCGGGAGCAAGATGGAATTATTCAGGAAGAAATCGGTTGAACAGACCCTGGCAGAGACCGGGGAGGAGGGCAGGTCGCTCAAGCGGACGCTGACCACCTGGGATCTGGCCATCATGGCCGTCGCAGTGGCTGTGGGCGCGGGCATCTTCTCGGTGGGGGCCCAGGCAGCGGCCTTCCATGCGGGTCCGGCCGTCATTATCTCCTTCGTCATCGCAGGCATCGTCTGTGCAGCGGCCGTCATGTGCTACGCGGAGTTCGCCTCCATGATCCCGGTTTCAGGCTCGGCCTACACCTTCACCTACAACACCATGGGCGAACTGGTGGCTTGGATCATCGGCTGGGACCTGATTCTGGAGATGCTCATGGCCGCCTCGGTCATCTCCAAGTACTGGGGCGTCTACCTGAACGACTTCATCCATCTGATGGGCGGCACCTCCTTCAGCTCCAGCTTCCATCTGGGCGGCCTGGATGTGGATCTGGCCCCGCTGGCGGTCGTCACCCTCTTCACGGTCCTGCTGGTCCTGGGCACCAAGCTTTCAGCCCGGTTCGACGGCGCCCTGACCGTCCTCAAGATCGGCATCGTGGTCTTCGTCATCGTAGTGGGCTTCTTCTACGTCAAGTTGGACAACTACCGGCCCTTCATCCCGCCTTCTGAGCCGGCTTCTGCCGTTCCGGGGGCCAGCGTGCCGGGCATCATGGGCCAGCCCCTTTGGCAGTGGGTTTCAGGCATGCAGCCCACCATCTACGGTATCCCCGGCATCCTCTCAGGCGCAGCCCTGGTCTTCTTCGCCTTCGTAGGTTTCGACATTGTCGCCACCACCTCCGAGGAGGCCAAGGAACCCCATAAGACCATTCCTCGTGGAATCGGCCTGGGCATGCTGATCGTCATCACCCTGTACATCCTGGTCGCCATCGTCACCACCGGCATGGTCTCCTACAAGGATCTGGCCAAGGCCAAGAACCCCTCACTGGCCACCGGCTTCGAGATGGTCGGGGCTCCCTGGGCTGCCAAGATCATCTCCTTCGGCATCGTGGTGGGGCTGACCACTGTGGTCATGGTGCTCCTGCTGGGGCTGACCCGCATCATCTTCGCCATGAGCCGCGACGGGCTCCTTCCACGTGCCCTCTCCCGCACCGGCCGTCATGGCACGCCGGCCCGCATTCAGATCCTGGGCGGCATCGTGGTGGCTGTGGTGGCCTCCTGCTTCCCCATAGACGTCCTGTCCGACATGGTCAACATCGGCACGCTCTCGGCCTTCCTGCTGGTGGCCATCTCCCTGCCCATCATGCGCAAGCGCCGGCCTGACCTGCCCCGGTCCTTCAAGATGCCCGGCAACCCTTGGGTTCCCATACTGATCGCCCTGGCCTGCCTCTGGCTCATGCTCAACCTGACCGTGCTGACCTGGATTCGATTCGTGGTCTGGCTGGCTGCAGGACTGGCCATCTACTTCGCCTATTCCTACCGGCACTCTCTGCTCGGCCGTCATCAGCTCAGCGGGAAGATATCCGAGGCCACCCAGGCCGGTCTGGACTGACCCGGAGCGTCGGCGCTGCAGTGTAAAGTGAGTATTCGCATACTCAGGAGGTAACCCATGACCTACGTCATCGCTCAGCCCTGCGTGGACGTCAAGGACAAGGCCTGCGTGGATGAATGCCCAGTGGACTGCATCTACGAGGGCGTCCGCTCGCTCTACATCAACCCCAACGAGTGCGTGGACTGCGGCGCCTGCGAGCCGGTCTGCCCGGTGGAGGCCATCTTCTACGAGGACGACCTGCCCGAGGAGTGGACCTGGTACAAGGATGCGGCTACTGATTTCTTCGCCCAGGTGGGGGATGCCGGCGGCGCCGCTGCGGTCGGTCCCTACGATCATGATCCGGAGGGTGTGGCAGCCCTGCCACCCAACAAGTAGTCGATGAAGGCTGACGAGCCGCGGATGGGAGCCATCCCACCGCGGCTTACTTATAGGAGAAAGGCGGACCATGGGTTTCCACTCTTTCGCATCCCCCTACGACTGGTCAAGGATTGACTCCTATCGGCGGCGTGCCGAGCAATGCCCCGGCGGTCTGGTCGACCTGTCGGTGGGTTCGCCGGTGGACCCTGTACCCAGGTCGGTCAGGGAGGCCTTGGCGGCTGCTGCGGATGATGGCCAGGCACGAGGCTACCCGAAGACTGCCGGTGATGGTCTCCTGAGGCAGGCCGCAGCCGACTGGTTCCGTCGTTGTCGCGGGGTCGATTTGGATGCCTTGGGAGCGGATCTGGTGCCCACGGTCGGATCCAAGGAAGCGGTGGCGCTCATGGCCTCCCTTCTGCATCTGGGGCCGGGGGACCGGGTGGTGCAACCGGCGGTGTCCTATCCCACCTATGCCATCGGAACCCAGCTGGCCGGGGCCCAGGTGACGACCGTGAAGGATCCGGCTGACACGGATTCATGGGTGGACCTGCCCGGCGTGCGAGCCATATGGATCAATTCGCCGGGCAACCCCGGCGGGCAGATCATCGACCGAACCGGCTTGGCCAGGATTGTACGGGCGGCCCGTTCGATAGGGGCCACGGTTCTGAGCGACGAGTGCTATGCCTTGTTGCATTGGTCTGGGCCGGACCAAACGGGGCAGGATGCGCCGATCCCCGCCTCGCCCTGCATCCTGGAGCCTGAAGTCTGCGGCGGCGATGCCAGCGGGATACTCTGCCTGTACTCAATGAGCAAGCAGTCCAACATGGCCGGATACAGGGCGGCCCTGGTGGCTGGCGATGCTCAGCTGGTGGAGGCCATGACCGCCTACCGCAAGCAGGTGGGACTGATTGTGCCAGGTCCAGTGCAAGGGGCTATGCGGGCCGCTCTGGAGGATGGCGAGGCTGTGATGGCCCAGCGCGATGTCTACGCTCGTCGCTTGCATGCCCTGACTGAAGCTCTCGGAGCTTACGGATACGATGCCGTCATGCCTCAGGGCGGCCTTTATATCTGGGCACCAGCCCGCTCGGGAGACTGTTGGGCCGATATGGCAGACCTGTCCCGTCTGGGCATTCTGGCTAGTCCCGGGGAGTTCTACGGGGATGGCCGCTATCTGCGGTTCTCGTCAACCATCAATGACGAGCAGCTGGAGCTGGCCTTGGGGCGTCTGCGGAGCGCCGCTTAGAGGCCCATGCTGACCGAGCCCTTGCCGTAGCGGTTCCTGATGGAGTCCATGGTGGCCTCTGCCTGGTCCAGGCGCTGGGCCTCGCTGCCGGTGCTACGTTTGCTCTCGTGGATGATGTCGTCCAAGGACGGCTGGATGGGCGTGTCCTCCACCCGGCTCAGGCCGGATGCGCTGACGCCGGCCAGGCGGATCAACCTGGGTAGGGGTGTGTCCATGGGCACGCCATCGGGCAGCCCCAGCATGGCCTTCAGCAGACCGACTGCTTGCGGATAGATGCGGTTGGCTGAGTTGACCGGTGTCTCCAGGGTGTGGGCCTTGGTCATATAGCGCAGATCATCGAAGCGGAGTTTGACGGTGATGGTTCGGGCGATCAGGTCATGCGATCGCAGTCCGGTGGCCACTTCGTTGCTGCAGACGCGCAGGAGGTCGCAGACCTGCTTCATGCTGGTGGTGTCGTGCAGAAAGGTGCGTTCCGCGCCTAGGGATTTCTCTGGCGCTCGCGGCTGGACCGGATCGTCGTCCAGTCCGTGTGAGGCCTGTGCCAGCTTCCTGGCTGTCAGGCTCGAACCTGTGGCCCGTGTCAGATCCCGCTCGCTCATGGTGGCCAGGTCGGCCACATCCTTGATGGCCCAGGCGTTGAGCCGCTTCTCCAGGGCCGGTCCGATGCCGGGGATGCCGCGCAGGGGCATCAGCTGGACGAACTCGGCCTGCCGGGCCTTGGGGATCAGCAGCATGCCGTCGGGCTTGGCGTTGGTGGAGGCCATCTTGGCTACCAGCTTGTTGGTGGCGATGCCCACCGAGCAGGTCACGTGGAATTGTCGGGCCACGCTGGCTCGAATCCACCGGGCGATGGCCGTGGGCATGCCCCAGCGCATGAGCGCCCCGGACACGTCCATATAGCATTCATCTACTGAGACCTGCTCGATCTGATCAGTAATTCGTGAGAAAACCGTATCAAATATCCTTCGTGAGATATTCCGGTAATAGGTCATGTCGACCGGGAGGAACACCCCTTGAGGGCACAGTCGCTCGGCACGTGCCAGGGGCATGGCCGAGTTGATGCCGAAAGCCCTGGCTTCATAGCTGGCTGCGGAGACCACCGACCGCCGTCCGGTGCCGATGATGACCGGCCGGCCCTGCAATTGAGGGTGTCGGGCGACTTCGCAGGAGGCGTAGAAGGCATCCATGTCAATGTGCAGCACCGTGCAGCCGGTCTCGTCATGTCCCCAGTCTTTCTTGGCGGCTGCAAGCCTTGGTGCGGTACTCATGGCTCCATGATATAAGGGGGTCCCAGAGGAACATGCGATAAATTATTCTCAAACGCAAATTCTTGGAAAAGATTCACATCTCTGGTTTTTATCCATGAAAATGGATGAATCTGTCCTGTGCTGTATTGCATCCTGCCGCACCGGCGAGTCAGGTCGGTCAATCATGGTATTCTATTGTTTTGTTCTCGAAACTATGGGGCTCGGACCCTGGATCGGGAGCCTGCATGGAGACGTGCCTGAGTGGCCGAAAGGGGCACCCTGCTAAGGTGTTGACTGCGCAAGCGGTCCAGGAGTTCGAATCTCCTCGTCTCCGCCTGATGACCGGTGATCGCTGATCTTGCACGATCGCCGGTCTTATTCATTACTGGGGAATCAGCCTGCGGCCTTGGCCCAACGCGCTCGGCTGGGCACGGCCCTGCAGAAGGTCGTCCAGCCGACCATGAAAGGCTGGCACAGCGGCGGGCTCCAGGGCGTAGGTCAATCGGACCCGATCAGTGAAGTCCTCGGTCTCCACGTGCCCCCCGGAGGTGCGGATCAGACGGCGCAGGGGATCGTACTCTGGATAGTCCACGGTGATCGTGAATCGCTGGGTAGGGAGCACGCGTGCCTGTTTTGCCGCCTTCAGCGCCAGGGAGGCTGCTGAGGAGTAGGCCCGGATCAACCCCCCTGACCCGAGGAGAATCCCCCCGAAGTAACGGGTCACCGTCAGGACGCAGTCGGTCAGCCCCTGCCGACGCATGACCTCAAGTATGGGCTTGCCGGCCGTCCCGGAGGGCTCCCCGTCATCGCTCATGCGTTCGCTGGTGCGGCCCTCCGGTCCCCAGATCGCGCAGTGGCAGACGTGCCGGGCCTTGGGGTGCTGTAAACGGACCTCTTGGACGAAGGCCATGGCTGCCTCCTGGTCCTCCACATGGCAGGCCTGGCCGATGAACTCGGACTTCCGCTCGGTCAGAGAGCCCGTAGCCGGTTTCTGCGGCGTATCCAGTATGGTGAGCAAATCGGCTTGCCTCCTATGCCTATCGTCTCCTCGGTGCTTGCATTATCTCCATGCTAGAGGGGATCCCGGGCCGGGTCTGATATCAAGGAGACGACCTAAGCTGGCCGCATGACCAATCCCCAGGACCAACCGGAAACCGAATCCCCATCAGCCGGCAAGCCCCACGAGGCCCTGACCGTGTTCTATGAAAGGCTCAGGCACTCCACGGATACGGCCGAGCTGCACGAGTTCGCCCGCAGCCCCCTGCCCGACAGGTCCGACCAGGCCGCCTTCTCACGCTTCACGGCACTGCTGGAGGCGGTGGCCGGCAATGAGCATACGCCCGTGGAGGACAGGGTCTACCTGGCACAGACCATGCCTTTCCCCAATATCCTGGTCAAGCTCTCCCAGGATTCCAGCCCTGAGGTCCGCCGGGCGGTGGCCGCCAACAAGGACGACAAGAACTGGCTGGCCGGTCTGCTCACCAAGGACGAGGACGCCGGTGTCAGGGATGCCGCGCTGACCAACCCCATGACCTCCTGGAAAATGCGTCTGGAGGGCGCCCAGGACGAGCGCACCGATGCCGATACCCTCGACTTTCTAGGGGCTCTGGGCACTCGCGACGAGCAGGATGCCCCCCACGTGCTGGCCGCCATGGTGCGCCGGGCCGTGGCCCTGAATCCTAACACCGGGCAGGCGACCCTTGAGGCTCTGCGCAAGGATCCGGACGGGCAGGTGGCACGGGCAGCCGCCTCCCGCTGAAACTAGGGCCGACGCGAATTTTGACGAACGGCACTCAGGCGTTACAATAATGGATTGTTGTGTTTCCCTAAGGGGTCCTCAAAGCGCTTTTCCCACTCGCCGTCTAGGACTTTCAGGGAGCCCACGGAATACATGGCTTTCGGCCAGCATGGCAGCATGCGGCGCGGAGAGCCCGAAACACAATGCAAGGAAAAGGTTGAATCGTGAAGACTTTCACCCCGAAACCAGCCGATCTGACACATGACTGGTATATCGTCGATGCCTCCGGTGTGGTGCTGGGGCGTCTGGCAGCCCAGGTGGCCGATCTGCTGCGCGGCAAGAACAAGCCCACCTATGCGCCATACGCCGACTCCGGCAACAACGTCATCGTCATCAACGCGTCCAAGATGGTGCTGACGGGCAACAAGAACGACAAGGTGCTCTACACCCACTCCGGCCGCCCTGGCGGTCTGCGTCGCGACTCCTACGGGCAGTTGATGGAGCACAACCCCGAGCGCATCATCACGACGGCGGTCAAGGGCATGCTGCCCAAGAACAAGCTGGCCAAGTTCCAGCTGACCAGGCTGCGGGTCTTCGCAGGCGAGGAGCATCCTCACACCTCGCAGCAGCCTATTGAGTACAAGATCCATCAGGTCGCCCAGCAGGCCAAGTAGGACCAGAGGAGATAATCACCATGGCTGACAACAACAACAGCTCCGCGGTTCTTGAGGCCGAGGAGACCAGCGCTTCCTACACTTCCGAGACCAACGCCGGCGCAGGCACCGGCACCTCCGCCATCGAGCCGGGCTACGGCACCGGCCGCCGCAAGGAGGCCGTCGCCCGTGTCCGTCTGATCCCGGGCTCCGGCAAGTGGAGCATCAACGGACACACCCTGGAGGAGTACTTCCCCAGCAAGCTGCACCAGCGCGAGGTCAACTCGCCGATCGTGCTGCTCAAGCTTGAGAACAAGTTCGACGTGGTCGTGCGCGTCGAGGGCGGCGGCGTGACCGGCCAGGCCGGCGCAGTCCGTTTGGGCGTAGCACGCGCCCTGAACGCCATCGACCGGGACGCCAACCGTCCTGCCCTGAAGAAGGCCGGGTTCCTGACCCGTGACGCCCGCGTGGTGGAGCGCAAGAAGGCCGGTCTGCACAAGGCCCGTCGCGCCCCGCAGTTCTCCAAGCGCTGACGTTCGCAGTTTCTTCCATCCCCGAGGTTCTCATGGACCCCGGGGATTTTTCATGCCTTGACGGTCCCTGCTGAAGCGAACGGCAAAGCGCACGTTGGCGTGCGGAAAATGACCAGAAAAACCACGAATTCCCACACGACACGCTTCAAGCGAACGTTCGCTCATCCTGGGGCTCAATAGTGCCCCCTCTGGTCTATATTGTGACTTTCGTCACGTTATGACGGATGTCCTTCGTGGACCGGCACAGTCTGAGACTGTCTGCCGTGCTGACTGGCATCCGCGGAACATGAGGAGGGCCAATATCGTGGCTGGAACGCAGAAGCAAAAGCATGAGCATCAAGTACAGGAGCCGGCAGCTGGCGGGAAAGAAGGCCGGGCGGACAGTGGTGAGATGGCCCGCAGGGAGGTTGATGCCCTGGTCGTCCGCGCACAGTCGGCTTTGCGCGCCTTTGAAGAGCTCGACCAGGGCCAAGTTGATCGGATCGTGGCCAAGGCTTCGATCGCGGCCCTGAACAAGCACCTGCCGCTGGCGCAGATGGCCGTGGAGGAGACCGGACGCGGCCTGGTGGAAGACAAGGCCACCAAGAACATCTTCGCCTGCGAGCATGTGACCAATTACCTGGCCAGGCAGCGCACCGTGGGCATCATCAGCGAGAACGACGTGGACGGCATCATCGAGGTGGCCGAGCCGGTGGGGGTCGTGGCTGGCGTGACTCCGGTGACCAATCCCACCTCGACTGCCATCTTCAAATCACTGCTGGCCCTGAAGACCCGCTGTCCCATCGTCTTCGGATTCCACCCCTACGCCCAGCGCTGCTCGGTGGAGGCGGCCCGGATCGTCCGCGACGCGGCCATTGAGGCAGGCGCTCCGCGCGATTGCATCCAGTGGATCGAGCACCCTTCGGTCGAGGCCACCGGCGCCCTGATGCAGCATCCCGGCGTGGCCACCATACTGGCCACGGGCGGCCCCGGCATGGTCAAGGCCGCCTACTCTTCAGGCAAGCCTGCCCTGGGTGTGGGAGCCGGCAATGCCCCGGCTTATGTGGACCGCAGGGTCAACGTGCCCCGGGCCGTCAACGACCTGATCCTGTCCAAGCATTTCGACTACGGCATGATCTGCGCCACAGAGCAGGCCATCATCGCTCATCAGGATGTGCATGACCGGGTGATCGAGGAGATGAAGCGACGCAAGGCTTACTTCGTCAATCCCGAGGAGAAGGCCAAGCTGGAGGAGTACATGTTCGGCGTACGGGCCCATGCCGGTGCCGACGCTCCCGCTCCCAGGCTCAATTCCGAGGTTCCGGGCAAGTCTCCACAGTTCATCGCCCGTCAAGCCGGGTTCGAGATCCCCGAGGACGCGACCATCCTGGCAGCCCAATGCGACCAGGTCGGCCCCATGGAACCCCTGACCCTGGAGAAGCTGGCTCCGGTTCAGGCCGTGCTCAAGGCTCGCAACAAGGACGAGGGCTTCTCCCTCTGCGAGCAGATGCTGCGCTACGGCGCCGGGCACACGGCAGCCATCCACACCGACGACGAGAGGCTGGTGCGCGAGTACGGCCAGCGCATGCACGCCTGCCGGATCGTCTGGAACCAGCCCAGCTCCCTGGGCGGCATCGGCGACATCTACAATGCCATCGCCCCCTCCCTGACCCTGGGTTGCGGCTCCTACGGCGGCAACTCGGTCTCGGGCAACGTTCAGGCGGTCAATCTGATCAACATCAAGCGGATCGCGCGGAGGAACAACAACATGCAGTGGTTCAAGGTGCCCCCCAAGACCTACTTCGAGCCCAACTCCGTCCGCTATCTGCGCGACATGTTCGGCATCCGCCGGGCCGTCATCGTATGCGACAAGGTCATGGAGCAGCTGGGGATCGTCGACAAGATCATCGATCAGCTGCGGGCCAGGTCCGAGCCCGTCACCTTCCGCATCATCGACTACGTAGAGCCGGAGCCCAGCGTCGAGACGGTGGAGCGCGGTGCGGCCATGATGCGCGATGAGTTCGGCCCCGACACCATTATCGCCGTGGGCGGCGGCAGCCCCATGGACGCGGCCAAGATCATGTGGCTGCTCTATGAGCATCCGGAGATCTCCTTTGCCGATGTTCGAGAGAAGTTCTTCGACATCCGCAAGCGGGCCTTCAAGATTCCGCCCCTGGGCACCAAGGCCAGGCTGGTCTGCATCCCCACTTCTTCGGGCACGGGTTCGGAGGTCACCCCGTTCGCGGTCATCACCGACCATAAAACCGGATACAAGTACCCCATCACCGACTATGCCCTTACTCCCAGCGTGGCCATCGTGGATCCGGTACTGGCCCGCACCCAGCCCAAGAGGCTGGCCTGCGACTCGGGCTTCGATGCCCTGACCCACTGCATGGAGGCCTTCGTTTCGGTCTACGCCAATGACTACACCGACGCCATGGCCCTGCACGCGGCCAAGCTGATCTGGGACAACCTGGAGCCTGCCGTGGGCACCGCTGGCGGCGAGGCCAAGGTGCGCGCCCAGGAGAAGATGCACAATGCGGCGACCATGGCTGGGATGGCTTTCGGTTCGGCCTTCCTGGGCATGTGCCACGGCATGGCGCATACCATCGGAGCCCTCTGCCACGTGGCCCATGGGCGGGCCAACTCCATCCTCCTGCCCTACGTGATCCGCTACAACGGACGCATCCCGGACGAGCCCACCAGCTGGCCCAAGTACAGCGAGTATGTGGCCCCTGAGCGCTACAGGCAGATGGCCCATGTACTGGGCATCGAATCCGCTACTCCCGAGGAGGGCGTGGAGCTCTTGGCCCGTGCGGTGGAATCCTACAGGGATGAGCGCCTGGGCATGGATGCCTCCTTCCAGGCCGCAGGGGTGGACGAGGACCTCTACTGGCAGTCCTTGGATCAGATCGGCATGCGCGCCTATGAGGATCAGTGCACGCCCGCCAACCCACGCATTCCGCTGATTGAAGACATGAAGGACATCGCCGTGGCTGCCTACTACGGGGTCAGCCAGGAGGAGGGCCACCGGATGAGGGTTGCCCGCCAGGGCGAGGATGTGGTCCAGGAGGCCTCCCAGCGGGCCTGACAGGGCTGGAATTGAGCAGAGGGTTCCCCTGGAAGCGGAGCGACACGCCCGGATTCTTCTAGGGGAACCCTCGTGCTTTAATAAGAAAGTTGCCTGTTTTGGGCTCGCATTTTGTCAATCACAATAGCGGGTGCAGCGAGGAGTCCCATCCCCACGGGATTCTCCACGGCTGCGCATGGATCCGGCTGAGGCCTGTCGGGAGGAATGTCTCCTGCGGCTGTCGTTCCGTGCCCTCGAAACAGACTGGGTAATCAGTTCATAGATCGCTAGAAAGGGCGGACGGCAATGGCGGGACAGAAAATCCGCATCAGGCTAAAGTCCTATGACCATGAGGTCATCGACCAATCGGCGAAGAAGATCGTCGAGACGGTGACGAACGCGGGCGCAACTGTGGTTGGCCCCGTTCCGCTGCCGACTGAGAAGAACGTGTATGTTGTCATCCGTTCTCCTCATAAGTACAAGGACTCCCGCGAGCACTTCGAGATGCGCACCCACAAGCGTCTGATCGACATCGTGGATCCCACGCCCAAGGCTGTGGATTCGCTGATGCATATCGATCTGCCAGCGGACGTCAACATTGAGATCAAGCTGTAGGGGAGGAGGAAACCGCATGGCTGAAGAGCAGAGGAACCGCAAGGCTCTCCTGGGCCGCAAGCTGGGCATGTCCCAGGTCTGGGACGAGAACGGCTTCTTCGTCCCGGTGACCCTGGTGGATGTGTCTACCAACGTGGTGACCGCGGTCAAGAACCAGGAGAAGGACGGCTACCAGGCCATCCAGATCGGCTACGGGCAGATCGACCCCACCAAGGTGACCAAGCCGCTGGCTGGCCACTTCGCCAAGGCCGGAGTGACCCCGCGTCGTCACTTGGTTGAGGTTCGCACCGCCGATGCCGACAGCTATCAGCCCGGCCAGGAGCTGGGCCTGGACCTGCTGCCTGAGGGCAGCGAGGTCGATGTGACCGGCACCACCAAGGGCAAGGGCTTTGCCGGCACCATCAAGCGTTGGGGCTTCAAGTCCTATCGCCGCACCCACGGCTCGCACAAGAACGAGCGTCGTCCCGGTTCTGTCGGCGCATGCGCCACCCCCAGCCGCATCCTCAAGGGGAAGCGGATGGCCGGCCGCATGGGCCACGACACCTCGACCGTCCAGAACCTGACCATCGTCTCCGCAGATGCCGAGAAGGGCGTCATCGCCATCAAGGGTGCCCTGCCCGGGCCCCGCGGCGCCATCGTCCTGGTTCGTTCGGCAGTGAAGGGAGCCTGAAACCATGGCTAAGTTGACTCTGAACATCACCGACGCCCAGGGCAAGAACACCGGGACCGTGGATGCACCCGAGCAGATCTTCGGCATTGCCGAGGAGGATGTCCGCTCGCACGTGCCGCTGATCCACCAGGTGGTCGTCGCCCAGCTGGCTGCAGCCCGCCAGGGCACGCACTCGGTCAAGACCCGGTCCACCGTCTCCGGCGGCGGCCGCAAGCCTTGGAAGCAGAAGGGCACCGGACGCGCTCGTCAGGGCTCCATCCGTGCTCCCCAGTGGACTGGTGGCGCTATTGTCCACGGCCCGCAGCCGCGTGACTACTCCCAGCGCACCCCCAAGAAGATGAAGGCCGCAGCCCTGCGCTACGTCCTGTCCGACCGGGTCAACGCCGGGCGCGTGCACGTGGTCGACTTCGGCATTGGCGAGACCCCGTCTACCAAGGCCGCCAAAGCAGCCCTGCTGCCCCTGGTCGACAACAGATTCACCACCGTCGTGCTGTCCCGCGAGAACATCAACGAGTGGCTCTCCGTCAGGAACCTGCCCACCGTCCATGTCCTCTTCGCCGATCAGCTCAACACCTACGATGTGGTCACGGCCGAGGATGTCGTTTTCAGCAAGGATGGCTTCGATGCCTTCCTGGCTGTCAAGGGCGGCGCCAAGTCCGAGACCGTCAAGGAGGCCTGATTTTCATGGCAGCTATTCACAAGCCAGCACACGACATCATTCTGCGCCCGGTCGTCTCCGAGAAGAGCTACGCCAACTCGGACCGCGGCCAGTACACATTCGTGGTGGACCCTGATGCCAACAAGGTCGCCATCAAGCAGGCCATCGAGCAGATCTTCAATGTGAAGGTCACATCGGTCAACACCCTCAATCGGCAGGGCAAGCGGACCCGGACCCGTACAGGCTGGGGTCGTCGCGCCGCCGAGAAGCGCGCCATCGTCAAGGTGGCCGAGGGCCAGTCGATCGATGTCTTCGGTACCAACAACTGAAGGCTAGCCGAGAAAAGTTAAGGAAGAACTAGATTATGGCTATCCGTACATACAAGCCGACGACCGCGGGCCGTCGCAACGCCTCGGTTTCGGACTTCGCCGAAATCACGCGCTCCAAGCCCGAGAAGTCGCTGGTTCGCAAGCTGAGCAAGACCGGCGGACGCAACTCCTATGGCCGCGTCACCAGCCGTCACCGCGGCGGCGGACACAAGCGCCAGTACCGCCTCATCGACTTCCGTCGCTGGGACAAGGACGGCGTGCCCGCCAAGGTGGCTGAGATCGAATACGATCCCAACCGCTCGGCCCGCATCGCCCTTCTGCACTTCGCAGACGGCGAGAAGCGCTACATCATCGCCCCGCAGGGCATTAAGCAGGGTGACGTCATCGAGACCGGTCCCCAGGCCGACATCAAGCCCGGCAACAACCTGCCTCTGCGCAACATCCCCACCGGCACCATCGTCCATGCCATTGAGCTGCGGCCCCTGGGCGGCGCCAAGATCGCCCGCTCGGCCGGCGCTGCCGTCCAGCTGGTGGCCAAGGACGGGGCCTACGCCCAGCTGCGTATGCCCTCCGGCGAAATCCGCAACGTCGATTCCCGTTGCCGTGCAACGGTGGGCGAGGTCGGCAACAACGACCACGCCAACGTCCAGCTCGGCAAGGCAGGACGTGCCCGCTGGATGGGTCGCAGGCCCATCACCCGTGGTGAGTCCATGAACCCGGTCGACCACCCGCATGGCGGACGTACTCGTGGCGGCAAGCCGCCAGTGTCTCCCTGGGGCAAGGGCGAGGTTCGCACCCGCAGGCCCAAGAAGGCCTCCAACAAGATGATCGTGCGTCGTCGTCCAAATGGTAAGAACCGCAAGTAAGGGAGTGTCGGAAAGATGACTCGTAGCATCAAGAAGGGCCCATTCGTCGACGCCCACTTGCAGAAGAAAGTCGACGAGCAGAACGAGAAGGGCACCAAGAACGTCATCAAGACCTGGTCCCGTCGTTCCATGATCACCCCGGACTTCATCGGGCACACTTTTGCTGTGCACGATGGCCGCAAGCATGTCCCGGTCTTCGTCACCGAGGCCATGGTCGGCCACAAGCTCGGCGAATTCGCCCCCACCAGGACCTTCAGGGGTCACGTGAAGGACGACAAGAAAGCACGCCGCTGAGGCGAGGGAGAGTAGAGACACATGGAAGCTAAGGCAATTGCACGTCACGTTCGCGTGACGCCTCGCAAGGCTCGCCGCGTCGTCGACCTCATCCGAGGCAAGCAGGCGACCGAGGCCGTGACCATTCTGAAGTTCGCCCCCCAGGACGCGGCCGTTCCGGTTCGCAAGTGCCTGGAGAGCGCCATCGCCAACGCGCGTGTCAAGGCGGACAAGGCCAACCAGCCCTTCCGCGAGAACGAGCTGATGGTTCGTGAGACCTACGTGGACGAGGGCACCACCCTGAGGCGGTTCCGAGCCCGCGCCCAGGGTCGTGCGGCCCGCATCAACAAGCGGACCAGCCACATCACCGTCGTGGTGGCCGACAAGGAAGGAGCCCGATAATGGGGCAGAAGATCAACCCGTTTGGGTACCGACTCGGCATCACCGAGGAGCACCGCAGCAAGTGGTACTCCGACTCCAACAAGGCGGGGGAGCGTTACAGCGACTTCGTCCTTGAGGATGACAAGATCCGCAAGGAGATGAACAAGGATCTGGAGCGCGCAGGCGTCTCCAAGATCGTCATCGAGCGGACCCGCGACCGTGTGCGCGTCGACATCCACACCGCCCGGCC
Source organism: Bifidobacterium sp. W8112 (assembly GCF_016101425.1). Classification (NCBI taxonomy): domain Bacteria; kingdom Bacillati; phylum Actinomycetota; class Actinomycetes; order Bifidobacteriales; family Bifidobacteriaceae; genus Bifidobacterium; species Bifidobacterium sp. W8112. The sequence goes on along the minus strand of NZ_JACFQN010000001.1, from coordinate 598,254 downwards.
GGGCATCGTCATCGGCCGTCGCGGCGCCGAGGCCGAGCGCGTGCGCGCCAAGCTGGAGAAGATCACCGGCAAGCAGGTCCAGCTGAACATCTTCGAGGTCAAGAACGCCTCCATCGATGCCCAGCTGGTGGCTCAGGGCATCGCCGAGCAGTTGACCAACCGCGTCACCTTCCGCAGGGCCATGCGCAAGGCTCAGCAGGATGCCATGCGCGCCGGAGCCAAGGGCATCAGGATCAAGCTGTCCGGCCGCCTGGGCGGAGCCGAGATGAGCCGTTCGGAGTTCTACCGCGAGGGCCGCGTGCCCCTGCAGACGCTCCGCGCCCTGATCGATTACGGCTTCTTCGAGGCCAGGACCACCTATGGCCGCATCGGCGTCAAGGTATGGATCTACAAGGGCGACATGACCGAGCGTCAGTTCGAGGAGCAGCAGGCTCAGCAGAACAACCGCCCCGGTCGGCGTGGCGATCGTCGTCCCCGTCGTGGTGTTCGTCCCTCTGAGGGACGCACCCGCCGCGAGCAGGATGCAGCCAAGCAGAACAGCGGTGTGGCCGCGCCGCCAGCGGCGGCTCAGGAGCAGACCGCCTCGGCCCCCGTCGCAACCGAAGCAAAGGAGTGAGCCGTGCTTATCCCAAAGAGGACTAAATACCGCAAGCAGCATCGTCCGGGTCGTTCGGGCATGTCCAAGGGCGGAAACGAGATCGCTTTCGGCGATTACGGCATCCAGGCCCTGGCTCCGGCCTACCTGACCAACCGGCAGATCGAGGCGGCCCGTATCGCCATGACCAGGTACATCAAGCGTGGTGGCCGCGTCTGGATCACGGTCTTCCCGGATCGTCCCCTGACCAAGCACGCCCTGGGATCCCGAATGGGTTCCGGCAAGGGCGCGCCCGAGTTCTGGGTGGCCAATGTCCGTCCCGGCCGGGTGCTCTTCGAGATCGGCGGCGTGAGCGAGGATGTGGCCCGCGAGGCCCTTCGCCGCGCTACTGACAAGCTTCCCATGAAGTGCCGGATTATTGCACGTGAAGGCGGTGACATCTGATGTCAGTCGGAACAGCCGAGTATTCCATCAAGAATCTGAATGAAAAGACCAATGCGGAGATCGAGGATTTCCTGAAGAAGTCCAAGGAAGAGCTGTTCAACCTGCGCTTCCAGTCGGCCACCGGTCAGCTGGAGAACACCTCCCGCCTCAAGGCCGTCAAGCACGACATCGCCAGGATGTACACCGTCCTGCGTGAGCGCGAGCTGGGCATCAGCCAGGAGCCCGCCGAAGCAAAGGCCGAGAGCAAAGCTGAGGAGAAGTAAGCATGGCTGACAAGCAGGAGCGCAACTTCCGCAAGGTTCGCAGCGGCTACGTCGTGTCCGACAAGATGGACAAGACCATCACCGTAGAGCTGGAGCAGCGTTCGACCCACCCCCTGTACGGCAAGGTCGTCCGCAGCAACCGCAAGGTCAAGGCCCATGATGAGAAGAACGAGGCCCATGTGGGCGACTTCGTGAGTATCATGGAGACCCGTCCTCTGAGCAAGACCAAGCGCTGGCGTCTCGACTCCATCGTCGAGCGCGCCAAGTAACAAGTTCGGCCAGGCTCCGCATTTCATCCCGCCTTGTTGCGGGGTGTCTGCGGAGAACCAGCGCGGCTAAGGAGAATCAATGATTCAGCAGGAATCGCGGCTTCAGGTCGCCGACAACACGGGTGCCAAGGAGATCCTGGCCATCCGCGTGCTCGGCGGGTCGAAGCGACGCTATGCCGGCATTGGCGACGTGATCGTCGCCACCGTCAAGGATGCCATTCCCGGCGGGTCGGTCAAGAAGGGCGAGGTCGTCAAGGCGGTCGTCGTCCGTACGGTCAAGGAGCATCGTCGTCACGACGGCTCCTACATCAAGTTCGACGAGAACGCGGCGGTCATCCTCGGCACCGGCCGTGAGCCCCGCGGCACTCGTATCTTCGGACCGGTCGGTCGTGAGCTGCGCGACAAGCGCTTCATGAAGATCGTGTCCCTGGCACCGGAGGTGATCTGAAGTGGTAGCCAAGATCAAGACAGGCGACCAGGTCAAGGTCATCCGCGGCAAGGATCGCGGCAAGGAGGGCAAGGTCCTGCGGATTCTGCCCAATGACCGTCTGATCGTCGAGGGTATTCAGATCGTCAAGAAGCATGTGCGCGCCACCCAGCAGGGTCAGGAGTCGGGCATCGTCCCGACCGAGGCGCCCATCCATCGCTCAAACGTGATGGTCATCGACCCGGAGACCAAGAAGCCGACTCGCATCGGCGTAAACATCAAGGAGGAGGCGCGTGACGGCAAGGTCAAGGTCGTGCGCACCCGCTTCGCCAAGAAGTCAGGCAAGGAGCTGTCATGAGCGATACCACCGTTGAAGCACCGGCAGTCCCTCGTTTGCTGCAGCAGTACCGCGAGAGCATCGTGCCCGAGCTGGAGAAGGAGTTCAAGTTCTCCAACCCCATGCAGGTGCCCAGGATCGAGAAGGTCGTGGTCTCCATGGGCGTGGGGGCCGCGGCACGTGACTCCAAGCTGATCGAGGGCGCGGTCAAGGACCTGACGGCCATCACCGGCCAGAAGCCCAAGATCACCAAGGCCAAGAAGTCTGTGGCGCAGTTCCACCTGCGTGAGGGACAGGCCATCGGCGCCTTCGCCACCCTGCGCGGCGTGCGCATGTGGGAGTTCCTGGATCGTCTGCTGACCCTGGCCCTGCCCCGCATTCGTGACTTCCGCGGCATCAGCGACCGTCAGTTCGACGGCCAGGGCAACTACAACTTCGGTCTCACGGAGCAGTCCATGTTCCACGAGATCGATCCTGATCAGATCGATCACCAGCGTGGTATGGATATCACCGTGGTGACCTCCACCAAGAACGATCAGGAGGCCCGGGCGCTGCTCAAGCAGCTGGGCTTCCCCTTCAAGGAGAACTGATATGGCAAAAACCGCTCTGAGAAACAAGGCGGCACGCAAGCCGAAGTTCAAGGTGCGTGGATACACGCGCTGCCAGGTCTGCGGTCGTCCTCATTCCGTCTATCGCAAGTTCGGCCTGTGCCGCATCTGCCTTCGCGAGAAGGCCCATCGCGGCGAGCTGCCGGGTGTGACGAAGTCCAGTTGGTAAAGATCGACGCTGAAGGTCCGCGGTCGCGGCAGTTTGCTGCCCGGCGGCGGAAACCACGGCGAGGAAGGGCATAAGCCCACATGACAATGACAGATCCCATCGCAGACATGCTGACACGTCTGCGTAATGCGAGTGCGGCCAAGCATGAAACAGTCGACATGCCGTACTCCAAGTTCAAGGCGAACATCGCGCAGATCCTCAAGCGCGAAGGCTTCATCGCCGATTACCGTGCCAAGGAGGCGCGTGTCGGGCAGGATCTGGAGATCACGCTCAAGTACGGTCCCGATGGACGCCAGTCCATTCAGGGCATCAAGCGTGTCTCCAAGCCCGGTCTGCGCCGCTACGCCAAGTCGGATTCCCTGCCTATGCCCCTGGGCGGGCTGGGAATCGCCATCATCTCGACCAGCTCGGGACTGATGACCCAGAAGGAATGCCTCGACAGGGGCATCGGCGGCGAAATCGTCGCCTACGTATGGTGAGAAAGGAGAGCTGAACATGGCATCGCATATTGGTAAGCTCCCCATCGCCGTTCCGGCAGGTGTGGAGGTGGCCTTCAAGGGCCAGGAATTCACCGCCAAGGGCCCCAAGGGCTCCGACGGGTACACGCTGCCCGATGGCATCACCGGCAAGGTCGAGGGCAATGAGATCATCATGACCCCGGCCGACGAGGATCGCACCACCAAGGCCAAGCACGGACTGAGCCGCTCCATCGTGGCTTCCATGGTCGAAGGCGTCTCCAAGGGCTACAGCAAGCACCTGCAGATCGTCGGCACCGGCTACCGCGTGGTCGCCAAGGGCAAGTCCTTGGAGTTCTCGCTGGGCTACTCGCACACCATCACTGTCGACCCCCCGGAGGGCATCACCTTCGAGACGCCGAACGCCAACGAAGTGGTCGTCTCCGGCATCGACAAGCAGGCTGTCGGCCAGGCTGCGGCAAATATCCGCGCCCTGCGTGCACCCGAGCCTTACAAGGGCAAGGGCATCAAGTACGCGGACGAGCACATCCTGCGCAAGGCTGGAAAGGCTGGTAAGTGATATGACGGTCTCGATACTAGGCAAAGGCAAGAAGATCGCCCGTCTGCGCCGCCATGCCCGTCTGCGCAAGCACGTCTCCGGCACGGCAGAGCGTCCCCGTCTGGTGGTCACACGGACCAACCGCAACATGATCGCCCAGATCGTCGACGACACCAGGGGCGTCACCCTGGTCAGCGAGTCGACCATGGCTTCGGACTACGGCTCCTTCAAGGGCACCAAGACCGAGGCTGCCCGCAAGGTGGGCGAGCAGATCGCGGCCAAGGCCAAGAAGGCCGGCATCACCACCGTGGTCTTCGACCGTGGTGGCAACAAGTACCACGGAAGGGTCGCAGCGGTTGCGGAAGGCGCCCGTGAGGGAGGTTTGGCACTGTGAGCGACAACGAAACGACAAAGGAAACAACCCAGGTGACTGAAGATTCCACAAACGCTCAGTCCAGCCAGGGTGGCAGAAGAGACCGGAACGACCGGAACGATGATCGCCGCGGTGGTCGTCGTGGCGGTTCCCGTGACGGCCGCAGGGATGGTCGTCGTGGCCGTCGCGATCGCGACGACCGTGACGACATGCTCGACAGGGTCGTGACCATCAACCGTGTGTCCAAGGTCCACAAGGGCGGTCGAACCTTCAGCTTCGCGGCTCTGGTGGTCGTGGGCGACGGCAAGGGCACTGTGGGCGTTGGCTACGGCAAGTCCCGCGAGGTTCCGGCAGCCATCTCCAAGGGTCAGCTGGACGCTAAGAAGCACATGTTCACTGTTCCCCGCATCCGCGGCACCGTCACCCACCCCGTGATAGGCCACGATGCGGCCGGCACTGTCCTCCTGCGGCCTGCGGCCCCCGGAACCGGCGTTATCGCCGGCGGTCCGGTCCGCGCCGTCCTGGAGTGCGCCGGCATCACCGACATCCTGAGCAAGTCCATGGGATCGGCCACGGCCGTCAACATGGTGCGGGCCACTGTGGCTGCCCTGAAGCAGCTGGAGGAGCCCGAGGAGATCGCGGCACGCCGTGGTCTGCCTCTGGAGGAGGTCGCCCCCGACTCCCTCCTGCGCGCACGTGCCGCCGGCATCGCCGACGAGCGCAAGGAGCGCGAAGAGGCCAAGGCCAAGGCTGACGAGCAGTCGAAGGCAGGTGAGTGATGACCAAGCAGATCAAGATCACCCTGGTCAAGGGCGTGGCTCATGCCACCGACCGCCAGAAGGAGAACGTCAGGTCGCTGGGCCTTCACAAGATCGGCCAGACCGTCCTGCGTGAGGACACCCCCGTCTACCGGGGGATGGCCGACAAGGTCCGCCACCTGGTGAACGTAGAGGAGGCAGACTGATTATGGCCAGCGACAAGCAAGAGCCCACCATCCTGCAGATGCATGACCTGCGTCCGGCTCCGGGCGCCAAGCGCGACCGCATCCGTGTAGGTCGCGGCGAGGGGTCCAAGGGCAAGACCTCCGGTCGTGGCACCAAGGGCACCAAGGCACGCTATCAGGTCCGTCCGGGCTTTGAAGGCGGCCAGCTGCCCCTGTACATGCGGCTGCCCAAGCTGCGCGGGTTCAGGAGCCCCTTCAAGAAGGAGTACCAGGTGGTCAACCTGGGTGCCCTGGAAGGACTCTTCCCCAAGGGCGGCGAGGTCACCGTCGAGGATCTGGTCAACAAGGGAGCCGTTCGCAAGGGCCGCCCTGTCAAGGTCCTGGGTGACGGCGACGTCAAGGCCGCTTTCACCCTCAAGGGCGTCAAGGCCTCGGCCTCGGCCAGAAGCAAGATAGAAGCCGCAGGCGGGTCCGTCTCCGAGAACTGATACTCGCAGGGGACAGACCGCAAGGCAGATGATTCCGGCCCTCCCCGCTCCAAGCGGGCGGGGGCCGGAATTCGTTTCCGACCCGGTTGCCATCATGATTTGACGGAACCATCGGTTAAGCTGGTCGGAGCAAGAAGGTGCGATGCACCGAGACCAACGCGCGGTCGCGTAGGGAGGGAACTTAGGTGAGGACGTTAATCCAGGCCTTCAAGACCAAGGAGCTGAGGAAGAAAATCTTCTTCGTTCTTGGCATCATCATCATCTATCGCATTGGGTCGTTCATACCTACCCCAGGCGTGGATTATCCTTCCGTGCAGAAGTGCATCACCACGGCCGGCAATGAGGACTTCATCGGTCTGGTAAACCTGTTCTCCGGCGGAGCACTGCTGCAGCTGTCCATCTTCGCACTGGGCATTATGCCCTACATCACCGCATCCATCGTGGTGCAGCTGCTGCGCGTGGTCATTCCCCGCTTCGAGGCTCTGCACAAGGAGGGGCAGTCCGGCGAGGCCAAGCTGACCGAATACACCAGGTATCTGACCATCGGTCTGGCCGTGCTGCAGTCCACGACCATTCTGGTCACAGCCCGCAACGGTGCGCTTTTCAACGGGGCCTGCCAGCAACAGGTCATTCCTGACAGTTCCGTTTGGAATCTGGTCGTCATGGTCCTGATTATGACCGGCGGCACGGGTCTGATCATGTGGATGGCCGAGTTGATCACCGACAAGGGCATTGGCAACGGCATGTCCGTCCTGATCTTCATCTCCATCTGCTCCGGCTTCCTGCCGCAGCTCTGGAACATCGGCTGGGGAACCAACGGCAAGAACGGCGACTGGGTCAAATTCGGCATTGTGGTGACCGTCCTGGTGGTCATCCTGATTCTGGTCGACTACGTGGAGCTGGCGCAGCGCCGCATTCCCGTCCAGTACACCCGTAGGATGATCGGCCGCAAGATGTACGGCGGGTCCTCCACCTACCTGCCGCTCAAGATCAATATGTCAGGCGTGATTCCCCCCATCTTCGCCTCCTCCATCCTGGCTATTCCCACCCTTATCGCCCAGTTCGGCAAGTCCGATCAGAACTGGGTCAAGTGGATCAATGCCAACATGGCCAACACGACCTCGGTCTGGTACATCGTGCTCTACTCGGTCATGATCGTCTTCTTCTGCTTCTTCTACACTTCCATCACCTTCAACCCCGATGAGACGGCCGACAACATGAAGGAGTACGGCGGCTTCATCCCCGGCATCAGGGCCGGACGGGCCACCAGCCGGTACCTGTCATACGTGATGAACCGGCTGAACACGGTCGGAGCCATCTACCTGCTCTTTGTGGCCCTGATTCCCACGGTGCTGATCATGCTGCTGAAGATCAACTCCAAGCTGCCCTTCGGCGGGACCACCATACTGATTATCGCCGGCGTCGGTCTGGACACCCTGCGCCAGGCCAGGGCGCAGACCGAGCAGTTCCAGTACACCGGTTTCCTGCTGGAGGGCGATCACAAGGAGGGCTGACCCTTCGGTCGAATACCTGCAGGTGGTATCAATCCAAACAGATGAAGGTCCGGCTCCCTGTCACTTGCTGGCAGGGAGCCGGACCATTGTGTGTCAGGCCTGCGTCAGGAAGACTGTTCGTGTGAGTTTTAGCGAGCGGAACCTGCTCTTGGAGCGGGCAGCCGCTAGCATACGGTAAAGAGGGTTCTTCGCGGTTGGTCCGCCTAGGACTGCAGACCAAGAACATCAAGCAAAGGATTGGGAATGGCACAGCGACTGTTGATTATGGGACCTCAAGGTGTAGGCAAGGGCACGCAGGCGGCCTTGCTCAGCAAGCATTATGGGATTCCGGCCATATCCACTGGTGACATTTTCCGCTACAACCTGAAGAACGGAACCGAGCTGGGTAAGCAGGCCAAGGCCTACACCGACAAGGGCGAGCTGGTTCCAGACGAGCTGACCAATACGATCGTCAAGGACCGCTTGGGCATGGATGATGCGGCCCAGGGCTGGATTCTGGACGGTTACCCCCGTTCGGCATCCCAGGTCGAGGCGCTGGACAAGATGCTCGAAGAGCTGGGCACTCCGCTGACGGCTGTGGTGGCCCTGGACGCCGACCATGACGTGCTCATGCAGCGCATCGCCAAGCGGGCCAAGGAGGAGGGGCGAGCAGACGATACCCCCGAGGCCATAGCCAAGCGGCTGGATATCTATGCCAAGGAGACTGCCCCCCTGCTGAATACCTACAAGAGCCGTGGCCTTTTGGTCGCAGTGGACGGCCAGGGTGAGGTCGATCAGATATCCAAGGAGATTATCGCGCAGCTGGACAAGCGTTAATTCATAGCTTGTCAGGCGAGAGGCTTGCCGCCGCCGCAATCAACTGATGCCAGGTGATGAGCAAGACCAAGCGTGCCTTGTTCAGAACACACTGGTAAGACTTGCTGATACGACTATATGAGGCACAGAAGCTGCATGACCCCCAGGGGCATGACAGCTTCTTTTTGTGGAGGGCGGAAATCCATGTGCGTCCGCCCAACACCGGCGGACAGGGTGATAGCCTTGGGGCATTCATGCCCTCTTGCTAGGGGGTAAATGCATGTCGGTGATAGGCCGTAAAAGATAGAGCAATCAGTATAGAAACAGAAGAGGTCCACTTGAAGGGGTCTACGGTATCCGTGGTCAGATCGGATAAGCAGGAACCAGCGCGTCCAAAGCACACCATCCGAACCATTCTGCGCTCCCTGCGCGAATACCGGAAGGCCAGTTTTCTGGCTCCGGCTTTCGTCTTTTTGGAGAGCGTCCTTGAGATTGTGATCCCCACCATCATGGCCTCCCTGATTGACCAAGGGGTCTCGGGGAGGTCCATGCCGGCCATCTTCAAATTCGGGCTGATCCTGCTGGCCTGCTCGGCCGTCTCCCTGTTCTCCGGATTCATGTCCGGGCGGTATGCGGCCATCGCCTCTTCCGGCCTGGCCAAGAATGTCCGCAGCGATCTGTTCGCCAAGGTGCAGTCCTTCAGCTTCACCAACATCGACCGCTTCTCAACCGGATCCATCATCACCAGGCTGACCACCGATGTGACCAACCTGCAGAATGCCTATCAGATGGTTATCAGAGTGGGAGTCAGGGCGCCGATCATGGTCATTGTGGCCTGGCTCTTTTCCTATAGGATTTCCAGACCCATATCCCTGGTCTTCCTGGTCGCCATCCCCATCCTGGGCTTCGGTCTGATTGGTCTGTCCCTGCTGGTTCATCCCATCTTCGAGCGGGTCTTCCACACCTACGACCACCTCAACAACGTGGTAGACGAGAACCTTCAGGGCATCAGAGTGGTCAAGTCCTACAACCGTGAAGACTACGAGGAGCGCAAATTCAACGGTATTTCCTCGGCCATCTACCGGGCCTTCTGCAAGGCCGAGCGGATCATGAGCCTGAACCCGGCATTGCTGAACTTCTGTATTTACGCCTCTCTGCTGGTCATATCCTGGATGGGCGCCTCCCAAATTGTGGCATCCGGGAACAATGCCGCCCTGGGGCTTACCACAGGAGATCTGACCGCCCTGGTCACCTATGCCATCCAGATCATGATGGCCATGAACATGGTCTCCATGATCGTGGTCATGGTCGTCATCTCCCAGGCCTCGGCCGAGCGCATCTGCCAGGTGCTCAACGAGGTCAGCACCGTGCATGATCCCGCCAAGCCGGTCATGAAGGTGGCCGACGGCTCCATCAGCTTCCAGGATGTGACCTTCCGCTACTCGGAGCGGTCCGAACGTCCCGTTCTGAGCCACATCAATCTGCAGGTTCCCTCGGGCTCCACCCTGGGCATCGTGGGCGGGACCGGCTCCTCCAAGTCCAGCCTGGTCCAGCTCATCCCCCGTCTCTACGACGTGACCGAGGGGTCCCTCCAGGTGGGCGGCGTGGACGTGAGCCAGTACGACCTGACCGTCCTGCGCGACCAGGTGGCCATGGTGCTCCAGAAGAATGTCCTGTTCACCGGGACCATCGCCGAGAACCTGCGTTGGGGCAACCCTGAGGCCACGGACGAAGATCTGGTGCGCGCCTGCACACTGGCCCAGGCCGACGATTTCGTGCGGGAGTTTCCTGATGGCTATCAGACCTGTCTGGACGAGGGCGGCACCAACCTTTCTGGCGGCCAGCGACAGCGTCTGTGCATAGCGCGGGCCCTGCTGAAGAAGCCCGACATTCTGATTCTGGACGACTCGACCAGCGCTGTGGACACCAAAACCGACCAGCTGATCCGCCGCGCCTTCAGCCAGGAAATCCCTGACACCACCAAGATCATCATCTCCCAGCGTCTGGCCTCTGTGGAGGACGCCGACATGATCGTGGTCCTGGAGGAGGGCAGGATTCTCGACAAGGGCACCCACCAGGAACTCCTGCAAACATGTCAGGAGTACCGATCCATCTATGAATCACAGACCAGGAGCCAGAGCGAGGAGGACAAGGATCATGAGTGACGGATCATTCAAGGACCGCAAGCCCCGCCTGGACAAGGCCGCGCCGGGAACGACCCGTCGCATCCTGGGCTACCTGCTTGCCTACCGCTGGCAGCTGGCGGTGATCGTGGTCTGCATCATCATCAGCGCCGGGGCCCAGGCGGCATCGGCCTTCTTCCTCCAGCCGCTGATCGACCACTACATCCTGCCGCTGGTCGGGGCCGCCGACCCTGACTGGGGACCGCTGATGAGGACCCTGATCCTGATGGGCTGCCTCTATGCAGTGGGGACCTTCTGCTCCTGGTTCTGGAACTGGCTGATCGTCAAGGTGGAGCAGGGCACCCTGAAGACCATCCGCGACCAGATGTTCGCCCACCAGCAGGAGCTGCCCATCGGCTTCTTCGACACCCATGAGCATGGCGACACCATGAGTCGCTACACCAACGACACGGATACCCTCCGTCAGGCCATCTCCCAGTCCTTCCCGCAGATGGTTTCCTCGGTCCTGTCCGCCCTGGCAGCCCTGATCTCCATGCTCTGGCTTTCCATCCCCTTCACCGTCCTGACCCTGGTTTTCGCGGCGGTCCTTATTGTGGTGGTCCGGGTTCTGGTCACCCGAAGCGGCCGGTACTTCGTTCACCAGCAGCGCTATCTGGGCCAGGTGAACGCCTTTGTGGAAGAGGCCGTCAACGGGCAGAAGGTCATCAAGGTCTTCAACCATGAGGATGCCACCGCCAAGGTCTTCGAGGAGAGGAACCAGGAGCTCTTCCAGGCCTCGGCCCAGGCCAATACCTACGGCAACGTCACCATGCCGGTCGTGGGCAACATGGGCTACCTGCTCTATGTCATCCTGGCCATCGTGGGCGGTCTGGCCGGCATCGCGGGCATGGGCAATGTAGGACTGACCGGGGCTGGGCCGCTGACCCTGGGAACCATCGTCTCCCTTCTGACCCTGTCCCGCTCCTTCATCAACCCCATCGGCCAGGTCTCCATGCAGTTCAACATGGTCATGATGGCCCTGGCAGGCGCCTCCCGGATCTTCGACCTGATGGATCAGCCCGTCGAGTCCGACCAGGGCACGGTCAGATTGGTCAGCGTCGAACTGGCCTCGGACGGCCGGACCATGACCCCAGTCGACCATGAGACAGGGCACTGGGCCTGGAAGCGCGAGGCGGATGACGACGGCAGGCGCTCGCTGGAGGCCGCCATGAAGCTTCCCGGCGATGCCCGTGATGTGGCCCTGAAGGCCAAGGATCAGGCCATCACCTCCCCGGATGGGCGATACACCCTCCTCCAGGGGGATGTGCGATTCACCGACGTCAGCTTCGGGTATGACCCGAGCAAGCCTGTCCTGCACGACATCACCTGGTTCGCCAAGCCCGGGCAGAAGGTGGCGCTGGTCGGTGCCACTGGTGCCGGCAAGACCACGATCACCAACCTGATCAACCGTTTCTATGACATCCAGCAGGGCCAGATCCTCTATGACGGGATCGATGTGAGGAATATCCGCAAGCCTGACCTCCGCCGCTCCCTGGGCATTGTCCTGCAGGATGTCAACCTCTTCACAGGCACTGTCCTGGACAACATCCGCTACGGGCGCCTGGACGCTACAGACGAAGAGTGTATCGAGGCTGCCAGGATGACCAACGCCGACAGCTTCATCCGCATGCTTCCCCAGGGCTACCAGACCGTTCTTGAGGGGGATGGAAGCGGACTGTCCCAGGGTCAGCGACAGCTGATCTCGATTGCCAGGGCGGCGGTGGCCGATCCTCCGGCCATGATCCTGGACGAAGCCACTTCCTCAATCGACACCCGTACCGAGGAGGTGGTCCAGCAGGGCATGGACGCATTGATGCGCGGCCGGACGGTTTTCGTGATCGCCCATAGGCTCTCCACGGTTCGCAACTCCGATGTGATCATGGTCCTGGACCACGGGCGGATCATCGAGCGCGGCAATCACGATGAGCTGATGACCAGGCATGGCGAGTACTACCAGCTCTACACCGGAGCCCTGGAACTGGAGTAAGACACTCTGGGATTGCCGAACGTTAGCAGAAGGTACGGTGGGCTTTTTGATTCGGCAATAAGCAAAACCAGTGGGGCGGGGCGGCACATGACTGATGCCCCGCCCCTGAGTGTAGCTGATGGCTGGGAACTTCGCCGACAACCAACCTGATTTCACCCAGCTCAAACCTCATATGGCAAGACTTCTTCCGCGTGCTGGTTCATGAGGCACATGTGGAGCGGGTACATCCAACGTCTGCCACTACCGGCTGCTGGACTTCGGCGATCAGTGCTTGGCTGTCTGATGAATTGGGCCACAGGGCAATTCGTATCTGCGCGAAGGCACGGGCAAGATGGCATTGACTGGAGCCTGGCGGTTTGATCTTCGTCTGAGCTGCTGGTAGTTGGCCCACTAAAAGAAGGACCTGACCCACAAATCAGCAGGTCAGGCCCTATACGAACAGGAATCAGGTTCGATCTCAGAGGATCCCCTGGGCCACCATGGCATCGGCCACCTTGGTGAAGCCGGCCACGTTGGCGCCCAGCATCAGGTCGCCCTCATGCCCGTATTCCTGGGAGGCCTGGTAGGACTTCTGGAAGATTCCAGTCATGATGTCCTTGAGTCGCTGGTCCACTTCGTCGAAGGTCCACTGCAGGCGCAGCGAATTCTGGCTCATCTCCAGGCCGGAGACGGCCACGCCGCCGGCATTGGCGGCCTTGGCGGGTCCGTAGAGCACCTTGTTATCCTGGTAGACCTGGATGGCCTCGGGGGTGGAGGGCATGTTGGCGCCTTCGCATACCACGGTGCATCCGTTGGCGACCAGGGTCTTTGCTGATTCCTCGTCGATTTCGTTCTGCGTGGCGCAGGGCAGGGCGATGTCGCAGGGCACAGTCCAGACGCCCTTGCAGCCCTCGTGGTACTCAGCGGAGTCCACACGGTCCGCATACTCGCGAATTCGGCCGCGGTGACCAAGCTTAATGTCCTTGACGACATCCAGGTCAATCCCCTTGGGATCATAGACGTATCCGTTGGAGTCGGATGCCGTTACCACCTTGGCGCCTAGTTGCTGGGCCTTTTCGGTGGCGAAGATGGCCACGTTGCCCGAACCGGAGATGACGACGGTCTTGCCCTGGAAGGAATCCTTGCGCAGCGTCTGCAGGGCCTCCTGGGTGTAGTAGCACAGGCCGTAACCCGTGGCCTCGGTCCTGGCCAGGGAGCCGCCGAAGGTCAGGTCCTTGCCGGTCAGCACGCCCGAGTACTCGTCGCGCATTCTCTTGTACTGGCCGAACAGGTAGCCGATCTCGCGGGATCCCACGTTGATGTCGCCGGCGGGCACGTCGGTGAACTGGCCGATGTGGCGCTGCAGCTCAGTCATGAAGGCCTGGCAGAAGCGCATGACCTCGGCATCCGAGCGGCCCTTGGGGTCGAAGTCGGATCCTCCCTTGGCGCCGCCCATAGGCAGCCCGGTCAGCGAATTCTTCAGAATCTGCTCGAAGCCCAGGAACTTGATGACCGACTCGGTCACGGTCGGGTGGAAGCGAAGGCCGCCCTTGTAGGGGCCGATGGCCGAATTGAATTGGATCCGGTAGCCGCGGTTGACCTGCACATGGCCTTGGTCATCGGTCCAGGCCACACGGAACTTGACTGCACGCTCGGGCTCGACCAGACGTTCCAGCACGCCGTTGGCCTCATACTCTGGATGCCGCTCCACCACGGGTTCCAGGCTGGAGAAAACTTCGCGGACAGCCTGCAGGAATTCCGGCTGGTCGCCGTCGCGCTTCTCAACCTGCTGGTATACGCGCTTGATGTATTCGTTGGTGAGCATCTGAGCTCCTTTGACTAGGAATGGCCGGTCCGTCCGGTCCACATGCGATTGGGTCCGCCCTCAAGAGCCTGCGGGGGCTGGCGGAATCTTATCCTATGGTAAAGGTCTCAAAGTTACGTCACAAGAATTCCGGCCCGCAATGTCTGGCATGTGGTCATTCAAGGCCCGAAGAATGAGAGAACAAGAACGAGCAAGCAAAACTGCTGACGAAAGTTGAGTCTCCTAGACTCAACTTTTATTCCTTGGGTGAACAGTGGGCATGGAACCCGGCGCCTGCGGTTTGGACAAAGTGAAGGGCAGGGAGCCCGGGAGGACAGGTCAGGATGTCCACCCGGGGTTCCGGTCCGCAGAAACTATTGACTTTGAGAATCAGGAGATGCGATTATGGCTATGTTTCCCGCATTGATGAACAATTCGATCTTCGGCGACTTCTTCGACGATCCCTTCTTCAACAACTGGCGTGACGGGCGTCGGCAGGGTCAGGGCGCCAAGAACGCGCTGAACAGCCCCTTGATGAACACGGATGTGCGTGAGCAGGACGGGCAGTACCAGCTCTCCATCGACATGCCCGGCTTCGACAAGAAGGACATCGGTCTGCGTCTGGAGGATGGCTACCTGATTGTCTCCGCCCAGAAGAACAGTGACCAGGGCGACAAGGACGACCAGGGACGGTGGATTCGGCGTGAGCGTTACACCGGGTCCTGCTCCCGCAGCTTCTATGTGGGCGACAAGGTCCGCCAGGAGGACATTCATGCCCACTATGCCAACGGCACCCTGGAGGTGACCCTGCCCAAGACCAGCATCGAGCCGGCTGACCACACGCAGAACATCGCCATTGAGGACTGAGGGATTCGGGTCCTCATCGGACCGCCTGAACGACTGCTATACTGATTGAGCGACAGCCGTTCAGACGGCCCTTTTGTCGTGTCAACACGCTATTGCCCAATTTTGGGTGCATCAATGCTATACTTGCCATTTGGCGTGTCTTTCGGCGCGCTGTGTAACCGGCCGAGGATCGGATAGAAGGCTTATGGCAAAAGATGGTGTGATCGAGGTGGAAGGGCGTGTGGTCGAGGCCCTCCCCAATGCGATGTTCCGCGTCGAGCTCGAGAACAAGCACCTGGTGCTGGCCACCATTTCCGGCAAAATGCGCAAGAACTATATCCGCATTCTGCCCCAGGATCGGGTGGTGCTCGAAATGAGTCCCTACGATCTGAACCGCGGACGGATTACGTACCGGTACAAGTAACAAGGTACACAAGCAAAGGAAAACCATGAAGGTCAGCCCTAGTGTGAAGAGAATCTGCGAGAACTGCCGCGTGATTCGTCGTCACGGCCGCGTCATGGTGATCTGCAAAAACCCACGCCACAAGCAGCGCCAGGGCTGAGCGGATTCCCAGCGGCAACGAACACCAAAGGCGCTGAGTCACAGCCGACAGGCTGAACCCCGGGTGCGCAGGCCCGGGCCGGGAGACCGGAAGACTCGGTGCACGACCTGCGTAGAACAAAAAGGAATCGCAATGGCACGTCTTGCCGGAGTCGACATCCCCAACGAGAAGCGCATAGAGATAGCCCTCACCTACATCTTCGGTGTGGGCCGTACTCGCGCCAAGGAAACACTTGCCGCGACCGGAGTGAATCCGGACACCCGCGTCAAGGATCTCACGGACGAGCAGCTCATTACGCTGCGTGATTACCTCGAGGGAAACTACAAGATCGAGGGTGATCTGCGTCGTGAGATCGACGCCGATATTCGCCGTAAGATCCAGATCAATTGCTATCAGGGCCAGCGCCACCGCAGGGGCCTGCCCGTGCGTGGCCAGCGGACCAAGACCAATGCCCGCACCCGCAAGGGACCCAAGCGCACCGTCGCCGGAAAGAAGAAGGCGACCAAGTAAGGCCGAATGCGAAGCGGGGATGAGGGTCCCCGAGGATTCGCACGAGCAATCAGTTATTCGTGACAAGGAAACGAGGATCAATGGCAGCAGCAAAGCAGGCCGCGCGCAAGCCTCGTCGTCGGGATCGCAAGTCGGTTCCGGTCGGGCAGGCGCATATCAAGTCAACATTCAACAACACCATCATCTCCATCACCGATCCTTCCGGTGCTGTAGTGGCCTGGGCTTCAGGCGGCGACGTAGGCTTCAAGGGCTCCCGCAAGTCCACTCCTTACGCAGCGGGAATGGCCGCCGAATCCGCAGCCCGCAAGGCCATGGAGCATGGGGTCAAGAAGGTGGATGTCTTCGTCAAGGGCCCGGGTTCGGGCCGCGAGACCGCCATCCGCTCCCTGCAGTCCGCAGGCCTGGAGGTCGGTTCCATCTCTGATGTGACCCCACAGGCACACAATGGCGTTCGTCCTCCCAAGCGCCGTCGCGTCTGAGCACTAAAAAACCCATGAATCCACCCGCGAAGACCGGTGAGTGCACCACCGGTCGGAGCTGAAAGGATAGCAACAGTGCTTATTGCACAGCGTCCGACTCTTACTGAAGAAGTCGTCAATGCCCAGCGCTCCCGTTTCACCATCGAGCCGCTGGAGCCCGGATTCGGGTACACCCTGGGCAACTCCCTGCGTCGTACCCTGCTGAGCTCCATACCGGGAGCGGCTGTGACCTCGGTTCGCATCTCGGGTGCCCTGCACGAGTTCACCACGCTGCCTGGTGTGGAGGAGGACGTCACCGAGATCCTGCTCAACATCAAGGGCATCGTGCTGACCAGCGAGTACGACGAGCCTGTGGTCATGTATTTGCGCAAGAGCGGCAAGGGCGAGGCCACCGCCGGGGACATTACCCCGCCGGCCGGTGTCACCGTGGCCAATCCTGATCTGCATATCGCGACCTTGGCCGAGGATGGCGAGCTGGAGATTGAGTTTACGGTGGAGCGTGGGCGTGGATACGTCCAGGCCCAGCTCAACAAGCAGGACAACGATGAGATTGGCCGCATCCCGGTCGATTCCATCTACTCTCCCGTGCTCAAGGTCAGCTACAAGGTCGAGGCCACCCGCGTCGAGCAGCGCACGGATTTCGACAAGCTGATCCTGGATGTGGAGACCAAGCCTGCCATCTCGCCGCGCGACGCGGTGGCATCCGCAGGGTCGACCCTGGTCGAGCTCTTCGGCCTCTGCCGCGAGCTCAACACTCAGGCTGAGGGCGTGGAAGTCGGACCCGAGCCGGTGGTGGAAGAGGCCGATCCGCAGATGTCCGTGCCGATTGAGGACCTGAACCTGACGCAGCGTTCCTACAACTGCCTCAAGCGCGAGGGAATCCATACCATCGGCGAACTGGTCTCGCATACCGAGCAGGATCTGCTGGACATCCGCAACTTCGGCATGAAGTCCATCGACGAGGTCAAGGAGAAGCTTGAGGGCATGGGGCTGTCGCTGAAGGCCTCCCCGCTGGGCTTCGACACCAATAATCTCGAGGGAGGCACCTTCTTCTCGCCTGACGACGAGTGAAGAAGGATCGCAGCCTTCGTATGAGCGGGCGAGGGGAAGGGTTCCGTCGCCTGCTGACAGCAATTCCGGGAAGTCGGATGTTCGGGCGTATGCCCACCTGTCCTCCCGGGCCGTAAGGAGATAATCCAATGCCAAAACCTAGCAAGGGCCCACGTCTGGCCTCCAGCCCGGCGCACGAGCGGCTGATGCTGGCCAACATGGCCACCAGCCTCTTTGCCAACGGCCGTATCACGACCACTCTGCCCAAGGCCAAGCGCCTGCGTCCGCTGGCTGAGCGGCTGATCACCTTCGCCAAGCGTGGGGATCTGCCTGCCCGTCGCCGCGTCATGCGCGTCATCCGCGACAAGTCTGTGGTCCACATCCTGTTCACGCAGATCGCCGAGCAGATGCAGCAGCGCGAGGGCGGCTACACCCGCATCACCAAGATCGCGCCTCGCCGTGGAGACAACTCCCCCCAGGCCGTGATCGAGCTGGTCACCGAGCCCCTGTCGGCCAAGAAGGCCGTCGTCAAGGAGGCTGAGTCCGCAGCCAAGGTGGCCGCCAAGGACGACAATGCCGAGGTGGCTGCGGCCACTGACGCCGCCGTCGCCGAAGGCGCTGCCAAGGACGCTGTCGACCAGGCCGTCGAGGCCAACGAGTCCGATCAGGACGTGTCCCAGGCCGACCAGGCCGCCGAGGATCTGGAACAGACCGCTGACAAGGCGGATCAGGCCGAAGCCCAGGCTGAGGAAGATGCCGACGTGGCTGAGGATGCCGAGAAGACTGCCGAGTAATCGGCTATTGCATTCGATGACGGGGTCGGGGAGCATGGCTCTCCGGCCCCGTTTGTCATCGCTGCCAGGGAGGTCTTGATGGAAGGTCAGGAAGGGAAGATGTCCCTTGTCAGGCTGCGCATGGATCTGGCCTATGACGGTGGCGGCTTCCATGGCTGGGCCCGGCAGCCAGGGCTTCGTACGGTCCAAGGTTGCATTGAGCAGGCTCTGTCTCTGATCACTGGAGCCCGCAGCTCACAAGGCGGCGTTCCCCATAACCACGACGTCTGGGAACCAAGACTGGTCGTGGCTGGCAGGACCGACACCGGGGTCCATGCGTCTCATCAGGTGGCGCACCTGGACATTCCCGATGGTGTGCTCGAGTCCTGCAGGGGCCATATGGAGGCAGACGGTGTTGTGGCCCTGGAACGCCGTCTGAGGCACCTGCTGCCTGCTGACATCGTTCTGCTCGGTCTCGGATTGGCCCCTAGGGGCTTTGATGCCCGCTTCTCTGCTATGGAACGCACCTACCTGTATCGGGTCAGCCAGGGGGGTCAGCCAGGGGATCCCCGCATGCGGGGCTATGTGCTGGACCTGGAGGGAAGCCTGGATCTGCAAGCTATGAACGAGGCTGCAAGAGCGTGTATCGGCTTGCATGACTTCGGATCCTTCGCCAGGCCAAACCCTGGCGGCACGACCATCCGCAAGGTCCTGGCCGCACACTGGGATCTGGTTCCGGCCGTGAATCTGTTCGGTGCGGCTCCGGACCAGAGTGTTGTCGGGTACCTTCCGACTTTCATGGAATCCGGGCTGACCGTCTTTCGGATCGTGGCTGACGCATTTGCCCACAATATGGTTCGCTCACTGGTAGCAGCCTGCATTCAGGTGGGCCTGGGACGCCGGTCAGTGCCATGGTTCGTCGACAAGGTAGCCCGCCCCCTGCGCGAAGGTTCCACCGGTCCCATAGATGCTCGGGGCCTGACCCTGGAGCATGTGGCCTACCCGCCTGATGGCCAGCTGGCTGAACGGGCGCAGGCTATCAGAGCCCGCCGTACATTATGATCCTCTGCCTGTTCATGGCAATCGGTGACTGCGCCACGCCGCTTGCCAGGTAGGGACTCTGTGGCATAATAGAAAAGTTGTTGTTCGGCAGTGTCGGGCAACGACCATGGTTGAGTGTCCGAGCGGTCTAAGGAGCACGCCTCGAAAGCGTGTGAGGGCAACTCCCTCCGCGAGTTCGAATCTCGCCTCAACCGCCCCCACTGGTCCCGGCCCCACGGTCGGGGCCTTTTTTCGTATACTGTCTGATGACGGCATGTGCATGATTACGATAAAGGGGCTCATGCCTTCCTGCTGAAGGAGGTCCTTTGGTCGGCATCAAAGACGTGGCCGCTCTGGCGGGAGTTTCCATAAGCACTGTTTCCTATGTATTCTCGGGCAAACGACCGGTAAGCGACGCGACGAAGATCAGGGTGCTCAAGGCAGTCCAGCAATTGGATTACCACCCCGGATCAGGAGCCGCCATGCTCCGAAGGGACCGCAGAACCCATCTGATCGTGCTGAGCTCGCCAATGCATCCCTATACCGACTATTCGAACTACGCCACCTTTTTCTTCGCCGTAGTTGCCAGGGCCAGACACTACCACTACAACGTGGTCCTTTTGATGGATGAGGACGATACGGACGAACTCCTGAGAATGTCATACAGTGGCATGATCGACGGTGTCCTCCTCTTGGATGTGACCATGGAGGATCCGCGGGTAGCCCAGGCACATACCTCCTTGGTGCCCTATGTCTCCATTGGATATGCCAGCGATCCGTCCAATGTGCTTTCCGTTGACGTGGATTTTCATGCTATGGGCTTGTACAACTCACAATGGTCGATCGTCATCATATTCACGGTCATCCAGAGCGCATTCGGCACCTATCTTCTGTCCAGCGTCTACGGAACCTTCCCCAAGGCCATTCTGGAAGCTGCCACCATAGATGGGGCCAGCCGGTGGAGAATTCTCAAGGACATTGTCTTCCCCATCTCCAAGCCCACGCTGAGCGTCATGCTGGTCTTCTTCTTCATCTGGACCTGGAATGAGTACATGATTCCTATGGCCTTCCTGATTGACAATTCCAAGCAGACGGTCCCCATTGCCATAGCGTCGCTGACCGGGGACAGGCTGATGGATGTGACCACCACGGCTGCGGCCTCACTGATCAGCATTGTGCCCACGCTGATCTTCTATCTGATCTTCCAAAGAACCCTTTCCAAGGGCATTACTACAGGAGCTGTGAAATAATATGAAGTTCACCAATGGATATTGGCTGACCCGGCCTGGCGTCGAGGCTCTCTACGCACGTTCTCCCTATGAATTGTCGGTAGGGCCAGATGGGAGGAGCATCGATGTCCTGGCTACGACCAGGGTCGTGACCGGCAGGGCCGACACCCTGAATCTGCCGACCTTCCGGATCCATGCCACTTCGCCGGCTGAAGGGATCATCCGGGTGCAGGCAACCCATTGGAAGGGTAGCGGAACCTGTCCGGGCTTCCCTGTTCAAGAGCAGGATCCGGATTCCGGATTCGTCCAGGCTCGCGCCCAGGGTGCTGGCGACGGCGAAGTCGGAGAAGACGGGGCTTCGGTGACTCTGACTTCGGGCAACCTGAGCCTGACCATGACCAAGGGTCCCGTCTTCGACATGGCTTTTGCTTGCGAGGGCAAGGAGCTCACCCATGCCAGGGGCAAGTCTCTGGCGAGGTTCGCTTTGGCTCCCGACGCTGCCGTAAGTACGCAACCAGTGGGGGAGTTCGGCGTAGCGCCCACGGCCAGGGCCTATGATGAGTCTCCGGTTTTCACCGCTATTCAACTTGGCCTGTCAGTCGGGGAAAGGGTCTACGGCTTCGGCGAAAGGTTCGGCCCATATTTGAAGAACGGGCAGAGCATAGACATCTGGAACGAAGACGGCGGCACAGCCAGCGAGCAAGGCTATAAGGACATTCCCTTCTATATGACCAGCAAGGGCTACGGTGTTCTGGTCAACAACCGCGGGCATGTCTCCTTCGAAGTGGCCACGGAGAACACCGAGACCGTCCAGTTCAGCGTGCCCGGCGAGGTTCTGGACTTCTATCTGATCGCCGGACCGAATCCTGAACGGATCCTGGAGCGATACACGGCCTTGGTGGGTCGTCCGGCCAAGGTCCCCGCCTGGTCATATGGGCTCTGGCTGACCACATCCTTCACCACGAAATATGACGAGGAGACCGTGACATCCATGATCGATGGCATGGCTCAACGGCATATTCCGCTGAGTGTGTTTCACTACGACTGCTATTGGATGAGGGAATTCCACTGGACCGACTTCCAATGGGATCGACGCTTCTTCCCTGATATCGAGGGGACCCTGGGACGTCTCCACCGTGAGAAGGGGCTGCACGTTTGCGCCTGGATCAACCCATATATCGGGCAGGAAAGCGTTCTCTTTGACCAGGCTGCAGACCAGGGCTACCTGGTTCGCAAGCCCAATGGAGACATATGGCAGACCGATCTTTGGCAGGCCGGCATGGGGCTGGTGGATTTCACCAATCCAGACGCCTGCAAGTGGTTCAAAGAGCAGGTCAAGCATCTCCTCAGGCAAGGAGTAGATGCCATCAAGACCGATTTTGGTGAGCGCATCCCTGCCGATGTGGTCTGGTTCGATGGCTCGGATCCGGCGAGCATGCATAACTGGTATACGCAACTGTACAATCAGACCGTCTTCAAGGCCATCGAAGAGGTGTACGGAAAGGGGCAGGCTTGCCTGTATGCCCGATCTGCCACGGTGGGAGGCCAGCAGCAGCCTGTTCACTGGGGTGGTGACTGCGAGTCCACCTTCAACGGCATGGCGCAGACCTTGCGGGCTGGCCTGTCGCTGGTAAGTTCCGGTTTCGGTTTCTGGAGCCACGATATCGGCGGTTTCGAAGGAGCAAGACCTGACCCTGCCGTTTACAAACGCTGGATAGCGTTCGGTCTGCTCTCCTCTCACTCCAGGCTGCACGGCTCCACGGTCTACCGAGTACCCTGGCTCTTCGATGAGGAGGACGAGCGCAGGGGAGTGGTCAATCCTCCTGAGCAGACCGCAGTGAGTGTGCTGCGAAAGTTCACCAGGTTGAAGATATCCATGATGCCCTACCTGTACCAGGTCGGACTTGGTGCACACGAGCGCGGCGTCCCGGTCATGCGTTCCATGTTCATGGAGTTCCCTGATGACAGGACGGCACTGGATTGCGACCGCCAGTATATGCTGGGGCCGTCGCTTCTGGTGGCGCCGGTCTTTTCCTACACGGGTGATGTGGAATACTACCTGCCCAAGGGGGTATGGACGGATTGGTTCACCGGCCGCCAGGTGGACTGCCGACAGTCCGGCCAGTGGATGCATGAAAAGCATGGCTTCGACACGGTTCCGCTCTGGGTGCGTGATGGCACTGTTTTGGTCACTCGCCAGGGCCAGGAATCAACCGAATATGCCTATGGAACCGATTCCCGGGTCTCAGTCTTCCTGGCTCACGATGGAAGAGCCAGTGCGACGGTAACCGAGGAAGATGGCAGCAGCCTGGTCTTCCAGGCGGAACGCTCAGGAAACGCAGTCACCATCACTTCCTCGGACGGTCGGGAATTCACCGGTTGCTTGGGAATGGGCGAGGGCAAGGCTTCCCGAAACGGGCGTCTGGTTCTGTCGGCAGCTTGAACAAGGACGGCAGCACCCTTTCGGCTCGATGTGGATTTGCCGACTGGGTCGAATGCTTGCGCAATACCGCAGGCAGTCTGGCGTGGCTGCGGGCGTTGATGCTGAGCCGATAAAAAGACCGTCCAATGCAGAAGGCGATGTGGTGGTCAGCACCGGGTCGCCTTCTGCATTGCACGGGTTCATACCCCCCGCGTTCCTAGGGAATGCTCCTGTGGAACACGTTCTATAATATCACCACCTGAACCGGTAATGCCACCCGCAACGTTTCGTGAAATCTGCAGTAAGTGAGCGTTCATTTGCTGTGTTCGGCGATTGATCTTCATGATCGATCAGGTGTTGAGCACGCATGGGCAGGGTTTGCTCGTCTATGCGGATGAGGAAATCTGAGAGTGTGATCAGAGCAGCCTGTGGCTGAAGGGTCCGTCCTGGACGTCAGCGCTTTGGCGCCTGCAGCAGGGCTGACGATGTGGCCGGGTAGCCGAGGTTCATGGCCATGGATATGTGGGCTACGATCATGTCGACCAGGGCCGATGTGGCCTCTTGGCGGCTTTTCGCGTTCTGGCTGGCCTCAGTTCGTGTTAAGCCTGAGGGGCCGTTCAATTTTCTCCCCACGGCCAGAAGGGTCCGTGCCGCATCCATCTCGATCAGGGCAGGGGTAGGGGTCTGTATGCCGTTGGCGGGGTCGGTGCATTCGTCGGGGTGCGCCAGCAGATCAGTGGTGGGATAGACCCCCTGCCGGGGATCGTGCTTGGCGTGACCTACCAGAATCTGCGCGGCCGCAGTGTGTGCATCGGCTAGGGTGAGCATCCATGCGGCATCCGTCTTGCGTGCTGCGAGCACAGAAAGTTCGAATCCGGAACGGTCCTCGCCGGTGATGGCCTGATCGGCCAATTCGACTGGCAGTGCCTTGGCCAGTGGATCCAACTGCTGTGCAGCCTGGACCAGCCTCAAGGCAGCTGTTTGGCGATTGGCCTGTCCGCCCTGGGAGGCCGTCAAAGCCTGGGCTGCATGCACTGTGGCTTCGTCCAGACGAGCAGGGCACTCGCGAGCCGCTTGGACCCAGGCCTGGGCGCGGCTGTCTGCCTGATCCTGCTGAACCCGTTCCGACTGCCGTGCTCGCGTCCATGCCTGCTCGCAGGCGGTGGGGCGGAGATTGTCGGGATCGTGCTGACTGACATGCACCGCTGAGGGTGCGCATCCTGAGATGATGGCGGCCAGCAGCAGTGCACCGATGCCGGCTCGCATCCGTCGTGCCAGGATCGCCGGCCGACGACTCGCCCACCCGTGGTATTCAGGAACCGGCTGTGTCTGCATGAAAGGCTAGAATAGTAGGCATTGCAGACTAAAAGAAGCACAGTCTGAATAACTTCATAGGAGGTCTTGACATGGAACTGGACCTGGCTGAAATTCATCAGCTGGCACACGAACAAGGGATTGATGCCGAGACCTTGGATCAAGCACTGAGCGAGGCCCTTCTTCTGGCCTACCAGAAGTCGCCTCACGCAGCCAAGCACGCACGGGTGGAGCTGGACGAGCGTGCGGGGACTTTCACCATTTGGGCACAGGACGAGATTGCTCGCGAACCCACGCCAGAAGAGCCTGAGCCGGGCTATGATCTGGGTGAGGAATACGACGACACACCGAAGGACTTCGATCGGCTGGCAGCCTCCACGGCCCGCCAGGTCATCCGCCAGCTTTTCCGTCAGGCAGATGACGAGCGTGTCTTCGGAGCTTTCTCGGGCCAGAAAGGCCATCTGATCACTGGAGTCGTGCAGCAGGATGCCAGCGATCCCGGCAATGTGCATGTGGCCGTGGACAATGTCGAGGCCATTCTGCCCCGCCGCGAGCAGGTGCCTGGAGAACATTACCGGCACGGCCAGCGGATCCGCGTTTACGTGGTCAATGTCTCCCGCGGGCTTAAGGGGCCGGAAATCATCGTGTCACGTTCCCACCCGGAGCTAGTTCGCCGCCTCTTTGAGCGGGAGGTGCCTGAGCTGGTCTCCGGCGCAGTCTCCATCATGGCCATTGCTCGTGAGGCCGGGGCCAGAACCAAGATCGCAGTCCGAGCCAACACCAAGGGGGTCAATCCCAAGGGTGCGCTGATCGGTCCGGGCGGCGCGCGCGTGCGTGCCGTCATGGAGAATCTGGGACCTGAGAAGATCGACATTGTGGACTGGTCCAAGGATCCTGCCGAGTTTGTGGCGGCGGCCCTGTCCCCGGCCGTGGTTCGCCAGGTGCAGATCGTCAGCGAGTCCAACCGCACAGCCATTGCCTTTATCAAGGACGCCCAGCTCTCCCTGGCCATCGGCAAAGAGGGCCAGAACGCCCGTCTGGCCGCCAAGCTGACCGGGTGGAAGATCGGCATCGAGTCCGAGGAGGCTCACCAGCAAAAATTGCGTGAGTTGCAGGCACAATCGGCTTCGGCTGCCGGTGAAGACGCCTGAGAGCAAACATCCGACGACGCGAGTATGCTGGATCCGGTATCCCGAGTCCGGTGGTTCATGCCGTCGGCCCCGGCACAGAGACGAGGTAACACGATCATGGTCGCACGATGAGACAGGATATGTTCGCCGTCATCAAAGAGTGATCGCGCCGGTCATATGCGCGGTCCGGTAAGGAGAAAGTAAGTGCCCAAAGCACGCGTGTATGAGCTGGCCAAGGAATTTGGCGTAGACAGCAAGACTGTTCTGGCGAAATTGAAGGACATGGGCGAGTTCGTCAAGTCCGCATCCTCCACTGTCGAGGCCCCCGTGGTTCGTCGACTCAAGAACGCTTTCCCTCAGAAGGGACAGGGCGACGCTGGCCAGGCCGCTGCACGAAATGCACGCCCCGGCAGCCCTAATCATGGAAGCGGCCAGGGGCAACGCAGCCGCTCGCAGTCCGGCGGCACCCAGCAACATTCGACGCCTGGGCCCAAGCCCGGACAGGGCCATCGGCCCTCGGCCGGCGGCGACGCGCCACGGGGTCAGCAGCGTCCCGGTGGCCACTTCCCCAAGCCCGGTGCCCCCCAAGGCAACCACAATGAGCACGAGCAGCGCAACCAGTCCCGTGGGCCCAAGCCCTCAGCCATGGGCAGGCCCGGCCCCCAGGGGTCGCACAACAACGGCCGCCCTGGCGGATCCAACGCTGCGGCAGCGCGTCATGGCGCACGGCCGGGATCATCCACGCCTCGTCCAGGCAACAATCCCTTCAGCCGCAAGCAGGGGATGAAGGCCCCCATGCCTTCAGACATCCCCAGGCCACACCCCATGGCCAGGCCCACCGTCAACGACTCCCGCAGGGGCCGGGGCGGATTCCGCAACGGCCGTGGCGGTCGTTCCGGGCAGGGCGCCCGTCCAGGACAGTGGGGCCATAGCCGCCCCGGCCAGCAGACGCATCAGGGCGGCAGCCGTTTCGGCGGCGCTTCGTCGGCACCCTCAGGCGGCTTCCGCGGCGGTTCAGGTCGCGGCGGTCGTGGTCGCGGCGGCGCTGCCGGAGCCTTCGGTCGCCAAGGAGGCAAGTCCTCCAAGGCCCGCAAGAACCGGATGGCCAAGAGGCATGAATTCCAGGAGATGAAGGCACCCGTCATCGGCGGCGTGCGCATCCCCGCTGGCAATGGACGTACCGTCAAGCTGCGCCAGGGCGCCACCCTGGCCGACCTGGCTGACAAGATCAACGTCAACCCCGCTGCCCTGGTCACGGTGCTCTTCCACCTGGGCGAGATGGCCACAGCCACCCAGTCCCTGGATGAGGCCACCTTCCAAATCCTGGGCGACGAGATCGGATGGAAGATTCGCATCGTCTCCGCCGAGGAGGAGGACAAGGAGCTCCTTCAGCAGTTCGACATCAACCTGGACGAAGAACGCGAGGACCAGGATGACAAGAACCTGCAGCCCAGGCCTCCGGTGGTTACGGTCATGGGCCATGTCGACCACGGCAAGACCCGGTTGCTGGACACCATCCGCAAGACCAACACGACCACCCAGGAGGCTGGCGGCATCACCCAGCGCATCGGAGCCTACCAGGCCACGGTCACCCTGGACGGGGAGGATCGCAAGATCACCTTCCTGGACACCCCTGGTCACGAGGCCTTTACGGCCATGCGTGCCCGTGGTGCCGAGCTGACGGATGTGGCTGTCCTGGTGGTGGCCGCGGACGACGGCGTCATGCCGCAGACCGTGGAGGCCATCAACCACGCCCAGGCCGCCCATGTGCCCATCGTGGTGGCTGTCAACAAGATCGACGTCGAGGGAGCCAATCCTCAGAAGGTGCGCGGTCAGCTGACCGAGTTCGGCCTGGTATCCGAAGAGTATGGCGGCGACACCATGTTCGTCGACATCTCCGCCAAGCTGGGCACCAACGTGGACAAGCTCCTGGAGGCCGTCCTGCTGACTGCCGACGCCGATCTTGACCTTCGGGCCAACCCCGACATGGACGCTCGCGGCGCCACGATCGAGGCCCGCTTGGACAAGGGTCGCGGAGCTGTGGCCACTGTGCTGGTCCAGCAGGGAACCCTGCATGTGGGCGATGCCATTGTGGCCGGATCGGCCTATGGCCGTGTGCGCGCCATGCTGGACGAGAACGGTCGGCAGATGGATGCCGCTGGCCCGTCTACCCCCGTACAGGTGCTGGGTCTTACCTCGGTGCCCACCGCTGGCGACCTCTTCCTGGTTGCGCCTGACGATCGCACCGCTCGACAGATCGCCGAGAAGCGCGAGGCTTCGGCCCGTGCCGCTCAGCTGGCCAAGCGCCGCAAGGTAGTCTCCTTGGAGAGCCTGAAGGAGCAGTTCGCCAAGTCCGAGGTCGACATGCTCAACATCGTCATCAAGGGCGATTCCTCCGGCTCGGTCGAGGCACTGGAAGACTCCCTGATGAAGATCGAGGTCTCCGACGAGGTCGGGATCCAGGTCATCCACCGGGGCGTGGGCGCCATTACCCAGAACGACGTCAACCTGGCCACGGTCGACAAGGCCGTTATCATCGGCTTCAACGTCCGGCCCAACCGGCAGGTCCAGGATCTGGCCGACCGCGAGGGTGTGGAGATCAAGTACTACTCGGTCATCTACAACGCCATCGAGGACATCGAGGCTGCGCTCAAGGGCATGCTCAAGCCGGAGTACGAGGAGGTCACCACCTCCCACTCCGAGATCCGCGAGATCTTCCGTTCCTCCAAGTTCGGCAACATCGCGGGTGTCATGGTCCAGGACGGCACCGTCAAGCGGGGCACCAAGGCGCGCATCGCCCGCAACGGGGTGGTCACCATCAACGACCTGGAGATATCCTCCCTGCGCCGGTTCAAGGACGACGTCAACGAGGTGTCTGAAGGTTACGAGGCTGGCATCAACCTGGGCTCCTTCAACGACATCGAGGTGGGCGACATCATCGAGACCTACGAGATGCAGGAAGTGGAACGCAAGTAGAGCCTGTCGACCATCCGACCACATGTCGGAGGATCTGTGGCGATCCGCCCCGGTCTGGGTACTCCCTGGCCGGGGCGGATGTCCATGAATGCGACGATGAGTCATAGACGCTTCGAGAAAGGAATCATGATGGCTGGAAATCCCCGCGCTGTACGCATAGCGGCCCTGATACAACGGGTCGTGGCTTCTGCGCTGGAGTCCCAGATGCACGACAAGCGCCTGGCAGGGGTCACTGTCACTGAGGTTCGGGTCACCAACGACCTGCAGATAGCCAAGATCTACTGGACCCAGCTGGGTCGGTCCGGTCATGAGGCCGGGGAACGCAAGCGTGCCCAGCAAGCCCTGCGGCAGGCCTCCGGCAGGCTGCGCACCCTGGTCGGCGCCCGTGCCGGTCTGCGGCTGACGCCTACGCTGCGCTTCATCTACGATGAGGTGCCTGCCGAGGCGACCGAGATTGAGGATGTGCTGACTGCAGCCCGTCACCGGGACGAGGCCATGGCCAAGGCCCGGGTCAATGCCAGCTATGCTGGCGACCCCGACCCATACCGGCATGAGGACGAGGAAGAGGACGATGGTTCGGGCTCTGCCCCTAATGAGCATGCTGCAGAGGATGCGAATGAAGCCAACCGCTGAGTCGTCAGATGGTATGGAGTCCGGCACCGCTGAACCGACCTCGGGCATCATCCTTGTTGACAAGCCGAGCGGTGTGACCAGCCATGACGTGGTGGCAGCCGTCCGGTCCAGCCTCGGCATGCGCCGCGTGGGCCATGCCGGGACCCTGGATCCCATGGCCACAGGTCTGCTGGTCATTGGATTCGGACAGGCCACGCGGCTGCTGACGGTCATCGTCGGCCATGACAAAACCTACCGGGCCACCATGCGCCTGGGGCTGGCCACCACCACGGACGATGCGGACGGGAATCTGCTGCCGGTGCGTCCTGGAGCTGCGCAGAGGGTGGACGAGCTGACAGCCCAGGGTCTGCAGGATCTGATTGATCGCTGCTTCACCGGCTGGATCGACCAGGTGCCCGATGCCTTCTCCGCCATCAAGGTCAAGGGCAGGCGGGCCTATGACCTGGCTCGCACAGGCCAGGAGGTCAAGCTGGAACCCAGACGCATACGGATTGCATCCTTCCGTCTGCTCGACTTTCGCCCTGTGGATCTGCCCGGCCAGGGCACCAGGGCGGTCGATGCGGATGTGGAGGTGACCTGCTCCAGCGGCACCTACATCCGGGCCCTGGCTCGCGATCTGGGCGAGCAGCTGAATCTGGGCGGCCACTTGACTGCCTTAAGACGGATTCGCGTGGGCCCCTTTGACTTGGAGAATCCCAGCCTGGCATCTACGGTTGTGGGCGGTCATGTGGTTCCTCACACCTACCGGAACCGACAAGGTGAGACGGTTGTCCGCAGTCGTATGGTCCTGGACCGCGACCGGCAGGCGATTTTGGATGGCTCGCTTGACCTGGCGCAGGCAGCACGCATGACCATGCCCGCTCTGAACCTGGATGCCGACCAGGCTGCCAGAGTGGCCAACGGAGGATTCTTGGATCTGCCTGTCGCCGGGCCCACGGCCGCCCTGGCCGGAACTGAGAGCAGACAGCGTCTGGCTGCTATCCTAGTGCCCAGTACACGAGGCGGGGCCAAACCGGATGTGGTTTTCCATCCGGAGGCCTGAGTGTGCAGGTTCGGGTTGAGCCCCAGGGTCTTGCCAGGGTGCGACGGTGGGCATACAGTGCTTAAGGAATTTTCGGCGCCCGGGTTCGGGGGCCGCCATGACTAAGTGATGGGAAGCGGATGAAGGTCAGCCAGGTCAGTTCGGATGAGTCGGGCATTGTCAGTTGGCCGGGAACCTTGGGGGCCCGGTCCAGTGTGGTCACCATCGGTGTCTTCGATGGCATGCATCGGGGTCATCAGGCCCTCCTGCGCCGGGTGGTCGAGCTCGCGGCCAAGGGCCAGAATCGGCCCATGGCCCTGGTCTTCGACCCCAGTCCCAAACTGGTCCACAGCTACGCCGACAGCCATGACATGGTTGAACCGCCCTCGGATCTGATTCGCCACGATCCTGATCAGATCATGCCGATGGAGGAGCGCCTGCGGCTCATGGCCCAGCTGGGGCTGGATCAGGTTGTGGTGGTGCGATACACACTGGCCTTTGCGGCCAAATCCTATCGGTTCTTCCTCAAGCAGCTTACCGAACGACTGGCCATGCGAACCCTGGTCTTGGGCCGCGATGCGCGAATGGGCGCAGGGCGAAGCGGCGACATCGGAGCCATCGGCGCCCTAGCAGACACCGGACTGTTCAACCTGGAAGTCGTGGATGACCAGGGCCCCGGCGACTGCACGCTGCCTGACGCTGACGGCCTGGAGCGACATCAGGTCAGGGCTTGGAGCAGTACCCACCTTCGGCAACTGATCCAGGACGGTGACGTGGATACGGCCCTGGATATTCTGGGTCGGCCTCACATGGTTCAAGGCACAGTGATCCATGGGGAGCAGCGGGGACGCCGCTTGGGATTTCCGACTGCCAATCTTGCGTCCGACAGCCAGGGGATGATGCCCGCGGATGGGGTCTATGCGGGCTGGCTGGTTGACCTGGGGCTGCCCATGGATCCCATGGCCACGCCGGAGGGCCGTGAGGGTCGGCTGGCTCAGGGCTCGCCTTGGCGGATGCCTGCCGCTATCTCCATCGGCACCAAGGAGACCTTCCTGGCCCCGGGTGAGCATATGCCACAAGTCCTGGAGGCCAACGCCGTGCGGCCGGATTGGGTGGATCTGTACGGCCACCGAGTTCGCGTGGAGTTTCTCAGCAGCCTGCGCGGTCAGCATCGGTATGCGGGCGAGGAGCCCCTCAAACGACAGCTGGCCTTGGACGCCGATCGCACCCTGGAGCTGACCAAGGCGGCAGAAAGAGCGTTTACCGCCAACTGAAGACTGCAGGAACCTGGGAACTCACAGCCCTCGGAAGTGGCTGAAGAACTCCCTGGTGCGCGGATTCTCGGACTCGTCCATGACCTCTTGCGGCGTCCCGTTCTCGGCGATGACACCGTCCAGCAGCAGAACCACCCGGTTGGCGGCATGATGGGCGAAACTCATTTCGTGGGTGGCCATGAGGATGGTGGTGCCACCAGCGGTCAGCTCCGAGACCATGGCCAGGACCTCGCCCACCAGCATGGGATCCAGGGCTGAGGTGATCTCATCCAGCAAGAGCAGTTCCGGGTCGGTCATCAGCGCTCGGGCGATGGCCACCCGTTGCTGTTGACCGCCGGAGAGCTGGTCGGGGTATGCTCCGGCCTTCTTCCTCATGCCGATGCGGTCCAGCAGTTCCAGGGCCCGCTCCCTGGCCTGGTCCTTGGGCATGCCATGAACCTTGATGGCCCCCAGAGTCACGTTTTTCAGGACGTTCATGTGGGGGAAGAGGTTGAACTGCTGGAAGACCACGCCGATTCTGGCTCGGCAGGCATCCTGGTTGATCCGCGGATCGGTGATGTCGGTGCCGCCCAGCCAGATCCTGCCGTCGTTGACGGTCTCCAGCAGGTTGATGCATTTCATCAGGGTGGACTTGCCCGAGCCGGATGGGCCCAGCAGGGCCACGGTCTCATGGGGCATGATGGTCATGGAGATGCCGCGCAGGACCTGGTTGCCCCCAGGGTAGGTCTTGCGTACATCCTCCAGACGGAGCACCGGTTGGTCCTGATTGGCGCATGCCTGTTCGCTCATACCATGCCTCCGCTCTGTTCGCGCTTGCGCAACCGGTTGGAATACCAGTCGTTGAGAAG
The DNA here is from genome assembly GCF_016101425.1 of Bifidobacterium sp. W8112. NCBI lineage: Bacteria > Bacillati > Actinomycetota > Actinomycetes > Bifidobacteriales > Bifidobacteriaceae > Bifidobacterium > Bifidobacterium sp. W8112. Next base: position 565,953 of record NZ_JACFQN010000001.1, on the reverse strand, counting down.
AATGAAGGGGACCGAAGTGGCGATGAAGAGCACTGAGGCCACCACATAGGGGGTGAAGTTGTAGGAGGTGGCCACGATGATCTGGGCCGCCCGGACCGCGTCGACAGCTCCCAGAACCGAAATCAGCCCCACGTCCTTCTGCATGGAGATGAAGTCGTTCATCAGAGCCGGCGCCACCTTGCGCAGGGCCTGGGGAATGACGACCAGACGCATGGTTTGCCCCGAGGTCAGGCCCAGTGAGCGGGCCGACGCCCTCTGGGAGGGGCCGACGTCCTGGAAGCCGGCCCTCAGCACCTCGGCGATATAGGCCGAATAGGAGAGGATGATCGCCACGGTGCCCAGCAGGGCTGCCGGAATCCGATTGAAGATGGCCAGTCCGGGGATGCCGAAGCCGATCAGGTAGAGGACCACAATCATAGGGATGCCCCTCATGATCGTGGTATAGACCTGGGCCAGCACCCGCAGGGGAAAGAGCAGCGGGTTCCGGCTGGTGCGGATCATGGCCAGCAGGGTGCCCAGCAGGGCTACGCCGATGACTGCGAAGAAGAGCACCTCCAGATTGAGCCAGAGCCCCTGGAGGACCTTGGGGAAGGCTTGGGCGAAGTAGGTGCCGGAGAAAAACGACTGCTTGACTCGGGGCCAGCCAGGTGAGGCGTGCAGCCCCAGGGCAATCAGCAGGGCCAGTACAAGCGTGCTGGCGATGCTGATCGCCACGGAACGCAGATTCTGTCGACGGCCGTAGCGTTCCCGTTCCCGTTGGATATCGCTGACCGCGTCCTGTGCCGAGGGGGCCATGAACGACAAGGTTTCCTTTCTTCTCTCAGCCCAGGGTAGGCAGGGAGGTGTAGACGTGCAGCCACTGCTTCTGCAGCTTGTCCAAGGTTCCATCCTTCTTCAGGGCCGTGACAGCCTTGGAAGCGGCAGGGGTCAGCTTGGAGCCCTTGGGCAGGACTATGCCCATGCCCTCCGGGTCCTGAGAGCCCTTGATCTGCCCGAGGATTTTGGCGTTCTTGACCTGCCCGGAATCGACCATGGTCACGGCTGACGGGGTGTCCACGACCAGCGCGTCGATCTGATTGGCATCCAAGGCCTGGGACGAAGCCACGTCGTCGTTGAAGGTGTCGATGTCAGGCTTGACCAGCTTGTGGGCCATCTCGTAGGAGGTGGAGCCGACCATGGCTCCTATCTTGGCGTCCTTGATCTGGGCAAGGGAGGTGGCTGAAGCGTATGGAGAGTTTTTTCTGACCACCAGCGACTGGGTGGAGTTGTAATAGCTGGGCGTGAAGTCCACAGCCTGTCGGCGCTCCGAGGTGATGGAGAACTGCTGGATGTTCAGATCGTAGTCCTTGCTTCCCGGGGCGATGGCGGCATCAAAGGTGGTCCTGGTCCAAGTGACGTGCGCCTTGTCGAAGCCCATTTTCTCCGCTACTGCATAGGCCACGGCCGCCTCGTAGCCCTTGCCGGATTCGGGCTTGTTGCCCACCACGTAGGGGGCATAAGCCGGGTCTCCAGTGGCAATGGTCAGGGTGCCGGGATGGATGGTCTGCTGGCTGGTGTCCTGCTTGGCTGTTGACTGCCCGCTGTCGTTTGATGAGGAGCCACAGGCCGCGCCGGCCATGAGGGTGACTGTCGTGAGTGCGGCCGCCGTCAGCCTGCGTATGGTTTTCCTGGTGAAGATGGTCATGCTGATCTGCTCCTCGCGATGGTGATGGGTGTTGGTCTTCCGGCGACTCCATCCTAGTCCGGCAGGTTAACGAGTCGGCAGGTGAGCGCCATAGGGTGCGATAGGGGACCAGCGGCCACTGGTTCAGACCAGTCCCAGAGCCTCCAGGGCCTCGGCCAGATAGGTGACCTCGATCACTTCCAGTCCCTGGATGGGCTTGCGGCCTCCTGAATGCCGGTCGGGCGGGACCAGCGCTCGCCTAAATCCCAGACGAGCGGCCTCTTGGAGCCGGTGGTTGAGTTGAGGCACAGGCCTGACCTGTCCGGTCAGCGAAATCTCGCCCATGGCACAGGTCGTGCGCTGGATGGGCCGGGACTTGGCTGCACTGGCCAGGGCGGCCACGATGGCCAGGTCGCATCCGGGTTCCTTGGCCAGCCCGCCGGCGATGGTGGACACATACAGATCCCTTGTCAGCAGATTGACCCGGCCGTGACGGTAGAGCACCGCAGCCAGCATGGCCAGGCGGTTGGCATCGATCCCGTTGGTGTTGCGTCTGGGCGTGGGCAGAACCGAGGAGGTGACCAGTGCCTGGATTTCGATGGGCAGGCTGCGGTGGCCGTCCAGGGTGAAGGTCACACAGGTGCCCTCCACCTTCTGCCCGGCTGTGGACAGGAAGAGCCCGGTGGGATCGCTGACCTCCTCGATGCCCTGCTCGCTCATGTCGAAGCAGCCCACCTCGTCGGTGGGGCCGAACCGGTTCTTGACGGCCCTCAGCAGGCGCAGGGCGGTCTGGGAGTCGCCCTCGAACTGGCAGACCACATCGACCAGATGCTCCAGGGTCCGCGGCCCGGCTATGGAGCCGTCCTTGGTCACGTGGCCGACCAGGAGGATGGGGATGTCGTGCGACTTGGCCATGTCGATCAGGCTGATGGCCACCTCACGCACCTGTGTGGAGCCTCCGGAAATGCCGTCGACCTGGTTGGAGACGATGGTCTGGGCGGAGTCCACAATGGCCAGTGCCGGCTTCTCACGCTCGATCAGCCCCAGCACTGTGGCCAGGTCGGTTGTGGAAGCCAGGAGCAGCGAGTCCTTGAGGGCCCCCACCCGACTAGCCCGCATCCGTACCTGGGCCTGGGACTCCTCACCCGACAGGTAGAGCACCTTGCCTCCCTGGCCGTCCCGGTCGGCTACGCGGCCGGCGGTCTCCAGCAGGAGAGTGGACTTGCCTATGCCCGGCTCGCCGGCAAGGAGGATGACCGATCCGGGTACGATGCCCCCGCCCAGGACCCGGTCGAACTCCTCGAATCCCGTGGGGATGCGCCTGACCTGGTCCGTGCCCACCTTGGTGATGGGCCGGGCCAGGCCGGTCTTTGGAGGTGTAGGCGCCGTATGGCTGCCTCCTGAGGAGGACAAGCCCCCTCCTGCGCCCACGCGGGCTTCGTGGAACTCCTCGATGGTTCCCCACTGGCCGCATTCCGGGCAGCGTCCGAACCACTTGCCGCCGGTCCATCCGCACTCCGTGCACACGTATTGCGTCGTCGTCTTGGCCATACCTGCACGCTATCGGGATTCAGGGACGAGGACCCGGGCTTTCACGCCATCTTCGCAGTGCCGACACCCTGCCCATGAGAGAATGGAGACATGGCTGACAATCCTTCTGCACCCCTGTCCTCTTCGCCCGATTCCTCTGCGCATGCCCGGCAACGCCGTCGACGTATAGGCTTGGTCATCGCCTTGGCTGCGGTAGTGGTTCTGGTGCTCCTGTCGGCTTTCGTATGGCCGCACTGGGCGGTGCGCAGCCAACAACCAGACGCACAGGCTCAGTCCTCCGCTTCTTCCCGTCCCTCCCAGGCCAGTCCAAAGGCTACGGCGGCGCCCCTGCCGGATTCGGCCTCGGAGCTGCTCAAGGCCATGCCTGACACTGTGGGCGGCTTCGCTCGAGTCAAGGCTGATTCCGACAGCGAGTGGAGCACCCGTACGCCTATAGAGGAGTACAGCCTGGTTTACTCCACTGGCAGATCGGGCGGGGATGTGACCCTCCACCTGGCCCAGTGGTCCAGGAGCGAGGATGCCAAGGCCCTCTACGACAGCCAGTCCACAGGCATGTCCGGCAAGGAGCTGGCCTCTGGCAAGGTTCGCAGCGGCGGCACGGTCACCGGATCCTACCTGGAGAAGGCGGATGGTGACGACGAGCACAAGGCGCTGGTCATCTGGCAGAACGACACGGTGGTCTTCCGTGCCCAGGGTCAGCGGACAGCGCTGGAGGCTTTCTACAAGGCCTTTCCGCTCTGATCGTCCCCCAAGCGGTGTACGATAAGCAAGTTGGACACTTCCAGGTAACTAAGGATCGGAGGCTCGGATGGGTTCTGTCATCAAGAAGCGCCGCAAGCGGATGAGCAAGAAGAAGCACCGCAAACTGCTGCGCAAGACTCGTCACCAGCGCAAGTAGCTCTTTATGGCTTATGGCCCGCTAGGGCCGACGAAGCCCCCCGCATCGATTGGACGCGGGGGGCTTCGTGTATATCCGTCTGTCCTCACTTGTTGGCGTTGGTCATGACCCGGGGACCATTGGGGTCGCCCACGATGACTGTGTCAACCATGTTGAGGAAAAGACCGTGTTCCACGACGCCCACAGTGGTGATCAGGTCCTGGGCCAGATCCTGCGGGTGCTCGATCCGCTCCAGATGCAGGTCGATGATGTGGTTGTGCTCGTCGGTCAGAACCGGCTGCCCCTGGCCGTCCATCCGCAGGACCGGGTTATAGCCGCGCTCCTTGAAGCGGTCCAGGACATGGCGCTCGCCAAAGGGGATGACCTCCACTGGCAGGGGGAAGCGGCCGATGGTGTCGACCACCTTGGACTCGTCCACGATCCAGACGATCTTTCGAGAGTTGGTGGCTACGATCTTCTCCCAGAGCAGGGCTGCGCCGCCGCCCTTGATGCCGTTGAAGTTCTTGTCGACCTCGTCGGCGCCGTCGATGGTGACGTCGATGTGGTCCACCTGGTCGATGTCGACGATACGGATTCCGTAGCCTTCAGCCTGCTCCTTGGTACGCCGAGAGGTGGTCACGCCGGTGAACTCCAGGCCCTCTTCCTTGACGCGCCGTCCAAGCTCATCCACGAAGAACCGAACCGTGGATCCGGTGCCCAGCCCGGCGGTCATGCCGTTCTCGACCAGCTTGGCTGCCTCGATGCCGGCGGCCTTCTTCAGTCTGTCCTGCTCGGTCTTGTCCATAGACGCTCCTTCATGCCCGCCATGCTTTTAACAGCTGATATCCGCGGGTCTTGTTCGTTCAGGTTCACTCCAGTGTAGACGATGGCCCTTGACGGTCCATGAACAGCTCAATCCTTGACTTCGATGGCATGCAGACGGAATGGGGCCTCCTGGATGTTCACGTAGCCGTCAGGGTCGATGGCGGCGTCCAGATCAATGCTGCCGACTATATGCAGGTCCTGTCCGGTGAACATGCTGCTGCCAGACGGAGGAGGCGTGATGCGGATCCGGCCGCTGGCTCTCAGCCCTCGAGCGCCAGAATTCTTGGTCTCTTGATCAACCGTGTCGGTGTCCGAAGTATCGTTGAAAGCCGGCGAGGGGTTGTCTTTTTGATCATCGGCTATGTCAGAAGCGGGCGTGTCATTGATGGCTTTAGACGGCACGTCGTCCCGCTCATCTGCTGCTGCGGCCGGCGACCCTGAGAATGTTGCGGCTACGGACTCGGCTTGCTCGGCATCCACGGCCTCGGATTCGACGGCGGTTTCGGCCAGGTCCTTCTGCTCTTTCTGGTCCAGGCGAACCTTCTTGTGGCCAAGATCGTCCAGAACCTGGGGTCCTCCGTCCAGCTCCTCCTTGACTGTGGACGGCACCTGCGTGCCCTTGGCGTAGGGGGAGGCCAGCAGTGATCGCCAGCCCTCAACGGGCAGACAGCCTTCCCGATCGCCTTTGCCTGCAGCTGTGGCATAGCCGCGGGCCAGCGTGTCCACTTTCTCGTTGAAGGTGTCACCGGCGTGGCCCTTGACCCAGACAAACCTGACTGATCCCGGCCGTGTCTGGATCTCCCGATCGATAGCCTCGATCAGAGGACGGTTCTTGACCGGCTTACCCTGGGAGTTCTTCCAGCCCTTCTTCTTCCACCCGGGCACCCAGGTGGTGGAGCAGTTGATGGCGTATTGGGAGTCAGTTTCGATGACCAGCGGGCGCTCGCCTGGGTGGGCTCGGAGCGCCTGCAGGACGGCGCACAACTCGCCAATCTGATTGGTGCCGTTGCTTGCGCCGCCTGCATCCGCATCGCCGCCCTCGTGATCGGCCCAGGCCCAGCCCATGGGGCCGTTGGGATTGCTCAGTGCGCTGCCGTCGGTGGAGACGACCAGATTCTTGTCATTGGTCATGGTTCCAGCCTAGACAAACAGATAGAGAACCCCTGCGCCAGCGATGGTCCTGTCTGCAGCTCAGCCCAGGGCCTTGGCGACCACCTGGTCGGCGTCGTCCAGAACCTGGTCCAGGGCCTCGGGGGAAACGAAGGATTCGGCGTAGACCTTGTAGATGTTCTCGGTGCCGGAGGGGCGGGCGGCGAACCAGTTGTTCTGGGTGGTTACCTTGATGCCTCCGATTTTGGCTCCGTTGCCCGGGGCTTCGGTCAGCTTGGCGGTGATGGGCTCGCCGGCCAGGGTGGAGGCCGTCACATCGTCGCCGTTCAACTGGGCGAACTTCTGCTTCTGCTCCAATGTGGTCGGGGTGTCCACCCGCTTGTACCAGCTTTGGCCGAAGCGCTCCACCTGCTCCTGGTGGAGCTGGGCCGGGTTCTTTCCGGTCTTGGCTGTGATCTCGGCAGCCAGGAGGTCGGGGATCAGCCCGTCCTTGTCGGTCGTCCAGACGCGGCCGTCCCGACGCAGGAAGCTCATCCCGGAGCTCTCCTCGCCGCCGAAGGCCACCTCTCCCTTGAAGAGGGGGTCGACGAACCACTTGAAGCCCACAGGCACCTCGATCAGCCTGGCGCCTATGGAGGCAGCCACACGGTCGATCAGGGAGGAGGAGACCAGGGTCTTGCCGATGCCGGCGCCCTGGGGCCATCCGGGACGGTTGCCGGAGAAGAGGTATTCCACGCAGACGGCGATGTAGTGGTTGGGATTCATGACCCCGGTTCCAGGGCAGACAATGCCATGTCTGTCGGCATCCGGATCAGTGCCGCCCACCAGGTCGTAGGAGTCCCAAGCCCCTGCATTCAGGCGATCCACCAGGCCCTTCATGGCATAGGGGGAGCTGGGATCCATGCGGATCTTCCCGTCGTGGTCGATGGTCATGAACCGCCAGGTAGGATCCACCTCGGGGTTGACGACGCCGATGTTCAGCCCGTACTTTTCGTTGATCAGCGGCCAGTAGTTGACCGAGGCCCCGCCTAGCGGATCAATGCCCAGGCGGACCCCAGAGGATCTGATCAGGTCGAAGTCGATGACATTGCCCAGGTCGGCCACGTAATGTTCCCGGTAGTCGAAGCGCTCCACCAGGTCGGATTTGATGGCATCTTCAAAGGGGATCCGCTTGACCCGCCTGTAGTCGCCCAGGAGCTCGTTGGCCCGTTGCGCTATGGCATTGGTGGTTTCAGCCGGGGCCGGGCCGCCTGTGGGCGGGTCATACTTGAACCCGCCGTCGGTGGGCGGGTTGTGGGAGGGGGTGACCACGATGCCATCGGCCAGGTCCTTGCCGGAGAAGCGCTGGGTGCCGTCGGCCGCTCGGTTGTGTGTCAGGATGGCTTCAGAGATGGTGGGGGTAGGAGTGTAGTCATCATTGGCGTCAATGCGCACTCGTACGTCGTTGGCTGTCAGAACCTCGATAGCGGTCTTCCAGGCGGGCAGGGAGAGGGCGTGGGTATCGCGGCCCAGATAGAGCGGTCCGGTGACTCCATCCTTGGCTCGCTGTTCGGCTATGGCCTGGCTGATGGCCACGATGTGGGCCTCGTTGAAAGAGGTGGTCAGGGCGGAGCCGCGATGCCCGGAGGTGCCGAAGGACACCCGCTGGGAGGGCGTGGAGGGGTCGGGGATGAGATCGTAGTACCTGCCGATCAGATCGTCGACGTTGATCAGATCTTCCGGGCTGGCAGGCTTGCCCGCGTTCTGTGCTGTCATGCCTCCCATCATGCCACCCCGGCATGAGAAAGCATGCAGATGGGGAACAGACTCCTTCGGTCTCAGTCGGACTGGGGGACCCGCACGTTCAGAGCCCGGTGCTCAACACTGAGTGCCAGGTGACAGGTCTCGCCCAGAATGTCGCCGTCCACCTGAGCCAAGGCGGGCTTTTCCAGGCGGATTTCTGCCTTGGTTCCCTGCAGCTGGACGATGGTGGAGTTGGTCGACAGGGGGCTCTGGCTGGCCTTTCGGGTGATGGTCTGATGCATGACGTCTCCGAAGAGGTTGGCCCAGCCGATCAGGCCAGCGGAGGTGTCGATGATCTCGAAGTCCAGGATGCCGTCCTCGTAGGAGGCGTCGGGCATCAGGGAGAATCCTGGGATCTCCCCACAGTTGCCGGCCATGAAGGTGCGGAAGGTCACCGAGGTGTTGGTCTGTGTGACCTGGTCGGGCCGGGTAATGGTGATGTCGGCCGTGTACTTGGGTGCGAACAGATGTTTGGCGCCGCTGATGAAGTAGGCCAGCCAGCTGACCGTCTTCTTCAGATTGGGGTCGGTGTCATCAATCATCAGGGCGTCGAAGCCGATGCCGGCGATAATCAGGAAGGCATGACCACGGCCTTGTTCCTGATCATCCTGGTCCAGCAGAGCCATGCGGCCCACGTCGACCTGGGTGGATCCGTACGAGGTGGCCACGGCCAGGGCGGCGTCCAGATCGCCAACGGGAATGCCCATGTTCCTCGCGAAGAGATTCCCGGTTCCTATAGGGATGATGCCCATGACATGGTCGCTGGATGCCATGGCGCTGGCTACGGTACGTACGGTCCCGTCCCCGCCCACGGCAACGACTACGTTGGCTCCACGCTCCAGTGCCATGCGGGCGCAGGCCTTTCCGTCCCGATCCAGCTGGGTTTCGATGAAGCTGAATTCGCGGATGCCCTTGTCGCGGCAGTATTGCTGGATGCGCTCGCGGGCAGCGGCGGCCTGGGGCTTGGAGGGGTTGATGACGAAAGCGTAGCTGAGCTGGTCGTCATCCCGGGCCAGGATCTGCATGGCGAACCTATGCCGTCTTTGGGCGCGGATGATCAACACCACTGCTGTGACGACAATGGCCGCCACAGCCAGGATGCCGAGGATGACGACCGCTGGAATTGGCATGATTCTATTGTGCGCGCGGTGTCGACCCGAATCCCTCTGGGTGTGTCCGACGTGAACGAACCCTCTACAGCAATCACGCTGACAGTATCAGTTGATTGAGTTATGAAAACCGGAAAGTTATGATGTCATTCGGTCCATGTGGTCCCTTCGGTCTGGAGCTGCAACGGCTTCGTGCGCTGGAAGTCTGGGAAAGCCCGGGGGTATGGGAAGAGGAGGCAGGCATGGATAAGTACAAGAGCGTGTTCGACATCATAGGACCCATCATGATCGGACCCTCCAGCTCGCACACGGCTGGGGCCGTGGCCATCGGTCGGGTTGGCCACATCCTTGCCGGCGGTGTTCCGAGTCGTGCCGACATTCATTATTATGATTCCTTCGCTCGCACGCACAGCGGTCACGGCACCGACTATGCCATCATCAGCGGCCTGTTGGGTTTTGCGCCTGATGACTCCCGGGTGCCCGATGCCATCGGCATCGCCCGCAGGCAGGGCATGGATTTGACCTTCCACGAGGAGGATGAACCAAGTCCCATCGACCACCCGAACACCGCCGTCTTGGACTTGCGGGGCCCAGCCGGTCGGGTGATCTACGCGGCTTGTTCCATCGGGGGCGGAACCATTGAAGTGCGGCGTATCAACTTGGACGGCTGCCTGATCACTCCTCCAGGGCTTTTGCCCATCCTGCTGGTGGAACTGGATGAATCCGACAAGGGCTCCAGTCGGCGGTTGGAGCGCATACGTGATCTGCTCCGGGAAGAGGGCGTGACCAAGCAGACCAGGTATGAGCCCGCGGGTCCGGCCGGCACGGCAGTGTACGAGTTCGATTTGGACAATCCGCTGTCCACGCAGCGGCAGCAGCAGATTGCCGGTCACTCGTCCCGCATGATTTATATCGACTAGGAGGCATGGCGCATGTTCACTTCGATCGCTGAACTCGTGAGTATGGCTCAAGAGCGCGGCTCGTCGATATCCGAAGTGGCCATCGAGGAGGAGGTGCGGCGTTCGCACCAGACGCGCGAGCAGATCTGGGCAAGAATGGCCAAGAACCTGCAGGTCATGCAGGCTGCTGTGGCTAGGGGGTCCCAGGGCGATGGCGTGTTTTCCAAGACCGGGCTGAGCGGTGGACAGGCCGCTCTGCTGGATCATTACCGGAAGAAGCGAACCAGCCTGAGCGGCGATGCCATGCTGCAGGCTGTCGAGGCCGCCATGGCCACCAATGAGGTCAATGCGGCCATGGGCATCATCTGCGCGACGCCTACGGCCGGTTCCTCGGGAACACTGCCCGGAGTGCTCACTGTGCTCAAGAACCGACTGGGGCTGGATGACGATGGGCTGATCCGCTGCCTGTTCACGGCAGGGGCTTTCGGACTGGTCACGGCCAACAAGGCGATGATTTCCGGAGCTACAGGCGGTTGCCAGGCCGAGGTGGGCAGCGCATCCGGCATGGCTGCCGCTGCTGCGGTTGAGGGTGCAGGAGGCGATCCTGATGCCAGCGCCCAAGCCTTCGCCATAGCCATGAGCAATCTGCTGGGACTGGTCTGCGATCCCGTGGCCGGACTGGTAGAGGTGCCCTGCGTCAATCGCAACGCCATCGGTACCGCCAACGCTTTGATCGCTGCTGACATCGCCTTGTCGGGTGGTGTCAGCAGGATTCCGCCCGATGAGGTCATCGCAGCCATGAAGTCCATCGGCGAAAGCATGCCCTCATCACTGAGAGAGACCGGCATCGGCGGACTGGCGGGCACCCCCACCGGCAAACGGTTCCGCAAGACTGTATTCGGCCAGTGATGCGTGGCAGACGCGTATAAGGGACGGCTGGTTCGCGTCTGCCTTCCCGCCGCGGCCGGGCCGGTTGCAGCAGAGGCCATGGGACTCGGAAAGAGGTGTGCGGGGCCGGTTTCCGTGTCCTTTGAAAGTCATACAATTCAGATATGTTAGATATCAGGTTCATTCAGGAACATCCGGATGTTGTCCGTGAATCACAGCGCAAACGCGGCGAATCGGTCGAACTCGTCGACGAAGTGCTGAAGGCGGACAGCGAGCGCAGGGCTGCACTCCAGGATTACGAGAGCTGCAGGGCCGAGCAGAAGTCGCTCGGCAAGCGCATGGGTTCGGCGTCTCCTGATGAGAAAGCCGACCTTCTGGCCCGGACCAAGAGCCTGTCCGAGAAGGTGGATGCCTGCAAGTCAGCCTCCGACGAGGCCAATGCCAAGTACACCGATCTCATGTGGAAGTTCAGCAACGTAGTGGAGCCCGAGGCGCCCGAGGGCGGCGAGGACGACTACGTGGTGGTCAAGAAGGTCGGTACCCCGCGCGACTTCACCAAAGAGGGCTTCGAGCCCAAGAACCACCTGGACTTGGGCGTGGGCGTGGCTGGCATCGACATGCGCAGGGGCGTCAAGATTTCCGGTTCCCGCTTCTACTTCCTGCGCGGTGACGTGGCCCGGTTGGAGATCGCCATGCTGACCATGGCCGTGGACCAGGCCATGGAGCACGGATTCATTCCTACCATTACACCCACCTTGGTCCGGCCCGAGGTCATGGCCGGCACCGGCTTCCTGAATGCCCATGCCGACGAGATCTACCGTCTGCGTGAGCCTGACGATCAGTATCTGGTGGGCACCTCCGAGGTCTCTCTGGCTGGAATGCACGAGGACGAGATTCTGGACCTGAGCCAAGGCCCGTTGCGCTACTGCGGCTGGTCCAGCTGCTACCGGCGGGAGGCTGGCTCTGCTGGCAAGGACACCATGGGCATCATCCGCGTCCACCAGTTCGACAAGGTGGAGATGTTCGTCTACTGCAAGCAGGAGGACTCCCGTGATCAGCACCAGCAGCTGTTGGCCATGGAGCAGGAGATGCTGGCCAAGGTGGACGTGCCTTACAGGATCATCGACACCGCCGCAGGGGACCTGGGGTCCTCGGCTGCGCGCAAGTTCGACTGCGAGGCCTGGGTGCCCACCCAGGGTCGCTACCGTGAGCTGACGTCAACCTCCAACTGCACCGAATACCAGGCCCGCCGCCTCAACGAACGCGAGCGGTTGGAGGACGGCTCCACGCGTCCTGTCAGCACCCTGAACGGGACCCTGGCCACCACCCGCTGGCTGGTCGCCATCCTGGAGAACCACCAGAACGCCGACGGTTCCATCGTCATCCCTGAGGCCATGCGCTCCTATGTGGGCGGCAAGGAGATCATCGAGCCCAAGACCTGGGAGGCCTGAACCGCCTCTGCCGAGGTTGGTCGACATTCCGTTGGTGGTTGGACCAACCTTGATGTCGTATGATAAGTGGCGTGCCTGATCGGCACGTCTTATGGACAGGTGTCTGAGCGGCCGAAAGAGACGGTCTTGAAAACCGTTGTGGCGCAAGCCACCGCGGGTTCGAATCCCGCCCTGTCCGCCTGGTGGATGCCCCGGAGCTCATTCCGGGGCATTCTTGTATTCGCTGACGCGTATGTTTCCAGTCCGGAGGTCAGCGGTTGCGCAGCGGTGTGAGTTGGAGCCCGGTGCTTACAATAAAGGACGGTAGCCATGCTTAATCACGCGGGTCGACCCTTGGGTGCCGGCTCTGCAAGGGAAAGGTCGGGTCGTGGATCAATTCATCGCCATTGTCTCTCTGATCGGAGATTGGTTGCTTTTCACATTCCCACTCTTCCAGGGGCTGATGGAGCTGCAGGAATATCAGGAGCTCCTGGACGACTTTGATCAGCTCAGCAAGAATTGGGATGAGGTCTCGCCCTGGTGGTGGCTGGCCCCCATCGTCAAGATCCACTTGGAACGCAAACGCGGGCACGAAATTCTCCGTCAGGCTACCAGAACCCGGTCAGAGCGTCGACGGGCGCTGAGCTTCCTTGACCAGGCGACTGCCTGGTACTTCGTGTCAGTTGCAGGTTGGCTGAAGATGATCTCCTCCTCTTATGAATTGCTTGAGACATACGATGCCGAAGAGAACATATGGCTGCTGGTTCTCCTCGTCTTCCTGCTGACCTCCGGCGGTCTCTTCAACGCTTACTATCGCATAGACAGAAAGCGGATAGGCCAGAAGGAGAAGGAGCTCAAGCCCGACTCGGAGGTGGCCAACGACTGACAAGGTGCTCATGAGCCTAGACAATGACAACGCTGAACCTGCTGCAAGAGCAGATCTTGGCGCTTTGAGCAGTATGGGCAAGAGACCAGTGAACGCGGGAAACCGGATTGTTCCTACGACTGTGCGAGATCTTCTGGACGGTTTGAAGACGAATTGGCGTGTCGTTCAGCATCCGCCTTTGGATACTATCGACCAAGGTATGGAGTTGGGCATTGCTGACCTGCTGGGGCTCTCTGTAGAAAACCTCTCCAAGTCCCTGCTGCTGGAGGATGCGGGAGGTCTGCTGATACTCCTGGTGGCCAAGGGCATAGTGCGGCCTGATTTGCGCCAGGTGCGGGAAGTGGTCGGATGCCGAAGGCTGCACATGGCCTCGGCTGCCACCCTGCGCCAGTGTCTGGATACGGTGCCGGGCCGGGTCTCGCTGCTGGATCTGGTGGATCATCAGGGCCAGGTGGACACCGTCGTTCTGGACGGCAACTTGACAGCAACTGTTCAACAGACCGCTCTGCCGCTGGGCTCCGACGATGTATCCGTCTGTTTGCCTGCCTCCTGCCTGCCGGAACTTGCTCGGAAGCTGGTATCCCGGGTGTTCATACTGCCGGAGAGTTGAAGTCGTCGACTGGGTCATTGCTTCTGGTCTCTGCCTTGGGGGATGCTGGAAACCGTTGTGTGCGAAGGCGGGAAGGAGCAGGCCGGTGAGGCTGAATCTGTCTAACAGAGGGTCGTCGGCAGATGAGATGGATCAGACCCATCCTTCCGACTCAGTGCCGGCGACCAGGCCGGGTCGTGCCAGCCGATGGCTGGTAGCGTTCAGGGCCGCCTGTTGCGGACTGTTGGTGGGAGTGCTGGTGGTGCTCTACCGCCAGGGTATTGGCTACGGCACCCAGTTCGCCCGATGGGCTTATGCACAGATGCGTGACCGGCCCCTGATAATTCTTCCTTGGCTGCTGGTCGCCCTGCTGGTAGGCCTGGCCCTGGCTTGGATGGTCGGCCGGGTTCCCATGGCCTCCGGATCTGGCATCCCGCAGGTGGAGGGCGTGGTCATCCACGGCATGCGCATGCCTGCCCTGCCCGTGCTGGGCGTGCGATTTATAGGCGGTCTGGCCTGCGGCATGTTCGGCCTGTCTCTGGGGCGCGAGGGACCCTCGGTGCAGATCGGCGCAGCCGGTTCCCAGCTGGTTTCCCGAGGATTGCGTCGGGATCGTGTGGAGGAGACCTGCCTGGTGACCTCGGGCGCGGCTGCCGGTCTGTCTGCAGCCTTCAACGCGCCTCTGTCGGGGATGGTCTTTGCTCTGGAGGAGATCCACCGGTCCTTTTCACCAATGATTCTTCTGTCAGCAGCCATGGCCTGCCTGAGTGCTGATTTCATCGCCAAAAACCGCTTCGGCCTGCGCCCGGTCCTGGACTTTACCGCTATGCCCCAGTTGACCATTGCCCAGTATCTGCTGATGATCCCCCTTGGGCTGGTGGCCGGCCTTGTGGGAGCTGCCATGAACCGTCTGCTGCTGGGCGCGCAGAGCCTTTACAGCCACCTGCCCTCGAAGCTGGGACCGGTGATCTCCCTCTTCCTGGCTCTGCCGGTCGGATTGTTGCTGCCTGCTGTCCTGGGTGGCGGCGAGGACCTGATTGGCAAGGCGGAAAGTGTTCGTGAGGTGGCTTGGTCGGTGGCCATCAACCTGTTGGTTCTGCTTCTGGTCAAGTTGCTCTTTACGGCTACCTCCTTCGGCAGCGGTGCCCCCGGGGGCATCTTCATGCCCATCCTGGCAGTCGGCACACTGACTGGGTCCCTGTGCGGGATGGGTGCGGCCGCCTTGGGAATGCCTGTCAGGATTATTCCAGTCTGTGCGGTCTGCGCCATGGCGGGCACTCTGACGGCCTCGGTCAAGGCCCCCATAACCTCCATCCTGCTGACGGTGGAGATGTCAGGCTCTCTGGTCCACATGCTCCCTGTGGCCCTGTGCGCTTTTACGGCTTTGATGGTGTCCGATTTGCTGGGTGTCCAGCCTATTTACGAGGCTCTGCTGGAGCGTTATCGCCGAGGACGTGCTCCCGATGCTCAGGTTCCTGACAGGGTCACTGTGGAGTTCCCCATAGAGCATGGCAGTCCGGCGGCTGGTCGTCTGCTTGGGCAGGTTCCCTGGCCGCACGGATGCGCCGTAATCGGTCTTCGCCGGGGTGAGCATCGGCTGATTCCTGCTGGTGATCTGAGGTTGCTCGCCGGAGACGGTGTCATCCTGCTCTGTCCCGGTGATCGTCTGGATCAGGCCCGACGGGTCATGGAAAGCCTCTGTCGCTGACTGACGTTCTCTAAAGGATGGTCAGGCACTGCCCGTGGACTGCCACGGCCTGGCTGTTGTTGATGGCCACCATGGGCGCATCGTCGCCGTAGCGGTCCAGAATTTTCCTGGTCACCTCGGCGAAGTGCTCAGAATCAAGGTGAGGGAGGAGACGGAAGTCCACCAGACCCAGACCGGCGGTGGAGTCCAGATCCGGGGCGGCCGAGCGTGGATCCATGGCATCCAGGAAGCCGATATCGGGACCGGTCACCACAGCGCCGGCCGATTCGCCGATGTAAGGTTTGCCCTGATCCACCTGCTGTCTGATCAGATCAGCAGCACCTGAGCGACGCAACTCCTGCAGCAGGAAGAAGGTGTTGCCACCGGACAGGTAGATCAGGTCGTCCTCCTCCAGGCTGCGACGTATGGTCTCCGGATCGGCTGTTGAGACTTCCAGGTCGTCGATCCTGCAGCCCATGTCGGTAAAAGCTTGGCGAGCCTCCTGGACATAACTATCCGAACGCTGTGGAAGATTGGCCGTGGGGATGAAAGCCACAGTACGATTCTTAGGAGAGCTTTCCAGAAAGGTGGGCAACCTTTCAGCGGTAGCAGAGAATGAGGATGTGAGCAGCAGTCGATGCATGACGGCTCCTTTCATGCCAGGCGGGACTTCCGCCCTGGGCAGGTCGCAAAGTATAAAACCCGACCATTGCTGGCCTCAATATATCCATGCAATGGCTTCCACATAGTGATTGACTACATGTCGACTGGAATCCGGCGCAGGCCCTGTAGGTCCGGATGTTTATTCTGGGGGCATGGCAAGGCAGCATAAGGAGTTCCAGCAGGGATCCGGCCAAGGCGTATTGGACGACCTGCCAGGCGAGGATAAATTCAGCGACGACCGCCCCGATCCAGTAGCTCCCGGCGGCAGCATTCTCTTCGCTCTGCCTGGGACCTTGGTGGATTGGAACCCGCGCCGAGCCCTGGTTGGGCAGTACCCTGACGGGGTGGTCGATATGGTGCTGGACCCGGAGGACCCTTGGGGTTTCGCCTGCGTCAGAAGACAGATCAATCTGGGAGTGGACCCACAGCAGGCACTGGCCGACTATGAAACTACTCACGGGCCTGCGGTCGCCTGGGTGGTTAGGGTCTGTCTGGAAAACTACACCCTGGCAGTGAAGGGCCTGCTTCCTGGAGCATCGGAGCTGCTGGGAAATCTGCGGCGAGCCGGGTTGACGCTTTGGGGCCTGTCGGCAACGACCCGTCAATTGATCGAGTCGGTATCCAAGGTGCTTTCGCCGCTCTCTGCCCTGAAAGGTGTCCTGATTTCATCACAGGAGCATCTGGACCTTTCTGATCCGCTCTTCTATCGTCTGGCCCTTCGTCGCTTCGCCATCAGCCCCGGGCATACGATCTTCGTTGATACGGATTCTGAGCATGTGGCTATAGCTGACCGACTAGGTATGGAGGGGATTGTTGCCCATGACATCAGCAGTCTGCGTCAGCTTCTTCGTCAGCGCGGTATCGCCTGTTGAGCGGACTTTCAGACGATGCGGCGGTCTGCGGCCCAGCGGGTCAGTTCGGTTCGGTTGGATAGCTGGAGCTTGCGCAGGACGTTGGAGACGTGGGTCTCAACCGTCTTGATGGAGATGAACAGCTCAGAGGCTACCTCGCGGTAAGTGTAACCACGGGCGATCAGGCGCATGACCTCCTGCTCGCGCGCAGAGAGCCGATCCAGTTCGTCATCTTCTGCCGGGCCGGCATCTGCAGCCTCGTCCTCCTGGAAGGCGGAGAGCACGAATCCGGCCAGCTTGGGGGAGAAGACAGCGTATCCTTCGTGCACCTGGCGGATTGAGGAGACCAGGTCCTTGGCGGAGATGGTCTTGGTCACGTAACCACGGGCTCCGGCGCGGATGACCGAACCCACGTCCCTGGGCGAGTCGGATACGGAAAGAGCCAGAAAGACCGACCGGGGGGAGAGTGGATGGGAGCGGCTTAAGATTTCGGCACCTCCACCGCCCTGGCCACCGGGCACGTGCACATCCAGCAAAACGACATCAGGACGGGTCTGTTTGACCATGACGATGGAGGATTCCACGTCCGCCGCCTGACCCACGATGTGAAAATGCGGCTGCAGGGTGGTGATGACGCCGGTGCGGAACATCTCATGATCGTCGACGATGGCTACGCGGATGCTTGCGGGCCCATCCTCGGCTTGATGGGGATCTGCTGCAGTCGTGGTCATGGGCGTGGTTCAGCCCGCCTTTCCCGGCGCGGGGTCCTCAAGTGTTGGTGGGATCGGACCGGCATGCGTCTGTGAATGAATGGTTCACCATGCATCCTATCATTGCTGGGCCTCAGTCCCTTTTTCAGTCTGATCAACCTTGCCTTCCTGCTGCTGGCTGGCCTCGGACAGCGGCATGTGCATCCTGACCTCGGTGCCCCAACCAGGACGGGAGACGATTTCGACCCTGCCGCCACGCCGACGAATCCGACCGATGATGGACTCGCGGATTCCCAGACGGTCAGCTGGAATCGCATCCATATCGAAGCCCGAACCGTGGTCGCGCACGTAGACTTCAACCTGATTCCTGCGGGCCTCGCAATACACGGAGACGGGTTCTCCGCCGTGGGTGACGGCATTGACCAGGGCCTGTCGGGCTGCGTTGAGCAGGGCATCGGTCTGGGCGCAGGGCATGGCGTCGCCTACGGTGACAACCTCGATCGGCTTGCCGGAATCGTCTTCCACCTGTGCAGCTATCTGGCTCAGTCCAGTGCTGACTGACCGGTCTGAGGGGGTGCGTTCCTGGTAGAGCCAGTTGCGCAGATCGCGCTCCTGGGAGCGAGCCAGGGTGAAGACGGTATGCGGGTCGTCGGCATGCAACTGGATCAGTGCCAGGGTCTGCAGGACGCCATCGTGCAGGTGGGCTGCCATGTCGGCTCGCTCCTCCTCGCGTTCCTTCATGGCGCGTTCGTCGCCCAGTTGGCTGAGGATCGAGCCGACCCAGGGCACAACCACTGCGGTTACGCCCACAAGAAGCAGGCCGGCCAAGACTATCAGGGTCAGGGCCCAATGCCATTCCTGGGTCGATAGCAAGAAGATCACCGCAGCAGACAGGATCAGGGCCAGGCTACCGATCAGGGCTGGCAGGTGGTAGCCGGTTCCTTGGTTTTCCGGCCTCAGCCAGGCCAGGACCAGTCCGGCGCAGAAAAGCAGGCAGGGGAGGACAAAAGCGGGGCGCATGCCGCTGTTGAGCAGAAAGACAGTGGTCAGCAGAAGGATGATGCCCAGGCCTGCCAGCAGTCTGGTTATCCGCCCGGGACTGATGCTGTGATCCTCCCTCTGATCTGGCTGTTCAGTGAGGATGCTGGGCGCCAGCGGGGCTGACTTCGGGTCATTCGGTTGGACTGCCTGGGTGGGGTCGCCCTGGGGGAGCGTCAACCACAGAAAGCAGTAGATTACACAGGTGATCAATTTGGGGGCCATAAGCACCATGACCAGGCGGATCCAGAAGACGGGAATGCCCAGGTGTAGGCTGACGCCCTTGCAGACTCCGCACAGGATCCTGCCCTTGTGTGGCCTCATCAGGGGCATGCGCGCAGGGTGCAGAGGAGGTGGTTCCCTCAACGTTTGTTCTTCCTGCATGGCTGCGTTCATGCCTCTATTATCGGTTTCGGATCGTACCGATAGGGCAATAAGGGGAAGAAATCAGGGTCGAATCAGGGTGTTCCCCCATGAGATTTGCACTCGCAGGGTGTTGTAATGAAGATATGAGTAGCGACATGAATGGCAATGGCCCCGATAACGGCTGGCAGTGGAAGTTCGACAGGTTCTTCCGCGCCTGCAGGGAGTCCTATCTGATCCGTGACCAAGGATGGGTAGGCGGAGTTTGCGTAGCCTTGGCCCGTCGCCTGGGTTGGAGCGTGACCCTGGTCAGAGCGTTGATGATTCTGGCGGTCTTTTTCTTCGGTGCCGGTGCCGCCTTCTACGGCTTTGCCTGGTTCGTCCTGCCGGACCGGCGTGGGGTGATTATCGCCCAGGAGCTGATCCACGGGATTTGGCATGCTTCCATGGTGGGCATCATCATTTACTGGCTGCTGGCCATCCTGATTCCTGGAGTCGGAATCTTTTCACTGGCCTTCGGTGCCCTGGTCCTGTATCTGTTCATCCGGTGGAGCCGCAACAAGGCCCTGGAGTACCAAAGAGGGTACTGGACTGGGCCGGATGCCGGCAGACCGGTTTCGGGCGATCCTTGGGTGATGGGACCGCAGTATTCGGACCGGCCGAGTGGTGCAGGCTCGCAATGGTATCCGAATCAGCCTAACTACCCAAGCTTTTCGGGGTATGAGGGGTACCAGGATTACACAGGGACGCGAAGCAATACGCAGACAGACGGCAATGCGAGCACAGAAGGATACAGGAACCAGCCAGGGGATTCCGATTCGTATGGAACTCGGGAACAACAAGGGGATGCGACTGCTTCCGGACATATTTTTGAGACAGCGGATTCGGCAAACGCTGCCAGCGATTCGAACAATACGCAAGGCTTTGAGAATCCTGTCGCTGGTGCAGCTCCCGGAGGTTGGACGGGGGCAGAAGGCCCTGCAGAACCTGCTGGGAACATGAATCAGGCATATGGATTCAGTGACTGGACGGACTATGGCACAGCCGGGTCATTCTCGACAGGGCCGGGAATAGCCCGTAAGACTCCGTCGGTTCCGCCCCGGATACGGCGTCGTCCCGCCGGACCTGCGCTGGTCAGTCTTCTGTCAGGACTGATCCTGGTCTCCGGCGCAGGGGTCTGGTGGATGGCCACGAACCCCTATCGCGGATTGAATGTGGCCTTGACTTTCGCTCTGATCTGGGCTGGAGGCGTTACGCTGATACTTGGCGTGGTCATACTGATCCTGGGCTTGATGGGCCGCAGGTCTGGAGGACTGACCCCCATTGCCCTGATGGCCTGCCTGGTTGTCCTGATGCTGGCTTCTGGTTCGGCCATACCAGGCATTGAGCAAACCCAGAACCGCAGGATCCTGGCCGAATACGCCACAGTTCAAGTTAACGGCAACAACCATGGGCGCTTGTTGGGGGCGGACAGTGCAGACATGAGGCGTTACCGCCGCGGAATCGCGCTGGTCGGAGACCCGCAGGATCAGGGAAGTGCCGTCATTGACCTGACTGGTTATGAGCAGAAACACGGCACCCATCGTGTTCAGATTATGGATGATGCGGAGAGTACAGTCTCAGGCTGCCCGACGGGCACCGTCCGCCTGGCTGTGGCCTATGCTGACGTTCGCCTGCTCATTCCTAAGGGATGCAGTCTGTCCTATAGGGAACATACCGACCTCTACAGGGTCTTGGGATCAGGCGCAGCTGACTGGATAACCGAGACGGAACAGGGAAACCGGATGTGGTGGGGCAATACGTCGCCATCAGCTGAACGACGCAATTGGGAGGAAGCCCTGCGAGCGTCCAAGGAGGATCAGTGGCATATGCCCGACGATCCCGAATTGATCGTCGAAGCCAATCTCATGGCCGGTGCGCGGGTCACCGTGCAAGCCCAGGGGAGTGCCACCCAGCCGAAGCGGGCGCAGCTCTACAGCGGATCGATCAATGAATATTGGGATTATAGCTACAATCCATGGCAGTTTGGGGAGGATCAGGAAGATGACTGATATGCAGCAACCAGAAGGAGGCCATCCGCTCGATCGTCAGGAGCGCACCACCAAGGTCATGCCGGTTGAATCACAGGCACCCCCGATATACCAGGTTCGGATGCAGCCGCCGGAGCCGGTCCGTCCTAGCGGCCCCAGCATGCCTACCATCATTTTTGGCGTCCTGGTTGGACTTTTGGCTCTGACCATGTTGGCTTTAGGATTGGTCTTTCTGCGTTACGGTACGGATCTGACCCTAGTCATACCCTGGCAGCGGATTATTCCATTGATTTTTGCTGGCCTGGGCTTGGTGCTGATTGTCGCTGCTATATCAACTTGGCTGGCATCAACAAAGCGCGTTCGTCATGACTCAAAAGACCAAGATATTCCAGAAGATCAGGCTGCCAAGGATGGCCAGTGACCCCAACAGGGTTAGGGTCAGGGTCAGCCAGTGGCCAGCGCCAACTACAGCTGGTTTGCCGTCAGGCCGGCTGAAGATGGAGGTCAGGGTGCTCGCCAAGAGCAGGATGAACATCAGGCAGAGACCTGATAGTAGGAACCAGGAGAATGTCATCATCGAGGACAGATGGACCAGGCCGAAGGCTTGGCGGACCACAGTGAAGGCATAGGCCAGCAGGGCCGTTATCAGTCCTGCGGCCAACAGTCCCAGTGCCCAAAGCCGTCCGGCCAGACCTTTGCTGAAGCCGGACCGTTGTCTGACATTGCCTCGAGCCCGCAGATGTGAGTTCAAGGCTCCTATCAGGGCAGTTATGAGGGCAGCAACCAGCAGAACGGGGCCACTGGCCATCAAGGTCAGCAGGGCGGTCAGCGAGGAAATCAATCCGGAATCAGTACGATCAGGTACTTGATTGAGCTGGTGGGGCTGGCTGCCGGCGATCATGGGAGTGGACCATTGATCGGCCTGGGTGCCCAAGGCTACAGCGTTGATCCAGTCTTCCAGATTATGAGTATACCGGGGTTCCAAGGGCAACCCGGCCTTGGCCAGCCGACTGCCGGTGCGAATCTGATGGTTGGTGGGGTAGTAGCGCAGGGTCACATTGTCATTGCCGCTTGCATGAGTTCTGCGGATGATTTCGCGTGCACCCTGCTCGATTGGCATGGAGATATCCATGGTGCCGAAGTTGATCATGACGGGCATCCGCAGCTGGTCCAGATAAGGCAGGGAGGGGAAGTCGGCGTACTCCAGGCCCAGCAGGGACAGGTCCATGCTAATGAACCGGGGTATCACAGTGCGGATTCCCTTGGGCGCGCCAATCAGATCCAAGTAGTTGGTAGCCGCCATGGCCATCTGCCGCCGTCCCGGGTAGACGGGGGGCGAAGTCAGGATGGAAAAGGCGATACTGGAGTCCTTGGCGGTCATGATGGACGATATCCAGGTGCCCTCGGACTCGGCGTACAGGCCTACCTTGGTTGGATCCACACCCGGCCAGGAGCGTAGTTGGTCAAGCGATCGCTGGTAGTCGGCGGCTAAGGAATGATAGTCGCGGTGGAAGGTGGTGTAGTTATCCAAACGCTTGTCAGGCACCAGGGTGGTGATGCCGGCCGAGGCCATGGCTGAGGCCAGATCGCCATACACTTCTGAGGATTTGCCGGTTCCGGCGCCGTGGATGAACAAGCAGGCTGGCCCCGTGCCCTCTCGATCGCGCGGCTGTCTGACGATGGCCTGGATGCGGACTCCGCCATCCAGAGCAATGCTGATTTTCCGTTCTTTGACCTTATAAGTACCTTCAGGGGTGGTAGCTCCAAGGCGCGAGGCGATAGCTGTGGACCGGGTCGGAACCTTGATGTGGTCTCGATAGGGTTCCACCTGCCAGTCGGGTGTCATGGCTTGGCCCAAAAGGAGCATGACCAGCAGGATGACCACGAAGGAGGCGGCAGTGAAGCCCGCCCGTTTCAGCTTTTGCACCCGTCAACTTTACCTGACCGTTCGACAAGTTGAAGAGATTGAAGCTCCTGATTGTGGTTCAGGAGGTCGGTCCTGGGCCTGTTCGGCTTCGTCCAGGGTCTCGAAGCCGTTCATTTGCACTGTGGCCAGGATGGTTTCCTCGGTCAGGTTGCCGCCACGGGCCTCGATCTGGTCCACCATGGACTGGTAAAGATCCAGGGTCCGGGCCGAATAGGTGCCTAGTTCGCCACGCAGATAGGTCTCGAAAGAGGTGGCTTCCGGAGTGTCTTCACTGGTGCGCAGGACTCGCATCTCCTGACCTAGACGGGGGTAGCGCTCGCGAAAGTCCTTGGCCCAGGCCACCTGCCTGTCGATGATGCGTTCCTGCTGCCCCTGTCGGTCCAGGCCCAGCCGGGGCAGGTAGGGGGCGATGCTGCTGTGGTACTGGTCTGGGGCTGTGGACTCCATCATCCGCCCATACTTCTCGGTCAACAGGTTGCGCCCTTGTTTGTCGGCCTGATCCAGGTCGTCCGCATAGCTGGTCAGCAGGGGATGCGGCCAGGTCAGGAACTGGCTCAGGCGCATCTGGTGGAACATGGGCCAGTTGCCCTGACAGTTGGCCGGACCGCCCTCATTGTTGACCTGTTGGAACTGTTCCCATTCGTGGCGGACGATCCGCTCGCGCAGGGATTCCTCATTCTGGCATTGCTCGTCGTTTGCCATCCTTGGCTCCTTTCAGATGCTGTGCAGAACCGTGTCGTCACTGGAAATGTGCGCTTCGACATAGGGGCGCTGCCATTCCAGGAAGGTTTCGGGGCTGTTGGTCAGGCCCTCCGCCTGCAACTCTTCCACGATTCTTGCGCAGATGGACTCCACAAGCTCGGTGACGCGTTCGGCGGCCGGCCGGGCCCCCTTGCCGCCTTCGCCAAAGCCTTGCCCCCCGTAACAGGCAGCCGATGCCAGGCGCAGGATGTCCTCCAGCTGCTCGGTCAGGTCGGCCAGCCTGGTGGCCACTCGTCCGCTCAGCCGCCGCAGGGCCGCGAAGGTCCACTTGTAATAGGGCAGGTAACCGACGGTCAGCGGATTGTTGATCAGGAAGATCAGGGAGGCGCAGGCTTTGATGAACTCGTTGATTGACAGCATGGCTGCAGCCTCGTCGCCCCGCTGCAGACTCCGCGGCAGATTGTATTGGCCCGCCTGGGCGATCATGCCCAGCCGACGGGAGATCAGGCAGAAGCGCACATCGTCGGGCATGGCCTTGAACCCTTGCCGGGTGGCCAGCATCTGTCCCAGAGGATCGGCGAAAATCCTGCCGTTGGTGGCCGCCGCCAGTGTGGCCTCGTCCAGGAGCAGCCACTCGTGGGGGTGATCTTCCGGGGGCGCCTGCCGGTAGCCGGTCAGGGATTCGAAGAAGGCGCCGATCTCAAAGACGCCTACACGTCGGTTAGCCCCCTTAGCTCTGACGCTGTCGGTTCGTGAGCCGAACCCCATGAATTCGGTGGGCAGGGCCTCATAGTCCTTCTGCAGCTGGTCGCCGATGGTCTGGTAATCCTCGCTGGTCAGCCACAGGCAGAAGCCGGGGCCGAAATCATGATCCCGGGAGATGGCGTCGTCAAAGCCGTAGCAGTCCGATCCATGGCCCATCAGGCCTACGGCGATCCGGCCGCGATATTGGGGGTAGCGTTCCTCCAGCATGGGACGGCCCACCTGCTCCCAGTAAGTCTTGGCCAGGTCCAGTCCTTGAATATCCGTGCGGGAATCATGCTGATTGTTGTCATTGTTCTGATTCCTGGCCGGATGCCGGTTTGAACCGGTCTTTGGCTGGCTGGGTGCTGCCTGCTTAGCCTGGTCGGATTGGTCCTTGTCCCCGTTTTTATCAGCAGCGGCCTGGGCCTGGCCCAGATTGGCCTTGGTGATCTGGTAGTAGTCGCTGCCCTTACCGTATCGATCCTCAATGATGGCCAAGGCCTTGCGATAGGTGTCTGCCGATTGACTGAAGCGACCGGTCATATAACAGACTTGAGCAAAGCCGGCCAAGGCTGAGGCATAGTGTGCGCTGTTTTCCAGGTGGCCGGTTCGATAAATATCCAGAGCTGTGCGAGCCTGGTCCCAGGCCTCTTGCAGAGCCTGCGGACTGTCGCTGCGCTGCATGAGCAGAAGGGCCAGATTGGTGTGGGTGGTGGCCAGATCCTGATCCTGGGAAGGGTCAGTGCTGGAATTCTCCAGGATGCCCATGGCTTGGCGCAGCTCCTGCTCGGCCTGGTCGGGTCGGTCGGTTTCGCTGTAGAGCATGGACAGGTTGTTGTGCAGGGCCGCCAGGCGCCGATCCTTGGACCCAAGGGTCTTGGCTGCGGAGGCAAGCGCCTGCCGGTAGAGGTCTTCGGCCTGGTCGTACTTCTTGGCTGCCCGCAGACCTGTGGCTGCATTAATCAGGGTGGTCGTCCAGGCCTCGGACCCCTCAATACGCATGCGTGTGGCCAGTTCGATGGCGCGCTGGATCATCCACATGTTCTCCTGGTGGCGGCCCTGGGACCGGTAGAAGCCCATGATTTCGTTCAGCACGGTCAGCAGTCCGGCATCATTGCCCGCATTCTCCGCATCCACCAGCGCCTGCTGCAGGTAGGGTTCAGCTTCGTCGCGAGCCTTGCCCGCACTGAAGATGGCATCCAGTCCGTCCAGGAAGGCTTGGGTGTCGAAGCTGCCGTCCGGTTGCAGGTAGGACTGTTGAGGCTCTTCCCGCTTGCTGTCTGGGATAGGTGTCTGGTCCTGGCTCATTTGGCTCCCTTGCTGTCAGGGTATCTGTAGGTGCGGGTTCCTCATGGAGCCCTAGCGCCCTGGTCGCTTCTATCTATCAGTCTAGACTGATGGTCTTTGATGGACTTCAGTCGGCTATGTCGCCTAGGTCACACCTGCCCGGTGCAGTTGCCTGAATGGGTAACGAGGAGCTCGGCCAAACAGCGCTCATGATTTTGGAAGTGATGGTTTCTTCGATACAACTCGATGACACGACAGAGCTCATCCGCGTCATTCCAATATTGGTGCAAGAAAGCATACTGCTTGATCTTGTGCAGCCCCAGTTTCTCCTTGCAGAATTCGCTGGGTTTCATGTTATTGACGTGCGTCCAGTCCCTATAGGCCCCCTCTTTGATGATGGCCAGGATCTCGATCTCAGGACGAGTAGTCAGTGTAAGTACACGGGCTTTAGACTGGTACAAAGGCGACAAGTGAAAGCGTTCATTTGGCGAGTCAATAATACGGACGATATTCACGCACGAAGAACCATAGGTCACGGAAAGGAACCGTTCCTCGATTTCCCTATCTTTACGGCAGCGGGTATAAAACCGACCAGTCTGCGGATCTTCAATAAGGGAATCTTTAGGGATGATCAGTTTTCCTGCTGTCAGTAGGAGTTCAAAGATGACGCTTTCGGCAGACCCTTCGCAGATAACCAAGGTAGGTTCATTATAAATCGCTTGACTATCCATGAACCGTTTCCTTGACGTAGCTCCGCAAGGCGCTGATGGAAGCGGCTGAGGGCGCGGTTCCTTGCAGGGCACCCGACATGAACTGGACGCTCTTCTTCAGTTCACCGCGGGTGACCAGCTTGTTATACCGGATCAGTTGGAATCCAGCGTTCTCATGCCTGACAGCGAACCAAATGTTGTCCTTTCTGGTGAAATGGTCCAGCAGTTCTGGATAGTGCGTAGAAAAAACGAGTACCGCCCCATGCGGGTTAGTAGCAGGAGAGGAGAACAAGTCGATGATAGCGAAGACCAACTGCTTGTTTATGCTGTTTTCGATTTCGTCGAATAGTAAGTAGCCTCCTTGCGCAAGTGTTTCGATAGCATGTTGTGCCAAGGAGGTTCCGCGGAATGTTCCCGCCGATATCATGGCCATAGCTTGCGAGGGATCACAGTCGCGCTCAACCTTTTCATTGCGGAACTTGATATGGAACTGGTGATCGCTTACTTCCAAGTGTTCGATGGTCGGATCGAATAGACGTACCACTTGCGATGGGGGAGTGACAGGAATGGACATTTGCAGCGGATTTTGCAGACAGAGGGTGACCACGGTCTCCTTGGTGCGCAGAATCCCCGTCGTTAGAGAGCGATCGGGGGGCAAAAATCTCTTGACATCCTCGGCCAGCTCCTTTTCGTCGCCCGACTTATTCATTCCTCGAGTCGCTACAGTCCACCAGGATTCTTCGTCGCCATCTATGGTTCTTTTCAAACGAATCTTGCTCAGACTTCTGCCTGCATACTGGCAAAGCCGTTCCTTTTCGAAAACTAAGGGGGAGTCGGCGGTGGCCTCGTCCTTGTCGGCGCGACGGAGTGTGGCATTGAGCAGCCAAGCCTCGCCGTTTTCTTCGAAGATAATGCGTGCTGTAATCGTGGGCTCAAGAATGTCCATCAGCGGATCGATGGTGGAGCGTTGAGTTCCCAATGAAGCGCCTCTGGCAATGTTGATGATTAGAGAAAGCAGGCGTAGATCAGTGGTTTTGCCGGAGGCATTGATACCGGAGATGCCAATGGCTGTGACGATGCCAAGCGGTGAGGTGGTGCTCTGAAGGCGATGGGTGAAGCTGCCATCGGTAATCCTATCTTCGGCGAACAGGATCATGCGTAGTGCGCCCTTGTCGTATAAGCGAAGTCCTTTAAGGTCAAAGGCTAAGATCCGCATTATGCTCCTTTGAACAGAATATTTGTTTATATACTACATCTGAATGCTGATGATCTGTCGCTCCGTTCCGAGGAATCTCAATTATTGATGCAGCGGATATTGGTAAAGCGGAAGATTTCAGGATCGTTGGGGCTGTGATCCCAAACTGATAAAAATGCGAGAAAAAAACGAGAATCGCTTTTGCCTTTTAACTTTTGCTTTTAAGAAGAGAAAGAGCATGGCAAGGTTATTGTTCTTGCACATACTGATCTCTGAAAGTTACGAATACAGAAATTCCGGCCCATAAGGACCGGAATGCTTGTCGGGGTAGGGGGATTTGAACCCCCGGCCTCTTCGTCCCGAACGAAGCGCGCTACCAAGCTGCGCTATACCCCGTGACAACGTACTATATAGTACACGTACCGTCGGCCAAACGCTATTGTCTGCGCGGCGCGACCATTCAACCGCTTGCCTTCAGGCGGCACCCGGGGCCAAGTACTGGCTCATGCGTAAAATAGCGATTTATGAATGACTCATCGGAAGAAACCCCTCGTCTGACGACGGTCGAGCGTGCTCAGGCACTGCTTGACCAGGATATGGCCATCACGGAGAAGATTGATCAGGGCGCCCAGTTGGATGACGCCATTGATCCCGGCAACCTAGCGGAGAGCGCTGAAGGCCATCCCGAACAGGTGCGCATGCGCGTGGCCAAGAGGGCGCTCATGCTCAAGGAGGGTATTGAGCCCTACCCGGTCCATTTGGATGTGACCGACCGTATCGAGGTTGTGCGTCGCAAGTATCAAGACCGCCTTGAGCCAGGCCAGGAGACCGAGGATGTGGTTGGCATTGCCGGAAGGGTCCTCTTCCTGCGCAACGGTGGCGGACTCTGCTTCGTCCAGCTGGCGGCTGGCGACGGCACCCGCATCCAGGGCATGATCTCCAAGCGTGAGATCGGCGCTGATTCTTTGAAGCGCTTCAAGCAGCTGGTCGACTTGGGCGACCACCTCTACCTGCGCGGCCGCGTGGTCGCTTCCAAGACCGGCGAACTCTCTGTCTTCGCAACCGAGTGGAACATCGCAGCCAAAGCTTTACAGCCCCTGCCTGCCCTTCACAAGGAATTGACCGAGGAACAGCGCACCCGCAAGCCTTACTTGGCCATGATCGCCGACGAGGATGTGCGGGCCATGGTCCGCCGCCGTTCCAAGGCCGTCTCCTCCCTGAGGCGTACCTTCGAGGATCACGACTTCATGGAGGTTGAGACCCCCATGCTCCAGACCGTGCATGGCGGTGCCGCGGCCCGACCATTCACCACACATATGAACGCCTTCGACATCGATCTCTATCTGCGCATCGCTCCCGAGCTCTTCCTCAAGCGCTGTCTGGTCGGCGGCATTGAGCGCGTCTTCGAGATCAACCGCGACTTCCGCAATGAGGGCGTGGATGCCACGCATGCACCGGAGTTCACCATGCTGGAGGCCTATCAGGCTTACGGCACCTACGACACCATCGGGGAACTGACCAAGGAGCTGATCCAGAAGGCGGCCATGGCCACGTCGGGATCACTGAAGGTGACCCTGCAGGATGGCAGCCAGTACGACTTCGGCGGCGATTGGCGCCAAATCAGCATGTACGATTCCCTTTCCGAGTCCCTGGGCGAAAAGATCACCCCGCAGACCAGCGTGGACCATCTGCGGACCATTGCTGACAAACTGGGCCTGGAGGAGGAGCCTGCCGAGAACCATGGCAAGCTGGTCGAACACCTCTGGGAGCATTTCTGGCAGGACAAGCTCTACGAGCCGACCTTTGTGCGTGATTTCCCGGTCGAGACCTCGCCCCTGGTCAAGGCCCACCGCACCAAGCCGGGAGTGGTTGAGAAGTGGGACCTCTACGTTCGCGGGTTCGAGCTGGCCACGGGCTACTCCGAGCTCAATGATCCGGTGGTCCAGCGGCAGCGGTTCGTCGAGCAGGCCAAGATGGCCAGCCGCGGCGATGTCGAGGCCATGGATATTGACGAGGACTTCCTGGAGGCCCTGGGCGTAGGCATGCCGCCGGCTGGTGGCATGGGCATGGGCATCGATCGGCTGCTGATCGCCCTCACCGGCGCATCCATCCGCGAGACCATCACCTTCCCCTTGGTCAAGCCGCTGGTCTGAGACGATATGAGATGATAACGGGGGAGGGACGGTCATGAATATCAGGCTGTGGATGGATGGCATGCGTCCCAGGACGCTGCCTGCCTCGGTGGCGCCTGTCTGCGTGGGCGCTTCGGCAGCACTCCTGGAGCGGTCACGGCTCTTGGAACAGTGCACCAGTTCCTGTTCGCCCACGCCTGTCGACCCTGCCCTGAAGGCAGCCACACCGGGAAGGCTGGCTCTAATCGTGGTCCTGCTGGTCCTGCTCGCCCTGTCTATGCAGATTGCAGCCAACTTCGCCAACGACTACGCCGATGGTGTTCGCGGCACTGACTCCGGCCGTGGAGGCGAGGAGGCCGCCTCTGGCAGACCGAGGCGTCTGGTGGCCGCCGGCGTGCCGCCCAAGAAGGTGCTGTACGCCACCATGATCTCGGCGGCCTTCACCTGCCTGATGGGCCTGATTGTCATGGCTCTGACCGGTCATTGGTGGATGATCCTGGTCGGGGTCTGCTGCCTGATAGCCGGCTGGTGTTACGTAGGCGGCCCGCATCCATACGGCTACCACGGGCTGGGCGAGGTCAGCGTATTCATCTTCTTTGGTCTGGTGGCCACCCTGGGCACCGAGTACTTCCTCATTAATAGGGTCGATGCCGCCGGCATCCTGGGTGCCTGCGTCTGCGGGCTCAATGCCGTGGGCCTGCTCATGCTCAACAATTACCGGGACCTGGATGATGACCGTCAAGCCGGCAAGCACACATACGCTGTTCTGGTGGGGGCGCGTGCTGCGGCTATCTCCATCTACCTGGTCTACATCCTGAGCCTGGTCCTGGGCCTGATTCAGTTCGTTCCGGCTGTCATGCGGCGTGGCCTGCCCGGCTTCCCCCTTGTGCTGGTCCTCCTGCCTGTGGCTGTTGTCTTTCTGCTGATCTGTCGAGCCTTTGCCCGCGGCCAGGTGCCCAAGGCTTTCGGTATGGCAGGCAAGGGTACTCTGGTCTCCGCCCTGTGCTGGTCGGCGGGCCTGCTCCTGCAGCTGTGAAAATCTTGATACGCTCATAAGAGAGCAGTCCGACTTTCAAGCGATTTGGTGGATAATCAGGCAATCATGTTCATCACAATTCAGGAATACAAGGACGCACTGCGACCCTCGGCCTTGCTTTGCTCGCCCACGCCGGTGCTGATCGGCACGGCGGTGGCCCTCCGGCAGCTGTTCAGCCAAGGGTTGAGGCCGGATGCGCGCTTCTGGCTGATCGCTCTCTTGTGCTGTCTGACGGCTGTGTTCATCCACAGCACCTGCAATCTGGCCAATGACTACTTTGATGGCATCAGGGGCACTGACGAAGGCCGGAGCAGCCTTTCGGGAGCTGGCGCTGACGGCTCGGTGCCTGATCTGCCCAGAAGAGGGGTGGCCGGTGGTGTGGAGCCTCGCAAGGTTCTGCTGTCCGCCTACCTCAACATCCTTATGGCTTGCCTGTCCGGACTGACCCTCTGCTGGGTGACTAGCCACTGGTGGATGATCCTGGTCGGCATTTTCTGTCTGCTGGGAGCCTGGTTCTACACGGGAGGCAAGCACCCTTACGGTTATAGGGCCATGGGCGAGCTGAGCATCATGATCTTCTTTGGCCTGGTGGGCGTGCTGGCCACCCAGTACCTGGAGACTGGCAGCATCGACCGTCACGGGTTCATCGGCGCCCTGGTTGGCGGTCTTATCTGTATTCCTGTTCTGGAGATCAACAACTATCGAGACATTGATGCGGATCCTCTGGCCGGCAAGTACACGCTGTCTTCCTTCATCGGAGCCAGAGGCACGCTGATTCTGATGGGGTCCTGCTATGCCCTGGCTGTAATCCTGGGCGTGGTTGAGTCATGGTCTCTGTCTGACGGCTCTCTTGCGAACGTCTGGCCCCGTCTGCTCTGCCTGCTGCCTGTCCTGGCT
Source organism: Bifidobacterium sp. W8112 (assembly GCF_016101425.1). Lineage (NCBI taxonomy): Bacteria > Bacillati > Actinomycetota > Actinomycetes > Bifidobacteriales > Bifidobacteriaceae > Bifidobacterium > Bifidobacterium sp. W8112. Next base: position 534,372 of record NZ_JACFQN010000001.1, on the reverse strand, counting down.
CTGGCCATTGCCACCACAGCGGCCAGCTGTCGGAACCGCTTCAGTAGGGCCTTTGCGCTGTCGGGCTATACCGATCTGCTGACAGGGTTCTGCTGGCTGGGTGTCTGCCTGCTTTAAGTGACCGCTCTACGGGGGGGGGGCTGTAGATCCGCCAAACAGTCCCTCTTAGGTCTTAGAATTTTCACTATGACCTACAAACTAGTATTGCTCAGGCACGGCCAGAGCGCATGGAACAACACCAATCAGTTCACCGGCTGGGTGGACGTCCCGCTGACCGAGCAGGGCGAGCAGGAGGCCCGCAAAGGCGGCAAGCTGCTCAAGGATAAGGGTGTCCTGCCGGACATCGTCTTTACCTCACTGCTGCGCCGCGCCATCAACACCGCCAACATCGCCTTGGACGAGGCTGACCGCCTTTGGATCCCTGTCAAGCGCGACTGGAGGCTGAACGAGCGTCACTACGGAGCACTGCAGGGCAAGAACAAGACCGAGATCCGCGAGAAGTACGGTGATGAGAAGTTCATGCTCTGGCGTCGTTCCTATGCCACCCCGCCACCCGAAATCGACCCTGACGACGAATACTCGCAGTCCCATGATCCCCGGTATGCCGGAGCCCCAGTGCCTCGCGCCGAGGCGCTGGCCAACGTGGTCAAGCGCGTCACCCCCTACTGGGAGAGCGACATTGTTCCTGAGCTCAAGACCGGCAAGACCGTCCTGATTGCTGCCCACGGCAACTCCCTGAGGGCCATCGTCAAGATGCTCGACAACCTGACTGAGGACGAGATTGCCAAGGTCAACATTCCCACGGCCATCCCCCTGGTCTACGAGTTGGATGAGAACTTCAAGCCCATCAAGCCTCGTGGCGAGTATCTGGATCCGGAAGCAGCCGCTGCTGGTGCTGCTGCTGTGGCGGCCCAAGGCCAGAAGTGAGATTCAAATCTATCCGATGATCTCAATCGGACTTTGAATGCAGAGCGTCCAAAGTTATTGAGGTGGTGTCGTCTCCTCTTGTGGAAGGCACCACCTGTTTGCATTCCTGATGCTGGCGGGTGCCTATCTGGTTCTGATGGTCAAAGCGACACTTTGCCTAGGTTCGACTTGCTCTTCCACGCCGACTGCGGAGCCATCGTGCAGATGGACGACGCTGGCTTGGTATCGTCTGCTCTGACCGTTGAGCGTGACATCTTCCAGCATGGTGTTCGGTTGCATGGCAATTTGCAAATAGACATGCAGGGGTTCATCGGTTCTATTTGTGAAGAGAAGCGTGTTGTCTTCTTGCTCGAAATCGACCTGGCCGCCGCAGAAGGCCAGGTCCTTCCAGCTAAAGTGGCGCCAGGGTGTGTAAGGAGCGATTCTGATGCTGCGGGTTTCCTGGTCGCGCTCGACTCCCATGATGTCGTGCAGGAAGAAACTGACGAATTCACCCGCGCACCAGCCGCACTTGCCCAGGCCACGTTTGACCTTGGTGGGTTCTTGCTCAGCATGCTCGAAGGGCCACCACCAGAAGGATCCATCCAGATCGGTGGTTCTGCGCAGCTCAAGCAGGGCATCGCTAAGTTCTTCTCGGGTATTCGCCCTGCAGAGGCCATGGATCTGGCCGGGATAGGTAATTCCGTTGCTGTCGTCAAAGTCCCAGAAGTCGATTCCGCCCGTAATCGGGGCATAATACGGGTCTCTGGTGCTGTGGGCCCATCTGGCATGGTTGCGTATGCGCTCGTCGTCACGGCTGGTGAATCCGTAAACGGAGGCCATGGTCAGGTCGCTTTCCTCTCCGTCATGGACGCCGATGATGCTCCCATCCCTGTTGGCCCCTTCCACGTACATGGGGCTGCCATCAATGCTGCGGACGCATTTCTCGTTAAGTGACTGATGAAGTTCCTCGGCTATCTGTTCCAGCTGTTCTGCCTGACCGGTATCCAAGAGATCCGAGAAGTCCTCAGCCATGACCTTGGCGGCCTTCCAGGCCAGTATGTTGGACCCGGTGTGGTAGTCGCCACGTGACGGTCCGTCAGAAATGTAAAGGGTCTCATACAGTTGACCTTGCTCAGGTCGTTCGGCGATAAGATCTGCGGCCAGCCTACGGACGTACTGAGTGAATGTCCTTTGGTCTGCAGTGAACGCCTTGCGGCCATGCCGGTGAACCAACATGGAAGCCAGAACTGCAGCGAGGCAGGAATTGCCCAAGGAATGTTCGAATCCGCTGGCTTCGGGATGCATTCTGGACTCGCGTTCCCAAGCATGGTCGGGAATGCCATACTGCGCGAGGAATTCGATCATGGGATTGGCCAGGTCAGGGTTGCTGTCGACCAGACCCATGGCACAGTAGCCGAAGTCTCTGATCCATACGTCGGGGAGCGGGTTGGCGTTGGATCCCCAGAATGAGCCAGCTGCTTTGCCGTCTGCCAGCAGAAGAAGACTTTGTCGGGCTAGTTCCGCCGACCGGGTGATGAGTTCACCGTACCATGGGTCTTCCGGAATCTGTACCTTGCCCAGGCTGCCCTTACGGGCTTTCAAGGTAACGTTCAGAGCTTTCCGGCATTCCTGAATGGAGTCGAATGTATGCAGGTTATCCTCTTGCTCCGAAAAATCGAAGACACTGGCCACGCTCCGACTTTCTCCTGGAGCAAGCCGGAGCATGGCCTTGCAGGTGTCGTGCGCGACAGGACTGTCCGATTCGCCCAGAAGATTGTATTTCAAGGGTAACAGTTCCGCACCATCCTTGCCCTGCGTTGACGACAGCATAGATACATTTACGTCTAAAGGCGTCGTCCCCCTATTGGTAAGCTGACAAAGCTGAATCAGGCACAAGGGTCTGCTGGCACCTTCCTGGGGCGCGAAGACGATGGTCTGGCTGTGCAGATCACCTATCGAGGCATCGAAGACAGGTATGAGTTCGTCTATGAAGCTAAGCGCCGGCGATAGACATTGACGGTTCATGCAATCGATCTGCATTCCAATGTGCCCTTGGCAGAAGGCCAGCTTCTTGTACACATAGACACCAGGAATGGTCTTGCCTCGCATGTCCTGGCGTCCTACTGCAACAACCGCGCGTCGCACCTGTCCAGTCCTGTCCAGGGCAGCCAGAAGGCGATTGTTGGAGATGTCGACGCTGAAAGGATAATCAGTGTATCTGCCCAGGTCGTATTCCATGACCATGTCGTCAGGCCATTCGAGCCCTGCGGCGGCGAACAAGCTTGCACGATTGCCAGCGGCACCTTTTGTATTGAAACCCATGAAGGTGTTCTCTGTTTTGGTTTCTTGTTGATCCGAGGTTGGCAACGGCATCAACTGCTCCTTTCAGCAAGTCTGTGGGACGCGGGTATCGCTTCATTAGCACGCTCGAGGGCCCATCCATGGTCATGGAGTCCACATGGCTACATCCATGCTTCCAAGCACATGATAACGTATACATCAACAAAGGACAAAGAGATCTTGGCAAGTTCGCCCATTAAGTACTGAAGCTGGCGCCGGATTGCGGGGACTAAATCCTGCCCCTTGGCAAGTTAGCGGAGAGTCAGCGCTCCGGAGGGGCGGTTGTGCTGCGAACAGCCAGAAAGGATGGCTGAATTTGCATGTTCTTTTCAGGGTTCTCGCCTTCCAGCAAATTCAGCAGCGTCTGAGCGGCTGACTTTCCCATCTCGTAGGGATCCTGATGAATAGTGGTGAGCCCGATTTCACGGGCATATGTCGAATCGTCGAAACCTGCAACCGATACGTCTCGGGGAATTGTGTATCCCGAGCGCTGCATGCAGAAAAGCAGAGGAAGGGCATATTCGTCATTCATGCAGATGACAGCTGTCGGGTACTGGTCCAACCTGGCCAACTGGGATAAGGCGAAGTCTGCTCGAGTATCGTCTTTGGGTGCATATACGACTGTCGGACTGACCTGATCCCCTAGTTGGGAGCAGATCGAACGGAATGCTTGCAGACGCGCCCGACCATTCCATTTGAAATGTTCAGTCTCTGGGTCCAAGCAGACGTAGGCGATTTTACGATGCCCGAGGTTGACCAGATGATTGATGATCAATCCCATGCAGCTGGTCTCGTCTATGCCTACGGTTGCCGAAAATTCCGGAATCGGTTCGGTGTTGATCCCGATAAGCGGGATGCCTGTCGTGGCTAATTTGTCGGCCTCAGTGTAGGGTATTTGAAAGGAGACCACAAGCACAGCATCAGCATTGCGTTTGATAGACATGTCCGAAAAGAAGGCATGGCGTTCCTGCTCATCTGAAACAGCGTATAGAGCGATGTCATACCCTGCGTCATGGAGGACGGAATTGAGGCCAGCCAGAACGTGCGAGTCATACCAGGAGTCCAATTCTCCGCCAGTCAGGAAGGCGATTCGTGCCGACTTGCCCGATTTCAATGCTGAAGCAGATCGTGAAATGGTGTAGTCCAAGTCCTGTGCGACTTTGAGGACTTTTTCCCTGGTTTGCGGGAGAACCTTGTCGGGGAGGGTAAAAGTACGGGATACCGTGGCTATTGAAACCCCGGCACGATCTGCTACGTCTTGAATGGATGCGCCCACAATGCCCTCCTGTTTTTCCCTAGGGCTTTTGCCTGCAAAATCTTATCACGGCTGCTCAAATCATGGATACGTATACATCTCATACTTATTCTTTGCAAGAGAGATGTGTTTTTAAACGGGGTTCACAAGTCTGGATTAGCCCTGACATACCGAAAATTGCTGAATAGCTGGGCTACCAAAGAACTTGCAGAGCGATAACCGGCGTGCTAACGTTTACATCAGCTGGTCGGAATGCCAATGATGGTTTCTGTATGTTCCATTTCGACTGGTCTAACCACAGGTCGAGCCGTCTTATGGCAGCGCGGCGGTTCGAACGGGGCAGAGGAGAAACGTCAATGAAGATGACGAAGAACACATTGGTGCGCGTGCTCGCGGCAGCTCTTACTGCCGTGGCTCTGGCACCTCTGTCGGCATGCGGTGGATCCGGAGGCGCCAATGTGACGACGCTCAGCTTCTTCCAAACCAAACCAGAAGCAGTAGAAGACTACACCAGGATTATCGCGGACTTTGAGCGACTGCATCCGAACATCAAAGTGGTGCAGAACCAGGTCTCTTCAGCCGACACAGCCCTGAGGGCTCTTCTAGTCAAGGATCGCACGCCTGATGTTATAGCGCTGAATCCTAATGGAAGCATGGGCAAGATGGCCAAGGCCGGGGTATTTTATGATTTCAGCAACACGTCGATAAGCCATAGGATCCGCCCGGTCATGCAATCCGTGATCAATGGACTGGGTCGAGATGGCCAACAGATCAATATCGTGCCTTATGCCGGCAACGTATGCGGTATCACGTATAACATCGATCTGTTCAAGCAGCATGGCATCAAGGTGCCTAAGACCTGGAAGGATCTTGAGCAGGCAGCTGCCGCTCTGGAAGCCGACGGCGTTGCTCCATTTATCGGAACACTGGGCGACCCCAATCGCGTTTCAACGCCTTTCGACGGTCTGGCTCCCTACTATGACAACGACGGGTTCTGGGACAAAATGCGTACCGAGGGCAAAAAGGTAGGGCCGGATTCGCCCGTTTCCTTCCAGAAAAACTTCAAACCTCTGATGGAACGGCTCTATTGGATTTACCAGCATTCGACCAAAGACGTGAGAACCATGACTTACGAGGACGGAACTTCAGCCTTCGCTCGTGGTGAGGGAGCCATGCTCCTGGCAGGGAACTGGTCAATGGCGCCGGTCCTGCAGATCAATCCGAAGATGCATATAGGCTTCTTCCCTTATCCCACGGACAAGGCCGACAAGGCCATTCTCGTATCAGGCGGAGATGTGGCGATCACCATGGGTGCGCATCCCAAGCATGAGAAGGAATCCATGGCCTTTATCAACTATCTGTACTCGGACGAAGTTCAGCGTCGTTTCGTCAAGTCACAACAGCTTATTCCCTCACTCTCGTCGATCCCCGTGGACGAGAATCCGGCCATGAAGCCGGCCAAATACTGGATAGATTCTGGCAGGATCCAGGGATATGCGGATCACCAGATACCCTCCAGTATCAGCTACAACCCGATATTGAACAAAGCCATGCTGGACGGCGACCTGGATTCGGCCCTCACCACACTCGACAAAGAGTGGGGCAAGGTCGCGGCCAGGACCATCGAGTGATCGGAGGCAAACGCATGACTATGACACAGACGACAGTGGCCACAGACACTCACCGGCATCGTCGATTTGCTGAGGCTACTTATTACTGGATGGTATGGCCTTTTATCATCCTTTTCGCCATCTTCCACACCATCCCCATGCTGGCCGGCATCTTCTTCAGCTTCACCAACTATGCCGGTTACGGAAAATGGCACATGGTAGGCCTGTCGAACTACGTCAATCTCTTTGGGGATGACAGGGTTCTCCACTCGTATTTGTTCACCATTTTCTTTTCACTGGTGGCTACGATCCTGACCAATGTCATTTCCTTGGCGATTGCCCTGGCCCTGAATGCCAGGATCAAGGCTAGAAATCTGTTCAGGGGCATCTTTTTCATTCCCTACGTGCTGTCCATGCTGATCATCGGATATGTCTTCCAATTCTTCTTTTCCAAGTCAGTGCCGAAGATCTTCTCAGCAGTTCCTCTGCTCAGGGATAACATCCTGACCAATGAGCACTGGGCCTGGGTGCCTATCGTTATCGTGACGGTATGGCAGGCTTGCGCTTTTGCGATCATCATCTACCTGGCAGGTCTGCAGACCATTCCTGCCGATATCTATGAGGCGGCTTCGCTCGATGGGGCCACAGGATTTAAGGCGTTCAAGTCCATTACATTGCCTCTGATCATGGGCTACGTGACCATAAATGTGGTGCTCAATATCAAGAACTTCATGCAGGCATTCGATCAGATAGTCGCCTTGACCGATGGAGGACCAGGGATGGCTACTGAATCGGTGACTCTGCAGATTTATCAAGGTGGATTCACAGGCGGCGAATTCGCCTACCAGTCTGCTGATGCAGCCATTCTCTTCCTGATCATCACGGCTCTTTCAGTTATACAGCTTCGTTACCTTAATCCGAAGGAGGATTAAGCGCCATGACCTCAAGTCAAGTTATGAATGCCATTCCGGCAAAGTCTTCAGGCATGAATCCACATACACAACACGGTCATGGACGGCGTCTCCATAGGGTCAATTGGTGGTTGACAGCCCTGGTGGCAGTATGCTCATTGACTGTTCTTGTACCGCTGTATTTTGCAGTGGCGGTCGCGCTGAAGAGTCCTGAACAGCTGGCTAAGGGGACAGGCTTTGAATGGCCCAATCCAGTGCATTGGGGCAATTTTGCAGAGGCCTGGGCACGGACCAATTTCCCCAGAGCGCTTATGAACACGGCCATGATCACGGTGTGTTCAGTTGTGCTGACGCTGCTGACCAGTTCGGTCTTGGCCTATGCACTAGCCCGGAATATGCACAGGCCCTTCTTTAAGATCGCTTACTACTACTTCTTGGCAGCCATGTTCATCCCGTTCCCTATTGTGATGCTCCCGGTCGTCAAGGAAACGGGATTGCTTGGTCTTGATAACCAGGCAGGTCTGATTGTGCTGTATACGCTATACGGGTTCTCGATGAACATCTTTCTGTATACGACTTACCTGCATTCCATTCCCATGGAATTGGAAGAGGCTGCACGGGTTGATGGGGCATCGACCTGGAGGGTGTTCTGGCAGATTATTTTTCCGCTTCTCATGCCGATGAATGCAACCGTGGGAATTCTGACCTGCGTATGGGCATGGAACGACTTCATCATGCCGCTGGTGGTACTTACGGATCCTGGTGCTAGGACCCTGCCATTAGCTCAGTATGTATTTCAGGGGCAATACAACACCAATTACACGGTGGCCTTCGCTTCCTACCTGATGGCTATGGCTCCCTTGCTGATCGTTTATATATTCTCTCAGCGGTGGGTCATCTCCGGAGTGGTGCGCGGCTCTGTAAAATAAACAAGTTTGGGTCCGACACCACTCGAACATACAAAAGGAACGGCCCGCCACCCGATGAACTGACAGGCAGTAGGTCGTTCCTTTGTTGTTCATTCAGTCCAGATCGAGGTCGAGATCCTTGGGATCCTTAGAGGGGTCGAAGCCCGACACGATGTAGACCACACGCCGGGCCGCCGAGACGCCGTGGTCTCCCAGACGTTCCATGAACCGTGCCACCAGGACCAGGTCGATCAGCTGCTGCCTGCTCCCCTTCCAGTCGTCTGAGAGGGCATAGCTGAAAGTTTTCTGATGGAGCTTGTCCATCTGGTCATCGCTGACGATGATCTGCTCGGCTATAGTCGTGTCCCTGTCGGAGAGCATGTCAACCAGACGGTCAGCCATGACGTCAAGAAAGTCCTGCATCTGCTTGAACAGGGGAATGACCTCGTCGGGCAGGGTCGGTTCGGGGTAGGAGCGCCTTGCAGTCTCGGCGATGTGCCTGGCCAGGTCTCCCATGCGCTCAAAGGTGGCTGACAGGCTCAGCGTGGAGACCACTACCCGCAGATCAGTGGCCACAGGGCTCTGCTTAGCCAGGAGCCTGATGCATTGATCGATGATGCTGGCCTGCAGGTTGTCTATATCGGCATCCCCGTCGATGACCTCCTGGGCCGTATCCACGTCGCAGTCCATCAGGGATCGCCCGGCTTTTTTGATGGCATCGCGAACCTTGGCAACCATCCGATCCAGATCGTCGGCCACCAGCCCCAGTTCCTCGTTGAAAATCACGCGCATTGTTCTTCCCTTTCGGCCTCGGTCAACGATACGGCTCCAGTCTATGTGACCAGGATGGCAAGAAAAAGCCAGTCCTGAAGAATGTCGGGCCATGGGAGCGGCAATCGAAGTCGGATATGCGAGAATAAAGCCGGAACTGCCGATGAGACTTGGTTGATGTCGCACGTCCGGGGTCGGCGCCGGACTGGAGGGAAGTCCTTATGGGACGGTTCATGGACCGCCTATGCAGTCTTGTGGGCAACCGGAGTACGGATGGTGAACAGGCCGATGGTGGGGCATTGGAGGGCTCGACCCAGGCTCTGCTGGCGCTCATTCCTGCCGCCACGGTTGTGGTCGATGGCGATGACGAGGTTGTTCGCTCAAGTCCGGATGCATACAGGCTGGGAATCGTCAGCAACGATGAGATTGCTGATCCGAAGATCATCGAGGCCATTGCGCAGGTACGCCGTTCGGGCGGTCGACGCACCTTCAATCTGACCACGCGAACGCCTACGGAATTCGCTCTGGATGCCGCAGCCGAGAGCCGGGAATCCGATGATTGGGATGTTGACGAGATTGAGGATCCTGGGGATGCGACCCATGTTCAGGCCCAGGCGGTATCCAGAAGGAACTGGCTCAAGGTCACCCTGGGACGTATCGACAAGTCCCTGGTCGTGGTGCTCATCGATGACGTGAGCGATTCGGTCAGGTTCGTTCGGACCAGGGATGCCTTCATGACCAATGTATCCGAGCAGATGCTCAAGCCGGTTCAGGCCCTTGAGGAGCTTGCGGCGCAACTGAAAACCACCTCGCATTTGGAGGAGGATGACCCGGATCTGCTACGCAGCCACCTGCGCAGCGTCTCCAAGGATGCCTCCTCGGTCCAGCGGTACAGTGCCTATCTGGGGCATGTGCTCAAGGATCTTCTTCTGCTGATCCGTGCTCAGGAGCGGATCAAACCCAGCAGAGAGAACGTGCTTGACGTGGCTGAGCAGATAAGGACAGTGGTGCAGGATGAGCAGGATGGAGCTGATCAGGCCCATGTGACACTACGGTGGCGATGCGACCAACCACTGACGATTCATGGCGACGGGCAGCAGATCAGAGTGGCTTTGGCCAAGCTGGTGGAGAATGCTATATCCTATTCACCTTCGGGCTCGACTGTCTCCTTGGTGGCGCAGGCCTCCAAGGACGGGCACTACGGGATCATCAGGGTGGTCGACCACGGCCAAGGCATATCCAAGGCGGACCAAGGCAGGATTTTCGAACGCTTCTACCGTGCGGACAATCAGAATGAGCAGACTGCAGTGGGCATCGGCCTGGGGCTGGCCATCGTCAAGCATGTGGCCCTGACCCACCATGGGTCGGTCACAGTCTGGAGCGCGCCGGGAGAGGGGAGCACATTTACGCTGATGCTTCCTCTGGCTCAGGGTCCGGTTGCTGGGCCAGACGGCGATAATCCCAGCGATTAAAGTGCTCCCAGATCATCAGCAGGATGCCCACGCCAACCCCGGAAAGGCAGACGATAAGGGGCTTGATGACCGTCATTCCGGTCAGCGCTAGGATGCCCACTACGGCCAGCGCTAGAATCCAGGCTCCTGTGCCGAACAAAAAGATGCGTCGCAGATCCACCTGCACGGGCCGCGGCGATGGCCTGCGGGCGTCCGGATCGAAAATGGGAGCCAGCTTCATACCCCCCACTGTACCGTTCGCAATGACATGCGGCGACCCCTATCGCCTTGCCCAGGCCTCGGCCCATGTCCTATCATGACGGGGATTGGTGGGTTCGTATGCACCGGCCCATGGAGGGATTTCCCGTGGAAAGGGGAGTGCGTGTATCCGATCCAAGCTGTGGAGAAGCACTACGCCTGGGGCTCGCATGACCGACTGCAGCGCATGTTCCATTTGCATGAGTCAGTCGAAGGCCAGGAGGATACCCTGGCGGAGATGTGGTTCAGCGGGCATACCGAATCCCCCTCGCCCCTGACCCTGCCCGACGGGTCACTCATGCCGTTGACCGAGGCCATTCGCCGCAATCCCATGGCCATGCTGGGAGAGCGCGACTCTCGCCTCTTCGGTCCTACCCTGCCCTACCTGTTCAAGATCATCTCGGCCCGCATTCCTCTCTCCCTGCAGGTGCATCCCCTGGATTTCGAGGCTCGTGCCGGTTTCAACCGTGAGAATGCCCAGGGGGTGCCTGACGAGGATCCGAGGCGCTCCTTTCACGACAGTCTGGCCAAGAACGAAATGGTGGTGGCCTTGGAGCCCTTCCAGGCCTGTGTAGGCTTCGCGACCATTTCCACTCAGCTGACCCTTTTGCGTGCTGTGGATCATCCTCTGGCCGAGCTGATGACCCAGGCGCTGACCGCCCGCACCTTCCACTTGGGCGTTCCGCCGGCCCGTTTCGCTTCGGCTGATGCCATGATGCCGGTCTCCTCTTTAATCTGGCCGGATTCTCGCCGACGTATTTTCCGGGCCTTCCACGCCGCCGTGACTGCCGAGCCAGAGGCGGCCCGAGGCATGGAAGAAGCCTTGGAGGCTGCAGCTGGGCGGCTACATTCGAAACGAGCGGGTGCCGTACTGAATCATGCCCTGTGTGCCGCGCGGGCTTTCCCGGAGGATCCGGCAGTGCTCTGTCTGCTCATGCTCAACCCTGTGGATCTGGAGGAGGGCGATTCGGTCTATATTCCCGCCGGGACTCCTCACGCATACATCCACGGCACTGCTGCAGAGATCATGACCAACTCCGACAACGTGCTCAGGGCAGGCATGACCCCCAAGCATCGGGACATTCCCAACCTCCTGCATAGTTTGGACTGCCAGCCCTCGGCCCCTATTGACCCATCCAGCTCCATGATCGCCACCCTGATCATGCATAATATGGTGACCTACCGGCCCAAGATCAACGAGTACATGCTGGTCTACGGGCATGTGGAGGAGGGTGGCGCCACCTGGCCCCTGCTCAACAGACTTCAGCAGCGTTACGGGGATCTGATAGAGCGCCTAGGGCCTCGTCACCTGATGATTCCGCGCCGCGGGCCGCGCATCATCGTCTGTACTGACGGGCGAATCCGTTGCGCAACCACCGACCAGTCCTGTGTACTGGATCAAGGACAGGCTCTCTTCATCCGCTCCCAAGACGGCCGTGTCGACATCACCATGCCTGAAGATTCCGACGAAGCTGGCGGGTCCTTCCTCCTGGCTTCGACTCCGGTTTGACCTCGTATGAGCCTGGTTCGCTCAGGGTGGACCAGGCGGGGTTTAAAACCGGGGGACACGCCGTGGCGGATTGCACGCATGCCGGTTTGCTCATGTCCGCCTTATGTCCGTATAATCCTAACGTATTCCGTGGTTGTCGAAGATGAGCGGCCACCGAAGCCATGCTTGAGTACACCAGTGTGGACAATTCAGGTCATTTGGCCTGAGTTCTCGCTTGCGTTATGGTGTTCCCTTGTGATGGTCCGTGATACGGCACGAAAGTCGCGTCGGAACATAAACGGGAGTGATTCTACATGAAGCATGCTGCGCACAAGGCTTCGGCCACGCGGGGCGCAGGTGGCAGTTCGCCGACCAGCCGATCGACGGGTGCAACCCGGGAGGCCGGCATTCAGGGCGTTGATGATGTCTTGGCGGCCAAGCTCAACGAGGTGGCCCCTCGAACCCGACGCTCTATCCGTTTGGCGGCCAAGGCCTCAGCCCGTCGCTCCCATATCATGACTGGTTCGGCCCTAACTGTCCTTGTCGGTGCGGCCGCTTCCTCAATGGCTGTTAACCAGGCTCGCGGCGACTGGTCCCTGCCTATGGCCGGCAGTGTCGCGATCAACCTTGTCACCCCCTCATCCTCCGCCGGCTACGCTGATGCCAGTGACAGTTCAAGGGTCTCTCGCTCCGACTACCGCCAGCCCTTGCCGACGGCTTCACAGCGCAACGAGGGCAGTTGGGACCTGGGCGAATCGGCGCTCGATGCCGGGCAGATGTCCAAATCCTCGGCAAACAATCCGGCCGTGGCAGCGCTGATGGATGCCGACCGATCGGTTCTGCCGGCAGGGTTCAACCCCAACCATGCCACGGGTGATGTGGGCAACGCCTACGAGTTCAGCCAGTGCACCTGGTGGGCCTATGTTCGTCGTCACCAGCTGGGTCTGCCGGTGGGCTCCCATATGGGCAATGCCAAGGACTGGTCAGGCTCGGCCCGCACTTTAGGCTACTGGGTGGATGACACGCCGCGCAATGTCGGCGACATTGTGGTCTTCCAGGCCGGCCAGGAGGGTTCGGACTCCACTTACGGCCATGTGGCCATTGTAGAGAAGATCAATCCTGATGGCTCCATCGTCACCTCCGAGTGCGGCGCCGTGATGAACGGGAAGACCTATTCCCGCACTCTGACGAATGTGCATGCTCTGCGCTATATCCATTACTGATCCTTGGTTGCGCGGATCGTGTTCCCCAAAGTTCATTGTTGTTCCCTACACGTGATAGAATTGTGCACGATGAAAAAAACACGCAAGTATGTGAGCATGATGGCAGCGGCCACTATCTGTGGCACGCTCTTCATCGGTATACCCGCCGTGGCCCAGGCCAGTGATGGTAGTGAGGCCGTAGCCACTTCGTCGCGTTCATTCACCCCCGGCAGCAAGGTGCGTGCCGACCTGCTGACCGAATCGACAGCGACCACCGTCGAAAAGGACAGCCGCTGGGGCGGTATCGAGTCATTGAACGTCCCTGCCACCAAGTCCCAGGCCGAGAAGGACGCCGAGGCCAGAGCTCAGCAGGCCCAGGCGGCGGCCAGCCAGCGCCAGGCCGCGCAAGTCAGCCGCTCTGCTGCTCGTAGCGGTGCCGCTAGTAGAGTCGCTGACGTACCGGCCACCGGCACGGGTGCAGATGTGGTCAACTATGCCCTTCAGTTCCAGGGGATTCCCTATGTATGGGGAGGAACAGATCCTGCCACAGGCTTTGATTGCTCTGGATTTACCCAGTACGTGTTTGCCCACTTCGGCATTGGCCTGCCCCGCACAGCCGATGCTCAGGGTTCGATGGGTGTGCCGGTTACGGATCCGGCTCCTGGCGACCTGATGGTAGCCCCCGATGGCAGCCATGTTGGCATCTACGTCGGCGGCGGACGCATGATCCACGCTCCGGCTCCCGGCCAGAGTGTCAAGGTTCAGGCGGTCTATCAGACTTTCAACTACCGTCGTCTGGTCTGAGGCATAGGTTTTATGCAGCGTTAACGCCCCTACGGGGGCGTTTTGCATATATCAGAGTCGAGGTTTCTCGCGTGTTGGTCCTGGCAGACTTATTGATCAGACCTGCATGCGATATTCTGACAGAAGGAGCGGTGTCGGTTTGTCATCGCCAAGTGTAAAGGAGGTCGTCGGATGAGCAACGACAAGGCTGTTCTGGTAGGCGTCGATGGCTCGGACGCCAGCTATAAGGCGGCGTGGTGGGCCGCCAACTACGCTAAGCATGCAGGGTTGACCCTGCAAATCGTCTGCGCCTATTCCCTTCCCTCGTACGCGGCCGTCTCTTTCGATGCGACGTATACCACCATGGGTGACGACGTGGCCGCTCACAACGACGCCCAGGAGATCCTCTCCAAGGCCAAGGCCATTGCCGATGAGCAAGGTGTCAGTGCAGCCACGCTGATCGTTACGGGAGATCCCTCCTCGGTCTTCGTGGAGCTGAGCCGCAATTACCGGCTGATCGTCATCGGGAACCGGGGCAAGGGCGGCTTGGCCGAGCGACTGCTGGGAACTACCAGCTCCAGCCTGCCCGCTTATGCTTACTGCCCAATCGTGGTTGTTCCCTACACTGACGACGACGGCAATCTGATGCATCTGAGCAACGATATCAAGCGGGTCGCCGTGGGTTCCGACGAGTCCAAGTGGGGCCTCAAGGCCCTGCAGATAGCCGCCTCCTTTGCCGACAGCTGGGATGCCGAGCTGGATGTCATGTCTGCAGTGCCCAACATTTCCGGACTGACCGGTACGGGTTCGGCCGAGGAGCGCAGCGTCATGGATTCCTACCTGGATGACCTCAATACCCGAATCGCACCGCTTATGAAGACCTATCCGAATCTGCGCATCAACAAGACGGTGGTGCCGGGGTCGGCTGTGGAAGCGCTGACCCAGGCCAGCAAGACCCATGATGTGGTTGTGGTCGGCTCGCGTGGTCGCGGCGGCTTCACAGGGCTTCTGCTGGGGTCGACCAGCCAGGGGCTCCTGCAGCATGCAGTCAGCCCGGTCTACGTGGTGCCGCGCAAGTACGTGGAGGCCGAGGAGTCCGGGCTCAAGGCCGCAGCAGAGGCGGCGGAAAGCACGGATGTGGCTGAGATTACCGGCGTGGAGCGCATCTCCGTGGATTCAGCCAAGCCCGAGCAGCTGGCTGACCTGGAATCGACCATCGATCCCGAACACAAGGAGTAAGGGCAACGACAAGAGCGGGGATTCCCGAAGTTCCATGAACTCGGGTGTCCCCGCTCATCTATGTTGCCGGCTCAGTGGCGAACCTTGACGGAGATCCTGACCGGGGTCTCCCGCTGATAGGTGTGTGCCACGGTGCAGGACTTGGCTATATGGCGGCGGACCCGCTCCTCCAGCTTGTCGGCATCATCTTGGGCCAGCCTGGCAGAAGTGGCATCGACGTCCACCTGCTCGTCGAAGCTCAGGTAGGCGTCATCGTCGGCGTCATAGGTGCCGTCCACCACGATTTTCGCCCCCTTGCCCTTGCCCAGGGCGCTCTCCACGGCGAATTGGCTGGACAGGGCTCCGCAGGCAGCCAGAGCGATCTTCATCAGATCGCCGGGGTTGAACTGATCCTCGCCCTTGCCGAAGGTGATGTGAGCCCCATTGTCGCCATAGGCGTTCCAGGTGCCGTCCTTGTCGCGTTCGACCCAAAGTCTCTTGCCCATCTGTTCCTCCTTGTCCGGCACCCGCCCGGGTGCGTCATTCGGATCCGACCCTGTGGCCGGACCTGCTCCTCCAATCTAACCCGGACAGCGCAATTCGTCACCGGGGCGCGCTCAGCTGACCGAGGACTTGATAGTATGGCCGCATGGCCTTGACTCCTGAAGAACTGCAACGTATTCGCACACGCATCCCCGAGCGTCCAGACTCGGACATTCCCACTCCCTATGAGGACCTGGTGCGCACCATCCTGCGCGAGGGCACCCTGAAGTCCGACAGGACGGGCACCGGGACCATATCGCTGTTCGGGAAGCAGATGCGCTTCGATCTGTCGCATTCCTTCCCGCTGATTACCACCAAGAAGGTCTACTTCCGGGGCATCGCCTACGAGCTGCTTTGGTTTCTCAAGGGGTCGCAGAATGTGCGTTGGCTGCAGGAAAACCGCGTGCACATCTGGGACGAGTGGGCCGACCCGGAAACCGGGGATCTGGGTCCGGTCTATGGAGTTCAGTGGCGCAGCTGGCCCGCTCCGACCCCCGAGGACCCCGATCGTACCATTGATCAGATCGCCAAGGTGCTGGATCTGATACGCACCCACCCGGACTCCCGTCGAATGATCGTCACTGCTTGGAACCCAGCCCAGGTTGACAGCATGGCCCTGCCGCCCTGCCATGCGCTCTTCCAGTTCTATGTGGCCGACGGCAAACTGAGCTGCCAGCTCTATCAGCGTTCCTGCGACATGTTCCTGGGGGTGCCTTTCAACATCGCCTCCTACGCCCTGCTGACCCTGATGATGGCCCAGCAGGCAGGTCTTGAGCCTGGGGAGTTCGTCTGGACCGGTGGCGACTGCCACATCTACGACAACCATGTGGAGCAGGTTCTGGAGCAGCTGTCACGCAAGCCCTATCCCTATCCGACCATGCGCATTCGCAAGGCCGATTCCATCTTCTCCTACCAGTACGAAGACTTCGAGGTGGTGGACTATCACTGCCACCCCGCCATCAAGGCCCCTGTGGCGGTCTGATGGTGCGGTGAGCGGAATACGGGCACCGTCGGATCCGCAGATTAGAATGTACTCGTATATCTACTCGCTATGAGGAGTGAACACAACAGATGGAGCATGACAATAGTCGAAGCGGCTATCACGAACCCGAGCCCGGTCAGGCCGGGCTTCTAGGTGATGAGGAATGGCGGCATCAGGAAGAAGAGATAGGCCGCCGCTCATCGGTCAATATGATCTGGGCGCAGGCGCAGGCCACTGACGGTCGGCGCGGCGCGATTGGTTACCACAACGCACTGCCCTGGCATCTGAGCGAGGACATGCGGCACTTCAAGGAGCTGACCGTCTCCCATCCGGTCATCATGGGGAGGCGGACCTGGGTCTCCATGGGGGAGCGGCCCCTGCCCAAGAGGGACAATATCATTCTGTCCAGTGATCCAGGGTTTCGGGCTCCAGGCGCCACGGTGGTATCTGCAGCTGACGATGCTCTGGAGCTGGCCAGGCAGGAGGCCATTCCCGACGATGGGATGGATCGCAGCGAAATCTGGGTCATCGGCGGCGCAGGGGTCTTTAGCACCTTCTTCCCGCTGGCTGATGCCGCCTACGTGACGGATCTGGATCTGCGGACTCCAGCTGATGTCTTTGTGCCTGATATGGAGGAGCTGGTCAGCAAGCGGTTCTGGCAGGTGCGCGACGAGAGCCAGTGGATGAACCCTGCCAAACCAGACCAGGCGGCTGCCATCCCGCGGTTCCGGTACATCACCTATGGGAAGGTGCGTTGATGGGCCAGGATTCTGAAGGAAAGGCCTCACGGGGTCCCTACAACGTCATGACCGTCTGCACCGGCAACATCTGCCGGTCGCCCATGGCTGAGGTCATTCTGCGCAAGTTCTTCCAAGACCGCGGACTGGATGAGGATCAGGTCAGGGTGGAATCCAGCGGAGTCAGTGACGAGGAGTTCGGCAACCCCATAGATCGACGTGCTCAGAAAGTTCTGCGCGAGCGGGGCTATGAGGTGCCGGCTGACCACTTCGCCCACCGGATCACCCGGGAGGAGGCCGAAGATGCCGACCTGCTGCTGCCCATGACGGCCGACCATATGCGAGCCCTTCTCCGTCTGCTGCCCTCCGGCAAGCGATCCGCTGTTCACCTGTACCGCAGCTTCGACCCGGACCTGCCCAAGCCGGCACCGGGTCGGGAGAGCCAAATCGACCTGGTTGACCCTTGGTATGGCGGCCCCCATGAGTTCGAGGTGGCCATCGATCAGATCGAGCACACGGCGCCCTACATCGTCGACTGGGTGGTTAGGCAGCTGTCCTGAACGATAGATGCATGAAATATCAATTAAGCCCCTGGATTCCTCGAGAGTCTCAGGGGCTTAATGGCTGGTGGCTCCGAGCGGGATCGAACCGTTGACCTAGCGATTTTCAGTCGCTCGCTCTACCAACTGAGCTACAGAGCCATGAACAGTCGAAAAGACCCGGAAAGACCGGGCCAGACCATTCCCAGCGACTCCGGCCGGACTTGAACCGGTGACCTCCGCCGTGACAGGGCGGCGCTCTAACCAACTGAGCTACGGAGCCGAGACTGCTTGAACAGCCAAGAGGAAAGTTTACATGAGCGCCGGAGGAATGCAAGCCCCGGCGCGTCGCTGCCTAGTCCTGCTGCTGCCAGCCGTCGGTGTCGATGTGGTGGGCAGGGTTGGCCTGCCAGGCCTTCCATGCAGATTCTACGATCTCCTCGACGCCATACTTGGCATGCCAGCCCATCTCGGTGTTGATCCGGGTGGGGTCGCCGATCAGGTGCGGCGGGTCGCCGGCGCGGCGGGGCTTGACGGCCTCGGTGAAGGGCAGACCCGTCACCTTCTTTACCTCGTCCACGATCTGTCGGACGGATGTGCCCTGGCCGGTGCCCACATTGAAGGCATCGTAGCGGCGTTGGTCGCGGTCCAGGTAGTCCAAGGCGGCGATGTGGGCGTCAGCCAGGTCGGAGACGTGGATGTAGTCACGCACGCAGGTGCCGTCGGGGGTGGGGTAGTCGTCCCCGAAGATGGCGGGCGCCTTGCCCTGACGCAGCCTGTCGAAGAGCATGGGGATCAGGTTGAGGACCGCCGGGTCCTCCAGGCTGACCGGTCCGCAGCCGGCCACGTTGAAGTAGCGCAGGGCGCAGAAGCGGATGCCGTAAGGCTGCTCGCAGGCCCGCGCCATCCACTCGCCGACCAGCTTGGTCTGGCCGTAAGGGTTGATGGGGACCATGGGCTGCACGTCCTCAGGGACCACGTCGACCGGAGGCTCGCCGTAGGTTGCGGCCGAGCTGGAGAAGACCAGCTTCTTGGCGTTGGTCTTTGCCATGGCGGACAGGACGTTGATCATGCCGTTCAGGTTCTGCCGGTAGTACCAGATGGGCTTCTCCACCGACTCGCCCACCTGCTTGCGGGCGGCGAAGTGGATGACCGAGTCGACCTTGTTCTCCTCAATGATCTCAGCCAGGCGCTGATCGGCGCCAGGTGCAGCCACGTCGGCGCCATAAAGACGGGCATTCCCGATCCGGTCGGGCCTGCCATAGCTGAGGTCATCGACTACGACGACATCCTTGTCGGTCTCCTGCAGGGCGTGAACCACATGGGCGCCGATGTACCCGCAGCCGCCTGTAACCAAAACTGACATATGCATGCCTTTCCTATCGAAAACCAGACTATTGTTCGGTTTTGCAATATTTTGTTGTATTTTGTTCTGAATTGAGTATATCACGGGCACATGTGACTCTTGTGCCTGCTTGTATCCGCTTCCTAGGATATATATGAGCTGTGATGAGTACAGAAAGACAGAGCAAGGCCCCCATGAGGTCCATCGTCTCCTATGTGAGGCGGTCCGAGAAGCTGAGCGACCGGCTGGCGAAGGCTTGGGCTCGGTATTCCTCTAGATATTTGCTCGATTTGGGCCAGGCTGAAGGTTCGTTGACGGTTGACGAGGATCTGCGTTGTGATGCAGCAATGGTCAGGTCGGTCTGGGGACGGGATGCGCCGCTGATCGTCGAGATCGGATCCGGCCAGGGGGAGAACGTCGTGGCCAGCGCCCGGGAACACCCTGATCGGAACTACCTGGCCCTGGAGGTCTACCAGCCGGGATTGGCCCATACCATGCTGATGGCCGGCAAATCGGACTTGGATAATCTGCGACTTGCCCAGGTTAACGCCCCAGACCTCCTGGCCCGAATGGATCCTGGGCTGATCAAGGAAGTATGGACCTTCTTTCCTGATCCCTGGCCCAAGATGAAGCATCATAAGCGTCGCCTGGTTCAGCCGGCTCTGGCTGATGACTTGGCGGCTTGTCTGGAGCCGGGCGGCCTTTGGCGAATTGCAACCGATATCGAGGATTACGCTCTGCATGTGCATGAGGTGATGGATGAGAATCCGAGATTCAGAAACCTGGGTAATCTGCCGGTCAGTCTGCCCACCCAGCATGTAGGCAAGGGGACTGCTGATCAGGCCAAATCCCTGCCTCATGCCATGTTCATGGAGTCGGAGCGGTTCGACGGCAGAATTGTGACCAACTTCGAGCGCAAGGGGATTCAGGCCGCCCGGATCATCCATGACCTGACTTATCAGGTTTTGGCAGACTGACCATAGAGCGCACAGATGGGATATGCGTCTGGTGCTTGTAGATGTGAAGAGCGAGGGAGGCCCTGATGGCCAAGAGGATAGTGGTGGGGATGTTGGCTCATGTGGACGCCGGCAAGACCACGCTCTCGGAAGCCATGCTCTACCAGGGAGGGAAAATTCGCCGTCTGGGCAGGGTGGACCATGGCGATGCCTATCTGGACACCAACGATTTGGAGCGGCAGCGGGGCATCACCATCTTCTCCAAGCCAGCCCGGCTGACCTATCGCGATGTCGACCTGACCCTCATCGATACACCCGGCCATGTGGATTTCTCAGCCGAGATGGAGCGGGTCCTGTCAATCTTGGATTATGCCCTCCTAGTCGTCGATGCTACCGCTGGATTGGAAGGATACGTTGATACGCTCTGGCGACTTCTGACACGCTACAAGGTGCCTACCTTCATTTTCATCAACAAGTTGGATGCCCCTGGAGCTGATGCCGCCCGTATTCTTGAAAGCTGCAAGCAGCGCTGGTCTCCGGGCTGCTTCGATCTGAGCCGTGGACTTGAACATGGCGATATGGAGGATGTGGCCTTGCTCAACGAGGACGTCATGGATGAGTACCTCAAGACCGAGGGCATATCTGATGAGAGCCTGGCGCGGCTGGTTGCCGACCGTCGTCTTTTTCCCTGTTTCCTTGGGTCCGCCCTGCGTCTGGACGGAATCGACGCCCTTCTGGAGGGGTTTGAGCGGTACACCCTTTCGCCTGGGTACGGCAGAGAGTTCGGCGCAAGGGTGTTTAAGGTATCGCATGATGACAAAGGCGCCAGGTTGACCTGGCTCAAGGTGACCGGTGGCGACCTGCCGGTCAAATCCTCTTTGACCACCGAATTCCGTCATGGAGATGAACCCAACAAAGCATCGGGTTCTGTTGCGGAGGCGTACGGGACAGCTGGAGATATGGCGCAGAACGGACACGTTGAGACCAAAGAGACGGTTGATCAGCTTCGTGTCTATTCGGGAGCTTCCTATACGTTGACGGACTGCGCCCAGGCCGGAAGCATCGTGGCGGCCACCGGCCTTGACCTGACACGTCCGGGGCAGGGGCTGGGGTGCGAGCGGAAGGACCTGATTCCTGTGCTGGAGCCGGTGCTGTCCTATGCAGTGGCTGCCGAAGAGGTGGATCCGCACCACTTGTTGAGTGCCTTGCACATTTTGGAGGATGAGGATCCACTGCTGCATGTGGTCTGGCAGGAGCAGCTTCAAGAGATTCACTTACGACTGATGGGACAGGTCCAGTTGGAGGTAATTCAGGAGGAGTTGGAGCGGCGCTTCGGTATACAGGTCTCCTTCAGCCAGGGCGGAATCCTCTATAGGGAGACCATCGCGACCCCCGTCGAAGGGGTTGGACATTTCGAGCCCCTCCGGCATTATGCCGAAGTTCATCTGCTCCTGGAACCTACGGAGCCGGGCAGCGGTCTCAGTTTCGCATCGACCTGCAGCCTGGACCGCTTGGACGGCAATTGGCAACGGCTCATCATGACCCATCTGGCCGAGAAGGAGCATCTGGGCGTCCTGACAGGTTCGCCTATCACCGATATGCGCATCACCCTGTTGGACGGCCGCGGGCATATCAAGCACACCGAGGGAGGAGACTTCCGCCAGGCCACCTACCGGGCCGTCCGGCAGGGGCTGATGAAGGCAAGCAATATCCTGCTGGAGCCCTGGTACCACTTCAGGCTCGCCCTTCCACAGGAGAATCTGGGCAGGGCTATGTCGGACATCTACCGGATGAAGGGCAGCTTCTCGGAACCGCAGGCAGACGGGGACACTGTCGAGTTGGAAGGGGATGCGCCGGTATCACAGATGCGTGATTATGTCATCGAGGTCAGCACCTACACTCACGGCCGCGGACATCTGACCTGTTTCTTCAACGGGTATCGTCCCTGCCAGGACCAGGATGCTCTTGTGGATTCCATCGGCTATGACCCCGAGTCCGACCTGGAGAACACCCCTGATTCGGTCTTCTGCGCCCACGGGGCAGGATACCCGGTCAAATGGAACAAGGTGGAGGACTTCATGCACCTGCCCGGCGGCCAGTACATCTGAAACACAGCCTTGAGGATTCGAGCTCGATCGGTCACCGGCATCGAGCGGCATGGGGCAAGGATCATTCGGGGTTACCGGCCGCTGTTGGCTGACGATTTACCTAGAATTATGGACATGATTGATCATCTGACGCTGAAGGTTCGGGACATCCAGGCTTCCATCGATTTCTATAGCAGAGCCTTGGCACCGTTGGGGTACGTGGCCAAGGCCCACCATGAGCCCACTATTGGGTTCGGCGCAGAGGACGACGGGGCCCACTCGGACTTCTATCTGACACCGAGCGGGGATGGGACCGGCTCGCCGGTGACCCACATAGCTTTCAGGGCTGACGATGCTGCAATGGTGGATGCCTTCTACAGGGAGGCGCTCGCTGCCGGTGGCCGTGACAATGGTGCTCCAGGGCTGCGCGATTACCATCCTCATTACTATTCGGCTTTCGTTTTGGATCCGGACGGGAATAATGTCGAAGCAGTGGTGGACTGGTCAGGGGCTTAGGGGTAACTGCGTCAGTCCATATATGGGATTATGCAAGCATTTGAGCGCTTGGGAAAGCCTAGGATGACCGGTATGACCTATACAGCCGCATTCGACGTGGGGACCACGCAAGTCAAGGCCGTTCTTGTGGATGACCAGGGCTCTGCCAGGGTGTGCGCGTCCAGCGGTCTTCTGCCGCTCAACACAGGTGACGGGCGTATCGAGCAGAATCCCGAGGATTGGTTGCAGGCCTTCATTGAGGTGTCCCGTGATCTTTTGGCCAGGGCCGGGCGGAGCATCGAGCACTTCAAGAGCGACCAGGTCGCCGGCATCATCATGAGCGGACAGATGCAGGACCTGATTGCCCTGGATGCACTGGGGCAGCCCGTCGGGCCGGCGATCCTGTACGCGGACGGCAGGGCCGAAGAAGAGTCTGCTGAACTGACGGAAACCTATGGGTCTGAGTCCTTTCACACCGTAGTGGGGAATCCCTGCGATGGGTCCCTGCCGGTGGCCAAACTGATGTGGTTGTCCAGGCATCAGCCCGACCGTTATGCGCAGGTTCGCCATGTGCTCATCGATGCCAAGGATTATCTGATTTGGTGGCTGACCGGTGTCTACTGCGGCGATATGACGGCCTGCTCGACGGCAGGCGCCATGGATCTGCGCTCGCGGAAGTGGAGAAGGGACATCCTGGAGGCAGCAGGTGTGGATGCCGCGATCTTCCCGGAAGTCTATTGGCCATGGGAAAGCATCGGCGCCAGCACGCCGGGTGCATCCGCTGCCACGGGGTTTGCTCCGGGAACCACGGTCTATGCGGGAATGGGGGATGCTGGCGCATCCACCTTGGGCGGCGGGGTATTCCATCCCGGTCAATTCAATATCAACCTGGGCACATCCGGTTGGATTGCCACAGTGACAGACCAGGCTGTAATTGACCGCCCCGGAATGGTCAATTTGGCCTATCTGGGTACTGACAGCATCATCAATACAGTGCCCTTCCTCAATGCTGGCAACGTGCATGCTTGGGCCACCGGAGTCTTTGCAGGGGGCAGTCCGACCGTGGCCGACAGCGATCCCTATCGACGCATGGGGTATTTGTTGGAATCCAGTCCGGTAGGAGCGCGCGGCGTGATATGCCTGCCCTATCTGGTGGGGGAGCGCTTCCCTATGATGAACCCTTCGATTCGGGGAGCTTATGTCGGCGTTTCTTCCGAGACGGAGGCCTGCGACCTTGCCCGAGCCGCGCTGGAAGGTGTGTCCTATTCGATTCGTCAGGGGCTTGACTTGCTGGGCACGCCTATCGAACGCGTCACCCTGATTGGCGGCGGAACCCGCGAACCCCAATGGTGCCAGATGCTGGCGGATATCCTTGATGCGCCCGTTCAAGTGCTCGATGATGCCCATCTCATGCCTGCGGTGGCCCTGGCTCAGCTGGTCTCTGTTGGCAAACAGGCCAAGCCCTCTTCACGGCCTGATTTGGAGGGCTTGGAGAAATTGGTGGAAGCGAACCTTACAGGAGGCGTCTTTTCTCCCGACGGTGCAAACCGTCAAGTGTACGATGCTGGTTACAGCCGGTTCCGGCGTTTATATCCAGCTTTGGATGCACTTCGGTAAATGTCCATCGGATGCAGTTGTTCCTCATGTCCGGTGAGGACGATTCAGGCTGGAGTAATTTTGGCAACTATTTTGTCTGTTTTCGCATGCTCGTAGACTGCGACAAGCAAAGCCATAGAAATTCAAATAAATGTGACTTCACTATGCTGGTGGATTCTTATCGGCGATGATTATAAGTGTGTACTGTTGTGCGTACTATCTTGGTTCAATATCGACCAAAACAGCCCGATTCGAATTTTGCGCTGATTTTTTGCGAATTTGTTGAACGGCGGAATACCGCCACTTTCCAACCCTTTGCCTGGTACCCCCGGAGAGAGTCGAACTCTCGCTGTCAGATTGAAAGTCTGGTGTCCTAACCGTTAGACGACGGGGGCGAACGTGCCCATGATACCCGCCCCCTATGGACCAGGCAAACCTGGTGTGCCGTCCGCCGGTCAGTGATCCTCCTGGTCCAGCTCCTGGTCGCGGCGATGGAAGAGCTCCATCTGTTCGCGGATCCAGACACGCTCCGCAGGGTTGATATCGGCGGATTCCAGGTACTTCTGGTAGACGGGATAGAAGGCCCTGAGGATGGGGTAGATGGCGTAAAGGGTGTGCTCGGGCTTCTGCTCCCTGGTGTGTTGCGGGTGGGCATCAAAGGTGTTCTTGAAGCGCTGCATGTAGTGGCGGAAGGATGTGAAGGAGGTGTCCATCCGGCGGGCGCTGATGCCCACATTCATGTCCTTGCAGTAGACCGTCTTGAACCCCTGGTCGATCAGGTGCAGGGAGATATCGACGTCCTCGTGCATGATGTCCTCTTTGTCCCTGCAGACGTGACTGCGTATGGCCCGCCAGGCAGTGGCGCGCAGGGCCATGTTGGAACCGTAGAGCAGGTATTGCCCGTCGTCGGCCCGGTAGATGGCCCTGCGGATGGTGTTGTCGCCCTTGAGCCCGATCCTCTTGCCTGGCATGTCATAGTAGGCAACCGGTCCAGTGGCGCCCATGGCCTTGGGGTCCCGGGTGAAGATGCCGGAGACCACCTCAACCCAATTGGGACGAAGCATGCAGTCGGCGTCAATCCGGCCCAGCACATCGCCGGTTGCCCGGTCAAGTCCGTAGTTGCGGGTGGGGATCAGCCCCTGTTCACTGTCCTGGTGGAGCAGCCTGACATGCTGGTCAGGGTTCTGGTCAATGAAGTGCTGGACGATGGAGGCCGTTGCGTCTGTGGAGTGGTTGTCGACTACCAGCACCTCCTTGGGTGCCTGGCTCTGCCTGGTGGCGTTCAGGAGGCAGTCCTCAATGCGTTCTTCCTCATTCCAGGCGGGTATGACTATGGAAACGGTCAACATACCCCTCAGGATACGTGTGCCCGGATACACCGTCGGCTCAACCTGTGCCCTACAGCCCGCCATGTCAGCCATCTTGGGATAATGGAACATATGGCCAACGAGCAAAAGCAGCGCTTCGATTTCGCGACGGTCTTCCCGCCCAAGGGGGATCCGCGCCGACCTCCGGAATGGTTCGGCCGCGCCCTCCTCTATGTAGCGATAGCGGTCTTTCTGGCCTGGTTCGCTTACGCCTCCTGGTGGAAGATCGAATTCCTGGTGCTGGATGTGGTGATCGCCATCTTTGTCTCCCTTGCCATGGAACCTCTTGTGATCAGACTGGTCAGACATGGCTGGCGGCGGGGAGCAGCCTCTGCGGTCACGCTGGTAGGGCTGATCATCATTGTGATCGTCCTTATGGGGATGTTCGGCAACCTGCTGGTTCAGCAGGTCATCGGCATGGCCAACGGGGCTCCAGCCCTCTATGAGCAGGTGGCGGAATTCATCGCCAGCCGCACCCCTTGGCACCTGCCGGCCATGCAGGATCTTGGCGGTGAGATCGTCAAGAACATCCAGACCTCATGGGTGACGGACTTTGCAGGACAGGCCCTGAACACCACCGTGGGCCTGGTGGGGTCCTTCATTAATATCATGACCGTCCTGCTGGTCATCTACTACATCTCCGCCGCAGGGCCCAAACTGCGCCGCAGCCTCTGCCAGTGGCTGGCCCCCAAGAGCCAGCGCCGTTTCCTTTTTGTCTGGACCATCGCCCAGGACCAGATCTCCAGCTTCCTGTTCAGCAGAACCATTCTGGCGCTCATCTCCGCAGCCTGCATGTCGGTCTTTCTGGTCATTCTGAAGGTGCCCTACTGGCTGCCGCTGGCCCTCTTCTGCGGGCTGGTATCCCAGTTCGTGCCCACCATCGGCACCTACATAGGCGGAGCTATTCCCGTAGTGGTGGCCTGGGGAAGCCGCGGACTGCTGGTGGCTGTGATCGTGCTGGTCTACATCATCATCTACCAGCAGATCGAAAACATGATCCTGGCCCCCAAGATCTCCCAGCGGACCATGGACCTCAACCCTGCTATCGCCTTCCTCTCCGTACTGGCTCTGGGTGCGGTCTTCGGTGCCCTGGGGGCCTTCCTGGCCCTGCCTCTGGCGGCCAGCTTCCAGGCTATATTCTCGGCTTCGGTCAGGCACTATGAGCTGATCGACTCTCCACTCATGCAGGATCCCAAGCCGGTCGGCAAGTCCAAGGTGGTCGAAGGTGTCGAGGCTTTCAATGAGCACGTGGTTCAGCCGGTGGCAAGCCATGTGGGCAGCCGATCGGCCAAGGGGACCAGCGCCAGGGTCCGAGTGGACGATCCGGTCATGACGATTGCCCGCGAGCTCTACCCGACCTCTTCCCCGACGGCCAAGGATCTGGATGAGTCGGCCACGGTTCCCATACCCAAGTCCGCCTCAGCCCCCGTAAGGCACAGGCCGCTCAAGGGCACCGAGACTGCGGACGAGGCCTCCGAGGGGGAGGATAACCCCCGCAAGGAGTGGCGCTGATGGCTCTGCTCAAAGTACTGGACGTTCTGATGATGTTGCTGGGCGGGGTGGGCATCGTCTACCAGGCCATCTGCATCGTCATCTCCTTTGTCTCCAAGCCTACGGTCTTTCCCGAGGCCCCATTCGACAAGCGGTTCGCCGTCCTTATTTCCGCCCGCAACGAGGAGCAGGTGGTCGGTCATCTGATCAATTCCATCAAGGAACAGACCTATCCGTCCTCCATGATCGACATATGGCTGGTGGCCGACAACTGCACTGACGACACCGCCGGACTGGCCAGGTCCCTGGGCTGTCATGTGGTAGAGCGGCAGGATCCGAACCAGGTGGGCAAGGGCTACGCTCTGACCTTTCTGCTGGACCAGATACTTGAGCGGGGCCTTGCCTCCCGCTACGATGCCTATTTCGTCTTCGATGCGGACAACCTCCTGGACCGCCATTACATCGAAGAAATGAACAAGGCCTTCCAGTCCGGCTTCCGCATACTGACCAGCTACCGCAACTCGGTCAACTTCTCTGACAACTGGGTCTCCTCCGGCTCAGCCCTATGGTTCATCCGCGAATCCCGGTTCCTCAACACCTCAAGGATGGTCATCGGCTCCAGCTGCCATGTGGGCGGCACCGGGTTCATGTTCTCCAGGGAGGTTATGGAGCGCAACAACGGCTGGAAGTTCCACCTGCTGACCGAGGACCTGGAGTTCACTATGGACTCGGTGCTGCACGGCGAGCGCATCGGTTATTGCGGCACCGCCATCCTCTATGACGAGCAGCCGGTTACCTTCAAGCAGAGCTGGCGGCAGCGGCTGCGCTGGAGCAAGGGCTTCCTTCAGGTCTTCCGCTACTACGGGCCCGCCCTGATCTCCAGAGCCTTCCGTGAACGCGACTTCTCGGCCGTGGACCTGACCATTCTCATCTGCCCGCTGACCGTCCTGGCTCTGGTCCGCTGCTTCTTCGGTCTGCTCTTCCCGGCTCTGGGCTTCGTGACCTGGACCAGCCAGGTGACTGAACTGATCAATGGCATCGCAGCTGGAGTGCTGGGTGTCCTGGCCATGATGGGCCTGGCCGCACTGACGGTCCTGGCCGAGCGGGACAAGATCGGCGCATCCAACAAGGAGCTTTTCGCCTACTGCCTGAGCTTCCCCATCTTCATGCTCAGCTACCTTCCCATCTCCTTCCAGGCCATCTTCGCCAATCCGGGATGGAAGCCCATCGAGCACTCAGGGCATTGAGGCCAGTCGTCCCTCAACCGGCACCGAGCCAGGGGTGGGATGGGATAGACTTAAGGCCATGTCCGACGAAGCGCAGCCACCCAGGATGACCGCCCAAACGGCAATGGTCCCTCCGCCAGATCCGCAGGCAGCAGTCTCTATCCGTGCCTTGGTCAAGTGCTACCGGGGCCGGCCGGCTGTCAACGCCCTCTCTCTGGATATTCCCAGGGGGTCCTTCTACGGGATAGTCGGCCCCAATGGCGCAGGGAAGACCACCACGCTGAACATGATGACCGGCCTGCTGATGCCCGACTCCGGCAAGGTCATGATCCTCGGCAGAGACGTGTGGTCGGACGTGGATACGGCCAAGCGGGTCATCGGCGTCATGCCCCAGGGCGATCAGATCTTCGACAGGCTGACAGGTCTGCAATTGCTGGTCTACTCGGGCATGCTTCGACGGATGCCGCGCAGTGAGGCGCTGGGCCGGGCCAGGGACCTGCTGGAGGCCTTCGACCTGACTGATGCCGGCGGCAAGCGGGTCTGTGATTATTCATCGGGCATGACCAAGAAGATCTGCCTGGCCACGGCCATGATTCATTCCCCTAGGCTTCTGGTGCTGGATGAGCCCTTTGAATCGGTCGACCCGGTCTCCAGCGCCAATCTTAAGGACATCCTGGCCGAGTATGTCGATACCGGAGGAACAGTGGTGATTTCCTCGCATGTCATGGCCCTGGTGGAGCGGATGTGCACCCATGTGGCCATCATCGACCATGGTCTGGTTCGGGCTGATGGCACGGTGGCACAGGTCGCTGCCGGCGAGGATCTGGAGGATCGCTTCCTGGAGCTTGTCGGAGGCCGCCACCAGGCTAAGCGAATCGCTTGGCTGAACGGTTCCGGGTCCGAGGAAGACCAGGAGACGGAATGAGCACGGCATCCACCATCATCGCCATGCGTTGGTCCATTACCTGGGGAACCATCAAGCACTCCTCCTGGCAGTTGGTCGGCGCCATCATCAGCTTGCTCATGGCCATAGGCATCTGCTTGGCTTCGTGGCAGGTCGCGCTGACACTCGGGGGCTGGCTGCCCAGTGCTAGTCCGGGCGACCGGCAGCGTATGGGAACCATCTTGGTCCTGTTCATGGTCGGGCTGACTCTGGGAGTGATCCTGATTCAACTGGCTTTTCTGGGCCAGGGGTCGATTCTGAGCTCTTCGCGATTCGTCCTGTACGGGATTCCTGACAGCCAGCTGCAAGTGGGGCTCTACCTGGCTGGGCTGACTGGGCCTGCAGGATTGACCGGCCTTGGCTGCTTCCTCGCTCTGACAGCCATCTATGCCCGCACGGGTGTCGGAGCCACGATCATGGCTTTGATCGCAGCCCTGTTGGCTGTCATGGTGATGCTGGCCCTATCCCGGGCTGTTTTGGACCTGGTCGGTACCTTGATGGTTTCTCAGCGCTCCCGATCCGGACTCTATCTGCTGGTCACCGTGGTGATCATGCTTTTGTGTCTGCTGCCCTCTCTGCTGGACAGCGGGATTATGGATGGCATGGCAGTCGACACTGACTCCCTCAAGACCGCGGCCGACATACTGGCCTGGACGCCGCTGGGTGCCGCTGTCCGCCTGCCGGAGGATTTCCTTTCAGGATCATGGTGGGCTCTGGTAGGACGTCTGTGTGTGGAGCTGACCACCCTTGCTCTCTGTTTCATGATCGGCATGCTGTGTCTGCGTCATGACCGTTTATACGCGGGGGCCAGTGCTGAAAGGTCGTCTGCCCCCAGGGGGCTGGGGCTGCTGGGCCGGTCCCGGAACGTAGTGGATGCCATGATTGCGCGATCGCTGATCTATCTTCGTCAGGACCCCCGCAAGCTTGTCAGCTATCCGCTTCTGCTTGTTGTGGTGATTCTGTACGCGATAATCTTCCGTCAGATGCCCATGATGCTATGGCTGGGACCGATTGTGGGCGCCTGGGTGCTGGAGGTTCCCGAGGGCAACGCCCTGGCCTACGATGGGCTTGCCTTGCGCATGGAGATAGCGGCGGGAGTGAAAGGTCGTGAGGACCGGCTCTCCCGTGTCCGCAGCCATCTGAGTGTAGCTCTGCCCTGCATACTCCTGCTTGGGCTGGTGACTTTGGTATTCTCCGGGGCAATGAAGGGCGGACCAGATCTGGTCATCTCCTTGGATATGTTGGCCGCGACCATAGGATTGCTCCTGTCTGGGCTGGGAGTTGCCCAGGTCTTCTCGGCCCTGCTGATTTACCCGGTACCCTCCATGGACCAGCCTTTCACCTCGCCGCAGGGACGTGCCGTGGCCCAAGGCTTCCTGCCGATGCTGCAGTTGCTGGCTAGCCTGGTGATCATGCTGCCCACCCTTTTGGTGGCATTGCCGGCCATTATCACAGGCGGGATTCTTCCCCTCTGGCTGCCCGTGCCGGTCGCACTGGCGAACGGGCTGATTGTGCTTGCCGCAGGTGTCGCTTTAGGATCCCGGATCTTCGATCGTCGACAGTCGGCCATTCTGCTGACGCTGGATCGCTATGCCTCTCTGCAGTCCTGAGGCAGTGACAGAACCAGTACTAGGCTAGTTGGTTGGTGCCTACCGATTCGAACTCGGTTGGCGAACACAAGTCCGGGAGTGAGCAATTGGGTGACAGACATCAGCTGCGCATGACACGTCGTCGGCGGATCAAGCGACGCTGGCGGGTGGCCTTGGCCATGCTTGTGGCTGTCATACTGGTCGTCGGCTATGCAGGCATGGATCTGGCCGACCTGGTGCCCGGACCGCTGACCTTGGCCAAGACCAGCCATTCCTCGGCCCCTCCTGCGGTCATGGTAGGAGATCCTCCGACCCTCGCCGCGGACAAGCCTGGGTCTGCAGTGGATGCCGGCCAGGTCCAGCAGCTGGTCGATGCTTTCGCCAGTGCACCGGGCCTGGGCAATGGGTACTCGCTGGTCGTGCGACAGGCCGACGGACGGGTGCTGGCCCAGAAGAACGCCGACCAGGCACGCCAGCCGGCCTCCACTATGAAGACCTTGACCGCAGCCGCAGCCGCCTCTGTTCTGGACATGTCTTCACAGCTGGATACTGAGG
Organism: Bifidobacterium sp. W8112; assembly: GCF_016101425.1. NCBI lineage: Bacteria > Bacillati > Actinomycetota > Actinomycetes > Bifidobacteriales > Bifidobacteriaceae > Bifidobacterium > Bifidobacterium sp. W8112. Next base: position 502,816 of record NZ_JACFQN010000001.1, on the reverse strand, counting down.
TGGTTCTGGATTCCTCCACCCCCTCGCAGGCCACGCTGACCCTGCGCGGTCACGGCGATATGCTCCTAGGGGCAGGCAAAGACGACCCCTTGCATGTCAATGGCCGGGCCGGACTAGGGACCCTGGCCGAGAAGACGGCTCAGGCTCTGCGCCAGCAGGGGATCGACCGAGTGGCCCTGGCCTACCAAGACACGCTTTTCGGCGACGATCGGGAGCCGGAGGGCATTGCAGAAAATAATCCTGATGGAATCTACTTCCAGGTGCCTGTCTCCATGGCTGTGGATGAGGCTCGGCAGGGACGCACTGAGCCTGTCGCCTACCCGGATGCAGGGGTTTACTTGCCCAGGGTCGAAAACCCGGCGGAGGCCGCTGCCGTATCCTTCGCCAGCAGCCTGATGGAGTCCGGGATCCAGGTGGATCATGCCCAAGGGCCCGAACGGGCTGACCATGCCCAGGGCAGGGTTCTGGCCCGTATCCGCTCGGCGCGGCTCAGCGAGATCATGTCGCTGATGCTGCGCAACTCCGACAACAGTCTGGCCGAGCTTTTCGGCCGTCTGACCGCCTTGGCCCTGGGCATGCCCAACAGCCCAGCCGGGGCTGTGAAAGCCGTGACCAGCACGCTGAACAAACTGGGCGTGGACACCGCGGGCCTCAACATGGCCGACTGCTCGGGGCTTACCCCTGGCTCCGTCCTGCGGGTGGGCACCTTGGCTGACGTCCAGCAGCTGGCTCTTGCCGACAAGGGCTTGACCCCCCTAGTCAAGGGCCTGTCTGTAGTGGGCCTGACCGGCACAGCGGCCAGCCGAAAGGTGGATGACCAGGCTGATGGACTGATTCGGGTCAAGACCGGCACTCTGGATCAGGTGACCTCGCTTACGGGCAATGTGATTCGTCGCTCCGGAGGTGTTTTGGTCTTTGCTGTGGTCATCAACGATTCCGAGGATGTGGCTGCTGCCAGACAGGCTGTGGACACCTTGGTCGGATCCTTGGATCGGATTTGAGCAGGAAGAAGCCTGGACCATGGTCTATTCAGCGGCAATGAAAAAGGCGGTGGGGCTCCTGCGTTCGACCCTTGAAGGGGAGGGCCTGGGCCTGCAGGATCAGCGGTTCGCTCATCACGGGGTGCATCAGCCCGATCAGGATGCCCCATTGATTCTGGTGGCCTGCTCGGGAGGCCGGGATTCCTTGGCCCTGGCCTGTGCGGCCCACCTGGTGGCCGACATGACCGGGCTGCGGTGCGGTGCCCTGCTGATCGATCATGGTCTGATGCCTGATTCGGATCAGGTCGCAGAGCGTGCGGCTGGAACCTGCCGGAAGCTGGGATTGGATCCGGTCCGCGTCACCAGAGTGGATGTACCGGTCACCTCGGCCGGCCCTGAGGCCGATGCACGTGCAGCCCGCTACCAGGCGCTCTCCGAACAGGCCCTCAAGCTGGGGGCCAAGGCCGTCCTTCTGGCGCACACTCGTGACGATCAGGCTGAGACGGTGCTGATCGGACTGATTCGCTCACAGGGGCTGGAGGCCATCACCGGCATGGCTCGGCGTGTGGAGCGTGGGGGAATGCGTTACCTGCGTCCCTTTCTGGACCTGGACCGGAAGGATACCACGGCTATTTGCCGGCAGCAGGGGATCGACTGGTGGGATGACCCTACTAACGGCGATGATCGACCGGCTGATTCCACGCTTCCCGAGACGCTGCCGCTGCGCTCGCGGATCCGCCACGACCTACTGCCCGCCTTGAATCGCTTCGCTGGTCGGGACATGGCCCGCCGCCTGGCCCTTGGCGCCGATATGGCCCGTCTGGATCAGGATTACTTGGACACCCAGGTCGATGGGTTGTCCCAGCGGCTGGTCACCCGCCCCGATTCGGACCAGAGGGCCAAAGGGGTGCTGGCCCGCTTGGATGCCCACGGATTGGCCGACTGCCATCCGGCTCTGCGCACCCGCTTGCTGGCCCAGGTACTGAGCAAACTGGGCATACGGTTCACAGCCGTGCAGGTCCGGGCCCTGGATGATTTGGTCTGCCGATGGCACGGCCAGCAGGGCCCCCGTTTTCCCAGCTCCCATACAGCAATCCGTAAGGGTCAAGTCATTCTCATATGCAATGATGGAGACCATGCGCATCGCTGATATTCAATCCCATATCGACCATGAACTAGTGTCCAAGGAACGGATAGAAGAGCTGATCAACCGGACGGCCGAGCAGGTCAGCCGGGATTACCGGGGTAAGAACCCGATCATGCTGGCCGTGCTCAAGGGGGCTTTCAACACGCTTGCCGCCCTCTCACAGGCCGTCACCATTCCGGTTCAGATCGAGTTCATGAGCATCTCCAGCTATCCGGCAGGCAAGACCAGCGTTTCTGAGGGAGACCTGGACATCAGGATGGATCTGGACTGCGATGTGCGCGGTCGGCATATTCTGATCGTTGAGGATATTATCGATTCCGGCTACACCTTGCACTGGTTGGTTGAGCATCTCAAGGAGCGAGGGGCTGCATCGGTGGAGATTTTCACTCTGCTGGACAAGACTTCGCGACACGAGGTCGAGGTGGATGTCAAGTATCCAGGGTTCGCCATACCCGACGAATTCGTTGTGGGCTTCGGGCTGGATTACGACGAGCAGTACCGTAATCTGGACTCGATAGCCGTACTCAGGTCCGAGGAATACATGGACCCGACCCAGGAACAGGATCATCAGGATCAGGGGGAGCAGTCATGAGCTACTCGCAGGGACCGCAGCAGGGTCCGCCCAATGGGGGCAAGGACAACGGCGACAAGGGCAACAACCCCTTCAACTTTAACCTGGGCAACAACGGTTCTGGCCCCAATGGGGGCAACCGCCCCTTCTGGCGTTCCCCCTGGCTCTGGGGGATTCTGGCCGTGGTCATCATCCTAGCCATCTTCGGCTTCTTCAGCAGCCAGAACGGCGCACAGACCATCGACACCCAGGATGGCCTGGAGCTGCTGAACGACCGCAGCAGCATGGTCAAGAAGGCCGAGATCACCGAGAAAATGCAGGTCGTCGAGCTCAAGCTCAATAGCGACTTCGTCAAGGATGTGCCCGGCTTCCGCGGCAACCGCACCTCCAAGAACTTCGGCAAGGACGTGCAGTTCTACTACGTGGAGGCCCAGGGGCAGCAGGTGGTCAAGGCCGTAGAGAAGGCCAAGCCCTCCGAGGGGTACAACTCGGTGGTGCCGCAGACCAGCATGATGAGCTACCTGATTTCCTCCATCCTGCCCATGCTGATCATTTTGGGAGTCTTTTGGTTCCTGCTTTCGCGCATGTCCTCGGCGGCCGGCGGCGGCATGTTCGGCATGGGGGGCAAGAAGAACTCCGCCAAGCTCAGCGACGGGCAGACCCCCAAGACCAAGTTCTCGGACGTGGCCGGCGAGGAGGCCGCAGTCCAGGAGGTGGAGGAGATCAAGGAGTTCCTCAAGGATCCCTCCAAGTACAAGGCCCTGGGTGCCCGCATACCCCGTGGCGTCCTGCTCTATGGTCCCCCTGGAACCGGCAAGACCCTGCTGGCCAGGGCCATCGCCGGTGAGGCCAGCGTGCCCTTCTACTCCATGGCAGGCTCTGACTTCGTCGAGATGTTCGTTGGTCTGGGCGCCTCTCGAGTGCGCGACCTGTTCGATGAGGCCAAGAAGAACGCGCCGGCCATCATCTTCATCGATGAGATCGATGCTGTGGGCGGCAAGCGCGGCTCCGGCATGAGCGGTGGCCATGATGAGCGCGAGCAGACCCTGAACCAGCTGCTGGTGGAGATGGACGGCTTCGACAATGACACCAACCTGATCATCATTGCAGCCACCAACCGTCCCGACATTCTGGATCCGGCCCTGCTCAGGCCCGGCCGGTTCGACCGCCAGGTAGCCGTGGAAGCTCCTGATCTGGAGGGCCGTGAAGCCATCCTCAAGGTCCATGCCAAGGGCAAGCCTTTCGTGCCTGACGTGGATCTGCACACTGTGGCCGTGCGGACGCCCGGCTTCACCGGTGCCGACTTGGCCAACGTGCTCAACGAGGCTGCTCTGCTGACTGCGCGTTCCGATGCCCAGCTGATCGACAACCGGGCCATCGACGAGGCCATCGACCGCGTGCTGAGCGGACCTCGGCGGCGGACCAAGGGCATGGCTCTGGCCGAGATGCGCAACACCGCCTACCATGAGGGCGGCCACGCCATGGTGGCTGCGGCCCTGCACCACACCGACCCGGTCACCAAGGTGACCATTCTGCCTCGCGGGCGGGCCCTGGGCTACACCGCGGTCATGCCCACCACAGACCGTTACTCGCAGTCCCGCAACGAACTGCTGGACCAGATGGCCTATGCCATGGGCGGCCGCGTGGCGGAGGAGGTGGTCTTCCATGACCCGACCACTGGCGCCTCCAATGACATCGAGAAGGCCACCAGCATAGCCCGGCAGATGGTCCTGCAATACGGATTCTCCTCCAAGTTGGGTGCCATCAAGTGGGCTGATGAGAATGACCAGGATGCCGGACTCGATGCCCTGAAGCCGCACAACTACTCCGAGAAGACGGCCGAGGCCATCGATGAGGAAGTCCACAATCTTATCGAGACGGCTCACGAAGAGGCTTGGCGGATCATCACTGAGAACCGTGACGTGCTGGACGAGCTTGTCCGGCAGCTCTTGGTCAAGGAGACCCTGAACAAGGACGAGCTGGCTGCGGTCTTCGCTGGCTTGCGCAAAGCTCCCGAGCGCCAGCTCTGGCTGTCTGCGCCGGATCGGCCGGACTCCGAGCAGCCCCCTGTGGAGATCCCTGAGGAGCTCAGGCGCAGCGTGAACGGGTCGTCCACAGAGGACCAGCACTGAATTCCGAATCGGCCCGGTGAAGTATATGGTTCCGGGCTGTGCGGCATCGAATGTTCCAAGGCGAGGGAGGAGCGTACATCATGGATTCCATCCGTTTGAGTTCCATCAAGGTCGCACCCCTGCACGGCCAGCAGAAGCCAGGGTTCAGCTACCAGGTCGATGCCGTCCTCTACCTGGATTTGAGTGAGGCAGGCAGGCTCAACGACGGCACTCAGACCGTGGACTATGTGCAGATTGTCCGTCGGATCGTCAATCTGATCCAAAACGAGCCGGCTGATGAGATTCTGGAATCCCTGACTGCCAAGGTGGCTGATGCCATCCTGCTCTCCCACCAGATCCGCCGCACCCGGGTCACGGTCACCCGTCTGGGTGCCGACCAGGGAACAGGGGTCGACTTTCAGGTGGGCGTCACCCTTGAGCGTGCGGCCGACGATCAGGTGGAAGGCAACCCGGCCAGCATGGAATCTGGACGAGTCAGCGGCAGCGGGAATACTGCTTTAGGGCATCCCTCCTTCCTCCTGTCTGGTCAGGCTGATGCCGGCCATGCGGCACGGGCCCGGCTGCGTCACCCTGTGACCTCCTCCACGCAGAACGGCTTGCCCTCGGATCCAGAGAATGATAGCGAAGCGCCCAGTCAGTCGCCTGTTGAGGGTGCCAAGCCGCAGGGTTTTCTGATGCGTGATGTTATTGCGCTGGAGGGAGCATCGGGAACCGACCGGTTGACTATGCTCCGTGCTCTGGCGGCTCTGGACGGGATCCCCGGCAGTCAGCTGGTCGGCATCTCGCCCCTGTATGCCTACCGGGATGATCAGGGGGATCAGCGCCTATCGGCCGTGGTTATTCTGCAGACGCCGCTGAATCTGGAGGAGCTGCGGTCGGCTCTAGACATGGTGGCAGCCCCTATCAGACAGATGGGCGGGCTGGATGCCGATGTGGTGGAGGTGGAAACCTCGGACGGCTCGCTGCTGTCTTCCCAGGACCGTCCGCCTCTGCTGACCGCCGATGCTCCCTCGCGCATTGTGACTCCCTGGGCGTATTTGGAGCCTGAACACTGTCTGCCTGGTGCTGGCGGATCCTGCCTGGCCAGCCTGGCCAACCGTGCTCCTGACCGTGACCGCATCAGCCTGGTTTCGGAGGACTGGATTCTGGACGGGCTGTCATGAGGGCCCGCCGCACGCCGCTTGTGCACTATCTGGTCGCCCTGGTCCTTGGGCTGATGGGAGGCGCCGGCATCTCGGAACTGGGCATGTCCACCAGGACGGACCTCATGGGAGTTCCCTGGCTAGTCAGCGTGTTGCTCTTCCTGCTTGGGGTAGCCATTCTGATCATGGCCTTCCAGGTGCACCGCTACGCCAAGGGAGACCGCAAGCAGATGGATCTGCGCTTCGCGGTCAACGTGCTGATCATGAGCAAGGCCATGGGCATCGCCTGCGCTGCCCTGTTGGGCTGGTACGGCAGTCAGGCCCTGATCAGCATGGGCCATGCAGCCGCGCCCTATTACACGCGGGTCATGCAGGAGTGCCTGGTCGCCTCCCTGGTCTGTCTGCTCGATGTGGTGGCGGGGGCTGTTGGGGAGTGGCTCTGTCAACTGCCCCCAGATGACGGTCCTGAGAACCCGGATCGACGCAAGTCCTCACGCAGACCCATGGCCGATGCGGCCGATACCGCTGAAAGAGCGGAGGTAAAGGCCGATTCCAGTGAAAAGCGTCACTGACCAGCCTTCAAGGCCATTGCTGAGAAATTTCTGAAGCAAGTCGGCCCGCTGTCGACCTCACTGGTGATCCCCTGCTTGGGTACAATACACGATGACCTAGTGAGCGCTCAGTCTTTGGGTACCCTGATCATGGCTTCCTGAACCATGTAGGCAGCTAGGTCACCCTGGCGGTTGTAGACCTTAGCCATACACAGGCTGCGGCCGTGGTCGGCCACTGGGGACTCCTGAATAAAGCAGTGCCAGTCGCAAGGATCCAGATCCTGATACCACCACATGGCATGGTCGATGGAGGCGAAGGAGATCCCCGGGGTGGTCATGCTCAGCCCGGCACGGCGCAGGGCGGGCTCCATCATGATCTGATCGCATTCCATGGCCAGCAGGGCCCGGCGCATCAGCGGATCCAGGTCGGCACCTCCCTGGGTGCGGCTCCAAACGGCCTGGCGGCTCCTGCTGTCATCCTCGGAATCCCTTTTGTCTGCCTCATCTGCATCATCCAGCAGGACCGTGCCGCCGACGTGGCGCATGTCGAAGGGGCTCTGATGGGCATAGTAGTCAGCGAAGGGGGACTGGTCGGCATAGGGTTCCATCAGCTCCCGGGAGCCGGGCAGGTCCTCCGGATCGGGCAGCCCCGTCGGCATTGGGTCGGCATAGCGGATGCCCTCCTGGCCGACCTGCTGGTAGGAGAGCAGAGCGTTCAGGATGGTCCGTTCCCCCTGGTGCAGATCAACACGTCTGGAGGAGAAAGAACGCCCATCTCGAATGGTCTCGACTTCAGCTTGAACGTCCTGATCCAGAAGTCCAGTGCGCAGGTAATAGGCGTGCATCGAGTGGGGCAATCGACCCTCGGGCACGGTCCGTCCGCCGGCCATGATGGCCTGGCCCAGCAGCTGGCCTCCATAGAGGCGGCCAGTGGGGAAGTCCAGCGATTTGCCCAGAAAACGGGAACGGCCATCGTCAGGCTGCTGCTCCTGCAGGTTCAGCCCAGCGATGGCCTGGGCCAGTGCTCCATCCTCAGTGCTCATGCTTCTCCTCGGCCCTCAATCCCTTGTGGTGTATTCGTTCAGCGGGTCAGCTTGCGGTGGATGCGGTGGGGCCTGGAGGCCTCCTCGCCCAGACGCTTGACCTTGTTTTCCTGGTAGGCCTGGAAGTTGCCCTCGAACCAGTACCAGGAAGCCGGGTTCTCATCCGTGCCCTCCCAGGCCAGGATATGGGTGGCGATCCGGTCCAGGAACCAGCGGTCGTGGGAGATGACCACAGCGCATCCGGGGAAGGCCAACAGGGCATTCTCCAGGCTCTCCAGGGTTTCCACATCCAGATCGTTGGTGGGCTCGTCCAGCAGGAGGAGGTTGCCGCCCTGCTTGAGGGTGAGTGCCAGGTTCAGTCTGTTGCGCTCGCCGCCCGACAGGACACCAGCTGGTTTCTGCTGATCTGAGCCTTTGAAGCCGAAAGAGGCCACATAGGCACGGGTGGGCACCTCGACGCCGCCTACCTCGATGAAGTCCAGCCCTCCGGAGACTACCTCCCAGAGGTTCTTGTTGGGGTCGATGCCCTCGCGGTTCTGATCCACGTAGGAGATCTTGACCGTGTCGCCGACTTCCAAGGAGCCCGATGTCAGTGGCTCCAGGCCCACGATGGTCTTGAAGAGCGTGGATTTGCCCACGCCATTGGGGCCGATGACGCCCACAATGCCGTTTCGAGGCAGGGTGAAGCTCAGATCGTCGATCAGGACGCGGTCGCCAAAGGCCTTGTGGATGTGCTCGGCCTCCAGCACCTTGGAGCCCAGGCGGGGCCCCGGCGGAATCTGAATCTCGGAGAAATCCAGCTTCTTGTTGTTCCGGGCCTCGTTCTCCATTTGCTCATAGCGCTCCAGGCGGGCCTTGTTCTTGGCCTGCCTGGCCTTGGGGGAGGAGCGGACCCATTCCAGTTCGGTGTTGAGCCGCTTGGCCAGCTTGGCATCCTTCTGCCCCTGGACCTCCAGACGCTTGGCCTTGGTCTCCAAGTAGGTGGAGTAGTTGCCCTGGTAGGGGTAGAGGTGGCCACGATCCACCTCGCAGATCCATTCGGCCACGTTGTCCAGGAAGTACCGGTCGTGGGTCACAGCCAGGACGGCGCCCTTGTAGGTGTGCAGGTACTGCTCGAGCCAGAGGATGGACTCGGCGTCCAGGTGGTTGGTGGGCTCGTCCAGCAGCAGCAGATCGGGTGCTTCCAGCAGCAGCCGGCATAGAGCCACCCGTCGGCGCTCGCCCCCCGAGATGACCGAGACCGGGGTGTCCGGGTCGGGGCACTGCAGGGCATCCATGGCCTGGTCCAGCTGGGAATCCAGATCCCAGCCGTTGGCGGCATCGATCTGCTCCTGGAGCTGGCCCATCTCGGTCATCAGGGCATCATAATCGGCGTTGGGGTCGGCCATCTGCTCGCCGATCTGGTTGAAACGATCCACCTTGCTCATGATGTCGCCGAAGGCCATGCGAATGTTCTCGCCCACGGTCTTGTCCTCGTCCAGCGGCGGCTCCTGCTGGAGAATGCCTACCGTATAGCCGGGGGTGAGCTGTGCCTCGCCGTTGCTGACCGTGTCCAGGCCGGCCATGATCCGCAGCAGGGTGGACTTGCCCATGCCATTAGGGCCCACCACGCCGATCTTGGCGCCGGGCAGGAAACTCAGGGTCACATCGTCCAGGATGACGCGGTCGCCGAAGGACTTGCGCGCCTTGATCATCTGATAAATGAATTCGGCCAAGAAGCTACCTCACAGAACCATAGAAAGACAGTGCAAACTGCATTCATGGTAGTGGGGACTTCTGACTTATGCGCCGGGCTGATAAGCATGGCCAGGCCGGCGGATGGCCGCCTATAAGCAAGACCTATGACCAGACCCTGGTTCTGCCGCCGTGGTCGGGGTAGCCTTGAGTCGACGTTCCCGCCCGGCATGCGCAGGTCAAGGAACGCCGGACGGGCCTTTGCCGGCTTGGGCGGGTCCCTTCCTATCGCTGTGCGCATGAGCAAAGGGGCCGTCCGCTCTATGACGGTCGCAAGGGAGTATCAATGACGGAGAAGCAGCAGCAGGGTCGGGTTTCCACATCTCATCGGTTGCGCTGGAGGCCGCTTGACATAGCGGTCGGCGCAGGCCTGGGCGCGGTGTCGGGGTTGATTTACTGGTTGGCCAGCCTGCTTGCCTCGTGGATATTCCCGCTGATGACGGCCCTTCTGCCTGGGGCGGCGGCTCTTTTGCATGGGGTCTTCTACTTTCCTTGCACCCTGTCCCTATTGATACTGCGCAAGCCAGGCGCGGCCGTCTATGTCGGCATCATCAGCGTCCTGGTCGAGATTCTGCCTGGCAACGCCTACAACGTGCCGATGATTCTGGTGGAGGCCATCGTCGAGGCCCTTTGCGCGGAACTGGCCTTCGGAATATTCCGCTACCGTCGGTGGACCCTGGGAACGACCGTTCTGGGGGGTATCCTGATAGCCTTGGTCTATAACGCTTTTCTCCTGGCCTTCTACTATCAGGGGGTCTCCCTCTTCAGCCCGAGGGGGATCATCGGCACCATCTGCGAACTGATCAGTGGAGTGGTTCTGGCTGGACTGGTCAGCTGGTTCCTCTTCCGGGCCATCGGCAGCACTGGTGCTCTGGATCGGCTGGCATCCGGGCAGGATGTCAGGCAGGTCTGAATATCGGCATCCTCGTCCAACCGACTGTATTGACCAGATGTTTATCGACTCAGTGTTTCTTGCGCATCTGTGACAGCCCGTACCGGGCAGGAAGGGTCCTATCATGGCCAAGCTTCGTTCCTACATCGCAGCAGCGGTGTTGCCACTCATCCTGGCAGCGGGCGCCTGCGGCACCTCCCAGACTTCCAAAGAAGACCGGATTGACCCTCAGGCCGCCATCAGCGTCAACAATGCCGAACCCACTGCTCCTCTGATTCCGTCCAGCACCAACGACACTGCAGGCTGGAAGGTGGTGACCCAGCTCTTCGATGGGTTGGTCACCTTCGATGCCCGAGGCGGGATGACCCTGGTTCAGGCCAAATCGATTACTCCCAATGAGGATGCCAGCCGGTACACGATCGTCCTTAAACCGGGACTCACCTTCAGCGACGGTGAGACGATCACAGCCAAGACCTATGCGGATTCCTGGTCCTTCGCGGCGAATGCAGCCAATGGGCAGCTGGGCGCCTCGGCTTTTTCGACCATCGCCGGATACGGGCAAGTGCAGGATGAGCATGGTGACCCCAAGGCTCCCCTGTCCGGTCTTCGGGTGGTTGATGACCTGACCCTGGAGGTGACCATGGACAAGCCGGATTCCTCCTTCCCCTACAAGGTGGGAGATGTGGCCTTTCTTCCCCTGCCGGCATCCGCCTATAAGGACATCAAGGCCTTCGGCAAGAAACCGATCGGGAACGGACCCTACCGCTTCAAATCATGGGTGCCCAATCAGGGGATCAAGCTGGAGAAAGATCCTGCATACAAGGGACCGCGCAAGGCTAGGAACGGAAGCCTGGAGTTCAGGGACTACCAGAGCCTCGATGCCGCCTATGCCGATGTTCAAGCCGGTCACCTGGACGTGCTTGATACGGTTCCGGTCTCTCGCCTGAAAACCTTCCATACCGATTCGGGCCTGCAGCCCTTGATCAAGCCGGGGCCGGCCTTCCGGTCCCTGACTATCCCGCAGGGCTTGCAGCATTTCCAGGGGCAGGAGGGCGCTCTTCGCCGGAAGGCTCTGTCGTATGCTCTGGATCGCGCGAAAATAGCTGACAAGGTCTTCGCTGGTACGGTTACGCCGGCCACTGATTTCCTTGCCCCCACCATCAAGGGGAATGCCTCCGACATCGAAGGCAAAGAGGTGCTGAAGCACGATCCGGACCAGGCTCGCAAACTTTGGAAGGAGGCTGATGCCATCGCTCCCTGGGAGGGCACGCTTCGCATCGCTTACAGTGCCGACGGAACCGACAAGGATTGGGTTGACGCGGTTCTGCATGCGTACGCCCAGGTTCTGGGAATCAAGACGGCACCGAATATCTTCCCGACGGGCAAGGAATTCAATACGGCGGTTCATAACCGTCAGGTCAACAGTATTTTCAACTCGGGCATCACCTCGGACTATCCCCACCCCGAAGGCTACTTGGTTCAGGGGTATGCCTCCAGCCAGGCCGATGGCAAGGGTCTGAACAATGGAGACTACAAGAGCGCCGAATATGATGCCATCCTTTCCCGTGCCGCCTCCAAGACCGATCATGACGAAGCCATGCAGGATTACCGCCAGGCCGAAGCCGTTCTCTTCAAGGACCTTCCGGTGCTGCCGCTCTGGTACAGGAAGGTCTCCGCAGTGGCTGGCAAGCAGGTTCGCCAGGCTCCTTTCGGATACATGGGTCTGCCTGTCTACAATCAGGTCACCAAGTAGGTCCGACAACCCGGATCTGGCTGATGACGAGTCGTTTTGATACCATGACTCTGGCCGGTATAAACGGCGCGGGGCCTTAGCTCAGTCGGTTAGAGCAAACGACTCATAATCGTTCGGTCCAGGGTTCAAGCCCCTGAGGCCCCACACAAGCAAGCCCCGGAACTTTCTAAGTTCCGGGGCTTAAATTCATGGTATGAATCAAGAGTTCAAGGTTTTTATCTCAGAACTGGCCTGCGTCTTCGGTGACTGCCAGTGGAATAGCGAAGGTTTTGCGCCCCGAACTTTCTTGATAGTCTTAGTAGAAGGACCTGCCCCGGCTAATGTCGGGGCTGGTCCTCTCGCCGCCTAGCTCTAGCATCCATGATTCACCGATGCACATATGTATGGCTTCACATGTAAGCCGGGGGAAAAGAGCTAGGCGCGTTTTTTATCTCGGATCATAGAGCACCCTCGGTGTATATCCACTTCTCGGTGCCCCAAGCGTGCATACGTAGACAGCCATAAGATCTGCGCATGACACAATAATCCGGAAGCGTTTCCGTAGAACCGCTAAGTATGGGAATTTATCAGGGAAAAGAATACGGGACGTGCTCGAGTCGGAGCCGTCGGCTTATGCCGGGAAACTATACGCATGTACATCTCCTCTGGGCCTGAAAATAGTTCAGTCCCTGTAGGTCCATCGTGTATACGTCCCCCGTATATCTGTTGTTAATCATACACCTTGGAGGGGGTGTGTCAAAGCTGAACAGGGCGAGCCGAGGTGCTCTGATCAGGGTCTGCAGCCGCATTGCGTATCGTATGCAAATAGCGATAGACGCTGGGGGCGGAGATCCCCAGAGCCCGGGCAACGGTATCCACCGAGCCCTTGACCAGAAAGACCCCTGACCCATTCAGGCGCATGATCAGCTGCAGTCGCTCCTGCCGGTTCATCCGTACGGGAGGAATGCCAAGATCTGCGGCGAATTCGGCAATGTTATGCGTAACTACTTCATCTGTGTTGACCGAGAGCACTTCACGGGTCGATCGGTCTGTCCCGTTCTCGGCCTCCGATTGTCCTGGTAAGGCCCTGTCGTCCTTCAGCTCAGCAGTAGGATCGGCCAGTCCCAGAGCGTCCAGATAGGCACTGGCCCGCCTGAGCTCTTGACTGGCCTGTCGGAAGGCGGAATTGTCAAAATTAATGCAGAGAAAGCCGATCACCCGTCCCCTCGAATTTCGTAAGAACAGAGTAGAGGAGACCATAGGGTGTCCCTGGACGGTGTAGCTGGTGCAGTGGGTCAGATAGTTGTGCTGGTCGTATTCGTGGTTCTGCCAGATGTGCAGGACCAGGTCAGTGGCGGGGCTGCCTATGGTGCGTCCGCTCAAGTTGCCGTTGGCGATGGCAACCACCGAATGCGAGAAATCCTTGACGCTCTGAAGCACTACTTCCGTCTTGGGTCCGAGGATTTTCCCCAGGAAGTCCACTAGCGGGACGAAAAGCTGCAGAGAAGATGAAATGGGCTTTGATGCTCTCATTCTGTCACCCCATCCACTGACTCAAGCCAGATAGTACCATCGCCGCTCTGGTATTAGACGCAGACACTCTGATGGAGCCCGCGGCTGTAGACTGGCGGAAGGTCGCTGCGAGCACATCTGCACGGGATGAGAGGTTGACTAATGACGTACGATTTCACCAGCATCATGGATAGGCACGGCAAGGACGCCATTTCGGTTGACGGCCTGGGTGCCGAGCCTGGATTCGCCCCCGACCCTCCCAAGGAGGGCTTCGATGTCATTCCCATGTGGGTGGCCGATATGAACTTCCCTACGGTGCCGACCATACCAGAGGCCATCATCGAGCGTGCCAAGCACCCGGCTTTCGGCTATTTCAATCCCACTGACGAGTACTACAATGCCATCATCAACTGGCAGCACACCCGCAATGGCGTGGAAGGCCTGACAGCTGAAGACATCGGCTATGAGAACGGGGTCCTGGGCGGGGTTGTCTCGACTTTGACCGCCTTCGCGGCTCCTGGCGATGCGGTTTTGCTCCACAGCCCGACCTACGTCGGCTTTACCTCCTGCATCGAGAACAATGGCTACCACATCGTGCACAGCCCCTTGAAGAAGGACGAGCAGGGCGTCTGGCGCATGGACTTCGAGGACATGGATCGCAAGCTCAAGGAGCACAACATCCATGTGGCGGTCTTCTGCAGCCCGCACAACCCTTGCGGCCGCGTCTGGGAGAAGTGGGAGATTGAGAAGGCCATGGAGGTATATAAGGAGAACGACTGCGTGGTCATCTCCGACGAGATCTGGTCGGATCTGATTCTGTCGGGCCACAAGCACATCCCCACCCAGTCGGTCAGCCAGGATGCCCGCAACAGAACGGCCGCCTTCTATGCGCCTAGCAAGACCTTCAACCTGGCCGGTCTGGTCGGCTCCTACCACATCATCTATAACAAGTACCTGCGCGACAGGATTGTGGCCAAGGGGTCCAAGGCCCACTACAACGACATGAACGTGCTGTCCATGCATGCCCTGATCGGGGCCTACAAGCCCCAAGGCCAGGAGTGGGTGGATGAACTCCGGCAGGTTTTGACCGGGAATGTCGACTACGCCTACGATTACATCCGGCAGCATTTCGAGGGAGTCGAGCTCGCCAAGCCCCAGGGCACCTACATGCTCTTCCTCGATTGCACGCCATGGTGCAAGAAGCATGATCTGAGCCTGGACCAGCTGTTGAAGCGGGCCTGGGATGTGGGCGTGGCTGTTCAGGATGGGCGGCAGTTCAAGGCTCCCTGTGCCATCCGCATGAACCTGGCGCTGCCTTTGAGCCGGGTCCAGGAGGCTATGGACCGTCTGGACAAGTACGTTTTCAACGCCTGAATGATACTTGAGTGGTAATAGACCCTCGCTGTGGTGCAGAACCGATCAGCGGGGGTCCATCATATGTGGGCGAATCCTTGCTGCAGACTCACTGGAATTGCATGCCGCCGTCCACGATCAGGGTCTGGCCGGTGATGTAGTCGGAGTCGTGTCCGGCCAGGAAGGCTACGGCATTGGCCACATCCTCCGGCTCAGAGAGCCGTCCCAGGGCGATGCCGTCCGAGAAGGTGGACATGCCCCACTCGTCATCCTTGCCGGCGTTGACTCCCACCTGATGAGCGATGTCCATCATCATGGGCGTCTTGACGATCCCGGGGGCGTAGGCGTTGGCGGTGATGCCCTCCTTGGCCAGATCGCGTGCAGCCACCTGGGTCAGGCCGCGGATGGCGAACTTGGTGGAGGAATAGAGCATCAGGTTTGGGTTGCCCACCACGCCGGCCTGGCTGGTGGCGTTGATGATCTTGCCTCCGTGGCCCCGATCACGGAAGGCCTGAACGGCGGCCTGCATCCCCCAGATGGTTCCTGCCACGTTGACGTGGTAGACCTTGTCGAACAACTCCGGGGTGATGGAATCGATGGGGGTGGTCGGTCCCAGGCCGGCGTTGTTGACGATCACGTTGAAGTCGCCCAGTTTGGTGGCCGTCTTCTCTACCGCCGAGCGCACCTGGACACGATCGGTCACGTCCAGGGTGACAGCCATGGCCCGTCCCTCAGATTGATTAATGGAGTCGGCCACTGCCTGGGCCTTGTCGGTGTTCATGTCCGCCACGGCCACGGCGAACCCGTCCTTGGCCAGACGGCGGGCAATGGCCTCGCCGATTCCCTGAGCCGCCCCTGTAACGAACGCCACTTCCTGCTGCATTGCTGCCCTCCTTTGTCGCCTCGCCGGGCCGGTCGGTCCGACTGTTTGATTCTAAAGGGCGAGCGGTCCGCCACACCGGTTGGCTGATTCGGCGTGTGGCGCAAGGGGGGTCGTATTCTCCCCGGGTTGCGCTAGACTATTACGCGGTTGCCGGTTCACGTCCGCCACAGGGGCGGTCGACCCGGGGCCCTTGAATCTAGGAGTAACCATGAAGCAGGGAATTCATCCCGATTATCATCCCGTTGAGGTCACGTGCTCGTGCGGCAATACCTTCATCACCCGTTCGACCGCTCCCGGCGATCATATGACGGTTGATGTCTGCTCGCACTGCCACCCCTTCTACACCGGCAAGCAGAAGATTCTGGACACCGGTGGTCGCGTGGCTCGGTTCGAAGCCCGTTACGGCAAGAGGACCAAGTAGCACTTCCAACGCCAGTCCCTTCCGGGTCGCTCTGCTATGCCCGGTGGGGACTGGCGTTTTTTATGACTTGAACCATGCGGATGAGCGGACGGGAAGGGTGTAGATGAGCGAGGAGCAGTTTCCGGCGGCGGTGGCTGCCGTCGAGGAGTACGGTCGCCTGGAAAAGCAGATGAGTCAGCCCGAAACGGCTTCAGATCCGGCGCAGATCCGCAAGTTGGGCCGCAGGCATGCTGAGCTCGCACCCATCGTTGAAGCCTACAAGGCCTATCACAGCGCCTTGGAAGACAGCCAGGCCGCCGAACAGATGGCACGGGAGGATCCTGACTTCGCGCAAGAGGCCAAGGCCATGGCTGACCGCATACCGGACCTGGAACAGGCCCTGCGCACCGCGCTTATTCCGCGTGATCCCGATGACGGCCGCGATACGATCATGGAGATCAAGGCCGGCAGCGGCGGCGAGGAGGCGGCCCTCTTCGCTGGCGATCTGATGCGCATGTATGTGCGTTATGCCGAAAAACGCGGCTGGACCACCGAGATCATGAGCGAGAACCGCACCCAGCTTGGTGGGGTCAAGGATGCCCAGCTGGCCATTCGCGCTCGCGGTCAGGTGGCTCCTGCCGATGGCGTCTGGGCTTCCCTCAAGTACGAGGGCGGCGTGCATCGGGTCCAGCGCATCCCCGTCACCGAGTCCCAGGGCCGTATTCAGACCTCAGCTGCGGGGGTCATCGTCTTTCCAGAGGCTGACGAGGACGACGACGAGATCGAGATCGACCCCAAGGACCTCAAGGTTGACATCTTCATGAGCTCCGGCCCAGGAGGACAGTCCGTCAACACCACCTACTCGGCTGTGCGCATGACCCACATCCCCACCGGCATCGTGGTCTCCATGCAGGATGAGAAATCCCAGATACAGAATCGTCAGGCCGCCTTGCGGGTGCTCAAGTCCCGTCTGCTGGCCATGAAGCACGAGGAGGAGGCCGCCCAGGCTGCCGACATGCGCCATTCCCAGGTCCGTTCCTTGGATCGGTCCGAGCGTATCAGGACCTATAACTTCCCCGAGAGCCGGATCGTGGATCACCGTACCGGCTACAAGGCCTACAACCTGGAGCAGGTCCTGGACGGCGACCTGCAGGCCGTCATCGACTCCGACATTCAAGCTGATGAGGCCCGCAGAATGGCTTCACAGGGGTGAATCAGCAGGAGCATGGGACCAGTCTGGCCGAGCTGGTTGACATGGGTCATCACTTGCTGGCCCAGGCCGGTGTGCCTACTCCGCTCAATGACGCCAGGCTGCTGCTGGCCGATGCCCTTGGGTGCGATCTGCATAAGCTGGATCAGGCTCTGCTCTTGGACCGGACAGCTGAGGAACTGTTGACGAATGAAGGTGGTCGCAGACAGGCTGGTGGTTTTCAGTCGGCGGCCCTGGAACGTTATCGGTCCTATCTGCAGAGGCGAACCGGACGCGAACCCCTGCAGTACATTCTTGGCCACGCCTACTTTCGTTATTTGGATCTCCGCCTGGGGCCGGGGGTCTTTATCCCACGTCCTGAGACCGAAACGGTGGCTCAGGCAGGTATCGATGCCTTGACTGGAGTGGATCATCCACTGGCAGTGGATCTGTGTTCCGGCAGTGGAGCCATCGGCCTGTCCTTGGCCACAGAGGTTCCAGGTGCGCGGGTTCGGGCCGTGGAGGTGGACAAGGAGGCATATCGGTGGGGTGCGTTGAATGCCGCCGCTCAGGAGGCTGCCATTCGGGAGGCTGGATCCGACTATCAGCTGCTCTTGGCTGATGCCACGGATTCCGCCGCTCTGTCTGATCTGGATGCCCATGTGGATTTGGTCATCAGCAACCCTCCCTACGTCCCCATGGATGCGATTCCTAGCCAGCCCGAGGTGCGTGACTGGGATCCGGACCTGGCCCTCTATGGCGGTTCACCCGACGGGTGCCTTGTGCCCTGCCGCATTCTGGACAGGGCCATGGTTTTGCTGGCACCCGGCGGTCTGCTGGTCATGGAGCATGACGCCTCCCAGGGGGCGGCCATGGTTGCAGCTGCACAGGAGCGAGGGTACCTGGATGCGCACACACACCGGGATCTGACTGGCCGCGACCGCTACCTGACAGCCCGACGGCCAGGGTGACGGGACGCAGATCCGCGGTTCTTCAGGTCCTGGCGGGCTGCCGGGGTCCTGGGATAGATTGGTAGCTGGTCACATGAACATGTCGAGCCGAAAGGTCGTGATGCAGGGTATGAGCCGGGTGATGACCTATGACAGTCGGTCGCCGCAGTTACTGGCCCAGGTGGTGGCCGCCGGGGGGCTGGCGGTCATTCCTACCGACACGGTCTATGGCATCGTCTGCGATCCATGCAATGACGCGGCCATCGATAGGCTCTTCCAGGCCAAGCACCGTCCCAGGACCAAGTCCATCCAGGTGCTGTTGGATGGGGTCCAGGCCATGGACCGGCTGGATCTTAGCCTGCCTGCGCCTCTGGATCGCCTGTCCGATGCCCTGTTGCCGGGCCCCTTTTCGCCTATTGCCCTTGTAGGAAGTTCCTGCCCTCTGCGCACCCCTCGAAGGGAGCCCGAGGGTCCCACCCAGGCCGTCAGGGTGCCTGACTCGTCCATTTGCCGGGCCCTCCTGCAGGTGACCGGCCCCCTGGCTGCTTCCAGCGCCAACCGATCCGGCAATCCCAGCGTGGAGACCGTCCAGCAGGCCGAATCCGAGCTGGGTGACAGCGTCGATCTCTACCTGGACGGGGGGCCGACCCCAGGCTCAGTGGCCAGCACGGTGGTGGAAGCCGACAGGACCGATGCTGACGGAATACACGTGCTGCGGCAGGGCGTCATAGGCGAGACTCGGGTCCGCGCAATACTGTCCAGCCAAACCAGCGGAGGGGAGGGTCGGTGAGGGTATACCTGTTCATTGCTGCCATCGCTGGCGGAGCCACCTGGCTGGTCATGCCCATGGTGCGTCATCTCGCCATCCGGGTTGGTGCCGTAGGTGTGGTCCGCGCTCGCGACGTACATAAGGTGCCCACCCCCCGTATGGGCGGCCTGGGCATGCTGATCGGCTTTGCCGTGGCCATGTGCTTCGCCTCCCGCATCCCCTTCATCACAGGCCTCTTCCAGTCCGGTCATCAGGCCTGGGTCATTCTGGCCGGGGCCGTGGCCATCTGCCTGCTGGGCATAGCCGACGACCTTTGGGATCTGGACTGGATGCTCAAGCTGGCCGGCCAGTTGCTGATTTCGGTCTTCGTCTCCTGGGGCGGCATCCAGATCATCTCCCTGCCTTTGGGATCCCTGGTGGCGGCATCGCCCAGCCTGTCCATGGCCATCACGGCATTTCTGATCGTGGCCTCCATCAATGCGGTCAACTTTGTGGACGGACTGGACGGCCTGGCTGCGGGCATCGTAGCCATCGGGGGCATCGCCTTCGCCATCTACTCATATATCATCGCCCGCATCTCGCCCGACTACGCCTCCCTGGCCACGCTGATCGACGTCGCCATGGTGGGCATTTGCGTGGGATTCCTCCTGCACAACTGGCATCCGGCCAAGCTCTTCATGGGCGACTCAGGATCCATGCTGCTGGGTTACTTGATCACCTGCGCATCCATTGTGGTCACCGGACGGCTGGATCCAGCCACCATTCATGCCAGCATCTATCTGCCGGCCTTTATGCCCATTCTTTTGCCCATCCTGGTGCTTTTCCTGCCTGTTCTGGACATGTGCTTGGCCATTGTCCGGCGGCTCAGCCATGGGCAATCACCCATGCACCCCGACCGCATGCACCTGCACCACCGTATGCTGCGCATCGGTCACACGGTTCGTTCCGCGGTCCTCATTCTCTGGGGCTGGGCCGCCCTGATTGCCTTCGGCTCGCTCTTTATTCTTTTCTTCCCTCTGAGATATGTCCTGATCGGTCTGGCCCTGGCCGCCATACTGCTGACCTTCGCTACCCTCTACCCCTACTACCGTCGTCGCCTTCCCGAAATCAGGCGTGAGAACGCTCTTCTTGCCGCCCAAGGTTCGCAGCATGCGGCCAGACCGCACTGGCATCGCAAGAGCCGCCACGACAAGGATGAGGACGATATTCACCCAATGAAATAGTGCGGACACGGTGCAGTGAACGGTCAAGAAGCACTTGTAGCATGGTGCTATGGCTATGGAAAACCCACAAAGCGAACCCTCCTCCTACACTCAACTTCCCGACGCCTTCCAGAAAATCGGTCTGGCCTATGACGACGTCCTCCTGCTGCCCAACGAATCCGATGTCATCCCCTCCGAGGTAGACACCACCACCCGGCTGACTCGGAACATCACCATGAAGTCCCCGGTGCTTTCGGCCGCCATGGACACCGTAACCGAGGCCGCCATGGCTGTGGCCATGGCCCGCAACGGCGGCATCGGCGTCCTCCACCGCAATCTCAGCATCGAGGATCAGGCCAATCAGGTCGACATCGTCAAGCGGTCCGAGTCCGGCATGATCTCCGACCCCCTGACCGTCACCCCAGATGCCACGCTGACCGATCTGGACAAGCTCTGCTCCACCTACAAGGTCTCCGGTCTGCCTGTGGTGGACCGTCGGCAGCGGCTGGTGGGCATCATCACCAACCGCGACATGCGCTTCGTCAATCCCGCTGACTTCGACCGGCTCAAGGTCAGCGACATCATGACCAAGGACCACCTGATCACCGGTCCGTCCAACATCACCAAGGAGGATGCCCACGAGCTTCTGGCCAAATACAAGGTGGAGAAGCTTCCTCTGGTCGATGATGAGGGCAAGCTGACCGGGCTGATCACTGTCAAGGACTTCGTCAAGACCGAGCAGTACCCCGAGGCCACCAAGGATGAGCGTGGCCGGCTTCGTGTGGCTGCAGCCGTGGGCTTCTTCGGCGACGCCTGGCAGCGCATCACCGCCCTGGCTGATGCCGGGGTCGACATCCTGGTCGTGGACACCGCTCATGGCCATGCCAAGCTCATGCTGGACATGATTCGCAGGATCAAGGCAGATCATGCCTTCGACCATGTGGATGTGATAGGCGGCAACGTGGCCACCCGTGAGGGCGCCCAGGCGCTGATCGATGCCGGCGTTGACGCGGTCAAGGTCGGTGTGGGCCCTGGCTCCATCTGCACCACCCGCGTGGTGGCCGGTGTGGGTGTGCCCCAGCTGACCGCCGTCTACGATGCAGCCCTGGCCTGCCGCCCTGCCGGGATTCCCCTGGTGGCCGACGGCGGAATCCATTACTCCGGCGACATCGCCAAGGCCATCGTGGCCGGAGCTGATTCGGTCATGCTGGGCGGTCTGCTGGCAGGCACCGAGGAGGCCCCTGGCGAGAAGGTCCTCCTGCATGGCAAGCAGTACAAGGTCTATCGGGGCATGGGCTCGCTGGGTGCCATGGCTCCGCGCGGCAAGAAGAGCTACTCCAAGGACCGCTACTTCCAGGCCGACGTCACCAGCTCCGACAAGGTGGTGCCCGAGGGTGTCGAAGGCGAGGTGCCCTACCGCGGTCCGCTCAACTACGTGCTCTACGAGCTGGTCGGCGGCTTGCATCAGACCATGTTCTACACCGGCGCACGAACCATCCCCGAGCTGCAGCGCAAGGGCCGGTTCATTCGGATCACCGATGCCGGTCTGCGTGAATCGCATCCCCATGACATCGTCATGACCAAGGAAGCCCCCAACTACTCAGGCTTCCACAACTGAGCCTACATAGGCAGGTGATCGGCGCAGGATCTCATCAGGACCTGCGCCGATTGCATCTCTCATGGCAGTCATGATCCAGTTGGTTGTGTTGGCGATCCCTCTGTCGGTCACGCGCTGGCGGTATCTTGTAATGTTCCGTCCAAGGCGGCGGAAGGAGCGATCCGGTGCGCAACCCGGATCTGAAAGGCGTACAGATGAGCGATAAGAATGATCTGACTTTCTCGGCGGAGGAATCCCGCATGATCTGGATAGACTGCGAGATGACCGGTCTGGATATCTTCCATGACGAGCTGTGCGAGGTCTCCGTGGTGCCCACCGACTTTAACATGAAGGTCCTGGACAAGGGCATCGATCTGGTCATCAAGCCCTCCCAGGCGGCCCTGGATCACATGGGGGACTTCGTCAGGAAGATGCACACCTCCTCGGGCTTGATCGAGGAGATGAAGACCGGCCTTGACCTGGAGGATGCCCAGCGTCAGGTGATCGAGTACGTCAAGCCCTTCCTGCCCAAGAACGGCAAGGCCCATCTGGCCGGCAACTCCGTGGGCTCCGACAAGAAGTTCCTTGACAGGTACATGCCTGATCTGATGGATCTTCTGCACTACCGGGTCATCGATGTGAGCACCCTCAAGGAGCTGTCCCGCCGTTGGTACCCGGACGTCTACAAGAACAAGCCGGCCAAGCATGGCGGCCACAGGGCCCTGGCTGACATCATCGAGTCCATGGACGAACTGCGCTACTACCGCTCCATGTTCTTCCTTCCGGCTCCCGGACCCGACCAAGCCCAGTCCAAGGCTGGCGCGGAACAGATCGAGCAGACCAGCCTGCTGCGTCATTACGAAGAATCCGGCAATCCGGTCGAGGATGCCAACAAGCCCGAGAAGACCGACTACTGACAGGCGTGCCATGTACCTCTGCGGTGGCACCATGGAGGCATGCAGCAATCCGAAGCCTTGACCATACTGAGTGCGGGGGCCAATGCCTTCATCACGGGTGCCCCCGGGTCAGGCAAGACCTTTGTGCTCAATGAGTTTGTCGCCCAGGCCCGTCAGGCCGGGGCGGTTGTGGCGGTGACCGCCTCGACCGGCATCGCCGCCACGCACATCAACGGCCAGACCATCCACTCCTGGAGCGGAGTAGGCATCGCCACCTGCATGACCGAATCACTCTTGAAACGGATCAAGACCCGCCGTCGCAGACAGATCGAGGGCACCGACATCCTGGTCATCGATGAGGTTTCCATGATGCACGCCTGGCTCTTCGACATGGTCGACCAGGCCTGCCGGGCCGTTCGCCACAGCCCCGAACCATTCGGAGGGATCCAGGTGGTCCTTTCCGGGGACTTCTTTCAGCTGCCGCCGGTGACGCGGTCCAACCGAGCTGCAGGAATACTGCCCAGCCCTGAATTCCAGACTGCCCGGGAACGCTATGCCCAGGCCGGCAAGGACCCGGATGGGTTCGTCACCGAATCACTGGTCTGGCAGGACTTGGACCCGGTCATCTGTTACCTGACCGAGCAGCACCGCCAGGACGATGGCCAGCTGTTGACCGTCCTGACTGATATCAGAGAGGGTGGCGTCACCCAGGAGGACCATGAGGTCCTGGCCGCCCGTGTCGGCGCAGTGCCCGCCCCCGGTCAGGTGGCGGTCCACCTCTTCCCGGTCAACAAACAGGCCGACACGCTCAACGACCAGCGCCTGGCCTCCATCGACGAAGAGGCCCACCATTACCAGGCCACATCCCGAGGTGAGGCCAGGCTGGTGGAACGGCTGAAGAAGAACATGCTGGCCCCCGAGGATCTGGCCCTGAAGACCGGGGCCGCGGTCATGGCCCTGCGCAACGACCAGGACCATCAATATGTCAACGGCTCCATCGGCACCGTCAGTGGATTCACCAGCTCGGCCAAGGGGGGATGGCCGATCGTCTCCTTCCAGAACGGCAACGTGGTCACCATGAAGCCGGCCGCCTGGGAGACCATGGATGGGGACACCGTCTTGGCCGCCGTCAACCAGGTGCCGCTTCGCTGCGCTTGGGGCATCACCATCCACAAGTCCCAGGGGATGACTTTGGACAGGGCCGTCATGGATTTAAGACGGACTTTCGCGCCAGGGATGGGGTACGTGGCCCTCTCCCGTGTGGAGAGTCTGGATGGGCTCTACCTGACGGGCATCAATGAGCATGCCTTCCTGGTCTCTCCTGATGCCGTCGTTCTGGATGCCGGTTTGAGGGCCGAGTCCAAGGCGGCCTGCGCACGCCTGAAGGATGAAGGACCCGAGTCCTTCACCAAGCGCGCCGTCGGTCAGGAACCAGAAGACGAATTCAGTCAGGATCAGCTTTTCTGAAGGGTCGCCCTTACTGGTCTTGGCCGGGTGTGGCCATTCGGGCCGCTAGAGATGCCATGACAGGCGGACCATGTCCTTAAGTGTGATTCCGTTCTCGACAATGGGATGCGCGTAGCGATTGACGAAATAATCCCGTGCAATGCTGTCCATGCGAAACCCGCATGTTTGGTAGAAGCAAAGGGCCCCAAAACTGGTGGATCCGGTGCCTACTTCCAGTCTTTCCAGCCCCAGTCTGACAGACTCCATCTTGGCTCGGTCTATTAATCGGCTGCCAAGTCCCTGTCGGCGATAAGCGCGATCCACGCTGAGATTGGCGATTTCCAAGCTATCCGTGTTTGGTCTGACAAGCAGCATGACACCGGCCAGAGCTTGTCCCACTCGGATTTCGTAGGCACGGGAACGGGTGAAAACGTCATGAATTATCCGTTCTGAAGGATCGGCCTCCAAGAGGAGTGTCATGTGCTCTGCGTCGAGGTTGGTAAAGGTCTGGATGGTCACACCCGGCTCTGATGACATAGGTGCCCGCCTTGTCCTGGTAAATCAGAAAACCTGTTCGATATACAACCACTATATCTTGGCTGTCTTGATGGAGGGGGCTTGGAGCTGGATGGATGCCAGGTTATGAATTGACCGACTTGCACCTGCCTATGCTGTTTGGTTTCGGGCTTGGTTGCGCGAATCGTCATGTAGCTTCCCCTGCAGCTGCTTGTCCCTTTGCGCGCATATCTTTGGGAGGTATGAGAACCAAAGCCATGCGCATGTCAACCCTCTTTCTGCGGACCCTCAGGGAGGATCCGGCCGACGCCGATGTGGACTCGGCCAAACTCCTGCAGCGGGCCGGTTATGTCCGCAAGGTGGCCCCCGGCATCTTCACCTGGCTGCCGCTGGGGCTGAAGGTCCTTGACAAGGTTCAGGCCGTGGTCCGGGAGGAGATTAACAGCATTGGCGCCCAGGAGGTTCACTTCCCGGCCCTGTTGCCTCGCGAGCCCTACGAGGCCACCCACCGCTGGGAGGAGTACGGGGAGAATCTCTTCCGTCTCCAGGACAGGCACGGCGCCGATTACCTGCTGGCTCCCACTCACGAGGAGATGTTCACCCTTTTGGTCAAGGACATGTACTCCTCATACAAGGACCTGCCGGTGGTGCTCTACCAGATCCAGACCAAGTACCGCGACGAGTTCCGTCCCCGCGCCGGGCTGATCAGGGGACGCGAATTCATCATGAAGGACGCGTACTCCTTCACTGTGGATGAGGAGGGGCTGAAGAAGGCCTACCAGGATGAGCGCGGCGCCTACGAGCGAATCTTCAAGCGTCTGGGTGTCAAGTACGTCATTGTCCATGCGGTTTCCGGACCCATGGGGGGATCCGAGTCCGAGGAGTTCCTGGCTCCGCTGCCCATAGGCGAAGACACCTTTGCCCTGGCTCCCTCGGGGAAGGCATGGAACGTGGAGGCGCTGACCACTCCGCGTCCTGAGCCCGTCGACTACGCTGAAACCCCGGCCATGCAAGAGCTGGACACCCCCGACTCGACCACCATCGACACCCTGGTAGAGCGGTTCAACCAGCTGCATCCTCGCGAGGATGGCCGTGACTGGACCGCTGCCGATACTCTGAAGAACCTGATCGTGGCCGTCAAGCACCCTGCGGATGATGACCATCCCGAGGGCTGGCGGGAACTGGTGGCCGTCGGCCTGCCGGGCGACCGTCAGGTGGATATGAAGCGGCTGGAGGCCCAGTTCGCCCCTGCTGAAATCGAGGAGGCCAGCGAGGCTGACCTTGCTGCCCATCCCGAGCTGGTCAAGGGATACATTGGCCCCCGTGTTTTGGGTCCTCAGCGTTCTGACACCGAGTCTGCCGCTCATATCCGCTACTTCCTCGACGCCCATGTGGCCCCTGGCTCAGCCTGGGTGACCGGGGCTGATGCCCAAGGCATGCACCTGGCCAATGCGGTCTACGGGCGTGACTTCCAATCCGACGGAGTGGTGGAGGCCGCCGAGGTCCGTCACGGGGACATGAGTCCTGATGGTTCCGGGCCGCTCAGCTTCGAGCGTGGCGTGGAGATCGGGCAGGTCTTCCAGCTTGGACTGAAATACTCTGACGCATTGGGGCTGAAGGTCCTGGACCGCAACGGCAAGGCGGTGCCGGTCTGGATGGGCTGCTACGGCATCGGCATCTCCCGTGTTCTGGCCTGCATTGCCGAGATGCATCACGATGACAAGGGTCTGGCCTGGCCCAAGGCTGTCGCTCCTGCCGCGGTTCATGTGGTAGCCACCGGCAAGAAGCAGGAGGCCTTCGATGCCGCAGAGAAGCTGGTCGCCGATCTGGAGGACCGTGGTGTGGAGGTCATCTACGACGACCGTCCCAAGGTATCTCCCGGGGTCAAGTTCAAGGATGCGGAGCTGATCGGGGTCCCCCTGGTCGCCATCGCCGGTCGTGACACCATTGCCAACGGCACCATCGAGATCCGCAACCGCGACGGCTCGGATGTGCAAGCAGTTCCTGCTGATCAGGCTGCTCAGGTGATCGTGGATCGGATCGCCGATCTGCAGTAGGGTATGCCTCACCCGTAGTTGCTTATCGCAACTGATACAGGAGGGTGGGGTCTTGGTCACGTCATGATGTATGCGACCAAGACCCCACCCTTCTGGTTGTATCGGTTTGGGTTCAGGAATCTATCAGGTCAGATGCGCAGCAGAATGGGCAGATGATCCTGGCGCTTGCCGGTGTCCACAGGTTCACTGGTGTCGACCTGGTCAGCGATTCGGTTGGAGGTCAGCCAGTAGTCGATGCGCCAGCCGGAGTTGTTGATCTTGCTCTTTGGGGCCCGCTGGGCGAACCAAGTGTAGACGCTGCGGTGATCGTCGTAGAAGCCGGCGGCATCGCCATGGATCTTTCGGAAGGTGTCGGTGAAGCCCGCATCCAGCAGAAGGCCGAACTTCTCGCGCTCCTGGTCGGTGAAGCCGGCTGAGTGATGGTTGGAACCGGGGTTGGCGATGTCAATCTCCTCGTGGGCCACGTTGAAGTCGCCACAGGCCAGGACCGGTTTGCGGGCATCCAGCTCTTGCAGATAGCGGCGGTAGCAATCGTCCCAGACGCCACGTGGTTTGAGCCTGACCAGTCCCGATCCGGAATTGGGGGTGTAGACCGTGGTGACGAAGCAGTCCGGGAACTCCAGAGTGAGCATGCGGCCCTCGTCGTCCATGGTGTCCGGAGCGCCGATGCGGGGGCGGGTCACGGTAGGCTCCGGCAGGATCTTGCGGTAGAGCATGAGCGTGCCTGCATAGCCTGTGCGGGCCGGGGGCTCGGAGCGGCGGTCCACCTCCTGGTAATCGGGAAAGTAGCGCATGAGCGCCTTCAGGATGCCTGCGGATTTCTTCTGGTCACCGTTGAGCTTGGTCTCCTGGATGGCTACGACATCAGGGTCCAGATCCCGGATGGTCTCCACCACCTTCAGGGAGAGGGCGCTGCGGCTACTCTTGCCCAGCAGGGCGGCGTTGAGCGAATCGATGTTCCAACTGACCAGCGTGTGAACCATGACTGCGGGTCCTTCCAAACCGTGCCGATGTATCTGCTCTCACAGTGTAGCCCAGGACCGATGTTCGATGTCCTTGCGCAGTGAAAGAGCCATTGCCAAACCAGTCGTGGGCAGGGTTGTCCACCACGCAAACAGGCCGAGCCCATTCGACCACAATGCCCTCCGGGTCGGGTGCACGGAACCTGTGCGGAGGCAGGATGGAGTCACCGTTCGACGGAGGGTTCCTGGCCGGGGCCAGTCCCTTCCCCCGCTCCGATTATCCGCGCTCTGGCTAGGGATTCTCCGTGGGACGGCTTCACTGCTATGCAATGAGTAATCGACCGGCAGGTTTACAGCGTCGGATTCATACCATCGACAGAGAGGTTCCGATATGTCCATCAACGAAATAAAAACGACGGTCTTCGGTTTTATGGGGACCCAGCCGGCCCGTCTGGGACAGCCGGGAGCCACACCAGTCTGCTCCTTCAGGCTGGGCTCTACACCGGCCTATTACGATGCTGCGGCTGGGGTATGGAAACGAAAATCCACTACCTGGCTGACAGTCAAGGCTTTCAGGACTCTGGCGGTTAATGCTCTGGCCTGTCTGCACAAGGGCGATCCGGTCATGGTGACGGGATCCTTGGTGACAGAGGAGTGGACCAGCGACGGCCAGCCGCATAGCAGCCTGGTCTTGGTAGTGGATGGCATCGGTCACGACCTGGCTAGGGGACAGGATACCTTCACCAGGATCCGATCGGGCACTGCATCTATCGATGAGGGGGCCGCCGGTGCGGATCCTTGGACCACTCCGCTGACATCTTCACCCTCTGAAACCGCCCCAGCATCATCGGTATCATCTGCAGCCGAGCGGACACCAGTGAGGGCTTCCAATGCTGGATGAGCAATGGTTGTTTCGGCCGAGCAAGACGAAGGCGGAAGGCCGGCTGATTCCAGTCGACATCCCGCCTTGATCAACAGGCTGATTGAAACCGT
This sequence comes from Bifidobacterium sp. W8112, assembly GCF_016101425.1. Classification (NCBI taxonomy): domain Bacteria; kingdom Bacillati; phylum Actinomycetota; class Actinomycetes; order Bifidobacteriales; family Bifidobacteriaceae; genus Bifidobacterium; species Bifidobacterium sp. W8112. The sequence goes on along the minus strand of NZ_JACFQN010000001.1, from coordinate 474,167 downwards.
CAACCGATGATTTCAATCAGAACAGGCTTACCAGATCTTGACCCGTGCTTCGGGTTCCAGCCACATGCCGTCCTCGGCGGTGACCCCGAAGGCCTGGTAGAAGCGATCCACATTCCTGACGATGCCGTTGGTGCGGAATTCAGCAGGGGAGTGGGGGTCGATCTGCAGATACTGTTCGGCCAGCTGATCCCTGTTCTTGGTCCTCCAGATGGAGGCATAGGACAGGAAGAACCGCTGCAGGCCAGTGTAGCCGTCCATGACCGGAGCCGAGGCCAATGCCTGATCCATGGCCGCGTCGTCTGACCTGGCCGTGCCGCCCTGCCGCTTCTGCAAGGCGATGGCATAGGCCTTGATAGCGATGTTGACGCCTCCCAGGTCTCCTATGTTTTCGCCGATGGTCAGCGCCCCATTGACATGAGGTGCCTGCTCGGGCTTGTCGGCGTACTTCTCGGCAAGCTGCTGGGGGACGAACCCGTTGTACTGTTCGATGAGCGCCTTGGTCCGCTGCTCGAAGTTCTCACGGTCCTGCGGGGTCCACCAGTCCTGCAGACGTCCGTCGCCGTCGTACTTGGAACCCTGGTCGTCGAATCCGTGGCCGATCTCATGACCGATGACCGATCCGATGCCTCCGTAGTTGACGGCATCGTCGGCTTCAGGATCGAAGAAGGGCGGCTGCAGGATGGCTGCCGGGAAGACAATGACATTCAGGGTGGGCTCATAGTAGGCGTTGACCGTCTGAGGGTTCATCAGCCACTCTTCCTTGTCCACAGGCTGGCCGGCCTTGCCGAACTGATAACCGGACTCGTAGAGGTTGGCCCGCCGCACGTTGTCGACCAGGCCCAGCTTCTCGTCCACAGCCAGGGCCGTGTAGTCGCGCCAGTGCTCGGTGTAGCCGATCTTGGGCGAGAATTTGTCCAGCTTGGCCAGAGCCTTGACCTTGGTCTGTTCGCCCAGCCAGTCGCTGGAGGTGATGGAGACCCGGTAGGCGTCGATCAGGTCTGAGACCAGGGCCTCCATGCGGGCCTTGCTGGAGGCAGGGAAGTGCCGACGCACATATTCGCGTCCGACCTCCTCGCCGCAAATGCCGTTGACCAGGGAGACGGCTCGCTTCCAGCGGTCCCGCATCTTGGTCGTGCCGGAAAGGACCTTCCCGTAGAAGTCGAACCTGGCCTGATCGAAGTCGCTGCTGAGCAGACCTGCCCACTCGATCAGGGTGTGCACGCGGGCCCAGAGTTTGAGATCCTCCAGATCGCTGGTCTTCCATAGCTCGTTCAAACCCTGCAGGAAGGAGGGTTCGTGCACGATGGTCCTGGACAGGGCTGCGCTCAGTTCGACTGGTTGCACATTGGCGACAGGGCTGGCTGCATAGGCCTTCTGCCAGGATTCGATCCAGGTGTGCAGATCGAAATCGGCGAGCGTTGACTCCAAATCAGCCAGGGTGGTGGGATTGTAGGTGCGATCCTCATCTCGAGTGGATACGTTGTCCCAGTGGCGTGCCGCTATGCGCGTCTCGACTTCAAGGAAGGACTCCGCCTGCCTGTGGGCACCCTCCTGGTCGTCGGCGTAGCCGGAGAGCCTGAGCAATGAGGCGACCATGTCGGTGTAGGCCTGGCGGACTGGAGCGTAGCTCTTCTCCCGGTAGTAGGCCTCGTCGGGGAGTCCCAGCCCAGCCTGCTCCACATGAGCCACGTTGACGCCAGCATTGCCCGGATCGCCATAGATGGCGATGCCGAACAGATCGGGGCCGCCAGTCGGATTGAGCTGGCCGAGCAGGCTGGTTAACGCTGTCTTGTCGGGTACATCATCAATGGCCTGCAGGTCGGAGCGGATGGGTTCCATTCCCGCAGCCTCGATGGCATCGGTGTCCAGGAAGCTGCGATAGAGCAGGGCCGATTTGACTGCCGGAGATTCCGGATCCTCGAGGATTTCATGGATCTGTGCTTCGGCATCCTCGGCAAGCTTGTCGAAGGAGCCGAACCGGGAGCGGTCCTCGGGCAGACTGTAGGTGTCGATCCAGGGGCCGTTGACGAAGCGGAAAAGATCGTCCTGAGGGCGAATGACCGAAGAGAAGGAGGCCGGATCAAGTCCGGAGGAGGTCGTGGATGCTGTAGATTGTGCCATGGTACAAGCCTAGCCATCTTTGGTGACATGCCATACCCTGTGGTCACCGGCAATCGACGGACTGGCGAATCCTCCGCCGAAGGGAAAAGCCGCGATTGCCTCCGTTGGTGATTTACACTTGGAAGACGGTAACGGGACGGCCCATAGGCCGCCCTGAGCGAGCGAAAGAGGACGGTATGACGGATCCCATGCAGGGCGGTCAGCCCAATCAGTACGGTGGTCAGGATTCTGGGCAGAATAGCGGCCAATACCAGAATAATTATGCCCAGTATGGGCAATACCCCGGCTATCAGGGGCGCCCGCCGCGGATGGATCCTTTCTCCATGATCGCTGAGGACCTGGGATTCAGAACCCTGCGGGCCATCCGCGTCATCATGGGCGTCATGGGCGTGATTGGAGTCATCCTGGGCCTGGCCCTGCTGCTCAGGCCGGACAAGACCCTGATTGCCGTGACCGTGGTGCTGGGTATCTACTTCATCATCTCCGGCGTGGTTCGTCTGGCCACCTCCATCGTGTCCAAGGGGCTTCCTGGCGGCTGGAGGGTGCTGGGTGTCCTCTTTGGCGCCCTGATTGCCGTCGGCGGCATCGTCATCGTCAGGAACACGGCCCTGTCCGCTTCAGCGCTGACCCTGCTGGTCACCATCATTGTGGGCATCAGCTGGATCATGGAGGGCGTGATGAGCCTGGCCGCCTCCTGGGGGCTCCCGCATTCAGGCTGGGCCATCTTCTCCGGCATCGTCTCCATCATCGCCGGAATCATCGTCATGATCTACCCGTTGAGCTCCGTCATCTTCCTGGTTATCTTCAGTGGGTGCGCTCTTCTGGTGCTGGGAGTCGTCTCCATTATCAGGGCCTTCACCTTCGGCCGGAACTGAGATCCGGACTCGTCCGAGTGACCCGATAATACTGAGAGGTAGTACTTGGGCAGGATCCTGAGGGGCGGCACCCGCGGGCACCAATCATGAAAGGACGCAGAGGATGATCGAGCTCAAAACCAAGCAGGAGATCGAACAGATGAAGCCGGCGGGGAGGTTTGTCGGCAGCATCCTCAAGGAGCTCAAGGCCATGAGCAAGCCTGGGGTCAACCTCCTGGAGCTGGACGACTACGTCAAGGACAGGATCAACTCCCGCAAGGGAGCCACTTCCTGTTATGTGGATTATGCGCCTGATTTCGGCACCGGACCCTTCGCCCACTACATCTGCCTATCCGTCAACGATGCCGTCCTGCATGGGGTGCCTTATGACTACAACCTCAAGGACGGCGACCTGCTCTCCCTCGATCTGGCCATCAACGTGGACGGCTGGGTAGGCGACTCGGCCATCAGCTTCGTTGTGGGCGAGCATGCCGATCCGGAGGATCTGCGGCTGATTCGGACCACCGAAGAGGCCCTGAAGGCCGGCATCGCCCAGGCTCAGCCCGGTAACCGCCTAGGCGACATCTCCGCTGCAGTCGGTGAGGTTGCCCATGAAAACGGATACAGCGTCAACCTGGAGTTCGGCGGCCACGGGGTAGGGCGGATCATGCATGGCGATCCCCATGTGCCCAACGACGGCACTCCCCATCACGGCTACAAGCTGCGCCCGGGTCTGGTCATCGCCATTGAGCCTTGGTTCCTAGCGACCACCGATCAGATTTACCAGGATCCCAAGGATGGGTGGACCCTGCGTTCTGCAGATGGATCGCGCGGCGCCCACAGCGAGCACACCATCGCCATCACCGAGCAGGGGCCTGTCATCCTGACGACCAGGGACTGAGCCAGAAGGCTGTCCGAGGCCGAATCAGGACTATAAGGGATTTAGGAATGTCCACAATGTGGATGCTCTTGGATCCTTTTTTGATGCCGACCCTGTTTGATGCCTGCACTTGCTTCATTGGCCTTGTGCCCGCAAGCTGGTGCGGGAGCGAAGACGGCACTGGCTTGGAGCTGCGCATCGTGGGTGGAGGCTGCGGATTCCTGCTTGCGGTTACAAGCCGGTAATCGAAATCGTGATTGTTTCTGTTAGCATGTCGGCAATTCCAAGCCGGTACAGGTGCCGGTAGCCTGATCTGGCATGGCCGTCGACGCTCACTGGCACCTCACTGGTTGATTGACAGGAGGTGCGTGGTGTCTACAGCACGGTTGTCCATCGGTTCCGACCAGGTTGATTTGCCGTTGGTTCGCGCCACCGAGGGGCCCGACGGCATTCTGGTCTCCTCCCTGCGCAATGACGGCTGGGTCACGCTCGATCCCGGCTTCCAGACCACAGCTCAGTGCGTTTCGGGAATTACCTTCATTGACGGCAAGCGGTCCATACTGCGCTACAGGGGCTATGCCATAGAGGACTTGTGCGCCCAGTCCAATTTTCTCGAAGTGGCCTGGCTGCTGTCCCATGGCGAACTGCCTGATGCCGAGCAGTACCAGCGGTTCCGCAGCCATGTCCTGGGTTACACGGTCGTGGGTGAGGACTTCCGCCATCTGCTCTCGTCCTTCCCCCGCCAGGCTCACCCCATGAGTGTGCTGGCCGCAGCGGTCAACGCACTTGCAGGCTTTCATCCTGACACCTGCAATGTTGATGATCCTGATCAGCTGGAGGAGGCCAGCGCCATCATCATGGCCAAGGTGCGCACCATCGTCTCCCTGATCCACCGTCGTCGCCGCGACCAGCCTCTGCTCTACCCGGACAGAACCTGGGGCTATGTGGAGGACTTCCTGCGGATGAGCTTCGCCATGCCCTACCAGCCTTATCAGGCCGATCCTCTCAGGGTGCAAGCCTTGGACAAGCTCCTGATCATCCATGCCGACCATGAGCAGAACTGCTCCACCTCAGTGGTGAGGATTGCCGGCTCGGCCCGGGCCAACCTGTATTCTGCGGTGGCCGCCGGCATCAACACTCTGTCAGGCCCCCTGCACGGCGGCGCCAACGAGGCCGTGCTGCGCCAGCTGAAGAACATACGGGATTCCGGACTGGGCGTACGAGGCTATGTGGACCAGGCCAAGAACGAGGGGCGGAAAATCGCGGGTCTGGGCCACCGGGTCTATAAGTCCTATGACCCGCGCGCGGCAATAGCCAAGCAGTGGCTCTACAAGCTCATGGACGAGCCCGACCAGGACAGGAACGCCGAGGATGCAGAGCTCTTCGACGTGGCCCTCCAGCTGGAGGACCTGGCCCTGCATGACGACTACTTCGTCGAGCGGCACCTGTATCCCAACGTGGATTTTTACACCGGGCTCATCTACCGCGCCATCGGCTTCGACCCGGAGATGTTCACCACGCTCTTCGCCTTGGGTCGCATCCCCGGATGGATCGCCCAGTACCGGGAGATGCTGGACGATCCTGACACGAAAATAGGTCGACCCAGGCAGGTCTATACCGGTCAGGGGCCACGCGACTACCTGCCTATAGAAGAGCGCTGAGTCTTATGACCGCCTGGGTTCAGTTGGCGTGCAGTCGTTCGTTCAGCTCGATCCCCTTCTTGCGGGGCAGGGCTCTGACCTGGCCCGTGCGGGAGTCGCGGATGAAGAGCAGATGATCCCGTCCGCTGAGTGCTGCCCCCTTGACCTCCTCGTCGCCCAGGCCGATCTTGGTGCCGGCGGTGACATAGAGCCCGGCTTCAACCACGCAGTCGTCGCCTAGGGAGATGCCGATGCCGGCGTTGGCTCCCAGCAAGGAGTGCTGACCAATGGAGACCCGGTGGCGGCCTCCTCCGGACAGGGTGCCCATGATGGAGGCTCCGCCACCGATGTCCGAACCGTCGCCGACCACGACTCCCTGGGAGATCCGTCCTTCGACCATGGAGTGGCCCAGCGTGCCAGCGTTGAAGTTGACGAAGCCCTCGTGCATGACTGTCGTTCCCGGCGCCAGATAGGCGCCGAGCCGAATCCGGTCGGCGTTGCCGATGCGTACACCCTCGGGAACCACATAATCCACCATGCGGGGGAACTTGTCCACGCTCAGCACCGTTACCTGTGTCACCGGGATGCCTGGCATGGACCGGCTGGTTGCGGCCATGACCGCTGACCGGCGCAGGGCGAAGTCCTCCACGGCAAAGGGTCCGTAGTTGGTCCAGACCACCGTGTTGAGCTGTTCGAAGATCCCATCCAGGTTCATGCTGTTGGGAAGGCTCAGGCGCATGCTGAGCAGATGAAGCCGCAGATAGGCATCGGCGGCATTGGCTATTGGGCCATCCAAATCGGCCACGGTGAAGACCGGAACCTTTCGGATGCCGCGGGCGTCGGGCTGGTTGTTGACCTGGTCGCCAAAGTCGTGGTTGGGACGGTTGGCCGGGGTCGGCGGTGTCGAGATCTCGGCCTTGGGGTACCAGGTGTCCAGGGTCCGGCCCTGCTCGTCCTGGCTGGCCAAGCCCCAACCCCATGCGGTGCGTGCTGTGCTCATCGTTCCTCCTTCAGGCTGTGCAGTCGTATTGTCATAGGTTGTCTTACAGGATAAACCGGTCGATGCTCAAACAGCGATGGTCCGTCCGACAGTCGGGTCTGGATGGTCGCCAGCCAGGTCCCAGCCGGTAGGTAAAATTATCAATCATGAGTGCCTACAGTCATGAGCGCGAGCGCCGGGAACGTCGGCGCCGCAACACAGCCAGGGCGGTCTGCCTGGTCATTGCCGTGGCTTTGCTGGCCAGTCTTGTCATTCCCGCCATCTTCAGCGGCCTTTGACCCGGTCCGTCCGGTCGGCGGGAATCCGGCCGTCACAGTCAAAGGCAAATGGGAATGAAGACGGCGACCGACTCGCGTGGAGCCGGTCTGGAAAGCGGTGAGACGGTATGGCAGAGATGGATTTTGCCCAAGCATTGGATCAGGCCAAGGCCAAGTACGAGATGATTTCCAAGGCGCTGGACCCGGAGGGTTTGCGCTCGCGGATTGCTGATCTGGAGCGTCAGGCCAGCGCGCCCGGACTCTGGGATGATCAGGAGAATGCCCAGAAGGTGACCAGCAGGCTCTCGGCCCTGCAATCCCAGCTCAAGCATCTGGAGTCCGCATCCTCCCGGCTGGAGGATGTCCAGGCTCTGGAGGAGCTGGGCCAGGAGGAGCATGACCAGGACACCCTGGTGGAGGCCCGCAAGGAGATCGACTCCTTGAGGTCCGACCTGGCTGACATGGAGATCCAGACCCTGCTGGACGGGGAGTATGACGAGCGCGCCGCCGTGGTCACTATCCGCTCTGGCGCCGGCGGGGTGGACGCAGCTGACTGGGCCCAAATGCTCCTGCGCATGTACATGAGGTGGGCTGAGCGGCACGGCTTCTCCACCAAGGTCATGGATACCTCCTATGCAGAGGAGGCCGGCATCAAGTCAGCCACCTTCCAGGTGGATGCCCCCTACGCCTACGGTCGGCTGTCGGTGGAGGGCGGCACCCATCGTCTGGTGCGGATCTCGCCCTTTGACAACCAGGGCCGACGGCAGACCTCTTTCGCCGCCGTCGAGGTCATCCCCCTGGTGGAGCCAACCGACCACATCGACATCCCCGATTCGGATATCCGAGTGGATACCTACTGCTCTTCCGGCCCCGGCGGCCAGGGTGTCAACACGACCTATTCGGCCGTGCGTATCACTCATTTGCCGACCAATATCGTGGTCACCATGCAGGATGAGCGCAGCCAGATCCAGAACCGTGCGGCTGCCATGGCCGTTCTGCAGTCCCGTCTGCTGGTGCTGCGGCACGAAGAGGAGGCCAAGAAGAAGAAAGAGCTGGCCGGCGACATCAAGGCCAGCTGGGGGGACCAGATGCGCTCATATGTGCTGCATCCCTACCAGATGGTCAAGGATCTGCGCACCGGATACGAGACCTCTGACACCCAGGGCGTTTTCGACGGCAACATCGATGCCTTCATAGAGGCCGGCATCCGCTGGCGGCATCAGCAGCGGGTTCAGGCCCGTGAGGAGGAAGCCAGCAAATAACCCTGCGCTCGGCCTCTTCCGGGTCGGTGTTTCATGAGCGTGTGGTGTCGGTCTTCTTGATAGCCTCTGTAGGGGAATACCGAGGAACGGAGAGTCAATGGCGTTGATTTCGCTCAAGGACGTGACCAAGATCTACCCCAAGGGGTCCCGTCCCGCCTTGGATGACATCAGCCTGGATGTCGATCGTGGGGATTTTGTCTTCCTTGTGGGCGCCAGCGGGTCGGGCAAGACCACCCTGCTTCGCCTGCTTCTGCGCGAGGAGGAGGCCACCGAGGGGGAGATCCGTGTGGCCGGCAACGACCTGCGACGTCTGCGCAATCGTGAGATTCCCGGGTATCGGCGCTCCATCGGCTTTGTGTTCCAGGATTACAAGCTGCTCAACAACAAGACCGTATGGCAGAATGTGGCCTTCACGCTGGAAGTCATCGGCGCTCGCCGGTCCACCATCAAGACTCTGGTGCCTCAGGTGCTCAAGACCGTGGGGCTGACGGGCAAGGAGCAAAACTACCCGCACGAGCTTTCCGGCGGCGAGGCGCAAAGGGTGGCTTTGGCCCGCGCCTACGTCAATAATCCGGAAATCCTGCTGGCTGACGAGCCCACAGGCAATCTAGATCCCACAACCTCCCTGGGCATTATGGAGGTTCTGGATGCCATCAACCGGACCGGCACCACCGTGGTCATGGCCACCCACAACGAGGAGATCGTCAACTCCATGCGCAAGCGGGTGGTGGAGCTGCATACGGGTCGGATCATGCGCGACGAGGCCCACGGTTCCTACGATTCTTCGCGCTTCTTCCCCGATGCCGAGGTTGCGGCGCGCTCCCATCATGCCATCGGGGATCCCGCCGACGGCGATGCCCTGGACCGTGCTCGTGAGGTTGGTGTTGGAGGGCGCCGTCCGGTGCAGGTTGTCGTGCAGGATGGGAATAGCTCGGCTACCGAACCCATCGCGGATGGAACCAAGGGGGCCAAGCAGGTGGTCCAGGCGGCGGCACAGGCCGTCGACCAGGGTCAGTATGGCGATGAGGGAATCGCACGGCTGGCCAAGTCCATGCATTCGGGGAGAACAGGACGTTATGGGCAGGTCTTCACCTCGGTGGAGGACACCCTGACCTGGGGGAAGGGCCTGGGCAGTCTTGAGTCTGCGCAGGAAGATTCCAGTCAGCATGGAGAAGCCTCTGCGGGGCAGCCCGATCGGAAGGCCGACTCCGATTCTGACGAACGATTCCGCAGACCTGCACCGGTGTCTCAGGGCAGCCAGGATCGACCGGGTCAGTCGAGTGAAGGTTCCGGTGACAAAGACCAGGGCAAGGCAGGAATTGATCGCGCCGAATCCGGGAATCGTCCCCAAGCAGAACCTGCAGAACCTGCAGCCTCCAGGAAGTCTCGGAAGTCCGCTCGTGGTTCGGAAGCTGCTCCGCGGCCCGAAGATGCGGGCAGTCGAGAGCAGGATAGGAACCCAGGTCGTGACCGCAAGGGTCTCGCGCATGACGATCACAATCATGACCATGGTCAAGGCGGGCCCAAGAAAGATGACAAAGTCAAAAACCGCCAACCGTTGAAGGAATCCTCTGCTGAGGCTTCTGATCGTGAACAACAGTTCAAGAGGCCCGATGTATCCAGCCCAGCCCAACCGACCGGCGAATCCGGTCAGGCTGCGGTCCGCATGAAGCAGGACGGCGCGCAATCCTCAAAAGCACCCTCCGGCAAGAGCAGGACCAGCAAAAAGGACTCGACGAATGAAATAGATCATGATGTCGAGTCTCACGATGCCGAGTCCATGGGGGCCCCGCCGGCCCCGCCCGCTCCCCCTGAAGCCCCCAAGGCGGCCAGGAAGCCCCAGCAAAAGAGCGGCGCACAGGCTCGGAACGAGCGTCATGACAAGAAGAAGGCGGCACGATGAGACTGCGGTTCATCCTTTCCAGCACCTGGGACAACCTGCGGCGCAACGGTTCCATGATCCTCTCGGTCATGCTGGTCACGTTCATCTCCTTCCTCTTCATCGGCGCATCGGGACTCATGCAGGCCCAGATCAGCAAGGCCAAGGGGGACTGGTACGACCAAGTAGAGGTGGTGGTCTGGCTATGCCCGGACGGCGCCAGCCAGTCGGCATCCTGCGCGACCGGCAAGGCGCCCACCAACGCCGAGATCGTCAAGCTGGAGAACACCATCAATACCGAGCTGCGCGACTCTGTGGCAAAAATCACCTACCAGAGCAGGGAGGACTTCTTCAAAAACACCTTCCTCAAGCAGTACCCCAACGGCACATACGAGGGAAGGACCATGACCGCAGCGGACATGCAGGCCTCCCTGCGTCTCAAGCTCAAGGATCCAACCAAGTACCAGGTGGTCTCCGAGGTGCTGTCCGGACGCGACGGCGTAGAGGAGGTGTCCGACCAGCGTCAGATATTCGACCCGGTCTTCAAGATTCTCAACAGGGCTACGGCAGTCACCCTGGTTCTGGCCGTAGTCATGGTGATCGTGGCCATCCTGCTGACTGGCACCACCATCAGGATGAGCGCCGCCTCGCGTCGCAACGAGACCGAGATCATGAGACTGGTGGGAGCCTCCAACTGGACCATACGGCTGCCCTTCATCCTGGAAGGCGTGGTGGCATCCTTGCTGGGGTCTCTTCTGGCTGTCGGCGCTCTGAGCGCCATCGTCAAGCTTTTCATCACGGATTGGCTGGCCCGGACGGTCCAGTGGATGCCCTACGTGGACCAATCCACGGTCCTGCTCATGGCCCCGGCGTTGATCCTAGGGGCCATGCTCTTGTCCGCATTGGCCTCTTCCATCTCCCTGCGGCGGTATCTGAGGACCTGATCCCCAGCGACGGGCCGGGTTGACCTTATGGGCACGAACTCTGCCATAATGATGACTAGCATGGATAAGTGATAGTGAGGACTTGACCATGAATCGTACGAAGCACTTGGAAGCCATCTGCGGCCTGGTGGGGTCGTTGGCCATGATGCTGGGCGGTGGGATCCTGGGGTTGACAGTGGCCCCTGCGCCGGCACGGGCCGATTGGAGCAGCTATCAGCAGAAGGTACAGAGCCATGAGGCTCTGAAGAGCAAACTGGCAGGTGTCAACAGCCAGTTGGCCGACCAGATTCTCAGCCTCAACGATCTGACTGCCAACCAGATCCCGGCGGCTCAGCAGAGCGCTGTCGAAGCTCAGCAGCAGGCCGAACAGGCCGACAGTCTGGTTCAGGCCACCAACGACCGATTGCAGGCGGCCCGCAAAGATCGTGCCGACCTGGAGGCCAAGATCCGTCAGACCGGCATCGACTATGACGATGCCAAGGCCGGTGTGGCGCAGATGGCGAGAAAGAGCTTCCACGGCTCTGAGGCTTCCCAGGTCATGGATGTGGTGACCAAGTCCTCCAGCACCAAGGACTTTGTGGACAAGATGCAGTCCGATGCAGCCGTGACCCGATCCGAGGCCAACACAGCCAATGATGCCGCCAATACCCTCAATTCGTCCATGAATCGCAAGCAGCGTCTCGAGGCCATCGAGGAGCAGATCAGCACCTTGAAGGCCAAAGCCGACCAGCAGCAGGCGGCGGCCCAGCAGGCGGCAGCCGCGGCGCAGGCCAAGCAGGACAGTCTGCAGGCCTTGCGTGACCAGGGAACTGCAGCACGCAAGCAGCTGGAGGGGCAGAAGGCTGCCCTGACCACCCAGTCAGCCCGTGAGGCCGCTGACATCGTGGCCACCGAGTCGATGATCGATTCCCTCAACACAGGCAATGCCGGCGGCGGTGCCGATCCCCATGCCGGCGGCGCCCAGCAGGTCGGCGGTGGCGGCTCCGCACCATCGCCGGCTCCGCAGCCGGCTCCGCCGAGCAACGGGGGCGGTGGAGGTGCCTCCGGCATGAATTACGGGGTACCTGGCAGCTGTCCTGAGGGTTCTGGGTTCTGCTACGGCCATCCCACCGGCAACTCGGTGGGCGGCAGCGCTTATCCCGCCCGTCAGTGCACCCTCTGGGCCTACATCCGCCGCTCGCAGCTGTCCCTTCCTGTGGGATCCTACATGGGCAACGGGGCTGACTGGGCCAATACCGCACGCAGTCTGGGCTACTTGGTCAACAACACTCCACACGTCGGAGCTGCCATGGTCTTCGCCCGTGGCCAGCGGGTCGGTTACTGGAACGCCGACTGGACCTATGGCCATGTGGCCGTGGTCGAGCGCGTCAACGGGGACGGGTCCGTGCTCATCTCCGAGGGAGGCACCGGATTTGCCTCATTCCCCGCCTATGAGACGGTTTACGGGGCTGGCAACTACCAGTACATTCATTACTGACATCGAAGCGGACCAGGTCCGCCACCTGGGACGCCACTCCTAGCCGTCCGGCCTACCAGGCGACATGATCGGCATGGTCCGGAGGAGGACACCATGGCTAAGGAGACTGGCACGTCGATGATTGCCCAGAATCGCAGGGCCCGTCATGACTACCAGATCGAAGATCGGTATGAGGCCGGCATCGCCCTGACCGGGACTGAGGTCAAGTCCTTGCGCGAGGGGCGGGCCTCCCTGGCCGAGTCATTCGTCAGCATCGACCGTCGGCACGAGGTCTGGCTGGAGAACGCGAATATCCCTGAATATCTCAACGGCACCTGGAACAACCATGCCCCCAAGCGCAAGCGCAAGCTGCTTCTGCATGCCAAGCAGATCATTCGTCTGGAGCGGCAGATTCAGGCCAAGGGCTACACCATCGTCCCACTGAGCCTGTATTTCAAGGATGGCAGAGTCAAGGTGGAGATCGCCGTGGCAAGGGGCAAGCGTGAGTATGACAAGCGTCAGTCCCTGCGGGAGGAACAGGACCGCCGTGAGGCCCAAAGGGCCATGCGCTACCGGAACCGGCGGGGCTGAGATACGTGCTGATGCACTTTCCGATGCTCAGATGACTCTTGGATAGGGACGGTTGTCTGCTGATATTCCCTTGCACTATGCAGGTCGACACGCCCGGGGCTAAGGCGATTGGCGGTGTTCTATAAGGTCCTGAAGCTTGACCTGGAGCCAAATTCCGCCCTGCAGAGCAAATCGCAATGGAAGATTCAATAGTCAGCCGCGTGCATAAAAATACAAATGTGTGCATAATAGTGCATGTCGATCAAGGGACACGGAGGGTCGCCTCGGGCGGTCCGGAAGAGGAGAAGAGACATGGGCAAGATCAAGGCGGTGCTGGCGGCGGCTCTGAGTGTCACCCTGCTGGCCTCCCTCGGGGCCTGCGGAACCACCGACGAGGCGGACAGCAACAGTGCATCGGGCAAGTCCACAACAAGTTCCCATCCGGCGGCTTTTGACGTCAGTGGCATCAAAAAGGATCCGGCCATCGCGGCCAAGGTGCCCGAGTCGGTTTCCAAGGACGGCAAGCTGACTGTGGGCATGGAGACCTCGTATGCTCCGGGTGAATTCATGAATGAGGACGGAAAGACACCGATCGGCTATGACGTCGACCTGTCCAACGCCATCGCCAAGGTGATGGGGCTCAAGGGGGAGATGGTCAGCGCTTCCTTCGATACCATCATCCCGGCCATCGGCAGCAAGTACGACGCGGGCATCTCCAGCTTCACCATCACCAAGGAGCGGATGCAGTCGGTTGACTTCGTCACCACCTTCAAGGCAGGCACGGCCTTTGCAGTCAAAAAAGGCAACCCCAACAAGATCAATCCTGACGACATCTGCGGCGTCAAGGTCGGTGTGCAGACGGGCACCATCGAAGAGCAGCAGGCGACAGACAAGATTTCGGCCGAGTGCAAGGCCAAGGGCAAGAAGCCGGTGGATGTGCAGTCCTACAAGCAGCAGACCGATGCCGCCACGGCGGTGGTCAACGGCAAGATCGACGTCTTCTACGCCGACTCCCAGGTGACCGGATATGCCATCAAGCAGACCGACGGCCAGTTGCAGAAGCTGGGCAAGGATACCGACATCGTCCTGCAAGGAGCTGCTCTGAAGAAGGGCAGTGGCATGGCTGAAGCCACTCAGGCGGCACTCCAGAAGCTGATCGACGACGGCACCTACGTCAAGATCCTCAAGAACTGGGGCGTCCAGAGCGGGGCAGTCGAAAAGGCGGAGATCAACCCTGCGGTCTCTGACTGAGACAGGCCTCTAGGCGAGGGTCGGCTCGACAACCGGTCTGCGCCTAGCGGTTGGCCCGGCTGGATAGGCTGGGCCTGAATACGTTCAGCGGTGCGGAAGGAAGCAGGAGATGCATACCAAGAAGGGGACGGACCAGATTCAGATCCCCGGCAGAATAGAGGCCAGGCCGGTGCGCAAGCCGGGGCCGATCGTGGCCGCCGTCATCGTGGCCGTTTTCGTGGCCATGCTGATCCATGGCATGGTGACCAATCCCAACTTTGATTGGCCCACGGTCTGGAAGTATCTCTTCAACGAGCATGTCCTGGACGGCATCAAGTGGACCCTTCTGCTGACCGTCTACGCCATGGTTCTGGCCACAATCCTGGCCATCATCCTGGCGGTCATGCGCAAGTCGTCCAATCCGGTCCTGCGTTGGGTCAGCTGGTTCTTCATCTGGTTCTTCCGCGGCACTCCTGTATACACCCAGCTGGTCTTCTGGGGCCTGCTCTCCGTGCTGATTCCCAAGCTGGCCATAGGCATCCCCTTCGGGCCGGAGTTCTGGAGCGTCGACACCAAAACCGTGCTCAACGCCACCGTGGCCACGGTTCTGGGCCTGGGGCTGAACGAGGCTGCCTACCTTTCCGAAATCGTCCGTGCCGGCATCGAGGCTGTGGACCCCGGCCAGGAGGAGGCCGCCAAGGCTCTGGGCATGCCGCCCTCCATGATCATGCGACGGATCGTCCTGCCTCAGGCCATGCGCATCATCGTGCCGCCTACCGGCAATGAAACCATCGGCATGTTGAAGACCACATCCCTGGCCCTTGCCGTGCCCTTCACCCTGGAGCTCCAGTTCGCCACCAACGCCATCGCCAACCGCATCTACAAGACCATCCCGCTGCTGATCGTGGCTTGCATCTGGTACCTGGTCATCACCTCCGTTCTGATGGTCATCCAGGCCCAGCTGGAGAAGCACTACGGCAAGGGCTTCGACTCGCGGCCCCTGGCCGGATCAGGGGCCAAGGACGGCAAGGATGGCGAGGACCCGCAGACCCGTCAGGAAACTGACAAGGTCAACAAGGTCATGATGGCCGGGCTGAACGCCTGAGCGCAGGAGGAAAATCATGGACGAGGACAGGCAGACCAGGAAAAATGGGCAAGTCAATAAGAATCCGGCTATCGTCATCAGGAATGTGCACAAGGTATTCGGCGACCAGCATGTACTGCGGGGAATCAACCTGGAGGTCATGCCCGGCACGGTAACGGCCGTCCTGGGGCCTTCTGGTTCGGGCAAGTCAACGCTGCTGCGGCTGATCAACCAGCTGGAGACCCGCACAGCCGGCGAAATCTATGTGGACGGCGAGCTGACCGGATACCAGAAGATCGATACCGGCAAGGGCCCTGTGCTGCAGACCCTGGACGACAAGGCCATTGCCAGGCAGCGCTCCAAGATCGGCATGGTCTTCCAGCGTTTCAACCTCTTTCCCCACATGACTGCCTTGGAGAACGTCATGGAAGCGCCGGTCCATGTGGGCCGGGTTCCCAAGGCCGATGCCCGCCAGGAGGCTCAGGCCCAGCTGGAACGTGTAGGGCTGGAGGACAGGATGGACTATTATCCTGCCCAGCTCTCCGGCGGTCAGCAGCAGCGTGTGGCCATCGCGCGAGCCCTGGCCATGCACCCTGACATCATGCTCTTCGACGAGCCCACCTCAGCCCTGGATCCGGAGCTGGTAGGGGAGGTCCTGGGGGTCATGCGGCAGGTAGCCCAACAGGGCATGACCATGGTGGTGGTCACCCATGAGATGGGCTTCGCCCGCGAGGTGGCTGAGCAGATCGTCTTTATGGATCAGGGCGTCGTGGTGGAGCAGGGAGGCCCTGACATCATCGACCATCCGCACTCCGAGAGGTTCGCTGAATTCTTGCATACCGTACTCTAGCCTCAGCAGGCTCAGGCCCTGTCCAGGTTGTAGAAATTCCGGCAAGAAGCCTTCCGGACAGGCGACGGCGGAACTCCCATGGCTAGACTGGGGTCCATGTGCGGAATCGTCGGTTATGCAGGATCGGTGCGGACGGCCTGCGGCAGGCCCCTGGAGGTCTGCCTCAAGGGTCTGGAACGTTTGGAGTACCGGGGCTATGACTCGGCTGGAGTGGCTCTTGCTGCCCCGGGAATGACGCAGGTGGCCATACGCAAGAAGGCAGGGCGCCTGGGCAATCTGGTTGCTGATCTGAAGACCAAGCCCATGCCCGAAGCCACCGTGGGCATCGGGCACACCCGCTGGGCCACCAATGGCGAACCCACTGATGTCAACGCTCATCCCCACACCAGCCGTGACGGCAAGGTCGCGCTGATCCACAACGGGATCATCGAGAACGCCTCAAGGCTGCGACTGGACCTGGAGACCGAGGGATACACCTTCGTGTCCTCCACGGACACCGAAGTGGCGGCCAAGCTTCTGGGCAAGATTGCCCAGGAGATCGTCGATGCCACCGGCCAGCCCGATATCTTCGAGGCCATCAGGCGGTTGGCCCGTATGCTCAAAGGAGCTTTCACCATCCTGGCTGTGGACTCACGTCAGCCTGATCTGGTGGTGGGCATCCGACATGATTCGCCGCTGGTGGTCGGTCTGGGAGACGGGGAGAACTACCTGGGCTCCGATGTGGCCGCCTTCGTAGCCTATACACGCCAGGCCATGGAGCTGGGGCAGGACCAGGCTGTCTGCATCAGTGCGGACCAGGTCAAGGTTACGGACTTCCAAGGGCACCCGGTTGAGCATCCCCGCCGTTATACCGTCGACTGGGATGCCTCGGCCGCCGAAAAGGGCGGATGGGACTCCTTCATGGACAAGGAGATCCACGAGGATCCGGCTGCCGTCTCCAACACCCTGTTGGGCCGATACGACGAGTCGGGCGACCTGGATCTGGACGAGGTCCACATCGATGAGGAGGTCTTCCGCCAGATCGACAAGATCATCGTCGTGGCCTGCGGGACGGCCTCCTACGCTGGCCTGGTGGCCAAGTACGCCATCGAGCACTGGGTCCGCATCCCGGTGGAGGTCGAGCTGGCCCATGAGTTCCGCTACCGTGATCCCATTCTGACCCCGCGCACCCTGGTCGTGGCCATATCCCAGTCCGGGGAGACCATGGATACGCTGATGGCGCTTCGCCACGCACGCGAACAGGGTTCACGGGTTCTGGCCATCTGCAACACCCAGGGGTCCACCATCCCCAGGGAGTCCGACGCCGTGCTCTACACCCACGCCGGCCCCGAAGTGGCTGTGGCCTCCACCAAGGCCTTTCTGGCCCAGATCGTGGCGGCCTACCTGCTGGGGCTCTACCTGGCCCAGGTCAAGGGGACCATGTATCGAGACGAGATTCACCAGACCATCGACAGCCTCAAGGCCATGCCTGCCAAGATCCAGAAGGTGCTGGACGGACAGGCCGAGGTCATCAGCCAGACGGCTCAGCGTATGTCCAAGGCCCGCTCTTTCCTCTTCCTGGGGCGGCATGTGGGCTACCCGGTGGCGCTGGAGGGGGCGCTCAAGCTCAAGGAGATCGCCTACATCTTCACCGAGGGGTTCGCCGCTGGCGAGCTCAAGCACGGGCCTATCGCCCTGGTGGAGCCGGGGGAGCCTGTGGTGGTCATCGTACCCAGCGCACGGGGCCGCAATGTGCTGCACGACAAGGTCATCTCGGCCATCGAGGAGGTCAAGGCCCGTGGCGCCTTCACCATTGTCGTGGCCGAGGAGGGCGACCCGGACGCCGACCGCTATGCTGACGTGGTCTTTTGGAGGCCGCCCTGCCCAACCCTGCTCAGCCCCCTGGTGGACGTGGTTCCCCTGCAGCTGTTCGCCTTGGACATGGCCCGGCTCAAGGGTCTGGATGTGGACAAGCCCCGCAATCTGGCCAAGTCGGTCACGGTGGAATAGGATCCCATGGCTGTCGGGTCCGGGCAGCGGGGGCACCGGATGGTCCTTGAGGAGCCGCGGATCCCCTTCGAACCCCGAATCATATACGAGGACCAGCGCATCATCGTGGTCGACAAGCCCCATTTTCTGGCCACTATGCCTCGAGGGATGTGGTACGCCAGTACTGTGCTGATCCGAATGCGCCGACTTTACGGGGAGCCCGACATCATCCCTGCCCACCGGCTTGATAGGGCTACTGCGGGCGTGCTGGTCCTGGTGCGAGATCCGGCTGCCAGGCGGGCCTATCAGATGCTCTTCCAGGAGCATCGCGTGCGCAAGGTCTACCAGTGCCTGGCGCCGGTGCGACCCATAGTGCGTCCGCGGACCGGCACTGTGCGACACCTGGATTCGCCCCGGGTCTTCCCGCTGGAGCGCCGTTCCAGGATGATCAAGCGCCGTGGGGTTCTCCAGGCCTGGGAGGAGCGAGGGCCTGTCAATGCGGTTACTCGGATCGATTTGACGGCGGGCCAGGGATGCCTGGCCACCTACACCCTTTACCCGAAGACCGGTAAGACCCACCAGCTTCGTGTGCACATGAACGCTCTGGGGCTGCCCATAGTGGGTGACGATCTTTACCCCCGAATCCAGTCCCGGGCCTATGACGACTTCTCCCAGCCGCTGCAATTGGTGGCCCGTCGCCTGGAGTTCACCGACCCCTTCACCGGGGTTGATCGAACTTTCACCTCTTCCGTTCCCTTGGAGCCTCAAGGAAAAGCCTGAACAGTCAGACTGGTAAGACATAATGGTCAGGGGATCCCCGAGCCGCGGGACGACGTGGACGCGGCAGGTATCCCCGTCCGAGGTTTGAGACGGACCAGGAGGTTCTACCCATGAGCAAACCGACACGGCGGGCCTATCGATGGCCCAAGCACCTCAAGGGTCAGCAGTCCCTCTGGTACGGATGCGACTACAACCCCGACCAATGGCCCGAGGATACATGGGATGAGGACATCAGGCTGATGACCAAGGCAGGGGTCAACGTGGTGGCCTTGGCGGTCTTCTCCTGGTCGCGCATAGAGCCCAGCCAGGGTGTTTTCGATTTCGACTGGCTGGACCGGATCATCGACAAGCTTGGCCGGGCGGGCATCGGGGTCAACCTGGCCTCGGCCACGGCCTCGCCGCCGCTCTGGCTCACCCAGGCCCATCCTGAGGTTCTGCTCAGGGACGAGCGAGGCGACACGGTCTGGCCCGGGGCCCGGCAGCACTGGC
Organism: Bifidobacterium sp. W8112; assembly: GCF_016101425.1. NCBI lineage: Bacteria > Bacillati > Actinomycetota > Actinomycetes > Bifidobacteriales > Bifidobacteriaceae > Bifidobacterium > Bifidobacterium sp. W8112. The sequence continues at coordinate 454,903 of NZ_JACFQN010000001.1, read as the reverse complement.
GGCCCACCTCGCCGATCTTCCGCTCCTATGCCTTGAAGCTCTGCCGGGCCATGGCCGAGCACTACCGGAACAACCCCTATCTGGTGGCCTGGCATGTGGGCAATGAGTATGGCTGCCACAATCGCTTCGACTATTCCGACGATGCCATGCGGGCCTTCCAGCGCTGGTGCCGCCGCCGCTACAAGGACATCGAGGCCGTCAACCGCGCCTGGGGCACGGATTTCTGGTCACAGAGGCTGAGCGACTTCTCGCAGATTCTGCCGCCGCGCTTTATCGGTCAGGGGAATTTCCAGAATCCGGGCCGCATGCTGGACTTCGAGCGGTTCAGCTCCGATGCCCTCAAGGATTTCTACATGGCTGAGCGTGACACCCTGGCTGAGATCACCCCGGACATCCCCCTGACCACCAACTTCATGGTCAGCGCCGGCGGATTCGCCCTGGACTACGACGACTGGGGCGACCAGGTGGACTTTGTGGCCAACGACCACTATGTGACGCCGGGCAGGGATCATCTGGAGGAGCTGGCCTATTCCTCCAGCCTGGTGGACGCCATCGCCCGCCGACGTCCCTGGTGGCTTATGGAGCAGTCCACCTCGGCGGTCAACTGGCGGCCGGTCAACCTCCGCAAGGAGCCTGGACAGCTGGAGCGCGACTCTCTGGCCCACCTGGCACTCGGTGCTGATGCCATCTGCTACTTCCAGTGGCGGCAGTCCCGGGCCGGTGCGGAAAAGTTCCACTCGGCCATGCTGCCTCATGCCGGCGAGGACACGGCAGTCTTCCGCGACGTCTGCCAGCTGGGAAGGGATCTGCAGGGCCTCTCGCAGGCTGGTTTGGCTGGTACCACGCTGGCCAAGGCCCCGGTGGCCCTGGTCTTCGACTATGCAAGCCAGTGGGCCAGCTCTCACGCAGCCTCACCCAGCGACCGGGTCGAGCATGGCCAGGAGCCGCCGGTCTGGTACCGGGCCTTTCTGGACAACGCCATTCGGCCCGATGTCCTGCCGGTCAGGGCCGGATGGGAAGAGTATCCGCTGGTGGTCCTGCCAGCCCTCTACCTGATCGACGCTGACCTCTCCAAGCGGCTGCACAAGTATGTACACAGTGGAGGGCGGCTGATCGTCACCTGGGGCAGCGGCATCGCCGACGAGCAGGACCGCGTCTGGACCGGTGGGTATCCGGGGCCGCTTCGGGACCTGCTGGGTCTGTCGGTCGAGGAGTTCGCACCCATGGCTCCCGGCACACCTGGCCTGCTGGATCACCTGGACCTGGCCAACGGGGTCACGGCGCACGACTGGGCCGATGTCATCAGTCACCTGGACAAGGGCACCGAGGTCCTGGCTAGCTACCGGGCGGATCCCTGGACAGGGATGGATGGCATGCCGGCCATGACCGTCCATGACTGGGGTCATGGCAAGGCCGCCTATCTGGGCTGCCGTATGGATGCCCAGGATCTGGCCAAGGTTCTTCCTGCCCTGCTGGAGGCCCTGGATGTCGCTGATATGCGGTCGGCCCATGGAGACTCCGATCTGTTGAGAGTTGAGCGAGTCAGCAAGGATGATCGGACGCGATTTGTCTTTCTGTTCAACCGGTCCAGGCATCCGGTGCAGGTTCAGCTGGAGGGCCAAGCCCTGGTGGGTTCACTGGCCAGCGTTGACGGGGAGGGCAAGCAGGCCAGTCTGCAGGTCAATGGCGCGCTGGTGCAGCGTGTGGTCGGCCATCGGCATTGAGCTGGTGAATCCTGTACATGCCGGCGAAGATCAGCTCGGGATCGTAGACCCCGATCAGGTCGGTGTCCTGTGAGAACGTACGGCCCATGCCTCCCGTGGCCACCACGTGGAAGTCACGGCCTATCTCGCTGCGGTACTGACGGATGATCCGCTCCAGGCCGCCAAGGAAGTTGTAATAGAGCCCGGCCTGCATGGCCGTCCTGGTGCCCGTGGCCATGATGGTCTGAGGACGGGTGATCTCCACCTGGGGGAGCTGGGCGGTCTGACCGGCAAGGGCCTGGGCCCCGGAACGGATGCCTGGCACGATCAGGCCGGAGCGGATGGCGCCCCTGTCATCCACATAGTTGAAGGTGGTGGCTGTGCCGAAGTCGATGACCAGGACCGGCCCTCCGTAGCGGTGGAAGGCGCCAACGCAGTCGGCCAGGCAGTCGGCGCCCAGGGAGCGCGGGTCGTCCAGACGGATGTTCATGCCCGTCTTCACACCAGGGCCCACCACCATGGGGTCGATGGAAAAGAAACGGATCAGGCAGGATCTGACGGCGTGCATGACCGCAGGAGCCACCGAGGAGATGATGGCATCCTGCACGTCCGCAGTCTTGTAGCCGGCCAGGGCCATGAGCTGCCCCAGCAGAAGCCCGAACTCATCGGCCGTGTGGTCGATCCTTGTGGTCAGCCTGTAGGAGGCGGCGACCTGGTCGCCCTCCATGAATCCGACCTCGATGTTGGTGTTGCCGATGTCGATGGCCAGCAGCATGTCTCTTCCTCCCTGCCGTCGTCCGGGCGCGTGGCGCTTTCCGAATCCATCCTAAGCGCATAAGCCTGGGTGATGGCTTCGGGGAGTATGCTGGTGGGCGGTGATCGACCAGAATGGCGGTCAACCACAGCATAAGGATTCGTCAATGAACGCAGATCGACACGGCACGCATGCCCATGGCAGCGTGACCGCAGCAGATACAGAGGCGGCCCAGGAGCCAGGCCCCAGCACTGACCCCGAACTCAACGCCAGGATCAGGCCTATGAGGTCGGGCGGCAACACCCTGCCCTGGAAGCTGCTCAGTCTCCTGCTGGCCGTGGCCTTGGCACTCTCCCTGTGGACCGGGCATCGTGGACCTATTGGCCAGGCCGAGGGAGGAACCGTAGCGGACACGGTCACGGTGGGGCTCAAGCTGGCTCCCACCAATCTGGACATCCGCAACCAGTCGGGCACGGCGCTGGATCAGCTTCTGATCGGCAATGTCTATCAGGGCCTGGTGTCACGGGATTCCCGGAACCAGGTGCGCCCGGGCCTGGCCAGAACCTGGAATGTCTCCGAGGACGGTTTGGTCTACACCTTCCACCTGTATGAGGGCATCCGCTTCTCCAACGGTCATGCTCTTCGGGCCCAGGACGTGGTCGACTCCATTCGTGGGCTCATGGCAGGACACTATCAGGGCAGCGAGATGCTGGAGGGTTTCCAGGGCGTTCAGGCTACGGATCCGCTGACGGTGCGCCTGATGCTGTCCAGACCCTACCAGGACCTGCTCTGGCAGCTGAGCGGCCGGGCTGGCCTGGTCTTTGACCGGCGGGCCCATTACGACATGAAGACCCAGGCCGTGGGATCCGGCCCATACCTGCTGGAAAGCTTCCGGCCAAACGATTCGGTCACCCTCAAGGCCGATCCGCACTACTGGGGCAGCGACAAGCCTAAGACGCCAACCATCGTCATCCGCTATCTCAATGACGACAACGCCGCTGTCAACGCCCTGCGCAGCGGGGATGTGCAGGTGCTGGCTCCGGTCACCGAGAACCTGGCCAGTCCCTTCCGCAAGAACCCGGACTTCCAGGTCAAGGCGGGCGACGACACCGACAAGTACGTCCTGGCCATGAATGGCAAGGGCGCCGCCACATCCGACCCGCGGGTGCGCCAGGCCATCCGCCATGCCATCGACCATCGGCAGCTGATCGCCTCCCGGGGCGGATCGGACAGGGCCCTAGGCGGCCCCATACCCTCCCTGGATCCCGGCTATCAGGATCTGACCGGGCTCTACCCCCACGATCCGGAGCAGGCGCGGCGGCTACTGGCCCAGGCCGGGTACGGTCCCGAACACCGGCTCAAGCTACGACTGACCTATGCCAACACCTATGGCAGCGAACTGGGCGATCAGCTGCGCTCGCAGCTGCGCCAGGTGGGCATCGACCTGGATGTGAGGGTGGTGGAGTTCTCGGTCTGGCTGCAGGACGTGCATGCCAACAAGGACTATGACCTGTCTCTGGTGGATCATGGCGAGAGCCACGACTTCCATCAGTGGGCCAACCCCGGCTACTACTACAACTATGACAATCGTCAGGTCCAGGAGCTCTATAGGCAGGCCATGGCCACGACCTCCGCCGATGACTCCGACAGGCTCCTGGCCCAGGCCGCCCGGATTGTCAGCAACGATGCGGCGGCGGATTGGCTCTTCAACTACCGGGTGACCACGGCCTGGCGGACGGGGTTGGAGGGCTTCCCGGTCGATCTGAACCAGTCCCTCTTGCCCTTGTCCGGCGTGACCTACAGGCGGGGATAGCCATGGCCAAATTCCTAGTGCGGCGCCTGGTGCTCTTCATCTTGGCGCTGATGGGCATCTCCCTGCTGATCTTCCTGGCTCTGCGCATCCTGCCTGGTGACGTGGCCGCCGTCATGGCCGGGCTGGATGCTCCGCCTGCGCGTGTTGACCGGCTGCGTCGGCAGATGGGCCTGGACCGCTCCTACCCAAGGCAGTATCTGGACTGGATCAGCGGCTTTCTGCAAGGGGACCTGGGCAGGTCCATTCTGACCAACCGTCCCATCGCCTCCCAGGTTGGTGTCCGGGCCCAGATCACCTTCCCGCTGATTCTTCTGGGGCTGAGTGTGGCCCTGCTGCTGGGCATTCCCCTGGGCTGCGCGGCCGCTCTGGCGCGCTCGCCACGGATGCAGTCCTTCAGCCACATGGCCGCCATCGTGGGCGGATCCGTACCCGCCCTCTGGTCAGGACTGCTGCTGATCATGCTCTTCGCCAAGGGCAGCGGCCTGATTGGCCTGCTGCCCTCCCAGGGCTTTCCTGCTCTCGGCTGGGCTCAGCCGGGTCCGGCCTTGGCAGCTTTGATTCTGCCTGCTCTGTCCACCGGCATCATCGTGGGCGCCGGCATCATGCGGTACACCCGCTCCCTGCTGGGCGACATGCTCTCATCGGGGTATGTGGACATGGGCATGGCCTGCGGGATGACCAGAACCCAGGCTGCCCTGCGCATTGGTCTGCGACTGGCTTCCCCCCAGCTGGTCTCCGTGGTCGGGCTGACCATGGCCGAAATGATCACCGGTGTCATGGTCAGTGAGAACCTGTTCGCCCTGCCTGGACTGGGCTCCATGCTGATCACCGACGTGGGCAACCGGGATCTTCCGGCGGTTCAGTCCGAGCTGCTTCTTCTGGCGGCCTTCTTCCTCTTCCTGGGACTGCTGGTGGACGTTATCCATAGATTGATCGATCCGCGCTTTCGAGGTGTGGCCAGGCAGGAGGCGGCTGACTGATGAGCTGGGAACACGCAGACAGGCCGCGCTTGGGATCGAGGGCCGTATTCCCGGGCCGACTGGGATTTTTCAGGCGGATGCGGGTGGTGCTGGCCAGCATGTGGGGCAAGGCCTCGGGGCGGTACTCGCTGATTGTTCTGGCCATATGGATCCTGGTCTCCCTGGTCTCCAGGTTCTGGACCCCGGTTCCTATCTGGACCACCGACGGGTACCGGATCTGGCAGGCCCCCAGCCGCGACCACCTGCTGGGAACGGATGGCACCGGGGCAGACATTCTCTCCTGGCTGATGGCGGGATCGGCCACCAACCTGGCCATCAGCCTTCTGGCGGTCCTCCTATCGGGTGTATTGGGGCTTCTTCTGGTCATGGCCATGGTCTCGCGCCGTTCGGGAGTGTCGCAGACCGTCGTGGTTCTGGTCGACGCCCTGATTTCCCTGCCTACGGTTCTGCTGGCCCTGATTCTGGCCGTCCCCCTGGGACCCAGCATCGCCGTGGTTGTTGTGGCCTGCGGATTCGGCTACGGACTCAACCTGGCCCGGATCGTACGGCCCCAAGCGCTTCTGGCAGCAGAGTCGGACTATGTGCAATCCGCCCGGCACAGCGGGGTCGGATCCTTCAGAATCTTCTGCACTCATTTGGTACCCAATGTCATTCCGGTCCTGTGCGTGCAGCTTTCCATGTCGGCGGGGACCTCCGTGCTGGCTGAGTCAGGGTTGACCTACTTGGGGGTGGGCGTTCCCTCTGGTCTGCCCTCCTGGGGGCACTCGCTGACCACCTCGGTCAAGTTCATCAATGTCTTTCCACTTACTGTGCTCTGGCCTGGCCTGGTGGTCACGATGGTGGTGGTTGCTCTGAACCTATTCGGCGACGCTCTGCGTGATGCCATCGATCCGGTTACCAACCCCAGGCTCAGGGCTGCCGTAGCTGCCGCCGGACGGTCCACTCTTCAATCCGGGCAATCAGATGACGCTGATCATCATGTCGAGAATGCGGTCCATACAGGCGAGGGAGGCCAATCATGTCGCTGAATATTGACGGCCTGAGCCTGTCCATCAATGGCCACACCATTCTCGACCAGGTGGACCTCAAAGTCGGGGACGGCCAGCGGGTAGGCCTGATCGGCTCCTCAGGCTCCGGAAAGTCGATGATCGCCCGCAGCGTTTTGGGCACCACACCACTGACGGCCTCCCTGTCGGGATCCATTCTGGTGGACGGGCTCCAGATTCTCGGTTCGGACGACCGGTCCCTGGCGGATCTGCGCGGTTCCCGGATGGGCATGATCTTTCAGAATCCTTCCACGGCCCTGAACCCGGTCAAGAAGATCTACAGCCAGGTTGAGCTGCCTCTTCGCCGCCACTATCGTCTGAGCGTCCAGGAACGGCGCAGGCGGGTCATGGAGATATTGGCCCAGGTCGGGTTGGATGCGGATCTGGCTGGATCCTATCCGCATGAGCTGTCCGGGGGACAGCAGCAGCGGGCGGCCATAGCCACAGCCCTGGTCACCAAGCCCAGACTGATTCTGGCAGACGAGCCGACCACGGCCCTGGATGCCATAACCCAGCGGCAGATTGTGGACCTGTTGGTCTCCTTGGTCGACCAGAGCGGGGCCTCCCTGCTGTTCATCACCCATGATTTCTCAGTCCTGGCCCGGGTTGCCGATTACTGCTACATCCTCGATGCAGGGCGAGTGGTGGAAAGCGGACAGACGCAGAGCATTCTGCGCAGCCCATCCAGCACACAGGGCAGGACCCTGGTGCGAGCGGCCAGAGAGTTGACGCTGAGCACAGATGGAGGCAAGCATGAGGACGACTGACAGTGCACATGCCGATCCGATCCTGATCGGGGAGGGCCTGACCAAGGTCTATGCCTCCAGGGACAGTGGAACGGCTCGAGAAGCTGCAGTTGACGGCATCGATGTTTCCCTCCTGCCGGGGGAGTGCTTGGCGATCATAGGGGAGTCCGGCTCAGGGAAGACCACGCTTTCCCATATGCTCCTTGGTCAGTTGAGGCCTGATGCCGGGCAGGTGGCATATGAGGGCAGACCAGTTCTGCATGGTTCCCCGGCCGCCAAGGAGCTTGCCCGGGACTCTGCTCTGGTCTTTCAGAACCCTTTTGCCTCCCTCGACCCGCGCTGGACTATCGGTCGATCGGTTGCTGAACCTCTTCTGGCTGCCAGGCGCAGGGGAAGCGGGCACCTATGGCATCGTCGTCAGGGTGGGACGGGCTCTGCTGATCAGGTGGCCAAGGTCTTGTCAGAGGTTCAGCTTGATCCAGGCAGGATCATGACGGCTTATCCCTCCGATCTGTCCGGAGGCCAGGCTCAGCGGGCGGCCATAGCCCGAGCCCTTGTTGTCAAGCCCCGGATACTCTTGGCCGATGAGCCCATGAGCGCCATTGACGTTTCAGCACGCGTTGGGATTCTTCATACCCTTCAGTCCATCATGGCCCAGTCCAGAAAGCAGAGCAATCCGTCAAATGGCATGTCCATGATCATCATCTCCCATGATTTGGGCGTGGTTCAGCACATCGCGCACAGGGTCATGGTGCTCAGTCAAGGAAAGGTGGTGGAGGAGGGGCCTGTGAAAGCCATCCTCGATCACCCCAGTCAGTCTTATACTCGTCAGCTACTGGCAGCTGCGACCCTATAGGTACCGGTGCTCATCGGCATTCTGGCCAAGCAAAATTACATGAGTGCATGCCCGTCCTTGACGGAATGAAGGAGGGCAGCGAGAGCATCTGTGCAGAGAAACGGACGGTTAAAGACTGCACCTGATTTGACGGTTGGTAGAGCAAATCGTAGACTGTTGGTTAGTTACTCAAGTAACTAAGTAATAAACAGTAATGCAGATCCTAATTCGACGCCCCGAATCAAGGCAGACAAGGCGGTCAAACGATGGCGATCGAAATACCAGATGGTCGGCCCGTTTTCGTGAAGGTGGCAGACCGGTTGACCGAAGCCATAGCCGAGGGACTGGTCGCCGATGGTGAAAGGATTCCCAGCACCACGGAAATCTCGACCGCTTACCAGATCAACCCGGCAACCGTCCTCAAGGGGATGAACCTGCTGGTCGACCGGGGCCTTCTGGAGAAACGGCGGGGGCTGGGCATGTTTGTCACTGCCGGTGCTGGCCGGAGCGTTCGTGAGCGTCGCAGGAGGGAACTCCTGAACGGCAGGTTCCAGGATCTGGTCGAAGAAGCCAAGTCTCTGAACGTATCTCGTGAGGACCTGGACGCCATCATAGAAAGGGTCTACCAATGAGTCTGACAGTTTCCAAGGTGGACAAATCGTACGGAAAGCTGAAGGCCCTGGATGAGATCTCACTCTGCTTTGAGCCTGGCAATATATACGGACTTTTCGGGCGGAACGGAGCCGGCAAGTCCACCCTGTGCAATCTGATGACGGGTAGGACACTTCCTGACCAGGGGCTGGTCCACCTGGATGGAAGCGATCTGGTCAGCGACTCAAGAATCGCTCGCCGCGTGGCCTTGGTCAACGAAACCTGGCCCTATCCATCCCGACGACACATTAGACAAGCATTCGCCATGGCCGAGGGGTTTTATGGTGATTTCGACTGGCACTTGGCTGAGCGTATTCTTAAGAGCTTCGCATTGAGGCTGACTGACACTTTTGCTTCCCTCTCCATGGGGCAGCGTCAGGTAGTCAAGGACGTCATCGGACTCTGCCTGCCTGTGGAATACCTCATTCTGGATGAACCGACAACAGGAATGGATGCGGCGGCCAGGGAGAGGATCTACTCCTTCGTTCTGGAGGCCTATCAGCAGCGCGGACCGACCATGATCATCGCCACCCATATCATCAACGAGGTCAGCCAGCTCATCTCCCGCGCCACGATCATCGACCAGGGGCGGGTTCTGCGATCTTTCAGCGTGGATGATCTGTCAGCCCTGGGGACCACTGTCACTGGCCGTCCGCGTGACGTGGAGGGCTACCTTGCCCAGGGCGACCCACAGCTGCTGAGCAGGCAGCGCATCGGCGACCTGCTGCGCGTCAGCTTCGAGGGGCCAGTGTCCGACGAGCAGCCCAAGGGGCTTATTGTCGCCCCCATGGATCTGCAGACCTACTTCGTCCAGATAACGGAAGGAGCGGCACAATGAATAACACGCAAGTTGCGGGGGTAGTGCGGACGAAGACCAAGCTGGGGCCAGAAAGCCCCGACCTGGGTGCTGGACCAGCTGAAGGGTGGGCCCGAATCAAAAGTTTCCTGTCGCCTGCGGTGCAGACCCGGATGGCTCTGCGCGTACAGGTGATGCCGAGGCTGATCGTCTTTTTGATTTGGGCTCTCGTCCTCACTCTGGGTGTTATGGGGTTCATCCCCTTGAGCTCCGGGTTCACCGGTCTGTTCACCGAAATGGTGCTCATGGCCACCGCCTTCGTCTGCTCACTGACGACTTTCCGGCCCCTGATCTCCAACGCTGTGACTCGTTCTACAATCGCATGGACCCAGATCATCTCCAATGTGGTCATGGCCCTGGCGACAACCACTTTCATGATCGTGCTCGCGATTATCAGCAGCCTAGGCCAAATCGGATGGATGCCCTTTACAGAAAGTTACCAAAGGTTTCTCGTACAGGGCTGTTCGCCTTGGAGACTGACTCTTGATCCCTGGAGTGTGTCATGCTTTAACCAGTCGTATGCCCAGCAGCCGTTCCGTTGGCTGGCTCTGGCGCTGCATGTCTTTATGGTGCAGGTAGCCTTCGTTCTGCTTGGCCAGGTGCTGGGTGACCTGGCCGCCCGTCTTGATCGAAAAGGCAGATGTCTGCTGCTGGTAGGGCTGTTGATCTGTGTTGGTTTCTGGCATTCGATTTCCGGCTGGAATTTCTGGGGGTGGCAGCAAACGGCGGTTCAGATGATCAACCTTATGCGCGGCCATTGGATGTACAAGACCTTAAGCCCCTTCATGAATGTTGATTTATGGGGATACGTCACCGTGTATTTACTCTGGCCCCAAGTGGTCTTCACATTAGTCTTCTCCGCCATATGCATCCTGTTCAGCTACTGGCTCACCAGCCGTCGGCAGCTACCAGCTATCCAGGGGCTCAGCATTCTGGGTTAGTGGCAGGATAGCTAAGAATTCCAGCGACGATTGACCACATGGTCGTTCGCCCACTGCTTGACTCCTGCCGAGGCAATAGACTGGGGAATCATGGTGGACATCCAGGATGCAGGGCAGGCGCTGAAGCGGTATTTCGGATATGAGTCCTTTCGCCCGGGTCAGGAGGATTTGGTCAAGGCTATCCTGAACGGGCAGGACTGCCTGGGTGTTATGCCGACCGGAGCCGGCAAGTCAATCTGCTATCAGATTCCTGCCACCCTTCTGGACGGTCTGACCATCGTCATCTCTCCCTTGGTTTCCCTGATGAAGGACCAGGTGGACGGGCTTGAGGATGCCGGCATTCATGCTTCGTTCGTCAATTCCACCCAGGACATGGATGAGCAGTCCCTGGCTCTGGCTCAGGCTGCCCAGGGACGCAGCAAAATCCTCTACGTGGCTCCGGAACGGCTGGATGCCCCCAGATTCAGGGAGTTCGCCCAGCATACGAGGATCTCCCTGCTGGCTGTGGACGAAGCCCACTGCGTATCCCAGTGGGGTCAGGACTTCCGCCCTGCCTACTTGGGCATCGGCGATTTCATCAGATTCCTGCCCAACCGGCCCACGGTGGCAGCCTTCACCGCTACGGCGACCGAGAAGGTTCGACGTGACATCGTATACATGCTGGGCCTGGACGACCCTTATGTAGCGGTGACGGGTTTCGACAGGCCCAACCTCTTCTTCGACGTGATCAAGCTGGAGAGCAAATACAAAAATCGCTGGGTGGTCCAGTATGCCCTAAAGCATGGCGATGACTCAGGCATCGTCTACTGTGCCACTCGCAAGGAGACCGAGGCCCTGGCCGATGACCTGACCAAGGCCGGTGTAAGCGCTGTCAGCTACCACGCTGGGATGGATGCCCAGGACAGGGAGCAGGCGCAACGGGACTTCGTCAACGACAAGGTGCAGGTGGTTGTGGCCACCAACGCTTTCGGCATGGGCATCGACAAGTCCAACGTGCGCTATGTCATCCATCACAACATGCCTGAGAGCATCGAGGCCTACTACCAGGAGGCCGGCAGAGCTGGACGTGACGGCGAGCCCGCCCGCTGCTCGCTGCTGTGGAACGAGAGCGACATCGTCACCCGCAGGCGCCTCTTGGACATGGACAACGGCAACGACAGACTGACCGGTGAGCAGGCTGAAGCGGTCAGAGCCGAACACCGGCGTCTGCTCAATGTCATGATTGGCTACTGTCGAACCACGGGTTGCCTTCACCAGTACATGCTGCGGTACTTCGGCGAGGAGGTGGACCAGGCTGCCGCGGGCCTTTCTCCTGCCGAGGCCGACAAGGGCAAATCCGTCCCGGTCGGGCATCCCGACACGGGCAGCGGCGGCTGCCAGAACTGTTCCAACTGTCTGAGCACCTTCACGACCATCGACGTCAGCGATGTGGCCCGTGCCATCAGCAGGTGCGTGCATGATGTGAACCAGGGATTCGGCTCCGGCAAGATCGCGCAAATTCTCCGAGGTTCGCGCTCGCAGGACCTTCTTCGGCGAGGGTTGGATCGGTGCGCCAGCTACGGGGCTCTGGACCAGGTTCCAGAGGCGCGCATCCGCGACGTGCTCAACCAGATGGCCTCGGACGGGTATCTGTACATTACCGAAGGGCGGCTGCCCATGGTCCATTTCGGATCCAAGGCCGCGCAGACGGTCAGTCCGGACTTTCACTATGAAATCAAGCGGACGGAACGCCCACATGCCTCAGGCAAGGTCTTCGGCGGCGGGTCTTCTTCGACGGTCGACGATGACGGTCTCGATCAGGCCGGTGCAAGCGATGCCAACCCAGAAAATGAGGAACTTTTCCAGAAGCTGCGCGATCTGCGGACCAGCATAGCCCGCAAGATTGGCAAGCCTCCCTACATTGTCTTCTCCGACAAGGCACTGCGCGATATGTGCCGTCTTCGTCCGGCTGATGATGCAACCTTCTTGGCCGTCAATGGGGTGGGACAGCACAAGCTGGAGCAGTATGGACCACAATTCATGGGGGTCATCTCCGAGTTCTCGGCCAGAAGAGGGGTGGATGTGGCCAAGGGCACTTCCGGATCTGATAGGCGGGTCGGCCTACCATAGAATGTACATGACTTCATCGTGGCTGCCTTTCATACCCGGCGCCCGACAGGAAAGGAAATAACAATGGCTGACAAACCAATCGTAGAGAGCTTCCAGCTGGATCACACCAAGGTCAAGGCGCCCTACGTTCGTCTGATCGACGAGGAGAAGGGCCCTCAGGGAGACATCATCTCCAACTATGATCTGCGCCTGGTCCAGCCCAATCAGAACGCCATTCCCACTGCCGGGCTGCACACCATCGAGCACACCATCGCCGTGCTCCTGCGCGAGCGCATCCCCGGATACATCGACTGCTCGCCCTTCGGTTGCCGGACGGGCTTCCACCTGCTTGCCTGGGGCCGTCATTCGACCGAGGATGTGGCCAAGGCCCTGAAGGAGTCACTGGAATTCATCGCCGAAAAGGCCACCTGGGACGACGTGCCCGGCACCGAGATCACCTCATGCGGCAACTATCGCGACCATTCGCTCTTCTCGGCCAAGCAGTGGAGCCGCGACATCGTCGCTGCCGGCATCAGCTCCGATCCTTACGAGCGCAAGCTGGTCTGATCGTTGACAGAGAGGCTCAGGCTGAAGATGAAAGTTCGGCCTGGGCCTCTATCTTGTGTTAATCCATGGGTACGGTGGACTCGCGTTGAATCAGACGGCAGGGTACGTAGTCAATCCCATGGTGCGGCTGTCCTTTGATGGCATCCATGAGCTGCCGAGCGGCAATGCGGCCAATCAGCTCGGTGTTGTTGTCGATGCTAGTCAATGAAGGCCTGGAGGCGTTGACCAGCACATCCCAATTGTCGTGGCCTACTACCGCCACATCATCGGGAATCGACAGTCCCTGCTGCTTCAATGCATCGATGCAGCCCCTTGCCAGTTGGTCGCTTTGACAGACGACTGCATCAAAATCGACACCTTGGTCAAGCAATAGCCTGGTAGCTGCGCGTCCCCAATTCTCATTCCAGCGGCCATATCGAATTGGCCCAGCAGGTTCAAGGCCGAATTCTGCTAGCGCCTCAAGTGATCCCTTGGTCCGGTCTGTGGCTGCCGTAAAAGTTTCGTCGCCTCCAATGATGGCTATTTTGTTGCGTCCGCAGGAGATGAGCGAATTGACTGCGATTCGTCCGGCATCGACATTATCGCAGGTGACAGAAGCATCATTGGGATTGGTTGACGGTCCATATGCATAGACCAAAGGAACGCCTACGCTTCCCAAACTGGAACGGGGATTGGTCTCCCTTTGCACGATGAGCAGACCGTCCACATTCAGCGAAAGTAGTTTTTCAACATGGCTACGCTCCAGTGCTTCATCACCTCGGGCGTTCGCCAGCAAAACGGAGACGGAGCCAGCGCGCAACTCGTTTTCGGCCCCAATCAGGATAGGGGTTGAAAAACGGCCGGTCAGGTCGGACGTGACCAGGCCGATGATGCCGCTCTTGCCGCTAGCGAGGGATTGAGCCATCTTGTTTGGGCTGTAGTGCAGATGTTCTGCCGCTGCCCGAACTTTTTTTCTGGTCGCGGGACTTACCCTGGGCTGGTCATGAAGCGCTTTAGAAGCCGTCGACAGTGACACCTGAGCCATTTGTGCCACATCCGACAGCCTGACAGTCCGTGTTGTCTTCTCCATGTCCGACTCCAGTTCGCCAGTTTTCCGAGCAGTTCATTGTACCGTGTGTTAATCCTTATGCTAGTGCGGCCTTACGAGGATTTCAGTAGTCGCGAAAACTTGGAACGGATATTTTCGCATAAGTACATCGAAAAGTAGAAGAAAATACTCCACTGAGTTATAAACAATAGGTTTGTAACATGATGAGAAAGCGATTTTGCATTTTCGCTTATATCACATATGATGAAAGGGCTTTCGGCGTGGACCATTCGGTTGGATTCAAATGACACTCGTCGAATGCTAAGCGGAGTTTCCGCTGCCAGCTCTCAACGATGAGCGGGAACGTAGAGAAAGAAGCAGATATGATCTCGATGAAGAGCATCGTACGTACGACGACGGCCATAGCCGCTGCCGCCATGCTCCTGCCATTGGCCGCATGTGGAGGGGGATCGCAGTCCGGCGCGGTTTCCGACAAGATACCGGCCAAGGGGACGGACGACGGGGCGCAAATCACCCTGTGGACCAGATCGCCACTGGAGCGGCAGGCAAAAAATGTAGTTGGGGTGTACAACAAGTCCCATAAGAACAAGGTCAAGTTGGAGATCATTCCCAACGACGATATGGAAGGCAAGGTTGGCGGAGCCTCCCAGACTGGTTCGCTGCCGGATATTCTGGCGGGTGATGTGGTTCGTATTCCCTATTGGGCTTCTGAGGGCATCTTCAAGGACATCACCAAGCAGATCGATGCCCTGTCAAATAAAGCCGATCTACAACAGGGACACATCAAGGCTGGGACCGTGGATGGCAAGAAATACACACTGCCATTCATCACCGATGTATCGATCATGGTCTGGAACAAGGACCTTTACCAGCAGGCCGGTCTGGACCCGGAGAAAGGTCCGGCCAGCATAGAGGAATTCGCAAGTCAGGCCAAGAAGATCGCCGGTTTGAACAAGGACGGGGTCTCAGGATCATATCTGGCCGGTCAGTCAGGCGGGGCGCTGGCATTTGATCTTTTCCCGTCCTCATGGGCTGATGGTCATGAAGTGATGAATGACGACGGCAGCAAGGCTTCTCTGGACAACCCCTCTATGAAAGCCACCCTGGATGCATACCATCAGCTTGCTGAGACCACCAATGGCCTAGGAGCAGGCTCTAAGGAGGAGACAGGCGCGACTTGGACAGCCCCCTTCGCCAACGGAAAGGTCGGTGTGATGCCCTATCCCAACACCTCGGTGACCGCAGTCATTGAGGCGGAGAAGAAGGGCGGCTTCAAGGTTGGTGTGGCTCCTATACCCGGCACTAAGGAGGGCAAGACCGCCACTTTCCTCGGCGGGGATGCCATGGGGATCTCCAAGGACAGCAAGCATGTCGCTCAGGCTTGGAACTTCCTTTCCTGGCTGATGCAGGCGGATAGCCAGAAGCAGGTATTCGCCGACAAGGGTGACACCGCCTCCAACATCCGTACCCTGAAGACCGCTTATACCGACGCTGATCCGCGGGTACAGACCATCAATTCCGTCATTATCGATGGCCATGGTCAGACCCCCAAGTCTCCGGCCTTCAACGAGGCATTCAATGCCGCCGGGTCGCCCTGGCAGCTGCTAATTCAAAATGCCGTCTGGGGCAAGGGTAATTTGCAAGCCGACAATCAGGCAGTCAGCAAGGTCCTGTCCAAGGAGTGAATGGTCGTAAATAAGGATCTATCGGTTTTGCCAGAAAGGTTGCGGAGGAACCTCTCTGACGATAGCCGACGATCGGTATGACCAATGAAGGGGTGCAATATGTCAGGCAGCAGTGAGCAAGCAGTAACACGAAGACGAAGCAGGGTACGCGGAAGAAGAATGCGTCGAGGGATGATTTATGCTCTCCCGGATTGGCTGTTCATTATCGTCCTCTTCGTCGTTCCCATCGTCCTGCTGATCGTCATGGCGGGTTCTCGCTGGACCTTGATGGGTGGTAATCGGGGTTGGAATTTTCCGACGAATTTCATCAAGGTTCTGCACAATGAACTGCTTGGCCATGCCATCGGGTTCACATTGGAGTACACGGTCATAGTAACCGTTATTCTCCTGGTTCTCGGACTGGGATTGGCCTTGCTTGTGCAGGAGTCCAGTGCATGGAACAACGTGCTTAGGACCTGCTTCCTGCTGCCTAGCGCCACCGGACTGGCTTCAGCATCGTTGCTCTTCTATGCCTTGTATTCGCCTCAGGTGGGACCGGTCACGAAAATCCTGGCTCATCTGGGACTCATGGATGCCAATGGTTCTGTGCTGGCTACCGGGCAGAGTGCTCTTTGGGCCACCATCATCGTCATTGTCTGGCGGTTCTCGGGGTACTACATGCTACTCATGATGATAGGTCTGCAGTCCATTCCGGGTGATCTTTACGAAGCCGCGCGCATGGATGGGGCGGGTACTTGGCGGATTTTCAGGTCAATCACCCTTCCTTTGATGCGGCCGACCATCATCATGTGTTTGGTCTACTGCGTAACGGGGTCCATTCTTGCTTTCGATCAGTTCTTTATCCTGACCAAGGGTGGGCCCAACAACGCGACCATGACCGTAGTCGAGCTCATATACAACTTTGCCTTCGACTCCAAGAAAGACCTGGGCATGGCTGCAGCGCTCTCTTTGATTGTGCTGCTGGCCTTGGTCATCATCAATTCAATTCAAATGCGCGGTCTGCGCGACAATACCAAGTAAGGGGAATCATGACTACGCCCTTGTGGAAACGCTGTATAAGCAGGATTCTTCAGGCCCTGCTGGCTCTGGTCTTCGTTGCTCCCCTGATATGGGTGGTCATCTGCTCCTTCAGTCCGCAGACTGGATCGGCCCAGACGGACGGCTGGGGACCGGGCAATTATCTGACCTTGTTGCATTACCAGGATGGGTTGCCCACCTACCTGGCCAATTCGTTGGTAATCACCCTGGTTACAGTGGTGCTTTCCGTAATTGTCTGCACTATGGCCGGGTACTCCTTCTCCAGATTCGAATATCCAGGCCATGATCTGGGATTTATGGTAACGCTGTCCATTCTTATGGTGCCGTATGCATCCCTGCTGATACCGCTCATGGTTTGGTACAAGGATATCGGTCTGAACGATTCCCTGGTTGGCGTCGGTCTTGTCCTGACTCTTTTCCAACTTCCCATGAGCACTTTCATTATGCGGATAGCTTTTGACGCCATTCCCAAGGATATGGAGGAGGCGGCCATGGTGGACGGATGCAACAGCCTGCAGGCGCTGATCAAAATCCTGATGCCTGTGGTCAAACCTTCCATGGTGACCGTGGGGCTGCTGGCCTTCCTTGAAGCATGGAATAATTTCATGATTCCCCTCTACCTTGTCGGGTCCTCGCACGCCCCCCTGCCGTTGGCCTTGGTCAACATGCGTCAGCAGACCATGGGCGTCATTGACTACGGGGCTACAGAGGCCGGTGTGGTTGTGTTGCTCTTGCCTGCGGCAATCCTCTTCCTGGCGCTTCAAAAGTATTACGTCAAGGGATTCATGGCAGGCGCAGTCAAGGGCTGACGGTTCGTGTTGACGATCGTGGACAGAAGGAGAACGAATGAGAAAATCACAGTTGCGTGGGAAGCCACTGCCTAGTGAACCCCGAGTCAGGATTACATCAACTTTTTGGAAACAACGGCGGGAGCAGATTGCACGTGTGGTTTTGCCCTATCAGTGGCAGGTTCTCAATGATCAAGTTAATGTAAATGTGCCTGATGATCCAGCCGGCAATCAGGGTTCCGACCCACTCAGTCATGCCGTCAGCAATTTGCGCATTGCCGCTGGTGAGCAGGATGGAGAATTCAAAGGCATGGTCTTTCAGGATTCCGATGTCTACAAGTGGCTGGAGGAAGCCGCCTATGTACTGAAGTACCATCCGGATTCCCACCTGCAAGAGGTCTGCGATAGCACTGTGGACATTATTTCCCGGGCGCAGGCTCCAGACGGGTACCTGGTCACCGCTTTTCAGATTGGGACGGGTCCTTGGGCAGATCGCAGGCCTTTCACGCAGCTGCAGCAGTCCCATGAAACCTACAGCATGGGTCATTACATAGAAGCGGGAGTGGCCTATTACCAAGTCACCGGCAACAGGCAGGCACTGAATATAGCTTGTCGGATGGCTGATTGCATTGATGCGCATATAGGACCTGAAGAGGGGAAACTCCACGGAGCCGATGGTCATCCTGAAATCGAGCTTGCCCTCTGCAAGCTCTTTGAGGCCACTGGTGAAGAGCGGTATAAGCAATTGGCTGCCTATCTCATCGATGTTCGTGGGCGGGATCCACGTTTCTATGCAAAGCAACAAGAGAGCGCGCCAGGAGAGCAAATCGCACCGGATATGGCCGATTATCCTCTGGAGTACTTTCAGGCTGATCGTCCGGTTCGCCAGCAACAAACAGCTCATGGCCATGCAGTGAGGTTGATGTATTTATGCACGGGTATGGCTCATCTGGCTGCCATTACCCAAGATGCAGACTTGGAACGCGCAGTACGCCGACTATGGCGCAACTTGATCGACAAGCGTATGTATATCACCGGGAATATCGGGTCCACCCATGTTGGTGAGTCCCTTACCTACGATTATGACCTGCCTAATGACACTATGTACGGTGAAACCTGCGCATCGGTCGGGGCTACCATGCTGGCCGAGAGAATGCTTGCGTTGGATTCAGATGGTGAATACGGCGACATACTGGAGCGCGAGCTTTTCAACGGTGCCTTGGCAGGCATCAGTCTGGATGGACGTCAGTACTTCTATGTCAATCCCCTCCAGGTTGATCCTGAGGGCGTAGACAATCCAGATCGTCATCACGTTCTGGCGCATAGAGTGGACTGGTTTGGCTGCGCCTGCTGTCCCGCCAATATCGCCAGACTGATTGCCTCCGTGGATAGATATATTTATGCAAGGCCTGATGACTCCACGGTGCTCAGCCATCAGTTCATCGCCAATCAGGCTAGCTTTGACAATGGCCTTGAAGTTGTGGAATCCACGAATTTCCCATGGAGTGGGCTTGTTGACTACGACTTAGAAATGTCCACGGCTGCGCCTGGACCAGTTCGTTTCGGCATCAGAGTGCCCAGTTGGACGGCGGACTCATACAAGTTGACCCTTGACGGATACGAAGAATCGACAGAGCCTGACCGCGGATTCTTTTATGTGGATCTGGCACCGGGCCAAAAGAGCCATGTTCATCTGGAAATGGATATGTCCGTTAGGTTCATGAGAGCCAACTCGCGGGTTTCGTCGGATGCCGGATCCGTTGCGCTTATGCGAGGCCCTCTGGTTTATTGCGCCGAGTCGACTGATAACCCAGGGAAGCTTTGGCAGTACCGGATTCTTGTCGATCCCCAGAAAGTGAGTTCTGAATTCCACCAGGATCTGCTTGGCGGCGTCGACGTGCTGACCATACCAGCCATGCTTGATTCCGAGGATGGCCCTGATGATCCTCTCTACGTCCCCCTGTCGGATAAGCATGAGCGATCTGTAAACATGAAGTTGGTTCCTTACTATGCTTGGGCCAATAGGGAGACGGGAAGCATGAAAGTCTGGCTACGGAGCTAATAGAGCAAAGTTCTGAGTTTTTTATGAGGATCGCACAATAGCCCAAACTATTCCCCGATTCGCTCAATGCGTACTCACTTCGTGACAGCTTCCTGATGGATACACTCGTACTTCGGCAATCGCGGGGGCGGGTCTCGTCCCTGCCGCACCGGTCGAGAAAGAGGTAGCCACAGTGAGCAGGTACGCGATGGAGACTGCACGTTGGATCCGTCATGCCACCATGGACGACTTTGAGGCGATCATGCCTGTCTACGCCTACGCCAGAAAGCGGATGGCCGAGACCGGCAACCCCCGTCAGTGGGGGGACAAGTACCCCCTGCCCGAACGCATCCGCGAGGACATCGCCGGGGGCCACACCATGCTCTTGGTTGACGATGCGGCTGGCATGGATCAGATTCCTGACGATCCTGCCTACCCTGAACCTGAGTTGGACGAGCACAAGGGCAGCCACGAGCGCATCATCGGCGTTTTTGCCCTCTTCCATGACCCGGAACCTGATTATAAGGTCATTGACGGCAGCTGGCTGGACGACCGGCCCTATACCACCATCCATCGGGTGGCTGCCTCGGGACTGGGGCGTCATGCGGCCGGGGATCTGCTTGACTGGAGCATGCGCAGGTACGAGAACATCCGCGCCGACACGGGATTGAAGAACTACGCCATGCAGCACATCCTGGAGACTCATGGCTTCACACGCTGCGGCAACATCATCATGCCTGAGAACAAGGAGATCGAGAACGTGCGGGTGGCCTACCAGCGGCACGATCGTCCCCTTGACCTGGCTGAGCGTGAAAGGGCCGCCAGGCGCTTGGTCGCCGTCTGAGGGCGGAGGCCGACCGTCGCAGCGCCGTCGCACAATGGAGCCATGACATTGAGCGCAGCACCGGCATGGCGGTTCTCCGGGCCCGAGGGCCAGCGGCATTACGAGCAGGCTCTTCGGGCCTATCCTGGACAGATCATCGTGGACTTGCGGACCTTGAAGGCCAATATGGCCACCCTGGTGAAGCTGGTTCATTCCACGAACCCCGGTGCTGCAGTCATGGGTGTGGTCAAGGCCGATGCCTACGGCCACGGGCTCATCCCCGCCGCCCTAGCGGCACTGGCGGGCGGGGCAACTTGGCTGGGAACGGCACAGTCCAGCGAGGCCCTGCGTCTGCGTCGTGCAGGCATCGGCCCCGACCGTTGCCGGATTCTGTCCTGGATGTTCAATGGGGACCGCGCCCCCTTTGATCAGTTGATCCAGGCTGACATCGATCTGGGCATCGGTTCCCTGAAGACCATGGACATGGCAGCCCAGGCGGCAGATCGGGCCGGCAGACCTGCACGCGTCCATATCAAGGTGGACACCGGCTTTGGACGCAACGGCTTCACCCCTGAAACCTTCGGAGATGCCCTGCGCGAGCTCTCTCGCCTGGCCGCCAAGGGTTTGTTGGAGCCCGTGGGGCTTTTCAGCCATCTAGCAGTGGCCGACATGCCTGAGGTGGACGAGTTCGTGTCGTCCACTGACGAGCAAATCGCCCTCTTTGAGCAGTTCTCTGACAAGATGACGGCCGCAGGCTTGAAACCTGAGATCCGGCATCTGGCCAACACCGCCGCCACGCTCACCCGTCCTGGGATACGCTATGACCTGACCCGTCCGGGCATCGGCCTGTACGGATATGAGCCCGATCCCTCCATGGGGGTTTCGGCCGATTATGGTCTGCGTCCGGCCATGACCCTCCAGGCCCAGCTAGGCACCGTCAAGGATATGCCGGCCGGCCACGGCATCTCCTATGGGCGCACTTATCTGACGGAGAAACCCACCAGCACGGCCATCATGCCCTTGGGCTACGCCGACGGGATTCACCGGTCGGCTTCGGGCTTCGACCGCGAGGGCGCTACGGGCCGAGAGCACCTGGGCGGGCCTGTCCGTCTGATGACTCGTCAGGGGCCCAAGTTGGTTCGCGTCGCTGGCAGGGTCTGCATGGATCAGTGCGTACTTGACCTCAAGGGCATGGCTTCCGATCTGGGAGTGAGCGAAGGCGATACCGTTGTTCTCTTCGGTCCAGGCAGTGGAGAGGATCAGGCCGAGCCAACCGCTGACGACTGGGCACGGGCCGCCGACACCATCAGCTATGAGATCTTCACCTGTCTGCGCAGCCGGATTCCACGGCTCTACTTGGGCGTGCATGAGGTGATCGACCCTTCCGACCTGCACCTGATGGCCGCTGAATCCATTCTTTGAGACCACTATCACAGGTAGAACCTGGGCTTGGGGCCTTGTCAAGGGGCAATATAAGTGGTGAGATGAGGTTATGACTACATATACAGGAAATGAACCAAGCAATATCTCATACACAGCCGTAGCTGACATCACCGGAGGCCGCGAGGGCCATGCGGATAGCCACGAGCCCGATCTCTCCCTGGATCTGGACACGCCCAAGGCCATGGGCGGCAAGGGCCAGGGCACCAACCCCGAGCAGCTCTTCGCCATCGGTTGGGGCGCCTGCTTCCAGGGAGCTATGGGACTGGCCGGCAAGGAGCTGCGTGTGCCAGCCACCAAGTTGGCCCAGAGCAAGGTGCGCACACATATCTCCCTCGGTGACCAGGGCGAGTCCTTCGGCATCAAGGCGCAGATTGAAGTCTGCCTGCCCGGTGTCGATCGTGATCTGGCCACCCGCCTGGTGGAACGCACCCAGGAGCTCTGCCCCTATTCCAAGGCCACGGCGGGCAATGTGCCCACTGAAGTGGTGGTTGTGGACAATCTGGACTGAACGGAGCGGGCGCGCCTGATGGGCACTGAGGAGGAGGGCGGATCCCGCCTGCTGGCCGAGGGCTACTCTGCCCAGGATCAGGAACGGTGGGCCCCAGAGCCCCCAAAGACCAGCAGCAGGACCGCCTTTGAACGCGATAGGGCGCGCCTGGTTCACTCTTCGGCGCTGCGTCGGTTGGGGGCCAAGACGCAGATTCTGGTCGCTGGAACTGACGACTTTGCACGTACGCGGCTGACCCACACCCTGGAGGTGGCCCAGATTGGTCGGCAGATCGGGACCATGCTGGGCTGCGACCCCGACGTGGTGGACTGTGCCTGTCTGGCCCATGACCTAGGCCATCCGCCCTTCGGCCATAACGGCGAACGTGCCCTGTCCTCGCTGGCCTCGGATATTGGGGGATTCGAGGGCAATTCGCAGACCCTTCGACTGCTGACCAGGCTTGAGCCCAAGGTCTTCCATCCGGACGGACGCTCGGCAGGGGTCAACCTGACCAGGGCTGCCTTGGATGCTGCGGTCAAATATCCCTGGACCCTGGCTGAGGCCTCGGCTCATCCCAAGGGGGAGAGGACGGCCAAGTTCTGCGTCTACCCTGACGACCAAGAGGTCTTTCATTGGCTTAAGCAGGGGGCGCCGCAGGCCAGCACGCCCATGGAATGCCAGGTCATGGATTTGGCTGATGACATCGCCTACAGCGTCCATGACGTGGAGGATGCCATCGTGGTCGGTTCTTTCGTGCCTGAGCGACTGGCTGAGCCCAGGATCATCGATGGCGTGGTCCGGGCTGCCCGATCCTGGTATGGCGACCGATGGGATGCCGACCAGCTGGTACGAGCTTTGGAAACCGTCCGTGGCATGTTGCCGTTGGGCTTCGACGGTTCACGTCGGGCCCTGGCTACGTTGAAGAACACCACCAGCTATCTGATAGGGCGCTTTGCCGACTCCGTGGAGGCGGCCACCCGAAGCCGCCACGGCCAAGGTCCGCTGACCAGGTACTCGGGGGGGCTGGTCATTCCTCCCCGGACCTCCTATGAGATTGTGGCCTTGAAGGGGATTGCTGTCTACTTCGTCATGGCTCCCCGTGAGAAGGAGCCCTTCCATGCAGAGCAGCTGAAAATCGTGACCGACCTGGTTGAGGTGATGATGGCCGACTCGCCAGCACCTTCGGATGCTCTGGAGGATGTCTTCCTGGAGGATTGGCGCCAGGCGGGGTCAGACGGGGAACGCCTGCGGGTGGCCATCGACCAGGTGGCCTCTCTGACCGACGGCTCGGCCTTGGCCCTGCATTCCCTGGTCTGCCCCTAGGCCTGCGGCATTTATGCCGGGCGCAACACATCGGCCTGGCCCGGTAGGCTAGGTGTCATGTCCGGAATGATCAAGAAGGAAGACATCGAGAAGGTCAGAGCCAAGGCCGATCTGTATGAGATCGTCTCTGAAAGCGTGACTCTGAAGCCTTCAGGTTCCGGCACTTATATGGGCTTGTGCCCCTTCCATGACGAGAAGTCCCCGTCCTTTTCGGTACGTCCGTCCATGGGGGTCTGGCACTGCTTCGGCTGCGGTCTGGGCGGCGATGTCTTCACCTATGTTGAGCAGGAGGAGAACGTCGAGTTCGGCGATGCCGTCGAGATCCTGGCAGACAAGTACCAGATCGAGCTGCATTATGAAAACTCCCGTCAGGACAAGCGCCGTGGGTCCAAACGTTCCCGGTTGCTGGAGGCCAACGAGGAGGCCCAGCGGTTTTTCGTCTCGCAGATCATGAGCAAGGAGGCGCTGGCAGCGCGCAAGCTCTTGGCGGGCAGAACCTTCTCCCAGGCTGACAGCGCGCATTTCGGCTGCGGATATGCTCCACGCGGATGGGACAATCTGGTTCGTCACCTATCCACCAAGGGTTTCACTCAGCAGGAGATGCTGGATGCCGGGCTTGCCAGGAAGGGGCAACGGGGGGTCTATGACTACTTCCGGGGCAGGGTCACCTGGCCTATCAGGGATTCCACTGGCCGTACCCTCGGCTTTGGCGCTCGCAAGCTCTACGAGGACGACGGCATCAACGCCAAGTACATCAACACGCCGGACACCCAGCTCTACCGCAAGAACCAGGTGCTCTACGGCATCGACCTGGCCAAGGACGCCATTGTCAAAAAGCGGCAGGTGGTCATCGTGGAGGGTTATACCGACGTCATGGCCTGCCACCTTGCTGGGGTCGACACGGCTGTAGCCACCTGTGGCACTGCCTTCGGCGAGGATCATGCCAAGATCGTCCGCCGGCTCATCTCCGACGATGCCCTCGGCGCCATCCAGCTGGTGGGGCCGGTCCAGGGATCCCGCGTGGTCTTCACCTTCGACGGGGATGCCGCCGGGCAGAAGGCCGCTCTGCATGCCTTCGGTCTTGACGGGAGCTTTCTGACGCAGACTTTCGTAGCGGTGGCGCGTGAGAATCTGGATCCCTGTGATCTGCGCATCCGCTACGGCGATGAGGCTGTGCGTTCCCTGGTCGAGCATGCCCGACCGCTGTACGACTTCGTCATCGATACCGCTGTGACCATGTTCGATACCCAGTACACCACCGGGCAGATGGGGGCAGTCAAGGCCGTGGCGCCCATCTTGGCCCAAATCAGGGACCGCTCCCTGGTGGGGGCCTATACCCGTAAGACCGCCAGAAAAATCGGCGTGGATCTGGATCTACTGCGTCAGGAGGTCAACAGGGCACGTCGTAAGCTGCATGTGAAGGACCAGGATGCCTATGCGGTCCGCACTCCTCGCCACGGCGCGGGTGAATCTGAGGGTCGTGCGGGCCAGGGCAGTGACGATGCCATGCAACGCCGCAGGATACAGCGTGAGGATGCCCTCCGACAGGGCTATCATCACATCGATGATGCTGTCTTCATCTGCGAGCAGCAGTTCATGGGCGTGCTCATCCAGATTCCCAGAGCGGTCGGGTCGGATGCCTTTGGCCAGCTCAGCCCAGACAGTTTCGAGGTTCCGATTTTCCGCTCCCTCTATCGGGCTGTGCAGGCCGCCGGAGGACTGCCTGACAGGAAGACGCCCCAAGGACTGTGGATGCACAATCTCACCAAGGCGGGCGGGCCCATGCTGGAGTCGGCCATCAATGAGCTGGCCGTCATGCCCCTGCCGCTGAATCTGGATAAGCAGGAGGATAAGCAGAGGGACTCGGGACCGGGCTCCAAGAGAGTCAATAAGAAAGAAGACCAGGGCGAGGGCTCCAAAGAAGCGGATGTTCAGTTGAGGCAGCCTAGCCCGGAGGAGCGTCAGTATGCCTCCGAGCTGTTGGCAAGGCTGTTGGATGCCACCTACATGCGGCTGATCGCCTCAGTCAAGCACCAGATGAATCAGTTGCCCGACGGTCAGGAAAAGTTCGACCTTCTTGGCCAGCTCACTCAATACGAGACCCAGCGTAACAACTTGCGCAACCAGGTCTTCGGCAACGCCGAGTGAACTGGTGACCAGATAAGCTGGCCCCCCACCCTGTTCTTGTTAGTGTTTTGACTGTCGGCAAGCCCTGCCGATAGGGTGAATGCATGAACATGGAGCATCAAAAGGAAGAAAGTCGTGCTGAGTCGACTGGCAAAACTCGGTCTGTTGAAGGTCGTCGACCGCTTGCTGTCTTCTGGGATATGGACGGAACCCTGATCGACTCAGAGCCTTACTGGCATCAGGCCGAGGTAGATCTAGCGCGCAAGCATGGAGGAGACTGGAATACTGACATGGGTTGGCAGGTTTCGGGCAAACCCTTGCCCAAAGTAGCAAGGGTGATGCGCGAGCGGGGTCTTGACCTTTCAGAGGATCAGATTCCGGATCTGCTGATTGACGGGGTGATTGCCATGGAGGAGCGTCACATGCCATGGATTGAAGGAGTCCGTGATGTCTTGGCAGAGCTAGTTGAGGCTGGTATCCCCTCCATTCTGGTCACTACTTCGCCACGCCGCATGGCTCAGGCTGTGGTCACCAAGGCTCCTGACGGGGCTTTTGCCGACTATGTGTGCGGGGATGACGGACTGGCGCAAAAGCCCGACCCCGCTCCTTATCTGCATGCGGCGGGTCTGCTGGGCATCACAAGTCCTGATCAAATGGTCTCTTGCTTGGCTTTCGAAGACACCCTGACTGGCATCACTTCTGCTGTGGCATCGGGAGCCACCACTGTGGCCTATACCGGCAGCAACCCGGTCGACACCTCTTCAGGTCCTCAGTTCGCTTCCATGAATAGCTATGCTGGAGTCACCTTGGATGATCTGTCAGCATTGATCGCCAAGCGACTCGAACAATCTGGGTCACCGGCTGCGCAGACCTGCTGAATCAATCTGTCTACTGCAGGGGCCGATATTTCCGGCTGGAACCGCGTGAAGTGGCCACTGGATACCGGTTGGCCGTCCTGTGCAGTTTGTCCATGATGATCCGATCCATGTCCAGATTCAGCCGATCCGCCAGCTGGATGCAATAGGTGAGCACGTCTGCCAGTTCGTCGGTCACGTGGCCTTCATCTCCGTCCCTGGGATCATC
This sequence comes from Bifidobacterium sp. W8112, assembly GCF_016101425.1. Taxonomy (NCBI): domain Bacteria; kingdom Bacillati; phylum Actinomycetota; class Actinomycetes; order Bifidobacteriales; family Bifidobacteriaceae; genus Bifidobacterium; species Bifidobacterium sp. W8112. Next base: position 428,037 of record NZ_JACFQN010000001.1, on the reverse strand, counting down.
CCCCCATTGATAGCACTCCAAGAGCTCGGCGGCTTCTATGCAGATTGATTTGGCCAGGTTGGCAGGCGTGTGGAATTGATCCCAGTCGCGCTCGTGCACAAAATTCATCACTGCTGTTTCCGTTTCCTTGCTGATCATGATTTCGAGCCTATCAGCCGGCCCTCCTGCCATCAGATTGGTGTGGGTTCGTGGCATAGTGAAAACCATGGATTCATCAAGCGCGCCGCAGCCTGTGGTGATGACGCTGCCCTATGGCGATTTCAGCGATGAGGATTTTTCCAAGGCTATTGCAGAGTACAAGCAGACGAAAGCTGTTGGCAGTCAGGGCAGTAAGGTGGAGGGGAGGCTGCTTGAGGAGCTGTTCCTACGCTATCCCACTGTATATATTGTCTCTGCCGATGAAAGGGACAGCAGCAAAAAGCATGGCGGTGGATCTCCTTATGTGGTTTACGTCGGGGAAACCAACGACATTCGTTCTCGAACCAGGCAGCACATTGAGTTGGATCCACGGACTCGGACGGATTGGGAACGCCTGGTGCAATTCATGCGCAATCATCAGGACAGGGTCTGCCAGTACATCATCGGTGACCGCCATTTCAATAAGTCCTTGACTCTGGATATGGAAAATCGGTTGATGGGGTATATGCAGAGCGTCGACGCGGTCAAGCTGGTTATGAACCGTAGAACCAACGCTCAGGACATGTACTACACCAGCGATGAATTCGACAGCATCTTTTCCAAGGCTTGGCAGACCCTGCATGAAATGGAGCCTGATCTGTTCCCGGAAGAGAAGGCTATTCTGGACTCTGCTCTGTTCAAAGCCTCACCCTTCCGCAAACTCACCGACGAACAACGGCGGGCTGAAGAGGCTGTTCTTCATGTGTTGGAGTCGGTGATTATTCAAAACCCTGGCGAAGGTTTCCACTCGATGACGGAGTCAACGGGTCCGGTGCAGATTGATGGTGACGCCGATACCCAGGTCATTGTCGTTCAGGGTATGTCAGGCACTGGCAAGACCGTTTTGCTCAGTCATCTCTTCTATCAAATATGTGCTAGATATGGCATCTATGGAAACTTGAACGACAAGGACGATAACCATTCGGCAAACGCCAGGCAGCGTTCCTACATTATTGTCAACCAGACCGAGCAGGCTAATGTCTACAACCAGATGGCTCTGAAGCTGGGATTGCAGAAGAAACGGGGTCAGTGTGTGGTTGGGGCTGTCCAGTTCATCAACCGATTCAGCAAGCACACCAATCGAAATGGCCGGTCCACAGGCAGGGCAGCTGACCCCATGAATAGCGTCGATGCCAAGGCGGATGTGGTGCTGATTGACGAGGCGCACCTGTTGCTGACGCAAGGGTCGCAGAGCTACTCCGGAAGCAACCAGCTCTATGACATCCTACGGCGGGCAAAAGTAGCCATCGTGGTCTTCGATCCCGAACAAGTCTTGCGTGGGTCCCAGTTCGTGGATGCCCAGGAAAGTCGGCTTCTGGGATTGACTGGTTCCGAGCATGACAAGGCCTTCTCGCAACCAATGCATATCCGCGAAAAGTCACGGGACGGTCAAGCGCACGAGGATACCTTCCAGGTCAGTCATGTTCGTTTGGATCAACAGATGCGTATTCAGGCTGACCCTGCAACCTGCGCCTGGCTGGATCGGATGACAGCCAAGGATGGTGTCATTGAACCACTGCATCCGGATCCTTGGGAGCATCCTTATGAGATCAAGGTTTTTGATTCGCCCAAGGATTTAAGGGAGTTTATTCGTTATAAAGACAGGGAGCAAAGGGGAGGGGGCTCCTTGGGCCTTTGCCGACTCCTGGCCACCTATGACTGGCCTTACAGCAGCAAGAAACACCCGGATCCACTGGATTCCTCCCGTCATTGGCAGGTTGTACTGCGCCAAGGGGATTCAGGCCAGTGGGTGTGGGCCGAAGAGGGTCAGGAAGGGGATGGTGAATTCGCCATGCCTTGGAATTACGAGCTTTATGAGGCCCAGGGAAACTCTGCTGCAAATCACCGGATTGCCTGGGCCGAGCTGCCCTTCACCATCGATGAGGTGGGCTCCATATTCACCATCCAAGGTTTTGACCTCAACTACGCGGGGGTCATCATTGGACCATCAGTCACTTATAGGAATGGAAAGATCAAATTCGAACCGAAGTTCAGTTGCAACACACTGGCGACTAATCATCGGTCGGAGCCAGAGATGAATCCTGTGGATAACCTTCGTCATGAGTTCAATGTGTTGCTCAAACGAGGGGTGCACGGATTGGGGCTATTCGCAGTCGATCCCGAGCTTCGGAATCGACTGGCCTGGGCAGTGGGTGGGTTCGCCCGCGTCCAGGACTGACCAGCTTAACGCGCCTACAAGGATTGAATGCCAATCAGGAGTATCATGTCCTGGGCCATGATCCATGGCCCAGGACATATTCATGAGAAAGGCGCAGGCGAGTATATGACGACGCGCAAGATCATCCTGGACTGCGATCCAGGTCATGACGATGCGGTGGCTATCCTTCTGGCAGTAGGCGATCCGCGGATCGACCTGATCGGAGTGACTACGGTTGGCGGCAACCAGAGTCTGGACAAGGTTACCTACAACGCGAGGGCTGTGCTGGAAAAGGCTCATGCGCGCCAGGTGCCGGTCCATGCCGGATGTGATAGGCCCTTGGTGCGTCCTCAGGAAGTAGCCGCCTCCATCCATGGTCAGACGGGTCTGGACGGTGTCGAGCTCCCCGAACCTATCCGGCCCCTGGATCCTGGCCATGCTGTCGATTGGATCATCGAGACCATCATGCGCGAGGAGCCGGGCACGGTGACTCTGGTTCCCACTGGACCCCTGACCAACATTGCTATGGCCGTTCGCAAGGAACCCCGCATTGTCGATCGCGTTCAAGAGGTTGTGCTCATGGGTGGCGGCTACCATGTGGGCAACTGGAGCGCTGTTGCTGAATTCAACATCAAGGTGGATCCCGAGGCCGCACATATCGTCTTCAACGAGCCCTGGCCGGTCACCATGGTGGGGCTGGATCTGACTCATCAGGCCCTGTGCACCCCGGAGGTCCAGCAGCGCATTGAGGGCATCGGCACCGATCTGGCCCATTTCGTCAGCGGGTTGATGGACTTCTTCCGCAAGTCCTACCAGGACAACCAGGACTTCGTGGATCCGCCTGTGCATGATCCCTGCACTGTGGCCTATCTGATCGACCCGACCATTGTGAGCACTCGTCGTTGCCCGGTTGATGTGGAGCTGCGCGGAGATCTGACCTGCGGAATGACCGTGGCTGATCTGCGCGGTCCGGAGCCTTCTGCCGAGGACTGCCACACCCAGGTGGCTGTCAAGCTGGACTTCCAGGGATTCTGGGACCTGGTGGTCAAGGCCATCACCACGATTGGATGAAATCAATGAAGACTTCGAACGCAGCTGCACCCAAGACTGACAAGCCCGCTGCCACGACCGCTGGTGGCTCTGGCGCTTCTATTGTCGCCTTGATGACGGCCCTGATGGCCGCCGTCTTCGCCTTCCAGCTCAACGCCTCCATGCTCTCGCCGGCCCTAACGACCATGGAAACCGAGCTCAATGCCAGCAGCTCCAGCATTGGTCTGACACAAACGGTGTTCTTCACCTCCTGTGCCGTCTTCTCCCTCTTCCTGCCTCGGCTGGGCGATTTGGCCGGCCGCAAGAAGGTGCTGCTGAGCATGCTGAGCCTGACGGCGCTGGGATGCGTGGTCTCCGCCCTGGCTCCCAATGTGACGATGCTGATGATTGGGCGCGTCATTCAAGGAGTGGCCGGTCCGGTCGTACCCATGACCCTGATCATGCTGCATGCCGAAGTGACCGATGAGGCCCGCTACGCCAAGCTCATGGCCGTTTTGACGGCGGTCAACGGTGGCATCGGAGGCGTGGATGCTATCCTAGGCGGTTGGCTGGCCGGCACCTTCGGCTTCCGGTCGGTCTTCTGGTTCATGGTGGCCATTGCAGTGATTGCTGTCCTCCTAGTAGCAGTTTTCGCCCGCGAGAGCTATGCAGACGATCGTCCCCGCATGGACTGGGCCGGCGTGGTCTTCCTCTGCATAGCCTTCCTGGCGGCTTACCTGGCTATCAATGAGGTCGAGAAGCTGGCTCAAGCGCGCTGGATCCTGGTGGTCGTCGAGATCCTGGTTGCTGCGGTCTTCTTCATGATCTTCTGGAAAGTCGAAAGCACCACGTCGGCACCCATGGTCACCACCACCTACCTCAAGCAGCGGCGCACCTGGGGCCTTCTGCTGACGACTCTGACCACCATGGTCGGCGTCTTCGCCATCATGAACGGGATCGTTCCGGCGCTTGCTCAGGATGGCGAGGTCGGCGTCGGCTTGAAGGCCAGCATCGTCTCCTTTGCGACGCTGACCCCATATGCCCTGGTCGGTCTGGTCTTTGGCCCTGTGGCTGGGATGCTGGCCTCGCGCTTCGGCTATCTCAAGGTTCTGAGAGTCGGTCAATTGGTCAGCGTGCTGGGACTGGTCTTTGGCATCTACGTCTGCCTTGCCCCCAGCATCTGGAGCCTGGTGGCGCTCTCCCTGATCCTAGGTGTCTCCTACGCAGGGACGGCTAACATTATGCTCAATGGGCTGGGCGTGGTTCTGTCTCCTGCGGACAACACCGGCTATCTGCCGGGACTCAACGCCGGAGCCTTCAACCTGGGCTCAGGCCTGAGCTATGCGGTCCTCTATGCATGCATGAGCGGCTTGGCGGCATCCGGCGGAGCCCGTACTGGATACATTGCGGCTATGATCGGCGGCGGCGTGCTGGTGCTGCTTGCCCTGGCCCTGTCCTATCTGATTCCCGATCCGGAGCGAATGAACGACAAGTAATATCACGGTCTGAAAGGGGTCCTGCGAATCAGCACATTCGCAGGACCCCTTTCCATGCCTTATGGGCATCCGATTCTATGCACATCCGACAAGGGTCAGAAGTCGGGGCCAGTCAAGCTAGCAGCCAGTAGCGCCGAGTGTCCCGACCTCGGGCTTAGGGGCGGAAAATAGCGCCTGGAGAGGTCCTGTGAGCCGGGGGCGGGCGCGTAAACTAAGTGAGGAATTCGTTCGCCGGAGGTGACCATGCAACATCGGGTGATCGGACTGCTGAAAAACGAGACCGTCCTGGTCGTCGCGGCAGTCATCGCTCTCGTATCCTGCATCCTCATTCCTCCCGACCGGCAGTATCTGGGCTACATCCACGTCAATACCCTCACCCAGCTGGGATCCCTCATGATGGTGGTCTGCGGATTTCAGCGCATCGGGGTCTTCCATGCCATTGGTGCCGGCCTGCTGAGTCGTGTCCGCTCGGTGCGGGGCCTGGCCTTGGTGCTGGTTTCTCTGCCTTTCTTCTCCAGCATGTTCATCACGAACGATGTGGCACTGGTCACCTTCGTGCCCTTCGCCATTGCTGTCCTCATCATGGCCGGCCTGGAGAACCATGCCCTGCTGATCGTCACCCTGATGACCCTGGGCGCCAATGTGGGCAGCATGCTGACGCCCATCGGCAACGCCCACAACTTATACCTCAAGGCCCGCTCCGAGATGCCTGCCGGTGAATTCCTCCTCCTCATGGCGCCTTATGCCCTGGCTGCAGCCCTGATGCTCTTCCTGTGCTGCTGGTTCGTCTTCAGGAATCAGCATTTGAATAAGTTCGAGGGCATGGATGCGCAAGAGATCCGCCGCAGCATACTAGCGCCCAGGGAGGAGGGCATACAGCCTCAGGTCAAGGAGATGCAGCAGTCCAGCGGATGGCGCATCGCCATCTACCTCCTGCTCTTTCTTGTCTGCCTGCTCGGTGTGGCCAAGCTGATTCCCCAATGGGCCATGGTTCTGGTGGTGGCGGTGACCTTTCTGATCTGCGACAGGCGGGTCTTTCTGCATGTGGATTGGGGACTGCTCCTGACTTTCGTGGCTTTCTTCATCTTTATAGGCAATGCCAGACGGATCCCCCAGTTCTACAGCCTGGTCAGCAGCCTGGTCAATATCCACCCTTTGATTACCTCGGTCCTGTGCAGTCAGGTCATCAGCAATGTGCCTACAGCCCTGCTGGTCTCAGGTTTTTCGACAGCCTGGCGCCCGATCATTCTGGGTACCAACCTGGGCGGGCTCGGCACCCTGGTTGCTTCGATGGCCTCACTGATTTCCTACAAGGCTGTGGTCAAGCAGTATCCGGGCAAGAAAGGCGATTACCTGAAGATCTATACCGCTTTTAATCTGCTCTTCCTCGTCGTGTTGGTTGGCATGGCCCTGCTGCTGGAGTAGACTACCCCCATCAACCAGGAATGGTGCCGCTGATATTGAGAGGGAGGCAGCAACGGTGGAACCGGACCCGTGCGCGTCTAAGCCTAAGAACACAGGGATATTGACCAGACGGAATCTTGGGGTTCTGGTCGGAATCATGGCCTTGGCCATCATGTCGCGGTTTGACTCCATCATCTCTCCTTCCGTTGCAGCCATCCAAGCATCCTTTCCTCATGCTGATCCCTCCACCGTTGAATCGGTGGTCTCCATCGGCTCTTCGGCAGCTATAATTTCAGCTCTGTTGTTTGGCCAGCTCTTGACCAGAATGAGTTTCAGGACCGCTGCCTGCATCAGCTGTCTGTGTGTCGCCTTGGGTGGTTTGATGCCCTTGGTTGTGCACAGCAGCGTAAGCCAGCTGCTCCTGTTTGCTTTGGTTGTCGGGTTCGGCGTGGGTATCGCCACTACAGTTCTGCCCAGCCTGTCGGCCAGGTTCTTCCGCGGGAAGCAGTTGGCGGCGCTGATGGGGCTGGTCTTGGCTGTTCAGGATGGCTCTTCCATGCTGGTCCTTGCCCTGGGCGGTGTGCTGGCCAAGGGAGGGTGGCTGCACAACTATTGGCTCTATTTTCTGGCCTTGCCTGCCCTGGTCTTGGTCATCTTCATGGTTCCCGGGGTCGGCGCTGTCGAGGAGGAGTCGGAAAAGGCCGTAAGATCCGAGGCATCGTCCTCTCAAAAAAGCGGACAATGCTGGTGGGCTACCATTTCCTGTATCCTCATCGGGTTTCTGAGTATTTTCCTGGTCGCGGTCCTGTACAACAAGCTCGCGGTCTACATAGCCAAGTACGGCTTGGGCAGTACCAGTGCAGCCGGGGTGGCCCTGATGTTCAACACGGGTTCCTCGGTCGTGGTCGGGCTAAGCATCAACGGCATCAAGCAGGTATGCCGGCAATGGACCATTCCGGTCGCCTTCCTTCTGATGGCCTTGGGCGCCTTGCTTTTCCTGACCACCCGCTCGTTCCCGCTGGTTTGTTTATCGGCGTTTCTGATTGGGTCGGGCAGCGCCATTAATATGGCCACCTGCCCCTTCTATCTGTCCAATCTGACTGAGCACAAGCGCTATCCGCTGGTCATGGGGGTCTTTTCAGCCACCACAAGCCTCGGTTTTACGGCATCCACCTGGGTCTTCAAGGCTTTCTCGTCAGCGTTTGGTCTGGATCCGGTGACCGGCAGTTTCATGGGCATGCTGATCATCGCTCTGCTGGCTGCAGTCATGCTCTCGCTCGTCCGCTTCCAGAGCTGTGTCGAGTCACGCTTCATTGAGTGATAAGCCACTCTTTTAGACAGTGCGAGCTAAAAGTGAAGCATTGTCGCTCACTTATCGAGACAGGTAGGGATTGCCTGTGACGACGAACCTTCGCAGAGTCTCCTTGGCGTGGGATATGCCTATTCGTGGCGTTGCCGTGATGGTCTCGTCCTGGGCCAGTCCGCCAGCTGCCAGACGGATGGGCGGTTTTCTAAGGTCATGGCCGTAGTAGCGCTTGTCAATGTCCAATGCCTGGCAGAGCTTGGCGGGACCGTTGGTCAGCTCCCGGTTCGGGTGACGTCCGTGCCTGTGGATGCGCAGAAGATCCAGACCCTGCACTGGCTGGCAGGCTCGAATCAGCACACCGGCGCCGAACCCGTCCTGCTGGCAGGAGATGTTCAGGCAGTAGTGCATGCCATAGGTGAAGTAGACATACATGTGTCCGCTGGGGCCGAAGAGGGCAGCGTTGCGAGCTGACCGTCCATGGTAGGCATGGCTGGCCGGATCATTCTGATCGTAGGCTTCGGTTTCCACGATCCGTACCCTGGCCTGTTTTCCTTCCGACTCGTAGTCTCGAATGATCAGGCAGCCCAAAAGCAGACGGGCTGCTTCCTCCACAGGGCGGTCCAGAAAGTCTGGGAAGACCAGGTGATCGTCCTGGCTTGAACCGGCCTTCATTCCATTTGGTCCTTACGGACCCAGACCGCGCGCTGGCCGCGCGATTCCGGCTGGACACAGACGAAATTATCCTGGTGGGGCAGGGCGGCGACCTGTGGATGGTCGTGATCGTAGGGTCCCTGGGCCTGGGCGCCGCCGGCATTACCGACTTGGGCGAAGAAGTCTTCGGAGGCATCCTTGAACCAGGTCCATTCCTCTGGCAGATCCTCTTCATAGAAGATGGCCTCCACCGGGCAGACGGGCTCGCAGGCACCGCAGTCGATGCATTCGTTGGGGTTGATGTATAGGTTCCTGGGGCCCTCGTAGATGCAGTCCACCGGGCACTCGTCCACGCAGGCCTTGTCCTTGACGTCCACGCAGGGCTGGGCAATCACGTAGGTCATTGCTTTACTCTCCTTTTTGATCGACTGTCTGCTTTGGCTACTTTCAGGAAGCATCCTTTTGGCGATGACAGGGGTTTCAACACTACATTGGCTTTTTTGTCAACGGGCTCCTTATTGTTGCCGTCCGCCAGCCCTTGGATCATTCCTAGATGAATCTTGCAGATAATGGGATGGTTGCTGACGCTTTCCAGAAAGGGGCATGCGGTCAGATACAGACTTGCTGAATCCGGCCGCGCTCTCACCGGTGCAAAACCTAAGGTGGTCAGAGCATCCAGCAGTGTCTGCCTCATGCTCGATGGCACGCTTTTTCCTGCATTGATCTTGTCCTGCCGAGCCAGAGTACGACCCCATGCCTGCCCCGCTTTCAAGGCGGCCTCATTCCTGCTCCTTGTATCGGGACAGGCAGTTTCCAGTGCCAGGCAGAGCGAGGAGATCATATCCTCCCTGGCTCGGTTCGTGGATATGGGGGAGTAGATGACAGCAGGTCTGCCTCGACCGGTTGACTGGCTGTCACTGTCGTTTCTCTGGCGGACCGCTTCACCCTGTTCGACCAGACGTTCAAGGTGGAAACGAGCAGTCGTGGGATGGATGCCGAAGGCTGCTCCGATCTGCTGTGTGGTTAGACCTGTACCGGTCTGTTCGGCTGCCGTATGAAGGTAATCCAAGATAGCAGAGCGGATCTCTTCCCCGCGTCTGCGCTTGCGGGAGGTTCGAATCTGTTGCTCATGGGCTTGAATTTCCTGACTCATCGATTAAATTGTATAACTATCAAATTAATTATCAACCCAGGACAAGGCGGGCAGACTCATGCAGGATGACCAGAAGATGCGTAAGTCCGGCGGCAGAATGGCCGTGCCCAGATCCAGAATGGTCCTCCTCATCGGCGCAGGTCTGGCTGCGCTGCTTGGTCTTGTAGCGGCGCTAATCCGCGCGGATCTGATCCACCTTTCAGACAGGGTGCCCCTGGCTGACCTGCACGGCGGGCTCATGGTCTATGGTTTTTTGGGCGCTGCCATTGGCCTGGAGAGGGCAGTGGCTTATCGCAGCGGCGGATCCAGCAAACCCTCTTGGGGATTTTTCGCTCCTGCCTTGGGTCTGCTGGGGTCTCTGCTCTGCCTGCTGTCGCTGATAGTTTCCAGCCATGGTGATGCCCCGGCATGGGTCAGGGTGGAGCTTTTTGGCGGCATTCCGTGGACTTTGTCCATGTTGGTTCTGACAGCCATGTACTTGGCCATCTGGCGTCGGCAGCCTTCTGCAGAGGTGCTCATACAGGTCCTCGGATCCCTGGTTGGTCTGGTCGGAGCTGCTGCATGGGTTGTAGGGTTGGACGCCTCGGTTCTGGCCCCAACGTGGCTCTTCTTTCTTATTCTGACCATCGTGGGGGAGCGAGTGGAGCTGGCCAGGGCGGTCTTTTCGGATATTCGTCTTGAATCGGGAATTTTGGGGCTCAGCCTCCTGACAGTCCTGATGCTGCCGATCCAAGCCATGGCGCCTTCGGTCGGCTATCCGCTTCTGGGGCTGTCGCTGGGACTGCTCCTCCTGGTCATGGCCAGTCATGATGTGGCCAAGGGCACCTTCCGTCATGGCGGTCTGCCAGGATTCATGGGCACCTGCATGCTGTCGGCCTACGCCTGGGGACTTCTGGCTGCCCTCATTTGGATGGCGGCGCCCTTGGATTCCAGCACCTACTGGGGGGATATGGCGCTGCATGCCTTGGCTATCGGATTCATCATGACCATGGTCATCGCCCATGTCTGCATGATCGTCCCCTCGGTCATTCGCAGGCCTCTGCCCTTCCAACCCCTCCTTTGGGGTGCCTGGGGGCTTATGCAGGTTGGCTTGCTGATCAGGCTCCTTGGAACCATCCGGCTCTACACGCCCTTATGGAAGGCGGGGAACCTGCTGAATGTTCTGGGAATCCTCTCCATGATGCTGACTGTGGTCTACCTGGCTGCTCGTGGCAAGCAGATCCTGGCATCCAAGCGCTACCGTCGGCGCCAGCCCAAGGGTTCGCAAAGCGAACGCGTGGGGACCCTGGCACTGAGAGCGGACCTGATTGCCACCTCGGCTGCTGTGCTGGTCCTCGTGGCCGCCGTGGCTTTGATGGCCCTGCGGCCGACGCTGGCTGTCTCGGTCGGGGCAGCACCTCGTGCCGGAGGCGTCCAGGAGGCATCGTCGAAGAGCGTCCAACCAACGGGTCACACCAGCAGAGCTGCGATCAAGGTAAAGGGGATGGCCTTTGTGCCGGATACCATCACCATCAAGGCAGGCGACCGGCTGGTTGTGGATTTTCGTAACACCGGAGATCAGCGGCACGATTTGGTTTTCGCCAATGGCAAGAGCACAGGATCCGTCCCTGTAGGTCAGAGCGTCTCGGTCGACGTGGGGGTCCTAGGTGCGGATACCTTGGGATGGTGCTCACTGGCAGGACATCGCCAGATGGGCATGGAGCTCAAGGTCGAAACACAGGGCGGAACTGTTGCTGAGCAAGGTCAGTCCTCCACTGGGAAGACAGCCCTAGGCCATGTCCCATCAGCCGCCAAGCTCAAGTTGCAGGCCGAGAAGAGCGATCCGGCCAAGGCGGGTCTTCCACCCTTGGATGACCAGGGGAAGGCAGGAACCAGAAAGTACACGCTGGAGGTCAAAGAGCGCAAGGAACAGGTGGCGGCAGGGATTGAGCGCACGGTCTGGAGCTTCGACGACGCGAACGATTCGCGGGATAGGGGATCGCGCCCTTTGGCTCAGGGTCCGGTGTTAAGGGGCCGTGTGGGAGACACTTTTGAAATCACCATCAGGAACAAGGGAAGTATGAGCCATTCCATCGACTTTCATGCCGGTCCGGCCGTCCCCCAGACCATGATGCGCAATATAGAGCCAGGCAAGGAGCTTCTGTACACCTTCACCGCTGATCGGGCTGGCATTTGGATGTACCACTGCAGCAGCGACCCCATGTCAAACCATATAGCCAACGGCATGAACGGGGCCGTGGTGGTCGATGACGGCACCCTGCCGCCAGTGGCTGCCGAATATGTTCTGGTCCAGTCTGAAATCTATCTGGGGCCCAACGGAGGGACTGCCGATGCTGAAAAAGTAGCGGGCCTGACCCCGGATATCATGACCTTCAACGGACGGGCTTTTCAATATGACGCCCACCCCCTCAAGCTGGAGAAGGGGCAAAGGGTTCGCATCTGGGTTCTGGACGCCGGACCTAACCAGCCGATGTCCTTCCATATCGTGGGAACCCAGTTCGACACGGTCTGGACCGAGGGCCGCTACCTGATCGGCGGAGGTTCAGGAGGAAATTCCGCTGCTGCCTCATCCCCATCAGTCGGAGCGCAGGTCCTGCCGCTGCTGCCGGCCCAAGGCGGATTTGTCGAGCTCAAGGTCGATCAGCCCGGCGACTATGCCATAGTCAATCACGTCATGAGCCTGGCTGAAAAGGGCGCTCACGGCATCCTGCGGGTGTCGTGACGCGAACAATCGATGTCCTGTGCAAGGCAGGTTCCTAAGTTCTTGCTGGAGCCTCTTGACCTGACCGTCCTTCTGTCTTCAGGCGAGTAGGTCGTGCATGAGGGAACAAATGCTGCTATGGCGACATGCACTAAACGGGAGATTCCCTGTGTCTGGGCAAATGCAGGGAGTGCAATTGGTGACCCCGGAGAGATTCGAACTCTCGACCTACAGATTAGAAGTCAGTTGCTCTATCCAGCTGAGCTACGGGGCCAAACCCTTTCATTGTACCCGCCTGGGTCCACCGGCGGGTCAGATCTATGAAGCCTGGTCGCCAAGAGCATCCGATATGGCTTGCGTCATTGCGGGAACGGTCATGCCATACCTTTCCAGCAGGGTGGCCTGGGGAACCCGGTCGTTGAACTCCTTGGCCGCTCCGAAGGTCAGGGTGCGAACCTGGCTCGGTCCGTAGTAGGCTGCCACGGCCTGTCCCCAGCCGCCGTCCAGCTGGCCGTCCTCGATGGTGACCACCAGGGAGTGAGTGCTGGCCAGGTCATCCAAGGTCTGCTCATCCAAACGGTCATAGCGATGAGGATCCACCAGTGTGGGTTGCACCCCTGTGGACCTCTCCAAAGAATCAGCAAGGTCACGGCCCAGCGGCAGGGCATCGCCGAGAGCCAGCAGGGCTACCGTTCTGCCCCCTTGCAGGATGCGATAGCGATCCCAGGGAGCATCGTCTGATCTGCATTCGGCATCGGTCTTCGAGGAATCTGGAGACCCCGCTATCGGCTTGCCCGCGCGTTCTGCAGCCAGCGTGCGCTCGCCGGGCACCCTGATGACCACAGGCTGCCGGGTCGGGCCAGTAGCCCAGGCCAGCATGTCCAGAAACTCGGATCCGTTGGTCGGGGCCAGGCAGGTCAGTCCGGGGATGCCTCGCATCATGACCATGTCGGCCGTGCCGGAATGTGTGGCATCGGTTTTGGCGATGCCGGTGGAGAAAACCAGCAGGGTCACCGCACTGCCGTTCAAAGCCATCTCCTGCTCGATCTGGTCGTAGGCCCTCTGGAAGAAGGTAGCTGAGGTGGCGACCACGGGAGTGCCTCCGGCCTTGGCGATGCCAGCGGCATAGGCTATCGCGTGGGATTCGGCGATGCCCACGTCCCGGTAGTGGTTGCCGGCCCGCTGGCGGAAGTCGGGATCGATGCCGTTTGACAGCGGCGTGGCGGGGGAGATGACCGTCAGGCCCGGCTCTTGTGGGAACCGGGCTTCCAGGGCCTGCATGGCCATTCTTCCGTAAGTCTTTCGTGAGTTGGGCAGACGGTCAAGGGAGTCCAAGCCGTCCTGCCAGTGGTTGGCTTCCACTGGACCTTCGGCGGGCAGGTCGGGCAGGGGGGTCATACGGGCTTTTTCGCCAATACCCCCATCCATGGAAGCCGGGCCGATCTGTTCTGGGCTGCCCTGACCAAGTCCCAGTCCCTTGCGGGTATGGATATGAACCACCACCGGATGGTCAGTGTCTTTGACCTGGCGGAAGGCCTTGATCAGGTCCTCAATGTGGTTGCCCTCCTCCACGTAGCGGTAGTCCAATCCAAGGGCGCGGAAGGGATTGTTTGAGCTGTGTCCCCCGCTGGCACGCAGGGCCGCCAGACTCTTGTAAAGCCCTCCGTGGTTTTCGGCGATGGACATTTCGTTGTCATTAACCACGATGATCAGGTTGCCGCCCTGTTCTGCAGCCCAGTCCATCCCCTCGAAGGCCGGTCCGCTGCTCAGGGAGCCGTCACCGATGAAGGCGATGATGTTGGCCTTGCCGCCGGTCGCATCCCGCTGGGCGGCCATCCCGCAGGCCAGGCCGATGGAGGTGCCGGTGTGCCCCAGCATGAAGTCGTCGTAGGGGCTCTCCTTGGGCGAGGTGAATCCAGACAGATCCTCCTGTGACTCAGGATCTGTATAGGCCCGGCGCCGACCGGTCAGAATCTTGTGGGTGTAGGCCTGATGAGAGACATCGAAGATCAGGTGATCATGAGGCATGTCGAAGACATAGTGCAGGGCGATGATGGGCTCGATGGTGGCCAGGTTGGAGCCCAGGTGGCCGCCGTGACGTCGACAAAAGCGGATCAGCAGATGACGGATCTCGTCCGCTAGTCGGTTCAGCTCTTCCAAGGAGAGAACCTTCAGATCCTGTGGGGAGTCGATGCTGTCCAGAAGCTTGCCCATAACCCTCCTGTCGGTTTCTGTAATGCAATCCAATGATTCTAGGTCTGGGAAGGGGGCTTGGAACCGTTGAAAGCCCGATGTTCACCAGGCCCGGCCCTTACATTCATAGGACCGTCACGATTAATCGGCTTCTCCCCGGCCTTGCGTAGTATCGGATGTGCATGAACATTGGAGGGCCGATGGCTGACAATACACATGAAGGGGCACGCGTCGCAGTGATCATGGGATCATCGAGCGACTGGGAGACGATGAAGGAAGCCTGTCGGATGCTGGACCGGTTCGCTATCGTCTATACCAAGGAGGTCATCTCCGCCCATCGCACACCTGGGCGCATGGCGGAGTTCGCGCATCAGGCCCGGAGCCAGGGCATAGGGGTCATCATCGCCGGGGCTGGAGGAGCTGCCCATCTGCCGGGCATGGTGGCGGCTCAGACCACGCTGCCGGTCATCGGGGTGCCAGTGAAATCCCACGCCCTGAGCGGGGTTGATTCACTCCTGTCCATCGTGCAGATGCCCGCCGGCATTCCTGTGGCGACCACGGCTATTGGGGCGTCCGGGGCTACCAACGCCGGCCTGTTGGCGGCTTCGATTCTCTCCATCAATGATCCAAGGCTGGCTCAGGCCCTGGATGACTACCGTGCCGAGCTGGCCCGATCTGTGGAGGCTTCCAATGCCAAGCTTGTCTGAGGAGACCAAGGGAAGAATCGATCACCTGGAGCCGGGGTCCGTCATCGGTATCGTGGGTGGCGGCCAGCTGGGACGGATGATGGCCCTGAGCGCCCGCTACCACGGGTTCCGCATCGGTGTGCTGGACCCCACGCCCGATGCTCCCGCGGCCCAGGTAGCCGACTTCCAGGAGACAGCCGACTATGGGGACTTGGATGCCCTCAAGCGGCTTGCCGAACGCAGCGATGTGCTCACCTACGAATTCGAGAACGTGGATGCCGACGCACTGGATCAGGTGAGGGACCGTGTGGCCATCCCCCAGGGGACCGACCTGCTCAGGGTCACCCAGGACCGGGTCCACGAGAAGACCTTCATCAACCGCCATGGCATCGATACCGCCCCTTGGAGGCAGGTTGACAGTCTTGACCAGCTTGACGCAGCCCTAAAAGAGCTGGGAATGCCCGCTGTGCTCAAGACGCGAACCGGCGGCTATGACGGCCATGGCCAAGCGGTCCTGCGCACCAAGGAGGATCTGCAGGCCCTGAAAGGACGGATGGAAGGCCGTGACTTCCCGTCCTCCGTGCTGGAGGGGTTCGTGGACTTCGCCTTCGAGGCCTCCATACTGGTTTCAGGCAACGGGAAGGATTATGTGACCTTCCCCATGGTGCGCAACGAGCATCGTCACAACATCCTGCACATGACTCTGGCGCCGGCAAAGGTCGAGCCTGAGATGGCTGACCGGGCGCGTGACATGGCCTTGACTTTGGCCGGCGGCTTCAAGCTGGCCGGGACCTTGGCCCTTGAGCTCTTTGTCATGCCCGACGGCGGTCTGGTGGTCAACGAGTTGGCCCCGCGCCCTCATAACTCCGGTCATTACACTATCGAGGCCTGTTCCATGGACCAGTTCGATGCCCACGTCCGGGGCATCGCTGGGTGGCCCCTGCCTGACCCTCGCCTGCTCAGCCCGGCGGTCATGGTCAACGTTCTGGGCCAGCATGTGGCTCCGGTAAGAAGGCTGCTGGGTGAGCACCCTGAATGGTTCCTGCATGATTACGGCAAGGCCGAAGTGCGCACCGACCGCAAGATGGGGCATCTGACGGTGCTGACCGACGATCCTGAGCGTACTGCCCAGGATCTGGAGGCCACAGGCTGTTGGTCCGACCTGGACTGAACCGAATCCTCACATCTGCCCTGGCAATCCGGATGTAGGCTTGGTGGAGCCCAAGGAGTGTGTCTCATCATGAACGCTGGCTCATCCGTCGGCCGCCGGACGCGGCAGAAGAACGCCATCTGGAAGGTTCTTCAGGCCCAGAATGACTTCGTCTCAGCCAAGGAGCTGCACAGGCTTCTTCGGGATTCAGGCCAACGAATCGGCTTGGCCACGGTCTATCGTCAGTTGGGTTCCCTGCATATGTCCGGCAGCCTGGACTGCATTGAGCATGGAGGCATCCGCCTCTACCGGGTCTGCCTGGCCCAACGGAAGCACCATCATCATCTGGTCTGCGAACGCTGCGGCAGGACCGTGGAGATCAGCCCGCCTGATGATGGCTGGCTGAAGGCCGTGGCGTCTGAGCATGGCTTTACCGTCTCCTCGCACACCTTGGAGGTCTACGGGCTGTGCAGCAGCTGTCGGGACCGCTCCTCCGGTCAGACCGATGTCAGTGATCCTCCCGGCTCTTGGGCATGATGGTCTTGATGGCATCCCAGGCTTGCGAAGCCTTGAGATTGGGCAAGTAGGCCTGGACTACAGCCAGACCGATCTGAGCCAGCTGGGCCGGGTCGGGATAGCAGATATAGACCGGGTGCTCACTGGGCTGGAACTTCTTCTTAAAGAAGAAGAGCGAGCGGAAGCCATAGGCCGGCTCCATCAGGTCGGCCACCAGGTGAAGAGCATGCTGCAGGAAGGCGGTCCGATCTTCACCCTGACCATCGTCATCGTCTTCGCTGCTGTCCATGCCGGCCAGGGGAGCGGCCGATAGGCTCATGAATTCCGCCGTCCCCTGGTCGCGCAGCCGTTCGGCCATCCGTGCTATCAGGAACTCCATGATCCCGTTGGGACTGTCGGTTCTGTGCCGCATGAAGTCCAGGGTCCATCCAATTACCTGGCCCTGGCGGTAGGTGGGCATCCAGCTGGTCACGGCCAACACCTTGCCCTGGTCGTCCACGGCGTAGAGGATGGCCATGCGCGGATCCCTCAGCTCATCCAGGCCGCCCAGAGTGAACTTCATCTCGGGCAGGGCCTTGAGTTCGGCCCACTGCTCGGAGATGTCCACAATCTGCGATTGGACATCCCAGGAGGCATCGTTGAATGTGGTCAGCACGTCCGTGATCTTGTCGCGCTTGGCCTTGTTGATGGCTGTGCGAATGTCCTGCCACTTCTTGCCCTTGGTCTGCCAAAGACTGGGGGTGACCACCATCTCCGAGCCAACTGTCAGGGTGGACCAGCCGCGGGAGGCGAGCAGATCGCGTTGGGGCTTGTGGACGCTGTAGAAGACCGGTGACCAGGAGTGGGCACTGCAGAAGCGTGCGAATCCGTCCAGATCATCCGCATATTCGTCAGGGTCGCCGAATGGTCCAGTGGTGGTCAGGGCTATGCCGTGCAAAAGCCGGTAGGCGATGGCCGAGCGCCCGCTGTCAGAGAACCAGTAGCTGTTGCCCTCCCAGGTGGTCATGAAGGACATGCTCTCGCCCCCATACTCGACCAAACGATCGGCCTCCTGGCGCTCGCTGCCGTTCTGGATGACCGAGCTGCGCATCCAGGAGAGCAGAACCACCAGGACCGCCAGCCAGAAGATCAGCCCCACCCCATGGCTGACGATCATCCCGGTGGGCGTGCGTGGGACCAGGGCTGGGCGGAAGCGCGAGGCCACACCATTGGGCAGGTAGAGTTCGGGCAGCTGAGAGAGGGCCCTGCCGGTGGTGGGCCAGGGGTGGAAGGACCCGGGGCTTGCGGCAGTGAAGGCCAGATAGCCCATGGCTGTGGCCAGGAAGGCCAGGACGATGGCTGCCCAGCCCACCTGCAAGCGCGAGGCCTTGGTCCGCACCAGGAAGATGCGCAGGTTGCGTGCCAGGAACCAGTTGAGAATCAGCGGCGGCAGGGTGATGATCAGCAGGGAGGGCAGGGCGCCGTGGTGAATGACCCGTGGCAGGCCGTCTCCGATGGTCAGGGGGAAGACCAGGAAATAGAGTATGGCCAAGATGATGGTCAGGGTGTTGAGGACCAGACCGGTGACAGCGGCAACCCGGCGGCCATGGTAGATGCCCCAGGCCACCACCAGCAGTACCAGGGTGGGCATGATCAGGGACGAGACGCCGGTGGGTGCTTGGCCGGCGACCAGACCGTACTGGGCGTAGCAGCTGGCCTGGTTGTTCTCGGCCAGGCAGCGGGACAGGGCAGCGCTGCCGCCAGGGTCCGAACCCAGGAACATGCCCAGCGGGGTGAAGAATCCAGCGCGGATCCTGGAGGAGACGGTGACCAGAGGGCCGAGAGCCAGAACCGTGGAAATGGCCCCTAGCAGGTGGCGGGTCTCATAGGAGCCGCTGTGGCCATGCGGATTGGCGTCCTGGACCGGTCCGTGCCAGAGGTGGCCGGTCAAGTGGCCGATCAGCGCTGCAGCCAGGGCGCAATAGTAGCCGGGGTTGCCGGTATACAGCACCATCAGTATCAAGGCCGTGTAGCCTATTGTGGCGATCCTGCGTCGCCAGAGGAAGTCGCTGAAGGGGATGGAGGCCATCAGGGATCCGACCACCAGGATGATGGGGCTGAGCGTCATGGGCACTCGGATGAACCAGGCCCAATGGTCCTGGAGTGCATTGATCAGGGTGCAGATGATCAGCCCGACAGCCGCGCCGCCTATCGCGCTGATGACTGATGCCAGCACGGTGCGTCTGCGACCCAGTCGGGTCTCGGCGATGCACAGCATGACCAGCACCAGCGCCACATCTATGATCAGTTGCAGGGGGCCAGGGGTGATGACCAAGGATACCAGCAGCCGTGCGAACTGGACCAGAAGCGAGGGGTGGCCCTGGCCGTGGACCGGATGCGGAACCTGGTGAATGATCAGGTCTGACAGCGGCATGCCCAGCCGTGTCCTGCCGGGGATGCGCAGCAGCCAGATCAGCAGCCAGGTGATCAGGTTGAGCAGGACCAGCGCAAGGCTGAAAGCCAGTGCAAGAGCGTGACGTCTGACCCATCTGGTCAGGTCCCGCAGAAGCACGGTCTTGGCCGAAGGCTCCATCAGCCCGGATCCTTTATTTGTTGTCTCCATGATTGCGGCGGCTCTTTCTGCTTATCGGTTTGGACGCTCTGATCTGTCAGCGGTTCAGCCGAGGTGTGTTTCGATAATGTTCGGGAAATCTTCAACTGGTCGGGACATGGGTCCTAGTCCCATGGATTCGCCCACCCACTCCAGCCCGGGTTTCCAAGCCGTCTTGACTGTATGCCAGTCATGGCCCGATCCCTGGGTGATGACGGCCCGCACCTTCATGCCCGCCTGGTTGGCGGCCTTGGCGATGACCATCATATTGTGCTGTGACTCTTTATCGTTGGACCCGGCTGCGGTGAACAGAAGCTGGCGGGATGGCGCCCGCTCCAGCATGGCCCTGGCCGGAACCTGGGCCAGGAAGCGCTTTTGGTCGCCGCCGAAGTAGTCGCGGATCATCTGTTCCTGCCGACCCTGGGTCGGTTCCAGCTCCCCATCAGCCGGGAGCATGCTTCCATAGACGTCTGGATGCCGTGCCCCAAGCTGGGTGGAGCAGGTCCCGCCCTGGGAGAATCCGCCGATGGCCCATTGCTGGGGCTGGCTGGCGACGGGCAGTTCAGCGCGGATCCAGGCGGGAACGTCACTGCTCAGGTAGGTTTCAGCCTTCCCGTAGACCGGGGAGTCCACGCATAGGCTGTTGTGAGAGGATGCACCGTTCTGGTCGGGGGAGACCACCACTGGTGCCAGGCCGTCGTGCTGGGCGGCGTAGGCATCCATCATGGCCGGAATGGCTCCGGCGGTGAAGAGCCGGTCGGGGCTTCCGGGCTGGCCGGCCAGAAGCACGAACACAGGAAGCGCGGGCGGTTTGTCGCTCAAGGCGGCAGGCGGCAGGTAGATATCAGCTGGCCGTGCTGCGAATCGGGAGCGGCTGTTGGGGATGCGCATGCTGTAGGAGCGGCCGACGCTGGGATGCGAGGGCAGTTCGCCCCGTGAGGCCAAGGATCGCCATTGTGCTACGCTCATGGCCGGTCTGGCTGTCTTATGGTCTTTGTAGTCGGGGTAGAGGGAGACGCTGAACAGGGACCCCAGAGTGGTGAACTCCCCGTAGATGATATCCACTCGAAGCCCGGTGGAAAGCAGGCAGAGCAGGACGGTCAGGGCGGCAAGGACGCGGCGCCAGCCCCGGGCAGTGATCAGGATGCAGACGGCAAACCCCGCTGCCAGGAATCCCAAGGCCACGCTGATGATGACCATCCAGCCCAGAGAGACGCCGAAGAGCATGAAGACGTCGGAGACCAGCCAGGTGGCCAACAGCCCTAGGCCTCCTATGCCTAGGGCAATGGCCGCTTGGCGCAGCAGGGTCCGCCAGCGTCCATGCGTCAGTCCGGTCAGCGCCAGCACGATCAGGGCCAGGGCCGTCAGCGAAAATATTGACGCAGGCAGCCACCCCTGGGTCAGATGAACCTTTGCCAGCCATGCACCCATGCCATTCCTTCCAACCAAAATACATCCGCAGTTCAGTATAGGGAGTGTCCGTTCGCACAGCTGCCATTTGTGCAGTCATTCATTCTCGCCAGGACCGCATCTTCAGATTCCGGTCATGGGTTCGTCTATGGTAGATTTATTGATAATCAATCTCAGTAACGGTCGGCGAGCCTGACGACAGGTCCGTCCAGTGCCGTCGCCAGGAAGGAACCACCCATTCATGCATGCCAGCAGCCCACGCCTCCGCCGGACCCGCACCTTGGTCGCTGCCCTCCTGGCCGGACTGACCCTGCTGACCTGTCTGACAGGTTGCGGCAAGAGCGAATCGTCCTCGTCGTCCACGGGATCCGGCCCTCTGCAGGTGGTGGCCAGCATCAATCAATGGCAGTCCCTGGCCGTGGACCTGGGCGGCGACCAGGCCCGGGTGGATACCGTTCTGAGCAACACCTCGACTGATGCCCACGACTATGAGCCGACGACGGCGGACATCGCCCGGATCAGTCGTGCAGATCTGGTCATCGTCAACGGGGCCGGCATCGACGACTGGGCTGCCAAGGCCGCGGAAACCGGACAGGCCAAGCTGGTGGACGTATCCAAGGCAGCAGGGCGAAAGACCGGCGACAACCCCCATCTCTGGTTTTCCTCCCAGGGCAGGAGAGCAGCCGCCAAGGCCGTGCATGAGGCCTACAGGCAGTTGCGTCCAGACCGAGCGGCTGGCTTCGACAAGGCCTACCAGGACTGGCAGGGTCGGCAGGCCCGGCTGGACGATCTTATTGCCGATGCGCGCAAGCACACCCAGGGACGGCACTACGCGGCCACGGAATCGGCTGCCTACTACCTTTGCCATGATCTGGGCATGGAGGATCTGACCCCAGAGGGGTACCTGCGGGCGGCCGCCAACGAGAGCGAGCCCTCGCCTGAGGACCTGGTGGCCTTCCGTCATTTGCTGGCATCCGGACGCTTGGACATGCTGGTCCTCAATACCCAAGAAGTCAATCGAACCTCCAAGGAGCTGGCTGCTGAGGCTCGCAAGGCCCATGTGCCGGTCTTCGAGGTCAGCGAGCAGCGCCCCGATAAGTACCGGAACCTGGAGGATTGGATCAGCGCCTTGGTCCAGCAGGTGCCGGGTGCCAAGGCCTGATGAGTCCGCTTGCGCTTGATGTTCGCTAAGGGGTGTTTTCGTGGGGCTTGTCGTCCTTGATGGGAACAATGGCACAGGTATGGGTAAAGGCCCAGTGGGCCCAATCGCCAAAGTCAGGAGTATGCGGTGAAGGATCGTAAGCGTCAGCCCGGCCGGTGGACATCCTGGATGCAGAACATGACCGGACGTCTTCGGGTACGCGGGTGGGTCTACCTGCTCGCCTTCATCCTGATTGACTTCCTGTCGGTGGGCATCCTGCAGTGGGGGGTCTCTCTGAACAGCTCCCGCGTCGAGCTGTCCAACCCGCTGATCGGATTCTGGGGCTTCATCTCGGCCATGTGGACCCAGCGTCGGTTCGTCCTGGTGCTCAACATGCTGGCTGTGGGCCTGGTCTACCTGGCTCTGACCTACCTGGCCAATCGCTTCTGGGCGGCATCAGGCCTGATTCTGGCCATCTGTGCGGTCATTGCGGTCATTGAACGCTTCAAGGTGCGTGCCCGTTATGAGGCCATCCTGCCCTCGGATCTGGATTTCCTCCATGCTGATGCGGCCAACCTGGTCTCCTTCCTGCCGGCCCGGTCCCTGATCATGATCGGGCTGGGTGTTGTGGCCCTGATCGTCCTCGGAGCGCTGTGCTGGGTGCTGACACGGATGGATGCCCGTCGCGGCCGTCCGGTGGCCACTGGCAACAAGCCTTTGGGTGCGGGACTCCGTACAGCAGGTGTTCTTGTTCCGGTTCTGGTGGTGGCGGTGTTCATGTCCACTGTGGGCACCTACGGCAGTCCCGCCTATCGTTTCTCGCAGTTCATGGGCGACAAACCCTCCATGTGGGACTCGGTCTATGACGCCCAGCGCAACGGGGTCTTCGTGTCATTCTCCCGGCAGCTGCGGCCCAAGGTCATGGACCAGCCCGCAGGATACAGTCGTGCCACCATGCAGTCTCTGGCCCATCGCTACCAGCTTTCGGCGGACCGCATCAACCATGACCGCAAGTCCTATATGAATGAGTCGAGCCTGGTCTATATCCTCTCTGAGTCGTTCTCGGATCCCACACGGGTGCCGGGCGTCGCGCTCAACCAGGACCCCATGCCTCATATCAGATCCATCAAGGAGGGCACCACCAGCGGGCTTATGCTCTCCTCCGGCTATGGCGGGGGAACGGCCAATCTGGAGTTCCAGGCCATGACCGGCCTGTCCATGGCCAACTTCGATCCCTCGCTGACCTCCCCCTATCAGCAGGTCATCCCTCACCTGAACTGGATACCCACGGTCAATCAGGCCTGGGGGACGCCATCCAGGTCCCTGGCCTTCCACCCCTACGAGTCCTCCATGTATTCCAGGGCCGAGAACTACAAGAAGTTCGGCTTCTCGCATTTCTACTCGCTGACCGGTCCTGACCAGATAGCCCACCAGGACCGCATCGACCGCAGCCAGTATGTGGGGGATCGCTCCGCCTACGACTCCGCCTTGGAGCAGATGGGCGACGACAGGGGCAACCAGTTCGTCGAGGTCATCACCATGCAGAATCACATGCCCTACAACGACTGGTATGACAACAACGGCTTCTCGGTCAGTTCATCCGACCCCAACAGGCCCTTGGGCGACGATGAGATGCAGTCCATACGCACCTACGCCAAGGGGGTCAGCCTGAGCGATCAGGCTACCGCCGATTTCCTGAACAGCCTCGATTCCCAAAGCAAGCCGGTCACCGTGGTCTTCTACGGGGATCACCTGCCTGGCATCTATGGCACGGCGAGCTGGGACGAGCGCAACTCCCTGGCCCTGCATCTGACCGATTACTTTATCTGGTCTAACAAGGCCTCGGATGCTTCGGGAACGCAGGTAAGCAACAGTGCCTATTCCTCGCCTAACTTCTTCCAGGCCCAGGCGGCCGAGCACATGGATGCCAAGGTCTCGCCCTTTACGGCCTTCCTGACCGAGCTACACGACAAGATCAGTGCCATCGAGCCTCCGGTGGCCAACCAGATCCAGGACTGGAACAGAATACCGGCAGGGCAGACCAACTATCTGAATGCCCAGGGCCAGCCCATGAATGCCCGAGACTTCGACAAAGCCACCCGACAGCTCCTGAACGACTACAAGCTGATTCAGTACGACATCATGGCCGGCAAGCACTACCTGCAGGGGACTGGCTTCAACACCACGCCTACCCGCCGCTCCGATGCTGCCCGGCAGAAGGCCGAAATGGAGCGTCAGGCCAAGGTAGAGGCCAAGAAGCAAGCCCGCCTCGAGGAGAAAACCCAGGATAAGGACAGCGAGAACACGACCAGCTCGGCCAACTAGGCTTCCAGCCCGCGGTGGCCGATGTCGTGCCGATAGAAGAGGCCCGGCATCGACAATCCGTCCAGCCGGTCATAGACCCGACGGGCTGCCTGGGCCAGGTCGGCGCCTTGGGCCATGACCAGGGCGGTCCTTCCTGAGGAGGACGTCAGACCAGTGGAAGCCGAGCCGGACACTCCGGCGTAGTAGGCTCTGAGATCCTGCTCCGGGGCGATCAGCGGCACGGGCACCCCGGTCTTGGGATTGCCGGGATAGCCCTGGGCTGCCAGAACCACCCCCAAGCGGCTGTGGGAGTCGTCCCAGGTGAATTGCGGCTCTTCGCCCTCCATCAGCGTGCGGATGGCCGTGCCCAAGTCGCTGGTCAGCGCAGGCAGCACCACCTCGGTCTCCGGGTCCCCCAGTCGCGCATTGAATTCGATGACCTGGGGGCCTTGGTCGGTGACCATCAATCCTGTGTAGAGGACTCCGGTGAAGGGGCTGCCTTCCTGAACCAGGGCACGGACGGTGGGTGCAACGATGGTATCCAGGGCCTTTTGGGTCAGTTCCGGGCCGAACTGTGGCAGAGGGGAGTAAGCCCCCATGCCGCCGGTGTTGGGACCCCGATCCCCGTCATAGGCGGGCTTGTGGTCTTGTGACAGGGGCATGGGCCAGAACTGCTCACCCCGGACGAAGCACATGAGCGAGCACTCCTGACCGACCAGCTGATCCTCGATGACCACTTGGGCTCCGGCCTGTCCGAACTTATGATCGATGAAGATGTCATCCAGGGCCCGGATGGCCTGGTCAAGGTCGGCGGCCACCGTCACGCCCTTGCCTGCAGCCAGCCCGTCAGCCTTGATGACTACGGGTGCGCCGTGCGAGCGCACATAGGACTTGGCTGTCTCGAGGTCATGGAAGACCGCATAGTCGGCGGTCGGAATTCCATGCCTGCGCATCAGGTCCTTGGCAAAGCCCTTGGATCCCTCGATGCGGGCCGCAGCCTTGGTAGGACCAAAGGCGGGGATTCCGGCAGCCTGCAGGTCGTCGACCAATCCAGCCGTCAAAGGGGCTTCGGGTCCGACGAAGACCCAGTCGATCCTCAGCTCGCGTATTGCAGCGATCAGTTTTTCTGGCTGCGAGGAATCCTCCTGCAGCAGGCTGATGCCGTCCGGCTCCATACCCGGGTTGCCTGGGGCGCACCAAACCCGATCCACTCCTGGTCCGGACAGCAGGGTGGTGGCGATAACGTGCTCCCTGGCTCCCGAGCCGATGACCAGTACCTTGTCCGCCATGATGGGCTCCTCTCGCTATTACTGACGACCGTTGTCGTTAAGGATGACCTGCTGACCGTTTTGAGCATCTGTCACCTGTCCGATCAAGGCGTAGGGCTCCTGCTCCTCATCCAGGACTGCGCGGGCCTGGTCCAGCTGGTCAGGAGAAACCACCAGAACCATCCCAATGCCCATGTTGAAGATGTTGTACATCTCCAGATGGTCGACCCTGCCCATCTCTTCGATCATGGTGAAGATGGGCGGCACCTTCCAGGCATTCAGGTCGAAGCTGGCAGCCAGCCCCTCGGGCAGGATTCGCGGCACCTTCTCCACGAAGCCGCCGCCGGTGATGTGTGCTGCGCCCCTGAGCAGGCCCGAGGCGAAGAGCGGGCGCAGGGCCTTGACGTAGATACGGGTGGGGGTCAGCAGCTCCTCTCCCAGGGTCCGTCCATCAAGCTGGTAGGGCCGATCCTCCAGCTTCATGCCCCCCTGGTCCAGCAGGACCTGACGAATCAGGGAGAAGCCGTTGGAGTGGACGCCAGAGGAGGGCAGACCGATCAGCTGGTCGCCTTCCTTGATGGCCGAACCGTCCACCAGGGACTCCCGTTCGACCACACCCACGGTGAATCCGGCCAGATCGTATTCGTCCGGCTGGTACATGTCGGGCATCTCGGCGGTCTCCCCGCCTACCAGGGCAGCCCCAGCCTGAACGCAGCCGTCGGCCACGCCCTTGACCACTTGCTCCAGCAGAGCCGGATCGTTGTGTCCGCAGGCGATGTAGTCCAGGAAGATCAGCGGCTCGGCCCCCTGGGCGATGATGTCATTGACACACATGGCCACGCAGTCCTGGCCGATGGTGTCATGGCGGCCGGCTTCCCGGGCCACCATCAGCTTGGTGCCCACGCCGTCAGTGCCCGAGACCAGGACCGGGTGGCGGTAATTGAGCGCAGACAGATCGAAGTCGCCGCCGAAGCCGCCGATGTCGCCGGCGCCCGGCCTGCGGGTCCTGGCCGTGTGGGAGCGGATCCTGTCGATCAATTCGTATCCGGCCTCCACCGATACCCCAGCCTGCTCATATGCCTTCGGCATGGATGCCCCTTTCTCTGCGCTGTCTGTTCTGCTCTTCGCTAGTGCTCATTGGTCTGTCTTCTGCCCCGACCCCGCAGGCATGTCAAGCCCGTAGGATCCTTTGGAGGCTTCCAGCCGGGCCCGGTCCTCTGGGGTCAGCGAGGCCAGGAAGCCCTGCTCGTAGTCGTCAAGCCGCGTTGGGTAGTCTCCGTTGAAGTAGGCCACGCAGAGTCCCTGGTAGGGTGCATCACGACCCAGGCCGATGGAATCCACCAGACCGTCCAGACTCAGGTAGGCCAGGGAATCGGCCTCGATGGCTTCTCTGATCTGCTCCACGGACTTCTTGGCAGCAATCAGCTCGGAGGTCCGTTGGATGTCGATGCCGTAGTAGCAGGGGTAGCGCAGGGGAGGGGAGGCGATGCGCATGTGCACCTCGCTGGCCCCAGCCTCCCGGAGCAGGCGGACGATTCTGCGCGAGGTGGTGCCTCGGACGATGGAATCGTCGATGACCACCACTCGTTTGCCGGCTACAACGCCGCGCACAGCGGCCAGTTTCATTCTGACGCCCTGCTCGCGCATGGCCTGGCTGGGCTGGATGAAGGTGCGGGCCACATACTGGTTCTTGATCAGCCCCATCTCGTTGGGCAGCCCGGCCGCCTCGGCATAGCCTGAAGCGGCGGACAGGGAGGAGTTGGGCACCCCGATGACCATGTCGGCGTCCACCGGGGCCTCACGGGCCAGCCTCGCGCCCATTCTCTTGCGGGCCGAATGGACGTTGACCCCATAAATATTGGAGTCGGGCCTGGCGAAGTAGATGAACTCCATGGAGCAGATGGACAGGCAGGTCTGATCGGTATAGCTCTCGATGCTGTAGCCCGAGTCGTCCACCCGGACGATTTCGCCGGGACCGATGTCCCGCACCAGCCTGGCGCCGACCAGGTCCAAGGCGCAGGTCTCCGAGGCCAGGACATAGGCCCCTCCTGGCAGCTGGCCCAGGGAAAGGGGACGGAAGCCGTTGGGATCCATGGCTCCGATCATGGCATCCTCGGTCATGAGCAGGTAGGCGAAGCCGCCATGGACCTGGCGCAAGGCCTGTTTGAGCGCCGCCATGAAGTCCTTTTCAGGGCTGCGCCGAATCAGGTGCATGAGCACCTCGGTGTCGGAGTTGGAGTGGAAGATGGCCCCCTGATCCTCCAGCTGCGCCTTGAGGCTGTTGCAGTTGGTCAGGTTGCCGTTGTGGGCCAGGGCTATGTCCCCGTCATGGAAGCGGAAGACGAAGGGCTGGATGTTCTCGATGGACCCTGAGCCGGTTGTGGCGTAACGAACGTGGCCGATGGCCCGGTCACCGGTCAGCGGTGCCAGGCTGGACTCGTCCGGGAAGACCTGAGTCAGCAGGCCCAGGCCCCGCCGTCCTATCAGGTGCCCCTGGTCGTTGGAAACGATGCCGGCGCCCTCCTGGCCGCGGTGCTGCAGGGCATGCAGGCCGAAGTAGGTCAGCCGGGCAGCGTCGGGGTGCCCCCAGACGCCGAAAATCCCGCACTCCTCGTGGATGCCTTCAAGCTCCAACGACATGGTCTATGTCCTTTCCCCTAGGCGGCAAAGTAGTCCACTCCCGACTGGAAGAGCGGCTGCGTGCGGTTTCCGGGCACGTTGAGATACAGGTCGGGACCGCTGCGCTCCGTGTGGCCCATCTTGCCCAGCACCCGGCCGTCCGGGCTGGTGATGGCCTCGACGGCCATGTCGGATCCATTGGGGTTGACCAGCGGATCCATGGAGGGACGGCCCTGCTCATCTACATACTGGGCTGCCACCTGTCCTCGGTCGATCAGGGTGCGCAGGAGGCCGGGCTCGGCCACGAACCGTCCTTCCCCGTGGCTGATGGGCATGGTGTGGATGTCGCCCACCCGGCAGGCGCTCAGCCAGGGGGAGCGTATGGAGCTGATCCGGGTGTGGACCAGACGGCTCTGATGGCGACCGATGGTGTTGACGGCCAGGGTGGGATCCTCGGGCGAGCCGGTGACGATTTTGCCATAGGGAACCAGGCCCAGCTTGATCAGCGCCTGGAAGCCGTTGCAAACGCCCAGAACCAGCCCGTCCCGGTCCTGCAAAAGCTCCTGGAGGGCGTCGGCTACCTGGTTGGAACGCAGGAAGGATGCCACCAGTTTGGCCGAACCGTCTGGCTCATCGCCGCCGGAGAAGCCTCCGGGCAGCATCAGTATCTGGCTGCTGCGGATGGCCCGGGCCAGGCGGCTGGAGCTTTCGGTCACGTCCTCGGCATTCAGGTTGCGGATGACCACGGTATCCACCTGGGCTCCAGCGTCCTGGAAGGCCCGTGCGGAGTCGAACTCGCAGTTGGTGCCGGGGAAGACGGGCATGACCACCCGGGGGCGTGCGGTCTTGGCATACCCCCTGGTTCTGCGCGCCGCTGGCCTGCCGGGCTCACGGTCGGTACGGCCGATGGTCGGCACCTGGTCGCCTTGGCCCCGGTACGGGAAGATGCCTTCCAATCCCCTGGCACGGATTTCCTCAAGCTCAGCCAAGTCCAGATCCTCGCCGCCGCAGCGCAGACGATAATCCTCGCGAGTGTGTCCAAGGAGGCGCAAATGCAGGCCGGAATTCTGAATGAACAGGGGCTCCGGACCCGAGGTCTCCAGGATGAAGCTTCCATAGGCGGGGCGGAAGAGCGCAGATATAGCAGTGTCTGATGCCAGATCCAGCCCGATCCTGTTGCCTATGCACATTTCCATCAGGGACTGTGCCATGCATCCGTAGCCCGGAGTGGCTGCAGCATCCACCAGGCCCTGGCTGATCATCGATTCCACCTGGTCCATGACGGTCCGCAGGCTCTCCGGATCGGGCAGCAAACCGTCCTCTTGGTATTCGGGCGCCAAGAGATAGACCTGACGGTCAGCCGCCTTGAATTCGGGGGAGACTGCATCCTTGGCCTGCCCCAGGGCCACAGCAAAGCTGATCAGTGTGGGCGGCACATCCAGGTCCTCGAAGCTGCCGGACATGGAGTCCTTGCCGCCTATGGCCCCCACCGCCAGGTCCAGTTGGGCCTGGAGGGCGCCAAGGACGCCGGCCACTGGCAGGCCCCATCGCCGGGGGTCGCCGCCGGGCTTGGGGTAGTACTCCTGCAGGCTCAGGTGGGCATGGGAACGGCTGAAGCCAGAGGCCACCAGCTTGGCCAGGCTCTCGACCACGGCCAGGTAGGCGCCGGTGTATGGGTCCTGGCTGCTGATCCAGGGGTTGAATCCCCAGGCCATGGCCGAGGCGGTGGCAGTGTGCCCATCCACGGGCAGCTTGGCCACCATGGCCTGGGCCGGTGTCAGCTGTCGGGCTCCGCCGAAGGGCATGAGGACGGTGCCTGCGCCGATGGTGGAGTCGAACTGTTCGGCCAGACCCTGCTGGGAGCAGACGTTGATATCTGCAAGCAGGGCCTTCATGCGCGCGTCCAGGTTGCCTTGGACCTCGAAGGGGGCATGGTAGGGAGCAGGGACCGCCACCTGGGCATCGGCCTTATGAGGGGCGCCGTTGGAAGCCAGGAAGGATCGGGGGATGTCCACGATGGTCTCTGATCGCCAGGTCATCCGCAGCCGGGGTTCTTCGGTGACCTCGGCGATGACGGTGGCCTCGAGGTCCTCCTGCTGGGCGTAGTCGATGAAGGCGGGCGCATCTTCGGCAGCCAGGGCCACGGCCATGCGCTCCTGGCTCTCGGAAATGGCGATTTCGGTCCCGTCCAGCCCCTGGTACTTGAGCGGCACCCGGTCCAGGTCCACGTTCAGCCCGTCCGCCAGTTCGCCCACAGCCACGGCAACGCCGCCGGCTCCGAAGTCATTGCAGCGCTCAATCAGCCTGGCCGCCTCCTGACGGCGGAAGAGGCGCTGGAGCTTGCGCTCCTCAGGGGCATCGCCCTTCTGCACCTCGGCTCCGCAACGTTCCAGACTTTCTTCATTCTGGGACTTGGAAGCCCCGGTGGCGCCGCCGATTCCGTCGCGGCCGGTCCTGCCGCCCACCAGGATGATCAGATCGCCGGGTGCAGGCCGCCGGCGGATCACATGGTCGGCCGGTGTGGCAGCCACCACAGCGCCCACCTCCATCCGCTTGGCCGCATAGCCTGGGTGGTAGATCTCCCGGACCTGCCCGGTGGCCAGCCCGATCTGGTTGCCATAGGAGGAGTAGCCATCGGCTGCCTGACGGACGATCCGGCTCTGGGGCAGCTTGCCGGGCAGGGTCTGATCCAGCGGTTGACGGGGATCTGCTGCCCCGCTGACCCTCATGGCCTGGTAGACGTAGCCCCTTCCGGACAGGGGATCACGGATGGCTCCGCCGATGCAGGTGGCTGCACCACCGAAGGGCTCGATCTCGGTGGGATGGTTATGGGTCTCGTTTTTGAACAGGAAGAGCCAGTCTTGATCCTGGCCGTCCACGTCGACCTTGGTCCGGATAGTGCAGGCGTTGACCTCCTCGGACTGGTCCACGTCGTTCAGGATGCCGCGCTTCTGCAAGTACTTGGCTCCGATGGTGGCCATGTCCATCAGGCATTCAGGTCGGTCCTGACGGCCCAGCTCTCCTCGGATTGCCCGATACCGTTCCAGCGTGGTCCGTACTCGGGGGTTGTCCGCCTCGATTCGCTCCAGCCTGGTGTTGAAGGTGGTGTGCCGGCAGTGGTCCGACCAATAGGTGTCGATCACCTTGAGCTCGGTCAGGGTCGGGTCGCGCTTTTCCTGGCGGTAGTGATCCCGGCAGAAGCGGGCATCCGGCAGATCCATGGCCAGGTCCAGCTTGTCGATCAATGCTTCCAGTCCAGGATCATCCAGATCGCGGAACCCGTCCAATACGGGCACTGGATCCGGATCGTCGTCAGGCATGGCCAGGGTCTTGGGCTGCTCCAGCCCTACCACCCGTGAGTCGACCGGATTGACCAGGTAATTGCGGATGGCCTCTATTTGCTCGGCATCCAGTTCGCCCTGGAGCAGGTAGACAGTGGCTGTGGCCACCAAGGGGCGGGCGCCCTGGCCGATAAGCTGGACGCATTGGGCTGCGGAGTCGGCTCGCTGATCGAACTGGCCGGGCAGGGGGGCCACGGCGAAGAGCATGGGGGAGTCCAGCGGCGGCAGGTCCTCGTCGCCCTTCATGCGCAGGGCCTGCCCCAATTGGGTGGCCACCAGGTCGGTCTGGGGCTGGGCGAAGACCGTGGGCAGGCAGCGTTTGAAGAGGTCTTCGTCGATGCCTTCCAGATCGTAGCGGTTGAACATGCGCAGGCCGGTCAGCCCTTGCACGCCCGGCAGGGTGCGCAGCTGTTCGGCAAGCCTGTCGGCGGCCTGGTCGAAGCCCCGCTTTTTCTCGGTATAGACACGGAAGAGCACAATGGATCCTTTCGCGATGGACTGGTTGGGGACCAATGAAAAACCCGGAGGCGATATGCTCGCTCCCGGGTCGACCGATTCAGCTGTTCGATTGGCTTTCGCGCTCCTCCAATTCGGTCAGCCCATCCAGAATGGTTTGATAAGCCGGAATGATGCTGCCCAGGTCCCTGCGGAAGATGTCCTTGTCCAAGTGGGTGACCTGGCCGTCATTATTGTTGCCGATCGCCCAGAGCCGGCAGGTGTCGGGGGTGATCTCGTCGCCGAGAAGGATGATGCCCGAGCCGGTCTTGCCCATTTCGATCTTGAAGTCCACCAGCTCCACGTTGATGGCGCGGAAGATGCTGGTCAGGGCCCCGTTGATTTCCCGGGTCTTCGCGGCGATGATGTCCAGATCCTGCTCAGTGGCCAGTCCCAGGGCCAGGATGTCGTCCCGGTTGATAAACGGATCATCCAGGGGATCGGACTTATAGAAGAACTCCAGCACCGGCTGCTTCAGGGCGGTGCCTTCCTCAACCCCGTACCGCTGGGCGAAGGAGCCTGCGGCCCGGTTGCGCATGACGATCTCCAGCGGGAACATGTCCAGCCGGCGGTTGAGTTGTTCGGTATCCGAGATGCTGCGTACGAAGTGGCTGGGGATCCCCCGGCGGGCCAGCAGGGAGAATATCACCGTGGTGATCCTGTTGTTCAGTCTGGCCTTGCCTTCGATATTGGCCTTCTTGGCCCCGTTCCCCGCGGTGGCCTGGTCAGTGTACTCAACCCAGAGTATGTCCGGGTCATCCGTCTCGTACAGTTTCTTGGCCTTGCCTTGATAGCGCATTCCCAACTTTTCCACTGTTCGCCTTCCTCGAGTTTGTTGCGAATTGGAAACTTCTGCACTGCTTGGGACACGACCACCATAGCAAGCCCGGGTTACATCCCCGTGCCCACCCGGGGTTTCAGATCGTGGACCACGGCTTCGGCACGCTTGGTGGCAGTCTGCAGGTCAGGGCCCAGGGCCAGGGCCACGCCCATGCGGCGCAGGCCATGCACTTCCGGCTTGGAGAAGATGCGCAGATCGGTGCCTGGGTGGTCCAGGGCCTGCGGCAAGCCTTGGAAGCTGACCGGTCCCTGGCCCCTGACCAGGATGGGCCGGCTGACCGCGCATGCGCCTTCCGGCAGACTCAGGGCCAGATCCTCCTGGTGGACGGGAATGCCCAGGA
The DNA here is from genome assembly GCF_016101425.1 of Bifidobacterium sp. W8112. Taxonomy (NCBI): domain Bacteria; kingdom Bacillati; phylum Actinomycetota; class Actinomycetes; order Bifidobacteriales; family Bifidobacteriaceae; genus Bifidobacterium; species Bifidobacterium sp. W8112. Next base: position 395,068 of record NZ_JACFQN010000001.1, on the reverse strand, counting down.
TGGCCCGGGCGTGAAGGTCGAACTCGCTCAGCCGTTGGGAGATCATGGTCACCATGCCGGTGTCATGGGGGCGCGGCGCCACCTCGTTGAAGAGCAAGGAGCCGTCGCGCAGGACGAAGATCTCCACACCGTAGATCCCCCAACCGGTCTCGCCGCTCTGGCGGGCCAGGGAGGTCATGGCCTCAACCAACCGGGTGGCCATGCTCCGGGCCTGCTGCAGGATGTCAGCATTCAGATCCGCCGGTTGCCAGGAGAGGCGGTAGTCCCCGTCCTCCTGACGCTGGCCGATGGGCGTGCAGGTGGCCACGCCGGCGCAGGAGGCCACGGTCAGAACCGTCAGCTCATGGGCCAGGGGGGCCAGGGCCTCCACGATGACCTCGGCCTTGCCCTGGTGCCTGGTGGCTGCCCGGCCTTGGGTCAGTGCCGAATTCCAGGCTTGAGACAAACCCTCCCTGCTTCGCACCAGAGTCTGTCCGTGGCCGGAGGAGCTCATCAGGGGTTTGACCATGCAGGGGTAGCCCACCTGGTCCGCCGCGCTGGCCAGCTCTTCGGGGGAGTCGGCGAATCGGTAGGGAGTAGTGGGCAGGCCTACCTGTTCGTGGGCGAAGACGCGCAGGGCCCTGCGATCCATGCACATGGCCGCCAGGGGGGCGGCAGGCACTACCTGGATGCCCCGGGCCGCGGCACCGACCAGGCGGTCTGTGGCGATGGCCTCCACTTCAGGCACGATCAAATCGGGGTGGACCTTGTCGATCAGGTCCTCCAAAGCCTGCGGATCGCTCATTTTCACCTGGTAGCCGGCATGGGCCACCTGGGTGGCCGGTGCGCCAGGGTAGGAGTCCGCCGCGCCAACCCAGGCACCCAGCCGCATCAGACTGATGGCTATCTCGCGGCCGAGTTCGCCGGCTCCTAGGAGAAGGACTCGTGTAGGTCTTGGCCCCAGAGGAGAGCCGAACGGTCGCTCCCCGGGATTGATGGTGTTGATAATCCGCTGCTGACCGGATGCGCTCATACCCATATTCTGCCACCGACCCATCGACCAAGCAGGCGGTTTATCGATACATGCCTATAAGCGACATCTATAGAGGCCTTCTTGTCCGCTGGCCGCCGGGACGATTACCATGTCATGCAGTCGACCAGGGAAGGCGGGAACGTGAGCGAGCGGACACCGGCGGTGCGGATGGAGCACCTGACCAAGACCTATCACAGCGACGACGACGAAGACAAGACGGCACTGGCCGACATTGATCTGACCGTCGAGACTGGGGATATTTTTGGCATCATTGGTCTGAGCGGGGCGGGCAAGTCCACGCTGGTCCGCTGCATCAACGGGCTGGAGGATTACGACTCGGGCAGCGTCAAGGTCCGCGGCCGCGAGGTCAAGGATCTGGCTCCGGCCGAGCTGAGGGACCTGAGGCGTCGCACCGGCATGATCTTCCAGCATTTCAACCTGATGCCCTCCAGAACGGTGGCCGACAATGTGGGCCTGCCTCTGCGGGGGAGCGGCCGCGACCGTGCATCTCGACGGGCCCGGGTGTCCGAGCTTCTGGAACTGGTAGGGCTGACCGAGCTGGCCGACCACTATCCCGCCGAGCTCTCCGGCGGCCAGCAGCAGCGGGTGGCCATCGCCCGAGCCCTGGCCAACGAACCGGATATCCTGCTCAGCGACGAGGCCACCAGCGCACTGGATCCGACCACCACGCGCTCCATTCTTCAGCTGCTCCGCGACCTGCACGACCAGCTGGGCATCACCGTGGTCATGATCACCCATGAGATGTCGGTCATCCGGCAGATCTGCAACCGGGTGGCGGTCATCGACCAGGGCGTCATCGTGGAGCAGGGCAGGGTCTTCGATGTCTTTGCAGACCCCAAGGCCCAGCTGACCAAATCCTTCGTGGCCACCACCTCCAACCTGGACAAGGTCAAGGATCTGATGGCCGCCGATTCGCCCCTGGTGGCCCTGGAGCCCGGGCAGATCCTCATGCGCATGTCCTATGTCTCCAAGGAGGTCTCCGAGGCCCTGGTCTCCACCATCAGCCGTCGCTACAACCTGGACGTCAACATCATCTTCGGCGACATCGATGTGGTGGAGGGTGCGCCCCTGGGCGGTCTGGTGGTCAGAGTGGGCGGCGACGCTGAAAACATCCGCCAGTCCATGGAATACCTGCGCTCGCGCAACATCGGAATCGAGGTTCTCAAGTCATGACGTCCCTGCTTACCGCCTGGTTCCCCAACGTCATGAGCCGGCTGCCGGAGTTTTTCAGCAGCATGGTTCAGACCCTGGTCATGGTCGGCGTCTCCGGGGTGATCTCCTTCCTGCTGGCCCTGGTCATCGGGGTGGGGCTGATCATCAGCCGACGTGACGGCATCCGCCACAACGGCCTGGTCTTCACTATCCTGGACAAGCTGATCGACCTTTTCCGCTCCATCCCCTTCATCATTCTGGCGGCGGCCCTGGTGCCGGTGACCAGGATGCTCATGGGCACGGCCATCGGGCCCAAGGGGGCGATCTTCCCCCTGGTCGTGGGCATCACCCCATTCTTCTCCCGACAGATCGAGTCCGCTCTGGCCGGTCTGGATCCTGGGTATGTCGAGGCGGCGGAGTCCATGGGCATGACCACCTGGCAGATCATCTGGCATGTCTACCTGCGTGAGGGCATCCCCTCCATCATCCGGGTGACCACCATCACCATCGTCAGTCTGGTGGGCGAGACCGCCACCGTGGGCATCGTGGGCGGCGGAGGTCTGGGCGACTTCGCCATCCGTCTGGGCTACCAGCGGTCCATGAATGACGTGACCATCGCCACCATCATTGTGCTGGTCATCTTCATCGCCCTGATCGAACTGTTCGGCCGGCTTCTGGCCGAGGTCGTCGAACACTGAGCAACCCGGGAAAGGTCAGATTATCGTGGTCGGTCGTAGTCGCGTCGGCAAAAAGAACAGAGCCAAGATCCAGCTGGCGGCGCTCAGCCTGGTCATCGTCCTCCTGCTGGCGTTGGTGGTCGGTACCGATGTCCGTCTGAACCAGGTGGGTGCCGATGTCAAGGTCGTCAAGGTCGGCGTCATCGGCAGCTCGGACGATCAGATCTGGAAGGCCGTCCAGGCAGAGCTGGATCGGCGGGGTGAGCACATCAGGATCGAGCTCAAGCCCTTCCAGGATGCCATCTACGTCAACCAGGCCACGTCCAACCGCGAGGTGGATTTCAACGCAGCCCAGCACTATGCCTACCTGGAGGACGATGTAAAGACCAACCACTACCAGCTGGCCGTGCTTGGCAATACCTACATCTCGCCCATGAACCTCTACTCGCAGCGCTATGCCAAGCCATCGCAGTTCCAGGACGGCGACCGGGTGGCCATCCCCAACAACGCCACCAACATGGGCCGGGCCTTGAAGGTCCTGGCCGATGCCAAGCTGATCGGGCTGCGCGACCCCAAGGCCACCAACCCGCTGCCCGAGGATGTGGTGGACAATCCCAAGCATCTGAGTATCGAGCAGGTGGATCCGGCCGGCATCCTCAATCTGCTGCCTGACTATGCGGGCGGGGTCACCAATGCCAACTTCGTGGTCGATGCAGGGCGCAGCGTGCATGATGCCATCCACGAGGTTCCTTACGACCTGCAGAACCCGGCCAACAAGCCATACATCAACATCATCGTCACCACCAAGGATCAGCGTGACAACCCCACCTACGCCGCAGTGGTGCGCGCCTATCATTCCAAGCCCGTAGCCGACACCATCGTCCGTGTCTACAAGGGCGCCTGCCTGCCGGCATTCAAGGTTTCCTGATGCGATAGGTTCCAGCAATGAAGGAGGACGGATATGAGCACCAGAAGAACCAGGGCCAAGCGAGAGCTGGCGGCTGTCTCGGTCGTCATCCTGGTGGTCGCCGTCCTGATGGGCGTGGCCTATGTCAAGGTCAACCAGCCCGAGCGCGGCCAGCGGGAGATCAGCATCGGCCTGGTGGGCGATGCTGATGAGGAGATCTGGAAGGCTGTTCAGCACGAGTTGGACCAGCGCCGGGCCGGCATAAAAATCAAGCTTCGGTCCTTCCAATACGGGCGCTACGCCAATCAGGCGCTGGCCAACGGGGAGATCGACCTGAACGCTTTTCAGCACTATGCCTTTCTGGAGCAGGAGTCCAAGCAGCATGGGTATCGCTTCGCCGCCATCGGCGACACCTACATTTCACCGCTCAACCTCTACTCAAAGAAGTACCGGAGCGTTGACCAGATAGGGCATGGCGAGCGGCTGGCCATTCCCAGCGATCCCATCGACCTGGGCCGCTCCCTGAAGGTGCTTGCCAGCGCCGGGCTGATCGGGTTGCGCGACCCCAAGGCCACCACGCCGGTTCCCGAAGACATCGTTGACAATCCGCGCGGGCTGGTCCTGGACCAGGTCGATCCGCCGGGAATCGTCAAGGTCCTGCCCGACTATGCGGCCGGCATTACCAACACCAATTTCATCCTGGATGCCGGCATGAAGATCCAGGATGCCATCTACCAGGTGCCCGGCGATCTCAAATCGCCAGCCAATCACCCCTATGTCAACATCATCGTGGCCAGGCAGGCCGACAAGAACGACCCTGCCTACAAGGCTCTGGTCTCCGCCTACCACAGTCGATATGTGGCTGATGCCATCAACCGCTACTACCGTGGGGCGGCCGTCCCGGCCTTCTCCTACTAATAGTGGGTGCAATCGGGTCGTCGCCCTTTTTTGGTCCGACCCAAAGCTGCTAATGATGAACAGCAGGGGGAAGGCTGATGAGGGATCCTAAGCGCCTGACGCTGGCCCTGGTTCTGGACTCCTTTGGCAACAGGGGCAACGGGACTTCCAACTCCGCCATCCAATACGCCCAGGGTCTGGAAGCGCTGGGGCATAGGGTCCGCTTGGTGGGGGTTGGATCGACCGAGTATCCGGCGCGAGTGCATCGAATTCCTCTGGTCTCCCGTGTGGCGGCCAGGCAGCAGATGAGCTTCGCTCGTGCTGATCCGGAACTTTTCCGAAGGGCCTTTACCGGTGTTGACCTGGTCCATATTTATGAGCCCTTCGCCTTCGGCCGGGCCGCCCTGGCACAGGCCAGGTCCATGGGCATACCGGTGACCGCAGGGTTTCACATTCAGCCTGAGAACATCACTTATTCCGCAGGCCCATTGCGCTGGCTGCCCGGGGTGGATGCGGCCATCTACCGGCTCTTTCGGTTCTGGCTCTACGACCATGTCGGGCACATCCACGTTCCTACCCAGTTGACGGCCGACCTGCTGCGCTCGCATGGGTACAAGGCCCGTCTGCACGTCATATCCAACGGGTACCAGCCCAGGTTCAACCCTGGTGACCGATACGAGCGGCAGCGATCCGGTCGGTTGATCCAGGTCGTGGCCTCCGGCAGGCTGGCTCGGGAAAAGGATCATCTGACCCTGATCCGTGCCCTGGCCTTGTGCCGGAACAAAGACAGGATCAGCTTGACCATAGCAGGTACAGGTCCCATGGAGCGGTGCCTGAGAACGGAAGCCGCCCGGCAGCTGGCCGGCATGAAGGTTTCGATTGGATTCCATCAGAACTCGACCATGCCCGATCTGCTCAGGCAGGCCGACCTGCTGGTCCACCCGTCCATCGCGGATCTGGAATCCGTCAGCGTCCTGGAGGGGATGGCCTGCGGCGCAGTCCCGATCATCGCCCAGTCTGATCTGAGCGCCGCAGGACACTTCGCCCTGACGCAGCACTCGCTCTTCCCGGTCGGCAGGGCCCGGTCCCTGGCTGAGCAAATCGACTGGTGGATAGACCATCCTGATGCCCTTGCAGTCTGGTCCGGACGCTACGCCGAACATGCCAAGGAACATTATTCCCTGGATGCCTCCGTCAAGGCCTTTGCCCATATGGCCATGCAGGCCGTCAGCGATCAAAGAGCCGGAGCAAGTATAGCCTGACCAGGCTTAGATCTCCTGCTTGGATATGATCAGAGCCGATCCGATGATGGCCGCCAGGACCACGCCTACGGATGCTCCGGCATAGATCCAGGCCTGATCGGCCTCCAGAGTGTTCAGAACGATCTGTTCACCGAACCCGACGAAGTCGAAGTATTTCAGCCACTGCCATTTTGCTGTCAACTCTACGAGGCCGATCAGCACGGGCCATATCACGATCGCCACCGCTGGGATGACTAGGGATTTGGCAATGATCAAGAGGACAATGCCCAGACTGATGATGACGGAGATGCAGAAGCTCACCAGTAGGGTCATGACGGCCACATCCTTGCTCAAGACGCCCCAGTCGGCCCCCGGCTTCCTTCCTAGAGCCAGACCGGTGATCAGGATGGTGATGAAGTAGCACAGGGTCAGGAGGATGATGTCAATCAGGATGGTCACGTACTTGCCTAGGATGAACTGTATTCGTGAGATGCCTGATGTCAACGTGTTCTTCAAAGTGTGCTGGCTGTATTCCGAACCAATGACGATAACGAAGACCGCGATGTAAAAGTAAACCAGGGACGAGGCGGAGGCGGCACCCACTTGCAGGCCGGTCCTGATGGTCCAGCTTTGGCCTTGGATTTCCATCAGTTTATGATCGTAGTCTTCGCCTCCAGTGCTTATTCCTATTGTCGTCTTGCTCCATGTGGTCACTATGCCGAGGGCCACAGTGGCAATCAGCAGAATCAGCATGCCGATGGAGCGTAGCTGCCTATAAAAGTCCGCTCTGATCTGGTTGATCATTGTTGCCTCCTCGGCTCTTGAGGGTCCTTGTTGAGCAGATCCGCGAAATATTCCTCCAGCGATCCCTTCTGCTGGCTGATCTGATTGACCAGGATTCCTTCCTGAACAAGAAGTCTGTTGATGGGGCCTGGCTCCAGATTCCCCTGTCTGATCAGAATCTGATGGTCATCAAGGACTTGGAAGGGGCCGATTCCCTGGCGATCCAGGATCATGGCGGCCTTGGAGCTCTGGTCCACGTCGATCAACAGTCCGTTCTGATTGATCCGATCCAGTTCATCCTTGCCCACCTCCTTGATCAGGCGGCCGTGGCTGATGAACCCGAACCGGGAGGAGACCAGGTAGAGTTCGCTCAGAATGTGGCTGGAGATGAGGATGGTCGTCTGGCGCTCCTGGTTGAGCCTGTCCAGGAGTGTTCTGAATTCCATGATTCCTGCCGGGTCCAGGCCGTTGATGGGCTCGTCCAGAATCAGGAAATCGGGTCGGGTGAGGATGGCCATGGCCAGCCCCAGGCGCTGACGCTGGCCCAGAGAGAGGTGACCGGCCCGAGTCTTGGCCTTCTCGCCCAGACCGACGAAGTCGATGGCCTGGACGATGGCCTTGTCGTCGGCCAGCCCGTGCTGGATGGCTGTCAGTTTCATGTTCTGGATGACGGTCAGCTTTTTAAAGGCGGCCGGAGACTCGATGATCGAGCCTATCCTGCTCAGGATGCGGCTATTCTTGCCAATTGTGTGCCCCATCAGCCTTATGCTCCCCCTCTGCATGGGGGACAGTCCGGTGATCAGACGCATCAGGGTGGTTTTGCCAGCGCCGTTCTCGCCGATCAGCCCGTAGATCTCGCCCTTGTTTATGGAAAGGCTGACATCGTCCAGTGCCTGGAAGCGGCCGAACCGTTTGCTGACATGGCTGATATCCAGAATGGTATCGTCCATGGGGTTCCTTCCTCTGTGTCGCTACCTTCAAAATCTAAAAGGCCTTTCTTAAGTGCTTGGCCAAGAAATCATTAAGAATTGCATAAATCCGATTGGGCAAGACCGGCCTCCTTGGGTGGCTTCAGTAACATGAGAGTGACCTGCGAAAGGAAGAAAGCATGCCGACGATTCTGGTTGTGGAGGATCAGGAGGACATCCAGTCCCTGCTCAAGGATGTGCTGGGAGGGACCTACCGGATCATCCAGGCGACGACGGGCGCCCAGGCCTTGTCCTGCTTCCAGCAGGAGGAACCCGACCTGATCCTTCTGGATCTGATGCTCCCTGTAGTTACCGGGGACAGCGTCCTCAAGGCCATTCGGCATATGTCGTCGGTGCCGGTCATCATCCTCACGGCCATTCAGGATAAGACCAGAACCGTCAGCCTCCTGGAGCAGGGCGCCAATGATTATGTGACCAAGCCTTTCGACATTGACGAGCTCCGCGCTCGTGTCCAGGTCCAGCTGCGCCAATCCGGGGCACTGAAAGCCGATGCGGATGCAGAAGGTGAATCCGACTCCAAGATGTGTTTCGAAGGTATCGAGCTGGACCGGATGGAGCACACGGTCAGCGTTGATGGGCACCGGGTCGATCTGGCCCGCAAGGAATTCGCCATCCTTGAGCTCCTGATGGACCATCCGCATCGGGTTTTCGAGAAGGAGGACCTCTATAGGCAGGTTTGGAACCAGCCCTACATCAATGCCGAGAATACCCTCAATGTGCACCTGAGCACCCTGCGGACCAGCCTGAACAGGTGCGCCGGCAGCCAGCGCTACATCGTGTCGGTCTGGGGCATCGGCGTCCGCCTGGTCTGAATCGGGATGGAGGGAAGAACGATGGATAAGGGTCGTCGGAGGTGAATCCGTGAAAGTGGCCGCACTTGTTCTGGGTCTTGTCGCTCTAGCCCTGGCGATTGGTCTGGTACTGTTGATCGTCGATCTCAAACGAATCAGCGACGATCTGGATTTCATCAACCATGCCGACACTAACGCCTTGGTAACCACTGGGTCCAATATCGGGCTCATCCGCACTCTGGCGGATAGGATCAATGCCGTTCTGAACAAGACCAGACGGCTGCAGATCACCCAGGCTGAGCAGAATAAGCAAGTCCGGCAGATGCTGACCAACCTAACCCATGACATCAAGACCCCGCTGACCGTGGCCAGGGGATACGCCCAACTGCTCAAGGAAGGATCGGCTGATCAGGAGCAATTGAGCAGGATCCTCAATAACCTGCAGTCGGTGGATCACTATCTGCATTACCTGATGGATTTCAATCTGATACAGGAAAAGAGCGTGAGCCTGGATCTGACCAAGGTGAATCTGTCTGCAATGGTTCAGCAGGAGCTCTTCAACGCCTTCGATTCGCTGACTGCGCGGTCCGTCACCGTGGAGCCCAGAATTGAAACTGGTGTGGAAATTACGACGGACCAGACCATGGTGAGTCGAATAATTCAGAACCTGATCGGCAACTGGCTCAAGTATGCGCAGGATTCAGCCTGGGTTGACCTGCACCAGGATGAAGATGGGCGGATTCATCTTGACTTCGGCAACGAAACCAAGGGCGGAGCCGTCGATGTGGACAGGCTCATGGAACGGTTCCAGACCGATGACCAATCACGGACCGAGATCAGAAGCACGGGTCTGGGTCTGAGCATTGTCGACTCCCTGGTGGATTCGCTCGGCGGCTCCATGAGGCTGGAATCCGCCAATGGTATTTTCTTGGTCCACTTGCTGCTGAGTGATGCTCCCCAATCAAGCCAATCATAAACAATGCGGGTTCAAGGTCGCTTGTTAAGATGCTGTGGCCTGTCTCGGCCTTTATGACAAGGCCGAGACAGGCCACCGAGTGTATGTAGGCGGAGAAATGGTGTCAGCACATCAATCTGATTGTGTTTAAATCCGATTGTGCTTCAATCCAATCGATGGATGAGCCGCTTCTGCGTCTAGGATCAAGGGAAAATCAGGCCTTGGTGTGGGGGACTATGACGGCCCTGGCTGAGAGCTTGTTGTCGACCAGCTTGTGGTAAGCATCCAAGGCGTTGTCCAGCGAGTAGGTTTCGATCTCGGTCTCGATCTGGCCGTGGCGATACATGTTGGCCACATCGTAGAGCTCAGGGATGGAGCCCCAGTACACGCCCAGCAGCTCCTGCTCCCAGGGCTTGGAGTACCAGTCGTATTCCGCCTTGCCGCCGGCGATGCCGACCACGGTCACCCGGGATCCCGGGCCGCCCGAAGCCTGTGCGGCAGCAATGGTCGGGGCCACACCCACGAAATCGAAGGCGGCGTCCACGCCCTCCCCGTGGGTGATCTTCCTGATGTTCTCCACCTGGTGTTCGTCGCTGACCACAGGGATGGCGCCCTTGGCCTCAGCCTTGGCCAGGGCCTCCGGCTTGGTGTCAGTGGCGATCACAGTGGCGCCGGTCAGAGCGTGCAGAATCTGAATGGCGATCTGGCCCAGTCCGCCCAGGCCAATGACCAGAGCGTACTTTCCGCCGCCGTTCAGGTGGGGCATGGCAGCACGGATGGCGTGGTAGGGAGTCAGGGCAGCGTCAGCCAGGGGTGCAGCCGCGATTGGATCCGCATCGCCCAGGGGCACCAGGTTGCGGGCAGGGACAGTCATGTACTCAGCCATGCCGCCATCGCGTCCCAGTCCCAGGGCCAGTGACTTATTGGTCGCGGCGCTGGAGCAGTAGTTCTCCTGGCCGGCCACGCAGTGAGGGCAGTGGCCGCATCCGGTGGGCCCGTAGACGATGTAGGCATCGCCCTTCTTGAAGCCCGTGACATCGGGTCCTACCTCTTCGACCCAGCCGGTGGTCTCGTGCCCCAGAATGAACGGCGGCTTGGTGTGGCTCCCGGTTTCTGGGGTGTAGTCCTGGAAGACGGAGACGTCGGAATGGCAGCAACCTGCCCCGGCCACCTTGAGCAGAACTTCGCCGCTTCCAGGGGTCGGCTCCGGCACTTCCTTGAGGGTGGGGAAGGTGTTGAATTGTTCGAAAACAACGGCTTTCATAAGCTTCCTTTCATCGTTGAAACATTTCGACCCCCTATGCTCAGGGCGGGGGTGTGTGCATCAGCATTGTTGCAATAAAGATCTTACTGAACGAGAGCTTTGCACTCACCCGAACGAGTGTGATATGTCCAACAATGTGGGATTGGTCGTGTTCGCAGGGCGGATGAAAAGTTCACGTACATATGCGAATACCCCTCCCTAAGGAAGACCAGCAGGGGAGGGGTAGCAAGGATGACCGTGGTTTGTCTTGGTTGAACTCGGAGGGCCTTTACAGCAAATTGATCAGAGCTTGGGTGTCCTCAACAGTCGTCGCCCATGAGGTGGCCAGTCGGATCACGGTGTGGGTGGCATCGCTGCGTTCCCAGAAGTCGAAGGCGACCTGCTTGGATAGCGCTTCCACGCGCTCATTGTCCAAGCGGACGAAGGTCTGATTGGTGGGGGAGTCCATGACAATCTGATACCCCTTCGCATGCAGGGCCTTCTTGATCATCGCTGCTGTCTGGATGGCGTTGCGGCTGATTCGTGAATAGAGGTCATCGGTGAAAAGAGCGTCGAACTGCACACCCAAGAGTCTTCCCTTGGCCAGAAGGGCACCTCTTCTTTTGACCATGGTGCTGAAATGCTCGGGAGCGTTCCCCCTGGGGAAGACCACCGCTTCCCCACAGAGTGCTCCGACCTTGGTCCCGCCGATGTAGAAGACGTCGCAAAGACGGGCTATGTCCGTCAGGTCGATGTCGGTTCCGGGGGCCACCAGTCCGTACCCCAGCCTGGCCCCGTCCAGGTAGAGCGGAATCTTGTGTTCCCGACAGGTCTGCGAAAGGTCTTCCAGCTCCTCGCGGGTATAGAGGGTTCCATACTCGGTGGGATGGGAGATGTAGACCATGCCGGGGAAGACCATCTGCTCATGGTTTTCGTCGGCGTAGAAGCCTTCCAGGAAGGCCTTAAGGTCCTCGGCGCGAATCTTGCCCTGTTCGCCGGGAATGGTCAGGACCTTATGGCCTACGGCTTCGATGGCGCCGGCCTCGTGGACGTTGACATGGCCGGTATCTGCAGCGACTACTCCCTGGTAAGGCTTCAGCAGGCAGGAGGTGACGACCTGGTTGGTTTGGGTCCCGCCTGCCAGGAAATAGACCTGAGCCTGGGGGCAGTCGCAGGCCTGAGCGATCTTCTGAGCGGCGGAGGAACAGTACCGATCCTTGCCATAGCCGGGAAGGTGCTCCATGTTGGTGTCGATCAGCCGCTGCAGGACTGCGGGGTGGGCGCCCTCGGAATAGTCGTTGACGAATGACAGCATGTGGGTCCTTCCGGTTCGACGATTATTGGCTCCGGACCAGCCAAGCCGATCCGGAGCCAGGGTACTCACTACAGCATATGCTCAGGCGATGAGTTCCTTGACGGAGGCGATGATCGCTTGCAGGCTGGCCTTGGCATCATTGAAGAGCATCTGCGTGTTCGGGTTGAAGTAGAGCTCGTTCTCGATGCCGGCGTACCCCTTGCCCCTGCCTCTCTTGAGGACAACAACATGCTGGGCCTTGTCAACGTCCAGGATGGGCATGCCAGACACCGCGGTCCCCGGTCGTCGTGCAGCCGGGTTGGTCACGTCATTGGCGCCGACCACCAAGGCGACGTTGGCTGATGGGAACTGGGGATTGATGTCGTCGAGGTCGATCAATTCCTCATAGGGGACGTTGGCCTCGGCCAAGAGGACGTTCATATGTCCGGGCATGCGGCCGGCCACCGGATGGATGGCATAGGAGACCTCCACGCCGCGGCCCTTCAGCAGTTCGCCCAGGTCGGCCAGTTCGCGCTGGGCCTGGGCCTGTGCCAGACCGAAGCCGGGGACGAAGATGACCTTGTCGGCATAGACCAGCTGGACGGCCACATCGTCGGGCGTGGTCTCCTTCATGGTCCCTTGGGTGCTCGCGTCCTGGGCAGCATTGGTCGAGGAGCCGCCGAACCCGCCGGCCAGAACGCTCAGGAGCGGCCTGTTCATGGCCTGGGCCATCAGGACGGATAGAGTGGCCCCTGCTGCGCCTACCAGAGCGCCTGCCACGATCAGAGCGACGTTGTCGATGGCCAGGCCGTTCATGGCCACAGCTGTGCCGGTGCAGGCGTTCAAGACGGAGATGACCACGGGCATGTCGGCACCGCCAATGGGGATGACGAAGACCAGTCCATAGCCCAGGGCGAAGATGGCCGTGAGGATGGCCCATAGGGTTCGATTGCCGGGATTCAGGCAGAGCATGACCAGGCTGAGGACCGTCAACAGGGCGAAAAGCACATTCCAGACGGCCTTTGCTGGTAGTTTCAGATTTTTGATCAGGCTGATGCCCTGGAGCTTGCCGGCAGCTATCAGGGAGCCGGTGAAGGTGATGGAACCGATGACCACGCCCAGGCCGGCGGTGATCAGCACCACCAGAGTCGGGGTGCCCTCGGAAGTCAGTATGTCGTTCAGGGCGACTAGGGCTGCAGCGCCGCCGCCGACCGTGTTGAAGACGGAAACCAGCTGAGGCATGTCCGTCATTTTGACCTTCCTGGCCGAGTAGACCCCTGCTGCGGATCCGATCAGGATACCAAGCACGAGCAGAACGATGGCCAGGGATGAGGTGAAACCGGTGGCGAACAGGTGGATGAAGGCCATGGCCACGGCGATGACCATGCCTGCTGCCGAAATTCGGTTACCTGTACGGGCCGTCTTGGGGGAATTCATGTAGTGCAGGCCCATGACGAACATGACCGAGGAAAGGAGATAGACGAACCAGGTGATGATATCGAGGGTATTCACTTGTCGGCTCCCTGGTCCTTAGCGCTCTCGGTCGTGAGGGACGAAGCCTGTTCGTCCTGGCTGGCCTTATCCTTTCCCTTGTCGGGTTTGGAGGACTTGAACATCTCCAGCATCCTGTCGGTCACCACGTAGCCGCCTACCACATTCATGGCGCCGAGGACGGCAGCCAGGAATATGAGTACATAGGAAAGCGGGGAGTGAGCCTCTGCCGCGATGATGACTACTCCGACGATCACAATGCCATGAATGGAGTTGGCGCCTGACATGAGCGGTGTGTGAAGCGTGGCCGGAACCTTGCCGATCACCTCCACGCCGATCAGCAGGGCCAGAATGAAAAGCGTAATTGCTATAACCACAGAATTCATTGCTCTTGACCTTTCTCTTCGGTCTTTTCGGCATCTGGGGTATCAGCGCTTCCTTGCGCGCCGGAATCGGATGCATTAGATACAACCAGTGCTTGATCGATCTCGTCGTCTGCTTTGATGCTGAGCGCGCCATCACGAAGGAAGTGCACCAATACGTCCGCTACATTTCTGGACAGGAGGTTGGAGGCCGTCGTGGCTACACCGCTGGCCAGGTATGGTGCCCCGATCATGATGACCCCCTTGTCGGTGGTCCTGGTTCCCACCTGTGATCCCTCGACGTTGCCGCCCAGATCGCTGGCGGCGCAGTCCACGATCACTGCTCCGGGGTGCAGATTGGCCACACCCTTGGCGCTCAGGAGGCGAGGAGGCTTTCCGCCTGGAACCTTGGCCGTGGTGATGACCACATCGAAGCCTGCTGCTTTGGCATCCACCGCAGCCTGCTGCTGGGCCTGTTCCTGGTCGGTCAGCTGCCGTGCATAGCCGCCCTGGCCCTGTCCCTTGGAGAAGTCCAGCCCCAAGTCGAGGAACTTGGCTCCCAAGGATTCCACCTCCTGCCTGGAAGCGGGCCTGACATCATAGGCGGTGACCACGGCTCCCAGACGTTTTGCGGTCCCGATGGCCTGCAGGCCTGCAATCCCCGCACCCAGGACCAGGACCTTGGCTGGTCGAATGGTTCCTGCTGCAGTGGTCATCATGGGGAAGAAGGATCCATAGGCATCGGCAGCCACCAGGGCCGCCTTGTATCCCATGACCGAGTTTTGTGAGGTCATCTCATCCATGGACTGGGCCGAGCTGAGCTGTCGGGGGAGCCGCTCCATGGCGATTCCCGTAAGCCCGGCCGCTTCCAGGGATTTGATGTAGTCCCTGTCGCTCAAGGACCCCAGCATGCCGATGATCCATGTTCCGGCTGGAATCCTCTTCAGCAAGGAGCTATCCGGTCTGTTGACGAAACCCAGGACTTCTGATTTGGATAGGACGGTATCCCTGTCGGTGACTGTGGCTCCCGTCCGCTGGTAGTTCTCATCCCGGAAGCCGGCTCGAGCCCCGGCCCCGGACTCCAATAGGCAGGTGATGCCTTGCCTGGTCAGCCGGGTCGCGATGTCTGGCGTTAGGGCCACACGAGACTCTTCCTCGTTTGTCTCTTTGAGGACCCCGAAGGTTACGGGAGATTGTTCTGGTCCACTCATGTCTTTCCTTTTTCAAACACAACTGTGTGTGAGCAATTTCACCATTGATTCTAGTTGCTGCACCTTGCTGTTGGGAGGTTAGCGCAGCCTGTATGTGCTTGCGCTTTATAAGTATCAGTCGAGAAGGGACCAACCTCAAGGTATTTTTCGAATGTGGACGAGAAATAGAAGGAGCATGAAGCTGTGCCCGCATAGTTGCACCCGCGCAACCTATGCAATGTCTGAAGAGTTGTAACGTCCGAAAAATGGGCTCACGGTTTTGTTACCGAATTTTTTGGGAGCCGGTCGGCATAGCACATGGCATCGCAGCCCTGTCCATCCGACAGTTTCCAGCTATGACCAGCTACGGCATGTGGGTTGATCATGCTAGGGTGCCGCGCGTCTTCAAGAATGATACGCGGCACCATGAGATGCAAAACATCAATGAGCACAAGACCTTGGCGACAGAACGACTTGGTGAGCTGATTTGTTCGTCTGCTGAGGCGGTCTCACATTGACGGCCAGTCCGCCTTTCTGGACTTGTGTGTCATCTCTGATTGATGTGCGCTGTGGCGCCTTATTCCCTTCCCTCATGCTTGTCGTTTGCCGCGGAATCCTTGGGCTTGGACTGCAGGGGATTGTGATGGTAGATAAGGGCGAAGGCAGCCAGGGTCTCGATCATGCTGGCGATGATCCAGGTGATCACGATGGCGTTCTGGTGTTTGCCGACTGTTCCCATTCGGGTGAAGATGAAGACATCCATGATGAAGGTCTGCAGCACCAGAAGGACCGTCGCCACGACTACCGTCCTGGTATGCCTGTCCGTCTCCGTTCCCTCTCCCTCCGGCTTGCCGGGAGACTTGAAGCTGGCATAGGAGAGGAGCCAGATACCGATTCCGAAGAGGACGGCGGCAAGAGGCAGGGAGAAGAAGATCGGCATGGTGCTCAGGCTGAGGCCCAGAGCTGCGACCAGGACTGCCGAGGCTAGGCCCAGATAGAAGGAGTCATGGTTCTTCGCCTTGGGTGGTTTGGGTACGCTGGCAACGTTCATCGGCTGAGACGGCTTATCGACAGGTTTACTAGGTTGGTTCGGCTTATGATCATGGGAAGGGTCATGGCCGCTGTCTGGATGGCCGGCCTGCGAATGATCGGCGGTTGGTGCCTGTTCCTGCTTATGTTGTGCTTCAGGCCTGTCATGATCAGCGTCCTTGGTGGATGAATCTCTGCCTTCCTTCTCGCCTGTTTGTTCAGATGTAGGCTTCGGCTTGGGTGAATTTTCTACTTGGTTCTCTTTTCTGGCCTCGGCATCGTCCACTGGTTTTGGCATGTGGTTTTTGCTGTTCATTGTTGTCTGTTGGGAACTTCCCCGAGTGCTGTTGCTCTGTGAGGAGTTGCCCTCATGCCTCTTCTGCTGGTTGTCGGGCACCCGCGATTCCTCATGCTTGCCTTGGTTCTTATTCGCTCGTTCGTTTCGATTGTTGCTCATCTGACCCTCCAAGCTTGTTCTTCCCTGATGCTTGCGGCAGGTCATTTGGCGGCCCACCTACTTTTAGGAAGCAACCTCCGTTGAGGCCAGTCTATGTGTGCTTTTCTCGTACAAGCGGCATTGACCGGCATCAAGCCAATATCGTTCCGCTATTGACCTTTATGTGATAAGCAATCGTGCACTGTATACCCGCAATGGAGCTTTTTCAGGCCGGTGGCTTCATAGGCGAAGCAATTCAATGTAATAGCTCATAGGAAATTTGGAAGCATACGAACAAAACGGGTGGCTAACGCGGCTCGAACGCGCGACCTCCTGAACCACAATCAGGTGCTCTACCGACTGAGCTATAGCCACCATGGTGAATCGACCCGCATGGCGGATCAATGCAACAGATGAAACTATACACGATGGCATGACATGGCACGCCGGTGAAGCCTGACCCATGTGGCAAAGGTTGTGCTTCGCCTTTGGGCTTTCAGTTCACGACCATGGCCTCTATGTAAAGTCTCTGGCACAACTGGGCTCTGGTTGTCGACTTGAAGTCCGGATCATTCAACGCTTGTCGCGCGCTCTTTGACATGCAGAATATGAGCCTTGCGCCAATTCATCAGACTTTTATAGCCTTCTCCTTCATGCAGAACATGCTGCCACGTGACCAAACCCGGTCGGGTTACCTTCACCGAGGCATATCTAAGGACGGCGGCTGGCTGGTCATCTGAGTTCACTAGAACCGTTCGTCGGTCGGAGTAGGGCAGTGATTCATGATCGTGGATGTACTCTGCATCAGGCAGGCCATAGCAGTTTCGCGCCCATTCAGAATTGCGTTTACCAGCCGATTGCGTTCTGGACCCGGGAGGCGAATCCATCTTTGGGAAGGTTCCCAACATTTCCGGCTTTGACCGTCGGTATTTGTCTACTTGCCAAAGTCGATGCGAGTGTCTTGCCTATTGGGCTCTTCGTCGTCCAGCACTTTTCTTATTGGGTGGTAGGCCTTGATTAGATCAGCCAGATTCATGGCGGCATTGGCAGGGCTGGTGGATGGCAGATTGATCATGGTCGGTCGATACCCCTTTTTCTCCAGATTCGGCAGGCAGTAGCGACGGTAAAGCTGTCCGGCCTTTCGTCCTGTAGTGAATACGGTGCCGATGGGCGCACGGTCCAGCAGGCCGGCGATGTCGGTAGGCACGACATTGGTGATTGAAGCGTCAGAGGCACCATGGATGTCGCATTCCTGAATGACATCCCAGAGGGCAATGCGGTGATTGAGCGCAAACTTGGCGCGGACAGCCGGATCGGGCTCTGGAACAGGCTGGTCGAAGAGCGCGGCCAGCACGGGCCAGAAGCGGTTGCGCGGAAACATGTAGTAGAAGCCAGCCTCACGCGAGCTCGGGCTGGGAATGGATCCCAGGATCAGCGCACGAGACCGGTCATTCCAGACAGGCCCGAACTCATGAGTGACGTGTGAGGACGAACCTGCAGTCATGCGCCGAGCAGGCTTGTCAGAGCCGCAGTCATCACGTCAGCCTGAGCGATCACCAGGATGAAGACCAGCAGGCTGGTGGCGCATTCGACCAGTCCCACATACAGAATGGGGATGCGGCGCCGACGGGAGATTGCGGGCAGCAGGGCCGCGCGCACCAACAGAACTAGGGCGGTCAATAAAGGCCACCATCCTGCGGTGCGTATCATGGCGACCCCGATCAGGCAGAGGGCCAGGTTCCAAGCCAGCGAAAGCAGGTAGCACCAGGTCTTGCCGCGCTCGCGGATCATGGTCTTGACGAAGATGACCGAACCGAATTGGGTCACGGCGAAGACCGCTGCACTGACCACTCCAACCGATGGCAGGGCGGCACTTGGCAGGAATCCGCTGGCGAAACAGTCCACAGCAGGATTTGGTTGGCATCCGAAGTAGCCAGAGTTGGCTCCTTCCAGTCCTGATCCAGGCTTTTGGAATCGTGACCCTAGGGAGACGGCGATCAGACAAAGCGTGCAGGCCGCAGTCACGGCCACCGTATCGTTCCACCAGGAGCGTTCCGTTCGCATCCAGGCGGCGGCAAAGTTCAGCACACCCAGCACCAGGTAGAGCGGGGCCCATCGCAGGAGCCCAGGGGTACCGACCAATAGGATTAGCCCGGTAACGGCCGTGAGCAGGGCGTATCCCAAAGCCGGTGGTGCGAATCTGGCAGCTCGGTGCGAAACCATCCACCGTGAACCGGTGAATTCAAAGCAGTAGCAGAAGGCCCAGGCGACCATGAGCAGCAGGCTCCTCCAGGTCGGGCCTCCGACCAGCAGCCCAGCCAAGCCCGGCATCAAGGCCATGGCCCAGCCGCCTATCTGGTCGGGTATCCATAGGCGCCGCCACTGCCGTCCCTTGGATCCTGGTCCGGTCGGTTTTGCCGAATTGCGGGCTTGAGGGCTTGGTCTGCTGCCGTTTGATCCGGCTGCCTTGCCCTTGTCTGCGTCTGTAAGCATACTCATCAGCCTACGCCCTGGTATGGCAGTCGCTGCCTCTTCCGTAATGCCGATTCCGTCAATATCATGGTTCAAGGAGACATGAATCACACGGGTCCTTGGTTTCAGGAGGCAGATGATGGGTCAGGTGGATATCAAGCGCGTATACGAGCAGGCCGCTGACGAGGACGGGATCCGCATTCTGGTCGACAGGCTCTGGCCGCGCGGCGTCAGCAAGGAGCGGGCAGCCCTGTCCGGCTGGATCAAGGATGTCGCACCCAGTTCGGATCTGCGGCGTTGGTGGCATCATGGTCCGGACCGTTTCGAGGAATTCGCCCGCCGCTACCGCACTGAGTTGGATGACAATCCCGCCTTGGAGGATCTGCTGAGCATTGTGCGCGAACACGATC
Organism: Bifidobacterium sp. W8112; assembly: GCF_016101425.1. Lineage (NCBI taxonomy): Bacteria > Bacillati > Actinomycetota > Actinomycetes > Bifidobacteriales > Bifidobacteriaceae > Bifidobacterium > Bifidobacterium sp. W8112. Next base: position 375,716 of record NZ_JACFQN010000001.1, on the reverse strand, counting down.
GGACGACACTGGTCTATGCGGCCAAGGATCCGGCCGTCAACCATGCCCTGATCCTGCGCGACTACATTCGCCATGCTCTTGAGAAGGACAACAAGTAGACGGCCGGCCACCCACGAATCCCAGGGCATCCCCGCACGCTGATGCTTACGTGACCGAACGCAGGCATTGATGTTTCTGGCATCTCTATTTGCTGATACAGATATGCTATGTCTTTTCCGACACCTGTATATTAGGAAGCTGTTATAGGCGGGCGCCCGTTCCTTTATTGGAATCTGTGAGCGGTGCATGCAAAAGCCAGCCAAAGGTCTCTTGCAAGGGGCTTCGTATCGACGGTTCCGGCGCGGCATCACAGTGAGCAAAGCTCAGAGCATACTTCCGAGTGCTAGACGTGGCCGTGTCTGCCCCGGTGATATACTTTTCCTCGTGTGTGCCGACAGCATGCCTTATGTTACAGGTGAGCTTGTCGGGATATCCCCGAATCCGAAGAATGCAGGCAGCAATGCCCGGCAGGAGGATCAGGGGCCATCGGGCCGGTGGACAGTGGCTGATCTCTCCTCCTGGGAGCGACTGCGGCTGCGGTGCGGCGGTCTCGCAGTGCAAACGAAGACAAGTTCATCGAAGGAATCGGAGAGAGTCAGTTGCCAACAATTGAACAGCTCGTCCGCAAAGGGCGCAAAGCCAAGCCTCGCAAGTCGAAGACTTTGGCACTCAAGGGCAGCCCGCTGCGTCGCGGCGTGTGCACCCGTGTCTACACCACCACCCCCAAGAAGCCGAATTCGGCTCTGCGGAAGGTCGCCCGTGTCCGTCTGAGCTCCGGCATCGAGGTATCCGCCTACATCCCCGGCGAGGGCCACAACCTGCAGGAGCACTCCATCGTGCTGGTGCGCGGCGGACGTGTCAAGGATCTGCCCGGCGTGCGCTACCACATCGTGCGCGGTGCGCTGGATACCCAGGGAGTCAAGGATCGCAAGCAGGGCCGTTCCCTGTACGGAGCAAAGAAGGCCAAGTAACACATGTCACGCAAAGGACCAGCCAAAAAGCACCAGCTCCTGCCCGATCCCATCTACGGTTCCACCGTGGTGGCCCAGCTGATCAACAAGATCCTGCTGGACGGCAAGAAGTCCATCGCCGAGAACATCGTCTACACTGCTCTGGAGCAGGTCAAGGAGAAGACCGACCAGGAGCCTGTGGCCGTGCTCAAGCGCGCCCTGGACAATATTCGTCCCAGCCTGGAGGTCCGCAGCCGTCGTGTCGGCGGCGCCACCTACCAGGTCCCCGTCGAGGTCAAGCCGAACCGCGCCAATACGCTCTCGTTGCGGTGGCTGACCGATTACAGCCGTGCCCGTCGCGAGAAGACCATGTCGGAGCGGCTGGCCAACGAGATCCTTGATGCCTCCAACGGCCTGGGTGCTGCGGTCAAGCGCCGCGAGGACACCCACAAGATGGCCGAGGCCAACAAGGCGTTCGCCCACTATCGCTGGTAATCCCAAGAGAGCGAGAACAAGGAATTATGGCACAAGACGTGCTCACGGACCTGACCAAGGTCCGCAACATCGGCATCATGGCCCACATCGATGCCGGCAAGACAACGACGACCGAGCGTATCCTCTACTACACCGGCGTCAACTACAAGATCGGCGAGACCCACGATGGCGCCTCCACCATGGACTGGATGGATCAGGAGAAGGAACGTGGCATCACGATCACCTCCGCCGCCATCACGGCCTTCTGGAACCGCCAGTCCCACGATCCTGAGGACCGCTACCAGATCAACATCATCGACACCCCCGGCCACGTGGACTTCACCGCCGAGGTGGAGCGCTCCCTGCGCGTGCTCGATGGCGCTGTGGCGGTGTTCGACGGCAAGGAGGGCGTGGAGCCCCAGTCCGAGACCGTCTGGCGTCAGGCCGACAAGTATGGCGTGCCCCGCATCTGCTTCATCAACAAGATGGACAAGCTGGGCGCCGACTTCTACTACTCGGTGGACACCATCAAGGACAAGCTGGGCGTCAAGCCGCTGGTCATGCAGCTGCCCATCGGCGCTGAAAGCGACTTCCACGGCGTGGTCGACCTGGTGCGCATGGTGGCCTACTACTGGAAGGACGAGGCCGACCTGGGCGCCAAGTACGAGACCATCGACATCCCCGATGATCTCAAGGACAAGGCCGAGCAGTACCACACCGAGCTGCTCGAGGCCGTGGCCGAGTCGGACGAGGATCTGCTCGAGAAGTACCTGGGCGGCGAGGAGATCTCCCAGCAGGAGATCCGCACCGCTGTGCGCAAGATGACCATCGAGCAGTCGGCCTTCCCGGTCTTCTGCGGGTCCGCCTTCAAGGACAAGGGCGTGCAGCCCATGCTGGACGCGGTCGTGGACTACCTGCCCAGCCCCGAGGACGTGCCGGCCATCAAGGGCTACAAGATCGGCGACGAGTCCGTCGAGATCGATCGCAAGCCCACCGTGGACGAGCCTTTCTCGGCTCTGGCCTTCAAGGTGGCCACCCACCCCTTCTACGGCAAGCTGATCTACGTGCGTGTCTACTCCGGCAAGGTGGCCCAGGGCGAAACGGTTCTGGACTCCACCAAGGACAAGAAGGAGCGCGTCGGCAAGCTCTTCCAGATGCACTCCAACAAGGAGAATCCGGTCGACGAGGCCATCGCCGGCAACATCTACGCCTTCGTCGGGCTCAAGAACGTCACCACTGGTGACACCCTGTGCGACGAGAAGGCGCCGCTGGTGCTGGAATCCATGACCTTCCCCGATCCTGTGATCGAGGTGGCCGTGGAGCCCAAGACCAAGGCCGACCAGGAGAAGATGGGCATCGCCCTGCAGAAGCTCTCCGAGGAGGATCCCACCTTCCAGGTCAAGACCGACGAGGAGTCCGGCCAGACCCTGATCTCCGGCATGGGCGAGCTCCAGCTGGACATCCTGGTGGACCGCATGCGCCGCGAGTTCCACGTGGAATGCAACGTGGGCAAGCCTCAGGTGGCTTACCGCGAGACCATCCGCAAGCCCGTCATGAACCAGGAGTACACCCACAAGAAGCAGACCGGCGGTTCCGGCCAGTTCGCCAAGGTGCTCATGAACTTCGAGCCTCTGGACACTTCCGAGGGCGAATCCTACATCTTCGAGAACAAGGTCACCGGCGGCCACATCACCAAGGAGTTCATCCCCTCGGTCGATGCAGGTGTGCAGGAGGCCATGGAGTCCGGCGTGCTGGCGGGCTTCCCGGTCGTGGGCGTCAAGGCGACCCTGACCGATGGCCAGATCCACGAGGTCGACTCTTCGGAGATGGCCTTCAAGATCGCCGGCTCCATGTGCTTCAAGGAGGCCGCTCCCAAGGCCAAGCCCGTTATCCTCGAGCCCATCATGGCTGTCGAGGTCCGTACTCCCGAGGAGTACATGGGCGACGTCATGGGCGACATCAACTCCCGCCGTGGCTCCATCCAGTCCATGACCGACGCCACCGGCGTCAAGGTCATCGACGCCAAGGTGCCCCTGTCGGAGATGTTCGGCTACATCGGCGACCTCCGGTCCAAGACCCAGGGGCGCGCCATGTTCACCATGCAGATGGACTCCTACGCTGAGGTTCCCAAGGCTGTCAGCGACGAGATCATCAAGGCCCAGCGGGGCGAGTAATACCGGTCCGGTCCGCCGCCATGGCGGGCCGCCGCCAAAAGGCTCTTCTGTCACAAGTCGGCGTTACACTCTTGTAGCGCTGACTGGGCGGAGGGCAAAAGTGGCAAAGAACCCGATAACCCAGTAATATGTAGCGAGTGCTCTGTGCGTGGTTCGTGCAGGCAACCTACGAGACGTCCAGGAGGACAAAATACAATGGCAAAGGAAAAGTACGAGCGGAACAAGCCGCACGTTAACATTGGCACCATCGGCCACGTCGATCACGGCAAGACCACCCTGACCGCGGCCATCTCCAAGGTGCTGCATGAGGAGTACCCGGACGTCAACCCCGAGTACGATTTCGCTCAGATCGACGCTGCTCCTGAGGAGAAGGAGCGCGGCATCACCATCAACATCGCGCACATCGAGTACCAGACCGCCAAGCGCCATTACGCCCACGTGGACTGCCCCGGACACGCCGACTTCGTCAAGAACATGATCACCGGCGCTGCTCAGATGGATGGCGCCATCCTGGTGGTCGCCGCCACTGACGGCCCCATGGCCCAGACTCGCGAGCACGTGCTGCTGGCCCGCCAGGTCGGCGTGCCGAAGATCCTGGTCGCCCTGAACAAGTGCGATATGGTCGACGACGAAGAGCTGATCGAGCTGGTCGAGGAGGAAGTCCGCGATCTGCTGGATGAGAACGGCTTCGACCGCGACTGCCCCGTCATCCGCACCTCCGCCTACGGCGCCCTGCACGACGATGCCCCTGACCACGACAAGTGGGTTCAGACCATCAAGGACCTCATGGATGCCGTCGACGACTACATCCCCACTCCGGTCCACGACCTGGACAAGCCCTTCCTGATGCCCATCGAGGATGTCTTCACCATCTCCGGCCGTGGCACCGTGGTGACCGGTCGTGTCGAGCGCGGCAAGCTGCCCGTGAACACGAACGTGGAGATCGTCGGTCTGCGGGACACCCAGTCCACCACCGTCACCTCCATCGAGACCTTCCACAAGCAGATGGACGAGGCCGAGGCTGGCGACAACACCGGTCTGCTGCTGCGCGGCATCGGCCGTGAGGACGTTGAGCGCGGCCAGGTCGTGGCTGCTCCCGGCACCGTGACCCCTCACCACAAGTTCGAGGGCGAGGTCTACGTGCTGACCAAGGACGAGGGTGGACGCCACTCGCCGTTCTTCTCCAACTACCGTCCGCAGTTCTACTTCCGGACTACCGACGTCACCGGCGTCATCACCCTGCCCGAGGGCGTGGAGATGGTTCAGCCCGGCGATCACGCCACCTTCTCCGTCGAGCTGATTCAGCCCGTCGCCATGGAGGAGGGCCTGACCTTCGCTGTTCGTGAAGGCGGCCACACGGTCGGCTCAGGTCGAGTCACCAAGGTCATCGAGTAGGATTGCCTGTCGCTTATCGGCACAATTCAATGACGGGGCCCGGAATCCTTCCTGTGATTCCGGGCCCCGCCCATATCCGGCCAGATTCGCCACTGAGCCGATTGCGGTGTTCATGCGCCGTGGCATAATAGGCGAGGATTTATCGCGAGCGGGCCGGATCCTGTGTGGCCCGGTGCTTTCGGCAGATGGCCAAGAGCCCTCCGAAGGAACGTTCATCAGAATGAGGTGGTATCAAGGTGGCACAGACTTCCAACGACATCAAGAACGGATCGGTCATCAACCTGGACGGCAAGCTGTGGACCGTCATCAAGTTCCAGCACGTGAAGCCGGGCAAGGGGCCGGCCTTCGTGCGCACGACCATCAAGGACGTCCTCTCGGGCAAGATAGTGGATCGCACCTTCAACGCAGGCATGAAGATGGACTTCGAGACCGTCGACAACCGGACCATGCAGTACTCCTACCGGGACGGCGACTCCTTCGTCTTCATGGACATGAGCACCTACGAGCAGGTCAACATCTCCGAGGCCCTGGTCGGCGATCAGGAGCGCTTCCTGCTCGAGGGCACCGACTGCATCATCAGCTTCCATGACGGCAACCCCCTGTCTGTGGAGCTGCCCGCATCCGTGGTGCTGACCGTGACCGAAACCGAGCCCGGCGTCCAGGGCAACCGCTCCAACGCCGGCACCAAGCCCGCCACCGTGGAGACCGGGGCCGAGATCCAGGTGCCCCTCTTCGTAGGCGAGGGCGAGAAGGTCAAGGTGGACACCCGCGACGGCTCCTACCTGGGCCGCGAGAACTGAGCAAGGCGGAAACCACACATCCATGGCACGTTCCACAGCCCGCAAGCGGGCCTTGAACACCCTGTATGAGGCCGATGAGAAGAGCCAGGATTTCCTCTCCCTGCTGGAGGAGCGCAAGGTTCGGCCGGGGGCGCAGACGCCTTTGCCCGCCTATGCCGTGACCCTTGTTGAGGGTGTGGCGGAGCATCGTCGAGATATCGATGAGGCTCTGCAGACCCACTCCACCCGGTGGCCGTTGAGCCGCATGCATGCCATCGACCGCAACATACTGCGTATCGCCGCCTGGGAGATGCTCTACAACCCTGACGTTCCCGACAAGGTGGCCATCGATGAGGCCCTGTCCTTGGCCAAGACCCTCTCGGATGCCGATGCCCCCTCCTTCATTCACGGCGTTCTGAGCGCCCTGGAGCAGGAGAAGGACGAGCACCAGGCTCGTCGTCAGCAAGCCGATCGTATCGCTGCCTTGGCTGATGCCGAGGCCGATGCGGACGTTTCGGATGATGAATCAGATAAGGCAAAAGCGGAGGTCGCATCCGCAGAGTCTGTCTCCTCTGGGGATGCCCATGCTGACAGCGATTCGGAATCGGCAACGAGCAGACCTGAAGATGGGGGTTCCGATCAGTCCGCCCCTAGTCTGGACCAGCTGAAACTGACCATGCCGGAGGAACTGGCCCCGGATGCGGATCACCCGTCAGGAAACTGAGCAATGATCTATGTAAAGGCCGACCGATGTCCGCTGGCTGTCAGGGCATCGGGTCGGCCTTTTGCCATATGCAGACCGGGAGATCAGCTGGGCTCGCGGCAAGAGCTGCTCAACCGTTCTTTGAACAATCCGTTCGGCATGATCCATGGGGGTCATTAATATGAGTGCGAATATCCACGGCAAACAAGGGGGTTCGGTGAACCTGAAGGACACCAACGCCATCGCCTCCGATCGTCGTTTCTCCGATTCCGCCATCCTTCTGCTGGAGGACGGCCAGGTCTATAAGGGGAAGGCCTTCGGGGCACTGGGCAGCACTATCGGTGAGGTCGTATTCGCCACGGGGATGACCGGATACCAGGAGACCCTGACCGATCCCAGCTATGACAGACAGATCGTAGTCCAGACATTTCCCCACATCGGCAATACCGGCGTCAACGGGGAGGACGGCGAGTCGTCACGGATATGGGTGGCCGGATATGTGGTCCGGGAGCCCAGTCCCACTTTCAGCAACTGGCGGGCTACTGGCGGTCTCCAAGGGGAGATGATCGACCAAGGCATCGTCGGCATCAGCGGCATAGACACTCGCCGGCTCGTGCGGCACCTGCGTTCTGCGGGCGTCATGCGGGCCGGTATTTTTTCTGGCTCGGCCTTGGACGATGCCAGCATCCAGAGTCTCTTGGATCAGGTCAGACAGGCGCCGACCATGGGCGGCTCCCACCTGACCGGCGAAGTCAGCACAGAGCACATTTACACGGTGGAGCCTTGTGGTCAGTACCAGGATCAGGAGCCGCTCTGCACGGTGGCTGCCGTCGATCTGGGCATCAAGGCCATGACCCCTCATCGGCTGGCCGAACGCGGATGCCGGGTCCACCTGCTGCCCGTGGGCACCACCATGGAGACCGTCCGCTCGCTCAATCCTGATGGCGTCTTCTTCTCCAACGGTCCCGGCGATCCCTCTACGGCCGACCAGGAGGTGGCCCTCCTGCGCCAGGTGCTTGATGCAAGGCTGCCCTTCTTCGGCATCTGCCTAGGCAACCAGCTTCTGGGCCGTGCCCTGGGCTTCGAGACCTACAAGCTGAAATTCGGTCATCGCGGCATCAATCAGCCGGTCATGGATCTGAAAACTCGCAAGGTTGAGATCACTGCCCATAATCACGGATTCGCAGTCAAGGCGCCCAAGGGGGATCCAGTGCCCTCACCCTATGGTGAAGGCCGCTATGGTCGTGTCCGGGTATCTCACGTCGATCTCAACGACGGCGTGGTCGAGGGTCTGGAGTGCCTTGATATTCCGGCCTTCTCCGTTCAATACCATCCGGAGGCGGCGGCTGGTCCGCACGATGCCTCCTACCTGTTCGACAGGTTCGTCACTCTGATGCAGGACGCCAAGGAAGGGAAGGCACATGCCTAAGCGGCAGGACATCCATTCGGTCATGGTCATCGGCTCGGGGCCCATCGTCATCGGACAGGCGGCCGAGTTCGACTATTCGGGGACCCAGGCCTGCCGGGTGCTGCGCGAAGAGGGGATTCGCGTCATCCTGGTCAATTCCAATCCCGCCACCATCATGACGGATCCAGAGATGGCCGATGCCACCTACATCGAGCCCATCGCCCTGCCCTTCCTGGAGCGGATCATCGCCAAGGAGCGTCCGGATGCGCTGCTGCCCACCCTGGGCGGCCAAACCGCTCTGAACGCTGCCGTGGAGCTGGGCAAGGCCGGCGTGCTGGAGCGCTACGGGGTTGAGCTGATCGGTGCTTCGCTGGAGGCCATCGACAGGGGAGAGGACCGCGAGCTCTTCAAGCAGGTGGTGGACCAGGCCGGTGCCGAGTCGGCCAGGTCCCGCATCGCCCACAGTCTGGATGAGGCCGAGGCAGTAGCTGCCGAACTGGGCTACCCTCTGGTTGTTCGTCCTTCCTTTACCATGGGCGGCCTGGGCTCTGGAATCGCCCATGATCGCGAGGAGCTGAGGCGGATCGCCGGTGCAGGAATCCACTATTCGCCCACCGATGAGATACTTCTGGAGGAGGGCATCGAGGGGTGGAAGGAGTATGAGCTGGAGCTCATGCGCGACCGCTTGGACAATGTGGTTGTGGTCTGCCCCATCGAGAATGTGGATCCGGTCGGCGTGCACACCGGCGACTCCATCACCGTGGCCCCGGTCTTCACTCTGACCGACCGGGAGTATCAGCGGATGCGTGACATCGGCATCGCCATCATCCGCGGCGTGGGGGTGGACACTGGCGGCTGCAACATCCAGTTCGCCGTCAACCCGAAGAACGGACGGATCATCGTCATCGAAATGAATCCGCGTGTTTCGCGCTCCTCGGCTCTGGCCTCCAAGGCCACCGGCTTCCCCATCGCCAAGATCGCGGTCAAGCTGGCCCTTGGATACACCTTGGATGAGATCGAGAACGACATCACCCGTTCAACGCCTGCCTCCTTCGAGCCGACCATCGACTATGTGGTCACCAAGATCCCGCGCTTCACCTTCGAGAAATTCCCCGGGGCGGACACGACCCTGACAACCTCGATGAAGTCCGTGGGCGAGGCCATGGCCCTGGCCGGCAACTTCCGCGAGTCCCTGGGCAAGGCCATGCGCTCCATCGACAAGCGGCATATGACCTTCTCCTGGGATGGTCCCCGGCCCGACCAGGCCGAGACGGACCAGCTGCTGGAGGCCATGCACACTCCCACAGAGCACCGCTACCTGCAGATTCAGCGGGCCTTCTGGGGCGGAGCCACCGTTGAGCAGGTCCACCAGGCCACTAGGATCGATCCCTGGTTCCTGGAGCAGATCAGCATGATCAATGACCTGGCCCTGCAGGTGCGTCAGTCCGAGGTCCTGGACGAGGACCTGCTGCGCCGGGCCAAGCAATCGGGGCTGAGCGACCTGCAGATCGCCCACCTGCGTGGCATGGGCGACCAGGGCGAGGCAGTCGTCAGGGAGCTTCGCTGGGCTTTTGGTCTTCATCCTGTCTACAAGACTGTGGACACCTGTGCAGCTGAGTTCGATGCGGTCACGCCCTACTACTACTCCTGCTACGCCGACGAGTCCGAGCTGCGCCCCCGCCAACGCGAGGCAGTCATCATCCTGGGTTCCGGGCCCAACCGGATAGGCCAGGGGGTGGAGTTCGACTACACCTGCGTGCACGCCGTCCAGGAGCTGGGCAAGGACTATGACACCATCATGGTCAACTGCAATCCCGAGACGGTCTCCACCGACTATGACATGTCGGACAGGCTCTATTTCGAGCCGCTGACCTTCGAGGACGTTCTGGAGATCTACCGGGCTGAGAAAGCCATGGGACCGGTCAAGGGGGTCATCGTCCAGCTGGGCGGTCAGACACCCCTGTCGCTAGCAGCCAGGCTCAAGGCGGCCGGGGTGCCCATTCTGGGAACCAGTCCCGAGTCCATCGACCTGGCCGAGAACCGCGAACTCTTCGGCCAGGTGCTCAGCAAGGAGCATTTGAACGCCCCCCGGTACGGCACTGCTCTTTCCCTGGATGAGGCCAGAGATGCGGCACATGCCATCGGCTATCCGGTTCTGGTCAGGCCCTCCTATGTGCTGGGCGGACGAGGCATGGAGATCGTCTACGATGACCAGCAGCTGGGCACCTACGTGGATCGCGCCCTGGAGGAAGCCAAGGCCGATACGGTGGTCTCTGGCCGCCTGCCCTCGCCCCTGCTGATCGACAAGTTCCTCCAGGATGCCATCGAGATCGATGTGGACGCCCTTTATGACGGCCAGGAGCTCTATATTGGCGGGATCATGGAGCACGTAGAGGAGGCAGGCGTCCATTCCGGTGATGCCGCCTGCACCCTGCCGCCCTCGACGCTCTCTGACGACCAGATCAACCGGTTGCGGCAGGCCACCCTGGCAATCGCCCAAGGGTGCGGGGTCCAGGGGCTGATCAATGTTCAGTATGCCTTCATGGCCAACACCCTCTATGTGATCGAAGCCAACCCCCGCGCATCCCGGACCGTCCCCTTCGCCTCCAAGGCCACGGGTACGGCGCTGGCCAAGGCCGCGGCGCGGATCATGGTGGGGGAGTCCATCGCACAGCAACGAGCCAATGGCCTGCTCCTGCCTGTCGGCGACGGCGGCATGGTCCGTGTCGGCCAGCCTGTGGCGGTCAAGGAGTCCGTTCTGCCCTTCAAGCGCTTCCGCACTCCAGTGGGTCGTACCGTGGACATTCTGCTGGGCCCGGAGATGCGTTCCACGGGAGAGGTCATGGGCTTCGATCGGGACTTCCCCCACGCCTTCGCCAAGAGCCAGCTGGCCGCCTACCAAGGAGGTCTGCCCACCAGCGGGGTCGTCTTCCTGTCGGTCAATGACGCGGACAAGCGGCAGCTGCCCATGTTGGCAGCGCGTCTGCTGGAGCAGGGCTTCAGCATCTGCGCCACCCGTGGCACGGCCTCTGTCCTGCGTCGGTACGGTTTTGATGTGGCCGTTGTCGACAAGATCAGCGATGCTGAAGAGCCGGGTCAGGCCTTCACAGATGCCGACGGAGTAAGGCATATGGGCCGAAATCCTGTCCAGTTGATTGAGGATGGGGCCATTGACATGATCCTCAACACGCCCAGCTCCAGGGGTTCGCGCTCCGACGGCTATCTGATCCGGGTGGCCGCCATTGCCGCCGATCTGCCGCAGTTCACTACCATCACCGAATTCTCAGCCGCTCTGATGGCCATTGATGTGGTCAAAAAGGACGACTACGAGGTCATGAGCATACAGGAGCACGCGGCCCGGCTGCTGGAGCTGGAGAAGGCCAGGTAGGTGCTCGCTATATGATTGACCCATGTTCCGGTCCAGCTAGGCCGGAGGGTGACCTTTAAGGAAAGGAAGTGGCCGTGTCAGCGATCAACGGTGCCGACATGTCGATTCAGGACTCTTCGGGAGAGCAGACCGGGGGGCCAGGGAAGACGGGTGGCCGGCTGATCGTGTTGACGGGGCCTACGGCAGTTGGCAAGGGCACTGTGGAGGCGGCCCTGCGTCATGCCCACCCGGAGGTCTGGGTCTCCGTCTCGGCCACCACCCGCGCTCCGCGTCCGGGCGAAAAGGACGGCATCACCTACTGGTTCATGGACGAGCAGGAGTTTGCCCGCAGGGAGGCAGCCGGAGATTTTCTGGAGACCGCCCTGGTCCATGGCATGTCCCACTATGGCACCCCGTTGCAGCCGGTCCTGGATCATTTGGCAGCAGGGGTGCCCACGATTTTGGAGATTGACCTGCAGGGGGCGCATCGTGTCCGCCAGCGGGCGGGGGAGCTGGGCCTGGAAGTGTTTTACGTCTTCCTGGCGCCGCCGTCATTCCAAGACCTGGTCACCAGGCTGAACATGCGGGGCACCGAAAATGAGGAGCAGCGGGCCCGCAGGCTGGAGACCGCCAAGGTGGAGCTGGCCTCCGAGGGGCAGTTCGACCAGGTCATAGTCAACGACAATGTGGATAAGGCCGCGCAGGCGCTCTGGTCGGTAATCGCCAAGGAATACGGCCTCTGAGCACCTTCCTAGGCTCTGCCTCAGCAGAGTCAAAAAATCCCCCAATTGAGTGAGAGCCGGATTGGGGGATTTTGGTCTATCAGTCCAGCCCCGACAGTCGGTTGATCAGGTCGGGGTCGCGGGTGGCGCCCTTGTCTGCTGAGCGGGCGAAGGCGGCGTAGGCCTTCAGTGCCAGGGAGACCTTGCGGTCCCTGTGGGCCACATAGCCTTCGCCGGCCTCCAGTTCAGCGCGGCGCTGGGCGAGTTCCTCATCGCTCAGCTCGACGTCTACACGCCGGTTGGGGATATCGATGCGGATCATGTCGCCGTTGCGGATCAGGGCGATGGGGCCCTTGTTGGCTGCTTCAGGAGCGATATGGCCGATGGCCAGGCCTGATGAGCCGCCGGAGTAGCGGCCGTCGGTCAGCAGGGCCACGTCCTTGCCGATGCCCTTGCCCTTGACGAATGAGGTGGGGTAGAGCATCTCCTGCATGCCAGGGCCACCCTTGGGTCCCTCGTAGCGGATGACCAGGGCTTGGCCCTTGTGCAGGGTGCCATTGAGTATGACCTCCACAGCCTGCTCCTGCGATTCGACCACCAGGGCCGGTCCGCGGAAGTTCCAGATCTCCTTGGGTACGCCTGCGGTCTTGACCACGCAGCCATCGGGGGCCAGATTGCCGCGCAGTATGGCCAGACCGCCTTCGGAGACGGCCGGGTGATCCAGGTCGTGAATGGCACCATTGACGCGGTCGGTGTCCAGATCCTCCCACTCCTTGGACTGGTTGAAGGGCTCGGGGGAGGTGATGTGGCCGGGCGCTGCGTGGTAGAGATCCTTGGCCTGGTCCAGGCAGGTGGGGCGCATGATGTCCCAGTCGTTGAGCTTGGACTCCAGATCCGGGTAGTCGATGGAATGCGTGTCCTTGTGCAGCACTCCGCCACGGTCCAGCTCACCCAGAATGCCGCAGATGCCGCCGGCCCGATGGACGTCCGATATCTCCCAGTCTCCGGAGGGAGAGGCCTTGCAGATGCAGGGGACCGTGTGTGAGATGCGCTCGATGTCGTCCAGGGTGAAGTCCACATCCGCCGACTGTGCGGCGGCAAGGATGTGTAGGACGGTGTTGGTTGATCCGCCCATGGCCACATCCATGGTCATGGCGTTTTCGAAGGCCTTCTTGGTGGCGATGGAACGCGGCAGGACTGAGTCGTCATCATCCTGGTAGTACCGGTTGGCAATCTCCACGACCAGCTTGCCGGCCCGCTCGAAGAGCATCTTCCGGGCCGTGTGCGAGGCCAAGGTGGTGCCGTTGCCGGGCAGGGCCAGACCCATGGCCTCGGTCAGGCAGTTCATGGAGTTGGCCGTGAACATGCCGGCGCAGGACCCGCAGGTGGGGCAGACCGTCTTCTCCAGGGCCAGCAGACCCGCATCATCGATGCTGTCATCCGCTGAAGCGTACATGACGTCGATCAGATCCGTGCTCTCCTGGACTGTCCCGTCGGGCATGACCGTCCGTCCGGCCTCCATGGGGCCGCCGGAGACGAAGACCGTGGGAATGTTCAGACGCAGAGCGGCCATGAGCATGCCAGGGGTGATCTTGTCACAGTTGGAAATGCAGATCAGCGCATCGGCGCAGTGGGCGTTGACCGAGTACTCCACAGCGTCCGCAATCAGGTCACGGCTGGGCAGAGAGTAGAGCATGCCCGTATGGCCCATGGCGATGCCGTCGTCCACGGCGATGGTGTTGAACTCGCGGGGGATGCCGCCCGCTTCCTTGACGGCCTTGGAGACCAGGCGCCCCACCTTGTTCAGGTGGACGTGGCCGGGCACGAACTCGGAGAAGGAATTGGCGATGGCCACGATGGGCTTGCCGAAGTCCTCACCCTTGACGCCAGCGGCACGATAGAGAGCACGGGCGCCCGCGAACTCTCGTTCCTTCATTAATTTGGCTGATCGCATCTGCATAGTTTTATTCAAGTGATCGCAGGCATCAACGGTTCGAACATGACCACATGTTGGAATTTCTGAGGTTTCCGCCTTGCTTTCCCCAGCAGAGAAGTATCCCAGGCTAAAATCGAGCCCGGGCGGTAAAATCATTCAGATTGAATGAATGGTTCATCCAGTTGAATTGGAGAAACATCTTATGGCATTCGGTACCGAGCCCCATCCGCAGGGATTTGCGAATCCTCCCATCGACGACCTCATGAAGCACGCCGATTCGAAGTATGCGCTCTCTATCTTCGCGGCCAAGCGGGCCCGTCAGATCAATTCCTATTTCACACAGCTCAATGAGGGCCTGCTGCAGAACGTCGGTCCGCTGGTTGAGTACCAGAACCAGGAGAAGCCCCTGTCCATCGCCTTCCGGGAGATCAATGAGGGCCTGCTTGAAGAGACCCTGGGCGAGGACGATCTGAGCGAAGGCAACTGAGCTTTCGACTCTCAGTGCAGGGTCCTCGGACGGTGACGGTTTCTAGACAAAGGTGAATGAAATGACAGAGCGACGGCTGATTTCGGCTGAATCAGTGACCGAGGGCCATCCAGACAAGGTCTGCGACCAGATTTCCGATGCCATTCTGGACGATCTGATCGCCCAGGATCCGCATTCGCATGTGGCTGTGGAGACCTCTGCGGCCACTGGCCTCTTCTTCGTCTTCGGAGAGGTCTCATCCCAGGGCTACACGGACATTCAGTCCCAGGTCCGGTCGGTGCTGCGCAGGATCGGCTACACATCGTCAGAAATTGGTCTGGACGCGGATTCCTGCGGCGTGACCGTGGCTCTGAGCGAGCAGAGCAAGGAAATCAACCAGGGTGTGGAACGGCTGTCGGCCAGCCAGGAGAGTGCTGCCACCCGTGAGGAGCGTTACCAGTCCCAGGGGGCCGGCGACCAGGGCGTCATGTTCGGGTACGCCTGTGATGAGACCGACACGCTCATGCCCCTGCCCATCTATCTGGCCCATCAGCTGGCCTTCCGGCTGGCACAGGTGCGCAAGGAGGGGATCATCCCCCATCTGCGGCCCGACGGCAAGACCCAGGTCACCATCGAATACGATCAGGATGACCGTCCCCGCCGGGTGGACACGGTCCTCATCTCCACTCAGCACGATCCCGAGGTGGGTCATGACTGGCTGCAGGAGCAGTTGATGGAGCATGTCATCACGCCCGTGCTGGATCGCGTCTGCGGCCAGGCCGTCGAGCACCAGGGCTACCGGGTGCTGGTCAATCCTACCGGTTCCTTTATTCTGGGCGGCCCCGCGGCTGACGCAGGACTGACCGGGCGCAAGATCATTGTGGACACCTACGGAGGTGCGGCCCATCATGGAGGCGGCGCCTTCTCCGGCAAGGATCCCAGCAAGGTCGACCGGTCCGCCGCCTACGCCGCGCGTTGGGTGGCTAAGAACATCGTGGCCGCTGGACTGGCGCACAAGGTCGAGGTCCAGGTGGCCTATGCCATTGGAGTGGCCGAACCGGTCAGCGTCAACGTGGAGACCTACGGCACCGAGCAGGGGGTCAGCCGGGAGCAGATCCAGGAGGCTGTGCGCGAGGTCTTCGACCTGCGGCCTGCTGCCATCATCGATGAGCTGGATCTGTTGAGGCCCATTTACGCCAAGACTGCAGCCTATGGGCACTTCGGCCGGGAGGATCCCGACTTCACCTGGGAGCAGGTGGACAAGGTGGGCGAGCTCAAGGCCGCCATCGGCATGACCAGGTAGCAGCTGTTCATCAAGAGCCGCGGCGGTTTCCCGGGTCATCGACTGGGGAATCCGCCGCGGCTCTCTTCATTGTAAAAGCGAGGGGAGGAGCCATGGATTCGCAGGACGTCAGTCAGCCCGCCCTGGACGGTCTCGCTCCGCGCCGTCGTTCGAGCAGCAGTCGAAAGAAACCTCCGCGCCGACCGGCCGATGAACTCCCTGTGGCACGGGTGGTGCTGGACGTGCAGGCCACTCATCTGGGCGGGACCTTCGATTATCTGGTGGATGCGGACCAGGACGATCATGCACAGCCGGGATGCCTGGTTCGCGTCAGGTTCGGAGCGCGCAGGGTCAACGGCATCATCTGGGAACGTGTGGCAGACAGCCAGGTTCCCCGCGCCTCCCTGCGTTTCCTGGAGCGAGTGGTGCTGGATCGCAGCCTGATCTCACCTTCCCTGCGCGCGGACATCACTGCTATCGCCAAGGCCTACGGGGGAACCGAGGCCAACATTCTGCGGCTGGCTTTGCCCCCTCGTGTGGCCCGCATCGACAAGGAGCAGCAGCTGGTTCCCGGTCAGCCTCGGTTGGCCTCTGACCCCGCCTGGGTGGCCGGGCTGGACCAGCGGCAGCGGGATCTGAAACAGAGGCTTGATTCGGGCTATCAGGGGCTGGAGAAACTGGATCAGTCACTGGAAGAGGATACGTTCACCGCCTATCTGATCGACATTCTGCCCGGTATGGACCAGGCCGCACTCCTGGCTGCCAGGGTGCTGATAGGTGCCCTGCTGGCCGGACGGTCGGCAGTTATGGTGCTGCCAGGCACCCGTCAGGTGGCCCATCTGTCCGCAGTCCTTCAGCAGCTGGGGTTGCGCCCCTTCGGTCCATCTGTTGCCGCCGGTCCTGGTCAACAGGAGGCTCACGGCTGGTCTGGTGATTTCGCCATTCTGGACAGCGGCATGGCTCCTGCCGAGCGCTACAGGGCCTACCTTGCGCTGGCCTCCGGCCAAGTCCGCTGCGCTATTGGGCTGCGGGCAGCCATGTACGCCCCGGTGGAGGGTCCCGCCCTCTTCGCTCTGATGGACGATGCTAGCTACCAGTACGCCGATGGGATGATGCCCTACGCCAACGCCCGCGGAGTGCTGAGGTTGCGGGCACGCGCCCACGGCGGCGTCTTCCTGGCCATGGCGCGTGCCAGAAGCGTGCGTTCTCACTGGGAGAGTCAGCCAGAGGCCACCGAAGCGGACTCTGGCGTGACCGGTCCAGGCACTGCTCTGACACTTGATCGGTCTGCAGTGACGACCCTGCTGCCCTGGATCCGTTGGCTGAACAGGGAGGAGCTGAGCCATCTGGCCGACCCGACCATGGGCGCCCGGGTTCCTCATACCGCCGTCGCTGTCATCAACAAAGCCTTGGAGCGTGGTCCGGTTCTGCTGTCCATCCCGCAGGATGGCATCTTCGAAAGCCTGAGCTGCGCTCGCTGCCATCATCAGGCTCGTTGCCCGTGTTGCACCGGACCTTTGCGGGCCAGGCGGCCTGGCGCGCCCCGATGCGCTTGGTGCGGGGCTGCGGCTACGGACTGGTCCTGTCCTGACTGCGGGGGTTCACGGCTTCGGGTGGTCAGGGTAGGCGCCGCTGGGACGGCCCAGGAGCTGCGCATGCTCTTCAGAAATGTGCCCATCGTCATCTCTTCGCCCAGTCAGCCCCGCGGGGTGGTCGAGCGTGTACAGGATCGTCCCAGTCTGGTTATCGCCACTCCAGGTGCCGAGCCCAGAGTGGTCGCCCCGAGTATGGAAGGCAACAACAAGGGCACCAACGATTCGGATCTGCCCCGGTTGTCGCGAGGATACCGGGCCGTGGCCATTCTGGATGCCTGGACCAGTCTGTATGCCCCTGGCGTCGATGCGCGTATGGATACCCTGGGAGCTTGGATGCGCGTGTCCTCCTTCTGTCGCTCCCGGGCCCAGGGCGGTCAGGTGCTCCTGCTGGGGGAATGCGATCCCCAGCTGGCCCAGGCGCTGATGACCTGGCAGGGGCCGGTACTGGCCGCTGCCGATCTGGAGGATCGTCGGCTGACGGCCATGCCCCCTGCGGTCGGTATGGCTGCAATATGGGGTGAAAGGGAGGCCGTCGTCTCGATGCTGGACGCCGTCGGGATTGCACCGGGTCAGGAGGCAGTAACCGATGCCGGTCCTGAGTCTGTTCCTGCCCTGCTTGGGCCTGTGCCCATACCGGCGCCATCCACACTGAAAGCCGGCTATTTGGAGGGAACCCAGGATAGGGTCCAAGCTCTGGTTCGGGTACCCATCAGCTCCAGGGATAAGCTGGCTGATGATCTCAAGCAGGCTCAGGCCAGGTACGTGGCCGGCCGCGGGCGAGGGGAGTTGCGCTTCCGGATGGATCCCAAGGATCTGACCTGATTGTCGCTCCAAGCGAATATCTGCAGGGTCTATGCGGCGTGGTTTCATGAGGGGGCGCAGGCAGAGGCGCAGATGAACGAATTCGGGAAAGGCGGAGAGCCATGAAGGGCTGGCCGGGCGAGGTCCAGATTGAAGCAGATGTGATCCAGGCTGAGCAGGAAGCAGCTCAGTGCCAGGGTCAGCCCATTGAACAGGTCATCTTCGACTTCGGCAACGTCCTGATTCGTTGGCAGCCCGAGATGGCCATGGTGGCCCGGTACGGGCGCAAGAGCATCGAAGCCATGCTGGATGACAGCCGTTCCGGCTTTTACCGGGCCAACGACATGATGGACGGCGGAGCCACCTGCGCCCAGGCCCGTGACTGGGTGGCCGCCAACTGCGGATCCCCCTGGGATGCCATGTTCGCCTACTACTGTGACCACTTCGTCGATTCGCTGGCCGGCCCGGTGCCTGGTGCCCGCATGCTGGTGGAGGATCTGAAGGCGGCAGGCCTGGGTGTCTGGGGGTTGACCAACTGGGGTGCCGAGCTCTTCCATCACGCCTGGGACGGCGACTCCTTCCTGCATAGGCTGGACGGGGTGGTGGTCTCCGGGCCCATCCACATGCGCAAGCCTGACCCGGCCATCTACCGGTACGCCCTGGATCAGTTCGGAATCCAGGCTGGCAGGACCCTCTTCGTGGATGACAAGGGTATGAATGTAGTCGGCGCCAACAAGGCCGGCATCCGCAGCTTGCGATTCAGCAACCCCTACGGGCTGCGCACTGCCCTGATTGAGGCAGGGGTGAACATTCCTCAGGTCCAGTGAAGGCGCGGAGGTCCGAAGCCGTCAGATGAAAAGGAGATTGCCGATATGGTCATGACATTGCTGTTTGCAGGCACACCCCAGGTCGCCTTGCCATCGCTGAGACTGCTGGCGGCCGATCAGGAGCATTTCCGGGTTGCTGCCGTGCTCACCAGACCCGACGCCCCCCAGGGGCGTGGAAGGCATCTGCATCCCAGTCCGGTCAAGGCTGAGGCCCTCAGGCTGGGGATCCCCGTTCTTGAGAACAATCCATCCGATCCGGATTTTCCGGCGCGGCTGCAGGATACAGGCGCCAGATGTGCGGCCGTCGTGGCCTACGGACGGATCCTGCGTCAGCCGGTCCTGGATGCCTTTGATGGTGGATGGTACAACCTGCACTTTTCCCTGCTGCCGCAGTGGCGGGGGGCAGCTCCGGTCCAACGGGCCATCTGGGCCGGGGATACCATCACTGGCGCCACGGTCTTCAGGCTGACGGCCGGCATGGATGAGGGGCCCGTCCTGGCCCAGTCAACGGTGGAAATCGGGCCGCACGAGACATCGGGCGAGCTGCTGGATCGCCTGGCCGAGGATGGGTCCCACCTGCTGGCTGCCAGCCTGGAGGCCCTTGCGGAAGGTCGGATTCAACCCAAGGAGCAGACGCAGGGCGCCTACCAGGTGGCCGCCAAAATCACCCACCAGGATGCCCACATGCGTTTTGATGTGCCCGTCTTTGCCCTGGATCGGCAGGTTCGGGCCTGCAGCCCGGAACCGGGAGCCTGGTGTCTGTATCGGCAAGGCGATGACCCGCAGGACAGGCAGACAGGGCTGACCGTGCTCAGGGCGGCTCCGGCCCGAGGGGATGAGCCTGGTCTTCCCTCGCATCTGGAGCCGGGTCGGCTGGCAATGGATCGTCGCCACCTCTGGGTGGGCACCAAGACCCTGCCTCTGGAGCTGCAGGTGGTCAAGGCTGCCGGCAAGCGCGCCATGCAGGCCATGGACTGGGCCCGTGGCGCTCGCTTGGAAGACGGGGCCCGCTGCAGCTGAATTCTTCCACCGGCTGGCTGTCCAGGCCATGCGGGGATTCCAGGGGCGAATGAAGGAGGAAAGCCATGCAGTCTGATGATGCTGACCAGGCCGACAAGGAGCAGGCCGAGGATGCAAATGACCAGGATCTGGCCGGGGATCGGCGCAACCGTGCGCTGGCTGCGGCGCTGACCAGGGCTGCGAAAGAGCTGTCCAAGGCCAAGAGCCAGCTGGCCCAGTTGGCTCAGCCGCCCCTGACAATCGCCCTGGCCTTGGGGGTGGATTCTGTGGCCTACGACAGCCAGGGGGTGCAACAGGCCCGGCTGCTGATCCTGAACGGCTCGCGTCGGATGGTGGTGCCCCTGGCGCCCAATATCCACGCCGAGCGGATCAGGGCCGGCCAGGAGGTTCTGCTCAACGCCGACATGGTGGTGGTGCGTGTGGGCGATCAGCCGGTGACCGGGCAGGTCCGCACGCTGCGGGAGACCTTGGAATCCGGTGCTCTGCTGGTGGAAGACCCCTCCGGGCAGACCCGCGTCGCTGCGCGTGCGGGCTCTCTGCAGGACCAGCCCATTGAGGCGGGCAGTGCCTTGCTCATGGACGAAAGCTGTTCGATGGCCCTGGCTGTGCTGCCTGAGTCGGACCAGTCCGACATGCTGCTGGAGGAGACTCCTGACGTGGACTTCTCTGATATTGGCGGCCTGGACAGGCAGATCGAGCGCATCCGTGATGCGGTCCAGCTGCCCTTCCAGCATGCCGATCTGATGCGTCGTTATGGGCTTCAGGCCCCCAAGGGTGTTCTGCTTTACGGGCCGCCCGGCAATGGCAAGACCATGATCGCCAAGGCCCTGGCCCGCGCCCTGGCCCAGGAGAGCGACGGTCACGGGGTCTTCCTGTCGGTCAAGGGCCCCGAGGTGCTCAACAAGTTCGTGGGCGAGTCGGAACGGCTGATCCGCCGCCTGTTCGCGCGAGCCCGCAGCCTGGCAGGCCAGGGTGGACCAGTGGTGGTCTTCATCGACGAGATGGATGCCCTGCTCCGCACCCGAGGATCGGGCATCTCATCGGATGTGGAGACCACCATCGTCCCCCAGTTCCTGACCGAGCTGGACGGTGTCGAGTCCCTGGACCAGGTCATGGTCATCGGCGCCTCCAACCGCATCGACATGATCGACCCGGCGGTTCTGCGCCCAGGACGGCTGGATGTCAAGATCCGCATCGATCGGCCCGACAGGACCAGGTCGGCCGCTATCTTGGGCAAGTACCTGGGCTCCGACATGCCCATGCAGGATGATGCCGGGCCGGAGGAGCTGATCCAGGTGCTGGTTGACGGACTCTTCGCCCGGGATGATGACCACCTGCTGGGCAAGGTCATGGATGCCACGGGCCGCTGGCAGCCGCTCTACCTGGAGTCTGTGGTCTCCGGCGCCATGCTGCACAACCTGGTTGATCGGGTCAAGACCATGGCGGTCAAGGCCTCCATCGAACAGGGTCGACAGGTGGGTCTCGACCGTGGATTCTGCTTGAGGGCGGTCCGTGGGCAGTACGAGGACACTCTGGAGGAGCTCAGCGGACAGGATCCGGACCGGTGGGCCGATCTGGCAGGACTGCGCCCCGGGCAGGTTCAGGAGGTTCGCCCGGTAGACGGGCCAGGGGAGCGATCATGAATGCCGGGCGGGTTATGGGTACCGAGACGGAGTACGCCATTGCCGACCCCCAGGATCCCGGCGCTGATCCACGTGCTCTGGCTCTGCGTCTGGTAAGGGCTGCCGCCCAGCCGGCCTTGGCGCACATCCGCTGGGACTATGGGGAAGAGGACCCGGTCAATGATGCCAGGGGAGGTCGGCTGCCGCGTTCCGCTGCCGCTCCGAGCATGCTCACTGATGCGCCCGGCGCCCGGCTGATCGATGTGGCAGCTCCCAATGGCGCGCGGATTTACGTGGATCATGCCCACCCAGAGTATGCCTCGGCGGAAACGGTGAATGCCTTCGACGCGCTGGTTCAGGATCGTGCGGGTGACCGTTTGATGGCCCAGGCCGCGGAAAAGGCTGGAGGTCTGGCTCTCTACAAGAACAACGTGGACGGCAAGGGCGCCGCCTGGGGATCCCATGAGAACTATCTGATGGACAGGGCGGTGCCCTTCGCCAGGGTGGCGGCCCTGATGACCATTCATTTCGTCACCCGCCAGATCTACACCGGCTCGGGCAGAGTGGGCCTGGGGCCCAGGAGCGAGGAGGCCGGCTTCCAGCTCAGCCAGCGCGCCGACTATCTGACCAGCCGGATTGGACTGCAGACCACCTTCGGGCGGCCAATCATCAATACCCGGGACGAGTCACATGCTGGGCCGGGCAGCCGTCGCCTCCACGTGATCGTGGGTGATGCCAACCGGCTGGATGCGCCCCTGGTCCTCAAGCTGGGGACCACTGATTTACTGCTGGGCCTCTTGGAATCCGAGGACGATTCGACCCGTCAGATCGATGAGCTGTTGGATCGCTGGACGCTGGATGATCCGGTGGCGGCCCTGCACACGGTCTCCCGTGATGTCGCTCTGACCAAGCCGCTGGCCTTGGCAAACGGGGGGTTCGCCGATGCGCTGACCATCCAAAAGGCATTGCTGGATGCGGCCCGCCAGGCCAGAAGGGGTATCGACCGGCCAGGTTGTGCCGACGATCGGGTTCTGAACCTCTGGGACCAGGTGCTCGCGGATCTGGCTGCCGTGCGTTCGGGCGACGAGGAGGCTCGTCTGGCCATGCACGATCAGGCAGGCAGGTTGGAATGGCTGCTCAAGTGGCAGCTCTTGGAGCGACTGCGCCGCCGCCGTGCCATGCCCGACTGGTCGGATCCCCGTCTGGCGGCGCTGGATCTGGCCTGGGCACGGGTGGACCCCGGCCGTGATCTGCCATGGCGACTGCAAGGATCTATCCAGCGACTGGCTGATCCCGACCAGATCACCAGGGCCATGGACCAGGGGCCGGAGCAGACTCGTGCCTGGTGCCGTTCCCAGCTGCTGCACCGCTGCCCTGATGCGGTCAAAGCCGTCTCCTGGAGTCGTGTCATTCTTGAGGAGCAGGGATCGGAGGGGGAGCCTCAAACCAGGATGGTGGACTTGTCCGATCCGCTGGGTCACACACGGTCTTCCTGCCGGGATGGCCGCGACATATACTGCAGATAGCGCAGAAAACAGTCCGATATCCAACCGGACGACCACCGGTGGACCACAGTTGGCAATGCCTCGACCACCCGTTTGAAAGAGAAGAGAAGTATGGAATTGCGCGATTTGGCCATGCAAGCCGCCACCATTGCTGTGGAGGCCGGCCGTCATGCCCTCCAGGACCAGATCAATCCCCACGATCCCCGCTCCACCTCAGCCATCGGCCAGGGCACCCAGTTTTCGCCGGGCATTGACACGCGGCTGATTCGTTACTGCCGGACCAAGATCGCTGCCCTGGACCCTATGGACGGCTTCTGGGAGGAGGAGGCCGGCAACCGTCGTCCGGGCGGCCGCTACTGGTGCCTGGGCCACATCGACGGTCCGGTCAACTATGTGCGCAACATGGCCGAGTGGACGCTGACCATTTCCCTCTTTGCCGTGGACGAGAAGGGCCACGCTTCACCGGTCCTGGGCATCGTCCATGCACCGGTCCTGGGCCTGACCTACCTAGCCGCCAAGGGCGAAGGCGCCATCAGGATCCGACGGACCATTGTGGGCGACAAGCGTGAGAAGATCATCCCCTCCACGATGACCACCCTGAACGGGTCAGTGATCAGCTTCGGCATGTCCTACTTCCCCAACGAATCCGAAAAGGTCCTGCAGATTGTTTCGCGCATGGCCGGCAAGCCTGCCGACATCAAGCGTGTCGGTCCGGTCTCGCTGGATCTGTGCCGGGTGGCGGACGGCAGCTACGATGCCTACTTCGAACCGGCCCTGCACTCCTGGGACATCCCTGCTGTCTCTGCGGCGGCTGTCGTGGTCCGGGAGGCCAAGGGTACCCTCTGGCGCTGGGACGGCGGGCACGTGCGCTGGGAGGGCAGCAACGACGTGGTGGCCACCAACGGGCTTATCGCCGAGGATTTGAACACGTATCTGAGCGGGCGCTGATCCGCGCCGGAAAGGAGGGCGACCATGGCTGAGGCATCCCAGCAGGGACGGCATGTGGCAGCCGGGCAGCGGCAGGAGCAGGAAGAGAATCTGCCGCAGACCGGGGCGCATAAACAGGGTCAGACGGCTGAGTCCGACCTGGATGCGGTCCTTGATGACATCGAGACCACCCTGGAGACCAACGCCAAGGAGTATGTGCAGGGCTTTGTCCAGAAGGGCGGCCAGTGATCCATGGCGGACGGGCAGGGGGCTGACTCGGACTTTCGCAGGATATTCGGCATCGAGACCGAATACGGACTGAGCCTGACCGGCGCCAGTGGACCCTACGCTGCCGGCCGGGTCGCCATGGCCATGTTCCGCCCTCTGATTGAGAAGCACGGGTCAACCAACATCTATCTGCCCAATGGCGCCCGACTCTACCTGGACGTGGGCTCCCACCCGGAGTATGCCACGGCGGAGGCCCGCGATCCGCTGACGGCCCTGACCCAGGTGCTGGCCGGTGAGCGGATCGTGACCGACCTTGCGGAGCGCGCCGGGAAACGCCTGGCGGAGGACCTGGGCAGGCCGGTGAAGGTTCACCTCTTTGCCAACAATGTGGATGCCCAAGGCCATGCCTTCGGCTGCCATGAGAACTATTTGCTGGACCGGCGAGTCCCCCTGGACATGATCGGAGCCTGCCTGGTCCCCTTTCTGGTCACCCGACAGCTGATCACCGGGGCGGGTCGTCTGAGTCCCGATGGGTTCCAGCTCAGCCAGCGGGCCGATTTTCTGGACGAAGGGGTCTCCTCGGCCACCACCCGTGCCCGTCCTATGGTCAACACCCGTGACGAGCCGCTGGCTGATCCTGAACGATGGCGGCGTCTGCATGTGATCGTTGGGGACACCAACCGGTCGCCCTTGGTCACTTGGTTTAAGATGGCCAGCACCCACCTGGTCCTGAACCTGATCGAGCAAGCCTGCCGCCGGGACCGACGGCCGGATCTGGCCGACTGGGCCCTGGCTGATCCTGGTGCAGCGGTCCGAGCCGTCAGCCGGGATCGGACTGGCCGGGTCACCCTGGATCTGCAGGCTTCCACGAAGACGGGCGGCATCAGCGCTCTGGGTCTGCAAGAGGCCTATTGGTCGGCCTGCAAGGCCTTGGTGGACCAGCAGGAAGATATAGGCATCGACCGGTCCCAAGCACTGCGGGCCCTGGAACTGTGGAGAGCGGCCTTGGATGCGTTGGATGCGGGGCGTTGGCAGGATCTGGCTGACTGGGTGGACTGGGCCGCCAAGCTGCGGTTGCTCCAGGGCCTGAGTCGGCGAGGCGCCGGACGGGATCTGGACAAGGCGCTGGACCTGGACTATCACGATCTGAGCGCGGGAAGGTCCTTCCCTGGCCTGGTCAGGCATGGGCTCATGCACTCGCCGGTCGACGACTCTGAGATACGTCGCGCCATGGATCAACCTCCAGAGGATACCCGGGCCCGTCTGCGTGGCAATTTCGTCCGTGCCGCGGACCGGGGAACGCGCACCTGGTCTTGCGACTGGAGCCACCTGGTCCTGGGCGGCTCTCACCGCGTCGAGGTAACCCTGCCTGACCCCTTCGACCATCTGGGCCCACCCCGATACCACTCCCTGATGGATTTCCTGAGAGGTACAGCGGAGCCGCATGCCTAGGGATGGTTTGCATATGGGACATCGGTCAAGTCTGCTGTAAAAAGAAGGGCCCCGGCATCCGTGGATGGATGCCGGGGCCCTTGCAGAAAGGCTGGTTTCACTTCTTGTTGGTGACGGCCTTCTTCAGCAGCGAGCCGGCAGAGATCCGCACGCCATAGCTGGCCGGAATCTTGATGGTCTCACCGGTGCGGGGGTTGCGTCCGGTGCGGGCGGCACGCTTGACGCGCTCGGCCGAGAACAGACCGGTCAGCTTCAGACCCTCACCGGACTTCATGGCCTCGACGAAGACATCCTGGAAGGCGTTGACAGCAGCTTCCGCCTGAGCCTTGGTCAGGTTGGACTTCTGCGCAATCTTCGAAACGAGATCAGACTTGTTGTATGCCATAGAACATCCTTCTTTCGGGGGCCTCCCACTGCTTGATTTGGGGAAAGCCCAACGGTCAATGACTGATATTAGCGCAGATTAGGCCCAAACACCGCATTTTCCGGGGGTTTTCGACATTTCACCACGCGATTTTTGAGGCCCTTGGGAATGAAAGTGTCCGAGGGGCCCTTTAGATGCGATTATGGTTGCTCAGCCAGCGCATGGCCAAGGCTCCCAAGGGGATGCGCAGCCAATAGGTGGCCACCCGGAAGACCAGAGTGGCCGAGATGGCTACGCCCGAGGGAACGCCTGCCAGGCGGAAGGCGGAGAAGAGCACCGCCTCTATGGCTCCCAGGCCGCCGGGTGTGGGGACAGCCGAACCCAGCGTATTGGCCAGGAGGAAGACGAAGGTGGTCTCGAAAACGTTGGTCCGGCAGCCGAAGGCCATCAGGGCGGCCCAGAAACTCATGCCCAGGGCGGCTGACTGCATCACAGCCCCAAGCACGGCCACCACCAGCTGCCTGGGCTGAGTCAGAATCTCTATAAGGTGGCGGGCGTAGGAGGCCACGATGGGCATCAGGCGTTCCATGACCAGTCGCCGTGTGTAAGGCACGGCCATGATCAGGGCTGCGATGATGGCCACTGTCCCGATGACGATGACCAGGGTGTTGGTGGGGATCATCCCGGATAGGGTGTTGCGCCCGGTGAACAGCCCGATGCCGATCAGCAGACAGAAGGTGGTAGCGAACTGGACGGCCACCACGGCGCTCATGATGGCCGTGGCCATGGTGTTGTCATAGCCGTCCCGCCGCAGGAACTGCAGGTTGACGAAGGCCGGCCCCACCCCGGCGGGCATGGAGACCGAGGTGAACGAGGAGGCCACCTGGGATAGGAAGATGCCCTTAAAGTCGCGCTTGGCCGGGTCGATGAAGACTCCTAGGGTAATGGCGCAGCCCACCCAGGACAGTGATCCCAGCAGGAAGGAGAGGCCAGCCATCCAAGGGTTGGCATTGCGGACGGCGCTGATGACCTGGGGCAGATTGAACTGGGTGACGATGACGGCGACAGCTACTACCAGCAAGGCCAGGGCCACGAAGCTGCGCAGACTGAAACGTGAGAGGGTTACCTGGCCGGTATCAGCCACCGACTCAGGAGGAGCCAAGGTCTGCAGCTGTTTGCGCAGATCAGTCAGAATCTGTCGATTCCAGCCAGGCAGGGCCTGGGTCTGTGACGGAATGGCCACCATCTGGCAGAATGGCGATAGCCCCGCCAGGGTCTTGACCCCCCAGGAGGCGCGGGCAGCTGTGATGGCTTGGTCCACGCCGATCATCGCGGCGATCAGGGCGAGAAGCTGGACCCGGTCCAGGGCGATGTTGGCCTGGGAGCTGGCGCTGTCGCCGTTCTCCCAGCCGGCGATGACCGCGGAGCCTGACTGGTCCACGGCCAGAGTCTCTGGGCGTATGCGGCGGTGTGTGAAGCCGCGCTCGTTGGCCCGGCGAAGATAGTCCATCAGCTGCTTGGCCCTGTCGGCGTCCAGGTTC
The DNA here is from genome assembly GCF_016101425.1 of Bifidobacterium sp. W8112. Lineage (NCBI taxonomy): Bacteria > Bacillati > Actinomycetota > Actinomycetes > Bifidobacteriales > Bifidobacteriaceae > Bifidobacterium > Bifidobacterium sp. W8112. The sequence goes on along the minus strand of NZ_JACFQN010000001.1, from coordinate 348,139 downwards.
TCAGGTTCCAAAGGCCCAAGATGGACATCATCCTCAAGGACCAGAATTGAGGATTCGGCGCTCTCCGCCAGACCATAGGGGTGCAGGGTGGTCAGTCCCAGGTCCCGCAATTCAGTCAGCATGGCCATATGGTGTTGCATGGAGTTTCTGACCGACCGGTCCCGGCGCATGGAGACTCCGGACAGTTTGATCCACTGCCAGAGCTGCATCAGATAGCCCATGGTGTGCAGCTGGCCGTCCATGACCGAAACCGTGTAGGTGCGGCCATCCCTGTCACGGGCCCTGTAGATGCGGGAGGCCTCGATAAGGTCGTCGTCGAGGGCGGGCAGTGGCTGGCCATCGTTGTCTAGACTGGGATCCTGACGCTCCAGGCTGGCGGCATGGATGCCGATGGAGGCTATGGCCTGCACCACGCCCTGCCCCCAAGCGCCCTTGTTCTGTGTGCCCGCCAGGTATCGGACGACCATGCCCATGATTCGGCCAAGGATCAGCGAGACCAGAACCCCGCTGGCCGAATTGGAGGATATGGCGACCATGATGATGGCCACGACGTATAGAGCGTTCCATCCCCACTTGACCGAGCTGCGTAGTCGACGGGGTCCTGCTGCACTCAGGAAGGCAGCCAGACCGGCATAGAAGTCAGGCAGCAGGACGGGAGACCCTATGGCGTTCTGGGAGCTGAATGAGGCGATCAGGGTCGGGTTGCCCGCCTTCAGGATCAGGTTGGAGGTCAGCATGACCAGCCCGAAGCCCAGGAACATGGCCAAGGGGGCAGTGATGGCCTGGATCCATTCCCTGTTGACCAGCAGATGGACAAGCACCGCCAGGACGACGGTCACGGTCACTGCTTGCTGAAGGAAGGCCGTGGGCACGTCCATGAGCCAGTCCATGGCATTGCCGGCCTGGCGCATGTCCGACTCGACCCCGGCGGCTATGCCCTTCAGATAGACAGCTGCCAGAGTGACCAGGATTCCCAGGATCAGTGCTGCCAGGGCTCGAAGCAGGTCTTCGGCATCATGAACCCGCTGGGGTGGGGTATCCCGAATGACGACCTGGTCTTCCTGCACAGGGTCGGCGGAATCGGTGTCCTCGGGGGTGATGGTCGACTGGGACGGGGTCATGGTCAGTCGCGATCGAAGTCCACCAAGGTTCCGGCTGCACCGGTGTAGGTTGCCGGCGTCAAGGCCTTGAGCCGGCTCGCCGTGTCCTGGTCCAGGTCCAAGCCGTCGATGAAGTGCTCGACATCCTCCCGGCCGATCCTCTTGCCCCTCATCAGCTCCTTGACCTGCTCATAGGGGTGATCCATGCCTGAGCGTCCAGCCAGTCCGGCGGCCCGCATGGCCGTCTGTATGGGCTCGCCCAGGACCTCCCAGTTGCTGTCAAGCTCGTGGGCCATTAGGGCCTTGTCGGGGTGGATGGTCTGCAGGCCGCCGTCCAGGTTGTCCAGAGCCAGCAGGCTGTAGCCCAGGGCCGAACCGATGTTGCGCTGGGTGGTGGAGTCAGTCAGGTCCCGCTGCCAGCGGGTTTCGGTCAGGGTGGTGGCCAGGGTGTCCAGCAGGGCTCCTGAGATCTCCAGATTGGCTTCGGCGTTCTCGAAGCGTATGGGGTTGACCTTGTGGGGCATGGTGCTGGAGCCGGTGGCGCCTTTGACGGGTTCCTGGGCGAAGACGCCGCGGGAGATGTACATCCAGACATCCACGGCCAGGTTGTGCAGGATCCGGCCTAGGTGGGCGATGTTGCCGAAGAGCTCGGCCTGCCAGTCGTGGGACTCGATCTGAGTGGTCAGTGGGTTCCAGACCAGGCCCATCCGTTCTGTGACGAAGGCCCGGGTCAGATCGATCCAATCCACCTGCGGCAGGGCGGCCAGATGGGCGCCAAAGGTTCCAGTGGCGCCATTCATCTTGCCCATGTAGTCCTGATGGCGGATCCGATCCAGCTGCCGGTGCAGCCGGTGGACGTAGACCGCCATCTCCTTGCCCAGGGTGGTGGGTGTGGCAGGCTGGCCGTGGGTCAAGGCGAGCATGGGCAGATCCCGGTATTGCTCCGCCATGGTCGCCAGATGGCTCTCGATTCGGGTGGCCTTGGGGAGCCAGACCTGTTCGACCCCGCCTCGGATGCAGCGGGCATAGGCCAGATTGTTGATGTCTTCGCTGGTGCAGGCGAAGTGGACCAGGGGTGTCAACCCGGGAAGTTGGGACTCAGGGCCAAGGGCTGTGGCTGAAGCCTCCAGACGGCGGTCGATGTAATATTCCACAGCTTTGACGTCGTGGTGGGTCTGAGCTTCAATGCCTGCCAGTTCGGTGATGCCATCGGCATCGAAATCCTCGGGGATGGCTCGCAGGTAGGCCTGTTCTGTCTCTGTCAGAGGCTCTACGCCCGGCAGGACCGGGTGCTGGCCGTTGCCCTGGTAGCCGTTGGCCAGCATGATCATCCATTCGACCTCGACCCGCATACGCTCGCGGTTCAAGGCAGGTTCGCTCAGATAGTCCACCAGATCGGCGGTCTGCCTGCGGTAACGTCCGTCCAAGGGATTGAGGGGGATGACTGGGGTGATTCGGCTCAGGTTCATGCCTCCAGCCTAGACGACCGGGTCAACCAGCAGGAATCGATATGGGTGCTCTTGGGGGTCCGCGTGTCCCGCTCATCGGCGTAGCCTGCCGCGGTAGTAGCGGGTCTCCTGCAGATCGCCCTCGATGGCATGGGCGAAGTGGTTGTCCTGACGTCGTACTGCTGGTGAGTTCTGATCTCGGGCATCGGCCCAGGCCGCCCGCTGGTAGGCCATGCCATGGGTGGATTCCTTGCCGGATCCGGCAGTGGTCACTGTCCGGCCAGTTTGGCTGCCGCCTGGAGGGGGAGATCCGCCTGCCCTTCCCCTGACGGTCAGTTGATTGGGCCGTGAGGGGTTGTCGGCTCCATCGAGGCTGGAGACCAGCTCTTCGCGCATTTCCACGCTGGTGACCCAGGTGCTTGACCCTATCTGGCGATGGGCGATGGGCGATCCGACGGTCACGATGTGGTCGAAGTGGTAGCGGTTGGAAAGATCCGAGGCCATGGTGGCGGCCACGATACCGCCCTGGGAATGACCCACCAGGCTGACCGGATCGTCCGGGCGCACCCCAGCCTCGCGCATGGCCTGGTCCACCAGACGCAGCGAGGCCGCCCTTTCGCGTACTGAAGCCTTGTCGCTCATGAGCTGGATGTTTTGGAACCAGCCGATGGGGGAATCGAGATGGGAGCTGGTGCCGGGTATGTAGACCAGCCAACGGTCCCTGCCGTCCGCCTCCCGATATCGTTGTACAGCGATGGTTGCGTAAGGAATGCCGTCCTGGCAGGATCCCAGGCTCTCCAGATTTTGCAGGGCGGTGGCAATGTCATGAGCCTCGCCCAACCCCTTGCCCTGTGGCTGTATAGGATCCATCGTGAGCTGGTCACCCTGAAGATGAGCGAGGATGAAGGGCACCAGCAGGCCTGGATCGGTGACCAATCTGCCAATAGGATCGCGGTGGTCCGAGGTCAGGTCGGATGCGGCGGCGGCCAGCAGAGGCTGATGGATGCCGGCCGTAGTTTCCAGAAATTCCTGGAATTGCGAGGCATCCAGTTTGCCGGTCAGTTTAGCTGCTCCCAGGCTCAGACCGATGGTTCCCAACATATACGGGGCGATGGGCTGAAAGAGGGTCACGGCCGTGGATATCAGGGAGTCCATCAGCTTTTCCATGAATGATTCCGCCTGCGAGTACAACCCATAGGCCTTGGTCAGCCGATCGGCCACAGACTGGAGCTTGGTGCGTAGGTCTTCGCAGGCCTGAGCTTGGTCACTGCAGAAGGTCACCATCAGGTCCAGGGGCAGACGGGCGTGACCTGGCGGCGGCACGGCAGCCTGGGTGCAGGGGAGGGCGGGCAACCCTGGCATGGTTCTGCGGATAGCCTGATTGGTGAGAATCCATTGCGTCTGCAGGGTGGCCAGGGCACCGCCTGCCTGGTTGAGCCGGTCAGCCATGCCGGTCAGATGATCCAATTCGGTGCTGGTGTAACCGTTGGCGTCGGGTGCCGCGGTGACCGTCCGCTTCATGGTCGGCTCTCTTGATCGATCAGGTTCAGGGTGCGTCCTGCCTGGACACGCTGATCCTGGCAGAGTGCATCCATGGCCCGTACCTGGGCCCGGTAGGCGTGAGCGGCCTTTCCCTGCCAGTCGACCCTTAGGGCCTGGTCGGCTAATTCGCTCAGGTGGACCAGGGTTGTTCGCGACTGCCGAGCCATATCGGCCAGCATGGTCCGGCAACGGGCCACCCGTGCGTGGCAGGGGCAGGCTCCGGCCGCCTCAGGATCGGACAGGTAGGAGGACTGCTCGAGGAAGGGGGCCAGGGTGGGTAGTGACGATGGTGATGACTTGTCCATGCGTCTACTTCATCACTGCAGTCATGCTTGCATGGCGTCGATTGGGCCATGTGGTCGAATGTTGCCTGATCCGTTTTGATGGGGACAGGTCTTCGAAAAATGATCGAGCAATGCCTGGTGAGGCCGGTCACCAGGGTTTGACGCCCTTTTCCCGATCCTGGTGGCCGCCCGTATTGCCTGTTGGGCTGGGGGATGAGGAGGGATCGCTCTGTTCCTGGTTGCGCTTGAGCAGATCCTCTACCTCAGCTTCCTGCTGCTTGGTCAGCCCGGAGGATGCGCCCTTGCCTGATCCGCTCTTTCCGCCCTGCTCGTTCTTGGTTGTGTCTGCTTGTTGTTTTTTGAGAATCCGTTCCGTACGTTTGGTCAGCGCAGTGCTGGTCGCTTGGTTGGCTTGCGCGGCCTGCCTGGTCTTCGGCAGAAGCAAGGGGCCCGGCCGCGCCGCTTGGGCGAAAAGGCGGTCTGCCTGATCTTGCAGCGCCTTGATTGCTGCCGGGTCTGCCTGTGGGTTTCGGGCCTGCCGGATGCTGGTGTTCAGTGTGCGCGTGGCCTCGTTGTAAGTGGCGATGGCTCTGACGTTGATCAGGCCCCATGCCCCGGTCAGCGCTGCTATCAGGGCTAAAACGATAAGGACCAGACGCGTTCGAAGGGTGTTCCTGCTCATAGCAATCTCCTCGAAGTACGGACCCATTGCCCTGCCTCAACCAGGATCAGGACCAGTTCCACCAGTGCCAAGGGCCAGACCAGCGGGGTGACATGTCGGCGCACCTGATCGACCGTGGTCACCCGGTAGCGCTTGGAGACCGAAGCTGTAGCGCCCTCGCGGACAGTGACCCCCTTGGCCAGGGCCTGATAGTGGCCGCTCATCTCGTCGGCCATGGCCTTGAGAGTGTCCGGATCCATGGCCGAGATGCCCGGCTGGCCGGTCTGCGGATCCGTCACCCAGCCTCCGGCGCCGCTGCCGCCGACATCCGAGGTCAAGGGCACCGGGCCTCCCTTGGCTGAGCCGGTTCCCAGGATAAAGGCCTCATCCAGCCCCTCTCTAAGAACGCTGAAGGATCGCCGTTCGTCTCTGCCAGTCTGCTCTCCATCGCTGATCAGATAGAGCAGGATCCGGTCGTTGGGATGCTGGTCCTTGGTCTGCTTCAATGCCAGAGTCAGCCGATCCAGAGGAGCATCCAAGCTGGAGCCGGAGGAACGGGAGGTGGGCTCTGTGGCCAGCCCGCGGGCCCAGTTGTCCACAGCTCGCACGTCGGGGGTCAGGGGCAGATCGACGCTGGCCGAGGCGCCGAAACTCAGGGCCGAGAAGGATGCATCCGGATAGGTGTCGACCAGCCCGCGGACGGCTGCTTTGGCCGCCTCCAACCGGCTGATGCCGTCCTGGGCCCCATATCCGGCATCCTTGACTGCCATGGATCCGGTCACGTCAACCGCAATGAAGACATCAGTGGCGTTGACGGCTTTATTGGTGGTTCTGCTGACGGTGCTTGGGGTCAGGACCATGAGGGCCAGGATCAGGACCATGGCGGTGCGCCGGGCCAAGGCCCAGCGATCGGCATCCGTATCCCGGCCCTTGCGCAGTCCATGGATGACCAGCGCAATAGCCAGGAGCAGCAGCAGGCCCGACAATAGGCCGCCGGCCACCCAGCCCAGGGCAGGCTCAAAGGTCAGGGACTTGAGTATGTTCATCGCTTCAGCCTCCAGGCCAGGAGCAGATATCCGGATAGCGCCAGGGCCAGGGCCAGGGTCCACCAGCCGGGTGCATCCACCAGGCTGGACTGCTCCTGCTGGCGTGGGTCGGCTCCATGGCGATGTTCGATCCGGCGGACCAGCGCGTTGATGGAGTTCCCGTCCTGCCGTTGCAGGAAGATACCGCCACGGGCTTCGATCAGCCGCTGCATCTGCCGGGTGCTCTCCGCCTCGGTGCCTTGGTCCGGTCCCGAATAGAGTCCGTCCACCGCGATTCCTGCGGCCGAGGTCAGCTTGAGCGCCTCCTCCAGGGTGTATGTGGGTTTGCCGGAGACCACGTTATCGGTGGCCAGGACCAGGGAGCTCGAACGTTGGTCGGCCTTTGCCGGTTCGGGTTGGCCCTTGGGAGTGAATTGCGGCAGGAGCGCAGCGCAACCCACCAGCCCGTCGCCGATCAGTGAGGTGGTGTCCCGGCGGTTCTGCGTGCCCTCCAGCCAGTCGCTGATGTCCTGGTACTGTCGTCCGCTCATGGCATCGATGCGGTCCTGGGACTGCACCCCGTCCAGGATCCGTCGCGCCTTGCTCAATTCGGCGGTGATCATGCCATAGTCGTCGGTCAGGGGGAAGACGGTGCGCGAGGTGGAGTTGAAGATGCTCAGAGCCATGCGTTCGCCCCGGAAGCTGCGGACCAGATCGAGGTAGGAGGCGATCACCTGCCGGTCGTAGGGCAGGGTGGAGCCGGACACATCCAGACATAGCACGATATCGCGGTTGTGCCCCTGCTCCAGTGTCCGATCGACCCGGGCGGGCCTGGCAGCAAGGCTCAAAACCATCAGCAGGGCCAGAGCGAGCAGGATTGCGGCGCAACGGTTCAATCGTCGCCAGCGCCGCAGGGACTCGTGGCCCTCCTCGGTGTCCAAGTCGCTGTCCAAGGTCCAGATCCGGGCGCCCCGTTCCTGATCCAGCTTGCGACGACGCGCCGCACGGGAGGCCAGCAGGCCGAACGCCAGGGCCAGGAACAGGGCCAGCACCGGCAGCCAGGGCCACCTCCAGGACAGATTGCCTATGCTCATCGCGGCCACCGTTCAATCAACTCCCGTACCCAGTCGGCTGCCTGATCCACCGTGGCGTCGGTTCCTGTGCTGTCCCGGGGAAGGGCAAATTCAGGCGGGTAAAGGGCATCTATGGTCTGCCGAAGCAGGTCCAGACCCTGCCGGGTGCTCGGCGTACGGGGCTGAGCCTGGATTTCGGCCAAAGTCTTGGACTTCATATCACTGTTCCAGGAGCGGGAGGCGAATCCACGAGCGATGGTGGCCAGTGCTGTCATGGCCTGGTCGCGGTTCAGTTGGCCCTTGTCGTACTGGGCCACCACCTGATCAATCCGCTGACGCCATGCATCGAGGGAGTCAGGGCTCGCTTGGATCGGATGCTCTTCCTGCTGACGGCTGAACCTGGGCAGGAGAATGGCCGCTCCGGCCAGGGCCAGGGCCAGTATGATGGCGGTCGCCGTCAGAGCCAGCAGCCAGGTGGGCTGGGTCATGGCGGGCATGATCTGGATTTGACCATGACCGGACGCAAGACGAATCAGGACGACAGCACTCATGCCGCCATCACCGTCTGCCGCATGGGAATGCCTGGTCGGCCGGCTGAGAGCAGGTGGATGAACCTGTTGAACATGGCTGTGCTGGAGTCGGCCCTGATCAGCGAGGCTCCGATTCTGGTCAATTCCCGGCTAAAGGCCTCAATCTGATAGCGCCTGTGCAGGTCCACGGCTTGCGTCCCGTTCGCGGTACGCAGGAAGGCCGGGATCTTGCGTCCGCTGGGTGCATCCGTTACCGAGCCCATGGCGGGCTGTTGCCGCAGGGGATTCATGGTCTCCACTCCGATGAAATTCAAGGGGTGGGTGGTTGCCAACTGTCGGATGGTCGGCATCAGGTCAACATGCAAGGCCGACTGGTCGGTGGCAATGACCAGCATGGCCTGCCGGTCCTGGATGCCGGCGGCGTAGCCCAGCAGGGCCTCAAGGTTGCGTGGCTGATCCAGCGGCGACTCCAGAGCCCGGTCCAGGGTCTGTTCGAATCGGGCGAACCCCCCCTGGCATGGTATGCGGCGGATGGCGGATGAATCGACCAGGACCAGGTCCACCTCATCGCTGCGGCGCAGGCAGAGGGAAGCGAACATGCACAGGGCGTTGGCAGCCACCTGGATGGCCTGCTCCCCGTCAGGGCATGTTCCGGACATCTCGCGGCCGACATCCAGCAGCAGCCAGACCTTGCTGGTAACCAGGCGCTCGCGCTCAACCACCATGGGTCGACCCATCCGTGCACTGGCGTGCCAGTCGATCATGCGGGTTTCGTCTCCGAACTCATAGGCGCGCAGGTCGGCACGTTCGTCTCCACCGCCGCGTCGGCCAGAGGAGTGCTCGCCCTCCAGCAGTCCAAGGGCCCTGCGCACCGTGGGAAGCCGGAGGCTGGTGTCCAAGGACTCGATCCGTCTGCGGACCGGGTCGCGATTCGAGCGTCGGCGGCTCATGGCACCGGCACCGTGTCGACGATCTGGTCGATGATGTCGTCGCTGCTGATGCCGTCGGCCTGAGCCTCAAAGGTCAGCAGGATCCGGTGGCGGAGTACCGAATGGGCCCAGTCCTTCAGATCCTCGGGAATGACGTAATCCCTGCCAGTCAGCAGGGCCCTGGCCTGGCCGATGCGCACCAGGGCGATGGAGGCACGCGGGCTGGCTCCCAGCCTCACCTGCTCGGCCAGCCCTTGGATGGGTCGCGATCCAGCCCCCCTGCTGGTGGCCGCCAGATCGACTGCATATCGCATGATGGGCTGTGCCACGTGGACCTGCCGGGCCTTCTGCCTCAGGAAGTCCACATCGGCGATGGTCAAGGCGTCCCGATCGTCCTTGCCGGGCATATCGGTGCCTCGGCTGGTCAGCATCTGCAGCATTCGGGTCTCCTGGTCGGCATCAGGATAGGTCATGACGGCCTTGAGCATGAACCGGTCCATTTGGGCCTCGGGCAGGTTGTAGGTGCCCTCCTCCTCGATGGGGTTCTGGGTGGCTATCACCATGAAGGGCCGGGGCAGGGCTATGCGTTCGCCGCCGATGGTGGTGGCGCCCTCGGCCATGGCCTCCAGCATGGCTGACTGGGTCTTGGCGTTGGAGCGGTTGATCTCGTCCATGAGGACGAAGTTGGCGTGAATGGGACCCAGCTGTGTCGAGAAGCGCTGTGTGGAGAAGTCGTAGACCTGGGTGCCTACCAGATCCGAGGGCATCAGGTCGGGCGTGCACTGGATCCGCTTGAAGCTGCCGGAGACCGAGGTGGCCAGAGTCTGGGCGGCGGTGGTCTTGGCCAGGCCGGGCACGGATTCGATCAGGATGTGTCCTGAGGCCACCAGCGTCAGGATCAGGGCCTCGCGCAGGTTCTCCTGGCCTACCAGAGTCCTGGAAAAGCGGGTTCGAATCCGGTCGGCCAACTGACGGCAACGTTGCAGGTCGTCCTGGCTGATTGGCGGAACCTGCCGGTCCTGACCGGGCTGAACAGATGGGGACTGACTGGGTCGAGGTGGGAATAATGCCATAGCAGATATGGTAACGGCATTTCCTGACGACTCAGCCAGCAGGACTCAGGTCAGGGACCAGTCCACCGGCTGGGCGCCCATGGCCTCCAGCGCTTGGTTGGCCTTGGAGAATGGGCGGGATCCGAAGAAGCCGTATCGGGCCGACATGGGGCTGGGATGCGGGGATTTGATGATGGCCGCATTGGTCAGCAGGGGCTCCAGGCTCTGGGCCTGTCGTCCCCAAAGAATGGCCACCAGGGGCCGGACCTTGCCCTCCTGGTCGCGTCGGTCGTTCAGAGCTCGGATGGCGGCGTCGGTGATCTCCTCCCAACCCTTGTTCCGGTGGCTGGCCGGCTTGCCCACCCGTACCGTCAGGCAGCGGTTGAGCAGCATGACCCCTCGCCTGGTCCAAGGCGTCAGATCGCCGTTGGAGGGCGTGGGCAGGCCCAGGTCGGAGCTGAGCTCGGTGTAAATATTGCGCAGGGAGCCGGGAATGGGGCTGACTGCAGGGTCCACGCAGAAGCTCAGGCCCACCGGATGGCCGGGCGTCGGATAGGGATCTTGGCCCACGATCAGAACCTTGATGGAGTCGAAGGGGATGGTAAAGGCGCGCAGGATGTTCTTGCTGGCAGGCAGATAGCGGTGGCCCTGGGCCAGCTCGGATCTGAGGAAGTCGCCCATACGGTGAATGTTGGGCTCGACAGGAGCGAGAGCCTCGGCCCAGCCGGGGTCCACCAAGGCGCTCAGAGGTTTGCGATGGGTTCGGCCCTGGCCTCCTGCTATGGTCGGAGGGTTGGTACCGGTTCCGTTCGTCGGCGCGGGGGAGGTTGCGGCAATAGGCTGGCTGCTGTTCATAAGGTCACTATATCGCTTGGTGATATGAGCCGGTCAGGGTTGTCATGGCTCTCTTAGGCTTGCGGGGAACGTCGGATGGTCAGCGGGATGCTGCTCCGGCGTCCCATTACATATAATGGTTCAGGATCCGGTGGAGCGGAGGAGAGTTCATGGCTAGCACGCGCGACAATGGGACGCAGGCGCGCCCCCAGGTTCATGATGCGTTCGACAACCCTCCCAAGGGGCCGGTCGGTGTGCATCGGGGGCCGCGTTCCCTGCCGGTCAGGGCTCTGCCCTACCTGCTGGTGGTGGTCTTGGCCGTGCTGTGCGGACTGGGCTTATGGGCTGCAGTCAGCGGCTCCCTGCCCTGGCAACAGACCCACACCGATGCCTCCCGGGTCATCAGCAGCCATCTGCCCAAGCGGTCCGCCTCCTCCTCCTCAGACAGCAAGCCCTCTGCTGAAACATCATCCCAGGAGCAGGCTTCACAGGAGCCCTCGCAGTCGCCTTCAGCGAGCGCATCCAGCAGCAGCCCGGCACCTGTGGTCAACAGGGGCACACAGGTGGCCGTCATCAACGGAACCAGGATCACCGGGCATGCAGGCAGCAAGCGCCAGGTCCTGGTCAACGCCGGTTACACTGCGGTCACGGCAACCAACCCGCAGGGGGCTCTGCCTGGCGTAAGTACGGTCCGCTACCGTGACGAGGCCGACAAAGCTACTGCCCAGGAGGTGGCCAGCCTGTTGGGCATCACCCAGGTGGAGCAGTCCTCCGTGGCCTCCACACCGGTGGAAGCCATCCTCATGCAATGAGGTTCAGCCAACCGGACGACCAAAGAAATTCGAGGGCAAAAGTTCCCGAATTTCGGCTCGGCGTTTTGCAATTGCCCTATCAATAGGCCTAAACTGACCTTGCCGACCAGGCAGATGCGGTCAGTCTCGTATCTGTTGTGACGCGGCACCTATGTTAAGGAAGTTAGTTATGGCACAAGGCACTGTGAAATTCTTCAGCGCTGGCAAGGGTTACGGATTCATCAATCCCGACGATGGCGGCGAGGACGTGTTCGTGCACTACTCGGCCATTCAGTCCGACGGGTTCAAGACCCTTGATGAGGGAGATAAGGTCGAATATCAGGTGGAAGAGGGCCCCAAGGGTCTGCAGGCAACCAAGGTCACCAAGCTCTGATTGTCGTCTTCTGTATTCGTCATGGTGGATCCCGGTTATTCCGGGGTCCATTTTTTGTAGCATGTATTTTGAATTACAGTGCTGAGCCGGGACTGTGCAGGGTGCGGATTGCCTGTGGGCGGGGCCGATGTCAGGGCCGATACGACATACAGCCTGCAGCGTATTTTCCCCTCAGGTTGGCACTCGGCTCCACCGAGTGCTAATCTGCTGAATTAGCACTCGAGGTGCGGGAGTGATAACACGACAGCTGACGGTCGGGTTCCGTTCCACGCCGACGGTGGGTCATGAAACCTCAAGCCATGACGGAGGAAGCAACAATGGCAAAAATCATCGAGTATGACGAGGAAGCTCGTCAGGGCATGCTTGCCGGCCTGGACAAGCTGGCCGACACAGTCAAGGTCACCTTGGGCCCCAAGGGTCGCAATGTGGTGCTGGACAAGTCCTACGGGGCCCCGACCATCACCAACGACGGCGTCTCCATCGCCAAGGAGATCGACCTGGAGGATCCTTACGAGCGCATCGGCGCCGAGCTGGTCAAGGAAGTCGCCAAGAAGACTGACGACGTAGCCGGAGACGGCACCACCACCGCCACCGTACTGGCCCAGTCCCTGGTGCATGAGGGCCTGAAGAACGTGGCTGCCGGGTCCAACCCCATCGCTCTGCGTCGCGGCATCGAGAAGGCCGCCGACGCCATCGTCAAGGAGCTCGTGGCTCAGTCCAAGGAAGTCGAGACCAAGGACCAGATCGCTGCCACTGCCACCATCTCTGCAGGCGACCCCGAGATCGGCAATGAGATCGCCGAGGCCCTGGACAAGGTCGGCCAGGACGGCGTGGTCACCGTCGAGGACAACAACCGCTTCGGCCTGGACCTGGAGTTCACCGAGGGCATGCGCTTCGACAAGGGCTACATCGCTCCCTACTTCGTCACCAACAATGACGACCAGACCGCCGTTCTGGATGATCCCTACATTCTGCTGACCTCGGGCAAGGTTTCCAGCCAGCAGGACGTGGTCCACATCGCCGAGCTGGTCATGAAGACCGGCAAGCCGCTGCTGATCGTCGCTGAGGATGTGGACGGCGAGGCGCTGCCCACCCTGATCCTCAACAAGATCCGCGGCACCTTCAACTCCTGCGCCGTCAAGGCTCCTGGCTTCGGCGACCGCCGCAAGGCCATGCTGCAGGATATGGCCATTCTGACCGGCGCACAGGTGGTGTCCGATGAGCTCGGCCTCAAGCTGGACTCCATCGACATGAGCGTGCTGGGCACCGCCAAGAAGGTCATCGTCTCCAAGGACGAGACCACCATCGTCTCCGGCGGTGGTTCCAAGGATGAGGTCTCCGCTCGCGTGGGCCAGATCCGCACCGAGATCGAGAACACCGACTCCGACTACGACCGCGAGAAGCTGCAGGAGCGGCTGGCCAAGCTGGCCGGCGGCGTGGCCGTCATCAAGGTCGGCGCGGCCACCGAGGTCGAGGCCAAGGAGCGCAAGCACCGCATCGAGGATGCTGTCCGCAACGCCAAGGCCGCCATCGAAGAGGGCCTGCTGCCTGGAGGCGGCGTGGCTCTGGTTCAGGCCGCTGCCAAGGCTGAGAAGGATGTCAAGCTGGATGGCGACGAGTCCACCGGCGCATCCATCGTCTTCCGCGCTATCGAGGCCCCCATCAAGCAGATTGCCGAGAACAGCGGCATCTCCGGTGACGTGGTCATCAACAAGGTCCGTTCGCTGCCTGCTGGCCAGGGCTTCAATGCCGCCAACAACGAGTACCAGGACCTGCTGGAGGCCGGCGTGGCCGACCCCGTCAAGGTGACCCGTTCTGCCCTGCAGAACGCGGCCTCCATCGCCGGGCTCTTCCTGACCACCGAGGCTGTCGTGGCCAACAAGCCTGAGCCTCCGGCACCTGCCGCCGCTCAGCCTCAGGGCGACATGGGCTACTGATCCTTATAGGTTCGGCCGAGGGCTTTCCGGCTGAACCTGGTGATCGCCGAGGACAGGGGCCTGCACACCGGACTATGGTGTGCAGGCCCCTGTTTGCTTGTTCGTTTACTGCGCCATGAGTTTTCACGATCCGGGTTTGGCAGCAGGTACTCATGGTGAACCGGTTGAAAGCTGCCAACATCCATGGTCTGGTGCTCAGGCTCCGGCGAAGAGGCGGGTGGCCTGGGCCTCGGTGTCCGCATAGAGCGACGATGCCTGTGTCAGAGCTGCCTGGATACCTTCAAGCGCCTGTTCCATCTGAGCCTGTGAGGCGCGCCACTGCTGGGCCACTGTGGCGAATTGGCTGGCCGCCGAACCCTGCCAGACGCTTTGAAGATTGTCCAGATTGGTGTACATTCCCGCCACGGCATCTCTGATGGCCCCTATTGAGCCACTGACCGCGCCGGAGGCCGTCTGTATCTGATCCGAATCAACTTGGAACCGTGTCATGATTGTCCTTTCCGTGAATGGCGGTGATGGTGGGGGAGTCCAATGCCGTCAACCGCTACTGTGGACACTATGACAGTGTTCACGCAGTTGCCCCGTCCGCGGACCCATGTGGTCGAACGAGTCCCCCTCCACAAGACGAATCCGGTCGGCGTCTCATCCATGAGGCGGGTGCTGGCTTTCCTGCTCTTGATGATTTTGACGGTCGGCGTTCTGGGGCCGACCAAGGCTATTGCTGATGAGCCTCAGACGGGGGCCGGAACCATGACCGACACGATCACCGATCCGCAGAATCTGCTGGGTTCGGATGTGGGCTCCGTCAAGGATGCTATCCAGGAAACCGCCGAGCAGACAGGAGTATCGGTCCGACTGCTCTACCTTCCGCATTTCTATCAGGGCGTCAAGCCTGAGACCTGGGCGTCCAGGGTGCTCGAATCGATGAAGCCCACCCACGACACGGTTCTGCTGGCGGTGGCCTCTCAGGACGGCAAATTGGTCGTGGCGGTCTCCAGCAACTCGCAGGCCTGGCTCAAGGATCAGTCCAGCGTGGATCAGCTCTCGCAGGCTGCTCTGGAGCCGGTCACCAAGGGCCGCAATCCCGACTGGGTGGGCTCGGCCAAGGCCATGATGGACCAGGTTGAGACTCTTGACCAAAACCACCGGCATCACCGGGTGATGATCATTGCTCTTTCAGTGACGGTTGTCGTCCTGGTCATGCTGGGCGTAGCGGTTTGGATTTGGTGGCGTCGCAGTAGCCGCACCGGGGCCCATCATCGCAAGTCCAGCTCTGGGAAGAAACAATCGCGCCCGACAGAGACGGTCAGCAAACTATCAGATAATACCCAGAAAGACGCGGCAAGCTGAAACCATGAGCAAACCGACGCAAGCACAACTGGTCGTGGTCGACGACGAACCGTCCATCAGGGATCTGCTGGTGGCCTCTCTGCACTTCGCAGGCTTTGCGGTTGAGACCGCGGCGTCCGGCTCCGAGGCCATTCAGGTCATTGAGCGCACCCAGCCGGATCTGATCGTCCTGGATGTCATGCTGCCTGACATCGATGGATTCACGGTCACCTCTCGTATCCGTCAGGAGGGAATCGAGGCGCCGGTGCTCTTCCTGACGGCCAGGGATGATACCCAGGACAAGGTCATGGGGCTGACTGTGGGCGGCGACGACTACGTGACCAAACCGTTCAGCCTGGAGGAGGTTGTGGCCAGGATCAAGGCCATATTGCGCAGGACGCGCGAGCATCAGGAGGACGATCCGATCATCCGGGTGGGGGATCTGGAGATCAACGAGGATTCGCACGACGTCACCAGGGCCGGGCGACCCATCGACCTGAGTCCGACCGAATACAAGCTGCTGCGCTACCTGATGGACAATGAGGGTCGTGTGCTCAGCAAGGCGCAGATTCTGGACCATGTCTGGCAGTACGACTGGGGCGGGGATGCAGCCATTGTGGAGTCCTACATCTCCTACCTGCGCAAGAAGGTGGATGGCATCACCATCAGCGACGGACACGGCGGGGAGCGCAAGGTGACCCCGCTGATCGAGACCAAGCGGGGCATCGGCTACATGATTCGGGCCCCTAGGCAGAACGCATCGGATGGCGGCGATGGCGACTAGTCCCTTGGGCTCGACTCCCATGGCAGAACCGTCGGCTGACAGGACCAACTCCGTCATGGGTTCGGATTCTGACAAGGGCAAGGGCTCCGGCAGACCGAGGGGTCGGTCCATGCGCAGGTCGCCGCTGGCTGCCATTCCCCTGAGTACAAAACTTGTAGCCAGCATGCTCATCCTGCTCATCGTGGGCACGGTGGGTGTCTCTGTGGCCATCTGCCAGATGGCCGACGACTATCTGATGAAGCGCACGGACTCCCAGCTGATCCGCCAGGCCAACCTGGGCATCCGCAACGCCACCCTGCTGCGCCAGGAGGATCTGAGCAAGAATGGCCTTGGCCCCACTGACTACTTCCTGCAGATCCGCGACGACAAGCTGCACATTATTTCGGACGATCTGAATCCTATGCAGGTCAACGGGGTCATTTCCCGCCCGCGTCTGCCCGCCGACGGCAGCCTGGACTCGATACCCCTGGGCAAGCCGACCACGGTGCCAGCCTATGTGCGCGTCTCGCGACAGGCCTCGCCAGACCGGGACACCATGAAGCGAGCCCGGGCCTCGTGGCGGGTGGTAGCCATGCAGTGGAAGCTGCGCAACGAACTGGACGGCTCCGAAATCAGCGGCATCCTCTTCATCGGTCTGTCCATGAGCGACCAGGACGAGGCCGTGCACGATCTGACGGCTTTCTGCATGATCATTTCCGTTGTTGTGGTCCTTCTGGGCGGAGTCATCTCGGTCCTGCTGATCCAGTCCACCTTGGTTCCCCTCAAACGCATCGAGAAGACTGCTGCCAAGATAGCGGCCGGTGACCTATCCCAACGCATTCCCAGCTTCCCGGAGAATACCGAGGTGGGTTCCCTGGCAGCATCCCTGAATGCCATGCTGGCGCGAATCGAGCATTCCTTCGACGAGCAGCGCCAGACCACCGAGAAAATGAAGCAGTTCGTTTCGGATGCCAGCCATGAGCTTCGTACCCCTCTGGCCGCCATCCACGGCTACGCAGAGCTCTACAGGATGCAGCGCGACTATCCCGGGGCTCTGGAGCGGGCCGACAAGTCCATCCAGCACATCGAAGACTCTTCGACCAGGATGACGGTCCTGGTCACGGATCTGCTTTCGCTTGCACGTCTGGATGAGGGCAGGGGGATCGACACGACCCTGCCGGTCGATCTGACTGGGTTGGTGCGAGACGGGGTGGACGATCTGCATGCCTTGGACCCGGGCAGAGAAGTGGCTACAGGAAGGGTTTGCCTGCATACCGAAGACCAGCCCGCCCCCCAGGAGAAGCCGGTCACGCCCAACAAGGGTCTGCCAGGCCTCAAGGGACGCAACAAGGAAAAGATCACCGTGGGCGGGCACCTGGGCCCAGCCGTCAGTCTGGACATCCAGGAGGGTCCCCTGCCCTTGGTGCCAGTGACTGGTGACCCCAGCCGCCTGCGTCAGGTGATTACCAATATCGTAGGCAATATCCACCGCTACACCCCAGCTGATTCGCCGGTCCAGGTGGGAGTGGGCCTGGTCAAGGCGACCATCGCACCGGCGGATCTGACCAGGTTGGAGGCCACTGAGTCCTCGCTGGGACACCTGACCGAGGCGATCCAGGTGGCAGAGAACAGCCATGTGGGCACCGACTATGCCATCATCCGGGTGGTTGACCACGGGCCAGGCGTCCCGGAGGAATCCAGGTCCAGGCTCTTTGAGCGCTTCTACACGGCCGACCCGTCCAGGGCTCGGGAGAAGGGCGGCACGGGGCTTGGACTGGCCATTGTCCAGTCCATTGTCAAGGCTCATCAGGGGTTCATCTGCGCCTCGCAGACCCCGGGGGGCGGTTTGACTTTCACCATCGTCATACCCCAGGGCGGCAGCCGGGATCAGGGGCACGCTGAGGACCAGGCCAATTCTGCCGCCAATCGTCCCGTACGCCTATGACAAGATGGGTCGTCCTGCCCCTTCCGTTCAGGTAGACTGAACTCGGATATATCAGTTCAAGAAGCAACGTAAGGAAGTGGCAGAGCATGCCCAGCGGGAGAGTACGGTGGTACGACGCCAAGCGGGGGTTCGGGTTCATCACGGATGAACAAGGTGAGGATGTCTTCCTGCCCTCATCGGCCCTGCCCGCCGGGGTGTCCACCATACGCAAGGGATCCCGGGTGGAGTTCTCAGTGGCTGAGGGCCGCAAGGGCCCCCAGGCCCTGGATCTGAAGCTGGTGGGGCCGACCCCCTCCATTCTGCGTGCCAAGCGACCTGATCCGGACGACATGGCCGCCATCGTGGAGGACTTGATCAAGCTGCTGGACTCCGCGGGCAATGGCCTGCGTCGACACCACTATCCAGGTCGGGCTGAATCCGCCAAGCTGGCCACCCTCTTGAGGGCCGTGGCCGATGACTTCGACGTGCCGGACTGAGCAGACGGCGAGAAAAATCCGACGTGGATCGGTCTGATCCGGTCCCACTGATGATGAAGGTGTGATAGATGGTTCAAGAGGACTTGGATCCTGAGGAACTGGCTAGGCGAGTGGCTCTGAGCGTGGCCGCCGACAGCGATGAGGTCGGTGGGCTGGTCGGCCGCACCCTGATTGGTGACGGAGTCTGGGACTACCGGTTCGCCTCGGCCATCAAGGGCTATGAGGGCTGGCAGTGGTCGGTCACCCTCTACTGCGATGAGGATGCCGATACCTGGACTGTGGATGAATCGTCTTTGGTGCCTACTGATGCGGCCCTGCAGCCACCCGCTTGGGTTCCTTGGAAGGATCGCCTGCTGCCCTCGGATCTGAGCGTGACCGATGCCATGGGAACCGAGCCGGACGACCCCAGGCTGACAGCCGGATACAAGCCAGCGCAAGCTAGCCATCAGAATTCTCAAGTACAGCAGAACCCCGGAGATGATGAAGAAGGTCAGCAAGAATCGAGTTCCCCTGCTGTTGATGGGGCCGATCAGGAGACTGACGGCGTGGTCTTCCGCCTGGCAGACCGTCCAAGTGGAGAAAAAGACGTTCACGAGCAGGAATCGAATGATCAGATTCCCCTCGGTGCACAGACCTCTTCCGATGACCTGGATGAGGCCGTCGACCGCTTCGCTCTGAGCCGCCGGCACGTGATGACCGCCGAGGCCAGGACGGCCACCGCCAAGCGCTGGTACGAGGGGCAGCACGGCCCCAAGTCCCTGTCGACCCGGACAGCCAAGGGCAAGGCCTGCGAGACCTGCGGCTTCATGATTCCTCTGGCAGGTGATCTGGGGACCATGTTTGGCGTCTGTGCCAATCGTTGGAGCCCGGACGACGGACGCGTGGTTTCCTTGGATCATGGCTGCGGCGAGCATTCCGAGATCGAACCCCAGGAGGAGTCCCATCTTTGGATCCAGTCCCAGCCGGCCTATGACGATCTCCATATCGACGTGGTCAGGCAGAAGCCCCGCGAGGAGCGCCCTGAGGTGGAACTCATGGAGCAGATGCAGTCAGAAGACGGCTCAGAAGACTGATTCCAAGGCCTCGTTGCGTTCAGAGCGCAATCACCGGCGGGCCGAGAATAAACGTCACCGTAAATCTGTAGAGTGAATTACGGATCAAAGGGAAGGACAAGTATGTTCGAACGGTTTACCGACCGTGCGCGGCGGGTGATTGTGCTGGCGCAGGAAGAGGCCCGCACCCTGCAGCACAATTACATCGGCACCGAGCACCTCCTCCTGGGCCTGATCAGGGAAGGTGACGGTGTTGCCGCCAAGGCCCTGGCCTCCAAGGGCGTGGAACTGGATGCCACCCGCAAACAGGTTGAGGAGATGATCGGTAAGGGCAATGCGGTCCCCAATGGGCATATCCCATTCACACCGCACGCCCGTCAGGTCCTGGAGCTGTCGCTGCGCGAGGCGCTTCAGCTGGGCCACTCTTACATTGGCACTGAGCACATTCTGCTAGGACTCATCCGTGAGGGTGAGGGCGTCGGCACCCAGGTGCTGATCAAGATGGGTGTGGACCTGGGCGATCTGCGGACCGCCACTATTGACATGATTCGCGGCAATCACGAGGGCGGCGATGCTAGCAAGGGCGATCTGGCCAATGCCGGCGGCGTTTCCAACAAGGGCGGACAGACCGGTTCGGCCATCCTGGACCAGTTTGGCAGGAACCTGACCCAGGAGGCCGCTGAAGGCAAGCTGGATCCGGTCATCGGCCGGGCCAACGAAATCGAGCGGGTCATGGTCGTCCTGTCCAGAAGGACCAAGAACAACCCCGTGCTGATCGGCGAACCTGGCGTAGGCAAGACTGCCGTGGTCGAGGGCCTGGCGCAGAAGATTCATGAGGGCGATGTGCCCGAGACCCTCAAGGGCAAGCAGGTCTACTCGCTGGATCTGGGTTCCATGGTGGCCGGTTCACGCTACCGGGGCGACTTCGAGGAGCGCCTGAAGAAGGTACTCAAGGAGATCAAGACCCGCGGCGACATCATCCTCTTCATCGATGAGATTCACACCATCGTCGGTGCGGGTTCGGCTGACGGGGCCCTGGGCGCCTCTGACATGCTCAAGCCCCTGCTGGCCCGCGGCGAGCTGCAGACCATCGGAGCGACCACTACCGACGAGTACCGTAAGTACATCGAGAAGGATGCGGCCCTGGAGCGGCGCTTCCAGCCCATTCAGGTCTCCGAGCCCACCATCGCCCAGACCATCGAGATCCTCAAGGGTCTTCGCGGCCGCTATGAGCATCACCACCATGTCACTATCACGGACAAGGCCCTGCAGTCGGCGGCTGAGCTTTCTGCACGCTACATCCAGGACAGGAACCTGCCTGACAAGGCTATCGACCTGATCGATGAGGCCGGCGCACGCCTGCGCATCAAGCGGCTGACCGCCCCGCCGGAGCTCAAGGAGCTGGATGCCAAGGTGGATCGCATCTCGGCCCAGAAGGACCAGGCCATCAAGGACCAGGACTTCGAGAAGGCCGCTCAGCTGCGCGACAGCCAGGAGAAGCTGGAGGCCGAGCGCAAGGAAAAGGAGCAAGCCTGGCACGAGGGTGAGTCCGACGTCAAGATGGTTGTCGACGAGGATGTAATCGCCGAGGTGGTCTCTTCGACCACCGGCATCCCGGTCTTCAAGCTGACCCAGGCCGAGTCCAAGAAGCTCTTGGGCATGGAGAAGGAGCTGCACAAGCGGATCATTGGCCAGGATGAGGCCGTCTCCGCCCTGTCCCGCTCCATCCGCCGTACACGTGTAGGCCTCAAGGATCCCAAGCGTCCCGCAGGTTCCTTCATCTTCGCCGGCCCCACCGGCGTGGGCAAGACCGAGCTGGCCAAGGCTCTGGCCCAGTTCCTCTTTGACGATGAGGATGCCCTGATCCGGGTGGATATGTCCGAGTTCTCGGAGAAGTACTCCACCTCCCGTCTCTTCGGCGCTCCTCCGGGGTACGTCGGATATGAAGAGGGCGGCGAGCTGACTGAGAAGGTCAGGCGCAAGCCGTTCTCCGTGGTCCTCTTCGACGAGATCGAGAAGGCTCATCCGGACATCTTCAACACCCTTCTGCAGGTGCTGGACGACGGCCACCTGACTGATGGGCAGGGTCGCATGGTGGACTTCAAGAACACCATCATCATCCTGACCACCAACCTGGGAACCCGCGACATCGCCAAGGCGGCCAACACCGGCTTCAACGTGAGCGGCAACACCGAGACCTCCTATCAGAGGATGAAGGACCAGGTGACCAGCGAGCTCAAGCAGCAGTTCAGGCCCGAGTTCCTGAACCGCCTGGATGACATCATTGTCTTCCAGCAGCTGACCGAGCCCCAGGTCCGTCAGATTGTCGATCTGGACATCGCTCAGCTCAACGATCGTCTCTTCGAGCGCCATATGTCCTTGGATCTGACCGACAAGGCCAAGGACCTGCTGGCCGAGAAGGGCTTTGACCCGCTCCTGGGTGCCCGGCCTCTGCGCCGCGTCATCCAGCGGGACATCGAGGATGCGGTCTCCGAGAAGATCCTTATGGGCGACCTTACGGACAACGAGTCCGTCCAGGTCGATGCCGAAGGCGAGGGCATCCTGGGTGAGTTCACCTTCACCGGCAAGCCCTTCGAAGGACCCCGTCATGCGGCCAGCTCCGCTGATAAACAGGACCAGAAGTCTGAACTGGTCGGAGCTTCGGTGAGCTCTTCCGACGCTGATGTTCCGCCAGCAGGCGAGGCCGACAGCCAGAGCCAGGATGGTCAAGGTTCTGAGCAGTCCGCTCAGAGTTCGCCTGCCAGTGACTGAGATAAGGGTTGAGGCCCGACGCAGCTGACTGAAGAGGGGTTGGAGCAGATTACAGTGCTCCAACCCCTCTTATTCTGTACTGCCGGGGATTTGCGTCGATCTCTGTAATGCAGTTTCTGAAACGTCACTTGGAATCCATGGCTTCTATTGGCAGTGTGAGCTCGGCATTTGCTTTTGCTTACGAGTCCATCGAATGGTTCGATCATTCTCTTATATCAGGCTTAAGGCAGCGATGGAATTGGCAGGTAATTGACATCAGTGTTTGCCAGGTCAGCATTCCATGCATAACGGTTCGTTTACCCCAAACGGCCGGCGACTCAGGCAGTTGCGTGATGAAGAACTCAGGCCAGGCGTGGAAGAAGGCCTTGTTGACCTTGAAGGAACAAGGAACCTAAATGCTTGACGTAGCCGGACCCCTCAGAACAGGGGATGCAGCAGCAGGGCCAGCAGATAGAGAGCCATAAGAGCGATGAACAGGATGTCCATCCTGCCCAGTTGCAGCAGGCGGTAGTGGGTGCGCTGTTGACGGCTGCCCTCATAGCACCGGGCATCCAAGGCCCGGCTCAGGTTGTCAGCGTGGCGCAGGGCTCCGGCGAAGACGGGAACCGTGATAGCCATGGCCGCATGCAGGCGTTGCGAGAGCGAGCCGGACTCGATGGATCCGCCACGGGCTGCCTGGGCTTCCACGATGGCCTGAACCTCACGTCCTAGGGTAGGGATGAAACGCAGAGCCAGTGACAGGACCAGGGCGATTTCATTGGTGTGGATGCCCAGCCTGGACAGTGGGCTCAGCAGGGATTCACAAGCATCGGTCATCTGTGTTGGGGTGGTGGTCTCCACCAGGAGCGCTCCCAGAAAGATGATCAGCATGAAGCGGCAGGCATAGAGTACAGCCACCCAAATGCCGCCGGTGGTCAGCACGAATGGACCCCAGGCAGCCAGTCTGCGGCCGGTCTGAGTGACCAAGAGATTGAACAGGGCCAGCAGAAGCATGAGGGCCAGAAAGCCCTTGACTGATTTCATAATGGAATGCAGTGGTGCCCGGGCGGCGGCAAAGAGGCCTACAGTGACCACCAGCGCCAGAACAAGCTGCGCAGGCGTGGAAATGGCGAAAGCGGTGAACATGGCTAGAAGGAAGGTCACCAGCTTGGCTCGCGGGTCCAGCCTCGCCAGCAAGGATAAGGGTTTCTGGTCGGCTTGGGTGCGATCCGCTTTCCTGCCTGAAGTTTCTTTGCCGGCAGCCTCCTTCTCCGCTGCATCTGTGGCGAGCAGCTGATGGTAGCGCTCCACGACTTCGGCAGTAGGCCCATAGGCTAGCGTTTCTCCATGCTCCAGGAGCAGGGTCTGGTCGGCCAGATCCAGGGCCTCGCGATCGGCGTGGGTGCTCATGACGATGGTGACGCCGCGCTGATGGAGCACTCGGAGCAATGCCATAATTCGTGCGCAGGCCTGGGGGTCGAGACTGGCGGTGACCTCGTCCAAAACCAGCAGTTGTGGGCTGCAGGCTACGACGCCGGCGATGGCCACCAGGCGCCGCTGACCCCCCGAGAGGTCGAAGGGGGAGCGGTCGGCCAGATCACCGATGCCCAGAAGCTTCATGGCATCATCCACCCGCTGCTGCACCTGTTCGGGCCCATAGCCCAGGTTGTGTGGACCATAGGCGATGTCCTGACTAACAGTATCCGCAAAAAGCTGATGTTCGGGGTATTGCATGACATAGCCGACCCTTTGGCGCAGAAGCTTCAGATTCTGGCGTCGCAGATGCTTGGCCTTGGGCCGGTCGGATCCGGCCAGGGGCAGGCCGGCCACCTGGATGGATCCGCTGTCGGGATCTGCCAGGGCACAGATGAGCCTGGCCAGAGTTGACTTGCCGGATCCGTTGCGCCCAATAATGGCTAGGGTATGTCCTCCAGCGAGCTCCAGATTCACCTGGCTGAGGGCTTTGCTGCCTGCGTCAGGAAAGCTGTAAGAGACATCCGAGAACTTGACCATGGGGATAGCGTGGTCATCGACTGCGGTCTTTGCGCCCGTATCCGATGCCCTGCTTCGGGTCAGCGAATTCTGGTCAGGTTCGCCAACAAGGGCAGGCAGATCCTGCCTGGTCAGAATCTGATCAGGTCTTCCGGAGGCCACGATGCGCCCATGGTCAAGTACCAGGACCCGATCAGCCTGTCTGGCTTGCTCGAGCAGGTGGGTGATGTGGACGACAGCTGTGCCCTGGGCTGTCAGCCGACAGAGGATTGATTGAATCTCCTGTCGGCCGGCCGCATCGAGCATGGCACCTGGCTCGTCCAGCACCATCATGCCTGGATTCATGGCCAGGCTGCCGGCCAGGGCCAGTCGTTGCTGCTGTCCGCCCGACATGAGGGTGGGATCATCATTCATCCGCGTCTGCAAGTCGACCTGTTCCAGGGCCGCTGGCACGCAGGAGAGCATCTTCTGGCGGGGCAGGCCCAGATTCTCGGGTCCGAAAGCCACATCGTCCTGGACGACGGTGGTCACGATCTGGTCCTCAGGGTTCTGAAAGACCATACCGATGCTCCGCCGTGCCTGCCGGTAAGCCTCAGCGTCGATCTGGCGGCCCTGATCCTGGGTGTCGGAGCAGACCGCTCGGCCCATAAGCTCGACCTGGCCGTGGTCAGGTGCCGTCGCGCCCGAGAGAATGCTTCCCAGCGTGGATTTGCCGGAGCCATTCGCTCCCAGGATGCACAGATGTTCGCCTGCATGCACCTCCATGGACAGGTGGTCCAAGGCCCAGGTCTCGCCTCCGTCATAGGAGAATGAGACCTGGCTGAGCCGGGCGACCGTTGTCTTCGAATCCGCTGAATCCAAGACGGCGGATTGGGTCATGGGTGCTGCCATGACGTGCCGAACCGCCGTGGCCTACTTGTTGATCAGCGTGGAGATGGGCTTGTAGATCAGGAAGGTGACCACGCCGTGGATGGCGAACTTCATCAGGTTGAAGGGCAGGAGGATGGGCACGATCATGGCGACTACCTTGGCCATGGACATGTGCGCGTAGAAGGGGGTGATCACCACGTTGCATAGGATGGCTGCAATCACACCCAGAATGGCGCCGGAGACAATCCCGATGACCGCCCCCTTGCGGCTGTGCATCCTGCGGTAGACCAAGGCTGCCGGCACGCTCAGGGCCAGGGCCACGATCATCGAGATCAGAGCACCGAAGGGGTTGGTGAACAGGTGCGGGACGAATCCCAGAATGGAGATGATTGCTGCAGCAGCAGGGCCGAAGGCGAAGCCGCATACCAGGACGACGATGCCGGAGGGGTCGTATTTGAGCCAGGGAGCGGCAGGAAAGATCGGGAATGAGAAGAAGCTCAGAACCATGGCCAAGGCTACGAAGAGTGCGTAGACCGCAATCCGTTTGGTCGACCAGCGTCCTGAACCGCCTGCACCTGTGGAGTGGACATCGTTGAAGCGCGTGTCCTTGTTTGCAGTGGTGTGTGAATGAGAATTGGGCATGCTCATAGAGGGCCTCGTTTCTTCCATCCGGACTGTAACCGTTGGCTTCGGACTTGAACCGATATCCACCGCTTGCGCGGGTCGCGGGCTCCCGGCATTCAGCCGGATACCGCCAGTAAGGACTTTCACCTTCCCTGAAACTGACGATTTCAATATAGCTGCGGTCCTTGGAATGGTCAATTCTTTCTCACTGATAGTGCATTTCTAGACACGCCAGGAAGGAAATAAAACCGCCTTCCATGCAACTATTGCAGCCTGCACAACGAATATGAGGTTGTCGAAAGTTCACAATGCTGCAAGGAGGCTGGAGCATGGCGAGGATGGGTGACCATCTGCTGCCTGCGGATGAAGCTATACATCCGGCCTTGGTCAGACAAACCAGTGACGGAGACGCTGATGGTGGCCAATCCCAGGCAGAGGACCTGGAATGGATCAGAAACATACTGTCAACTAGATCCTTTCGCGCAGCCGATGACCTAGTTCGCAAGTACTACGACGACATCCTGGCCTACATCCGAGCTCAAGTAGGCGATAAGGAGGAGTCGCTGAACCTTGCCCAGGATGCCTTTGTTGCCATTCTGCGGTCTTTGGGCAGCTACGATTCGCACAAGTCCAGCTTCCGTACCTGGATCCACCGCATCGCAACCTACAAGGTTATTGACTACTGGCGTATCCGTCGCAGACGGCAGCGGCAGGAGGCACAAGTATTTGTGGCATCCGGCCACGATCAACATGACGACCCCGCCGACCAGACCTTCAAGGACGACCTAGTTGGTCGGATTGAAGACAAGATTTCACAAGCCCCGGTCCCGGCGCAGGAAGTTTTGCGTCTCCATCTGTATGCCGGCTATGGGTTCGCGCAGATTGCCGAGGCCTGCGGAGAGCCTGAAAACACGGTCAAGGCTCGGTATTACCGACTTTTGGACAATTTGAGGAAGGAGTTTGATCATGAATCGGTCTGAACCTGATATCCGTCCCGTTCTGGCGGCTCTTCAGGGTAGCGACCTTGAGCGCGATGATTTTGCTGAATCGCCAATCGGCAGTTCCCGGATGCGCGAGCGAACCATAAAAACGATTGTCCGCAAAGGGATGGGAAGACGTCCTGGGCTGATCTGGACCCTTGTAGCCATGGTTCGTTCCCTAGGCCTGAGAAATCTGCTCTTTGGCCTCTGGGACTGCGTCTTTATCGGCTTGATTCTGACGGTGGCAGTTTGGGCGACCGTCTTTGGTTCCTTCGTGAAGACTGCTTGGCCCAGCAGAGTCGATAGAATCTTCGGTCTGGTTGTCCCCATATTCGTCTGCTCGCCTGCTCTTTTCCTGGTGGTGCACCTTTTGGTAGTGCTCAAGGAACGGAATCTGAATACCCTGAATCTGATCAGAACCTGCAGGTGGTCATTCCGTCAGATAGCCGCAGTCAGGATGCTTCTGTTCGGCATGGTCAGCATGATGATTTCATCCTTGGCTACGGTCTTGCTGGCGCGGACGACCAATCCGGGGCTGTCCACCATGACCCTTCTGGGGATCAGCTTCTCCTCCCTCTTTCTCTTTTCCCTGGCACAGATCTGGGTGGAGGAGCATATGCATGGAGAACTGTCCATCTATCTGGTTCTCGGACTCTGGATTGTGCTCGGCATGATGCTTTATCTGACTCGATTCGCCACCGCCCCCATCCTTGTCTCCATTCCGCCGGCCTTGAGCCTGGCGACGGGCCTTGTTCTTCTGGCGGTCTTCCTGCTTGTTCTGCATGGACGCTGCGTAGGGTCACCTCTGCCAAGGTGGGTATGGCATATGAAAAGACCGGCGACGGCATGAGGGCGGAATCTTACATGTTTAGCGTGAAAGGACGGTGAGTTTCGTGCTGCACTTGGACCATGTGTCAAAGAGCTTCAGGAACAAGCGGGTTATCAACGATCTGAGCCTTTCTATTGGAACCGGTGTCCATGGGCTCCTGGCACCCAACGGAGCAGGCAAGACCACGCTGATCCAAATGATCGCTACCCTGATCCGCCTGGATTCGGGAAACATCACTTGGAACGGGCAGGACATCATGGTTATGGACGAGGACTATCGCGGCCTCTTGGGGTATCTGCCTCAAAAATTCGGCTATTACCCAGACTACAGCGCTGAAGATTTTTTGATGTACATAGCAGCCCTTCAGGGAATCGGCCGGAAACGGGCCAAGCCCCTGGCGAAAGATCTCCTGAAGACCGTGGGGCTTAAAGACCAGGGTAAGCAGAAGATGAAGACGCTCTCTGGGGGCATGATTCAGCGCGTGGGGCTGGCACAGGCCATGATCAACGACCCGGAACTGATGATTTTGGACGAGCCGACCGCTGGTTTGGATCCACGGGAACGTGTCCGCTTCCGCAACCTGGTCCATGCTCTTTCGCGCGACCGGATCGTTATCCTGTCCACTCATATCGTCTCTGACCTGGAGACCATCGCCGACCGGGTCATCATGCTCAAGGATGGGCAGATCTGCTGCAACCAGTCCCCAAGGCAGATAAGCCGCTGGCTGGAAGGCAAAATATTCCTGGTTCCTGCGGATTATCGCTTAGGGCAGGGGCAGCTGCTCCTTGAGGACGAGCTGGATGGGGATGCGACCCGGCTCAGAATTTACTCACCTGAGCCGCCGTCCCAGGGCCAGGCTGTTCCTGCCAACTTGGAGGATGCCTTCCTGGTGATCTACGGGGACGAGGAGTAGCGATGCAGCATACCCCGCCGAATCGGGCTCGCAATCTTATTTCTTGCTAGGGATGTCTTCAATGAGATGGACGGTAGTCAGGAACGAAATGCGGCACCTTCTGGGTACCTCTTTTTGGGTGGTGCTCAGTCTGTCTCTTGGATTCGTTTTCTGTATGAATCTAGCTATGTATGACCAAATTCCCACTGACGAAGCCCATCATGACCTAGCTAGCTACGGACCGTATGTCAGTCAGTCCACCATTGCTGGATTCAAGCGTGAGGCTGACAGACTTGAACCGGTGGTATCCAAAGATCTGATGGCACTTGGTCCTCAGGCTGTTCAACTGGGCGTCAAGAATTATCAGTCGGCCAGGGACCTGGTCGATTCGGTCGAGAGCTCGCGCTGGACAAATCCTTCAGTACTGAATACAGACCGGGGCAAACTGACCGGCCGCATCAATGCCTTGCCTAGCTATCGTCGGCTTGCTCATTGCCATGATGTCATGGATGCCTATCGTGGATGCAACCGGGAAGCCCTGACCGCAAGAGCCGAGAAACAGTTGCGTAAGGGCGGTAGTAATGGCATCGAACTGCCTGAATCGGTGAC
Source organism: Bifidobacterium sp. W8112 (assembly GCF_016101425.1). Lineage (NCBI taxonomy): Bacteria > Bacillati > Actinomycetota > Actinomycetes > Bifidobacteriales > Bifidobacteriaceae > Bifidobacterium > Bifidobacterium sp. W8112. Next base: position 319,427 of record NZ_JACFQN010000001.1, on the reverse strand, counting down.
GAAGCGGCTTGACATCTTAAGTGGACAGTGCAGGGCGGGTATGGGCCTGGCCGCTCCTGAATTACTGGACTACACTCAGAGCAACTTCAGACTTTCAGTCTATCTGGTCCCGCTTCTGGCAGCCTTGGTTGTCGTGGCCCCACGCCTTGTTAAAGACCAGGTCCATGGGGTCCGGCAGACGCAGTTGACGACGAGGACCGGACGCTTCTTGCCTGGGCTGCAGGTGTTCGCCATGGTCTGTGCGGGCCTGCTGATGATGCTCATGGTGGCAGCGGGATCATTCCTGATGTGGGTGCCCAAGATCGCGGGTTTGCAGGATCTTCCGGTTTTTGATGTACATGCATTGCCTTGGTTCACCTGGTCCTTGGGGGAGTATCTGGCTGTGTTCGTATTGCTCTGCCTGGGGTCCGCCTTTCTTGTTTTTCTCTTGGTTCTCTGGATTTCCATGCACTGCAGGACCTACACCCGCTTGGTCTTGCTTGCAGTTCCGGTGGTGTTGCTGGCCGTTCATGTCTTTGTCGTCTGGCTTCTCGTGGATCCATGCTGTATTGGCAGTGTGGTGACTCGGATTGTGCCATTGCCCGGCATTGAGCTCTACCTAATCCTGGGACTGCTGGTTTTGACCCTTTGTCTTTGCTGGTGGTCGGCCAGAAAGCTTTGTTGCCTAGGTGATCTGAATGAAAGGAAGATCAATGAATGAACTGCCACTGAAAATGGAGGGGGTGTCCTTCCATTACAAGGCTGGTGAAGCTGGAATAGACCAAGTCGGCCTGGAATGCTCGACAGGATCTTGGACCGCAGTTATGGGTCCTTCCGGAGCGGGGAAAACCACCTTGCTTTATTGCGCCTCAGGGCTCTTGCCAGTACAGCAGGGATCGGTCGAGATAGCCGGCCAGAACATAGCCAGGATGAAGGAGTCCGCCCTAACCAGGATGCGCCGCGACCATATCGGTTTCGTTTTTCAGGATTACAACCTGGTCGAGGCCTTCACCTGCTTGCAGAACGTCATGCTGCCCCAGCTCTTCGGCGGTCCCAAAGTTGGTGTCGTCCAATCGCTGCAGGCCTTGAAGATTTTGGGTCTAGATGGGTATGCGCAGCAATATCCGTCTGACATATCTGGCGGTCAAAGGCAACGCGTGGCCATTGCCAGAGCGCTGGCCGCCCAGCCAGATATGATTTTCGCGGACGAGCCCACCGGGGCACTGGATACGCGCAGCTCGGAAATGGTTCTGGATGCCCTTTCGACCTTGGTGGAGAGCGGACGGACCGTGCTCATGGTGACCCATGACCCCAATGTGGCGGCCTGGGCGCAGCGCACGGTCTTCTTGGTGGACGGCACAGTGCATTCGATATGCCAAGGATATACGGCCGAGCAGCTGTCCACTCACCTGACCAGCATGACTCAGGTCGGCCAGGGGGTAGGACGATGATGCATGCGGGTAAAGGCCAAGCAGGAAGAGGAGAAGTTCCCGGACGGGATTCCCTGCATGCATTCTCCTCGATCAGTCGACCGACCCTGTTCTCCTTGGTCTTGTCCCTGATCAGGAAGCATCGAGCATCGTACGCGGTCATGGGTCTATCCACCTTCCTGGCATCCCTGCTGACCACTTCGACCATGCAGGTCTACCAAGCGGGAAAGTCCTTTGACAATATCGGCGATCTGAATAGGTTGAACACCTACCAGCGTCTCCAAGCCAAGGTACCTTATTCAAATCTCTCTATGGTCACTATTCCGGCGCTGGCTTGCTGCCTGCTGGTGTCGGTCTTTTTGGTCCTCTCGTCGGTCACTTTTCTGATTCATGAACGCCGACGCGAGTATGCAATGATGCGGTTGAACGGAGCCTCACGCAGGAGAATCCTGATCATAGGTATCTTGGAATTCTCGATCCCCCTGGCCCTCTCGAATCTCATTGGCTGCCTGGTCGGATCTCTCCTGACCATACCAGTTGGACGGTTTTACGCGCGCTCTGCCGAGTTCAGCGACAGTGGCATGGTTTTCACACCGCGGATTCGACCTTCCATTGCAGTTGTCACCTTCATCGTGATGATGGTCGCCTGCCTGTTGGGAGTATGGATGGCTATGCGCAAGGTGGGCGGGGCAGCTCCGCTCCAGCTCATGACGGAGACCAGTGACAAAACCAAGCGGATCGGATGGATTCGTTCTTCGGCAGCCCTGGTCTTCCTGATCCTGACCTTGGTGGTCGGGTTCGCCCCACTGCCTTCTATGACCCTGGACCTGCGTATTATGCTCGAGGTCATTCTTGTCATCACTACGGTCTATTTGGCGGCTCCGATCCTGGTTGTCCTGACTGTGTCAGTCATTGGTCTGATCCCGGCGAAGGTGGCCGGGGGGCCAGGTCTTCTGGCCCTGCAGCGTGCTCGAAAGGAGAGCGCAGGCTCAACCGCTATAGCCCTCCCCGCCATGATGATCCTGACCATCGTCATTTCCCTTGTGGCAGCCATGCAGGCTGGCTCCATCGGAGGGGCGGTTCTGAGCCTATATCCGCTGAAGGCCGATGTTATGGCTACTTCCCTTGATTCGGATGCCCAAAACCGCAACCCATCCGATCTGATCGGTGGGATGCCTGAGGTTCGAGACTTTGTTACCTACCAGACTCAGCAATGGGCTATGGAAGGATCACCGGGCCAGACGGCAACGGTGGTATGGGAACCTGCCGAGCAATTGCAGGGTCAGAAAGTTCAGAGTTCGCCGAGCATTCATTTCTCCTTTGTCCAAGGGAATTCGTCTGATCTCGGTTCAGACCGCGTCGCTGTGAATCAGGATTCCTCCTATTCCATAGGCGACACCGTTCGTCTTCTTGATCGCCATGATCAACCACATGAGGTGCGGGTCGTTGCCCTTGTTCAGTCGCCTGAGGGCATTCCAGAACTATCTGCAGGCAATAACTATCCTCTGTTTCTGACGGCGGAGGATGACCTGCCTCAATTGGGTGAAGACGCACATACGATCATTCCCATATCGGCTGTCAATCCAACAGATGCGCACGGGATTACCTCCCGTCTGAAGAGTGGCCTTCAGGGCGATTTCGCGGTGCAGACCAGGCAGGAGTATATAGATGACTTCATTCAACGAGGCCTGTCCGGGCAGACGGCCATGACGGTCATGATCGTCGGCGGGACCGTTCTTGCCCTAATTTTCATGATGCAGTCCATCGCCATTTCGGCTTGGGAGCGCAAGCGGCAGAACCAGCGGCTCAATCAGATCGGGGTGGCCTGGAGGTCAATAGCCTGGTCGGGAGTGATGGAGACACTGACCGATGTGGCCGGCGGTGCAGTGATGGCGCTGCTGGGGATCGCCATTGTCGAGGGCTGTATTGCCTTGAGTTTTGTCCAGGCTGGCATGTCTATGGCTCTGACCCCTGTGCCCGTCGGCCGGTTCCTTCTGGTGACTGTGGTTCTGCTGCTGGTGGCGGTGTTCACATCCTGGGTGTGCAGCCTGCGATCCAGGAAGGCGGAAGAAGGCTGAACTTACTAGGAGGATTTTGCTTCAGTAAGCAAAGTTGCGGGGCGGTGTCACAATGGAGAGCATGGGAAAGACCTTGAATAAGGCGGCTATGGTCGTCGTAACCTATAAGCGTCAGGAATTGCTGACAGGCCTGTTCGACTCCATCCTCCAGCTCACCCAGGCCCCCTGGCGGATCGTGGTGGTGGATAACGAGAATTCGGCAGACACGCGAACCATGGTCGAGCAGTTTTCTGAACGTGTGACAGGACGTTGGGGCAGGACGATCATCGACGGCTCCGGCAATCAGGATCGTGTCGTGTATCTGCCGCAGGACCACAATGGCGGCGGCGCGGGAGGCTTCTCCGCCGGGGTTGGGAAAGCATACGAGCTGGGCGCCAAATGGTTCTGGGTCATGGATGATGACGTTGCCGTGGAGCCTGAAGGACTTGATTTGCTGGCTAAGTGGAGTGAACGCTATCAGGTGGTGCAGGGTTCCCGGCTGGATTATGATGGCGGCCCCTTCTATTGGCAGTATCATTTTCTTACCGCCTTGGGCATTCCAGACCCGATAGCACCGGGGGAGTTCGGTCCATCGGGCTGTCGTCCCATGAACACCATGTGCTTTGAAGGAGGGTTCTTCTCCCGGCAGGTTGTGGAGCAAATCGGTCTGCCTGACCCGCGCTTCTTTATCTATTGGGATGACACCATCTATGGGTATTTGGCATCCAAGGTCACACAGCCTGTGGTCGTCTCCGATGTAGTCATGCGTCGGACTCGTAACATCGCCAATTGGAACATTGCCGGGGTGCGCCAGCTCAATTCCACCTCGGATATGAATCGTTACCACATCATGCGCAACAGGGGCTTTATGGCCAGGTATTTCATGGTTCATGGGGACTATCGGCCTCTGGCTTTCGCCCTAGGGACCCTGGCTACAGCTCTCAAGGAAATCATCCGCCTTCTGGCTGTTGATCGCAGTCACATCATGACTGGTATTCCTGCCATCCTGAAGGGATGGGTGGATTCGCGCCAGATATTGCATGATCCCGACTGGAGGCCCATGGAGCCCCTCAAGGGCCAACCAGCCGGGGAAATACAGGGCGCCTGAAAGTTTTGCCTGCTACTTTTCCTGACTTCCTGCCTGGAAGTACTCCATGGAACCGATGGGCCCTGCCAGATGGAAACCGTCATCCTGGTAGACGACCTTGGTGACAGCGGTGTTGTCCATATCAGGGATGGGGCAGTGGTCATCGATGGCCACCAGGAACTGTTGCAGGCACATGCCCGAGGAAACAACCAGGACAGGCCCGCCACCTTCTTCGATGGCAGACTGGGCGATGCGCGTCAGCACCGCGATCATTCTGTTGCGGACCTGGGCGGTGGTCTCAGCCCGATCCTGTTCCTTAAGTCCGGCGGAAAGGACGTCCTGGGCATCCAGCCGGTGGAAGGTGTCCTGCATATGGACGGAGATGCTCCTGCCGTAGGTTGCCTTGGCCGTAACGAAGTCCTTAAAACCCATGGCGGCGCAGACCTGATCCAGAGTGGTGCGCTCGTCCCGGCCCTCGAAACTGCCGAAATTATCCTCACGCAGGTCGGGGTCCACACCCACGGGCAGGTCCCCGTTGCCTGACATGTCAAGGGCCAGGCGGGCCGTTTCATACTGACGACTCAGATTGCCGCTCCAGGCCGCCCGGAAACGAATGGGCCGCAGGCCTCGGCCGAACTGGCGCACGTCCTCGCGGCCTTGCTTGGTCAGGGGGAAATCTGACCAGCCCTGCATCAGATGCATGACATTGGCCGTGGTTCTGCCGTGACGGGTCAGGTACAGGGTTGTCGAACCTGCTTCAGTGCTCGGTTCGGCGGCGGATTGTGATGATGATGCTCCATTGTTCATAGTTCATCACCCTACACGGCCCCCTTGCCGGAGCACTATGGCACATCCATGGTCAGGACCTGATGAAACGGCCTCCGTTGCCCCAGGTCCATGTGCCGCCGCTGGCGCCAACCTGGAAGTTCATTTTGGCTATGCCCAGATCGACTGCGGATCCGTAGGCGACCGAGGGATCCAGAGTGGCGATCGCATCGCCCGAGTCCTTGTCCCAGGCGAAAACCACTGGCTGTCCGTTCATGGCCGAAGGTGCCTTGGCGGCGGCTGCAACGCCGGCCTTGAACCATTCCGGCGCATCCTGGCGGTCCTGCGTGCTCATGGCTGAAGTCAGTTCCTCATAGCTCTTGGATGTTCGATGTTCGGCTTGACGTTGGCAAAGCATGGCGAAGTCCTGGTTGCCGTAGCCGATCTGGTCGGCCGGATAGCCGATGGTGACCACCAGGTAGAGCGACTGGCTGGGGGTGATCCGGCAGTGGCGCTCGGCTGCCTGACGGTCCCAGCTGCCCGACACCCATCCTGTCCCCAGTCCGTACAGGGTGGCGGCAAGGACCATGCGCTCGCCATAGAAGCCGGCTTTCTCCAGGCTCTCCTGATCGTCCTTGGGTCCGACCAGTGCCAGGTAGTTGGCCGCATTGGCCAGATGGCCGGAGGCGTTGTCGGCCGCGAAGGCGTCGGGCTTGCCCAGGACCAGCTGCATGTCCAGACCGCTCAACGTGTTCAGAGCGTTCAGGGTGCTGCCCAGCTGCCTGGCCAGGTCGGGATCGATGGGCTTGGGGTCATATTCTCTAGTGGTGATGCGCACGTTGACTGCGTCGATGAGCTGTGTATGTTCGGTCATAACTTCAATTATCCCACCCAATCCTTCTTCCTGCAGTCTGCAGCACACGGCCAGCGAGACTGCCCTGGGTTGGCTTATGCCGCTCCCAGGGCTGCAGAGGCATGCCTTGGGGTACAATCGCTACCGTGCCGGTTCGGACCCTCATCTTTGATCAGCTAAGGAGCAGCAATGATTGAAACAGCGCAGGCTTTCGGAGTGGATATTGGTGGATCCGGCATCAAGGCTGCCCCTGTTGACCTGACGATCGGAGATTTTGCAGAGCCTCGCAAGAAAATTCTCACTCCCGAGCACTCCACGCCTGAGGCTGTGGGGATTGTCGTCAAGGAGCTCCTGGACCGCTTCGAAGTTTCCTCGGACGTGCCTGTGGGCATCGCCTTCCCGGCCCCTGTCAAGCCTGACAAGCCGCTGGATTTCATGGCCAACTTGGACCAGGCCTGGGTGGGTACCAATGTCCAAGAGGTTCTTTCCAAGGCCTGCGGCAGGCCCGTCAGCGTTGTCAACGACGCGGATGCGGCCGGTCTCGCCGAGGTGCAGTACGGGGCGGCCAAGGGCCAGAAGGGTCTGGTTATCGCCACCACATTGGGCACCGGAATCGGCACGGCGCTGATTTATAACGGCGTGCTGATTCCCAACAGCGAGCTGGGCCACCTGACGCTGGACGGCAAGGACGCAGAGAAGTACGCAGCCTCATCGGTGCGTGACCGCAAGAAGCTGAGCTACAAGAAGTGGGCCAATCGTCTGACCAAGTACTACCGCCTGCTTGAGCACTACTTCAACCCTGACTTCTTCGTCGTCGGCGGCGGTGTCAGCCGGATGAGCGAGAAGTTCCTGCCCCACATCGACATCAAGACCCCCATCGTAGCTGCCAAGCTGCGCAACCAGGCCGGCATCGTAGGCGCCGCCTATCTGGCTGATCTTCGGCAGAAGCACCTGGGGTGAAGCGGGGCTTTTCCTGCGACCAACCTGTTTGGGGCGTTCTGGCTATCGCTGGATCGGATGAGGAGCTGAGAAATCGTGCATTTTTCTCACCGTACAGGGTCTGACCGCCCCAATCGCATTGCTCTGGCCGAGTCGGAAGCCCGAGCTCATGGCCTCAAGCTGGGCAGGCTGAATGATTCCAACCCAACCCGCTTCGGGCTGGCCCCGTCATTCCTGCCACAAGTCTATGAGGCTGAACCCAGGGGGCCTCGTAAGGCCCGTCAAGCCCTGGCTGAGTTTCTGACCAGGCATCAAGAATTGGGTCAGAGCGCGGGCGGTAGAGTGGTCAGTCCTGATGACCTCTACCTGCTCTCATCGACATCCGAGGCTTATTCCTGGCTGATGAAGCTCCTCTGCGACCCGGGTGATGCCATTCTGGAGCCCAGGCCCGGATATCCCCTGATTGAATCCATCGCCGGTCTGGAATGCGTCCGAACTATCCCCTACCGTCTGTCCTACGACGGATCCTGGGTTCTTGACTTGGCCACAGTCAGGCAGGCCTTGGAAGGATCTGAGGGCGACCGTATCCGTGCCTTGGTCCTTATCAACCCCAACAACCCCACCGGTTCCTACATTCATCTTGAAGAACGCCAGTCACTGCTGGAACTCTGTCAGCGGCATGGGGTGGCCATCATAGCGGACGAGGTCTTCTTCGACTACCCTCTGGACCCTCTGCCGGGTCGTGCCCGGCTGGCCGGTGAGGAGCAGGTGCTGACCTTTGCCCTGGACGGGTTTTCGAAGAGCCTGGCAGCTCCCCACGCCAAGGTGGGCTGGATCCAGGTTTCCGGGCCAGCCGATCAGGTTGCCCAGGCCAAGCGCCATCTTGACCTGATAGCCGACGATTACCTGCCCATGAGTCTTCTGATCACCAGGGACATGGAATCCATGCTGGCAAGTATTCCCAGTCAAACCAGCCGAGTGGGGGAGCGTGTCAGGGGCAATCTTGAAACCCTCAGACAGCTATTGGTCCAAAAGGAGTCCTGTGTCTCCCTGCTCAGGCCCGAGGGAGGCTGGAACGTTCTGTTGCGCTTCCCCGAGGTCATTGACGAGGAGGAACTGATTCTCCGTCTGATCGGATCCTACAGGTTGACTGGTCAGCCCGGATACTTTTTCGACATGCCAGGCAACGGATACCTGGCCCTGTCACTCCTACCGGAAACCTTGGAATTCCGCCGAAATGTTGACTCAGTCGTCTCAGCTATCGAAAAAATGCTGTGATGAAAACCCTCCTCTTGCCTAGTTTGCTCCGATAATAAGTGCGGAATGATCACCCGTCATGGAAGGGGGAGATTGGTGGGGCTCAATGATGAGCCACTGATTGCAAGGTTGCACACAAAGGAGCAGTAACGATGGGGAACGGAAATAAGGATCGAAGGGGAGACTCGGCCGATGGGGTTGGCCCTCGAATCGGGGAGGACATCAAAGCCATGGCCTCTGCAGATGAAACCGGAGGTGCCGTCGCAGGCCAAGGCATGGATGCGAGCCTGGCTCCGGATACGGGCAGAAGGCTCAACAGCATGGAGAAGGTTCGTTTCGCCATCGGGTTCGCCCTGGTATCCCTGCTCTGGGCCGCGCCCTTTTCCATGGGTTCGGGGGTTCTTCTGCCTCAGATCTTCAATACCCTGCACGGGGTCAGCGCCGAAGCGGCCCTAGGGACGATGAATTCGATTGGCTGCGTATTCGCCTTGGTAGCCAACGTTGTTTTCGGCGCTCTCTCGGATATGTCCAGGTTCCGCGTCGGCAAGCGCACCCCCTGGATCGTGCTGGGCGGTATCATAGGTGCCCTCGGTTTTCTGATGATCATCCAGTCGCATACCCTTTTCATGATCATCTTTGGCTGGTGCATCGTCCAGGTGGGCATCAACTGCCTGATAGCCCCGGCTGTGGCGGTCCTCTCAGACAGGATTCCCGAATCGACTAGGGGAACCTATTCGGCACTGTATGGGGCCAGCCAGGTGGTCGGCCAGCAACTGGGAAATATCATCGGCAGCTCGTTTCTGACCAACATTCGCACCGGCCTGGTAGTCGGCATGATCATCTTCCTCTTTTCGGGCATCCTCACCGTGCTGATCTGGCCCCGGGAGAAGTCGGCAGCCAACACAGTCGTGGAGCGCACCTGGGCTGATGTCGGCCGGTCCTTCATACCGCCCACCAAGAACAGCCGGGACTTCTACATGGCGCTTCTAGGCAGGTTCACTTTCATCGTCGGCTGTTACATGATCCAGGGCTACCAGCTCTACATTCTGCAGAAGTACTGCCATTTGAGCAATGACCAGGCTGCCTCCACACTCAAGGTCATGGCTCTGCTCTCGGTAATCACCACCATCCTGGCCGCTGTGGTCTCAGGCCCCCTCTCGGACTTCCTGCAGAAGCGGAAAGTGATCGTGGCCATCAGCTGTCTGATCATTGCTCTCGGGATGGTTTTCCCCTTCCTGATGCCGACCGCAACGGGCATGTACATTTATGCCGCCCTGGCTGGAATCGGCAACGGCTGCTACATGTCAGTGGATCAGGCGTTGAATGTCGATGTGCTGCCGAATGCCAAGGAGGCCGGCAAGGACCTGGGCATCCTCAACCTGGCCAATACCATAGGTCAGGTGATCGCTCCCGGGTGCACCACTCTGGTCATCGGCATCTTTGGCGGCTACAGGATGATCTTCCCCGTCGCCATCGTCTGCCTGCTGGCGGGGACCTTCTTTATCATGATGATCCGTAAGGTCAAGTGAGTCTGAAAACCTGTAATCCGGACCTGTGATGAGCGGCGGCCCGGGCAATCGAATCCGAAAGGACAATAGACATGACTGAAGAATCGCATACCACAGCTAAGGATTTGGATCTGCAAGAGGAGGCCTCGCTGACCTCGGGATCCGACTCCTGGCACCTGCAGGGGCTTCCCGACAAGGGCTATGAAGGCTATATGATCACCGACGGCCCCTACGGCCTGCGCAAGGCCACTGGCTCCGACGTCTACGGCTCGGTTCCGGCCACCTGCTTCCCTCCGACCGCCGGGCTGGCCTCCTCCTGGAACCCGGATCTGACCTACCAGGTGGGCCAGGCCATGGGCGAAGAGTGCATCCAGGAGAAGGTCGCCGTGATTCTGGGCCCCGGCATCAACATCAAGCGCAGCCCGCTGGGCGGCCGCAACTTCGAGTTTTACTCAGAGGACCCGGTCCTGGCTGGGCATGAAGCCGCAGGTATGGTCGAAGGGGTTCAATCCAAGGGCGTGGGAACCTCTCTGAAGCACTTCGCAGCCAACAACCAGGAGACCGACCGGCTCAGGGTCAGCTCTGACGTCGACGCACGCACCCTGCGCGAGATCTACCTGCCGGCCTTCGAATACGTGGTCAGGAAGGCCAAGCCCTGGACCATCATGTGCGCCTACAACAAGATCAACGGGGTCTTCAGCTCGGAGAATCGCTGGCTGCTGACGGACGTGCTGCGCGGGGAGTGGGGCTACCAGGGCATGGTCATGTCCGACTGGGGTGCCGTCCACAACAGGGTCAACGCCCTGCAGGCCGGGCTCAATCTGGAGATGCCGCCCTCCCGCACTGACGACCAGGTGGTCCAGGCCGTGCAGGCTGGCAACTTGGACAAGGAACAGCTGGACCGGATGGCCCAGGGGATCCTGGACCTGATCGACAAGGCCCGTCCGGCCATGTCCCAGCAGGAGTATCGCTACGACGTCCAGGAGCACAACAACGTGGCCCGTCGCGCGGCCCAGGAGTCCATCGTGCTGCTGCGCAACGAGGATCGGATCCTGCCGCTTGATCCGAAGAAGAAGGTCGCTGTCATCGGCGAATTCGCCCGGACTCCGCGCTACCAGGGCGGTGGTTCCTCGCACATCACACCGACCGAGGTCTCCTCAGCGCTGGATGGCTTCAAGGAGGCCGGTATGAACGTGGACTTCGCGCCAGGGTTCACGCTGGACGACAAGGAGCAGGATCCCGCTCTGACCCAGCAGGCGCTTGAGGCTGCGCGCGGAGCCGACACTGTGGTGCTCTTCCTGGGGTTGCCTGAATACGCCGAGTCCGAAGGCTTCGACCGCACCAGCATGGATCTTCCCGACAAGCAGGTGGCTCTGCTCAAGGCTGTCTCCGAGGTCAACGACCGGGTGGTCGCCGTCCTCTCCAATGGAGCCGTGGTGACAGTTGCCAACTGGATGGACAAGACCAAGGGTCTGCTGGAGACCTGGCTGCTGGGCCAGGAGGGAGGACGCGCCGTGGTGGATGTGCTGACCGGCGCCGCCAATCCCTCAGGCCATCTGCCTGAAACCATCCCGGTCCGGCTGGAGGACAACCCCACTATCACCTCCTTCCCCGGCGAGGAGGGTCACTCCCGCTATGGCGAGGGCGTCTACGTGGGCTACCGCTACTATGACACCTTCCAGCGTCCGGTGGCCTTCCCCTTCGGGTTCGGGCTGTCCTATGCCGACTTTGACCTGGATCAGGTTGCGGTGACCAAGACCGGAGCCAACTCGGCTCGGGTGGAGGTGACGGTGACCAACACCTCGCAGGTGGACGGCGCTCAGACCGTGCAGGTCTATGTGGCCCCCTGCGCCAGCCGGGTGAACCGGCCCAGCCATGAGCTCAAGGCCTTCGCCAAGGTCTTCCTGAAGGCCGGGCAGTCCCGCCGAGTGAGCATGGACCTGACTGAACGCGACTTCGCCTACTGGTCCACAGCCATGGATACCTGGCATGTGGAGGCGGGCACCTACCGTATCCAGGTGGGTACCTCCAGCCGCGATCTGGTTGCGGAGCAGGACCTGCAGGTGGACGGCGACGGCAGGTTCATTCCGTTGAATGCCGAATCGACCATGGCCGAGTGGCGTGAGAATTCGATCGGCGGGCCCATCCTGCGTGACCGTGTCGAGCAGGATGGCATACCGCTGCCCGACGATCCCAATACGGCCCAGCTTTTCGACACCATGCCTCTGGCCTCGGTCATCACCCTGTCGGGCGGCGATGGCAATGGCATCGTGGCCGACATGGTCGACCGGTATCGCCAGGCACTCAAGCAACAGGGTCTGGACTCCTGACACCGAGGTCTGCTGGGTTCAGGGTCCTAGGAACCAGACGGCCACGTTCATGGCCTGGCTGGAGTCGAAGTGCTCCAGCAGGACCATGGCGTTGACAAATGTCAGGATCAGACCAGCCAGGCAGGCCAGTGTCAGCAGGCTCATGACGGCCACTCCCACTGTGGAGCGGCCGTCTTCGTATGTTGCGGATGCAGCGGCCATGACCACCACGGCGGCCAGGCAGATCAGCCAAGCGAAATCGATGGTATAGCGCACTGAGAATCCGCCAATATAGGAGTCTGCGGCCATGACCAGGACCGCCAGGGCCAGGACCAGGATCAAGGCGGGCATCCATCCCCGGCGGTGCAGATAGTTTCGCACTCGAGGCAGGGCGACAAGGGCCATGGCCAGCAAGAGTACCGGGGAGGTGACCAGGAGCCCGCCCAGGCCAGGTTCGGTGAAGTGCCAGATCCGCATGGGAGCCGGGGAGAATTGCAGGTAGGGGAAGAGGGGCAGACTGGTCAACGGCTGCAACAGGTAGTAGCCAAAGATCTGAAGCAGGCCCTGGGTGCCGGGATGATAGTTGGTCAGGTCCAGGACGGTCATTTGATACCGGTTGCCGAAGTCCAGCAGGGATCCGAATCGCCAGCGGTTGTACCAGAGCAGGGGAGCGGCCACCAGGAGGACCGGCAAGAAGCCGCAGATCAGCAGGGACAGCGCCCGCCCCCGGGACAGGTCGTCAGGATGGCTGCCACGTGTGAACAGGGTACTGAATACTGCCTGTATTTCCTGGGCAAACAGGGGTAGTGCCAACAGACCGGCGGCCAGGAAGGTGGGTCGGCAACCCAGGGTGGCAGCCATTGACAGCGATCCCCAAAAGAGCCGGGTTCGGGACAGATGCCAGGAGTGGTCCCCGTCTTCTACGGTCCACATACGTGTTGACCGATGACTCGGATGTTCACCAGCGTCCGCAGACTGTTGCTGGACCCGTCTGGCCCCCATCCAGAGCCAGAGTCCGGTCATCACGGCCAGCAAGGAGGCATCGAACGGAATCGTATAGAAATTGCGGCGGCACCAGAGGTAGACCATGCCGGATCCTCCCAGCATGGTTATCAGGGCCATGCCGACCACGGCCAAGTTGACCCGAGGGAACCAGCGGGCCAGCAGGCGGATGGTGGCCAGAGTCGTCATGATGGTGGCCGCCGCAACCAGCAGGGCTGCAGCCGAACTGGTGGGAAGGGCATAGCCGCCTGGATGCGCCAGGCCGGTGATCACTCGGTAGGGCAGGAAGAGCAGCAGCACCGGCAGGACACCGAAGTAGGAGTACCAGTGGCCGCCCCGGTAGACATAGTCCCAATATATGGGTTGCTGGTCCTGGGCCAGCAGTGCGTTGCGGGTGGCTATGTCATAGGGGTTGGCTGCCTTGGCCAGACCTGGCGCCTGGCCCAGATCCAGCCAGGGGCGTCCATGAAGAAGGGCCTGGGCTACGTGATCGTACTGGTTGAAGTCGTAGACGTAGGCATGCGGCTGGTGGTAGGCCATGGGGGTGAAGGTGGACAGATCATGTTGGATGTTCCAGCAGGACCAGGCTGCCAGTGGGGCCAGAATCAGGGCCAGGACCAGGCGCTGGCTCGCTGAGCCCGTATCCAGCCGGGTCCGCCAGAGGATCGAGCCGGGCAGGTAGCCCAGGATCAGCGCCGCCAGACAGGCCAGCATCAGTATCCGTGCCAGGTTGAGATCCAGGGGGACTACCTTGGCCGGGGTCATACCGGTCAGCTCCAGCCGGGATCCGGCGGGTTCCTGTATCCACAGGCGCAGGGACTGGATCCGGGCGCCGCTGGGTTTCCCTCGTATGCGCAGGTAGTGGCTGCGGGCCTGACCGGGGCAGACCAGCCCTCGGGTGCCCTGGGTCCATCCCTTGTCGCCGGCCAGGCGCAGGTCCAGACGTACATGGATCTGCGACAGGAATGAACCCTCGATGTCTTCTGCCAGATGGGCCTGAAGAAAGGAGGCCCGTCCATCGGCGACAGGGACATCCATCCAAGCGCCAGCCGGATCGGTGATTTTCAGGCCCCCGCCTGGCAGAGGGGACAGCCCTGGTCCCAGCCGGCCTGGTGGGGAGTGGGCATCGCCCGTCGTCCGTGCCGGAGAGTTTGACCTGGAGCCCATCAGCGACTGCCAATGGGCCAGGTTGAATACTCCCAGTTCGAGGATGAGCACAACAACAAGCGCTACCAGCAGCCGGACGGTCGTGCCCCTGGCCGGGGTGGGTCGTCGCAGGGCTGGCAGAGTCATCACGGTTTTATTCTAACGGCGACATGTCGCGCTGGATTGGGAGAATCAAAAGTATGTCCAAGAACGCGAAGAAGTCCCGGGGGCTCGGGGATCTGTCCGGCCTGGGCCGTTCCATTCTTTCCGCACTGGAGGGATTGGTGGGCTCCTCTCGGCCGACCACAGGGGGTCGCGGGGATCGTCCCCTGGATTCTTCGGTGGCCGACATGGTCGATCTGATCAACCGGACGGGAGGCCATCCGGATGATCGGCAGATGCGCGAATTCCTGGCCTCTCACAGCCGTATTTTAGGTATTGCTGTCAAGCGCCGGCTTTTTCCCCGCCTGCAGGGCGTGCCCGAGGGGCTGACGCTGGGCTGGGTCCAGTGGCCCGATGCCCCTGGCCGGGGCTTCGCATTGGGAATCTTCACCGATCGCCGTCACTTTGCCCAGATCGCTCTGGCTGACGACCATGGCCGGGTTTTCATTGGCGAGCAGAGCCGGATGGACTTGCAGAACATGGAGCCTGCCTTCCTGCTGGGCCGGGAGGAGGAGGTGACCTTGGCCGACGGTCGTCGGCTGGGCCTTAATCCAGAACAGGGTTCGGGACCGGTGCGCGCCCTGCAGGGTGCTGTAGTAGGTCGTGACGATGCCGGCCACCTGCGCTGGTTGGCCTCCTGGCTGCGATCCAATGGCCGCTATTGCCTGGAGCAGCTGCGGCCCCTGCTGCCTCCGGAGATGCGTCTGGACCTGGAGTATCGGGATGCTGTGGCCATCGCCTTCTTCGCTGCCTACCTGCTGCCGCGCATCCAGGGGACCTTCACTGGGTTCGGCTCGGGCAACATCTTCTACCGGCTCAACCGGGAGGCACCGATGGGAGCTATCCGACGCAGCGTGGGCGACATGATCCAGGCACGCTCCCATGGGCAGCGGGTCTCCGGGCTGGAGGATCTGTTCGCCGACCTGATGCGTGAGGCCGGGGCCCTGTCGCCCGTCTCGGGTTTGGAGGCCGTTCACGGGGCGGAGCCCCTGCATCTGTATGCTTCCTCCTACTCCGGCGCCTACTTCCTGAGCTGGGATAACGGACTGGAGTTCACCGCCGCCTTGGCGGCCCTGCGCATCGAAGGCAATCTGAACAGGTTTGCCGCTGTCAGCGCCTGGCTGGAGCGCAATGCTCGCCTGGGGACGCTGCCCACCGAGGACTCGATCAACCGCGTCCAGGCTACCCGGCTGGACCAGGCCCTCTTGGACGATCCTGCCATTGTCGCCCTGCTGCGCCCGGGTGACTATCCGATTCGCTTCGACCCGCTGGAGGACGACGGGCGGACCGCCATCAACGCCATGGTCGACAAGGCCGCAGCCACCGCTGTCATGGTGCGTCAACAGGCTCCCCAGGCGCTGCCGGTGCGGGCGGACGGCCAGGGTCAGGAGCCCGTGCAATCCGAGTGGGTCTACCGGCAGACGCTGGCCATGCTCATGCGATCCCTGCGGCTGCCCTTCCGTTTTGATGTGGAGTTCAGGTCCAATCTGGCCCAGGGGCAGGTGGCTCTGGCCTTCACTGCGGCAGGGCGCACCATGATGCCCTCCAGCCGCTACGAGGACAAGTCACGGGCCTGGCGGGACCTGGACGAGGGCGAACGTTCCGCCATGAGCGCTGATTACAACTTGCGCGTTGGACTGATGATGGCCGCACTGGCCTTCGGTGCGGATCCAGCTGTGCGCGAGGTCAGCCTGCAGATCGACTCCATCGGTCTGGAAGAGGCTGTCGACCAGCAGAACTCGGCCATCAGGACCATGATGGGACAGGCTTTGGAGGCCTTTGAACGCATGCGTTCGGGTGAGGTGGCTCCCACTGGGTCCAAGGCTGATCCCAAGGATGGCGACGTACACGGCGATCCCACCAAGCCCATCGCCTCCCGGATGGCTCCTGAGCAAGGACAGGACGAAGAGGAAGACAAGGCCGAGGATCAGGGTGAAAAGGAATCCGTGGACCGCGAGTTCAAGGATCTCATGCAAGGCGTGGACCTTGACTCTGCAGCCTTTGCAGCGCCGTCGTCAGCCAATGGATCCGACAAGGACGAGTCTGCCACCGATGGAGCCTCGAACGGGGATATCTCCAATGATGATGCCTCCACAGACCAGACCGAGGACGACGCATCCCAGAATCCACTGAGTGCCCTGCAGAGCAATCCGACCATCCGAACCCTGGTCTCGGTGGTCTTCAGCAGGGAACTCTTCCTCTCCCGCATCCGTTCACAAGGTCTGAAGGATCCACGTGCCATCTACCGCTTCTTCGACGCGGCCATGCAGGTGGATTCCCAGGGAGGGCTCAAGCCCACTGAGGCTGTGTTCGACATGCGCGATGACCACTTCAGCCCCCATGGCAGCCAGGAGGAGCCCGAGTTTTCCGAGGTGACCTTTGCCGACAAGTCAGCCCAGGCCCTGGGCGCGCATAAGGCCGTGGACCTGTCCATCCAGCGGGCCGACCTGCTGCAGAGGGCTGTAGGCGGCTTCCATCAGCTGGCCTCGGACCGGACCATGACTTCGGCAGCCAAGGCCCAGGAGGCCACAGGCATCATCCAGAGCATCGGCGACCCGGAGCTGGAACAGCTGGCCCCTCAGGTTGCCAGCGCCATGATCGACGGCACCCCTGTTCCCGACTTTGACTTCTCCCTGTCCTCCCAGCTGGACAAGGAGCGCGTCAAAGCCCGCGATCTGCTCTTTTCCGGCGGCGCGGCCCAGGGCATACAGGTTGAGCAGGATGCCATCGCCCATATGGATGCCGTCTTTGCGGCCGAGGGCCAGGTGCCCCGCTACTTCAACTCCTACGCCGAGCGGGTGGTCTACAACCGCCTCTTCGCCACCCCGGGGGAGCGGACCCTGCTCATTCCTGACAACCTCTTCTACGCCCACCTTGAGATAGCCGACCTGCTGGCCCAGCTCAAGGAGGACCAGGCAGCCCTCAAGCATCTGAACGCCATGGTGGCCTATGCGCCCGCCTACCCGCTCTCCCACCTGAAGCTGGCGGTCATGCTGGCCAACCGGGAGGACTGGGATTCGGCCCGGGCCGCCACCCTGAACGCTCTGCGGGTGGCCCTGGACCGGGACGATGCCTCCTTCGCCTACTACCGTCTGGCCTATGCTTCATGGATGCGCGACGAGTTCGACGTGGCTGCTGCGGCCTATTTGATGAGCGAGCATATCAGTCCCGACCGGATACCGGCCCTCAAGACCGAGCTGGCCGAGCTGCAGGCCAGGGCCCGCTCCCAGTGCGTGGTCCTGCCCGAAGACCACCGGCAGGCCCGTCGGGTGCTGGCCGAACATGGCCTGCCGGTCTGGCCTCATACCGAGGTGGCCTCCATAGTGCGCCAGGCTGCGCGCATCTGTGTGGACGGCGGGCTCTTTGTCCCGGCCCGGACCCTGTCAATGGCGGCCGCCAGGATGAACGACGACGATAATGAAGGTGTTGATGTGGTACAGGCACAGTTCATGAGGTCGC
Organism: Bifidobacterium sp. W8112; assembly: GCF_016101425.1. Classification (NCBI taxonomy): domain Bacteria; kingdom Bacillati; phylum Actinomycetota; class Actinomycetes; order Bifidobacteriales; family Bifidobacteriaceae; genus Bifidobacterium; species Bifidobacterium sp. W8112. The sequence continues at coordinate 301,474 of NZ_JACFQN010000001.1, read as the reverse complement.
TCAATGCATGACAAAACAGCTCAGGAAGATAATCAGCAAACCAGTGATGAGGACGGGAATGCCCAGTCCAGGCCCAGGCCGGGCACTGACCGATGGATAGCCTCCCTTCAGCCCGACGATGCCGATGCCATGCGGCTGGGGGAGCTGGATCTTGACTCCCTGGGAGCCCAACAGGCCCAGCGTCTCTGGTCCAGGCTGGCCGCCTGGGTGGAGTCCGACCAGGTCGCCTATTACATAGACGATGCTCCGGTCTCCTCCGACGCGGCCTACGATGCCAGGATGCGTTGCCTGCAGGAGCTGGAGTCCCGCTTCCCCAGCCTGGACACCCCCCAGTCGCCGACGCACCGGGTCGGAGGGACCTTCTCCAACGACTTCGCCTCGGTCCGCCACCCCTCCCAGATGCTCAGCCTGGATGATGTCTTCAGCGTCGCTGAGCTGCGCCAGTGGTATGAGGGGCTGCGCAGCGAGCTTGACTGGCCGCAGGACAAGGCCCTGCCCATGACCAGCGAGGTCAAGATCGACGGCCTGGCCCTCAACCTTCTCTATCGCAACGGGGTGCTGGAGCAGGGGCTGACCAGGGGGGACGGGGTGACCGGGGAGGATATCACCCTGAACGTCCGGACCATCCCAAGCATTCCGCAGAACCTGTCCGGCCCGGCCCGCGACATCCCTGAGTTCGTGGAGGTCCGCGGCGAGGTCTTCATGCGGTTCGACGACTTCAACGCTCTCAATGAGCAGCAGGAGAAGGAGGGCAAGGCGCCCTTTGCCAACCCCCGCAACGCCGCCGCCGGGTCTCTTCGGCAGAAGGATCCGCGCATTACAGCCAGCCGTCGTCTGAGCTTCTACGCCCATGGCCTGGGCTCCCTGAGGTGGGGCCCGGCCCATCCCAAGGGGACACACGACGAGGTCATCGACCAGTCCCAGGCCTACGACCTCTACAAGCAGTGGGGGATTCCGGTCTCCCCCCACAACCGGGTCGTCACCTCCTTCGACCAGATCCTGGACATGATCGACTATTACGGCCAGCACCGCAATGACATCGAGCACGCCCTGGACGGCATCGTGGTCAAGCTGCAGGACCGGGATCTTCAACGCAGGCTGGGGGCCACCTCCCGTGCCCCCCGCTGGGCCGTGGCCTACAAGTACCCCCCGGAAGAGGTCAATACCCGGCTTCTGGACATCACCGTCCAGGTGGGCAGGACCGGGCGGATCACCCCGGTGGCTGTGCTCACCCCGGTCACCGTGGCCGGGTCCACGGTCTCCAGAACCACCCTCCACAACGCCTCTGAGGTCAAGCGCAAGGGCATTCTGATCGGGGACACGGTCGTGGTCCGCAAGGCGGGCGATGTGATCCCCGAGCTGGTCGGACCGGTCGTCGAGGCCAGGAAGGGGCGCGAGAAGGAGCTGAGACCCTTCGTCATGCCCGAGACCTGCCCCAGCTGTGGCGCCCGTCTGGCTCCGGCCAAGGAGGGCGATGTGGACATCCGCTGCCCCAACGTGGAGTCCTGCCCGGCCCAGCTGACCGAGCGGATCATCCATATGGCCTCGCGAAAGGCCCTGGACATCGAGCATCTGGGGGAGCAGAGCGCCATAGCCCTGACCAACCCCGATGAGAACCGGCCTGATTCCGTTGAGGTCTACGCGCCCGGCCTGCGTGAGGTTCTGGTTGACCAGGGCGGCCAGGCAGCCCCCTACCAGCCGGATCCGGACCTGAAGCTTCCGCCACGTCAGGATCCGGTCCTGACCAGCGAGGCAGGACTCTTCGACCTGAAGGTGGAGGATCTGCGTCAGGTCTATGTCTGGCGTGAGGTTCCTCTGATGGAGCAGGTGGAGGTCGAAGGCCGGCAGGGGCGTGCCGCAACCAAGCGCAGGACTGGCGGCAGCGGCCTCTGGTACCGGGTGCCGGCCTTCTATAATCTGCCCAAGGGCGCCCAGGCTGGACAAGGCGAGCGGGCCATGAACAGTCATGAGACCCAGATCCAGGAGGCCGCACTGGACAGTGCCGACGCCCAACCCTCCAGGAACACCCTGCAGATGCTTGAAGAGATCGACAAGGCCAAGCATGCCGACCTGTGGAGGGTCTTGGTCGCCTTGTCCATTCGGCACCTGGGACCGACCTCGGCTCGGGCCATCGCCACCCGATTCCCGTCACTCAAGGCCGTGGAGGAGGCCAGCGTAGAGGACCTGTCCGAGCTGGACGGGGTGGGCCCCGAGATTGCGCACTCCATCCACGACTGGTTCCAGGGCGCCCGACAGCTCGGTGACTGGCGCGGTCGCATCCTGGATGCCTGGCAGGCCGCCGGAGTGGGCGCCCACGTCGAACGCAGCACCAAGCCCCAGACCCTGAAAGGCATGACCGTGGTGGTCACCGGCAGCTTGGAGGACTTCTCCAGGGACTCTGCCAAGGAGGCCATCGTGGAGCGCGGCGGCAAGGCCTCAGGGTCCGTCAGCAAGAAGACCACCTATGTGGTGGTCGGTGCCAACCCGGGCTCCAAAGCCGACAAGGCTGAGAGTCTGGGCCTGCCTATCCTGGACGAGGCGGCTTTCCATCGCCTGCTTGACACTGGCGACCCCAGCCCGGCCCAAGGCTGATTGTGACATTCGCAATATCCGACCAGCCGCGCCCTAGCAGCCGATGGCTGGGCGCGATATGGTGACGGCATGGAACAAGTAGAGCATCGCAAGGAAGGGACCCGGAATCTGGAGGAGCTGCCTCGAAGAATCAAGGGGGAGGTCTATGAGCGGCTCAGCAGGGTCATCGATCCAGAGCTGGGGCGGTCCATCACCGATCTGGGCATGATCACCGACATCATTGTCGAGCCGGCCAGGGATGCCCAGGCCGACTACGAGGTGACCGTGCGGGTGGAGCTGACCATCAAGGGATGCCCGCTGTCGACCACCATCACCAACCAGATCAACGGGACCGTGACCTCCTACCCGCGAGCCCGGCTGCGCCCGCATATCGATGTCTCCTCCATGAGCCGGGAGAAGCTGGACAACCTGGTGGCCGACCTCAAGGCCGCCCGGCGCAGCAACCCATTCTCCAAACCAGGCGTGGGCACCCGCATCTTTGCCATCGCCTCGGGCAAGGGGGGCGTGGGCAAGTCCTCGGTGACCGTCAACCTGGCGGCCACGCTGGCTGCCCTGGGCTATGACACGGCCGCCATTGACGCGGACATCTATGGATTCTCCCTGCCTGGGCTCTTCGGCGTACACAGCCGGCCTACCAACTTGCACGGCATGCTGATGCCGGTGACCGCCTGGGGGGTCAAGCTGATCTCCATCGGCATGTTCGCCGGGTCGGACCGGGCCATCCTCTGGAGAGGTCCTCGCCTGCAGCGCTCGCTGGAACAGTTCCTCTCCGATGTCTGGTGGGGGGACCCCGACGTGCTCCTGCTGGATCTGGCTCCTGGCACCGGGGACATGGCCCTCTCGGTGGCCCAGGCCCTGCCCAACAGCCGGCTGATTGTGGTGACCACCCCCCAGCCATCGGCCTCGCAGGTGGCCGTGCGTTCAGGGCTGGTGGCCCTCCAACTGCCCACCAAGGTCCAGGGTGTAATCGAGAACATGTCCTGGTACGAGCACAATGGTGAGCGACTGCGCATTTTCGGCCAGGGAGGCGGCCAGCGGGTGGCTGACCAGCTGACCCGGGATCTGGGATACCAAGTGCCCCTGCTGGAACAGCTGCCCCTGCAGACCGACCTGCGCGAGTCGGGGGAGTCCGGTCGGCCGGCCGTGCTCAGACCGGATGGCTCCCTGGATGATTCGCCGCTGACCAAGAGATTCGTAGATCTGGCCAAGACCCTGATGGAAGGTTCGGAGCCAGGCGATGCTCGTCGGGCGGCCGGCGAAGACTGACTCTTAAACAAGGGTAGCAATCCGACGCGGTGCCTTCTCTGAGGCTAAAGGGCAGCCGGGCTCTGCTGGCTGGTGTTCTGCCGCGAGGGGATGGCCAGGAACCAGGGGACTGCCAGCACGACCAGGCCGATGGCGCACATGGCCAGGAAGGGAATGACCTCATGTCCGGCCAGGATGTAGGAGGCGAACATGGGTCCCACGATGTAGCCCAGGGAGGCGGCCGTGTTGAGCAGGCCGAACATGCGTCCGCTGAAGGATGGACCGGCCAGTTCGGCGGCCACAACCGGCTGGGAGATGCCCATCATGACCTCGCCCAGCCCGAAGATGGTGATGCCCAGGGAGGCCACGCTCAGGGCGCCGGGGGTGGAATCCAGGCGCAGGCCCAGGACGATGATCACCCAGGCCGCAGCCCAGAAGACCGGCACGGTGCGCAGCAGGCGCACATGGTTGGCGTCCTTGAGCCGGGGCAGCAGCACGATGTTCATGATCACCACCGAGAAGGTGTTGACCACGTCCACCACTGACAGGGACCAGCGGGGAATGTGCGGATCGGAGATCAGGGTGGTGACCAGGCCGGCGTCGAACTGGGAGTAGCCGAACAGGTCCATGAAGAAGGTTCCCATGGTCAGCAGGGCCATTGAGGCCAGCACCCTGGTCAGGGAGCTGGTGCGTCCGCCGAAGGTGCCGTTGACGGCCATGCTTGCTGTGCCGTCTTTCTGGCTGGCTTTCAGGGCTTGGGTTGCCCCTGCGGATTCCTGGACGACCTCCCGCTCTGCCTGGGCCTTGAGCTCAGCTGTCAGGCGGCGCAGCTGCCAGTGTCGTTCGATGACCAGCAGGGACAGGCTAAGCAAGGCGAATCCCAGTGCCCTGCCGCCGAAGCCAATCCGATAGAGGAAGTCCTGACCTCCCGCAGCCAGCAGGCCGCCCACGGCTGCACCGAGGCCTATGCCCAGGTTGAGCTCGGCCTGATTGATTCCATAGACAATCCGATGCTGCTCCCTGGTGGAGATCTGTGTCAGAATACTGGCCCAGGAGGTCTGCATGCCCATCCCCAAGCCTGAGACGAAGGCTCCCGCCACTGCTGCCCGGTAGTCGTGGGCCACGGTGAAGATCAGGGGGCCGATGACCGAGAAGATCATGGCCGTATGCATAGCCAGCCAGGAGGAGCGCCGGTCTGAGACCCAGCCGATGATGGGGTTGGAGATCAGGGACCCTGCTGAACTGATGGTCACCAGGAGGGCGGCCTCGCTCATGGTGGCACCCAGGGAATGGGTGGCGAAGAGCAGCTCGATGGGCATGACCAGGCCGATGCCGAAGTTGCACATGAGGTCCACGATGAGCATGGCTCGCAGATAGACGGGCAACTCCATGAATTCGCGCAGCCAGCGCATCGGTCTCCACCTCCATCGGATCCGTTTTTCAAACCTCTCCTCATTCTGGCCTGACCGCCTGCCGGGATGCCGGTGCTGGCGTGTTGCCGTCAATGGGTGGATGCCGATAGTCCTGACGACGCAAAGAGGCCCGACCCTTCTGCAGGAAGGATCGGGCCACATGTGACCTGGCCGGTCAGCCAGCCTCAGTCATCAGGCGAACTCAGATGTGGAAGTAGAGCTCATACTCCAGGGGGGTGGGGGCCAGACGGGTCTGGTCCAGTTCACCGCGCTTCAAGTCCAGCCAGGTCTGGATCAGATCGTCGGTGAAGACGTCGCCCTCGCTCAGGAAGTCGTGATCCTCCTCCAAGGCGTTCAGGGCCTCCTCCAGGGAGCCGGGCACCTGCTTGATCTGGGCGTGCTCCTCCGGGGGCAGCTCATAGAGATCCTTGTCGATAGGGGCCGGGGGCTCGGTGTGGTTGAGAATGCCGTCCAGTCCTGCCATCAGCTGGGCCGAGAAGGCCAGGAAGGGGTTGCAGGAGGGGTCGGGGGCACGGAACTCGATCCGCTTGGCAGCTGGTGAGGTGCCTGCCAGGGGGATGCGGATGGCCGCCGAACGGTTCCGGGCGGAGTAGACCAGGTTGACCGGGGCCTCGTAGCCGGGCACCAGCCGCTTGTAGGAGTTGGTGGAGGGGTTGGTGAAGGCCAGGACGGACGAAGCATGCTCGATCAGGCCGCCCACATACCAGCGGGCGATGTCGGAGAGTCCGCCGTAGCCGTTCTCGTCATAGAAGAGGGGCTTGCCATCCTTCCAGAGGGACTGATGGCAGTGCATGCCGGTCCCGTTGTCCCCGGCGATGGGCTTGGGCATGAAGGTGGCAGCCTTGCCGGCCAGGGCGGCGGTCTCGTGGACCACGTACTTGTACTTCATCAGGTCGTCGCCTGCATGCAGCAGGGTGTTGAAGCGATAGTTGATCTCCTGCTGGCCGGCGCCGCCCACCTCGTGATGGGAGCGCTCCAGAATCAGGCCCACCTTCTGCAGGTTGGCCACCATGTCGTCGCGCAGATCCTGGTAGTGGTCGATGGGCGGTACAGGGAAGTAGCCCTTCTTGACCCGGTTCTTGAAGCCGATGTTGTCGGAGCCGTCCTCCTCGATGTCGACGCCCGAGTTCCAAGGAGCCTCGATGGAATCGACCTCGTAGAAGGAGCGCTGCATGCTGTTCTCGAAGCGGACCTTGTCGAAGATGAAGAACTCGGCCTCGGGGGCGAAGGATGCCGTGTCGGCGATGCCGGTGGAGCGCAGGTAGGCCTCCGCCTTGGCGGCAATCTGCCGGGGGTCGCGCGAGTAGGGCTCATCGGTCACCGGGTCAACAATGGAGAAGGCCACATTCAGGGTGCGATGGCGGCGGAAGGGATCCAGGTAAGCAGTCTCTGGATCCGGAATCAGCTTCATATCCGATTCGTTGATGGCTTGGAAGCCTTGGACGGAGGAGCCGTCGAAGGCCATGCCGTCCGTGAAGGCGTCCTTGAGGAATTCGCTGGCGGGCACGGTGAAGTGCTGCTGGACCCCGATCAGGTCCGTGAACCTGACTGAGACATATTCCACGCCCTCCTGGTTGATCAGAGCTTCACAATCGGCCTTTGACTTCAGTTCGCTCACTGAACTGCTCCTTTCGTGGAAACCGTAACGGTCACCCAGTCTAGGGGACCGGTTTTTTCGGCAATGCGCCGCTGAGGTTACGGGGGTGTTTCATGCGAAGGTCCCGGCGCCTTCCTGGTGGAAGATGCCGGGACCTTGAAACATCAGCGCCCGCGCATGGCCTTGCGGCTGACGTGTATCTTGGTCGGATCGATGCCCTTGGGCATCCCCAGGGCGCTCTGCCGCTTTTGCAGGGTGACCAGCCGGTCGTTCAGGGTCTCCAGCTCGGTGGCGGTCAGCTTGACTTTCTTCTTGATCACGGTTCGCTGAAGTTTGTTGAGCGGAACCTGGTCGGGTCCGTGGCCCACGCTGATCCGGTAGATGGGGATGGCTGATCCACGGGTGATGCGGCGGATCTTTTCCTCCTCGCGGTTCATGGCCTTGTTGACGCGGTTGTAGTCGCCTTCGGCGATCAGGTAGACCCCGGTGCGGCCGGTGCCCCTCCAGACGGCATCTTTGGTTTTGGCATCGATCCAGACGGGTTCCTGGGGGAAGGAGAAGCCTGCCTTGGAGATGCTGCTCAGCACGGCGGCGGCAGCGCCTGGACGGCCCTCCATCTTGGCGTAGCCGACCCTGTCTGAGCGCCTGGTCAGGGTCATGGTAGCCAGGAGCAGGCCGACCATGATGCCCAGAAGCACGGTCAGGATCCAGGACAGCCAGCTGAAGTGGGCCAGCAGGCAGATCACCACCGCTATCAGTGTGGGCACCAGAATGGCCGCAGTCAGCAGCCAGGGAAGCGCCTTGTCCTCTGCGTAAGTGAATTGGTAGATCTTGACGATCTGACTGATCGTGCTGTTCTTCTTTTTTGCTTTTTTGCCCTTGCTGTCCTCTGTAGCCATGCCATCCTCACTCGGAAACGTTCACTGGTTGACCAGTCTACCGCATGCCTAACGCATGTTCAGGGGTCTGCCGTCAGCCTTGAGCAGGGCCTCTCCAATGGCTTCCGAGAAGGTGGGATGGGGGTGGATGAGCCCGGCCGCCCGGTGCAGGGGGATCTGGTTGCCCACCAGCTGCTGGGCCTCGGCAATATTCTCAGAGGCCTGTGGGGAGACCATCTCCAGGCCGACGACTATCTGATTCTCCAGATCGGTGGCTTGGCAGGCGGTGATCAGGCTGAGGGTGCCCTGCAGGCCGCTCATGCGCATGCGCGAGTTGGCCATCATGGGGTAGATGGTCTCCTTGACCTGGTTCAGCGATGGATCGTCCTCGGCCTCCTGCCGGCTGAAGCCCACAGCTGCGGCCTGGGGGGAGGAGAAGACCACGCGGGGGATGGTGGCCTCATTGACAGGTTCAGGATCCAGACCAGAGGCGGCATCGGCCAGGGTGATGCCCTGCTGGAAGGCCCTGTGGGCCAGATGGTGACCAGGGGTGATGTCGCCCAGGGCCCAAACCCGGTCGCGGCTGGTGCGCCCTTGGGAGTCGGTCAGGACCTGACCTTGCTCGTCCAGGTCGATGCCCAGCTCCTTCATATGCTGGGGGTTGGTATTGGGATCCCTGCCGATGGCCACCAGAACCAGATCGGTCTCGAGCGCTCCCGCCTGGCCCTTGTCGTCGGTCGGCTGGTAGTCGACCTGCATGCCTCCATCTGCGGGCAGACGGTGTCCGCCCGAGCAGCGGGCATGGGTGATGATCTGAATTCCCTGACGCTCCAGCTCCCGGGTCATGATCTGGCCGGTCCGTCGACCCCAGTGGGAGAGCACCCGGTCCCGTCTGACCAGCAGGGTCACCTGGCAGCCGGCTTGGTTCCAAATGGTGGCGAATTCCAGGGCCACCGCACCTGAGCCGATAATCAGCGCCCGGCGGGGAAAGGGCTTGAGGGTCAGCGCCCGGTCGGTGTCGATGACCAGATCATCGAAGGGGAGCTCCTCCAAGGGCCTGGCGTGTGACCCGGTGGCCAGGATGGTGTCGCAGGTGGTCAGCCGGGTTCGATTGCCGTCATCGTCGGTCACTTCCACCAGGCCGTCGCCGACGATGGTGCCGTGGCCGTGCACCACGGTGATGCCACGCTGCTTCAGCAGGCTGGACAGGCCGCCGGTCATGGCGTCCACCATCCGGTCCTGATAATCCTGGAGCTTATGGTAGTCGATGCTGGCCGACCCGATATTGATGCCCATGGCGGCCCCGAGATCAGCCTGTTCGAGAACCTGGGTGGCTGTCAGCAGGGCCTTGGTGGGGATGCATCCGCGGTTCAGGCAGACGCCGCCGACCACAGGGTCCTGCTCGACCAGGGCCACCCGTCCGCCCAGCTCTGCCGTGCGCAGGGCTGTGGCATACCCGCCTGGGCCGGATCCGATAATGATGGTGTCGTACTGGCGGCTGTCGGCGTCCCATGGGTCAAGAGACTCTGTGCCGGCTTGGTTGATCGATTGCTGCATAACAATCCATGCTAGCCGTACCGGCTGGGAGAATGAAGAGCATTCGCACAATGCGGAGTGAGTGCAAAGACCGCCCGGAACCCAAGGGCACCGGGCGGCATGACTACTTCACCGTTTGGTATGTCAGGATAATCGGCTGTCAGTCGGGCCAGTGCCCGCGCTTGCTCTGATTGGGCTTGGGAACCCGCCACCGCCGGACCATCATGGCCCGTTGCCAGGCGTAGGAGGCCGAACGCGAACCCTTGGCCACCGAGCGCTCGCCGAACTTGTCGATCAGCAGGCGCTTGAGCTTGCGCCACATCAGCCAGGTATCGATCAGGGCAATGATCAGGTAGCCATAGAGCAGGACGGTCACCATCATGGTGAAGGTTGCATAGTGCTGAGGGCCCACGAACATGCCCATCAGGGTGGCGACGAACATAAGGATGATGGCCGGGAATATCCATTCCAGCAGATTGAAGCGGGCATCCACATAGTCGCGGATGTAGATCCTCCAGGGCAGGCGCTCCGACTTGGGCATGTGGTCGAGGTCGCCGGTTCTCATGGCCTCGTACTGGGCATCCTCACGGGCTCGGATCCGGGCCTTGGCGGCCTTGCGAGAGGCCTTGCGGTCCTTGGGGACCAGCGGGCGCAGGTTCCGGGCCTCAGCCTGCTTGCGCTTGGGTGTGGGGCGTCCCTTGCCTCGTGCTTCTTCAGTGGAGGCCGTCTGGTCCGCCTCCGCCTCTTTGTCCCGTCGATCCTTGCGTGAGAAGGGGTTCCATGTCATGCGAACAGGTTACGGTGACGCCTAGACTCGCAAGCATTGATTCGCAAGCAATCACAGGAGGTAACGATGGCGGAGCTGGGCCTGGAGACGATCCGCACACGTGTGCAGGACGATAGGAGCCGGATCGTCGATCTGCTCAAGGACAAGATCGCCCTGGCTTCGGTTTCGGCCAAGGGGATCACCGGGGATCACATGCGGCGATCGGCCGACTATGTGGCCGGGCAACTGCGGCAGGTGGGTGTAGATGCCCGGGTGGTCCAGGCGACCAATCCTGACGGGACCCCGGGCGCCTTCGAGGTGATCGGATCCCGGCAGGTGGATGACAAGGCCCCGACCGTCCTGCTCTACGCTCATCACGATGTGCAGCCGGTGCCCGATCCCTCCCAGTGGTCCACTGACCCCTTTGCCGGCGTGGAGAAGGAGGGACGGCTCTACGGACGCGGATCGGCCGACGACGGCGGCGGCATCGCCATCCACTCGGGTGCCCTGCACGCCCTGGGCAAGGACCTGCGCGTCAACGTCAAGGTCTTCATCGAGGGTGAGGAGGAGATGGGCTCGCGCAGCTTCATCCCCTTCCTCCAGGCTCATCGGGACGATTTCGCCTCGGAACTGATCATCGTGGCCGACTCGGGCAACTGGTCGGCGGACACCCCCAGCCTGACCACCTCCCTGCGAGGGAATGCGGACCTGGATGTCACGGTCACAGTCCTTGAGCACCCGGTTCACTCCGGGCAGTTCGGCGGGCCCATCCTGGATGCCAACACCCTGTCCGCCATGCTGATCGCCTCCATGTATGACGACCAGGGTCAGCTGGCGGTGCCCGGCCTGGAGGGCGGACAGCCCATAGGCGGCCTGCAGCGTGACCTGGACCAGGCCCAGCTGCGTGCGGATGCCGGCGTAGTGGACTCCTACCGGCTGGCCGGAACCGAATCCCTGGCCTCCCGGCTCTGGACCAAGCCTGCAGCGGCGGTGATCGGCTTCGATGCCCACCCGGTGGAGGGCTCCTTCAACGTGCTGGCTGATACGACCCGCTTCCGCATTTCCCTGCGCACTGCGCCCACCCAGCGCCCTGAGCAGGCCGCGCAGGCCTTGGCTGATTTTTTGATCGCCCATGCTCCTCAGGGGGCCAGGGTGGAGGTCACGCCCGGCGACATGGGCATGGGATGGGCCATGGATGCCGGCAGCCCGGTGGTCCGGCAGGCCGAGGAGGCCATGCGGCAGGCCTTCGGACGGGACCCGGTCAACAAGGGCGAGGGCGGATCCATCCCCTTCATCCCCGAGCTCAAGCGGCTCTTCCCTGAGGCCCAGGTCCTGGTGACCGGCCCAGAGGATCCCCAGTCCAACGCCCACAGCCCGAACGAGTCCATCTCCCTGCAGGGGCTGGTCGACAACATCATCACCGAGGCCCTGCTGCTGGATTCCCTTGACCACCGTACGTTCTAAGATGGCAAGTGACACGGGGGCCGTATGCCTATGGGCGTGCGGCTGAGAGGAGGCTCAGCCTCAACCGGACGAACGTTTACCGGGTAATGCCGGCGCACGGATGTCACTGGACCCGTGCCTGAACGGGATGGCGCTCATAGGGAGCGCCCCGAGGAAAGGCACAAGATCATGACCGATGGTCATTTCATCAACAACACTGCTTCCGGATCGGAGCCGGAGTCCGAGCGGACTCCCTCCCAGGTCAGGACCCCCTCCCGACGGTGGAGGGTGGTGGATATCGCCGTAGCTTCGGTCATCGGGGTGGCCTCCGCAGTAATCTACTGGGTGGTCGCCATGGTGACCACCATTCCCTGGTCGTTCCTGGATGGGGTCGTGCCCGGTCTGGGCGGCATCCTCAACGGTCTCTACCTATTTGCCGGGCCTCTGGCCTCGGTCATCGTGCGCAAGCCGGGTGCGGCCGTCTATGCCGAGTTGGTCGCAGCCATCCTGGAGTCGCTGCTGGGCAGCCTTTGGGTGCCTGTGGAGACCATACTGATCGGTCTGCTTCAGGGCTTCATGGCCGAGCTGGTCTTCATACTGCTGCGTTACCGGCGCTGGAACATGTCCACGGTGGCACTGTCGGGCGCTGCCGCCGGTTTCGGCTGCTGGCTGTACTCCTTCTGCACGCACCTGCAGGCCATCAACCTGACCGGTCCCTACGGGGTGATCTATCTGATAGCCACCCTGATTTCGGGCGCGCTGATCGCCGGAGTGCTGGTTTGGTACCTCTATAAGGCCATTGCCGCCACCGGGGCTCTGGACCGCTTCGCCTCCGGCCGCGATATTCGTACGACCGGGAAGTAGAGGTCTGGGCGTGGACCAGAGCATCGAGGATAATCCCTACCGACCCGCAGCCTTGGAACTGCGCGGTTGGGGTTATCGGCATGCCTATCGGAACCACTTCGCCGTCAGGGATCTTTCCCTGAGCATTCCTGCAGGTCAGCGGGTGCTGTTGCTGGGAGCCTCCGGCATCGGCAAATCGACCATCCTCGAGGGTGTGGCCGGGCTGCTGGGCGATCATGCCCCGCAGAACGGCCAGGACCAGGTCGAGGATGATGAAGGCGGGGTGACCCAGGGCCAGGTCTTGATTGACGGCAATCCGGCCGTCTCCAGCCGGGGGCGTGTGGGTCTGGTCCTGCAGGATCCGGATGCTCAGGCCATCTTTCAGCGGCTTGGTGACAATGTGGCCTTCGGGCCCGAGAACATGGGGCTGCCCCGCCAGGAAATCTGGCCACGGGTACAGAAGGCCATGGCCGAGGTAGGTTTGGCTGACTTGCAGCTGACCCGGTCCACCGTGCATTTGAGCGGAGGGCAGATGCAGCGTCTGGCCCTGGCCGGCGCCCTGGCCATGCAGCCTGGGCTGCTCCTGCTGGATGAGCCAACGGCCAACCTGGATCCGGTCGGTGTCGAGCAGATTGTCGGCGCCGTCAGGAAGGTCCTGGACCGGCAGGGCTCCACGATGGTTCTGGTCGAGCACCGGGCAGGTCCATGGATGGATATGATCGACCGGGTCATCGTGCTTGGGCTGGGCGAGGTTGAAGATAGCACCAGCGGATCGGGCGCTGCGACCTATCGCAAGACGGTGATCATGGCCGACGGCAGCCCCCGGGAGGTCTTCACTGATCCTGGTTTGGACCTGGCCTCCCTGGGCGTCTGGGTTCCCGAAGCGTATAGGAGCGCCAGGGATTCGCTCCCCGAGCTTGGACGGTCCCGGGTTAGGTCCGGGCAATCTGAATCGGGCCGCAATGATCATCCCGTCCTGCTGGCCACTCGGGATCTGGTGGTGGGCCGTCAGGGCCGGGCGGTTGCCGAGCATATCGATCTGGAATTCAGGGCCGGGCAGGTCACCGCTTTGGTCGGGGCCAACGGAGCCGGCAAGTCCACGCTGGCCATGACCCTGGCCGGTCTGCTGGAGCCGGTGGCCGGTTCGGTTCTTGCCCAGGACCGCCTGCTTCGGGGATCACAGGGGCAGGTGCCTGCTGAGTCCGAGCCCATCCGATGGACCTCATCCCAGCTGGCGGCGCGCATCGCCTACGTTTTTCAGAATCCCGAGCATCAGTTCGCCCGTGGCACGGTCCTGGATGAGGTCAAACTGGCCCCCCTGCGCACCGGCATGAGCGAGGACCGGGCCCAGATCCGCGCCCTGGAGCTGCTGGGCCGTTTCAGGCTGAGGCAGTACGCGCATGCCAACCCTTACACGCTCTCGGGCGGTGAGAAGCGGCGGCTCACCGTGGCCTCGGCCCTGGCCGCCGCACCGCAGATGCTGATTCTTGACGAGCCTACCTTCGGTCAGGACAGGAACACCTGGGTCAGCATGGCCCAGCTGATTGCAGACCTGCGCGACCAGGGAGCCTGCATAATCCTGGTCACCCACGACCGGGAGCTGGTCCAGGCCCTGGATGCCCGTCTGGTGGAGATGACGCCTCCGGGAGCCCAGAAGGCCGTCTGGCCTGTATCAGAGTCAGATTTGCAGGCCCGTCAGAAGACTGTTGCGGCCAGACTGACCGTCACGCCCATGGATCAGCGGGACGAGCCGGTCAAGCCGGCCAGCCGGTCGCCATACATAGCCTCCATCAATCCGGCCTTCCGTCTGATCGGGGCCTTTCTGGCCGCATTGCCCTTGCTGATCAGTTTGGACCCGGTCTCGGCCACGACGGCCCTGATCCTGGAGTTCCTGCTATTGGGCGCGGCAGGCTTCACGCCTCTGCGCGTGGTCAGATCCACCTGGCCTATCTTCCTGGGGGCGCCTGGCTCAGCCTTGGCGATCATCCTTTATGGCAAGAGCGGTGGCGCCACCTTCTGGCAGTGGGGGATGATTCATATCACCCAGCGGTCGCTGGATCTGGCCCTGGCTACGGCGCTGCGGATTCTGGCCATCGGGATCCCGGCTATCATTACCGTCCTGGGAATAGACGCCACTGACCTGGCCGATGCCTTCAGCCAAGTGCTCCACCTGCCTGATCGCTTCGTCTACGGAGGGCTGGCCGGCATGCGACTCTTCACCGTCCTTAAGGATGATTGGTCGGCCCTGACCGCCTCCCGCCGGAGTCGAGGGCTGGGCGATGAGAACCGTTTCAAGGCCTTTATGCCCCAGGCCTTCGCCCTGCTGGTCCTGTCCATCAGGCGTTCGACGACCTTAGCCACGGCCATGGAGGCCAGGGGCTTTGGGGGCAGCACGCCACGCACCCATGCCCGGGTCTCCCAGGTCAGACCACGTGATGCGGGCTTCCTGCTCATCTGCCTGGCTGTGCCTGCCATCTCCCTGACCGCGGCTGCGCTGACCGGCTCCATCGCCTTCTTCGGCAACTGACCGCCAGGGTTTCTCGAAGGCTCCAGATACGGAGGAACCCCGGTCCTTTCCGCCTCCCGCAGAGAGGGGAAAGGACCGGGATCCACCTGTGGTTGGAAGCGCTGGCCTCTTACCTGGCCAGAGTGGTGTTGATGTTGCGCACCTCGTCGAAGCGCTTGGAGGCATCCTCCCAGTTGACGATGTGCCACCAGGCCTTGACGTAGCTGGCCCGGTCGTTCAGGTACTCCAGGTAGTAGGCATGCTCCCAGAGGTCCAGCAGAACCAGCGGGAAGATGGTGACGGGCAGGTTACCCTGGTGGTCGTACATCTGCAGGGTGACCAGGCGCTCGCCCAGGGTATCCCAGGCCAGGACGGCCCAGCCGGAGCCCTGGATGCCTGCGCACATGGACTCGAAGTAGGTCTGGAAGCCCTGGAAGGACCCAAACTGGTCCTCGATGGCGGCCTTGAGCTCGCCAGTTGGCTCCTGGCCGATGGCCGGGGCCATGTTCTTCCAGAAGATGGAGTGGTTCTTGTGCCCGGCCAGGTTGAAGGCCAGGTTCTTCTCCAGCAGGTTGGACTGAGCCACGTTGCCGGACTCGGCCGCGTCGTGGATCTGCTCCAGGGCCTTGTTGGCACCGTTCACATAAGCCTGATGGTGCTTGTCATGGTGCAGCTCCATGATCTTGCCGGACACGTACGGCTCCAGCGCCGAGTAGTCGTAGGGCAGATCGGGAAGTGTGTATACGGGCATATCGTCTCCTCACAATGATTCTGGCCAAGCCAGACGAGTGATGGTCGGTCTGCGCCATACCAACAACGGATGTGGTCGACCCGACCGGTTCTTTTACCCTAGCCCCTTGTCCGAGGAGCACAAGGGGCGCAGGCCTTTCTTTCAGTGAACTTTCCCACAGATGTAGATTCACCGAGGTGAAGCCGCAGGCTTCTGGACTGCGGGGCTCTCGGCTGGCGGGGCTAGAGTGGTGCCCATGCCCTTTGATGACACCCTTCTTGACAATCCCCATGCCCAACGCGTTCATCGCTTGGCTGAACTGCAGGATCGGCGGGCCCGGCAGCGTCATGGCCGCTTCCTGATAGAGGGGCCGCAGAGCGTGCGCGAGGCGGTCCGCTGGCGTCCCGACCTGCTGACTGACCTCTATATTCAGGCCGATGAGTCCTCTCCTGCAGCCCAGGGCGGCCATCGGCGCCCGCTCAACGAGACTGTAGGCGCCATCATGGAGCAGGCTCGGGAGCTGCCTGACTGCTACGGGCACTTCGTCTCCGCTCGGGTCATGCGTGCCATCAGCAGCAATGCCCAGGGGATCCTGGCGCAGGCCCATACGGACGGATTTCTGGCCCAGCCGACGAACCTCAGCGATCCCCGCAGCCTGACCGGGGAGGGCCCCGACCTGGTGGCGGCCTTCTGGCAGATTCGTGATCCAGGCAATGCCGGAACCGTGATCCGCACCGCCGATGCCGCCGGTTGCAGGGCGGTCATCCTGGTGGATCAGTGTGTGGAACCCACCAATCCCAAGGTCATTCGCTCCACGGCTGGATCGGCCTTTCATATACCCCTGATGACCATGGACACTGATGACTTCCTGGCCCTGTGCAGACGGCAGGGACGGATCATGGTGGCGGCTGATGTCTATGGCACGCCGGACAAACTGGTCCGCTCCCTGACTGATTTGATGGCAAGCGGCGCCCTGTCACAGCCGGATTCAGCGGGTCAGCCCATGGCCCTGCTCTTCGGCAATGAGGCACGTGGACTGCCCAATGAGTTGCTGCAGTCCATGGATCAGATCGTCCGCATACCCATATACGGGCGGGCTGAATCACTCAATCTGGCTACTTCGGCAGCAGTGCTGCTTTACGCCATGGCCATGTCGAGTCGTATTGAAAGAATGTGAAGGCGTCAACGACCGGGATTTCCGCTGATTTGCGGCCCGGACACGGCATTGGCAACAGTGGAAAGGTCCATGGTGGCACAGGAAGAATTCGACCCCGCGGCGATGACCGACGAGGTCAACGAGGGCATCGGCAGGATTCGCGAAGCCTCCGATTTGGCAGAACTCAAGGAGATCAAGGCCAAGTATGCGGGGACAGGTTCAGCCCTGGCCGGATCAGGCCGGATGATCGGACGGCTGCCAGCGGATCAGAAGAAGACCGCTGGGCGTCTGGCAGGCAAGCTCAAGGCTGACTTCGGCCGTGCCTACGGGCTCAAGGACCGGCAGTTGCGTCAGGAGGAAGAGTCCCGCCGTCTTGCTGCCGAGCAGGTGGATATGACCCTTCCGGTCGAGCGTAAACCTCAGGGCGCACGTCATCCGCTGTCCAAGCTCATGGAGGATGTGGAGGATTTCTTCGTCTCCATGGGTTGGAGCATCGCCCAGGGCCCCGAGCTGGAAGCCGAGTGGTACAACTTCGATGCCCTCAACTTTGGCCCGGATCATCCTGCCCGCCAGATGCAGGACACCTTCTACGTCAAGGGCAGCCAGGCCAGGGACGCCGCCGGCTTCGTCGGATCCAACATGGTCATGCGCACCCATACTTCGCCCGACCAGGCCCGTTCCCTGATAACCCGTGGTGTACCGCTCTACGTGGCCTGCACGGGCAGGGTCTTCCGTACCGACGAACTGGATGCCACCCACACCCCGGTATTCCACCAGTGCGAGGCCATCGCCGTCGATGAGCACCTGACCATGGCCGACCTCAAGGGCACCCTGGACAAGCTCGCCGTGGCCATGTTCGGTCCCGAGGCCCGGACCAGACTGCGGCCCTCATACTTCCCCTTCACCGAACCCAGCGCCGAGATGGACCTCTGGTTCCCCGACAAGAAGGGTGGCCCCGGATGGATCGAATGGGGAGGCTGCGGCATGGTCAACCCCAACGTTCTGAGGTCGGCCGGCGTAGATCCGCAGCGGTACTCAGGCTTCGCCTTCGGCGTGGGCATGGAGCGCACCCTGCTCCTGCGCCACGACATCAACGACATGCACGACCTGGTCGAGGGCGACGTGCGGTTCAGCCAGCAGTTCGAGATGGGGGAGTGACCGTCAGATGCCAATGGTAGATATCGACTGGCTCAAGGAGCATGTGCAGGTCCCCGAGGATCTGACCTATGAACAGTTGGCCAAGGACCTGGTCCGGGTCGGCCTGGAGGAGGAGGACATCCATCAGTCCACGGTGACCGGCCCCATTGTGGTCGGCTATGTGGTGGATGCCGAGCCCGAGCCTCAGAAGAACGGCAAGACCATCAACTGGTGCCATGTGGATGTAGGCGAGCAGTACAACGCCGTGGACGACCAGGGCCGCAAGGTGCCCCGGGGCATTGTCTGCGGGGCCCCCAACATGGCTGCGGGCGAAAAGGTGGTGGTGACCCTGCCAGGGGCTGTCCTGCCTGGAGACTTCCGCATCGAACCGCGCAAGACCTATGGCCACATCTCGGATGGCATGTGCGCCTCCGAGCGTGAGTTGGGGCTGGGTTCGGACCATCAGGGCATCATCCTGCTACGCAACTACGGGTTCACCCCCGAGCAGTACGAGCAGCTCAAGCCCGGTGACGATGCCATGAGCCTCCTGCATATGAATAGGCCCGTGCTTGAAATCAACATCACCCCTGACCGTGGCTACGCCTTCTCCTACCGGGGGGTTGCCCGCGAATACCACCACTCCACGGGCGCCGAATACACGGATCCGGTAATTGAGCTGAACAAGACGGTGCCGGACTCAGCAGCTCAGGAGGATCAGGCTCCGCTGGCCGTACATGTTGAGGATGAGAACCCCATTCACGGTCAGCCCGGGTGCGACCGCTACTACCTGCGTGCCTTGACCGGGTGCGACCCCAAGGCCGCCACTCCCAGCTGGATGCGTCGTCGGCTGGTTCGGGCCGGCATGCGCTCCATCAGCCTGCCGGTGGACATCACCAACTACGTCATGCTGGACCTGGGCCAGCCCCTGCACGCCTATGATCTGGACAAGCTCAGCGGCCCCATCGTCGTCCGCAGGGCCAGGCAGGGCGAGCACCTGACCACCCTTGATGGCAAGGATCGCGAGCTCAGCACCGAAGATCTGCTCATCACCGACTCGCCCGAGGGGCACGAGGGTTCCCGAATCCTGGGTCTGGCCGGAGTCATGGGCGGTCTATACGGGGAGGTGACCGATCTGACGCGGAACATCCTGATCGAGTCCGCTCACTTCGACCAGGTGACCATCGCCCGGACCGCCCGTCGCCACAAGCTGCCCTCGGAGGCCTCCAAGCGCTTTGAGCGCGGGGTCGATCCGCAGATGCAGCCGGCCGCCGCAGCCATGGCCGCTGACCTGCTGCATCGCCTTGCCGGTGGCCAGGACCTGGATGCTCCGCTGGATATGAACCAGACCAAGCCAATGCCGGTCATCGACTTTGCCGTCAGCGAGGTGGCACGTCTGACCGGACTGGAGGTGGAGCCCCAGCGCATCGTTGCTATTCTGCGTGACATCGGCTGCACGGTCCAGGGCGATCCTCAGGACCGGCTGTCGGTGACCCCGCCAACCTGGAGGCCTGACCTGGGCGAGGGCTGTGATCTGGTCGAGGAGGTGGCCCGCCTGGTGGGCTATGACCGCATCCCTGTCACTGTGCCATCACCCAAGGTGTCCGGAGCGGTTGGTCTGACCGATCGTCAGCAGCGTCGTCGTTGGGTGGCTGACACCCTGGCCGAGTATGGGCTGACCGAGGTCCTGGACTACCCGTTCGTTGGCGACAATGATTTCAAGGCCTTCGGCATGGACCCTGACCAGGTCCATGTCAACAGCGTGGAACTGGCCAACCCCATGGCAGCTGACAGGCCCTATCTGAGGCAGAGCCTGCTGCTGCCGCTGGCCAACACCGTGGAGCGCAACCTGCGACGTGGCAACACGGACGTGCGCCTCTTCGAGATCGGCTATGTTTTCCGTCGCGATCCCAAGGCTCCAGCGGTGCCCACTCTTCCGGGCGGCGTGCGTCCCAGCGACGAGGATCTGGCCCGCCTGGACCAGGGTCTGCCAGAGCAACGGCTGCATGTGGCGGCCTTGCTGACCGGCCGCGCCCAGGAGGACGGCTGGCTCAAGGACAGCAGGGATGTGGACTGGACCGATGCAGTCGAATCGGCTCGTCGTGTCCTGGACAGGCTGGGGGCACACTATCGGCTGGAGCAGCTCCCGGCCGAGCAGGTGCCCGACCAGTGGCATCCGGGCCGTACCGCCAGGCTGGTCCTGGATGACGGCACGCTTGTCGGCATGGTGGGCGAGCTGCATCCTCGGGTTGATCAGGCCCTGGGCTTCCCTGCCCACTCGGCCGCCTTCGAGCTGAGTCTGGACATGGTGCTGGACCAACTGGACTACACCCCCCTGCAGGCCAAGCCCGTGTCGACCTTCCCTCCGGTCCGTCAGGATCTGGCCTTCACCGTGCCGGACACGGTCTCGGCAGCCGACCTGACTTCCGCCATCAGAGAAGCGGCTGGGTCTAGTCTTGAATCCATCGAGCTGTTCGACGTTTTCACTGGCGATCAGATCGGTGAGCATGCAAAATCGCTGGCCTTCGCAGTCACCTTCCGCGCCCCGGACCGTACCTTGACGTCCGAGGACAGCGAATCCCTGCGCCAGGCCATCGTTGACAAGACTGCAGGTCTGGGCGCCGTGCTGCGTGCCTGACCGGGCATCTAGGGGACCGAGGGACATGACGGATTCTCAAGAACAGGGCACAGCCGGTGGACCCGACCGCCAGGATCATGATGGGGGCGACCAGCCCTTGTATGGCGCCCGTGCCGATCGTTATCCAGGATGGAATCCGTACGTATACGGTCGCCCAGACCCCGAACCCAAGGCCAAGGAATCCGATTCGTCCCAGGGCAACCCCGCCAATAGGCCTATGCCCATGGCGGGGCAGCCGGGTCCCGGTCGCGGCGGAAATCCTGGGAATCCTCAGACCCGTCCCGGTGCGCCAGGATGGCCTCCCCAGGGCATGCCCGATCTGAACGATCCCTCCCAAAATCCGGTCTACGGCCACTGGGATCCCTGCGCCATCATCGCCTTCCTTATGGCCCTCTTCCTGCCCATGCCTGTGATTCCCGCCTTGCTGGGTGGCGTTTCCATGTATCGGACCCGCAAATTGCACATGAAGGGCTATGGATTGGCCATGGCTGCCCTGATCATCAACCTGCTCTTCACCTTGGCCTGGATCTGGCTTCTGGTCAACGGGGTCTCCCTGAACGACTTCTACCAACAGATGGTGCCGTCGCCCTCAACGGGTGGCGGCGGCTCGGGCGGGGATGGTGTCAGCGCCTGAGATCTAAGCAGGGGGTCATTCAGATGGGCTTGGATATCAATATTGTCGTATTCGACGGGTTTGAGCCCTTGGATGTCTTCGGCCCCTTTGAGGTGTTCATCAATACTGATGGCGCCCGGGTGCGGCTCTTCTCCTTGGACGGCCCTGGAGTGAAAGTCGGGGAGGGCGGTGTCAGGGTCGAAGCTCTAGGATCCGAAGCGATCGATCCCAAGGGAGTTTTGCTGATACCTGGCGGGTCCGGCACGCGAACTCTGGTTAGAAGCGACCGATGGATTGGGCAGTTGGCAAGCCTGGCCGCCCAGTCGCCGCAGGTAATGACGGTATGCACAGGCTCGGCTCTCTTGGCTGCCGCCGGTGTGCTCGACGGTCGGCGTGCGACCTCCAATGACTTGGCCTTTGACTGGGTCGTCGGCACGGGGGACCGCGTGGATTGGATCAAGGATGCCCGCTGGGTGGTCGATGGCAAGTTTCGTACCTCTTCGGGCATCTCGGCCGGTATTGACATGGCACTGGCCTTTGTGGAGGACACATGCGGGCCCGAGGCGTCGGACAGGGCCAGTAGGCAAATGGAATACATCCGCAACCGAGACTCCGGTTATGACCCCTTCGCATATTGAAAGTGCAACGCAGCGAAAGCAGACGCATAGCGACACGCCGAATTGCATAAATATGCGTTTCACTGCATGAGTATGTATGATGGTGCCCGATGAAGGGAGCACTCATGCGGCAATACACGGTGGCTGTAGCGGGAGCTTCGGGGTATGCCGGCTCGGAAATGATCCGTCTGTTGGCGGCCCATCCAGCCTTTCAGGTATGCACGGTCACCGGTCACGGCTCGGCTGGCCGGTTGCTGGGGGAGTTCTCTCCCAACCTTCCGGAGTCGCTGGCCTCGTTGCAGATTCAGGATACGAAGCCGGATATCTTGGCCGGCCATGATCTGGTGGTTCTGGCCCTGCCTCACGGGGCTTCTGGCCCCCTGGCCGAGCAGCTGGATCCGCAATCGCTGATGGTCGACTTGGGGGCTGATCACCGGCTGGAGGATCCAGGCGACTGGCAAGACTACTACGGCGGGCCTTTCTCAAGCCCGTGGACCTACGGGATGCCTGAGCTGCTCAATCCGGGTGGCGGCCGCCAGCGTCAGCTGCTTGGACAGACCCATCGGATCGCTGGTCCTGGGTGCAATGTCACAGCAGTCACTCTGGCCTTCCAGCCTGCCCTGTCAGCCGGACTGGTCCAGACTGATGATCTGGTGGCCGACCTGGCAGTCGGTTATTCGGGTGCCGGACGCTCGAGCGGCAGAATGGATCTGCTGGCAGCCCAGGCCATCAATTCGGCCCATCCCTACTCGGTCGGAGGCACCCACCGGCATATCCCTGAGATTCTGCAGAACCTGCGCAAGGCCGCTGCGGTGGATCCGAGCTTCGCCCAGTCTCAGAAACCCATCCGCCTGGGGCTGACCCCCATACTCGTCCCCATGTCAAGGGGGATTCTGGCTGTGGTCTCAGCCAGGCTGAGCGCGCTTGGCCGGAGCATGGGGATGGCTGATATTCGTGCCGTCTGGGAAGGGATCTATGCCAAGGAGCCGTTTGTCGATCTGCTCCCCGAGGGCAAGCTTCCCTCGACAGCTGACGTGTACGGCTCCAACCGGGCCCAGGTCCAGGTCGCTGTGGACCAGCGTGCCGACCGCCTCTACGCTTTCGCCGCCATTGACAACCTGACCCGGGGCACCGCAGGCCAGGCCCTTCAGGCCGTGAATCTGGCCCTGGGCCTGCCTGAGGAGACCGGACTGACAACCATAGGAGTGGCACCATGAGCATCACCTACCCTGCAGGCTTCCGGACCGGCACCGCCATCGCCCACCGTCCGGGAGGTTCGCAGCGCCGAAATCTGGCCTTGGTCGTCAACAGCGGACCCATGGACACGGCTGTGGGGGTCTTCACCCCCAATCGGTTCCGGGCTGCTCCGGTCATCTGGACCAGTCGGATCTTGGAAGAAGGCCATGCTGGAGCCGTGGTCATCAACTCCGGCAATGCCAACGCCTGCACGGGTCCCGAGGGCCTGGACCAGGCCAGGGCCATGGCCGAGCGGACAGGAGAGCAATTGGGCCTGCCCACCGAGCAGGTTGCCGTCTGCTCAACCGGGATCATCGGCCATCTTCTGCATCTGGACTCCATCTTGACCGGCATCGACCAGGCTGCCCAGGGGCTGTCGGCCAGTCAGGAGGCTGGCGAA
Organism: Bifidobacterium sp. W8112; assembly: GCF_016101425.1. Lineage (NCBI taxonomy): Bacteria > Bacillati > Actinomycetota > Actinomycetes > Bifidobacteriales > Bifidobacteriaceae > Bifidobacterium > Bifidobacterium sp. W8112. The sequence goes on along the minus strand of NZ_JACFQN010000001.1, from coordinate 278,111 downwards.
GAGGCCGCCAAGGCCATATTGACCACCGACACCTGCACCAAGACCGTGGCTGTGGACGGCTCTGGCTGGCGGCTGGGCGGCATGGTCAAGGGTTCCGGGATGATCGCTCCGCAGTTGGCCACCATGATCTGCGTAATCACCACCGATGCCATTCTGGAGCCGGCACAGGCTCGCCAAGCCCTGTCCGAGGCTTGCCGGTTCAGCTTCAACCGGATCGACGTGGACGGGTGCATGTCCACCAACGACACCGTCCTGCTGATGGCCTCCGGGGCCTCTGGCGTGCGGCCTGACCCCGACCAGTTCCAGGAGAAGCTGGGTCAGGCCTGCGCGGATCTGGCCCATCGGATCGTGGCTGACGGTGAGGGCAGCAGGCATCGGATCCGCATCCGGGTGGACGGTGCTGACAATGAGGATGCAGCCCTTGCCTGCGCACGGGCGGTCTCCGGCTCTACGCTGCTCAAGTGCGCGGTGGCCGGCGAGGACCCCAACTGGGGCCGAGTGGTGTCCTCCCTGGGCACCGTCCCGGCTGCGACGGCGGCCTATGATCCGGCCCATGTGGATGTCAGCTTCAATGGCATCAAGGTCTGCCGGGGAGGCCGTCCCGGGCAGGACCCGGAACTGGTCGACCTGCACGTTCCCGAAGTCCATATCGACATCGACCTTGGTCAGGGCGACAGCCAGGCCACGGTATGGACCGATGATCTGACCCACGAATACGTGACCATCAATGCCGACTACCACACCTGACAGGAAGCCTGATCGGACACGGTGCCAAGAGCTGCAGCAATTGGAAGATGGTCATAAGGAAGGGGAAGAGGATGGCGGATGACGAGCAGGATGCCGAAGCCGAAAAGGCCCTGGACGATGCCCACAAGGCCCAGGTGCTCATCGAGGCCCTGCCTTGGCTGGAGGAGTTCGCCGGTCAGAGGATCGTAGTCAAATACGGTGGCCATGCCATGGTGGACGACCACCTGCGTCAGTGCTTTGCCCAGGACATGGTCTTCCTGAGGCAGGTGGGCATGCATCCGGTGGTGGTGCACGGTGGCGGCCCGCAGATCTCCAGCATGCTCCAGGCTCTGGGCATCCCCTCAGTCTTCCGCGGCGGGCTACGGGTGACCACCCCCGAAACCATGAAGGTGGTCCGCATGGTGCTGACCGGACAGGTAGGCAGGAATCTGGTCGGTGCCATCAATGCCCACGGTCCCATGGCGGTCGGCCTGTCAGGGGAGGATGCCGGCCTGTTCAGTGCGGCCCGCCGCACCGGCATGGCGGATGGCCGACCAGTCGACCTGGGACTGGTGGGCGAGGTCGTGGGCGTGGATGCCTCAGCCGTCGAAGATCTGATCGATGCCGGGCGTATCCCCGTGGTCTCCTCCGTGGCTCCTGACGAGCAGGATCCCACCCAGGTGCTCAACGTGAATGCCGACGCGGCCGCATCGGCTCTGGCAGTAGCTCTGGAGGCCCGGAAACTGGTCATTCTCACTGACGTGGAGGGACTGTATGCCAACTGGCCCCAGGCTGACTCCCTGGTCTCCAGCATCGGCGTGGACCGTCTTGAGGATATGTTGGAGGACATGCATGAGGGGATGCGCCCCAAGATGGAGGCCTGCCTGCAGGCCGTGCGCTCCGGGGTGGGCGAGGCCCACGTCATCGACGGACGGCGGCCGCATTCCATGCTCAACGAGATATTCACCCGCAACGGCATCGGCACAGTGGTCGTGCCGGGCCGGGACATGATCATGAGGAGGAGCCATGACGAATGCTGATGCACCTATGAGGACCCCCGAGGGGCCGCAGAGCAGTCAATGGGCAGACCGCTATGACCGCGTCCACATGCAGGTCTTCGGACGCCCGGGCAGGGTCATGGACCATGGCCAAGGCGTCTGGATCTGGGACCTGGACGGCAACCGCTATCTGGACATGATGGCCGGGATCGCGGTCAACGCCTTGGGCTACGCCCATCCGGCCTGGAACAAGGCCCTGGCTGAGCAGGCCGGGAAGATGGCCCACATCAGCAACTTCTTCGCCTCCCAGCCTCAGATCGAGCTGGCCGAACGACTGCTGGACCTGGCTCAGGCTCCGGAGGGATCCCGTGTCTTCTTCGCCAACTCGGGAACCGAGGCCAATGAGGCGGCCATCAAGCTGGCCCGGCTGCATGGCGCTCGCATGGGCGGTCACCCTGGCCGGATCCTGGCGCTGACCCATAGTTTCCACGGCCGCAGCATGGGCTCCTTGAGCCTGACTTGGAAGCCGGCCATCCGTGAGCCCTTCCAGCCCTTGGTTCCGGGCATGGGCTTTCTGCCGGCAGAAGACGGCGAGGCTCTAGAGGAGGCCTTCGCACAGGGGGAGACCTCAGGGGAGCCGGTGGCGGCTGTCATTCTGGAGCTCATCCAGGGGGAGGCCGGGGTGCTGCCGCTGGATCCTGACTACGTTCGGCAGGTGCGTGAGCTCTGCACTCGTCATGGGGCCCTGATGATTCTGGACGAGGTGCAGACCGGCATGGGCAGGACCGGCCACTGGTTCGCCTTCCAGGACCAGAGCCTGTCCGGAGGAGCCAGCCCAGACGTGCTCACCTTCGCCAAAGGGGTGGCAGGCGGCTTTCCCATGGGCGGGATGATCACCTTCGGCCCTGAGCCATCGGGCCTGCTGACCCCGGGCATGCACGGGTCCACCTTCGGTGGCAATCCCCTGGGATCGGCCCTGGCGCTGACCACCCTGGAGACCATTCAGCGGGAGGGCCTGCTGGAACAGGCGCAGCAAATGGGGGAGAGGCTGCGCGCTGGCCTCGCCGCCTGCGGCAATCCCCTCTATGGCCAGGTCAGAGGCCGGGGGCTGCTGGATGCGGTCCAGCTGAGCGCTCCCTGTGCCGGGGATCTGGCCTCCTGGGCCCTGGACCATGGGCTGATCGTCAACGCAGTGGCCCCTGATGCCCTGCGTCTAGCCCCGCCCCTGATCATCCAGGCCGACCAGATCGACCTGGCCGTGGATATCCTGGCTAAGGCTCCCGCCAGTCTCGCGGACGAGGCCTTGCGGCAGGATGATCAGTGAGATCAGCCCTCAATGACGTGCATCACCATAGCGATAGGGAGGCAGAGATGAACAAGGGTTTGCGGCACATGCTGCGTGACGACGACCTCAACCACGAGGAGCAGCTGGAGGTGCTTCGGCTGGGCATGGCCTTCAGGACCAATCCCTATTTGTCCCAGCCCTATCAGGGGCCTCAGGCCGTGGCGATCATCTTCGACAAGCCCAGCACGCGCACCAGAACCAGCTTCTGCGTAGGCGTGGCCCAGCTGGGCGGCTATCCCATGGTCATCGACAGCTCTGGCTCACAGCTTGGCCGTGGCGAGCCCGTGGCGGACACCGCCAAGGTGCTGACAAGGATGACGTCCACCATCGTCTGGCGCACCTTCGGCCAGGATCGGGTGGAGACCATGGCTGCCCATGCCACCGTGCCCGTCATCAACGCGCTGACCGACTCCTTCCATCCCTGCCAGGTTCTGGCCGACTTCCTGACTCTGGCCCAGCACCGGGGCGGGGTCGATGCCTTGGCCGGCATGACCATCGCCTACCTGGGCGACGCAGCCAACAACATGGCCAACTCCTATCTGCTGGGCGGGGCAGTGGCCGGCATGAACGTGCGGATTGCCGGGCCCCATGGCTTCCTGCCCGATCCAAGCCTGGTGGATCAGGCGCGGACCCTGGCCGCTGAAAACGGCGGATCCATTCTGGTCACCACGGATCCGGTTCAGGCTGTCGAGGACGCCGACTGCGTCTTCACCGACACCTGGGTCTCCATGGGCGAGGAGGACCAGTATGAAATCCGCTCCCATCCCTTCCTGCCCTATCAGGTCAACGCCGCACTTATGGCCCATGCCCGCCCGGATGCCCTCTTCCAGCACTGCCTGCCAGCCTACAGGGGCCGGGAGGTGACGGCCGAGGTCATCGACGGCCCCCAGTCCGTGGTCTGGGACGAGGCCGAAAACCGGCTGCACGCCCAGAAGGCCCTGATGACCTGGCTGGTGGCCCGCTCCCGGGGTGACGAATCCCTCCTGCAGGGGGTGTGCTGATGCGTCCGACGACCAAGGTGGCCCGGCTGGATGCCATCCGCCAGGCCCTGAACCGACATAGGGTCAACTCCCAGCAGCAGCTGTCGGCCCTCTTGGCTGAGCAGGGCATCGAGGTGACCCAGGCCACCCTGAGCCGGGATCTGGACGACCTGCATGCCACCAAGCTGCGGTACGCAGACGGCAGCATGGCCTACTGGATTCCCGCCACCACCGACCAGCAGGCCATGGAAGCCGCTGTCGCAGAGGGGCCTGAAGTCGAGGGGGAGAACAAGACCGATGCCTACCTGGCCAAGATTCTGACCGGGCTGATCACCTCGGTGGCCCGGGCCCGCAACCTGCTGGTGGTCAGAACCCCGGCCGGCGCCGCCCAATATGCAGCTTCCGCCCTGGACCGCCAGCCCATCAAGGGGATCCTAGGCACCATAGCCGGAGACGACACGATTCTGATCATCGCTGCAGACGATGAATCGGCTTCATCCCGGGCCGACTGGCTCATGACCATCGTCTCCGGCCAGGAGGATGCCAGGGCCCGATGACGGCGGAAGGCACGAACTGGAAATCGACAAGTGTGAAATTACAAGGAAAGAGGATCGCCATGACCGAAAACAATCGCATCGTGCTGGCCTACTCAGGTGGCCTGGACACCTCAGTGTCCATTCCCTACCTCAAGGAGCGCACCGGCAAGGATGTGGTGGCCGTCTCCCTGGATGTGGGCCAGGGCGGGGAGCGTCTGCAGACCATCCGCCAGCGGGCCCTGGACTGCGGGGCCGTCGAGTCCGTCGTGGTGGATGCCCGGGACGAGTTCGCCAGGGATTACTGCATGCTGGCGCTCAAGGCCAATGCCATGTACGAGGGCGTCTACCCGCTGGTATCGGCCATCTCCAGGCCGCTGATCACCAAGCATCTGGTCCAGGCGGCCCACCAGTACGGTGCCGACACCATAGCCCACGGCTGCACCGGCAAGGGCAACGATCAGGTCCGTTTCGAGGTCTCCATCATGTCCATCGACCCCTCGCTGAAGGCCATCAGCCCCATTCGCGATCTGGGATTGATGAGGGATGTGGAGATTGCCTACGCCAAGGAGCACCGCCTGCCCATCGAGCAGACCGAGGAGAGCCCTTATTCCATCGATCAGAACGTCTGGGGGCGGGCCATCGAGACCGGCTACCTGGAGGATCCCTGGAACGGGCCCACCAAGGACGTCTATTCCTACACCGACGACCCGGCTTTCCCGCCGGTCGAGGATGAGGTGACCATCGACTTCGAGCAGGGCATCCCTGTGCGCATCGACGGCAGGGCCGTCACTCCTCTGGAGGCCATCGAGGAGATGAACCGCCGCGCCGGAGCCCAGGGGATCGGACGTGTGGATCTGATCGAGGACCGGCTGGTGGGCATCAAGTCCCGCGAGCTCTATGAGGCTCCGGGGGCCGTGGCCCTGATCACCGCCCACCAGGAGCTGGAGAACTGCTGCCTGGAGCGCGAACAGCACCGGATCAAGCGCGACATCGACAAGCGCTGGGGCGAGCTGGTCTACGACGCCCAGTGGTACTCGCCGGCCGTCCGCTCTCTGAACGCTTTCATCGAGGAGACCCAGCGCTACGTCTCCGGCCGCATCCGTATGGTTATGCATGGGGGACGGGCCGTGGTCACCGGCCGGCACTCCGACAGCTCCCTCTACGACTACAGCCTGGCCACCTACGAGTCCGGCGACAGCTTCGACCAGAACGCCTCCAATGGGTTCATCGCCATCTATGGTCTGGCCGACAAGGTGGCCGCCGCCCGCGATATGCGCTTCGGCAACGGCATCGCGCAGGACGGGCAAGAGCAGTGAGCACCGGCGACAAGCCCATGGCCCTCTGGGGCGGGCGCTTCAGCGGAGGTCCCTCGCCGGCCTTGGTCGAGCTCAGCCGGTCCACCCAGTTCGACTGGCGGTTGGCCGATGACGACCTGGCCGGTTCCCGGGCCCACGCTCGGGCCCTCAACCGTGCTGGATTGCTGGACGATGATGAGCTGGCACGCATGGAGCAGGCCCTGGATGAGCTTCAGGACCAGGTGGACTCCGACGCCTTCGCCCCTGAACCTGACGATGAGGACGAGGCCACGGCCCTGGAGCGCGGCCTGATCGACATTGCGGGGGACCAGCTGGGCGGCAAGCTGCGTGCCGGGCGCTCGCGCAACGATCAGATCGCCACCCTGATTCGGATCTGGCTGCGTCGTCACGCCCGGGTGCTGGCCAAGGACCTGCTGCGCACGGCCCAGGCTCTGATGGATCAGGCCCGGGCGGCGGGGACCACGGTCATGCCTGGCCGCACACACATGCAGCATGCCCAGCCTGTTCTGCTGGCCCACCAGCTTATGGCCCATGTCTGGCCCCTGATCCGTGACCTGGAGCGCCTGAGGGACTGGGATCAGCGTGCCGATGCCAGTCCATACGGATCGGGCGCGCTCGCGGGCACCACCCTGGGTTTGGATCCCCTGCCAGTGGCCCAGGATCTGGGCTTTAGCCGGGTCTGTGCCAACTCCATCGACGGGACCGCAGCCAGGGATGTGGTGGCCGAGTTCGCCTTTGTCGCCGCCATGATCGGCGTGGACCTGTCCAGGCTGGCTGAGGAGATCATCATCTGGAACACCCAGGAGTTTGCCTTCGTCCGCCTGGATGACGGTTACTCGACCGGGTCCTCCATCATGCCCCAGAAGAAGAATCCGGACGTGGCTGAGCTGGCTCGCGGCAAGGCCGGTCGACTGGTCGGGGACTTGGCTGGCCTGTTGACCACACTCAAGGGGTTGCCAACGGCCTATGCGCGCGATCTGCAGGAGGACAAGGAAGCGGTCTTCGACCAGGTGGACACCCTGGAGGTCCTGCTGCCCGCCTTTGCCGGCATGGTCGCCACCTTGACCTTCAACAAGGATCGTCTGGAGGAGCAGGCTCCCACAGGCTTCGCCCTGGCCACCGACCTGGCCGAGTGGCTGGTCAGGCAGGGGGTGCCCTTCCGGCATGCCCACGAACTCTCCGGCGCCTGTGTCAAGCTGGCCGAGGGCCGTGGTTGCGAGCTGGCCGACCTGGAAGATGCCGATTTCGTCAGGGTCTTCGCTGACTGGGTGCCCGCCGATCGGGCTCCTGAGGTCCGCTCTGTCCTGACAGCTGGGGGAGCCGTACGCGCTCGCCGGGGCCAGGGTGGCACCGCACCGGAGAGGGTCAAGGAGCAGATGGACCAGGCGGCACATGCGCTGAAGGAGCTGCAGACCTTCGCCGACTCGCAGTCTGATGGGCCTGCCTACCGTCCGCCCAGGTGAGTCTTCTGATCTCTGCTAGGCCGGTGATCGCGCTAGAATGCCCAACGGCAATTCCTCAAGGGGAGGGGCACAGAGCGAAAGGCGGCGGCGATCATGAATCCGGTGGCACTGGTCCAGGCTTGGTGGGCCAAGCAGCACATCACTCTGGCCAAGGAGCCGCCCGGTTCCCGCCAGGGGCTGTGCTCGCCTCCGGACCAAGGCCGCGACCTGGAGCCATTGACCATGCTGGTGGTGGGCGACTCCATGGCGGTCGGCTGCGGGGTGAAGGACCAGAGCCAGGGCTTCGTCCCCGATATAGCCGCCTGCCTGGCCGCCCGGCTGGGGCGTCCGGTATCCTGGTCGACCCAGGGGCGGCTGGGGGCCACTATCCGCAGGGTGCGCTACCGGTTCCTGCCCGCCCTGCAGGACCATCCCGATCTGCTGGTTCTGTGTGCAGGATCCAACGACATCATGGCCAACCGCACCGATGAGCAGTGGCGGGATGACCTGGCTGCCAGCATTGAGCTGGCCCAAAACAAGGGCCGCCAAGTGCTGGTCCTGAGCTCCGGTCAACTTTATCGGGATCCTGCCCTGGGCCGGGCGCTCAGGGCCGAGGTGGAGCGTCGGATAGCCCGCCAGACTCAGACCAGTCGTCAGGTCTGTCAAGATGCCTCGGTGCCCTTCGTGGATGCCACCCGCGACGATGTCGGCACCGATCGACCCGACTTCTGGGGCATTGACCACTTCCATCCCGGAGTAGAGGGTTACCGGCGCATGGCCGCCTGGGTGGTTGACCACATTCCCCAAGACCTGATAGATAAGTTGTCTGTGTCTGCGCATTCCTGACTTAGACGCGGTGGTTTTGCTGAGAGGATTCAGCCGGCCGCCCCGTCTTGGCCAAAGCAGCCAGCGGTTAATCGCCAATTCGCAGTGGTCGATTCACAGTGATTATCTGGTTTCGCCCCCTGGGGATTCCTGCTTGGTGAGGCCTTGTCTGCGGCGTTCCGGGGCTCTGTCGTGTCGGTATCTGTTGCAAGAATAGTAGGGTTTAGCATACATTCATCCAAATATTCGATAGGGAGTAGCCTCTCATGTCGCAGGTCACCGATTTCAGGCAGGCGGGTTTCAACTCGCTTTTCGACGAACTCAAGTGGCGCGGTCTCATTGCCCAGTGCACGGACGAGTCCGAGCTCAGGAAGGTGCTGGCCGACCCCTCGGTGACCTATTATTGCGGATTCGACCCCACAGCTCCCTCACTGCACGTGGGCAATCTGGTCCAGCTGCTCAACATGCGCCACCTGCAGGCGGCCGGTCTGCATCCCATCGCCGTTGTGGGCGGGGCCACCGGGCTTATTGGCGACCCTCGGCAGTCGGGGGAGCGCACCCTGAATCCCAAGCAGACCGTGGCTGAGTGGACCGAGCGCCTGCGTGGCCAGATCGGGCGTTTCCTGGATACCGAAGGCGAGAATCCTGTCCGGTTCGTCAATAATTATGAGTGGACCGGGTCCATGAGCACCATCGACTTCCTGCGCGATGTGGGCAAGAACTTCCGCATGGGCACCATGCTGGCCAAGGACACAGTGGCCCGCCGCCTGGACTCCGACGAGGGCATCTCCTTTACCGAGTTCAGCTACCAGGTGCTCCAGGGCAACGACTTCCTGGAGCTCTTCGACCGCTACGGATGCAGTCTGCAGTTGGGCGGCAGCGACCAGTGGGGGAACCTGACCAGCGGCCTGGACCTGATCCGCAAGGTGCGCAATGCCTCCGTCAACGTCATGACCAGCCCATTGATCACCGACTCCCAGGGCAAGAAGTTCGGCAAGTCCGAGGGCAATGCAGTCTGGCTGGATCCCACCATGTTCAGCCCCTACCGCTTCTACCAGTTCTGGTTCAACCAGCCCGACGACCAGGTGGTCAAGCTGCTGAAGACCTTTACCTTCCTGCCCAAGGCCGAGATCGAGCGTTTGGAGGAGCGGACCGCTCAGGATCCGGGCGCTCGCGAGGCCCAGAAGGTCCTGGCCTGGCAGGTGACCTCCTATGTACATGGCGAGCATGCCGCCCAGGGGGCCATCGATGCCTCAGGCGCCCTCTTCGGCCGCGGCAAGACCCTGGAGGAGCTGGACGAGGATGTGCTGGATTCCGCACTGGACGGCCTCAAGGTCGATGATGGTCAAGGCGGGCGAGCTCTGCCCGCGGCCAGCGAGGGCCAGCGTCTGGTGGAAGCCGGGGTTGCGGCCGGGCTCTTCCGTTCGGTCTCCGAGGCGCGCAAGACTGTGGCCTCGGGCGGCTTCTACCTGAATAACCAGCGGGTCGAGGATCCGGATCAAGTGTTGGAGAACAAGGACTTTCTGCATGGGCGCTTCGCCCTGGTTCGCAGAGGAAAGAAGGCCCTGGGCGCGCTTGAGCGTCGGGCCGGCAAGTAGGAACGCAGGAATTAAGGACACTGATGGCAGAAGAACACAATCATTCCCGGGGCGATCGCGGACGGGGCCGGGGCGGTTCGCGCCCGGGCGGCTTCCGGTCGGGCGGCCGTCGCTTTTCGGGCTTCCACAAGGGCGGTTCGCACTCGGGCGGATACCGCTCCGGAGGCTACCGTTCGGGAGGGCACCGTTCCGGCAACTTCCACAACCATGACAGCGAGAGCGGCGAAGAGCGTCGTTCCGAGGGCAGGAATGGACAGCGGCCCTTCCGCGGACGCGGGCACGACCGGTTCGACCGGGACAATCGCGGATACAGGCATGATCGTCAGGATGGCCACGGCGGCTTCCGTAGGGATTCCGACCGGGATCGCCACGGCCATCGACAGGATGGCGACCGTCCACGTCGTGATTTCCATGCCAATGGGCATGGCGGATACGGGCATCGTGATCATGACAACGACCGCGGTAGGTCGGGGTATGGCGATCGTCGTTCCGGTCGTGGCTACCAGCGGCGTGACCGTGACCGTGATCGTGGTCAGGGCTTCCACGGAGACCGCCGTCGGGGTGACGACCGGAGGTTTGATCGTCGGCAGGATGAGCGGTTCGGCGGGGATCGTCCATGGAACAACCGCTCGCGGGATGACCGTCCACGTCAAGACCGTTCACATGAGGACCGTCCCTACGGCAACCGCTCCTACGGCGACCGTTCCCGTGATGACCATCGTCAAGGCGGCTATCGGGGCGACCGCTACCAGGGCCAGCATGGCCGCGATGACCGTCGCCACGACGACCGCCGCGGGACCTATCAGCGTGACCGCCAGAATGGCTATGAACGCGGTCGCCGCAACTCAGACGGGACCATCTCCTATCCCTCGCAGAACCCCTACACTGATCGCCGGCCTGGCGAGCCCAAGATGCCCAAGGGCCTTGAATGGTCCATGCTCTCCAAGGATGACCGTCTGCGCCTGCGCGGGCTGAGCAAGGAGCATGCCGAGAACATCGGTTTGCACATCCTGGCCGCCTACGCGCTGGAGGAGACCGATCCCCAGGGGGCTCTGGCTCATGCCAAGTGGGCTGCCCGGCAGGCCTCGCGGATCGATCTCGCTCGTGAGACGCTGGCTCTGGTGGCCTACCGTCAAGGCGACTACAAGCTTGCCTTAAAGGAGTTCCGCACTGCACACCGCATGAACGGCTATTCCGATTACCTGCCCTTCATCGCCGACTGCGAGCGTGGTCTGGGCAATCCCCGCAAGGCCATTGAGGAGGCCACCTCTGAGGAGGGCAGCCAGCTCCAGGGCGAGTCCAAGGCGGAGATGTTCCTGGTCTATGCCGGAGCCTTGGGCGATCTGGGCCTGTGGGACAAGGCCATCGAGACCGTTCAGGCCCTGGCCAAGGCCCGTGGGCTCAGCGGCGACTACCGGATGCGTGCCGTGCAGGCCGAGCAGAACTTCCTCGAACAGGCTGGTCGCAGTCAGGAGGCCCTGGAGCTGGAACCTCTGCTGGATCGGCTGGAAGCGGAGTATGCCGACGAGGATGAGGACGAGGATGGCCAGAAGGACGGACAGTCCGAGGAGATCCTGATCGACTACGACCTGGAGCACCTGGATTCGGCCATGATAGAGGATCTCTCCATCGACCCGGATGGCGGTGAGGAGGACTCGGATGAGGCTGAAGCTGAGACTGACGCCGCTGAGTCTGATGTCACTGATGCATCCGATCAGGGTGACGATGACAGCAAGGTTGAGGAATCCCCTGAATCAGCAGCTTCGGACGATTCAGCGGACTCAACTGACACAAGTGGCTCATCTAAGTCGACTGACTCATCTGATTCGGCTGATGCATCCGACGCAGTTGATTCAACCGGTTCGTCCGACTCAGCGGGTTCATCCGAAATACCGGAATCCGGAATGCAGAAATCGTCAGACGCTGTGGAACAACACAGGGAAGAGCCCTCTCGCCTTGATGGGCAAACTTCGGACGATGGCTCTCAAAGCGACCAGAGCAGTGACGAAACCGACACGGCTGTCGCCGATAAATCCGCTGCTGACAACGGCGACGCGGCTGTCCTGAATGCAGGATCCGAGGCAGACACTTTCGATCATGAAAACGAACAGACCAATGATGAGCAGGTCAAGGAGTCCGATACGTCTGATGAAGACAGGGCTGAATCGTGACCGTCTTCCTCAAAGGAACTGATGACGCTCCGGCAAAGACCTACCGTCTGGCCCTGCTGGACCTGGACGGGGTGGTCTACCGGGGCGCTGATCCTGTCGAGCATGCGCCCGAGGGCATCGACCGCGCTCAGACGCTCGGCATGCGCATGGCCTACACCACCAACAATGCATCTCGGTTTCCCCATGTGGTGGCCGATCAGCTGCGCGGGTTCGGGCTGACCCTGGACGATGGCCAGGTCATTACCTCGGCCGTAGTCGCCGCACGAATGCTGCGCCGACATTTGCAGGAGGGCGCCAGGGTGCTGGTCATCGGATCCGATCATCTACGTGATCAGATCCGCATCAACGGGATGGTGCCGGTAGACAAGGCTGCAGATCAGCCAGAGGCCGTCATTCAGGCCTGGTATCCCGAACTGAGCTGGCAGGACCTGGCCCAGGCCGCCTTTGCCATCGAAGGCGGTGCACGTTACTTCACTACCAACAAGGATCAGACCCTGCCCCGCGAAGGTGGCATGGCACCCGGGAACGGGGCCATGCTTCAAGCGGTGATTCTGGCCACTGGCAAGCAACCGGAGGATTCGGCCGGGAAGCCGGAATCGGCCATGTACGACGAGGCTCGGCTGCTCTTGGCCGATGACCAGAAGAAGATCTTGGACATTGACCGATGCCTGCCTGTGGGCGATCGTCTGGACACTGACATCGAGGCAGCCAACCGGGGCGGGTACGACTCCATGCTCGTCCTGACGGGCGTGGCCCGAACACCCGCCATTCTGACTGCACCGGCCAAATGGCGGCCAACCTATCTGGCTGAAGACCTGCGTGGCCTCACTGCGCCGCAACCTCAGCCCAGTAAGGAGGCCGACCAGACCTGGCACTGCGGAGGCCAAACCGCAAAGGTGGGTGACGACGGGCATGTCACTTTGCGTGCTCTTGAGGGTAGCGGCGATCCCCTGTCCGATCTGGATGCTGTGCGAGCCTGCGCCTGTGCGCTCTGGGAGTACCAGGATCGTGGTGGAGACATGGACGCGCTGAATCTGCCCGCCTTCGTCGTAGGGGCATAGCGGCCATGTCGGAAGAGGTCAAGCCCGGACAGCTGGGAGCGAGTGGACCATCCCAGGAATCCAATCACTACGGGCTACCTGAGCAGACCGGCCAGAATGAGCAGTCTGTAGAGTCTGAGCCTTCTGGACGGTCCTCACAGACAGATGATGAGGATACAACTGCGTCAGCACCTGAGGAGCCCATGGATAAGCAAGCCATGGCCCCTCTTTTGGAACGTTTCCCTGATTTGGCTCAATTGGACGACCTGGACAATGCCCAACAGGTTGAGCTGCTCGGCAAGGTGCTGGCCGGGCTCCAGCAGGATCTGAACCGGGAGGGCAAGTGAACGATGAGGATACGGTCGTCAGCGCTGGGTCCGGTCGGCGAAGAACCGTGGCTCTTGCCCGCGACCGACTTGACCGCATCCTGTCTGCGCAAGGGCTGACGGATTCGCGGGCCAGAGCCCAGGGGCTGATTCGACAGGGCCGGGTTACGGTCAACGATCATCTGGTATCAAGGCCTGCTCAGATCGTCCAGCCAGGCGATGTGATTCTTCTGGACCCGGGCGATGACTATGCTTCCCGGGGAGCGCTGAAGCTGGAGGGTGCTCTGACGACTTTTGCGGCGCAGGGGATGCCAGATCCGCGTGACTGGCTCTGTCTCGATATCGGGGCCTCCACGGGTGGTTTCACCGACGTTCTGCTCAGACATGGCGCAAGGCGAGTTATCGCCCTTGATGTGGGCCACGGACAGTTGCTGGAACGGATTGCCGCTGATCCTAGGGTGATTGACATGAGCGGTGTCAACATACGCGAAGTCCAGCCGGGGGACCTGCCGTATCGCCCGGAATATGTTGTTTCGGATGTGTCCTTCATCTCGCTGACTTATGTCATTCCTGTCCTCCCCGCCTTGTTGGCGCCTGCTGCCAACTGTCTGCTGCTGGTCAAGCCCCAGTTCGAGGTCGGACGCAGTCTTCTTGGCCACCATGGCATTGTGACGGACGAGGACCGCAGGCAAGAGGCTCTGGAGCGTGTCCTGGCCTGTGCACGTGAGCATGGATTCGCTGTACGTGCCACTATGACATCGCCCATAACCGGAGCTCATGGCAACGTAGAATATCTACTCTGGCTATCTTGGTCACAGTCAGCCTGAAGCCTGCGGCTTCCCGCTTCTCGCGCGACACACCAGACTGGACAGAATCCACAGTTGCGGTAATATAAGTGAGTTGTCAAAAACGAGTTCCTCGTCAAGATGACATGCGCCAGTAGCCCAACGGATTAGAGCAGCTGACTACGGATCAGCAGGTTGCAGGTTCGAATCCTGTCTGGCGCACAACGTGGAAGTCCTACAGCCACAAAAGCTGTGGGGCTTTTCCATTACTTAAAGAATTCTCACAAAATACGATTTTGTGTGTCATTTGAGTGACAAAAGTCATCGCAAAAGACAACCCCGTCGGAGTGGAGCCTATTTGTTACTTATCGAGGTGCTGGACCTCGTACACTGCTTAGTCAGGCGTGAACGATCCGTCTCGCTGCTGAGCTGAGTATGGATGCCTTCTGGGTTCTTGTCAATCGTCTGCTGAAACGTTTGTTTTCGGTAAAACATTACCGTTCTGGCTAACTTGTAAGTTGTATATATAATAATGGGTAGTTTTCGGCTTGAACCGGTTTGCTTCGCTGGTTATCTGTGGGTAGATAAATGCGCTCTTGCACATAAGAGCACAGTTGGGTCCGGCCTTGGCAAGGATCGACTTGCATACCCAGGGCTTTTTGGCGTGGCTGGAGCCGGTGAAGCTTTTGCGGCATTGTCAGACTGACTCTGCTGCAGCGAAGACGCATTTGTTTCTGACTCGTGATTGCTGCAAGTCGTCTTATTGCAGAAGCTCTAACTTACAGCATAGATATCGTACAGTGGATCCGGTGGACGACCGAATGATTACGAGCTTGGTAGCGTTGGAGCAGTCTACGACACACCTTCCGTCATCGTCTAGGGTGTGACTATCCCCCGCCGCCAGTCTGTTATGGCTATAAAGGGTGTCCAGTTTCAGAGGCCTACTGTTGGACAGCACCTGTTACGCGCGCGTGACTAGAGCCTTGTGCAGTGGTAGGCTTATCAGGGAGTTTCCATACGAACAGTCTATTTGTGCTAGTCTGCTAATTGTGAATTGCTGGGAAGTAGCCTCGGATGTGGAAGTCTGATGAGCTCCGATTAACTGGATCGAGTCTGATTGCTAACCGCGATCGGAGAGCTTAAGATTATTTTAAAGACCACAGAGCCAGCCATGGGGCTTGTCTCATATTTGGTTAGGGGCTATCGGAGCACCCGGTAGTCGTAAAATTGCATGATGACCGACCTGCTGATTTGAATGGTGAGGCTGCTCTAACATTGTTGCAATGGTATGGGTGGTGGAACAATTGGCTGCAAAAAGCTATAAGAGAAGGAAATGCCGGACTGTGCCCACACAAGAGTCGAGCTGCTGAATCGCATCGAGTTTAAGGTGAAATACGAGCTTTGGAGTATGTCCTTCTAGGACAAGTGCTACCTAATCTATCGCAGCCCAAAAGACAACGGTACTGGTATCAATGATACACAGAAAATCATATGCACTGATGCCTATCGAAATGAGGAAGGTTTTGAAGATGCTTAGCCTGCTTGCTGCCTGGTGTACCAACTGTTCTGTTGCCTGCTCGGGGGATTTTACTAGTCTAGTCCAGAGAGGACTACATACGGTGTCTCATGCCAGCATGCGTTCGCCAACTAGGGTATACGGGGAATCCTGTTGACAGGGGGAGCTAACTTGTCCCATCTTTGCCAGCCCAAGCGCTCCAGACGCTTACGAGGTTTCTATGATGCTCTCCATCAGAGGTGTTACATCACTCAGGATGCCTCTGGCTCGGAAGACAGTTTTCATTACTGGAATTAAAGAGAAGTCGGATTACCTCATTTTGGTCGTAGATTGTGTGCTTGCAGAGAACCGCCCTATGGGCCAGTGTATTGGAGCTTGCTCCTACGCGCGGTCTGAGTATGAAGGCAGTTCGAAAGCGGTGTCCAATCCTTCAGCTTGTAGACTAGAGCCAAAACTTGGTGCATGCGAGGATGACCCCATCTCACAGCCCAGTAATCCCATTGCTAACTTCGGTCATTCAGTTGCGGCAGAAAGCTATAGGCAACGGTTCTCTTTTTAAAGAATGCTATTTTTCTCGAGCAACGAATGGAAGAGATAACCATATATAGTGAATCAGAACGCTTCAATAAAATTGGGCGCATTAATATCCATAGTTCCCCATGTACTCAAATTGATCTGTTATTTTCGAATAAAGTTGAATAATGAACTGCTATAGATTATCGCTATTGTTTTTTATTATAGTATATAAGAGGTTGTTGGAGTTGCGATATTATATCTCATGGCCTCAATGCCGAATCAGTATTGCTTGATTCTGAGTCAAATAATTTAGCTCGTCGCTTTTACTTCTTATCGGGTTAAAAGTGTGTGTGATACAAGATGTATTTGTATGAAACTAAATATGAAATATGCTAAAATTGCATTAAAATTATAGTAACCCGCCCCATCTGATCAGAACAGGCCAAGGGGGAAAATCAGGAATATCAGATTTAATTATCGCATCACAATGAAAAATGGTTTTTAGAATTTGATGCAGTAAGAATTTTGTCTAGAAGCAACTATGTCGAAAGTCAGTATAGAAAATAGCTGGATTGTGTAACCCAAAACCTTGAGGTGTTATATAAATATTTGAAACAAAAAACAGAAAAGCTTGAACACAATTCCGAAAATCTCAGTAAAGATGTTTGAAAACATAAAAAATGGTATAACATTCATACAAAAGCTAAAAACCCTAAATTTACAAGGTAAGGTGAATGCTGGACAATAATTCCAATTAATCGGCAAATAGTAGTATACATAAAGTAGCGAAGACTAAAATATATAAGTTTGATTTATTAACATAGAGAGGAGTAAAAGGCTTAATGACAACTTGATTAATCTCATAGAAATGATGCTTTAGATAAAGGTAAAGGGGCTAGGAAAATGAGTGAAACAAACGATAATATGGATAAATTAAATAAAATGCCTCATGGGGATCTTGAGGAGATTGAGAAAATAGCTCAAGAAGAGGTTAAGAAAGAACAAAAGGTTGAAAAGCTAAGCGCAAAAACACAAGAGGAATCTGCAAGAATATTGGAAGAGGCTGTTACTCTTTGCAAAGAAATCAACGATGCGTGATTCAGCGCGTGTACTTTGCAGGATGACACCCAAAATATCTCGAGAATTACCAATTTTGGTGTGTCTTGGAGTCCATGGCTGCAGATTATGTCAAATAAAGGTCTTTCTCATTTTGGTAGGCAAGGTCTTTGCATAAGTGTGAGCTATGCCATAACCTTTGTAAGATGATTATATAAATAGGGGGTTATGAAGGTGAAGGTTAAGTTTTATGCAGGTATTGTTCCAACGACTAGTTATATAAGCTGTCGATCAAGAATCTAAAAGGGTATAGTGCACAATTGCTGGGCTTCTTCTTAGCTTGAGCGGTGGCATCTCTCAGGGGTATTTTGTGGGGATGGTAGATCTTAATGCTCAGATAGTCGCCAAGGATTTTGAGTAATATCTGTTTTCTTTTAAGGATTGACATTGTCCCGCAGTCTCGGAATTTTGTGTATGAATACTATTTGGCCATTTTGGTCAAATAATTCGTGTGAATATTCTATCCCCGTTCAAAATTATTAGAAGGAGAGTGTGAAAATTTACAAGGCTCTTTCCGTAATTTTTATCGAAATTTAATGATAAAACTGATTGCGTCAACTTTTTAGGTTCCTTCTCTACATCATGAATTACCGTTTCATTAATGCCGCTCATGTTGAGAATACTTTACAAATGGCTTTAAAAGGCCTGTCTTTGTTGCTTCGGTGGTTGAGGCATCGTTAGACCTGAATGTACGAATGACATGATATACAAATAATCGTCAATAAGTCTCCCAGTTCCAGCTGGAGCACCAAATTTTTTTTGTAAGTGTTTGATATTGACTATATATCACTCTCGGGGGTCTAAGAGTGTGGCTGAAAGCCGAGCATTTATCCCCCCACTATTCTCTCAGCCGATGTCAGTTCTCCTGATATTGTAAGGTTGCATTACTCCGATCGGCACTGATAGCGATTTCTCATAAGATTTAAGATTCTCTAACCTAAACTGGTATGTTAAACAATGAACATGTTGATAAACGGTTATAGCAGTACAACAAAGCGATAGAAAATAAAAGCTATATTGTCAAAGCAATGCCTGCAATTGTGTCTTAATAGGATAATTCATCATAAAATTGACGGGACTCTGTTAAAGACGGCATTGAACAAATTAAGTGACATGCTGAAGCCATAGATCAGAAACGAGCGCTCTGCTCAAGACATGGCTAGACGGTTAGAAACAAATATACATAGATGAGTCGAAGGCAAAAGCTGTTAAGTTTTGCAAAAAGATATTGTCCAGACTTGTACAGAAATTTCCAGACTCTGCTCAGGAGACATGAGCGATAAATGAGTCAATATCTAAATAAATATACAGAATTCAAATTCTGTGATATAAAGTGTGGCACTGATATATCATTCACCGCTGGGACTATTCCATGTCCGAAGAAGAGACCCATGGATGCCCTGCACGAGCTGGTGAATGTGCGCAAATTACACAAGCCATATACGCTGGTAGTTAGACAAGGCACAGTCCATGACAGCAAGTCAAAGATAGCCACCCATCGTTTCCATACAGAACTATATGAACTGCTCTACAGGTAGAGGAACGTAAGATGGTGCCCCTCTGCTTGGACGAGAGCATCGCCTTCATTCTATAGAACACCTTATTTTTGAGTTAAGCCTTGGCAAAGGTCTCAGTAAAGGAACGTACATAAAGCATCAGGCCAGCAATTTCGTGACCATCTGCCTGACCTTTGCAACTGCGGACACAACGATTGCAGCGAGCTCACTCGACACGGTTGCAGTGCTCGCGCCAAGCGATTGGAGAGATCCTGGTTTTTCTGGTAAAAGCGGCGCTGAATGAGCTGGGGCGCATGTATCCGACCTGCCGGCCAATCCAGGCAACGTCCTCCTCGGTGGACGAGAGAAAATGACGGGCCCGGTCCATTCTTTGCTCTCTGATGTACCTGGCCAGACTTGTGCCGGTCTCACGCTTGAATGCCAGGCATAGACGTGTGCGTCCCACATACAGGGATTGGGCTATCCGATCAATGGAGAGGTCGCCGCCCAAGTGGGATCGGATGTGGGCTTTGACCTGCTGGACCAGGTCGCGGTCGTGTGACGGTTCGTGGCTCTGTACAAAGGCAGAGGAAGATTGGGCCAGCCTTGCAAGGAGTAGGTCGATGTGTGCTTTGATGAGGAACTCTGTCTGGCCCTGCCTCCCTGGGGCAAACTTTGACAGGGCGGTTGAAGCGGCCAGTGCAATATCGGATGGCCAGGGTTGGCAGAAGGCGTCAAAGAGTCCCTTGACCTGGCCGGGCCATTGGTTTTCCAGCTCCATGAAATAGTCGGGGAGGATGCAGATGCTCCGGGTCCGCGAGCGGAAGCCTGCCGGCATATGGTTGGTGACTGTTCCCGCCTGCTGTACCAAGGAGACCATATTGCCCTCCTGCTTCGTACATGGCTGCAACCCATAGGGAGCGTGGTTGGATGCCGGGCTTTCATCCAGGGTCAGGCAGGCGTAGTCGGTCACGGCGTACTCGTTGAAATCCATCTCGCGCAGGAAGGTGATGTCGTGCCATATGACCAGGCAATGAGGACCCGCTGGATTGGCTTGGAATCTTCCCTGACAGATGTCGCCATCGACCTGCCCTTCCAATCCTCCCGATCGGTGATGGAGTTCCATGCCGAGTTGCTCCGCCTGGGGGCGATAGAGGGTCTGAATCTCGCGGGATTCGGAGTATATCGTGTGGTCTGTCATGGCTCACCTGGTTTCATTTTGCCGGCTTTATGGCGATCTCGGCGGACTTTCGTTTTCGTTCGCACCTTTTATGGATTCATCCGTCGCTCTGTGACGGTCTTCCGGGCATTGACTTCTCAGATTACGTTCGATGGCAGCGAACGACAAGAGTTTTGGATGAACCTGGAGGAAAGAGATGACCACAGATCAGGCGGATTCGGGAAGCAAACCGGATCCTGCAGAAGGTAAAGCACAGGGCGGGGAAGGTGCGTCTAATCGTGAGAGGTCGCATGGGCGTAGTTCCCTCAGGCGGCTGCTTGATTTCGCCGGCCCTCGTAAGGTGTTCTCCTATCTCGGCTGTAGTCTGTCAGCCCTCTCCACGATTGCCGGTCTTGGACCCTACATCTGCATATGGCTGGCGGTAAAAGACCTCCTCGCCGTTGCTCCGGGGTGGTCTCAGGCTACGGAAATCGCCATTTATGGATGGCTGGGATTCGGGTTTGCGGCAGCTTCCGTCGTTCTGTACTGTGCAGGGCTGCTGATGACGCATCTGGCGGCTTTCAGGAGCGCATCCAACATGCGCAAAGCGGCCATAGGCCACCTGCTGAGCCTTCCCTTGGGGTATTTCGACCTCCATGCCTCCGGCGAGCTGCGTCGCACCATTGATGGCTCGGCGGGCGATACCGAGAATCTGCTCGCCCATATCCTCCCCGACGCGGCTGGATCCTTCGCCATGATTCTAGGCATGCCGATACTGATGCTGGTCTTCGACTGGCGTATGGGCCTGGCCTGCCTTTTTCCCATTCTGATAGCCCTGGTCTGTATCCGCATGATGATGAACGATCAGGGACAGTCCTTTATGACGGAATACCAGGATGCGCTGGTGCGGATGTCGAAGACCGGGACAGAATATGTCCGTGGTATTCCGGTCGTCAAGGTCTTCCAACAGACGGTGTACTCCTTCAAGGCGTTCCATGAGGCCATCGAGCATTACAGCCGAATAGCCAGGAACTATGCCATGCAAATCTGCCACCTGCCCCAGACCATTCAGATGACGGCCCTGAACGGGACCGTGATCTTCCTGATTCCTGTGGCCATCCTGCTGGCTTCGGGGCAGAGTGACTTCACCTCTTTTGTGGCCGATTTCGCCTTCTACGCCGTCTTCTCGGGCATGGTCCCCACGGCCATGATTCGTCTGCAGTTCTCCAGTGAGTCCTTCAGCAAGGCCGACGATGCCTTGGACAGGATTGCCGGCGTGCTCAGCAGTGATCCTCTGACGGTAGCTGACGAACCGGAACGCCCGAAGTCGGCAGATGCTTCCCTGGAACATGTGTCATATACCTATCCAGGTGCTGATCTCCCGGCACTGGATCGGATTGATTTCAAGGTGCCGGAGGGTGGAATGGTCGCTCTGGTCGGTCCCTCGGGAGGCGGCAAATCGACCTGTGCCAGTCTGTTGCCACGTTTTTGGGATGTGGATTCGGGCAGGGTCGCTGTGGGTGGCATTGATGTCAGATCCATCGATCCACATGATCTGATGGGGCAGGTCGCCTTTGTCTTCCAGACCAACAGGCTCTTTTCGACCACCCTCCTGGAGAACGTTCGCGCAGCCAGACCGGACGCCGCTCCTGAGCAGGTTATGGAGGCATTGAGAGCGGCCCAATGCATGGACATCGTTGACAAGCTTCCCGAGGGGCTGGATACTATGCTCGGCTCAGGTGGAACCTACCTTTCCGGGGGAGAGGTCCAGCGTGTGGCCCTGGCCAGGGCAATCCTCAAGGAGTCTCCCATTGTGGTCCTGGATGAGGCGACTGCTTTTGCCGATCCCGAGAATGAATTCTTGATACAGAAGGCGCTGGCCGAATTGACACGCGGCGAAGGGGGCCGACGGCGAACCGTTCTCATGATCGCCCACCGTCTATCGACTGTGGCTCATGTCGATCGAATCCTGGTGCTGGATGGGGGTCACCTGGTTGAGCAGGGCACTCACCGCCAGCTTCTTGATGCGCAGGGTACCTATGCCCGTATCTGGTCTGATTATGAACGGGCGGTCTCCTGGAAGGTCGACAACTCTCCGAAGGCTGCCGCCGGAACGGGTCAAAATCCCGCAGGCCCCATTGCGGGTGAGAAGCACGTCGTTCCCGGTGTCGGGCCATTCGCTACGGACTCGTCTACCGGTGATTCCGACATCCAGAGGAAAGGAGGTGAGGCATAAGTGTTCGCCTCATTCAAGAAGAAGTACGCCCTGTCCGACCGAGGCATGAAGATCGTGGTTTTGGGAACGCTGTGGACCACACTGACCAATCTGATTATCATGGCGGGAACGGCCTCCCTTCTGCTGGTCATGAACGCTTTTGTTGAGCACCTGACGGCAGGGGCGCCTCTGCCGAAAGTCCTGCCCTATCTGGCCGGTCTCCTGGTCTTTGCGCTTATTCTCTTCGGCACCTCCTGGTTCCAGTACAGTTATTCCTACGGTGCGGTCTTCAGCCAGACCGGAACCCAGCGGATCGACCTGGCCGAGAGACTGCGCAAACTGCCGCTCTCATTTTTCGGGCGGCGTGACCTGGCTGATCTGACCGATACCATTCTGGGTGACGTGGCCACCATGGAACATGCCTACGCCCATGCGCTGAGCCAGCTCTATGGCGCAGTCGTTTCATCCGTCCTGATATTCCTGTCGCTTCTGCCCATCAATTGGGCACTTGATTTGGCTGCATTCTGGAGCGTGCCGGTGGCTTTCACCATCATCTTTGCCACTCGACGATTCGTTGAAGCTTCGTCACGGCGTACGAGGCAGGCCCAGATTCGGGTCAGTGACGGCATTCAGGAGGCGCTTGACTGCGTTCGGGAGATTCACGCCACCAACCAGGAAGAGAGGTATCTGGAAAGGCTCTCCTCGACCATCGATGACACCGAAGCCACTACGGTCCGAACCGAGATGACCAATGGCCTTATATTGAACTCCGCCATGGTGGTTTTGAGGTTGGGTGTGGCAACGACCTTCCTGGTGGCTGCCGGATTGATCATCCAGGGCAGGATCGACTTCATGGTCATGTTCCTATTCCTCCTGATGGTCTCACGGATTTACTCGCCCTTTGATCAGGCGCTGATGCTGGTTTCGGAGCTCTTCCAATCCCAGGGCTCAGCCCGGCGGATTCGCTCCATCAACGAGGAACCTGTAACCGAGGGGAGTACGGAATTTCATCCCGATGGGCACGATATCGTCTTCGACCACGTTGCCTTCTCCTATCCCGGCCTTGCTGGTAAGGCGGCGGGTGAGCCGGTTCTTGAAGATGTTGGTTTCACTGCCAAGGAGGGGGAGATTACGGCCCTGGTTGGCCCCTCGGGGTCCGGTAAATCGACCTGTGCTCGGTTGGCGGCTCGTTTCTGGGATACCGCTTCAGGTTCCATCACCGTAGGAGGGGTGGATGTGAGCAAGGTGGATCCGGAGGTTCTCCTGCGGGACTATGCCGTGGTCTTCCAGGACGTGATGCTCTTTGACGACACGGTCATGGGCAATATTCGGATGGGGCGGTGCGGTGCCAGTGACGAGGAGGTGTTGGCTGCGGCCAGGGCCGCCAACTGCGACCAGTTTGTATCGCGCCTGCCACAGGGGTACGAGACGATGATTGGTGAAAACGGTTCCAGGCTTTCCGGAGGTGAGCGGCAACGAATCTCCATTGCCAGAGCCATTCTCAAGGACGCCCCGATTGTCCTGCTTGACGAGGCCACTGCCTCCCTGGATGTGGAGAACGAGACGCAGGTGCAGGAAGCCCTGTCGCAATTACTGGTGGAGAAGACCGTCATGGTCATTGCCCACCGGATGCGCACTGTTGAGCAGGCCGACAAGATTGTCGTTCTTGACCATGGGCGTGTGGTCGAGCAGGGTTCTCCGCAGGAGCTTATGGCTGCAGATGGTGAGTTTGCGCGGATGGTTCGCTTGCAGGGCGAGAGCGCAGACTGGTCCTTATAGAAAAAGCTTGAATCGGCTGCATGGAGGAGCCAGGAAATCAGGTTCGTTTTGCAGGAATCAAGGCTCGTCAGCTCCTTGAGCAACGTGGGCAACATCAAGCTGCCCCTGCTCTATGCAGGGGCACTAGGCAAGGAGCATTCCGAAAGATTCGGCCAGGTGGCGGACTCTCTGGGCATTGGGTCTATATTTGGCAAAAACCGCTTGAATATTCCGGTGGGGAAAAGCAAGAGCAGTCTTCGCATGGGTCGTTATTCTGAATTCCGAGCCTGTTTTTGCTGATGAGCCTGCTGCCGCTCTCGATTCAGCGAACAGGTCGAGGATCATCGCTCTGCTCTTTGCCCTGAACCACGATTCGGGATCCACAATCGTCACCGTTGCGCATGACGCCTCATTGGCTGACCAGCATGATCGAATCATCAAACTTCAACGTAAGGTCTAGAACATGGGTTTCTGGATTATGGTATTCGCGGCTTTGCTCGGCTTGGCACTGATGGTTCGGGGATTCGTATTGGGCAAGAAGGACAAGCGCTGGTTTGCGCTGTGCATATTGGGCGCAGCAAGCCTGGCATTCGCCGTTTGGCTTGCTATATGAGCACCCGGTGAAACAATGCCGACTGCCAGCATCAGGTAAGTATGAGTACAGATCGCTGTCGGGCGGGATTGAGTGTGCCCAGTATGTGGCTGGACATACTGCGCAGGGGGAAACCTGATAGGTTCAAGCAACTTGTAGTTCTGCCTGGGGTGCTTCGTGGGAGGGATCGATCCTTCCCAGTATAAAAAGAGTCTGACATGGCCTCTTCCATCTGTAGAAGTCGGATAACGGTTCTCGTTGTGGCAAAAGCAACGCCCAACAACCTGCGAGACACATTGTTTCCGCTCGGGGAACTCCAGCATTTGAGATTCAGGCATTTGAGCAAATCGCTTGCTGAAGCCATGGATGAGGAAACCAGGTTCTGGGAGATAGTGTTTTGTTTTGCCAGAGAGGCTGCGGGGGGGGGGCTGCAGATGTCTTATTAGGGGAACCGCAGAGATTCCGTATTGCCGATGGCTGATCGAATTAATAAGTGAGTTTTTTATCTTTATATGAATGTGTGGCAGAAAAAAATCCTCTGCAGCAAACGGGCGCCATGCTTTCAACTTCCATCGTGCTTGCTGTTACTGCAGTGCTTGTGTTTTTGGCAGTTCGTGGTTTCAAATGGGATGTGGAGTGAGTTTGGAACCCAAAGTGTCATTGATTAAACATGTTTGAAAGTTGAAATATTCAAGCAAGTTGTAAGTCATCCATGCCACCAGCCATAGGACGGTTGGAGGGCCAAACTCGGTTTTTCTCTTAGTTGTTTGTCCATGTCTGGGACTGTAACACCATACTCTGTTGATTTGATTTAGCTCGTCCACGCTACCCTCAACTCCTGCGGTTATTTCTCCTGATATGAATCCGGTCTTGCCGTCAGCCGGGCGGCGGGGGCCGCTATCATGAGAGCCGGAACAGGATCGAGCGGGTCCTTCGAATCGGGGCCCGATGAAGGAATGCGTGTATGGCGGATATGGTTGACGATCACAATGACGACGAAGGCCCGGACCTGGGCAGGACCTACCACAGCGGTCCGGTCATCATGCGCGGGCCCATGATTCCCGAGGCGGACGCCAATGCTGGTTTGCTCTCGTCTGGCGGTGACACAGACTGGCTGCATATGGATCCTTGGCGTGTGCTGCGCATCCAGGCTGAGTTCGTCGACGGGTTCGGCGCGCTGGCGGAGCTGGGGCCAGCTGCTGCAATCTTTGGATCAGCCCGGACCGGCCGTGATGATCCCAACTACGCTGCTGCGCGCAAGATGGGCGGCGACCTGGCCAAGGCCGGTATGGCGGTCATCACCGGGGGAGGGCCTGGCATCATGGAGGCGGCCAACAAGGGCGCTGCTGAGGTCGGTGGCAAGTCCGTCGGCCTGGGCATCGAATTGCCCATGGAGCAGGGACTAAACCGCTGGGTGAATCTGGGCATCACCTTCCGCTACTTCTTCGTACGCAAGATGATGTTCATGAAATACTCCTCGGGCATCATCGTCTGCCCCGGCGGGTTCGGCACCCTGGATGAGATGTTTGAAGTGCTGACCCTGGTCCAAACCCATAAGGCACCCAGCATGCCCATCGTCCTCTTCGACAGGGCCTACTGGCAGGGGCTCTTCGATTGGATCTCAGACACGGTGAGGCAGCGGGGCATGATCTCTGATCTGGACCCCGATCTGGTCATCCGCACTGATGATCCCGATGAGGCTGTGCAGGCCATTCTGCGTCACCGTGCCTGAATAATAGGTGAGCGGCGGTCAGCGGGCGCGGGTGGCCATGATCATGCCCGTGCCGATGGGCAGCAGGCAGGATTCCCAGGCATCGTCCTTGCTCATGGCCTCCATGATGGTGCGTAAGGTGGTCGTTTTGTCGGATCTATTGGCCGGGTTGAGCACGCCGCCCTTGTCAGGCTCGTCCAGCAGGTCAAAGGCATCCGTGAAGATCAGCTGTCCCCGGTCCTTGAGCAGGCGTGGAGCCTGGTCCATAACCTGTTGGTAGTTGTCCCCATTGCCTGAGACGACGATAAGGTCGTAGTCGCTGGGGTTGAGTCTGGGGAAGTAGGTTCGGGCAGCAGCGTTGACCGCCCGCAGCCTCATGCCTGGGTGGGCTTTCTCCATGCCCGCGAATATTTTTTTGACCAGAGAGGTGCCTTGGGCTGTGGAGTCGACGGCGGTGAACTGGCCATGACCATGCAGGCCTGTCATCAGGCGCAGGGCTTCGACCACGGAGCCGTTGCCGACCAGGATGATGGATGCCGGAGCGTTCCGGCCAGCCAAAAACTGCAGGAAGGCGCCTTGAGACCGGGAACATTGGGCGAATCCGGCCTCCGAAGCCTTGTCTCGCAAGGTCTGCAACTTGTCGGATTCGACGTTCAGAGCGCTTGCCTCGGCGAATTCCCATCCTCTGGCGATGTTGTTGTACGAGGTTTTGTCCATGCTAACCATGGTAACGACTAGAGGGCACAAGCCTGTCGCCAGCTCATGCTGCCCTGTGTATGCATGAGTCTGACTATTCCTTGACGGCTTCGACCAGCTTCCACATCTCTTCACCCACGTCGATCCCTCGGGGGCAGGGTCGGGTGCAGGCTCGTATGGACTGGCATGCCTGGATTCCGTCCACCTGGTCAATGGCCTCAAGTCGTTCCTGGCGATGGCTGTCGCGCGAATCGTTGATGAATCGAGCCGCTGCGATCATGGCTGCCGGGCCGGCAAAGGCTTCACCGCCCGCATAAATAGGGCAGGCGCCCTGGCATAGCCCGCAGGCGATGCAGGTGCTGAGCAGTTCATACCGGGCCAGCTCTTCCGGGGTTTGCCGGTATTCCGACGATGGCTTTGTGTCGACCGCCTTTGCCTGGGCCGATTGGTTGCCATCAGCCGAGGAATCATTATGGAGCAGATACGGCTTGAAGCGTCGAATCTGCTCAAACATGGCATCGGTGTCCACTATCAGGTCTCTGAGCGGGGTGAAGCCGGGAAGCGGGCGGATCTCCACTGCTGAAGATTCTGCAATGTTTGAAGTTTTTGTAAGGTGCGTGGCATCTATAAGGCCTGTAGCTTCTGAAAGTTCTGCAGGGCCTGCTGTGCCCACAGGATCCGTAGCCGAGAAGTCTGAGGCCGTTGAGTCTGAGACCGAATCCGGATGTGATGCCGACGGGGGTATGGCCGTTTTGGGTGTCGCTGTGCCGGTGCGACGGAAGGCTGGAGACTGTTGGACCTGCGGAGTTCCATTAACTACACCGGGTGAGGCGTAGGCGTTCGGCATGGTCTTGGATGCAGACAGGCAGTCGGCGATGGTAGCTGTGCAGAGCAGATCCGGGCGGCCGTTGATGAGCACGGCATCCGACCCACACATGCCATGGCCACAGGAGTACCGGAAGTTCAGTGTGGGGTCCACCTCTCGCTTGATCTGCAGAAGGGCATCCAGAACGGTGCGCTGTGGGGCGATTCGAATCGTGTACTCCTGCGTCCAGCGGCGACCTCGAGCCCGTCGACTGCCTGTTGTGGCGAAAGGATTGCTTTTGGAGAATGGGTTGGTTCGTGCCGGCCGCTCTGATTGAGGTCGTGGGGTAAACCGGGCTATTCGGAAGGTCACCGGGCGGGGATCGCGGTCCGATCCGGATGCCTTGGATCCGTCTGATTCCGTGGACTGTGATGTCACGGTTGCTCCTGTCCTTGTTCGGGAAACGGCCCGATGCCCACTGATATGCGCGGACTCCATCCTATCCCTGCCTGATCTGGATAGGTGTCGAGCGGTTGCCTGTCTGAACAGATTGGGCTCAGAGTTCATCATCAGAGCCCATCAGTAGTTGCGACCCTTGGGAGGCATGTCGACGATATGAACGGGCTGCCAGGAGACGTTTTCATTGGCATCGATCATGGTGTGAGCCAGGTAGTGTTCGTCATCACGCTGCGGATAATCGCTCCGGTACAGGGCGCCGCGGGATTCCTGACGCCGTAGGCTGGCGTTCAACACAGCCCGAGCCAGGGTCAGCAGGTTGTCCACCTCCATGATGGCGGTCACCTCCTGGTTAAGCACTGCCGTGTCACTGTGTGCATGCAGCTGTCTGGCATCGGCATCCAGGTGATCCAGGCCGCGCAAACCCCTTTCGATGCTGCTCTGATCGCATCGGACGGCAACGGCCTCCTCCATCAGCCGTCCCAGTCGGCCCATCAGTGCGTAAGGGTTGTTCAGGCTGGCATCGTCACCGGTGTCGGGTTCTTCGCCTTGGTTGTCGGCCAATGCTGGTTCCGTGGGCTCCGCCTTGCTTGCGCCAGCCAGCAACACGTCCATGAAGGCCTGACGCCTTTGCAGGGCTGGTGCGAGCGGAGACGTGTCGGTCATGTCGTTTGGCTCGTCGGCTTTGGGCATGGCGGCGGCGATGGTCTGTCCGGTTCTGGTGCCGAAGAGGCAGGCATCCAGCAGGGAGTTGCCGCCCAGTCGGTTGGCTCCGTGAACGCTGACACAGGAGCATTCCCCGGCCGCGAACAGTCCGTCGACGACTCGACGGCGTCCATCCTGCCAGCGATAGACACGGCCGCGATCCGTGATGGGGATGCCTCCCATGGTGTAGTGGGCGGTGGGTTTGACCGGAACCATGTCCACAGTGGGATCCAGTTGGGCGTAGCGATGGATGGTCTCGGTGACCTGGGGGAGCAGGGCGGTCATGCGCTGGCCGTCAATGCCGGTCATGTCCAGCCAGACGCAATCATGAGGCCCGTCCGGGTCCGATGGATCGGCCACCCCGCGACCTGCATCAATCTCGGCCATGATGGAACGGCTGACCACATCCCTGGCGGCCAGGTCGCCGTGTCCCGGCGCGTAGTCCTGCATGAAGGCCCGGCCCTGACTGTTCCTGAGCACGCCGCCTTCTGCGCGGGAGGCTTCTGAAAGCAGGATGCCCGTGTGGCCCAGGCCGGTGGGGTGGAATTGGATGAACTCCACATCCTCCAGCTGCAGGCCGGCCTGCAGGGCGAGCGCCATGCCGTCGCCGGTCAGATCCCAGGAGTTGGAGGTCGTATGGAAGAGTCGGCCGGCCCCGCCCGTGCACAGGACGATATTGTCGGCTTGGATGGCCTGCAGTTTGCCGGCGTGGGTGTCCAGGACGATCAGTCCACGGGCCTGGCCGCCGGATTCCTCATCAGCAGGAGGGTCGACGACCAGATCAGTCACATACCATTCCTCAGCGAACTCGACTCCCAGGTGCAGGCACTGCTGCCAAAGGGCGTGCAGGATCTGATGGCCGATACGGTCGGCTGCATAGGCTGCTCTCCGGACTGGATGGCCGCCATAATCGGCGGTATGGCCGCCAAACTTCCGCTGGGCGATGTGCCCGTCTTCGGTTCTTGAGAAGGCCACCCCGTCATGCTCCAGCTCGATGACGATCCCCGGGGCCTGCTCGGCCAGAATCCGCACGGCATCCTGGTCAGCCAGCCAGTCGCTGCCCTTGATGGTGTCGTAGTAGTGCCAATGCCAGTCGTCTTTCTCCTGGTTGCCCAGACTGGCCGCGATGCCGCCCTCCGCTGATCCGGTGTGGGAGCGCAGGGGTTGCAGCTTGGAGACGACCAGGACCTTTGGCGATAAGCTGCTTTCGCTCCGGTTGCTCTCCAGAGCCCTGTACAGTCCCAGGGCGGTTGACAACCCGGCCGCTCCGGCTCCGACGATGACGGCATCATAGCGGTTTCTGACCTTCTGCGGATTCATACCATTGATACTGTCACAACCCGTTGATAGTGGTGGCCCTTCGGGTCCATGTCTGCTTACGCGGGCAGAATGGGTCTTATGACCGAACTTTCCTTCTCCCAGCAGGTGTATCAGGTCGTCAGGCGGATCCCTCGCGGCAAGGTAGCCACCTACGGTCAGGTCGCCTCCCTGACTGGTCATCCGCGCAACGCCAGGTTCGTAGGTTATGCGCTTCATGACAACCCCGAACCCGGGGTGATTCCCTGTCATCGCGTGGTCTTCCGCGATGGTTCTCTGGCGCCGGGATTCGCCTTTGGCGGTCCGGAACGTCAGCGTCAGCTGCTGGAGGATGAGGGCGTTCATTTTGTTCCTCCGCGTAGTGACGAATCGGCTGGTGCAGACGGCTGGGTGGTGGATTTGGACCGCTGCCGCTGGCAGGCCTGACTCTTCGGGTGCTCAGCTACGACGCATCCGTCCTGCATGTTGATGAGACCACGAATCTCTAGGGATCCCAGCAGTTGCATCAGATGCCTGACAGAGAACTCATGTCCCTGATCGGCCAGTTCCGCGCGAAGCTGTCCCGTCATGGGAGGACCATTCCGACGCTGGCAGATGCGGATAGCCGCCAGCACGGTTGCCTCTTCCTTGGTTAGACACTCGTCATCTGCTTTTTTGCATTCACTGTCAGTCCCCGAATTTGATGGCTGGGTTGAAGAATCCTCTCTGTTCTGAGAGTGGGTTGAAGGTCCGTCTCTATCAGTCCGGGACTGTTCGAGCGCGGTTGGGTCCGATTGACCACCGTTGATGGTCTGGGCCGGATGATCCGAACCAACCGTCGGTATGCGTCGCGCGTTCTGCCTGTTGATTTGGTTATCACACGATTCGGTGGAACTGACTGAAGCGGAGGCTTCTTGACGGACGGACTTGCCGGGGTGAACCGGTCCATGGGCAGGGTGGCAAATGTCTCGGATGTCGGATGCAGATAGGAGTAGCTCCGCCTTGCCCTCATGGATGAGCCGGTTGCAGCCAGTGTTTTCCGGTTGATCGATTCTGCCAGGAGCGGCCAGTACGCGACGACCCAATTCGACGCCCCAGTTGGCTGTGTTCAACGCGCCTGATCTGTGCCGTGCCTGTGCCACCACGATGTCGGAGGCTAGGGCGGCGATGATCCGGTTCCGCAGCAGGAACCGACGCGCCTCGGGGATGGTTCCGGGCGGCAACTCGCTGATCAGTGCGCCGCCATCTGCCTCGATGTTTTCGAACAGACGACTGTTGCGTTTGGGACCCATGTGCAGCAAGCCTCCGGCAAAAACGGCGACCGTGCGTCCGCCGCCAGCAGCCAGGGCTCCCCAGTGGGCGGCGGCATCCGTGCCCATGGCCCCGCCGGAGACGACCAGGTGGCCTTCGCCGGCAGCCTTCCTGGCTATCTGGTGAGCAGTGGACCGACCATACTCGTCACATGTCCTTGACCCGACCACGGCCAAGGGTCGGTCACAGCAGATCAATGTTTCGGGATTGCCTTGCCCCCACAGGCAGAGGGGAGGGGCCCAATCAGAGCGGCGTGCCAGGTCATCCACCTGGCCTGGCCAGCAGGGATCGCTTGGGGTCAACACCCAGAATCGTCCACCGCCAGTCATTATGGTCCGCACCTGGTCGGTGTCCATGGCAAGCAAGGGTGTCAGGCGTCTTCGCCAGGAGTTGCTGATCTTGTGGAACCGGGTGAGATCCTCGGGGCTCGTTTGTCGTCCCCACCGAGCCGTCCCCTTCAGAAAGCGTTCATCCAGTCTCGTGCGAGCAGCATCATGATGGCTGTCAGTCCCTGCCTGGTTTGGCGCTCTTAGTTCGATCAGATTTCGACAAAGATCGGCCGCCTGGTCTGAGCCCAGAAGACAAGCAATCATAAAAGCATCGGGGCCATCTGCCGCTAGAGTCAGCACGGTTCTGGCAAGCCAGTCGCTTTCGACCATGGCCATCGGCTGCGGCTGGCTCTCGGGCATGGTCTTCATCATGGGTTGGGCCATCTCAGACGGCCCTTGTTCTGAGCAGGATGCCGGTGGTCACATCGTCGGCACCGGGGCTGGTCCGTCCGTCCAGGTCTGACAGAGTCCATGCCAGGCGCATGGTTCGGTCGGCCCCGCGCAGACTGATCCGCTGCCTGCGCAGGGCCTGGTCGACGACCAAACGTGCCTTGGCTGATGTGTTCTGGCGCAGCCATTCGCCGCTGATCTGGGCGTTGCAGGTCCAGCCTTCCTTGTGGAAACGCTCTGTTGCCGTCTGGCGGGCGCGGGTCACACGCTGGCGGATCTGAGCGCTGTGCTGGCGCGGACGGTGGTCGTCGAATCCCGGGTCGGTCACCGGGGGGACCGTGGTCTGGATGTCGATGCGGTCCATGATGGGTCCTGAGAGCCTGTTCCAGTAGCGGAGGCGTTCGCGGGGCGTGCAGGTGCAGCGCTCGCCGGTGCCGTATCCGTATCCGCAGGGGCAGGGGTTGGCAGCCATGACCAGCTGGAAACGAGCCGGGAAGGTGGTGCTGCCCTTGGCGCGGGATAGGAAGATTCGCCCGATCTCCAGGGGCTCGCGCAGGGATTGGATCACCCTTGGGGAGAATTCCGGGGCTTCATCCATGAAGAGGACGCCGCGGTGGGCACGGGTGATGGCGCCAGGCGTGGCCAGTCCGGCGCCGCCACCAACCATGGCCGCCATGGAGATCGTATGATGAGGAGCCTCGAAGGGCGGCACATCGGAGATCCCATACTGGCTCAGCGTGCCGCACAGGGATCGGATGGAGGCCACCTCCAGTTGTTGAACAGCATCCAGGACGGGCATGATGCTGGGAAGCCGTGCAGCCAGCATGCTTTTGCCGGCTCCTGGAGGACCGACCATGAGCATGTGATGGCCGCCGGCTGCAGCTACCATCATGGCCCACTTGGTCTCCTCCTGGCCGATCACATCAGCCATGTCCGGCTTGGGCGGAGACGGGTCGGCATTGGCGGGTGAGTTGTCTTCATGACCTGAGTTATTGGGATCCACACTCGCTATGGCGGTTGACTTGTCGGTGTCTAGGTGGCTGTCTAGCTCAGGGGCGGTGATCCTGCTTCGCCCGCCCAAGGCCTGGATAAGCTGGCCCAGGTGGCGTAGTCCCACGACCTCGATATCGGGTACCAGATGAGCCTCGTCCAGGTTGTCTGCAGGGACGAAAGCCCGCGTGATCCCCTGGGATCTGGCCTGCGTCAGGATGGGCAGCAGACCGTTGATGGGCAGAATCGTGCCATCCAGGTTGAGTTCGCCCAATATGACCGTATGGTCCAGGCCTTCCGTCGGCAGCGCACCGCCGGCTTCGAGAACGCTGGTCGCAATGGCCAGGTCGTGTGAGGAGCCGTGCTTGGGTTTTGAAGCTGGGGACATGTTGACGGTGACCCTGGTCTGCGGCCATCGGAATCCGCAGGCTGAGCAGGCGGATTTGACCCGTTCCCGCGACTCGGACAAGGAGGCATCCGGCAGGCCGATGATGGAGAAGTAGGGCAGACCTGGCGAGATGAAGGACTGCACGTGGATCAGGAAGGCCTTGAGACCTATCAGTCCCACGGATTCAGCGGATCCGAGACGCATCAGAAGGCCTCCCTGGTGTGTCTGAGGAAGACCGATCCCGGATTCCATCCGCCCCTGCCCGAACGGTTGGATCCCCTGACGGCCTCGGCGGATGCCGGACAGGAAGCCGGGGGATGGGAGCCCTCGGAATGCATGCTTCTGCCAGGGTCGGACTTGACTGACAGGCTGATGACATCGAAACGGGTGCCGCGATGCCGTGTGCTGGGATCTCGGTCATGGCTGATCAGCCATTGGACTGCAGCGCGACGAAGGTGGGTCTGTTTGCGCGGGCCGACAGCCTGTTCTGGGGATCCGAACCGGCCGGTGCGTCTGGTTTTGACCTCAACGAATACCAAAGTCGCCTCCGGATCCAGGGCGATGATGTCCAGCTCGCCGAACCGGCTTCTCCAATTCCGGGACAGGATTCTCCAGTTCCGTTGTCTCAGCCACTGGCAGGCGTAGTCCTCGCCCAAACGTCCGAGTTCTCGGCTGCTTACGCCCTTGGCCCTGATCTGTCGCTCAACATCTGCCAGCTCCATGTCGATGGATTCATGGTTGCTCGTATTTAACCTTGTTCTTCCAGGCCGCCTGGTTTCTGGATTGTCGGCGGACCTTGTGGAAGCAGGCAGAGCGCTTATGGGCTGCGCGACCGTTGAGTCTGGGATCTTAATATCGGCATCAGTGCTGCCACCCCGGTCGTTGAAAATTGTGCGGAGATTACTTGGTCTAGTCAGTGCTTGTGTGTCCATGTTTCTAGGAGACCACTGGAAGGAGGTCGGCGACTAATAGAACCGGGCATGTGGTCGAATGAACCTGCGCACGCACGAAAGTGGATGAACGAGTGGATTGACGATGCAGACGCTGTACCTATTGCGCTTATCTCTGCATCAGGCAGAGGCGGCAAAGGCAAGAAGGACTGAGACAGAAACCAAGCAAAGCGGAATCAAGAAAAGCAGAACCAAGGAAGCAGCAACGAGTGACACCAAGTAAAGCAAATAAGCAAAGGGAGCAGGGCAACAGGCAGATAAAAAGACCGGAAGACACCGCCGGCGAATTCGCTGGCAACGCCTTCCGGTCTGCTGTGGTCAACCCATCTCTATGACTGATTTATCAGCTTGTCGACCGGTTATTTGGTCGGCAACAATAAGGCGATTGAGTTGGTCTGGATTCCATTCATCCACCTTGGTTTTCCAAACTTGACGAATGCTCGGACTTCTAGACTGCTTCACCGACCTTGGGCTTACTGCTCCTGCATCAGAGCAGTCATCTGCCTCAGATCCAGCTCGAAGCTGACACCGCGCTGCTGATAGTCGGGCTGATTGCGTGTGTGCTGCATGGCCGAGCGGACGAATTCGCCGGCGATCCGGGAGGCATCAGCCAGGCCTCGTCCTGCAAAGAGCGCCCCGCAGAGGCTGGAGGCGAAGGCATCGCCGGTTCCGTGAATCATGAAGGGGAGCTTGTCGTGGATCAGCTCGGTGCGCTCGCTGACCCCGCCATGATCTGCCGAGGCCACGAAGTTGCGCAGCTTGCCGTCCTTCCGATCGATGCCCTTGATGATGACGTTTTTCGCGCCCATGTCCAGCAGGCGGCCCAGACGCTCGCCAACCTGGGCATCGTCGAGGTCCTGGCCTTCGTAGTCGATGCCGGTCAGCAGACTGACCTCGGTCAGGTTGGGCATGAGCAGGTCGGCTCCATCGACCAGATTGGTCACGGCCCGGCACATCTCCTCGGTGTAGGTGGGGTACATGGATCCGCCGTCGCCCATGACCGGGTCGACCAGCCGCAGAGCCTTGGGGTATTCCCGATACATGCGCTGAATGATGTCGACCTGCTCGGCGCTGCCCAGGAACCCGCTGTAGATCCCGTCCAGGTCGACGCCCTCCTTCTGCCAGGCATCCAGGTATCCCGGCAGCATTTCAGTGGTGTCGTGGAAGGTGTAATCCTTGAACATGGTATGCGCGCTGAACAGGGCTGTGGGCACCGGGCAAACGTCGCATCCGGCTGCCGAAAGGATGGGGATGGCGGCCGTCAGCGAGCACTTGCCATACCCGCACATGTCATGCACAGCGGCGACTCGGGGAATGTACTTGCTGTCGCGCTGGTAGAGCCTGTTCTGATCGTCCGTCTGTCCGGCCATCTCTTGAACTCCTTCATGCCTGCTGAGGCTGTTCGCAGCGGAGCCTTCTCCGTTGCTTACTCGACTCTACAGCGGAGGGATTGAACGGGCACCGCCGCGTGTGGAATGGCGAGATGGAAAAGGGCGCGTTTTCAACCTTTTGGAAGCTGTTATAAAAAAGGACGATACCGAAAAGTCCGTTCTGGCTTGAACAGGTGGGCTTGTGCCGCTTATGGTCACATTCAAGAACATGGACGAGGACGCACGTCACCAACAGATAGGAATCGACATGACCGACCAGAACCCGCACAAGTACCATTTCGAGACGCTTCAGCTCCACGTGGGCCAGGAGCAGGCCGACCCCGCCACTGATTCCCGGGCCGTGCCCATCTACGCCACCACCAGCTACGTCTTCCACGACTTCGATCACGCCGAGGCCCGATTCGCGCTGAAGGATCCGGGCAACATCTACGGTCGTCTGACCAACTCCACCCAGGGGGTCTTCGAGGACAGGATCGCCGCCCTGGAGAACGGCACCGCTGGTTTGGCTGTGGCTTCGGGAGCGGCAGCGGTGGAGTATGCTTTCCGGAACATCACCCAGACCGGGGACCATATCGTATCTTCCAAGAACATCTACGGCGGCACCTTCAACCTCCTCAAGCACACTCTGCCCCGCGATGGTGTCGAGACCACCTTCGTGGATCCTTCGGACCCGTCCAACTTCGAGTCGGCCATCCAGGAGAACACCAAGCTGGTCTTCTTCGAGACCTTCGGCAACCCCAACGCCGACCTGCCCGACTTCGAGGCCATCTCCAAGATCGCCCATGACCACAACTTGCCGGTAATCGTCGACAACACGTTTGCCACTCCTTACCTCTTCCGTCCGCTGGAGCACGGGGCTGACATCGTCGTGGAATCGGCCACCAAGTTCATCGGCGGCCATGGCACCACCCTGGGCGGGGTCGTCGTGGAAGGCGGGCAGTTCGACTGGGCGGCAGTGCCCGGCAAGTTCCCCACCTTGACCGAACCCGATCCCAGCTACCACGGTCTGCGCTTCTATCAGGATCTGGGGGCTGCGGCCTTCGTCACCCGCATTCGCGCCATTCTCCTGCGTGACACCGGCGCCGTCATCTCGCCCTTTGCAGCCTTCCTCCTCCTGCAGGGGACCGAGACGCTCTCGCTGAGGGTTGAGCGTCACGTCGAGAACGCCCTGAAAGTAGTGGATTATCTGCAGACCGTGCCGGAGGTGGAGTCGGTCAGCCATCCGGCCATCGAGGGGCGTCCCGACCACGAGCTCTACAAGCGCTACTTCCCCAACGGCGCCGGGTCCATCTTCACCTTCGATCTGAAGGGCGGCAAGGATGCGGCCAGGGTCTTCATCAACAACCTGCATCTCTTCTCCCTTCTGGCCAACGTGGCTGATGTGAAGTCGCTGGCCATCCATCCGGCATCGACCACTCACTCCCAGGAGACGCCGGAGGAGCTGGAGGATCAGGCCATCCATCCCGGTACCATCAGGCTCTCCATCGGCACGGAGAACATCGAGGACATTCTGGATGACCTCAAGGGTGCCTTCCAGGCATTGAAGGAGTCCGGTCTGGCCAAGTAACCGGCAACCACACTTCCTTCTTGGTGTCATATCTGCGTGATATACGACCGAGAAGGCACAGAAGCAGAAGGTGCCTGTCGAAACCTCATTACGTTTCGATGGGCGCCTTTGCATATGCCTCCCCTTCCTTCTCCAGTGGCAGACAGCACCTGACCAGTGAGGTGGCAATATTGCGGTAGGTAAGATGGAAGCATGAAACATGGAGCAAAGACGAGGGCGTCTTCCGATCCGTCGTCCGGTGCGGGGAAACCGAGGCAGATAGCTCAGGTGGCCATCAAGGCCAAGGGACTGACCAAGGACTATGGGAGTGGGGAGAACCTGGTTCATGCTTTGCGGGGCGTGGATGTCGAATTCGAACGGGGCAGGTTCACGGTCATCATGGGTCCTTCCGGGTCGGGCAAGTCCACCCTCATGCATACCTTGGCGGGCTTGGACACCGTTACCTCCGGACATGTCTACCTGAACGGGACCGATGCCGCCGGTGTGAAGAGCAGGCGGGCCCGTCGTCGAGGAGGGCAGAGGGGAGTGGTCGACCTGACCAAGCTCAACGACAATCAGCTGACCCTCTTGAGGCGCCAGAGCCTGGGCTTCATTTTCCAGAGTTTCAACCTCCTGCCCATGTTTACGGCCAAGCAGAACATCCTCATGCCTCTGATCCTGGATGGGGCCAAGCCAGACACAGCCTGGTTGGATGTTCTGGCCAAGACCCTGGGCCTGGAGGAGAGGCTGAGCCACCGACCCAGCGAGCTTTCTGGCGGTCAACAGCAACGTGTGGCCATCGCCAGGGCCCTCATCACCAAACCTTCCATTGTCTTTGCAGACGAACCCACCGGAAACCTGGACACGGCCTCTTCGACCGAAGTGCTCAGCTTCCTGCGGGATTCGGTCCGCGAGTTGGGGCAGACCATCATCATGGTCACGCATGATGTCTTTGCGGCCTCCTTTGCCGACCGGGCTTTGGTATTTGCGGATGGGCGAATCGTGGCAGACCAGGACAGACCCACTATGGATTCCATGAATGCCTTGCTCTCCGAGGAAGTCATGGCCTCTACAGCTACAGCTGACTCGGCTGCTCATCGCTGAGGGAACGCTTATGTGGTTCGTTGCTAGAAAAATGATGCGGCATGACCTGGGCATGATGGTTCCCGCCGGCATCGCCATTGTCGTCGGAACACTGTTCATTGCCATGACCTTCCTCTTCGGCAACACTATGGATGTTTCCATGCGGCGTATGGTCTCATCCGATGCTGCCCAGGCCAACTACGCCATCATCCCAGCGGAAGGCAACCATTCAGAGCAGAAAAGGGTGAAGGACTTCAAAACAGAGGAGCTGGCAAA
Source organism: Bifidobacterium sp. W8112 (assembly GCF_016101425.1). Lineage (NCBI taxonomy): Bacteria > Bacillati > Actinomycetota > Actinomycetes > Bifidobacteriales > Bifidobacteriaceae > Bifidobacterium > Bifidobacterium sp. W8112. The sequence goes on along the minus strand of NZ_JACFQN010000001.1, from coordinate 239,332 downwards.
AGTCCCAGGCGTTCACGCAGTCAGATCAGACACCCAGCTCATGGTGGATGTCCGCGCCGGCAAGGTCAAGAGCGAGAGCGTGATTGCCATTCCTATGGCGGATTCATCGCTGATGCCGGTTGGTCTGTCCAAAGGATCCTGGCCCAGTGCTGATGACCAGGTGGTCCTACCCGGGCCGACTGTGTCCAGGCTCAAGCTTTCCCTCGGTGACAAGGTGAATCTGAACCTGTCGCCTAACATGCTGTATATTTCTGAGGACCTTGGGCCGAAAGGGCAAGCCAGCGCTGACCAGGTTGCGGGCAGGTTCGTATCGAGGCCGCTGACCTTGTCGGGGGTCAGTTCGAACCAGGGCAACGAGGGCGGCGAGTTTGGCGAGTCGGGCGGCGCAATCGTGCTGACCCCCAAGACCATAGATGCCTTTATGGCTACAGCAGGTCTTGGCGACATGGGTAACCTGTATGCCCAGAACATCTACCTGAATGTTGGCGGGCAGGGCAGCGACCTCGATGGGAGTCTGGCCTCTTTGCGCAAGCTCATGCCTTCCGGCTATTCCCTTGAAGACCGTCACACTATGGAGGACCGACTGGTCAAGACCGCGCTCGGCGGTTCCCAAAACCCCGTGACCACCTTCCTTCTGGTCTTTGGCACGCTGGCCATGTTCGTGGCTGCCACCGTCATAGCCAACACTTTCCAGGTCATGGTCGCTCGGCAACGTCGCTACCTGGCCCTCCTGAGGACGATTGGCGCCAATAAGAGCCAGGTCAGGACCAGCGTCCTGATGCGTTCCATCATCCTGGGCGCTGTGGCTTCCCTGATCGGGGTCGGCGCCGCCATCGGAATCATGGCCATTCTGGGTGTAGCCAAGGCTCATACGAGTTCCCTCTACTTCCAATTGAAGCTGACTCCGGCAGTTATCCTGGTGCCTCTCGTTTTCGGCATCGTCGTTACGGTTTTGGCCTCCCTGGGATCTTCATGGGCCGCCACCAGGGTCAGTCCTTTGGAGGCGCTGAGGCCTGCCGATCTTTTGCAGAACAAGCGGACGAGCAGAATACGACTGTTTGTCAGCGTGGTCATGATTCTGCTGGGCATCACCATGACGGTCTGGTCTCTCTGGCATGTCAGGCTCAATGTCACGGCAGACAAGGCCAGCAAGGCATCCGGAGACGGGCCGAATATCGTCGCTGCCATGGCTGTCATCGGCATTGTCCTTGCCTTCCTAGGTATCCTTTTCAGTGCCAATCGTTGGATTCCTTTCATGCTCAAGGGAGTCGGGTCCCTGGTTTCGCGGATCGGGCCCTCGTCCACAATCGCCGTGGCTAACATTGCACGGAATCATTCCCGTGTGGCGGCAACAGGCACCGCCCTCCTGATCGGCGTAACGCTGGTCGCCACCTTGACCACAGGCGCCGCCAGCGCCAAGCAGACCATGGCCGACATGATGGATGAGCACTACTCGGTCGATCTGCAGATCAGCGCCGATGGCCTGGATACCAAGGCTCTGAACGCCATTCGACGGATCGACGGGGTCGCGCAGGCCGAACTGGTGCCCCAGTATGCTGCCATGGTCAAATCAGGCGGCGAGAACGGTGCAGGAATGACTATTTTCGCTCTGGATTCAAACAAGATCGATCGCCTCCTGAATGCCAAGGTCGGCAGGGATCTTTCAGGACAAGATGCCCTTCTACTTCCCAAAAGCCTCATGGATAGACAGAAGGATTTTCATGACGGCGGAAATCTGGGACTCAATGTGCTCAACCCAATTCAAGGCGACGCTCAAGGCGGATCTGCATCGGTGGCTCAAAGACTCTTCGTGACCAGTGTCTACGCGCCCTTCCAGGGGATTGATGCCAGCAATTTATATGGCCTGACCGACTCATCCTCACTCAATGGCGTTCAGCCTCAGACCGTGCAGATCTGGGCCAAGGTCGATGGCTCGCCAACAGTCTCGGCGTTCATAGACAAGGTGAAGAGTGCGCTTTCTGGGTATTCGGCTGTTTCTGTGAAGGGCGGGCTGGCTGAGAAGCGACAGTGGGACCGGACCATCGACAACCTGCTCATGATCATCCTGGCCCTGCTGGCGGTGGCAGTTGCCATCGCATTGATCGGCGTGGCCAACACGCTTTCCCTTTCGGCGCTGGAACGTCGGCGTGAGTCCGCCACCCTGCGGGCCATCGGGATGACCCGCAAGCAGATCAGGCGGTCCTTGGCTGTGGAGTCAGGGCTGATAGCCCTGGGGTCGTCCTTGTCTGGCATGGTCCTGGGCCTGCTTTTCGGCTGGGCTGCAGCCTATGAGATTTTCTCCTCTCTGGGTACGGTGGCTTTCCCCATTCCTTGGACCATAGGCATAGTGATTCTGCTGGTGGCGCTCGTAGCCGCAATCTTGGCAAGCGTCCTGCCTGCAAGACGCGTCAACCGGACTCCACCGGTCGTGGCTCTTGCTGAGGAATGACGGTAAGCAACCAGCGCGCATCATAAGCACAGCCTTTATCTCAGCGCGCCTTGGTCGGCGCCGGGAATGATTGATTTGTCTCCCCAGATGCCGTCTTCACTGCTGCTGCTTGGAAGCGAGCCGGCTTGAGCGAAGGGACCTTGATATTCCCGGAGTCAATCAAGGGGATCCAGGTAACTGTTTCAATCTCTTGGTCCGATGGTTGCATGTCTTGAGGCTCACGTCTTTTGCGCTGAACATGATGTTCTTCATCTCCCAGATGTCCATCCCCGCCGCCCCGCGTTGATTTGGATGGTGCCAGCCTAACAGGAAGAGTTTTTCAGCGCACTCATCCGTAAGAATGATTATTTTCATCCCTCCTAGGGACCATATCGCGGCAGCTGATAGCCGCATAGGGTCGGAAGCTAACGGGAGAAAGGCTTCCTGGCGGATAAGGAGCACCATGCAGAACAAAGCGGATACTTCACCTTCACAAGGGTTAATCGACAGTGCAGGCCCAGGCGTCGCGGGACCGCCGGCCGTCAGCGCCAGGCAGCTGACCAAGGATTATGGGCAAGGTTCGAATGCTGTCCATGCCCTGCGCGGAATCGACGTGAATTTCGAGCAAGGCCGGTTCACGGCCATCATGGGGCCTTCAGGTTCGGGCAAGTCAACGCTCATGCACGTTCTGGCCGGTCTGGATACTGTCACCTCTGGCCATGTCTATATGGCCGCTGATCTTCTGCAGCCGAAGAGTAGACATCGTCATCATCCATCGATTGATCAGGCTGGCCGAGTCGATCTGACACGACTGGACGACCGTCAGCTGACCCTGATCAGGCGACGACATCTGGGATTCATCTTCCAGAGCTTCAACCTGCTGCCTATGTTCACGGCCAAACAGAACATCCTCATGCCGCTGGTATTGGACGGCGTTCGGTCTGACAGCTCGTGGATGGAGCAGCTGGTAGAGACGCTGGGTTTGTCGGAGAGGCTGAACCATCTTCCCGGTGAATTATCCGGGGGGCAGCAGCAGCGGGTCGCCATCGCCAGAGCGCTAATAACCAAACCCGGTCTGGTCTTCGCGGACGAACCGACGGGGAACCTGGACCTGGCAGCCAGCACTGGTGTTCTGAAGTTCCTGCGCGATTCCGTACGCGAGCTGAATCAGACCGTCATCATGGTCACTCACGATGCCTATGCCGCATCCTATGCCGACCGTGCGCTGGTCTTTGCCGACGGACAGATCGTTGCGGACCGACAGAATCCGACGGTGAAAGCCATGAACGATCTTCTGGCTGAACAAGTTTCGGCTGGTGCTGCTGGCTATTCCCAGGTACAGGACTAGGGGATGCATTGTGTGGCGGATAACCCGTACGATGATGAAGCGCGATGCGCGAATGATGATGCCGGCTGGTCTGGCCATCGTGATCGGCACCCTCTTTATGTGCCTGACGCTTCTTTTTGGCAACGTGGCGAATGCCTCCATGCGTCGCGAGATCAGCATGGATGCCGGCCAAGCCAATTATGCTGTGACCTCCAGAAGGGATCAGGACAAGCCAATTCTGTTCGACGAGTTCGATAGCAGGGGGCTGTCGAAACCGCAGGGGGTTCGTGGTCTGCGCCCCGATGTCAACCTCATGGTGGATACGGAAGCAAACGGTCAGTCCAGCAAGGGGATTCTGGCGATTATGGGTGCCAGGCGGGAGCTCATGCCTATCGATTTGGATCGGGGACAATGGCCGGATTCAGACGATCAGGTGGTACTGCCGCGTTCCGTCGCCGACAGGCTCCGGGCGCGTCTCGGGGATAAGGTGCGCCTCCATCTGTCCCCGTTGATGTTGCCAGGAAGTGATAGTGCTCAAGATTCTTTAAATAAAGAACGCCTTGTCAGCCAAGGTTCTGTGGACTTGACCATCTCAGGCATCAGCAAGAGCCGTGGTGGACAGTACGACGACTTCGGCGGAGCTGTGGTGCTGACGGGTTCCCGGATTGATCGTCTGCTGACTAAGATGGGAATGGTTGGACCGGCGTCCCCTCCTGTGGAAAACGTCTATCTGCAGGTTGATGGCCAAGGCAAGGAACTTCAGAACACTCTGCATGAGATCAGTCGATACGTTCCCGACGGATACCGGCTGGAGGACCGTCGCGCCATGGAGGACAGGCTGCTCAGTGAGCAGACAGGCAATGGCGTGAACATTATGACTGTCTTCCTCATGACTTTCGGTGTACTGGCCATGGTGGTGGCTGCCTTGGTGATTGCCAACACCTTCCAGATCATGGTGGCCAGACAGCGCAGGTATCTGGCCCTGCTGAGGGTTATTGGTGCGGATCGACGGCAAATCAGGTTAGGCGTGCTGCAGCAGGCACTGCTTCTTGGTGTCATATCGTCCTTGATTGGCATTCTGCTGGCCATGGGCTTGATGGGTCTTGCCGGTTGCCTTGGTTTGCATTCGGGCACCATGGAGCTTGCACTTCTGCTTACTCCTGCTGCCCTTCTGGTTCCATTTGCGCTTGGCGTTCTGGCAACCTTGGTGGCTGCCTTTGGGTCTACGCGTACGGCTATCAGGGTCAGACCGCTTGAAGCCCTGCAGCCAGTGGATTATCAGGAGCAAGGAAACAGGAAACGGACCGGTTTGCTGATCAGCATCCTGTTGGCGGTCTGCGGCTTAGTATTCGTGATCTGGTCCTCTTGGCGTGTCAGGGAGCTAGTCAGGACAAACACCGGCGATACAGTCCAGACCACTAATCAGCAGGAACTCTTGCTGGGTCTCGCGGTATTGGGTGTTTTGCTGATTTTTCTGGGTGCGCTGATCGGGGCGCGTCGGTGGATTCCAGCTCTTCTGCGTTGCCTGGGTAGGCCTGTGTCCCGGATTGGACCATCTTGCAGGGTTGGAGTGGCGAATATCGCACGAAATCCCTCACGAGTCGCTGCCACAGGTGTTGCTCTGCTGATTGGCGTAACCCTGGTCTCCACTCTGGCTACAGGTGCGGCAACCACTAAACGGACCTTGGCCAAGGATATTGATCAGCGTTATTCCTTGGATATTGAAATATCTGGTCAGGGGCTGAATAAGAATAATGTGCGGGCCATTGAACGGATCAAAGGTGTCGCTGATGCAGAGCTGGTGCAACGATTCAATGCCAAGGTCGAGTCAGGAGGCCCCTCACAAGATTCCATGACTGTCTACGCCTTGAATACTTCACGGATCAGGCATGTGCTTCATGCCGATCTGGGTCCAGATACGCAAAAATCGGATGCACTGCTGGTGTCGACCAGAACGATTTCCAAGCATTCCGGTTACCGGGATGGAAGTCAGCTGAAGTTGTCGATAGCCGATCCTCAGGCGGACGATGAACGTGAAAAGGAGGCAGATGCAAGAAGAACATTGACTGGGGTCTTTGCCGGATTCGGCGGGCTGGATACCAGTGGCGTCTATGCAATCACGGACTCCCGGAATGTCGCTGGAATTGAGACCAAGGCGCATGAAATCTGGATCAGGACGCAGGGAGATCGCGATGCCGCGCTGCTCTTGGATGACATACGTCAGGCTGTCGGAGAGCATGACGACATGGCTATCAGCGGTGGGCTGACGCAAAAGCGGCTATGGGGCGAAAGAATCGATTCCTTGTTGGCGATCATGGTGGCATTGCTGGGCGTTGCCGTCATCATTGCCCTCATAGGGGTCTCCAACACTTTGATGATGTCGGTGCTGGAACGCCGTCGTGAGACCGCCACGCTCAGAGCAATCGGCATGAGCAGCGTCCAGGTTCGCCGATCCTTGGGAGTCGAGGCCTGCATGATTGCCCTAGGAGCCAGTCTGGCTGGAATCGTTCTAGGAATGCTATTCGGGTGGATAGGAGCCTATCAGGTCTTTGTGCCCTTAGGATCCGTGACCTTCACCGTGCCATGGTCGGCTTTTGCGCTGATACTGCCAGTGGCCTTGCTGGCTGCGGTGGCAGCCAGTGTGCTGCCAGCCAGGGAGGCAGTCAAGGTTTCACCCATTGAGGCGCTCAGTGATGATTGATGCTGACTGATGGCCTGGTTCATACCAGATGGTTTTCGTAAGCGAAGACCACTGCTTGGACACGGTCGCGGGCATTGATTTTCTGGAGAATGTGAGTGACATGGGTTTTCACCGTGGGCAGTGAGATTCCCAGATTGTCGGCAATCTCCTGGTTGCTCAGGCCTTGGGCTATGTGAACCAGGACCTGCAGCTCGCGATCAGTGAGCAGGTCTGCTTCGGGATCGCGATAGGTTGAGCCCGATGGCATGGATCCGGTCGTAGGCATGTCATGGGCCATATGCTCGATTAGGCGTTTTGTAGCCGAAGGGGCGATGATCGCATTGCCATGGTGAACTGTACGGATGGAGGACAAGAGGGTTTCAGGTTCGGTATCCTTGAGCAGAAATCCTGATGCGCCGGCTTTTATGGCAGCCATGACGTATTCGTCAAGATCGAAGGTGGTCAGCACAATGACCCTGGGCTCCGGACGGTCAGGCGACAAAGCAGTGATCCGGCGGGTAGCTGTCAAACCATCCATGCCGGGCATTCGGACATCCATAAGGATCACATCAGGCCGCAGGCGTGAAGCCAGGTCCACCGCTTGCTCGCCGTCCGCGCCTTGGCCAACCACGGTCATGTCATCCTGGGAGCCGATGACCATGGCAAAGCCAGCCCGGACCAGATCCTGGTCATCCACGATGGCAACGCTGATGGGGTCGGTCCGTTCCATAACTGCCTGCTTCTTTCCGCTAGATGATGGTCAGCGCCACCATCCGATTTTATCTGAGTCGAGTGTGGCTAGGAATTGCGACAGGTTACAATTTGTAGCCAAGGTAATCGCTGTTTGATTGAGTGTTGTCTAAGCGATGGTTGTCTGAGTGATTGTTACCGAAATAACTGTTGATGGATCCACCACCAAATGGTGAAGTGAGCCGTTTCTGTCACTGACTCCTGGCCTGGGCTGATCTTCAGGTCCGTGATTCATGGAATGCTCCATTCTTCCGGTGGGCTGATTGCCTGCTGTGTACGTTTCCTATGTATCCATTTCCTGTGTGCCCGCCATAGGAGGTGTACATCATCAAGAACGCTCATGTCTGGAGTACGGTTGGTCCGATTAGACATGCTCTGGTTCCTTATCCTGTTGTGACTGTTGCGGAGGGTTGTCAGGCTGATCGTCAAGATCTACTGGCAGGGGTTTGGCTGGGTGAAGAGCCGGCGAAGGTGTGGTCTTGTGGGTGGGATCGACCATATGGTTCCTGTCTGAATTGGGGCTCTCGTCTGACACGTCGGTGGTGTCATTGTCTGAACGCGAATCAGTGCTGGAACTGTGACGCAGGACTGTGAGTAGTTGTCGCATACGAGCCAGGGCATGGCGTCCTTGGGTTGCAATGTCGCCGAAGGCTTGTGCTACCTGCTCTGGGGGAGGGTCCACCTCCTTGACTTGGTAATCGTTCAACTGAGCGAGTGCTTTGCTGGTGGATGCAATGACTGTATTCAGTGTGGCGGCCACCTCTATCTGCATGGTGGCGCCGATGAGTTCACGCTCTAGATTGGCTGCCAGAGCCTGGCTTTCCTGCAAGGTCTGGTTTAGGGCGCGCTCGCGTTCCTGCTGGAGAAGCAGGACCGAACCACGAGTGCGTCGGCGTGAGGCAATCAGAATGGTCAGCAGGCAGATCAAGGCCGGTGTGGCCATCACTATAAAAAGCGCTAAATGGGATGCAGAAAAAGAGGCTTCTGCCGGTCCTTCTGTCATGTAGGACAAAATGGTGGGACACCCTTGGGTATTGACTGCACATCTGACAGACCACAAAACCATATCCGTGATGACCGCGAACGGAACCCAGCGCCTGGTGGAGTTTTTACCGTAAACCATCGCCGAATAGACGGCGATTGGGGACAAGACTGCAGCTTCCGGCAGCCAGGGCGAGAAGAGCAGCAGCAGGGCGGCGACTGCAGCCACTATGGCGGCGCAAATGCCGGGACGGACCCTGCGCACAATCAGAGGCAAAGCTATAGCTAGTGTGGCAATGATTCTTACTGGCCGGCCTGGATCATATTGGGGAGTGACAGGTGCTATGGCGAGAGCTTGACCTGGATTTTCTACCAATAGGATTCCGATTACCAGACCCAGGTCGGCCGTCAACGGATGGCGTTGGAACCAAACGAAGAGCGTGGAGACAATCGAACGCAAGGACCATTGCGTTTGCTGGTTGGCATGTATTCCTCCTTCAGGGTCGGATTTTGGCGGAGAAGCAAAGGGAATCCATGCCTGGAGGTGGTAACCGCCTTTTGACTTGGGACCAGCTTGGAGGCTGCCTCCCAAGGAAGTCAGTCGTTCGCGCATTCCCAAAAGGCCGAAACCTGAATGCTCAGGTTGATCCATCTGCGGCGGAGAATCTGAATTGGTAGTGGCGTGGTCGAGCGGGTGGTCGTCAATGGTGAGGCACAGACCGTCTGTGAGCCACTGTTCTTCAATCAGCACATCCGAAGCCGAAGCGGCATGCTTGCGAACATTGGTCAAGGCTTCTTGAAGGATCCGATAAGCAGTTATGGCGCGGCTGCGATCCAACTTTTCTGGGTGGGGTCGGCCTTCGAGGCGTCGGTTGAATTGAGATTCTGGCTGAGCAAGTTGGGCGGCATCTATCAAGTTTGTCCATGATCCGTAGCTGGTCGGCGGATTGCTTGAAGAGGTGGCACCTGAGGGCCAAATACACGCATTGTCGGCCGTATCAACGTTGGCCTTGGCAGTGTTAGCAGCTGGAGTTTCTTTGCTTGTGTGAAGATAGTCGCTGGCTTGGCTTGGCTGAGTGCGATCTGTTTCGGCTGGATCCGGATCATGAGCGTTCGCGGGTTGACGAGGGGAATTCGTTTGGGCAGTTGCTTGAGATTGGTCAAGGATATGGATGTCGGCAGGATCCGTTGGTGGTGGGGAAGACGGGTGCTGGCCGGGAGGAGAATCCGATGTTTTTTGGCTGGTTGCGGCCGCTGGGTTGGTCGGTGATTTGAGTTTGCCGAAGAGAGAGCTCAGCTCGCGTAGGGCTCGACGGCTCTCTTGATCGATTGTGCGCATGGTCTTGAAGGCCAGGCTCGTATTGGCAGTGGCTGCGTATCTGCCGGCATCGGCCTGCACGATGACGATGGACAGTGTGTGGGCGACGACATCGTGCATGTCACGCGCTATGCGGGCCCGCTCAGCACTGGCGGACAGGGCGGCGCTCTGTTCTGCCTGCAGGGCCAAAGCGTGATTGCGTCGCCGGGCCTCGTCAAGGGCATCTCGCCTGGTCCGCGTCCAGTAGGCTGTGACGATGGCTACGAGCAGTAAAAGCCCTTCGATCAGAAAATTCGATAGGAAGGTGGTCGCCAGTTCTCTGAATGAGATCGGCCACATTGAGGTGCGGTCCGGTTGTGCTCTGCCCGGAGGCAGAAACCCCAAATCGACCAATGTGAAGATAAGGCAGGATAAGGGCGTCATGACCCAGGCCAAGGTCAGGTAGAGTCGACGCAAGGATGGGCGTCCATAGAGCAGACATGAATAGACCATAACCAGGCAGACTGCATCGGCGGGCATGATGGCTGGCCCCAACAAAAGCTGAGCCAGAGCCACAGCAACGAAGAGCCAGGCTGCCAGGTCGGGAAATCGACGACGGATAACGACAGGAGCTATGAGCAGGACCGTCCACATCAGGATTAGGTTTTCCTGCAAGGGGATCAGGGCCCCATCTTTGAGATTGGCGGTGGAGCCACTCAATAGAAGCAACAGAAGGATGGCGAAGAGAGCGTCAGTCAGCAGCATTCGATTATTGGACCTGGTGATTGGTCGCTGCGCTGTTTGACTGACTGTGCTCATGGGATCAACACTATTCAGGGAAGGAGGAAGGTGCCATCAGTCCGAGGGATGATGTGGTCAAATGTGGTCCCAGGCTCTCCCAAAGTGGATAAGTCGGAGCAGTCGTGATCGGGAATGGGTGCTGAATGGCGAGTCGGAGGATGGTGAGTTGGGAGATAGTGAGCCGGAAGATGGCGGCTTTGCAGATGGCGATTGCCGTTTATCGGTCTGGCCGCTTTGGCCTTGGGAGGCCTATACCGTTCCTTGCCATGGTGCTGTACACGCATTCTTAGATGGAATGGCTTTCTGCATAGCATACACGGCCGAGACATATGCGTGCCCAAATGCCCATCCCAACCCTTGGAGGGCTTTAACTGGCAACAAGTTCGGATTCCATGCTTGGATTCAGCAGGCAGTAAGAGCGGATCGCAGACTTGCGCTCAGTTGGCAGTGAGTATGGATTCCATATGGATTCCACATTTGTGCTCAACCGGCAACCGGCAACCGGCAATTGGCAACCGGCAACAAGTATGCATCCCATATCCATCCATCCAGCCTGTATTCCACAGATACCAGTCAGGCCGACGAATCGTCGTGTATTCCGCAACGGTTCGTCGGCCTGACAACGCAGGGGAGGGCACCCAATCTCAGGAGAAACGCAGCCGAATCTGCTCGGCCGTGCCGTAGGAGGCCTGCGCCCCCTGCCCGGTGGCGGCGTAGGCGGAGACGTAGGAGGCCAGCTGGGCGGCCTCAACCAGGGTCATGTCGGAGGCCAGGCCGGCCAGCACGGTGCCCATGAAGGCGTCTCCGCAGCCGGTGGTGTCCACGGCGTCCACATGCACGGCGTGAATCCGGTAGGTCCGGCCCTGGTCCAGCACCATGGAGCCCTCGCCGCCCAGGGTGACGATGGCCCGGTGGAAGCCGAAGTCCTGCATGGTCTGGTTGATCCGGTCCCAGTCGGCCCCCAGCCAGTCGCCGTCCTCGGGCTCGTCGATGCCCAGCAGCTGGGCCATCTCATGCTCGTTGACCAGGATCAGGTCCGAGTTGGCGATCAAGTCGGCGGGCAGGTCGGCGCGGAAGGGGGAGTCGTTGAGCAGCACGGTCATGCCGGCCTCGTGGCCCATGCGCGCGGCCTCGGTGACCGTCTCGATGGGGCTCTCCAGGCACAGGCCCAGCACCTTGGCCGAGGTCAGGGCCTGGCGGGAGCGGTGGGCGTAGTCCACATCCACCTTGCCGTTGGAGCCGGGGGAGTAGACGATGGTGTTCTCGCCGCGCGCATCCACGGTGATGACTGTGGTTCCGCTGGCTCCCGGCACGGTCATCACATGGGAGACGTCCACCCCGGCATTGCCCAGCTGCCCCAGCAGGAAGTCGGCGTTGGAGTCGGATCCCACGGCCCCGAAGAGCCTGACCTGGGCGCCGATGCGGGCCGCGGTCGCCGCCTGGTTGGCCGACTTGCCCCCCGGCAGCACCTGCAGGGGACCGCCGTTGATGGTCTCGCCGGGCTTGGGCAGCCGGTCGGTGTTGACGGTGTAGTCCGCATTCATGGACCCGACCACCGAGATGGACCCCGTGATGGTATCCAGTCCCTTGAGCACCTGGTCGGGTGCCGCCGCCATATCTTGAATCATGTTTCTCCGTTCCTTGATGAGCTTGTCCGCCTTGATGATCACGCTGTGACAGGTTCAGGGATCCTGGCCGGTGTGCGCGGGCGGCCGCCCCACCGAGGCGCAGTGGCGGTAGCTGGTCTGCAGCCGGACCGACCGCACGGGCGAGCCTGCCATCAGAGCCAGGAGCATGTCCACGCAGCGGGTCCCCATGGTGTCGATCTGCTGGGAGATGGTCGACACGGCCGGGGTCAGGATGCGGAAGACGGGCAGGTCGTCGAAGGTGATCATGGACAGGTCCTCGCCGATGCCGATTCCTCGGGACTGGGCCGTTTTGATGGCGCGTATGGCATCCAAGGAGGATCCGAAGAGCACGCCGGTGATGCCCTGCCGGGCCCAGAGGTCGATCATGTCGGGGTCGAAGGTGCCGGGCTCTACCTGGTCGGCCAGGGGGTCGTCCATGCCCTCGATGCCTGCCAGCAGGTTCCGGTATACGCCCAGGCGTTCGCGGAAGGTGGCCGATTCCTTGAGGGGCCCGGGCACCAGGGTGATGCGTCGGTGGCCCTGGGCGTGCAGATCCTCAAGGGCCTGTCGCAGGCCGGGCTCGGGGTCGGCGTCCACGCAGGGGATGGCCCGCCCGTCGCGTCCGGCGGCACCCTCGGCGGCACGGTCCACGCAGACCAGGGGCAGCCCGCGTCTAGTCAGCTCCTCCAGGGTGTGCGAGGAACGCGGCCCGGGCACGATGATGGCTCCGTCGATGTGCTGGCCCAGCAGGTTGCGCACCTGGGCCCGATCCTCGCCGGGGTCGCCCTGGGTGGAGGTGCAGATCAGGGTCTGGAAGCCGTGGTTGAGCAGTTGGCCCTGAATCAGATAGGCCAGATCCGCGAAGTAGGAGTTGCGGATGTCGGGGATGAGCAGGCCGATGGTGCGCGAATGGGCGGAGTGCATGGACCGGGCCCGGGAGTCCGGCACATAGTGCAGGTCGTGGATGACCTGGTTGATGCGCTGCCGTGTGGCGGGGGAGATGCGCCCGGAGTCATTGAGGGCTCGGGAGACCGTCGATACGGAGACACCGGCCCGTTGGGCCACATCCCTGATCGTCGCGTACGCCATCATGGCCTTTCGTCGAAGTGGTCGGCCGCCGGGCCGGACTGCCGACCTCGGCGGTTGCCTGACCGCCGCCATGGGCAGGCGAACGGTTCTGACAGCCTTCAGTTATATCAGTGCGGTAACGATACCGCAACTTTCACAGCATGGACCGTCGAGGGTTGGCTGTGGGTGAAGGAGGGCGCGGCTAAATGCTCGAGGATGAAGCTGCTGTTTGCGCGATTATGCTGGGATAGGGAGATGAACAGTGGCCGGGCTGGCTTTGGGTTTTTGCCCGTGGCTGGCCTGGCCGTGTTTCCTCCTCTCCCGGGCTGGGGCGGGGGCTGCATGCCTGCCCTCGGCTTCCGCCTGCGGAAGTGTGGTGGGGGCGCGGGAGGGAAGTGTCGGCTCTCTTGGGGTTGAGCCTTGATTGGCACGTTCCTCCCTGGTCCCCCTATGTAGGGCCGGGGGCGGGGGGATTGATACGCCGCCCGGCCGCTCTTACTCGTGCGAAGCGTGTGACAGTTGGTGTGTTTCCGTCCGGTGGCGGCGGGATGCCAGGACTCCGCCCATGCCGGTCATGCCGGTGGCCAGGGCGAGCAGGATGCCTTCCCCGCCGGCCTTGGGGAGCACGCCTGCGGGCAAGTACGTGTATCGGAGGGAGGTGTCCGGCGTTTGGGCTGCGCCGCCCAGCGTGTAGTCCACGCTGACGGTGACCGTGCCCGGCTGGTGTGCGGGTGTAAGCACGGTCACGCTATTGCCATCGCCGCGCGTCAGGCCTGGTACTGCGGTCTGGTCGAATCTGACGCCGGTGATCACCGGCTGCAGATTGAACATCACCGGCACAGGAACACTACTCCTAGCATTGCTGTTATATTCCCCAGTGGGGATGCTGTCGTTGCCGAGCTGGCCATAGCCGTTGCGTCCCCATGCTTTGGCGTATCCGTCCGCGCCTATCACCAGCGAATGATAGCCTCCGGCGCTTATTTGCGCTGCTTTTAGCCAGGGTCCGGCTGAGCTAGTGGATTGCGCGGAAGCGAACACCTTTACTGGGATAGGCCGATTGCTCGTGGTGTTGTTGCCGAGCTGACCAAAGTAGTTGTATCCCCATGCCCAGATGTTTCCGTCTTTGTCGACTGCAAGCGAGTGAAAGGTCCCGGCGCTTACCTGGGTGGCTGCCACTGCGCGCGCATTCGCAGGATATCGAACACGCGCGGGAATAGGATTCGCACTGCGGGTGCTGGTGGTGGTGCCGTTGCCGAGCTCACCATGATCATTTCTTCCCCATGACCATGTTTGTCCATCTTTGTCGACTGCTAGCGAGTGATCCCCTCCGCCGCTCACCTGTACGGTTTGCAGTCCCTTGCTTGTGTCAGTGGGGTTGGCGGGGTCGCACACACGCACAGGAACAGACGAATTGCGGGACTTGTTGTTGCCAAGCTGGCCATCTTCGTTTAATCCCCAGGCGTAGGTGTATCCGTCGCTGCCCACGGCTAGCGAATGCCAGCTTCCGGCGCTGACTTGTATGGCTTTCAGTCCTTTGCTTGTGTCTGTGGAGTTGGCGGGGTCGCGTACACGCACAGGAACAGACGAATATGAATAGGTGTCGCTGGTGTTGTTTCCGAGTTGGCCATAGTTGTTAAGCCCCCAGGCGTACACGTATCCGTCGCTGCCCACGGCTAGCGAATGCGAGTAACCGCCGCTGACTTGTATGGCTTTCAGTCCTTTGCTTGTGTCTGTGGGGTTGGCGGGGTCGCTTACACGCACAGGAACAGACGAATATGAATAGGTGCCGCTGGTGTTGTTTCCGAGTTGGCCATAGTTGTTAAACCCCCAGGCGTACACGTATCCGTCGCTGCCCACGGCTAGGGAATGAGCGTTTCCGGCGCTAACTTGCACGTAGGTGAAATCCTCTGGCAGGTCCGGATACGTCTTGCGGTCAGGCGTCCTCACCATGATCGGCGTAGTCTGATAGCCGCCGGTTGTCCCGTTGCCGAGCTGGCCATACTGGTTGTATCCCCAGGCGTAGGCGTTGCCGTCGCTGCCCACAGCCAAGGAAAAACTTGGCGTTTCTGTTGACCCGCTGACCTGGCTGAATCTGATGCCGCTTCTCGTCGCTGGCGGGGTGATGGCAGTGGTTTGCTTGCCCAGCTGACTACCCTTGTCCGGGCTGATACTCCACGTGTTGTTCGGGTCTTGGCGTGTCCATTTGGCGGTGAGGGTGAGGTTGCCTGTGACTGGTTTGCTGAAGTCATACGCGACTTCGCCAATGAACCACCCGTCGAACAGGTAGCCTTCACGTACCGGGTTGGGCGAAGGCCGTTTCGCTCTGCCATACGGGTAGGGGACCTGCTGCGGGTCCGGTGTCGGGCCTCCTTCGCCTGTATTAAAGTCGACCGTATGGCTGGTTTCCGACTCGGCATCTCTGGTCAGGGTCTGGTCGACGGTGTATTTCAGGCTTCGAGTGAAAGGTTTGCCGTCCTGCTCCCCGGTAATGGTGATGGCTGCTTGTCCTGGCTTGCTGGCGGGGATTTCCACCTGCCATGAGTTGTTGTTCCTGCTGAGCGTCAATGTTTGGCTATCCACGCTGGCTGATTTCAGGAGGGCCGCTTGGGTGGTGTTGAGTCTTGCTGGCTGGTCTTGCTTGTCTAAGCTCCACTGGTATAGGATGCCCTGACCACTTATAGCGGTGATTCTCCCGTTTGCAGCGGCAGCTTGCGTGTAGGCATGCTGTCCCTTGCATGCGCTGGCGGGTGTATCGTCTGGCTCCCAAGCCCAGAGGTGACCGTCCTTGCCTGTGATAATGGTCTTGCTGCCGTTGGCTGTGATCCGACTGGCCTGTGCGTCATCTGGCAGTCTGAGAGCTGTGGGATTGGTGGTGCTGTCGGCTAGGTAGTAGGCCTGCCCTTCCACGTCCAGGAGCAGGAATCCCATGTTGAGGGCTTGGGCTTGGATGATGCGGATTCTTGGGTCTTGTTTGATGCGTGCAGGCTTTACGCTAGCAGTTTTGCCTGTGTCCCGGGTCCATGCTTGCCCGTCAGAGTCCAGGGCGAGGATCCGAGTGTCGGAGGCGACCGCGGTGACAGTCTGCGCTTGTTCGGGCAGGCCTAATGTGGCTTGTTCCGGGAGCTTTGAAGTCTGGTTTTGGCTGTTTTTAACGGTGTGGATCTGTCCCTGCCGATCCACTGCCAAGAGCCGATTGCCATTCATGCTGATGCTGGTGAACTTGGTGTTCTGGCTGTTGTCGAGGATGGTGGGCGTTGTTTGTCCGTTGGACCAGGTGTAGATGTGCTGGTCGGATCCCAAAGCTGCATGCCATCGGCTGCCGGTTGCAACCTGCTGGTAGTGGAACCCGGCAGGAGCCTGGACGGGGAAAGGAACCTGCACGGGTGTGCTGTCTTGGGTCCAGGTGTAGATGCGACCGTCACCGGTCAGGCCAAGGATCTGCTCATCTTTGGCTTGGATGCTGGTGTAATAGGGTTCCTGCGGACTGGGCGGGTTGATGGTCAGGAGTGCGCCGGAAGCGGGCCCATGGTCCGGGCTCAGCCGCCAGTCCGTGACCTTGGTCCACTTGGCTTCCAGGGTCGTGTCCCGGAGGATGGGGATCTGGAAGTCGAAAGGCTGGCCGTCGAGTGTCCACCCGTCGAACCGGAAGCCTTGACGTTGCGGGTTCTGTTGTGGGGGAGTGGCGAGGGTGCCGGTTTTCACGGTTGACTGAGTGGGCTTGCTGCCGTCGGCCGGGTCGAAGCGCACTACATGCGTGGTTTGATTATCTGTCTGTTCGGCTGATTCAACCGGAGTGGGATCTGCGCTGTCAGGTGTTCCCGTCGTCGATGACGTGGTTTCTGGACTTGCTGTTGGGCTTAACGGTGTGGTGGTCTGTATCGGTGATGGTAAGGGTAGTGGTGTGTTGGTTGCGTTGCTGGGGAGGGTGCCGGGGGTTTGCTTAGCTACGCGAGGGGTCTGACGACCCCCCCCCCCCGGTGAGTATGGGAGCGTCCGCCTGGGCGGATGCGACGCCCAGGCCTGCCAGCAGGCTGATCAGGACGGTCATCATCGCCAGGATGCGGCGCAGACGGAAAACCAGATGCATGAAACCAAAACCCCTTCACCAAACACCAAGCGGTATCAACACCGCTTGCCTATTCAAAGTTCTACCTGCCAACGTCAACCCTGCATCAAATTGCATGAGTTAATGGCGCAAGCCAGTCGTCTTCTCGACGTCCCCCGTTTTTCACCCTACCACCCAGTCCGCAGACAACACACAAGCCAGAACCAATCGTCCGGCGACAATGAGCGTGGCAATTGGGGAAAAGCGATTGTTTACGAAATTATGAGGTTGTAGGGAATGAACGGCGACTTGCCTGACTGAGTGCTGTAAGCTTTATATGTCGGCCTGTCTGTGTTTCTCTGTTTCTCTCCTTTTTCCGAATGTGGTGTGCATGCCTGCCCTGAACTCCAGCAGATAAAAGTGTGGTGGGGGTGCGGGAGGGGGTGTCGGCTCTCTTGAGGTTTAAGCCTTGATGGACACGTTCCTCCCTGTCCCCTCCCCCTGTGTAGGCCGGGGGCGGGGGGGATTGATACACCGCCCCCGGCCTCTCTTACTCGTGCGAAGCTTGTGACAGTTGGCGTGTTTCCCTCCGATGGCGGCTGGGATGCCAGAACCCCACCCATGCCCGTCATGCCGGTGGCCAGGGCCAGCAGAATGCCCTCACCGCCGGCCTGAGGGAGCACGCCTGCAGGTGTGTACGTGTATCTGAGGGACGTGTCGGTCAGTGTGTTTCCCGCGCCGCCCATCGTGTAGTCCACGCTGACCGTGACCGTGCCTGGCAGATGTGCGGGCGTGAGCACTGTGACGCTGTTGCTGTTGCTGACAGGAGTCAGATGCGTGCCAGGGCTGGTGTCGAACTTGGCTGCGGCGATCACCGGCTGCGGGTTGAACATCACCGACACGGGAGCTAACTTGCCGTTGGTGGTACCGTCGCCGAGCCGACCGTTTCCGTTGTTTCCCCAGGCGTACACGTATCCATCACTGCCCACGGCCAGCGAATGCCAGTATCCAGCACTGATCTTTGTGGCTTTCAGTCCTTTGCTCGTATCAGTAGGGTTGGCGGGGTCACGCGCGGGCACAGGAACATGCGAATCCGTTTTCGTGTTATTGCCGAGTTGGCCAGAGCTGTTGTATCCCCAGGCGTATGCGTATCCGTCGCTGCCCAGGGCTATCGAATGCCGGCCTCCGGCGCTGACCTGTACGTAGGTGAAATTCGCTGGCAGGTCTGGATACGTCTTGCGATCAGGTTTCTGAACCATGACCGGCGTATATCTGGAGTTTTTGGCCGTCCCGTCGCCAAGCTGGCCATACGTGTTGTCTCCCCAGGCGTACGCGTTCCCATCGCTGCCCACAGCCAGGGAGAATGAACCAGTGTTTGAGCTGCTGATCTGGTTGAACTTAATACCGTTTGTATTGGTTGGTGGGGTAATGGTGGTTCTTTCACCGCCGATTTGGCTGCCCGTATCAGGGCTTATTGTCCACTTGTTTGACGACCAATGGGCAGTAAGTCTGAGGTCTTTGGTCACAGGCTTGCTGAAGTCGTAGGCGACGTTGTCGATGAACCATCCGTAGAACTGGTAACCATTGCGCGTCGGGTCGGGGGAGGGCCGCTTCACCCTACCGTAGGGGTAGCCGACTTGCTGGGGTTGGGGTGCCTGGCTTCCTCCTGCTGTATCGAAGGTGATCGTGTGGGTGGAATCCTGTTGAGCATCCCTTAACAGCGGCTGGTCGACGGTGTAATTGAGGCTCTTGGTGAAGGGCTTATCGTCCTGCCTGCCGGTGATGGTAATGACGGCCGGTCCGGGATTGCGGGCGGGAACATCTGCCTGCCAGGCGTCGCCGGTTTTGCTGAGTGTCAACGCTTGGCCATCCAGGCTGGCTGATTCCAGGGTGGGAGCTGTGGTGGAGTCGATTTTTGCCGGCTTACCGGGCTGGCCTTGGGCATCGATGCTCCACTGATATAGGCTGCCCTGCCTGTCTAGGGCGGCGATTTCGTTGCCGATGCGGACTGCTTGCATGTAGTGCTGGTTCCCGTTGCCTGCGCGCATGGGCGCCTCGCCTGGCTTCCATAACCATAGGTGCCCGTCCTTGTCTGTGATTATGGCTTGGTCATTGCTGGCGCTGATCCGGCTGGCTTTCGCGCTTTCTGGCAGGTTGACGGCTTTGGCGCTGGTCGTGCTGTCGGCCAGGTACCGGGTCTGCCCGTCAGCGTCCAGCAGGAGCAGCCCCTGGTTGAGGGCTGCAGTCTGCATGATGGGTGACGGCTTCGTGTTTTCTGCCTGGTCTGGCTTCCATGACCATGCCTGCCCGTCCGCGTCCACGATGAGTGTCCGGCTGGGGGAGGCGACGGCGAGTATCGCCTGAGCTTGCCCGGGCAGGCTGATCGTGGATTGCTCAGTGGGTTTCATGTTCTGGCTGTCGGCCTGGCTGGCCTGGAAATTGTGGACACGGCCCTGCTGGTCCACGGCCAGCAGCCGGTTGCTGCTTGTGCTGATGCTGGTGAACCTGATGTTCCGATCAGTGTCGAGGATGGTGGGTGTGGGCTGTTGGCTGGTCCAGGTGTAGATGTGCTGGTCGGATCCGAGGGCCGCCTGCCACTGGCTGCCGGCGGCGGCTTGCAGGTAGTGGAACCCTTCGGGAGCCTGGGCAGGGAGAGGAACCTGTTTTGGTGTGCCGTCTTGTGTCCAAATGTAGATGTTGCCGTCGCCTGTCAGACCGACAAACTGGCTGTTTGCCGTGTGGATGCTCGTGTAATAGGGTTTTTTCTTGTCGGGCGGACTGACGGTCAGCTGTGTACCTGAGGAGGGTCCGTGGTCCGGGCTCAGAGTCCAGTCCGTGGCCTTGGTCCAACGGGCGGTCAGCGTCGTGTCTTGCAGGATGGGGGTCTGGAAATCGAAGGGCTGGCCATCAAGCGTCCACCTGTCGAACCGGGAGCCCTCACGTTGCAGATTGTTCTTCGGAGGTGAGGCAAAGTTCCCGGTTTTCACTGTCGCTTGGGTGGGATTGCTCCCGTCGGCTGAGTCGAAGCGCACCGTGTGCGCGGCCTGATCATCTGTCTGCCGGGATGGCCTGGTTGAAGCGGAGTCTGCACTGCTTGGACTGTCTGTCGGCGATGACGGGGTGTTTGGGCTTGATGTCGTGGGGCTCAGGGGCGAGGCAGTTGTCAGAGGCGAGGGCGAGGGAAGCGGCGTGTCGGTTGTGCTGCTGGGAAGAGTGGCGGGGGTTTGCTTAGTTACGCGAGGGGTCTGACGACCCCCCCCCCCCCTCGATCAATATAGATTCAGTACCAGCGTCGGTTTCAGCTTCGGCTTCGATCATGCCCAAGCCTGACAGGAGCAGCAGAAGAATAATCGCGAAGGTCAGTGAACGCAATCGGGAGCCTATACGCATGACTTACAAACCTCTTCCCCAACAACAGGCTTGCCTGCCATCTGTTATTCCCCAACGGCCGGCCAACACCACTGCCACGTCTTACTTGCAGAGGAGTCTCTCGGCCATTCAAGGCTGATCTGGCGCCAATTGCGCTGATGCAGTCAGAAGACGAAAGACCCCTCAACATCCCCACAAAAATCATACCGTCTGAACCTATAGGCATCGGCCAAATCCCCGTCCAGGCGGTTGGGAAAGAGCGGCCACTTATATTAATTATTTGGGATAGGGAGATGAACAGCGGCCAGGCTGGCTGGTGGCTGTCAGGCCTTCTGGCCTGCCCGGCCGTGTTTCCTCCTCTCCCAGGCGGATACGGGGGCGTGCATGCCTGCCCTCGGCTTCCGCCTGCAGAAGTGTGGTGGGGGCGCGGGAGGGAAGTGTCGGCTCTCTTGGGGTTTGAGCCTTGATTGGCACGTTTCCTCCCTGCTCCCCCTATGTGGGCCGGGGGCGGGGGGATTGATACGCCGCCCGGCCGCTCTTACTCGTGCGAAGCGTGCAATAGTTGGCGTGTTTCCTTCCGGTGGCGGCGTGAGGCGAGGACCCCGCCCATGCTTACAGTCCCGGTGATGAGGGCGAGCAGGATGCCTTCCCCGCCTGCCTGGGGGAGCGCGCCTGCTGGCAGGTACGTGTACTTCAAGGATGTGTCGGGCGTTTGTGGTGCGCCGCCCAGCGTGTAGTCCACGCTGACGGTGACCGTGCCCGGCTGGTGTGCGGGCGTGGTCACGCTGACGCTGCTGCCGTCGCCGCGCGTCAGCCCTGATGCGGGGGTCTGGTCGAACCTGACGCCGGTGACCACCAGAGCCAGGTTGAACGACACCGGCACAGGAACAGTCGAATCGCGGTAGCTGTTGTTGCCGAGCTGGCCATACCAGTTGTATCCCCAGGCGTAGGCGTTGCCGTCGCTGCCCAGGGCCTGCGAAAGATGGTATCCGCCGCTAACCTGTGTGGCTTGCTGTCCTTGGCTCTTGTCGGCGGGACTGGCGGGGTCGCGCACGCGCTTAGGAACAGGATTCGTGTCACTGGTCCCGCTGGCGGTGTTGTTGCCGAGGTTGCCATACCAGTTGCATCCCCATGCCCAGGCGTATCCGTCGCTGCCCAGGGCCAGGGAATGATCGCCTCCGGCGCTGACCTGCACGTAGGTGAAATCCTCCGGCAGGTCCGGGTAGGTCTTCCGGTCGGGCGTCTTCACCCTGACCGGCGTGTGCTGGCTGCTGCTCGTCCCGTTGCCGAGCTGGCCATTGTAGTTGTATCCCCATGCCCAGGCGTTGCCGTCGCTGCCCAGGGCCAGGGAATGCCATCCTCCGGCGCTGACCTGCAGGTAGGTGAAATCCTTGGGCGGGTCCGGGTACTTGTTGCGGTCGGGCGTCTTCACCCTGACCGGCGCATGCCGCTCGATGGTTGTCCCGTTGCCGAGCTGGCCACTGTAGTTGGCTCCCCAGGCGTAGGCGTTGCCGTCGCTGCCCAGGACCAGCGAAAAATCGTTTCCGGCGCTGACCTGCACGTAGGTGAAATCCTTGGGCAGGTCCGGGTACGTGTTGCGGTCGGGCGTCTTCACCCTGACCGGCGCATACCGTGTGGTGGTTGTCCCGTCGCCGAGCCGGCCATTGCCGTTTAATCCCCAGGCGTAAACGTTGCCGTCGCTGCCCAGGGCCAGCGAATGCCAGTATCCTGCGCTGACCTGCAGGTAGGTGAAGTCCACTGGCAGGTCCGGGTACGTGCTGCGGTCGGGCGTCTTCACCCTGACCGGCGCATTCCGGTCGCTGCTTGTCCCGTCGCCGAGCCGGCCATCGGCGTTGTATCCCCAGGCGTAGGCGTTGCCGTCGCTGCCCAGGGCCAGCGAATGAGAGCCTCCGGCGCTGACCTGCAGGTAGGTGAAGTCCGCTGGCGTGCCTGCAGGCTTTGGCACCATGGCCGGCGTATTCCGGCTGCCGCCGCCCGTCCCGTCGCCGAGCTGGCCATAGTAGTTGGATCCCCAGGCGTAGGCGTTCCCGTCGCTGCCCACCGCCAAGGAAAAACCATAGGTGGAGTTTGTTGATGCGCTGATCTGGCTGAATCTGATGCCCCGGCTGGCGTTGTCGGGCGGGGTGATGGTCGTGGATTCCCTGCCCAGCTGACTGCCCTTATCAGGGCTGATGCTCCACCTGCTGTTCCGGCCTGCCGGCGTCCAGTGGGCGGCCAGGGTCAGGTCCTTGCCGACGGGCCTGCTGAAATCATAGGCGACCTGACCGGTGAACCAGCCGTCGAACAGGTAGCCTTCCCGCTCAGGGTCGGGGGAGGGGCGCTTCACCCGGCCGTACGGGGCGGAGACATGCTGGTCTGCTGGTGCGGGGCTTCCGCCGCCTGTGTCGAAGCGGGCCGTGAACGCGGATGCTGGCTCCGCAGCCCGTGCCAGCGGCTGGTCGACCGTGTACGCAAGGCTCCTGCTGAACGGCTTATCGTCCTGCCTGCCCGTGATGAGGATAGTCGCTTGTCCCGGCTGGCGTGCGGGCATGTCCGCCTGCCAGGAGCCGTTGCTCCTGGTGAGCGTCAATGCCTGCCCGTCCAGGCTGGCCGTTTCCAGGATGGGCGCCTGCATGGTGTCGAGCCTCGCGGGCCGTCCTGCCTGGCCCTGCCCGTCCAGGCTCCACCCGTATATGCTGCCCGGCCTGCTGATGGCGGTGACCCTGCCGCCGGCGCTGACGGCCTGCATGTACTGCCGGCTCCCGTCGTCCGCCCGGGTGGGCGTCTTGCCGGGCTGCCAGGCCCAGGCATGGCCGTCCGTGCCGACGATCATGGCCTGATTGTCGCCGCTGTTGATTCTGCCGATCTGCGCGCCGCCGGGCAGGCTGACAGCGGTGAGGCTGTTGTTGCCGTCGGCCAGGTGATAGGCCTGCCCGTTCTCATTCAGAAGGAGGAACCCCTGATTGAGGGCCTGGGCTTGAGTGAAGCGCATGCCCGGGTCCTGCTTGACGCGTTCGGGCTTGGCGTTTCCAGAATTGGCCTTGTCCCAGGTCCAGGCTTGCCCGTCCGCGTCCACGATGAGAGCCTGGCTGGCGGAGGCGGCGGCGGTGACGGCCGGCGCCTGAGCGGGCAGGCTGAGCGTGGCCTGCTGGATAAGTTCTGGATTCTGGCTGTCGGCCTTGCTGGCCTGATAGGCGTGGACCTGTCCCTGCCGGTCCACGGCCAGCAGGAGGTTGTCGTTCATGCTGATGCTGGTGAACCTGCCGCTCCGGCTGGTGTCGAGGAGGGTGGGCGTGGGCTGTTGGCCGGCCCAGGTGTAGATCCGCTGGTCAGATCCGAGAGCCGCCTGCCGGCGGCTGCCGGCTGCGGCCTGCAGGTAGCGGAACCCGTCGGGAGCCTGGGCAGGGAAGGGCACCTGCTTGGGCGGGCTGTCCTGCATCCATGTGTAGATGCTGCCGTCGCCGGTCAGGCCGACGGTCTGGTCTCCGGCGGCATCAAGGCTGGCGAATTGGGTCTCCTGCCTGTCGGGCG
This sequence comes from Bifidobacterium sp. W8112, assembly GCF_016101425.1. Classification (NCBI taxonomy): domain Bacteria; kingdom Bacillati; phylum Actinomycetota; class Actinomycetes; order Bifidobacteriales; family Bifidobacteriaceae; genus Bifidobacterium; species Bifidobacterium sp. W8112. Next base: position 215,427 of record NZ_JACFQN010000001.1, on the reverse strand, counting down.
GGCTGATGGTCAGCTTGCTGCCGAAAGCGGGCCCGTGGTCCGGGCTCAGCGTCCAATCCGTGGTCTTCGACCACTGGGCTTTCAGGGTCGTGTCCTGCAGGATGGGGGCCTGGAAGTCGAAAGGCTGGCCGTCAAGCATCCACCCGTCGAACTGGAAGCCGGGTCGCTGCGGATTCTGCTGCGGGGGAGCGGCGAGAGTCCCGGTTTTCACGGTCGTTTGGGTGGGCTTGCTGCCGTCGGCCGGGTCGAAGCGCACTGTGTGTGTGGCTTGATTGTCTGTCTTATTGGATGGCTTGGACGGAGCCGAGTCTGCGCTGTCAGGCGTTCCCGTCGTCGATGACGGGGTGCCGGGCTTGGATGATGCTGGGCTTAATGGTGTGGCGGCTTGTATCGGCGAGGGCAGTGGGGTGCCTGGTGCGCTGCTGGGGGAAATGCCGGGGGTTTGCTCAGCTACGCGAGGGGTCTGACGACCCCCCCCCCCCGGTGAGGATGGGAGCGTCCGCCTGGGCGGATGCGACGCCCAGGCCTGCCAGCATTCCCAGCAGGACGATCGTCATCGCCAAGGTGCGACGCAGACGGGAAACCAGATGCATCAAACCAAAACCCCTTCACCAAACACCAAACGGAATCAACGCCGTTTGCCAAAGTTTTTGCCTGCCAGCGCCCACCCTGCATCAAATCGCAGGAGCCAATGGCGAAGCCAGCCGTCTTCTCGACATCCCCCGCCTTTCACCCTACCACCCAGCCCGCAAACAACACACGAGCCAGGTCCAACCGCCCGGAGACAATGAACCCGACTGACCTGAAAGAAAGGAGCCAGCGAATGACCAACCAGGGATACTATCTGCCGGGACTCTACGTTCGGGAGGGGTCCATCCCCGTTCCCTTGGACTGGGCAGGCAGTGAACCTGGCGTCTGGCGAGCCGAAGATCATTCGGACCAGGCGGTCATCCGCTGCTTCTACCGCGTGGTCTGCGCCCCCGAGCACATCCACGATGACCTGCCGCTGCTGGTCTATCTGCAGGGCGGACCAGGCTCGGGCGCCCCAAGGCCACTGAACGCCACCGCCGACGGGTGGATGGCCGAGGCCCTGCGCCACTTCCGCATTGTCCTGCCCGACCAGCGGGGTACGGGCCGGTCCAGCGCCATCGACGGCTCCACCATGGCCTCCCTGGGCGAGCCCCGGGCCCAGGCCGACTATCTGAAGCATTTTCTGGCGGACTCCATCATCCGGGACTTCGAGCACCTGCGTCACACGGTCTTCGCCGGCCGTCCCTGGGTGACCCTTGGGCAGAGTTTCGGCGGCTTCCTGACCATGGCCTACCTGTCGAACTTCCCCGAAGGTATTGCTGCGGCTTTCACGACCGGGGGCGTGCCGCACATTCCCACTGATGCCTATGAGCTCTATTCCCATACCTTCACCAAGATGGCCCAGCGGTCCCAGATCTTCTATCAGCGCTATCCAGGGGACCAGGACCGTGTGGCGGCCATTGCCGACCGGCTGTCACAGGGCGATGTGGTTCTGCCCGGAGGCGACCCCCTGAGCGTGGAGCGGCTGCAGACCCTGGGCGCCGACCTGGGCAAGAGCGGTGGGTTCGAGCGTCTCCACTGGCTGTTGGACACGGCCTTCCTGGACGGCGACGGCAGCCTGCCCGCTTCCGGTTCTAGCAGCTCCCGGGCCACCCTCTCGCAGACCTTCCTGGAGGGTGTGCGGGCGGCCACTACCGTTACGCCGCTCTACTGGCCCCTGCAGGAGTTCATCTACGCCGACGGAGACTGCGAACCCCTGCGCTGGGCTGCGCAGCGGGTGCGCGATGCCCGTCCTGAATTCGACACCGCTGCCCGCCCGCTCATGTTCACCGGGGAGGCGATCTTCCCCTGGATGTTCGAGCAGGAGTCGGCCCTGCGCCCCTTCGGCCCTGCGGTCAGCCAGCTCATGGAGGAGGGCTCCTGGGGCCACCTGTACAACCCCGAGCGTCTGGCCGACAATCAGGTACCCCTGCAGGCCGCGGTCTATGCCGACGACCTCTACGTGCCCTCCGAGCTTCAGCTGGACACCCTCTCGCGCGTGGGCCACGCCCATGCCTGGGTGACCAACGAGTTCGAGCACGACGGGCTGCACGGGGACAGGGTCTTCGCCCACCTCTACCGGCTGGCCCTGGAGCGCGGCGATTTGGAGGGGCTCTTCCCGGCGCGCGGCTAGACTTGAGGGCATGAACACGGAATCATTGACTCTCGGATTCATCGGATACGGCAACATGGCCCAGGCCATGGCCCAGGGCCTGGTCGACGCGGGCGTGCTGCCCGGCGGCCGGATTGTGGCCTGCGCAGCCCACTACGACCGGCTGGTGGAGCGGACGGCCCAGCTGGGGGTGCGGCCCATGCACTCCGGCACCGAGGTGGCTGCGGCCGCCGATCTGGTGATTCTGGCCGTCAAGCCTGGGCAGGTGGCCCAGGTCTGCGAGCCCATCCGCCATGAGCTGGCTGACCCGGACCGCATGGTCCTCTCGGTGGTGGGCGGCATGACCCTTGAGGACTATGCCGACCTCCTGGAGGAGGGCACCCACCTGATCTGCGCCATCCCCAACACCCCCATTTCGGTAGGGCAGGGGATTCTGGTCACCCAGGAGGACGATACCCTGACCGACCAGCAGCGGGAGCTCTTCACCCAGGTCTTCGATCCGGTGGCCATGATCGAACGGCTGCCCCGGGAGCTGGTCTCGGTGGGCACGACCATCGCCGGATGCGCGCCCGCCTACACGGCCATGTACATGGAGGCCCTGGCCGACGCCGGGGTGGAGCACGGGCTGCCCAGACAGGCGGCCTACCGGCTGGCGGCGCGAATGGTGGAGGGAACCGGAGCCCTCTACCTGGCCACCGGCACCAACCCCGGAGCCATGAAGGACGCGGTCTGCTCGCCGGGCGGAACCACCATCAAGGGCGTTGCATCCCTGGAGAAGCACGGCTTCCGTGGAGCGGTCATCGAGGCCATCGATGCGGTGGAGCGCGGCGACTAGGGGGAGCCACGCCGGGGCAGTCCGGGCAATAGACTGGTGGATATGTCGTTAACCATAGGAATCGTCGGGCTGCCCAACGTCGGCAAGTCCACACTCTTCAACGCCCTCACCCGCAACAACGTTCTGGCGGAGAACTACCCCTTCGCCACCATCGAGCCCAACACCGGCATCGTGCCCCTGCCCGACGACCGGCTGCCCGTACTGGCCAAGCTGGTCCACACGGACAAGATCGTGCCCGCCACGGTCACCTTCGTGGACATCGCCGGCATCGTCAAGGGGGCCTCGGAGGGGGAGGGGCTGGGCAACCAGTTCCTGGCCAACATCCGCGAGGCTGACGCCATCTGCGAGGTGGTCCGCGCCTTCAATGACGACGACATAGTCCACGTCAACGGCAAGGTGGATCCGGCCGACGACATCGACACCATCAACACCGAGCTGATCCTGGCCGATATGCAGACCATCGACAAGGCCTTGCCCAAGCTGGAGAAGGATCAGCGCGGCGGCAAGATCAAGCCCGCCTACCTGGACACCGTCCGCAAGGCCAAGGAGATTCTGGGCCAGGGCCGGACCATCGACCAGGCGGCCCAGGCCGGGGACATCGACAAGGATGAGCTCTACGACCTGCATCTGATGACCGCCAAGCCATTCATCTACGTCTTCAACGTGGACGACGACGAGCTGCAGAACGGGGACATGAAGAAGCAGCTGGCCGACTCCGTGGCTCCGGCGCCCGCCATCTTCCTCAACGCCCAGTTCGAGTCCGAGCTGACCGAGCTGGATGAGGCCGATGCCCGTGAGATGCTGACCGACGCCGGGCTCAAGGAGTCTGGCCTGGACCAGCTGGCCCGGGTGGGCTTCGACATTCTTGGTCTGCAGACCTTCCTGACCGCCGGGGTCAAGGAGGTGCGCGCCTGGCAGATTCACCAGGGCTGGACCGCCCCCCAGGCCGCCGGGGTCATCCACACCGACTTCGAAAAGGGCTTCATCAAGGCCGAGGTGGTCTCCTACGACGACTTTGTGGCCGCCGACGGGTCCTACGCCAAGGTGCGCGAGGAGGGCAAGATGCGCCTTGAGGGCAAGGACTACGTCATGCAGGACGGCGACATCGTGGAGTTCAAGACCGGCATCCCCTCCGGCTCCAAGAAGTGAGCGCCCGTCCCGGGTTCGCCATTCGCCGGGGTCATGGACTCCCGCTGATCTTCGTGCATGGGTCCGGTGTGGACCACCACATCTTTGATGACCTGGACCCCGTCTTCGAGCGGGTGGGCGGATTCGAACGGATCTACCTGGATCAGCCCGGCTTCGGTCGCACGCCGCCCGACCCGTCCATTCTCGACCTGGACGGTCTGGCCCGGTGGCTGGATGAGCAGGTGGACATTTTCAGCGGTGGCGGTCCCTTCGCCCTGGTGGGCAACTCCCTGGGCGGGCTGCTCAGTCGCCATGCCGCCGCCGGTCGACTGGACCGCTGCCGGGGGATGGCCCTGCTCTCCTCGGTGGTCGATCCGGTGACCGCCCACAGACGCCTGCCCCCGCGTCAGGTGCTGGTCCGGGACGACCAGGGATTGGCCGAGGTGGACGAGTTCACCAGGCATGCATACCGGCAGATGGCTGTGGTCGAGTCCCGGGAGCACCTTGAGGCCTACCAGCGCACCATCATGCCCGGTGTTCGTTCGGCCGATGCCGACACGGTGGCTCGAATGGAGGGGCACTACCGTCTGGATATGGACTTCGACCGAGCCTGGAACGGGTTCATAGCCCCTGTGCTCTTTGTCTGCGGCCGCCAGGATGACCGTGTGGGCTACCTGGACCAGTTCGACCTGGCCTGCCGCTTCCCTCGAGCCTCCTACTCGGTGTTGGACCGGGCCGGACACAATGTGCAGATCGAGCAGACCGCCCTGGTCTGCGACCTGCTGGAGGACTGGGCTAGGCAGGTGCTGAAAGGCTGAGTCTCTCCCGGTTTAGTCTGTCACTACAATGAACTGTGCATACAGGTTCGTTCAATGGCGACGAAGGGGAAGGGCATGGCTGTCTGGGGATTGGATAGCAAACGCCTCAAGCGGCGTGCGCTTGCCATGCTCCGTTGGCTGCTGGACCCTGTCCGCCGTACGCCTGTGGTAGTGACAACCGCTCTGCTGACGCTGCTGCTGACGGTCCTGATCATCAACCTGATCCAGCCAGTGGATGCGGCTCATGCGGAACGATCAGCAGGTGCGAGCGCTTCCAGCACAGCCACTGTTTCGGCGAGACAATTTCCCAAGGCGCATCATTCGAGCAAATCCAAGTCCTCCTCTCCAGCGCCAAAGGAGCAGAAAAAGCAACAGACAAAGGCTAAGAAGGTAGGCTCTGATGGCTCCTCCACTCAGCCCATCGATTGGCTCAAGCCTTCGCAGCAGGTCGATTACCCGGATCCTGCAGCCCATCCTGGCCTCTCCCTGGAGGTTAGCCTTCAGGACCAGCGGGTCTATGTGCGCGACGGGTCTCAACTGCTCTACACCATGTACGCCTCGACGGGCATGGATGATTCCACGCCCAGGGGAAGCTTCCACATCCAGTCTGAGCGCGGCGACCACTTCTACAACCCCGGCGAGGGGATGGGCGCCCGCTACTACACCAGCTTTCTGAACCATGGGGTCTTCCTCTTCCATTCGGTCCCCACAGATTCCAAGGGCAGCTACATCAAGGAAGAGGCCGATATGCTGGGCATCCGCCCTGGCTCCCACGGCTGCATCCGGCTGACGGTGCCCGACGCTCGGTGGATCATGCAGTCCGTGCCCACCGGCACGCCCGTCCTGGTCAAGTGAATTCCATAGCCCTCTGTGCAGTCCGCAGCAACAACACGGGATTATGTGCTGACGCATGTGCCTTGGGTTTCTGATTTTGCATTTGCCAAAAGAGAACAATAGAAAAATGACTAGGAAGTATACGTCCTGCGATGTCATTTTATTGAACAATCGTTTGTCACATTTAGCAAATTCGCATCAGAGTCGACTAGAGCTTAACTTGTTTCGTTGCCTATTCTCTGAAATATGATCTTTTTTATGTTTAGATGATGTTGAATGCTTTATGTTTACGACATTTACCGTCATTGTGAGCACCATAAGTTACTATATCAGTATTTGTAACTCTTGTTTTCCGGATAGCCGCGTATTCTCGTATAATTGCGAAGCTTGTTTTAAAACTAATTCTGATTATCTACCGTCTCCCTAGTTGCCAAAATTTACTAATTAAGCCTTATAGTAGGTGCAGCATGATAATTTTCACTTAATTGTCTGCCCTAATAAATTAAGAGCAAATCTTTGGTGATACTGAAGGGGGAACACAGATTGGCAAGGAAGCCCAGCACAGAAACTCGTATGACGTTGTACCGCCTCATAGGCTTGCCCTCATATGATGCCGCGATACGCGCTAAATATCAGCAGTCAGATAATGATGAATATGACAATAGTGAAGAAGTTGTCTATGTTGCGGAAACAGAGGCTTATCTTTACTGGAGCACTGTTAATCATGATCAGGCTAATTGGACTGATACCGTAAAAGGGCTTACTAAAAAAGAACTGAGAGTGGGGAATGCTACAGCCTCAGCAGTTCTCATTATTCCAGATGCAGATAGTACTCAGTCTGTATCAGGAGCTGAGTTGGTATCGGGCACTGAATCAAGCTACGACAATGATTCGGCTAAGACCGGTAAGAAAACAACTTCTTTTTCTGCTTGGGCAATAACCTTTGGAATGGGTTTTCAGATGCTTGAACCGCAATACGTAGATCCTAGGTTTGGGTTACGTGTAGCAATTAGATGTGCAAAACCTGCTGGTTTAAATGTTCTTAGCAAGACAACTCTCGATGAGAGACCTGAAATGATTCGCTCAACGATTCCTGCGGGTGCGGAACTCAGAAGTTTCGGATTTGAGGAACTCGGTGATTTTTCGACAAAACTTGTCGCTGAAGCACATATAGACGGCATTGGTGACTCTAAGAAACCGATAAAACTCAGAGGGGCAGACTCGTTAAGCATTCCTCTCTCCAAGTCACCGGAAAAATTATTAATGAACTTGCAGCAGATCAAGGCGGTGCTTGAGCGAAAACCCGCGAGTTCTGAACTCGCTGCATTAGAGCATCTTTCATTGGTTAAAAACAAGGCAACGAAAAACGAACTCGATCGGTGTCTTATTAAAGCTATCGGAGAGAAGAGCGACCAAGTGGCCCTCTCATATCCCTATGAAATCATTGATGATTTCGGACAAGTCGAAAGTTTCAGAATCTTTGGTACTGGAGATAGACAGCATTATGATTATCTGCCTACATTAAACAATATTCTTAAGCCGCTTCAAGAAGTAGATGAGAAGGAGCGATTAAATAGACTTCAAAAGATATATATTGTCCTTTTTAAGGGTCCCGACGACTCAGATGTTAGCAGTCCAAAAATTCCTCTAAAAAAATGGTTTACATTCCAGAAAACTATCGGCGACAAGAGGTATTTTTTGCAAAACAATCGCTGGTATGTCATGGACAGCGATTACATTGCGAATCTTCAAAAACAGGTAAATACAATCTTTGATCGTGGGCCATACTTTAACAACCTTCCCGATTGGCCTATATATGAAATACCGGAAGATGGGAATGCTCAAAGGAAGGCAAACGCTGAATTAAATTACAACAAGCAGCTCTCAAATAGACTCGGCGGACTCTGTCTTGACCAGCAGCTAATCCGACCGGAAAACCATGGTTCAGGGATCGAAGCCTGTGATGTGTTAATGCCTCATGGCGTCTTCGTCCATGTTAAAAATGTATCGTCTTCTGCCCCGGCAAGTCATCTGCTGGCTCAAGCTCTCGTTTCAACGGAAGTACTGCGAACCAACGAGGAAGCACAGAAGCTTCTCCAAGAGAAGATTAAAGAAATCGCACCAAGCGGTGTTGACCTTCAGAAATATGAGACGAAACCTCGTCGTGTCGTTATTGTTATAGCGAAGGATGATAAGCCGATAACTGCCGGTACGCTTTTCACATTCACCAAAATAAATCTTGTCAGACACGACCAGGAACTCGCCAGCATGAATGTAGAACTGAATATTGCTCCTGTGGTTCGAAAGAAGCAGCCTATGTGAGCTTGTCTATGTCCGTAGTTACTTGATTTCCCTAGTTGCTTACATACCTTATTGTTTCAAGGATCTTTGGTTTGAATGTTCCTCAGTTTCATATGCAAAATGCAGATTATTTGTGTTTCCCTGAATATGAGACAATAGCGGACCCAAGCGAGGTCCTTAACATTATTGATTAGTTTGTTTGCGCCGCTTTAGATAATTCTCCCGGTTGTAGCCTGTGCCAAACGGGGGACTGAGTACTCACCAAAACAACGGATATGGAACTTATATCAAGTATAAAAGGAATCCAAAGTATCTGGCTTATTGCCACTCGGTCCCCACTGATTCCAAGGGCGGCTACATCAAGGAGGAGGCCGATATGCTGGGCATCCGCCCTGGCTCCCACGGCTGCATCCGACTGACGGTGCCCGACGCTCGGTGGATCATGCAGTCTGTGCCCACCGGCACGCCCGTATTGGTCAAGTGAATTCCTCTCGTAAACCGGGATAGCCGCGTCCAAAATGTGACCATTTGCATGCGTGCCCGCCTTGGGTTTCCTAGTTTTGCCCTACCACAGAGAGAACTATCGAGAGGAAGTGGTCAGGAATCATGCAAAAGGTGCAGCGGTTCAGTGACTGGTTGACTAAGTGGTTCATCCTGGTGGTCCTGGCTTGGGCCGCCATCAACTTCTTTGTCCCGCAGATTAGCATTTGGGCCCGCAGCTACACCAACTACTTCCTGAGCATCATTCTCTTCGGCATGGGGCTGACCCTGAGCTTGGACGATTTCAAGCGAATCCTCAAGATGCCGCTCATGGTCATCGTGGGCACCATAGCTCATTACCTGATCATGCCCCTGCTGGCCGTGCTCCTCTGCCGCATCTTCCGCCTGGACGGCATGATCGCCGTGGGAGTCATCCTGGTAGGTTGCTGCCCTTCGGGGACATCCTCCAACGTCATGTCCTACCTGTCGCGCGGCGATGTGGCCCTGGATGTGTCCATAGGCCTGCTTTCCACCTTGTGTGCGCCCCTGATGATCCCTATGCTGATGAATCTGCTGGCCAGCCAGTATGTGGACATCCCCACCAAGCAGCTCTTCCTGACGGCCCTTGAGGTGGTGCTGATCCCCATAGCCCTGGGCCTGGCCGTCCACGCCATATTCAAGGAGAAGGTGCAGAAGGTGACCGTGGCCCTGCCGGCGGTCTCGCAGATCGCCATACTGATCATCATCGGCGTGGTCGTCTCCGTCAACCATGCCAAGCTCTTCACCGCCGCCACCGCCCTGGTCCTGCCGGTGGTCATGCTTCACAACCTGTGCGGGTACGGGCTGGGCTTCCTCTTCAGCCGGCTCATGTACCGCCTCTATCCCAAGGGATTCCGCTACGCCCAGCAGAAGGCCATCACCTTCGAAGTGGGCATGCAGGATTCCGGACTGGGCGCGACCCTGGCCCTGCAGGCCTTCGCCGCCGACCCGATTGTGGCCATACCCTCCACCTTCTTCAGCGTCTGGCACAACATCTCCGGCTCGGTGCTGTCCGCCTGGTGGCGTCGGCATGACGACCGTCTGGGGATTGCCGCCGACTCCGCCCAGGGTCGTCCGGAACCGGTTCGCGCCTAGGTTCCGCAGCTCCTTGATCGCTGGCTGGATCTGCTATAGGCCCGGTCCGGCCAGCAGGAAGCCCAGGGCCGTCAGCAGGGGCGGCAGGAGCATTGAGGCTGCCAGATAGCCCAGCGCTGCCAGATGCCGTCTCCGCCGGGTCAGGGCCAGCACCTCGTAGACCGCTGTCGAGAAAGTAGAGAAGCCGCCCAGCAGTCCTGTGGCCAGCAGCAGTCGTCCCCAGTTAGGCAGTCCGTGGAAGGCGGCCAGGGCGGCCACCAGCCCTGCAGCCAATCCGGCCAGCAGGTTGATGATCATGGTCGACAGGGGCAGGTCCACCTGCCAGCGGGCCTTGACCAGGGTGTCCAGCAGGTAGCGCAGTCCGGCCCCCAGGCCGCCGCACAGGCAGATCAGCAAGGTAAATGTAAGGGTCATCGCGCACCTGCTTAGATGTGTGCGGACAGACGGGCTCCCAGCGCTGCCATGGCCCAGGAGACCATCAGGCCTCCGGCAAAGGAGACCAGCAGGTAGGCAAGGGTTGCCCGGACTTGACCGCCCGACAGGCCTTGGACCAGTTCCAGCGAGAGCGTGGACATGGTCGACAGCCCTCCGCACAGGCCCATACCCAGGCCCTTGTTGGTCAGCTGCCTTCGGCGCTCAAGTGCGCTTTTGGGCAGTCCGGCGAGGAAGGCGGTCAGCAGGGCGTAACCTGCGCAGGCGATCAGGTTGGCCAGGAGGGTTCCCGGATGCAGTGGGCCGCTCTGGCCTGGCAGCAGGCTCAGGGCGTACCGGCACCCGGTGCCCAGTGTTCCGCCCAGCATCACCACCAGGGCTGTGGCCATATCAGGTCCGGTAGGGGATTTGGTCATTGAAGGCTCGGTTCCCGACGGATCAGCGTCCGCAGGGTCGGGCTGAATGGCATGCGCCTGCACCCGGCCCATAGACGGGGTCGTCGAATCATGGTGCAGGAACTATCAGCAGTTTGCGGTTCGGGGCTCAAGCCCCGGGCGGGTTCCATCGCCCGAGGCTCATTCTAGGAGCCCAAGGGGACCGCAGCCGTCGCAGCTGCGAGACTGCTCATTCGGTGTGGTTTTCCGGGTCCAGGGTCAGCCGGTCGTCGTCGGCATCGTAGTCGAAGAGCTCGCCGTAGCGGCCCCAGGTGATGGCGGTGTCGAACTGCTGGACGGCCTCCCTGTCCGAGTGGTGGGCCCGCAGCAGATCCAGGATCAGGGAGCCGTGCAGGCTCTTGTCGTCGCTGTTCTTCAAGGCCCGGTCGATGATGCGGATCAGCGGAACATGATCCATCAGCATGCGTGAGAACATCTCCTTGCTCTCAAGGATGTCGGCATCGTGCCAGGCCCGGCCCTGGTCGGTCAGCCTGACATGCCCGTTGTCCGCCTGGAAGATGCCCAGCATGAGCCCGGCGTCGATCAGGGGGAAGAGGTCGTCCACCTCGAAGGAGAGCTTGGCGGCCAGGTCGGCCAGGTCCATGCCGTTGGGCTGGTTGACCATGACATCGGCCAGACCGGCCAGGCCGCCGGGGGTGGCGTCGGGCAGGTTGCGCTCGGCGGTCTCCTCGTCCCGCACCGAGTCCCGCACGGCCTGACGGTTGCGCACCTTGGTCTGCAGACGGCGGCGGATGTCCTCGCTGTCGCGCTGGCCGGTCAGGATGGAGTAGAGGTAGTCCACGCAGGACTGGAAGAGGTCGGACTGCTTGTCCCGAGGCCTGTCCAGGTTGATGGGCACGTCGGCGATGACCCGGCCGGGATGCGAGTCCAGGACCAGGACCCGGTCGGCCATCTCCACGGCCTCCTCGATGTTGTGGGTGACGATCAGGACCGACTTGACGCTGCCCGCCTCCTCGGACCAGACCTTGAGGACCTCCTGGCGAAGATTCTCGGCAGTCAGCACGTCCAGGGCGGAGAAGGGCTCGTCCATGAAGAGGGCGTCCGGCTTGAGGACCAGGGCCCGGGCGATGCCCACGCGCTGGCGCATGCCGCCGGAGAGCTCCTTGGGGTAGGCGCTCTCGAAGCCGTCAAGGCCGATGGCGTCGATGGCGGCCAGGGAGAGTTTCTCCCGCTCCTTCTTGGGCACGCCCCGGGCCTGCAGGCCCAGCTCCACGTTGTCCTTGACGGTCAGCCAGGGCATCAGGGCGAAGCTCTGGAAGACCAGAGCCACGCCGGGGTTGGGCCCGTCCAGCTGCTTGCCCCGGTATTCGACGCTGCCCTTGCTGGCCGGGACCAGGCCGGCCAGGATGCGCAGCAGGGTGGACTTGCCGGCGCCGGAGCGGCCCAGGATGGCCACCACCTCGCCCTCGTGCAGGGTGAAGTCGATGCTGTCCAGGACGGTCAGCTCCGCGCCCTTGTCGGACTGGTAGGTCTTGGTCACGTGCTCGGCCGTGATGATCCCGTTGGAATTGATCTTGGTCATTGTCGAACCTCTCAGACTTCTCATGTCAGGGAATAGCGCCGTTGTGCCAGTGATTGCAGGGGAGACCAGAAGAACCGGTCGGCCAGGACCACGAAGATGCTCATGACGGCCACCCCCAGGATGATGCGGGGAGTGTCGCCGGTGGCGGTCACCTGGGCGATGTAGGCACCTAGGCCCTTGGCCGTCAGCTCGGTCTTGCCGTAGGAGACCACCTCGGAGACGATGGAGGCGTTCCAGGCCCCGCCGGCCGCTGTGATGCCGCCGGTGCACCAGGAGCCGAACAGGGCCGGCAGGATCAGGGTCTTCCATCGCTGCCAGCGGTTCTGGCCCAGGCTGCGCGACATCTCCAGCAGGTCGTCGGGGATGGCCGAGGCCCCGGCGATGACGTTGAAGAGGATGTACCACTGGGTGCCCAGGGCCATGAGCAGGATGCTGCCCCAATTGATGTCGATCCGCCAGATGATGAAGACCATGGTGACGAAGGGGAAGATGAAGTTGGCGGGGAAGGAGGCCAGGATCTGCACCAGGGGCTGCAGGTAGCGGGAGATGCGCGGATTCATGCCGATCAGGGCGCCGATGGGCACCCAGACGATGGTGCAGACCACCATCAGGATCAGCACCCGCAGGAAGGTCAGCAGGCCCAGCTGGAAGACGTGGCCGACCTCGCCCAGGCCCAGCGGGCGGATGACCAGGCGGTCCAGCTGCCAGAGACCCCACAGGCCGATCAGGGCCAGGCAGGCCCACCAGACCAGGTCGCTTGCCCGCCTGCGTCCGCCGCCACGGCTCCAGCGCGCCCCGGTGCGGCCCAGGGGGCGGGTGATCCGGTCCAGCAGGTCGGCCAGGGGATGGCCCACCAGGCCCAAGAGGTCCTTGACCCCGGACAGGCGGATGACCGTGAGCACCAGGCTGCGCCGGGGCTCGGTGGACTGGCTGCTGGTGTAGCGGAACTTCTCGGCCCAGGCGGTCAGCGGCTTCCAGAGCAGGAAGTCAATCAGCAGCACCACCACGATCATGGTCAGGATGGCCAGGCCCACCTTGCCCAGGTCCTGCTCGGCGGTGGCCTCCTCCACGAAGGAACCGATGCCGGGCAGGGCCAGGGTCCTGTTGTTGACCGAGATCATCTCGGAGGCGGTCAGGAAGAACCAGCCGCCGCCCATGCTCATCATGCAGTTCCAGAGCAGGGGGATCATGGAGTTGGGCACATCCAGCTTCCAGAAGCGCTGCCAGCGGGTCAGGCGCATCAGCCTCACCGCCTCGTCCAGGTCGGCGGGCTCGCTGGTCAGGGAGTTATAGAAGGAGAAGGCCATGTTCCAGGCCTGGCTGGTGAAGATGGCGAAGATGGAGGCCGCCTCCACGCCCATGATGGACCCGGGGAAGAGGACCAGCCAGATGGAGATGGTGGCCGACAGGAAGCCCAGGACGGGCACCGACTGCAGGATGTCCAGCAGGGGGATGAGCACGGCGCCCAGGCGACGGGAGCGCGCGGCGGCCAGTCCGTAGAGGAAGGCGAAGACCAGGGAGATGATCAGGGCCGTGAACATGCGGAAGAGGGAGCGCAGCGCGTAGTAGGGCAGGTTGGCCGGGTCGGTGGAGACGTGCGAGGGTACGCCGGCGGGGCCGATGGGCGCGCCCAGGGCGGGCAGCAGATAGGCCAGGGCCCCCAGCAGGACCAGGGCGCCTATGGCTACGGCCAGGCCCGTCCATATGCGGGTGGAGCGCGATGCCTGGCTGCGGTCGTCGTTCAGTGGCGAACGGAGCATTCCTGGCAGTGCGACAGTATTCACGATGGCCTCCCTCCAAGGTGCGGAACATCCCTGTCGGCAGCCTCGAAGACGGCGTGGCGATCGGCCATGAGCCGACCATTGTCATCGTTCAAGCTTCGGCTTCGCATGGTATTTGGCCCTGCATTAGTCCCTGCCTTGATCCGACGGGGACTGTTGACCTGCGCGGGGTGTCTCCACCACTTTGCGGCAGCATGCCTTGTCCATGCGGTAGCTTCACCTACCGACCACCCAATAACATAGATGGGCCCAGGAGCCGTGTCAAGCATTTGCCAAACCAGCGTTGCCGTCCTTGCCAGGACTGACAATGACAAGGGTCTGCACGCAGTCGGTGCAGGCGCGAAATGAATGTAAGGAGCGAATCCCTATGAAGATCGTGGCAGTCACGGCCAACCCCGAACCCAAGAGTCTGACCGATGCGGCGGGCAACGCCCTGCTGGACGGGGCGGCCGAGGGCGGGGCTCGCACCGAGTTGATCGACCTTTGCGCCGAGGGGTTCAATCCCGTCTTCGGCATGGAGGACAGGACCCATTACCTGGGCCAGGGACCCATGCCCGAGGATGTCCAGGCCATGCAGGAGCGGATCAAGGATGCGGACGTGCTGGCACTGGTCTTCCCGGTCTACTGGTACAGCATGCCGGCCATCATGAAGGGCTTCATCGACCGGGTCATCTGCCGGGGCTTCGCTTACCACGCTGACGGAACCCCAGGTGCCTTGGCCAGACGTCGCGTGGAGCTGGTCATGCTGACCGGCGGCGACAAGGCATGGTACCAGTCCAGCGGCATCAGCGAGGCCCTGGACAACCAGCTGCGCAGGCAGACCTTCCTCAAGTACTGCCAGGCCGCGCAGGTGGAGACCATCTATGTGGACAATCTGGACTCGGGCAACGATGACCAGCAGGCGCGGGAGGCCGCCGACCGGCACCTGGTGGCCCTGGCCCTCAAGGGTCGTCAGCTGGCCGCAGGGACCGAGCCCGGAGCAGGCCAGGACGCCCAGTGACACTCAGCATCGGGTTCGTCTTCGATGACACCCTGGATGTGTTTGACGGGGTCCAGCAGCACATGCTGACCCTGGGACGGGAGCTGGGCAGGCGCGGCCACAGGGTCCAGTACCTGGTAGGCCAGACCGCCCACCCGCCGGTTGACGGGGTCCACTCCCTGTCCCGCAATGTCATGGTCTCCTTCAACGGCAACAGGATGCGCATACCGCTGCCAGCGCCCAAGGCGCCCATCCGCCGGGTCCTGGAGGCCGGGCACTTCGACCTGCTGCACGTCCAGGCCCCCTACAGCCCCTTCCTGGCCGGACGGGTCATCCGCGCCGCTAACCCGGCAACGGCCCTGGTGGCCACCTACCACATCGCCCCCACGGGAAACCTGCAGCTGCTGGGCGGACGGCTGCTGGGGAAGATCAACCGCAGGACCCACAGGCGCATCGACAGGGTCATCGCGGTCTCGCCTGTGGCGGCCAGCTATGCCCGGCAGACTGCCGGGGTGTCCAGCAGGGTGGTGGCCAACCCCGTGGACGTGGCTGCCCTGCGCCGGGCCCGTCAGGCCGCTGGAGACCAGGAGGTGGCGCGCCTGCACGGCCAGGGGCCGCATCTGGTCTTCCTGGGGCGGTTCGTGGCCCGCAAGGGGGCGGGGATTCTGCTGTCAGCCCTCCAGGCGGGGGAGCGGGCCGGCATCCTGCCCGAAGGCCTGCATGTGACCATGGCCGGCAAGGGCCCGCTGCTGGAGGACTGCCGTCGGAAGGCCGCCGCCCTGCGCACACCGGTGGCCTTCCCCGGATTTGTGGACGAGAAGGACAAGCCCGCCCTGCTGGCCTCCTCCGACCTGACCGTCTTCCCCTCCACCGGGGGCGAGTCCTTTGGCATCGTCCTGCTGGAGGCCATCGCCTCGGGCACGGCCCCTGTGCTGGCCGGGGACAATCCCGGCTACCGTTCCACCCTGATGGGCGACGAGCGGGCTCTGGTGCCCGTCGACTCGCCCAACACCCCCGGACTGCTGGCCCGGCGAATCGCTCAGGCCTTGGGGGACCCCTCCTGGAGGCGGAACGTGCGCCATGACCAGCTGGCGCTCTTGGATCGCTACGACGTGACCACCGTGGCCGATCAGGTGGAGGAGGTCTACCGGCAAGCCATCCAGGACCGCCGTCTCATGTAGGCTAGGTACATGTCATTCTTCGATTTCTTCGGTTCCATGTTCGACCCTGAGGGCGGTCCGGGCGGACCAGGCCGGCGTCGCAACGACGACGACCCGGTCATCCTGCATGTGCAGACCGATGGGGAGGGTCCCGGGGAGGGAGGCGGCGGCACGCCCCTCTTCCGTTTCTCCGGACCGGGTGACCCCAGGTTGACTGCGCGCAGAAATGATAGGGAAGGGCCTTCCCGGGGCTTGCGGATTCTGGGCGTGGTCGTGGCCGTCATCCTGGTCGTCCTCCTGCTCTTGTTTGGGCTCAGCCGTTTCATCACCGATGTCATGTGGTTTTCCCAGTTGGGGGCGGCACGGATCGTCTGGACCCAGCTGGGCATCAAGGTGGGCCTGTGGCTGGCCTACGCCCTGTTGCTGGCCGCGGTGACCCTGCTCTCGGCCGTCCTGGCCATCCGCAGCCGTCCCGATTCGCCTGACGGATCCACCATCAGGGTCAAGGGCGATCTGATCGAGGTCGGCAAGGGGGTCTCTTCACGCAAGGCGCTCAAGGTGGCCGCGGTGGTCTCTCTGGTCGTCGGCGTGTTCTTCGGCTTCCAGTTCAACGCCGACTGGAAGCAGGTGCTCCTGCTCTTCAACGCCCAATCCTTCGGGGTGCGCGATCCCCAGTTTGGCTTGGACAACGGTTTCTACGTCTTCATCCTGCCCGGCCTGCGGCTGCTGGTCTCCTCCCTGCTGATGATGCTGCTGGCGGCCACGGTCTTCAGCCTGGTCACCAACTTCCTCATGGGCGGCATCCGGCTGACCATGCCCGTGCAGGGCCGCGGCATTCTGGAGATGACCCGTTCCGCCCGTCGCCAGGTGGCCGTCTGGCTGGTCCTGTTCATGCTGGTCTGGGCCGGCGATACGGCCTTGGGCGTCTTCGGCAGGCTGACCGAGGAGGGCGATCGGATCACCGGCGCCTCCTACACCTCGGTCAAGGCGGCCATTCCCGTGACCCTGGTCATGGCTGTGGTCATGGCTTTGCTAGGCATCATCCTGGCTGTCTGGATTCTGAGATCGCCCACCCTGGAACCGGGCCGTGTCCATGCAGGATCGCTGGGGTCGGCCGTCAAGCAGTGGCGGGTTCCCGTCCTTGCTGTGGCCGTCACCGTTGTGCTGTCCCTGCTGCTGACCGTTTTCTGGCCGGCGCTGGTCCAGCGCTTCCGGGTCAACCCCAATGCCCAGGAGATGGAGTCCGCCTACATCCAGCGCAACATCACCGCCACCGCCCAGGCCTATGGGCTGGACAGGCTGAAGACCGAGGCCTATGACGCCACTACCGAGGTCCAGTCGGGCGCCCTCTCCCGTGATGCCGAGACCACCGCGCAGATCCGTCTGCTGGATCCCCAGGTGGTTTCGCCAACCTTCCGTCAGCTGCAGCAGTCCAAGCAGTACTACACCTTTGAGGACACCCTGGCCGTCGACAAGTACGACATTGACGGAGTCAGCCAGGACACGGTCATCGGCGCCCGCGAGCTGGACCTGGAGGGCAACGATAACCGCAACTGGGTCAACGACCACACGGTCTTCACCCACGGCTACGGGATCGTGGCCGCCTACGGCAACAAGGTCACCCCGGACGGGCAGCCCGAGTTCTTCGAGCAGGACATCCCCACGAAGGGCAAACTGACCGACAGCCAGCACTACGAGCCGAGGATCTACTTCTCGCCCAACGCGCCCGAGTACTCCATAGTCGGCGCGCCCCAGGGCTCCTCAGGCTGGGAGTTCGACTATCCCACCGGCTCCAAGGGAGCCACCAACACCTTCAAGGGCAACGGCGGCCCCTCGGTGGGCAACTTCCTGGCCCGGGTCCTCTACGCCATCCGCTTTGGATCCGACCAGATCCTCTTCTCGGACCGCGTCACCCCCGACTCGCAGATCCTCTACAACCGCTCGCCCAAGGAGCGCGTGGCCCAGATCGCCCCCTATCTGACCCTGGACGGACGCGTCTATCCGGCTGTGGTGGATGGACGGGTCAAGTGGATCGTCGACGGCTACACCACCTCCGACGCCTACCCCTATTCCCAGAAGGTGGATCTGGGGCCCATCACCCAGGACACGACCACCCTGAGCTCGGAGGCCGTCAAGGGCCTGGGCTCCCAGAAGGCCAACTACATCCGCAATTCCGTCAAGGCTACGGTCGATGCCTATGACGGCTCGGTGGATCTGTATGCCTGGGATGCCAAGGATCCGGTGCTCAAGGCCTGGCAGAAGGTCTTCCCCGGCCAGTTCAAGCCGCTCTCGTCCATCTCTGGCGATCTGATGAGCCATATGCGCTACCCGGAGAGCCTGTTCAAGGTGCAGCGCCAGCTCCTGTCCCAGTACCACGTCAACTCGGCCAGCCAGTTCTTCTCCGGCGAGGACTTCTGGCAGACCCCCGTGGATCCGACCGGGACCAGCAAGGAGCAGAAGGCCGGGGTCAAGCAGCCCCCCTACTATCTGACCCTGCAGACCCCGGGGACCGACAAGCCCGCTTTCTCGCTGACCTCCACCTTCATCCCCGCCGGCACCTCCACCAGGGAGATCCTGACCGGGTTCCTGTCCGTGGATTCCGACGCCGGGTCGACCAAGGGGGTGATAGGCCCCGACTACGGGACCATCCGGCTGATGGAGCTGCCCAAGAATTCCAATGTCCCCGGCCCAGGTCAGGCGCAGAACAACTTCAACTCGGATGCTGCGGTCTCCACCGAGCTCAACCTGCTCCAGTCCGGGTCCACCAAGGTCAAACGCGGCAACCTGCTGACCCTGCCCATAGGCGGCGGGCTGATCTACATCCAGCCGGTCTACGTCCAGTCCAGCGGCGCCACCAGCTTCCCCCTGCTCAAGCGGGTTTTGGTGGCCTTCGGGGACAAGGTGTCGTCGTCCGCCACCCTGGATGCGGCCCTTGACAAGACCTTCCAGGGCAATTCGGGCGCGTCTGCCGGCGATGCCGACAACACCGGACGCACCAATGCCGAGGCTGACCAGAGCAAGCAATCCGGTAAGGCCCCGGATAAGACCACCGGGTCCGGCGGGGCATCGGCCACAGGAGGGCAGGCACTGAAACAGGCCCTGGACAAGGCCAACCAGGCCATGAGCGAGGGCGATGCCGCCCTGAAGAAGGGCGACTTCAGCGCCTACGGCGAAGCGCAGAACCGTCTGCGCGAAGCCCTCAAGGAGGCCTCCGACCAGGAGGGCGGCAACAAGTGAGCGCCACCCCGCGCATCCGGCTCTGCCGCCGCGGGGACCTGGAGGCGGTCACCGCCATCTACAACCAGGCGGTCATGGACGGCGGTTCCACGGCGGATACGGCCCCGGTCAGCCTGGACCAGCGCCTGCAATGGTGGCTGGACCACGATCCGGACCAGGGCCATCCGGTCCTGGTCCTGGAGCAGGAGGGCAAGGTGCTGGCCTTCGGCTCCCTGTCGGCCTACTACGACCGGCCCGGCTACCAGGAGACCTGCGAGCTGGGCTACTACGTGGACCGCGGCAGCCGTGGACGTGGCCTGGGAGCCCTGATGGTCCATTCCCTGCTGGAGCGCGCCCAGCAGGTGGGCATGCGTCTGGCCGTGGCCATCATCTTCGATGACAACTCGGCTTCCAAGGCCCTGCTGCACCGGTTCGGGTTCAGCCGCTTCGGCCTCCTGCCCCAGGCCGCCTGGGACCGGTTCGCCCTGCATGATGTCTCCTACTGGAGCCTGTCCCTTGAGCGAAACGGGGTCGGGGAGCCTGTGTAGAATCTCACCGTCCCGTTTGAGAGCAGGAGGTATCACCTACATGGCATCCGATTTCTGGCTGATGGCCGGACTGGGCAACCCGGGTGACGAGTACAAGGGCACCAGGCACAACATGGGCTTCATGTGCGCCGATCTGCTGGCCGAACGATGGTCGGTCAACCTGCGCGACCACAAGGGCCTGGCCCAGCTGGGCCGTGGCACTCTGGATCTTGACGGACGCCGCATACCCTTCTTCCTGGCCAAGCCGCTGACCTTCATGAACGACTCCGGCGATGCCCTGGCCTCCATCTGCTCTTACTACCACATACCTGTTGGCCGGGTCGTGGTCATCCATGACGATATGGACCTGGAGTTCGGCAGGATCAAGGTCAAGGCCGGCGGGTCCTCGGGCGGGCACAATGGCATTCGTTCCATCGACCGCTCCCTGGGCAGCAACGCCTACGCCCGGGTCCGCATGGGCGTGGGGCATGCCCGAGGAGGTCCTGACGCCCATCGGCGCACTGTGGATTGGGTTCTGGGCACTTTTGCCGGCGAGCAGCGCAAGCGTCTGCCCGAGTTCCTGGCCGATGGCGCGGACGCCGCGGAAACCGTAATCATCAAGGGCCTCAGCCAGGCTCAGGAGCAGTTCAATGGTCGATGAACATACCCAGAAGGCGGAGTCACAGGAATCGCTGAACGGGTCCCTGCGTCCCCTCCTGGACGACCTGCAGGCAGACGCTGCCTTCACCAGATTGGTCCAAGGAGACTCCCAGCCTGCCGCCGACACCGACACCTCCCTCATGGTCCAGGCTCCCCAGGGCATCAGGCCAGCCCTGGCGGCCGCAGCTGCTGGACGTGCCCCAGTCGTCCTGGTGGTCCCCTCCGAGCGTGACGCCCAGGAGATGACCGGCGCCATCCGCTCCTGGTATGAGGGCGACCCGGGTGATGTGGCCCTGCTGCGCTCCTGGGAGACCCTGCCTCACGAACGGCTCTCGCCCCGGGCAGACACCGTGGCCTCCCGGATGGCCGTCTTCAGGCGGCTGGCCCATCCGGTCCAGGGCGACCCTGACTTCGGACCCATCCGCATCCTGGTCATGCCCGTGCGATCCCTGCTGCAGCCGGTGGTCAAGGGTCTGCAGGATGTGGAGCCCCTGGTCTTTCTGCGCGGCCAGGACCTGCCCCTGGATCAGGCCGTCGAAGCTCTGGTCCGCAACGCCTACACCCGGGTGGACCTGGTCATGGAGCGCGGCCAGTTCGCCGTCCGAGGCGGTATCCTGGATGTTTTCGTCCCCACCATGGCCCACCCGGTGCGCATCGAGTTCTTCGGCGACGAGGTGGACACCATCCGCAGCTTTCACGCCTCCGACCAGCGCACCTACGGCCCTGACCTGGACCGGATCTGGGCGCCGCCCTGCCGCGAGCTGCAGCTGACCGACCAGGTCCGCGCCCGCGCCCGCTCCCTGATCGGGAGCATCCCCAACGCCGACGACATGCTGGAGTCCATCGCCCAGGCCATTCCGGTGGAGGGGATGGAGTCCCTCCTGCCTGCCCTGGTCGACGATCTGGTGCCGGTAGGGTCCATGCTGCCCGAGGGCGCTCTGATTCTGCTGTCGGAGCCGCAGCTGCTGGCCCGCTCCGCCCAGGACCTGGTCAAGACGGCCAACGAGTTCCTGGCCGCCAGCTGGCATGTGGCAGCCTCCGGGCAGGGCTCGGGCGCGCCCATCAGCTTCGACAGGGCCAGCTTCCTGGACTACGACGAGGTCATCTCATCCCTGGAGTACCGCAAGGGGGAGGTCTGGAAGCTGACCGACCTTTCGGTGGACCCGGACCGGGAGGGGGCCGAGCGTCTGGATGCCCTGGCGCCGGACCAGTACCGTGGCGACGAGGATCGGGCCGCCTCGGGCATTGCCTCCCTGCTTGAGCGCGGCGACCAGGTTGTGGTGACCGCTCCGGCCCAGGGGACGCTCAGCCGTCTGCGTCGGGCCGTGCAGACCACCGGTGTTGTCGGGGTGGAATATCACCGCTCCCTGGCCGTGGACGGCTTCGTGGACCAGTCCGCCCACCTGGCCCTGCTGACCGAGCGGGACCTGACCGGGCGCACCAGCGTGGCCGCAGGCAGCAAGACCTCCAACCGCCGGCGCAAGGCCATCGACCTGGACGAACTCAAGCCCGGCGACTACGTGGTCCACGACCAGCACGGCATCGGCCGCTTTCTGGGCATGCGCCAGCGCAGCGTGGGCGTGGGCCCCAGCAAGGGCAGCAGGGAGTACCTGGTCCTGGAGTACGCCCCCTCCAAACGCAACGCCCCGCCAGACAAGCTCTTCGTGCCGGCCGACCAGCTGGACCAGGTCAGCCGTTACATCGGCGCCGAGATCCCCAGGCTCAACAAGCTGGGCGGATCCGACTGGTCGGCCACCAAGGCCAAGGCCCGCAAGCACGTCCACAAGATCGCCCAGGGCCTGGTCAAGCTCTATTCGGCCCGGCAGCGCACCAAGGGCTTCGCCTTCAGCCCCGACACCCCCTGGCAGAAGGAGCTGGAGGATGCCTTCCCCTACCAGGAGACCCCCGACCAGCTGACCGCCATCGACGAGGTCAAGGCCGACATGGAGAAGCCGGTGCCCATGGACCGCCTGATCTGCGGGGATGTAGGCTTCGGCAAGACCGAAATAGCCATTCGCGCCGCTTTCAAGGCCGTCCAGGACGGCAAGCAGGTGGTGGTTCTGGTGCCCACGACCCTGCTGGTCCAGCAGCACTACCAGACCTTCACCGAGCGCTTCGAGGGCTTCCCGGTGGATGTGGCCGCCATGAGCCGTTTCCAGACCGCCAAGGAGAACCAGGCCACCATGGAGGGCCTGGCCAGCGGGGCTGTGGACGTGGTCATCGGCACCCACAAGCTGCTCAACCCCCGCATCCGCTTCAAGGATCTGGGCCTGATGATCGTGGACGAGGAGCAGCGCTTCGGCGTGGAGGCCAAGGAGACCCTCAAGGCCATGCGGACCAACGTGGACGTCCTGTCCCTGTCGGCCACGCCCATTCCGCGCACCCTGGAGATGGCCGTG
This sequence comes from Bifidobacterium sp. W8112, assembly GCF_016101425.1. Classification (NCBI taxonomy): domain Bacteria; kingdom Bacillati; phylum Actinomycetota; class Actinomycetes; order Bifidobacteriales; family Bifidobacteriaceae; genus Bifidobacterium; species Bifidobacterium sp. W8112. The sequence goes on along the minus strand of NZ_JACFQN010000001.1, from coordinate 192,584 downwards.
ACCGGCATCCGGGAGATGTCCACTCTGGCCACGCCCCCCGAGGATCGTCTGCCGGTGCTGACCTATGTGGGCGCCTACGAGGATGCCCAGGTGACGGCGGCCATTCGCCGCGAGCTTCTGCGCGGGGGGCAGATCTTCTACATTCACAACCGGGTGGAGGACATCGGCAAGATCTCAGCCAAGGTGCAGACCCTGGTCCCCGAGGCCAAGGTGGGCGTGGCCCACGGCAAGATGGGGGAGAAGCAGCTGGACGGGGTCATCCGCGACTTCTGGCACCGGGACATCGATGTGCTGGTCTGCACCACCATCGTCGAGACCGGCCTGGATATTCCCAACGCCAACACGCTGATTGTGGACCGGGCCGACCGCTTCGGGCTCTCCCAGCTCCACCAGCTGCGCGGCCGGGTGGGGCGAGGCCGGGAGCGCGCCTACGCCTACTTCCTCTACGACCCCAGCAAGCCCATGACCCAGACCGCCCACGACCGGCTGGCCACCATCGCCCAGAACACGGCCCTGGGATCCGGCTACGACGTGGCCATGAAGGACCTGGAGCTGCGCGGCACCGGCAACCTGCTGGGCGACGAGCAGTCCGGCCATATCGAGGGGGTCGGCTTCGACCTCTACGTGCGCATGGTCTCCGAGGCGGTGGAAGAGTACAAGGAGCCCGGACGGACCGAGCCGGTCACCGTCAGCATCGACCTGCCTCTGGAGGCCTCCATTCCGGTGGACTACATCGACTCGGACAAGCTGCGTCTGGAGGCCTACCGCAAGCTGGCCTCGGCCCGCAACGAGCATGATCTGCGCGACCTGCACGAGGAGCTGACCGACCGCTACGGTCGTCCGCCGGCCCAGTTCGATACCCTCTTCGCGGTGGCCAGGCTGCGGGCCAAGGCTCGCTCCCTGGGCATTTCGGAGATCGCCTCCCAGGGCTCCCGGGTGCGGATCAGGCCCGTGACCATGCCCGACTCCCTGCAGGCCAGGATCGCAAGAATATACAAGGGCAGCCAGTACCGCCCGGTGACGCAGACCCTGCTGATCCCGGCGCCCTTCGCGGGCTCCCTGGGTTCAGGACCCATGGATTCGGCGGCCATGACCTCCTGGGTGGACACCCTGCTGGACGACCTGGCCTGGGGGCTGCCCAAGTCCTCCGACGATGGCACGCCAACGGTTCCCGCCCCCGTCCAACAAAACTAGTATCCTGTAAGAGACATCACAACAACTTATTGAAGGAGCAGTTGTGGCAGCAATTGAAAGCGTGTTCGCGCGCGAAATTCTTGATTCCCGTGGCAACCCGACCGTCGAGGTCGTTCTGCAGACCGAGGACGGCGCCGAGGGGCGTGGTCTGGTTCCTTCCGGTGCTTCCACCGGCGAGGCCGAGGCCTGGGAACGTAGGGATGGCGACAAGAAGCGCTATCAGGGCAAGGGTGTGCTGGACGCCGTCAAGGCGGTCAATGAGACCATCGCTCCCAACGTCATCGGCATGGACGCCACCGATCAGCGCGCCCTGGACGAGACCATGATTGATCTGGACGGCACCCCCAACAAGGGCAAGCTGGGCGCCAACGCCATTCTGGGCGTCTCCCTGGCTGCGCTCTATGCGGCTGCCGAGTCCGCCGAGCTGCCTCTCTACCGTTACCTGGGCGGCACCAACGGCCACATCCTGCCTGTGCCCAACATGAACATCATGAACGGCGGCGCCCATGCTGACTTCGCCACCGACATCCAGGAGTACATGATCTCCCCCTACGGATTCGACTCCTACCGGGAGGCCCTGCGCGCCGGCGTCGAGGTCTACCACACCCTCAAGGGCATCCTGAAGAAGGACGGCCACGAGACCGGCCTGGGCGACGAGGGCGGCTTCGCCCCCAAGATGAAGTCCAACGAGGACTCCCTGAAGTACATCGTCGACGCCATTGAAGCTGCCGGCTACGAGCCCGGCAAGCAGATCGGCCTCTGCCTGGACGTGGCCTCCTCGGAGTTCTACAACAAGGACACCGACAAGTACCGCTTCGACGGCGAGGACCGCGACGCCGACTACATGCTGGACTACTACCAGGGCCTGGTCGAGCGCTACCCGCTGGTCTCCATCGAGGATCCCTTCGCTGAGGAGGACTGGGGCGCCTGGCAGAAGATCACCGCCGCCATGGGCGACCGCCTGCAGTTCGTGGGCGACGACCTGCTGGTGACCAACCCCAAGAGGCTGCAGAAGGGCATCGACCTGAAGGCCGCCAACTCCCTGCTGGTCAAGCTCAACCAGATCGGCACCGTGACCGAGACCCTGGACGCCATCGAGCTGGCCACCGCCAACGGGTTCACCTCCATGGTTTCCCACCGTTCCGGCGAGACCTCCGACACCACCATCGCCGACCTGGCCGTGGCCAAGAACACCCGCCAGATCAAGACCGGCGCTCCGGCCCGTGGCGAGCGCATCGCCAAGTACAACCGACTGCTGGAGATCGAGGAGGAGCTGGGCTCCACCGCCGAGTACGCCGGCTACAGCGCCTTCAAGGCCTGCAAGAAGTACACCAAGTAAGGTCTTGCCAGCCGGGCCGGACACCTTGCAGGTTTTGACCCGACTGTGAAGTCTTTCACCCGTGGCGGTCCGCGTCGGCTGCCGCGGGTATTTTTATGGGTATGGCCAAGAACAAACGTGACGGCGCCAACCGGCGGACAGGCAGGCGGTCGTCGGGACCCATCACCTTCTTTGTGGCGGTCATCATCGTAGCCCTTGGGCTGATTCAGCTGGTCTCCACCTTCCACGCCTACGCCATCAATCTTTCCGAGCTCAACGGCCTGCGCAACCAGCAGGCCCAGCTTGTCGAGCACAAGCGTGACCTGGAGAACCAGATCCGGCGCTGGGACGACAAGGCCTATGTGACCGCACAAGCCCGGGATCGGCTGGGATTCGTCTTCCCTGACGAGGAGGCCATCCGGGTCCTGCACCCGGAGGCGGTCACGGGTGGCAAGGACAAGGACCAGGCCGGAAGCAAGGGGGTCCGGGCCCCCAGGAAGAACTCCCTGCCCTGGTATCAGGAGATGGCCTATTCCTTCGCCAAGGCCGACCAGGATCCTGCTGCCGACAGAAGCAAGGGGGAATCCAGTCCGACCGGCTCTGCCAGTCCGTCTGGTTCAAGCAGTCCAGGCGGTGCTGATGGCCCCTCTCCATCCGAGGGCGGGGGAGCGCAGTGAACTCCGACAATGAACTTAGCAGCAGGAAACAATCAGGGAAGATGAGGACAGCGTGATCAAGGCCCAGGAAAGGCCCCAGGCAGCAGTGGAATCTCAAGCCGCAGACAAGATCCGGGTCGAGCCTAAAGCCTCCAGCCTGGTTACCGGCCGGGATCTGGCGGTGGTCAAAGACCGTATCCAGGAGCTTCTGGCGACCCCGGCCACGCCGGAGCAGACAGCCGTCGTGAACCGGCAGCTGGGCCGCTATCCGAGGGGCATGGTGGCCGTGGGCGCCCGCTGCGTCTGCGGCAATCCGCTGGCTGTGGTCACCCGGCCCCAGCTGGAAGACGGCACGCCCTTTCCGACCACCTGCTATCTGACCAGCCCCGAGGCCGTCAAGGCCGTCTCCCGGCTGGAGGCCGACGGCGTCATGGCCGACTGGAATGCCGAGCTTGGTTCGGATCCGGACCTGGCCAGCGCCTACCGCAGGGCCCACGAGCTCTATCTGGCCTTCCGTTCCGCCCTGGCCCAGCGGCTGGGCGACGACGAGGGGCACATCGCCGGAATCTCGGCCGGTGGCATGCCCAAGAGGGTCAAGTGTCTGCACGCTCTGACTGCCCAGTCCCTGGTTATGGGGCCTGGGGTCAATCCCCTGGGCGACCGGGTTCTGAGTCTGGTGCGTCGGGTATTCGACCCGCAGGTCTGCCGGTGCGCGCAGCCTTGGACTGAGGCATCCGGGCAAGCGAGCCAGCAGGAAAACCAATGAAGGGGGCTTCCATGGATCAGGTTACGGTGGCGGGCGTGGACTGCGGCACCAACTCCATACGTCTGCTGATAGCCCAGGTGGACCGACAGGGGCTGCACCCGGTGGCTCCCAGGCTGATGCGGGTCATCCGGCTGGGGGAGGGCGTGGACCGCGACCACCGCTTCTCCGATCGGGCTCTGGAGCGCGCCTTTGAGGCCTGCCGGCTCTTCGCCCAGCAGCTGCGGGAACACCCGGTGGACGGCCTGCGCTTTGTGGCCACCTCGGCCACCAGGGATGCCGACAACCGCGAAAGCTTTGAGGAGGGGGTGCGCTCCATCCTGGGGGTTGCGCCCGAGGTCATCAGCGGCTCCCAGGAGGCCTCGCTGAGTTTTCTGGGCGCGGTCAGCGTGCTGGAGCAGCGCGGCAGCGCCGACATGCCTCCTGCGCCCTACCTGGTGGTCGACCTGGGTGGCGGCTCCACCGAGCTGGTCCTGGGCGGGGACGGGAGCGATCTGCCTGTGGACCAGGTCAGGGCCTCCTACTCCATGAACATCGGCTCCGTGCGGATGACCGAGCGCCATCTGCTGGGCGATCCGCCCACCCAGGAGCAGATCGACCAGGCGCTGGAGGATGTTGACGGCTGGATCGACCGGGCCTTCGAACAGGTTCCCGTAGCCGGGGTAGGCAGCCTGATCGGGGTCTCCGGCACGGTGACCACCATGAGCGCCCTGGCCCTGGGATGCGAGGTCTACGATCGCCATGCCGTCGATGGCCGGTCCATTGCGGTCGATGCGGCCCGCCGGGTTGACGACCGGGTGCTGACCATGAGTCGGCAGGAGCGCAGGGAACTCAAGGCCATCCATCCCGGCCGTGTGGATGTGATCGGCGGCGGCGCCCTGATCTGGAGCCGTCTGCTGGAGCGTCTGGGCCAGGCCAGTCCCAGTGCGCTGGCTTCGGGAACCTATGTGGCCAGCGAGCACGGCCTTCTGGATGGCCTGGTCCTGGACTACGGCCGGACCCTCCTGCGCGAATGATATACTAAGGCGTTATGGGTTACGGCCCCGGTGGCGAAATGGTATACGCATCGGACTTAAAATCCGCCGCCTTCACCGGCTTGTGGGTTCGATTCCCACCCGGGGCACCAAGGCCTCATCGGCTTGGACGGCAGTGTCGCAACTTGTCACCCGGCCGACGAACCGATACTCTGGTACGCAAGAAAACCAAAGGAGTTGTCATGAGTGACCAATCCATGCCCGAGGTGAACGCCGAATTCGGCGCCACGCCGACCATAGCCTTCCATGGTCCGGCGCCCAGCGGGCTGCGCGCCGTGGAGCTGGTCGAGGGGGACGGGCCGGTCGTCCGCAAGGGCGATACCGTCACCGTCAACTATCACGGCCTCGTCTGGGGTTCGGATCAGGTCTTCGACTCCAGCTTCCAGCGCCATCAGCCGGCCAGCTTCCGCATTGGCGTGGGGCAGGTCATTCGCGGCTGGGACCAGACAGTGCCCGGTCACAACGTGGGGTCCAGGTTGGTGGTCTCCATTCCGCCGGAGTATGGATATGGTCGTCAGGGGATGCCCCAGGCGGGCATCGGCGGCGACGATACCCTGGTTTTCGTGATCGACATCATATCGACACGGTAGACAAGGGTCTCCAGGCGCCGGTGAGGGCCGGCGCCTTTTTCATACCCTTGACTTTGCAGTTCAGGTCGGGCCACGAGACAAGCGCATCAAACAAGGAGGAATCACATGGCTGAGGAAAAGACGATTCTGCTGACACAGGCCGCTTACGACAAGCTGAAGGAGGAGCTCGACCACCGTCAGGGCGAGTACCGCGACGAGATCACCGAACGCATCGCGGCGGCTCGTGCCGAGGGCGATCTGAGCGAGAACGGCGGCTACCAGGCTGCCCGCGAGGAGCAGGGCAAGAACGAGGGGCGGATCAACGAGCTGATCGTCAAGCTGCGCAACGCCAAGATCCTCAAGGCCCCCAAGGCGGGCACGGTGGGCAACGGCTCCCTGGTGACCCTGACCATGGCCGGCAACGAAATGGTCTATGTGCTGGGCTCCAGGGATCTGACCGTGGCCACCGACTACGACGTCATCAGCCCCGAGTCGCCCATCGGCGCGGCCCTGATGGGCGCCAAGAAGGGCCAGACCGTGACCTACAAGGCACCCAATGGCAAGGACATCTCGGTCACCGTCAAGGATGCCCAGCCCCTCAAGTAGCGGGACGACCCCTCACCGTCCCAGCCCGGCCTGAATGAAGCCGCTTCCCGCCATAGTCGACGGAGAGCGGCTTCTTCTATGGTTCTTGTCGGATGGTGTGTGATGAACAGACCGCCAGGTTGGTGATGTGTTCAGCGCAGATTGCAGACCACCAGGTAGATGGCTACGATATGGCAGGCGTAGCCGATGACCGTCCCGCAGTGGAAGATCTCATGGAAGCCGAAGACGCGTGGCCAGGGGTCCGGCCGTCGCAGGCCGTAGACAATTGCCCCGAGGATGTAGGCCAGGCCGCCGGCCACGATCAGCCACACCACCGGCGGACCGGCCATGGGGGAGTCCCAGAAGAGCTTCAGAAAGCCCACGCCCGAGACTCCGAAGACCACGTAGACCAAGGTGTAGAGCCAGCGGGGAGCCTCGATCCAGAAGACGTGGACGATCATGGCCACCAGGCTGGCCCCCCACATGCCCAGGATGATGATCCGCCGCCAGAAGGGGTCCAGGGCGAAGGAGATCGGCGTGTAGGTGCCCGCGATGAGCAGGAAGATGTTGACGTGATCCAGACGGCGCAGCACGTCCGTGGTCCCCGGGGTCCAGTCGCCCAGATGATAGAGGGCGGAGTTGCCGAAGAGGGCCAGTGAGGCGACCATGAAGACCGCGCAGGCCAGCTTGAGCCCAGTGCCGTGGGCCAGGCAGATCAGCACGATGCCGGCGGCCAGGGCCAGGGGGGCGGCCACGGCGTGAATCCAGCCGCGCAGCATGGGCTTGGGGCGGCCGTGGACATCCAGACGGACCTTGCGCTCGATCTCCATGTCGGGGATGCCCTCGATTCGCGAGGCCTTGATCTCAGCCTTGGCCATGATCCGCGCAGCCTTGGCCTTGGCCTTGGCACGCACCGCGTCGGCCCTGGCCTGCAGATGGGCCTCGTGGGCCACCTCCGCATCCCGGCGCAGGTAGGTCAGCTCCTGGCGGCGCTGCTGACGGCGGCGTTCGAGATCGGGATCGACCTCCTGATCCTCGGACGGTCTGCCGTCCTCGCTGGTCCTGGTTGCCATGGCCCTCCCTTGGCCCCTTGACTGGTCCGGACCTGTCGGGTTCGGTTGCCGGGGGCGAAACATCCGTGAACCACCCTACCCTAGACCTGTGTATGGGACGCGCATGCCATCATCGCCCTTGGCATGACCCGCCTGCCTGCTTCCGAGGGCCCTTTGTATGATGGAGGGCATGGCTGATTTTTCCGAGATTCTGGCATCCTGCGACGACTGCAATGAGGAGGACCGCGAGTGGCTTCACCACCTGGTGGCCGACTGGCAGGTCATCGCCGATCTGAGCTTTGCAGACCTGCTGCTCCTCCTGCGCACCGGCGAGGGGGAGTTCACCGTGGCCGAGCAGTGCCGGCCCTCCACGGTCATGTCCCTGCGCACCGAAGACGTGGTGGGGGAGCACTTCCCGGCGGATCAGCGCGGGGAACTGGAGGCGGCCATGCAGTCCAAGGGGGTGCTGCGGTCCACCAAGCTGCGCACCATCGGCCGTGCCACGGTCTGCGACGTCTATGCTCCTATCAGGCACCAGGGCAGAACCCTGGGTCTGGTGGTCCGCGAGACCAACATGGCCACCCGCGAGTCCAACGGCCGCTACGAGAGCGAGAGCATCAACGCGGGCAAGGAGCTCTTTGAGATGATCACCCGCGGCGAGTTTCCCTATGCGGATTCAGTGCTCAACCAACGGCACAACGCCAGGGTGGCCGACGGTTTCTTTGTGCTGACGTCAAGCGGCGTGGTGCGGTACGCCTCGCCCAACGCCATCAGCTGTTTCCGCAGGCTGGGCTCAGTGGAGACCATGATCGGCCAGTATTTGAGCGAGATCGGCACCTCCCTGCTCAAGGAGAACGATCCCGTGCCCGATTCCCTGCCACTGGTCCTGACGGGCAAGGCAGCCGTGGACTCGGAGCTGGACGCCAACGGGTCTGCCGTCTCCATGCGCTCCCTGCCCCTGTATGGCAAACAGGGCAGGATTGGCGCCATCGTGCTCTGCCGGGATGTGACCGAGCTGCGCCGCCGGGAGAAGGAGCTGCAGACCAAGGATGCCACCATCTCCGAGATCCACCACCGGGTCAAGAACAACCTCCAGGCCGTGTCGGCCCTGCTGCGGCTGCAGGCAAGGCGCACCAAGTCCGACGAGGTCCGCAAGGAGCTGGAAGAGGCCCAGCGACGCGTCCAGACCATCGCTGTGGTTCATGAAGGCCTCAGCCAGACCGCCGATGAGATTGTGGACTTCGACAAGGTGATCGCCAACCTGCTGAAGATGAGCGTGGATCTGGCCACCACCAGCGACCAGCACATCACCATCTCATACGTGGGCAAGTTCGGGATGATGCCCGCCCAGGATGCCACACCCCTGTCGCTGGTGCTGACCGAACTGGTCAACAACGCGGTCGAGCACGGCTTTGAGGGCCGTGACGAAGGGCATATCACCATATCGGTGGGCCGGGGCGGCAACAACCTCAATGTGGTGGTCGAGGATGACGGCAACGGCTACAGCACGGAGTCGGATCAGGGCCAGGCCCGTTCCACCGGGTCCGGGCTGGGCACGCAGATCATCAACACCTTCGTCACCAACGACTTCGGCGGCACGGTCAAGTGGGAGCCCCGCCGGGATGGCGGCACCCGGGTGGTCATCAACATCAAGCTGCGCGTGGCCCAGGACGTGTGACGCCTGGCTCCTTTTAGGCAAAGCAAGGGGCGACGGCATCAAGCCGTCGCCCCTTGCTGTTTTGCGCCATCGGGAAGGTGTCAGGACTGCATCTGCATGGCCTGGGACCTGCGCGCACGCATGGCCCTGCGCTTGAGAGCCCTGCGTTCGTCCTCGCTCAGTCCGCCCCAGACGCCGTAATCCTGGTTGGTGTCCAGCGCGCACTTCAGACAGGCGTCAATGACCTTGCAGGTCCGGCACACGGCCTTGGCCTCCTCGATCTGCTGATAGGCTGCACCTGTGTTGCCGACGGGGAAGAACAGCTCAGGGTCCTTGTCACGGCAAGCAGCCTTAGCGCGCCAATCAAACGCATTACTCATCTACCTAAGCCTCCAAGAAGTTTTTATCGATACTTTATCACTACCCTATGCAAGATAAGCACGATGGGTGACTTTTTTCAAGGGTTCGTTTGTTTTACGGCTAAAGAGAACACCTGTAGCGGAATGGCGAGACCCGCCTCCAGGACCAGACACCGTCCGGGAATGGCACTGGGCCGGGTGGGGAGGGTGGCCAGCTGATCAGCGGGGATGCCAGCAGCCAGATCGGCCCCCCGTTCGCCGCAGGGGAACACCAGACGGCGGCTGAAACGCTCGGGTCTGCGCAGGGCGCTGGCCGTATCCACAGCCAGGATCACCGTGGTGGCCTCCTGTCCCAGAGCCTCCTGCAGAAGAGGGGCCAGAGGATCCTGACAAAGCGGATCCAGCAGATCCTGGGCGTCGTCAAGAATCCAGATCAATGCACGGCTGCCGTCCTGACGGCCATGAGGCGGTGACGGCACTGTGCCGGGAAATTCCCGACTGCTGTAGCCGTGACCTGTTCGACGCGTGATGCGCAGGTCGAAGCCCGGCTCTGGTCGGGCTCCTGGCTTCATCAGGGTGAGCAGGGAACGAGCCAGCAGGGCCAGCAGGGTGCTCTTGCCCCGTCCTCGAGGCCCGATCAGGGCCGTATGACCCTTGAGCGGCAGGCGATAGAGATGGAGCAGAACCCCGTCGTCCATATGTCCCAGAGGTACCTGGGGCTGTCCCGACTGCCAGAGGACCTGTCCGCAGGCCGGATCATGCTCTGGCAGGGGAGGGGAGAAGAGCGGTGCCGGCGGTCGGCTGCCGCAAAAGCGACTGGCCTTGATGATCTGGCCCACCAGGGCCTGCGGGTCAGCTGCTGGGCAGGTGCGGAAGGCTTGCAAGCCCCGGCCCTGCTCCAGGAAGCCCAGACCTGGACAGGCAGGGTCGATCGCCGTAGCACAGGAGGAGCCCAGCAGCTCCCTGGACTGCAGGGGGTCCCGCACTCGCAGACAGATGCCCAAGTTCATGTTGGCACGCATCTGGGCGCTGACCTGCCCCATGGTCTGCTGGGTGCAGGCCACCAGGTTCATGCCCAGGGATCTGCCCTGAGAGGCCAGCGAGGTCAGCCTATCCAGGTAGTCAGGCAGAAGTTGGCGCAGGGCCTGGAACTCGTCAATCACCACCACCAGGCGCGCTGGTGGATCGGCCATACGTGCAGTGTCCTCAACCCCCGCTCTGGCGACTAGGCGCTGGCGGCGCTCCAACTCCCGCTGAAGGCCGTTCAGCGCGCGTACGGCCCGTTCCAGGTCCAAATTGGTCACGCAGCCCACGGTGTGCGGCAGTCGGGCCAAGAGGCCGAAGCCGGCGCCACCCTTGAAGTCCAGCAGGACCAGATTGAGCCGGTCTGGCGGCTGGCTGGCGGCCAGGGCCAGACACCAGGTCTGCAGGAAGACCGATTTGCCCGAACCGGTGGTGCCTGCCACCAAGGCGTGGGGTCCGTCGCGGGGCAGATCGATGACCAGCGGACCAAGATCTGGCCGGATGCCGATGACTGCCGGTGCCGACGTTCCTGATGCGGCAAGCCATGCGTGGACGATGCCCTGCCAGGGCGGACCTTGCGATCCCGAAGGCCCTGATTCCAAGAGCCGGGACTCGAGCTGAGGGCCGGGGTCAGAGGCCAGTTTAGCCAGGTCCTGCAAGGTCTCGTTCTCTGTAGTTGTCGAGAGGGATGCACGATCCGATACTGTGCCGTATGCCGATTGAGCGCCTGCCGGCGGAGCGGACGATGACCGGCGATGCATTCGCAGCAGGCTCAGAAGCACCATGGCCAGGGTGCCTGTCAGGCTGGGCAGCAGGAGGAGGAGCAAGATCCAGCGGCCCTGGCAGACTACGTACCAGATCATGCCCGCCTGGGCCAGGGCCGGAGCCGTCTGTGCAACCAGGGTGAGCATGACCTGGGCGCTTCCCCTTTTGGCCTTCCCCTCTTTGGTGCCGGCGGCGTGCCGATTGCCGCCTGCAGCATTGCTCGGGACTGTCGGCCCAGCTGCGGACTTGGGGAATACAGGTGCTGATGAATTGGCCTTGATCATGCCTTCAGCATGAGACGCCCGACGCAGGAGCGCTAGAGCGGACCTGCCGTGTGGTCAAATGTGGAAGGGATTGGCGATGGGCGCAAAGCGGGCGCTACATGCCGCCGACCGTTCCAGCGGCATGACTGCCCTGGGCCAGTTGGTTGAACAGGTCGGTGTTGCGGGCTTGATCCAGCAGGACGGTGGAACCGATGCCCCCGCCCGGGTAGTAGTCGGGATCTGTCCAGTAGACGCTTCCGGTGACCCCATTGCTGCTGCTGGCGCTGCGGAAGGCCAGGACCATGTGCATAAGGTCTATGGGGTTGGCCCGCTCATCCACCACCAGGGCATCCAGCCCTGACGAAAGGACCTTGCCGGCCCTGGACGGGTTGAGCATGACAGAGGGCTGCAGGGCCTTGGCGCTGATGGCCGAGATGGCCTGACGCTGGCGTTCGGCACGCCCAAAGTCTCCCTTGGGATCCGAGTAGCGCATGCGGGTGAAGGCCAGGGCCATGCCACCGTCAGCCTGATGGCAGCCGCGGGACCATACCATGCCTGAGTTGGGGTCGTTGACGTCTGCGTCATAGCAAAGCCTGACGCCGCCCAGGGCGTCGACTACCTTGCTGAGGCCTCCGAAACGGATCAGGGCCACATGATCGACCTTATGACCGGTGATGTCCTCGATCTGGCCGGTCAGGGCCCGGTAGCCCGATGTGTAGGCCACGGCGTTGATCTTCATGTACTCCCCATCCTGCTTGACCAGGGAATCCCGGGGGACTGAAATCAAGGAGGCGGCCCCGTGCCGGGGCTTGGTCAGCACCAGGATGGTGTCGGTGCGGAAGCCGGTGATGCTGGTGTCCTGTCCTGCCCCCGGCGATCCGTCGCGCTGGTCCGATCCCAGCAGGAGCCAGGTGGTGGCTTCTGAGCCAGGGGCATCGGTCAGCATTCTGTCGCGGGTGAGCTTGCCATTGATCCAGAACCATCCCCCACCTGCCAGTACAGCCAGTGCCAGCAGCAGGACCAGCAACAGAATGGCCACGAACCTGCGCAAGGGATGTCTGCGGACGAGAGCCGTGCCGTTCCGCATGTCGCGGTTATGGCCCTTGTTCCGGTGGTATTCAACAGGTGCAGCTGCAGCCGCTGGTCTGGGTGTGGTTTTCGAGGAGCCGCTGGTGCGTCGGGCTTTCTGATGTCCGGCCCCGGCAGAGGGGGAGAAGCTGGGAGGCGTCTGGCTGCGGCTGTGTCTAGCCCCGGTACCCGGGGTTTGGGGGTCGGCCGAGGGACGGTGATGCCCGGAAGGCATGAAGCTAGGAGGCTCCTGCCCTTGTCCGCCTTGGTCTGATCCAGTCCGCATACCCTTAACCTCCGTAGCTATGGCCGACTAGGTAAGCAATAGCATGCCTGAACGACCCAGAGGGGCTTAATCGGCTATCTCTGCGCCGGAACCGCACAGACCGTAGCAAACAGGTAGCGGTCCGCCATGCCGATGTACTGTCCGGTATTTGCATCCTTGATGGTTCCGTCGTCCGGATCGACGGTCCCGCCCGTGTTCGGATCGACCAGGGTCTTGTCGGGCATGGTGATAAGTCCAGTGCGTGGATCGGGTTTGGGAGCAGCGGCGGCGGATGCAGATGGGGATTGGGTGCCGTCCCCTGTGTCAGAGCCGTTGCCAGCCGTCTGAGCGGCACTCTGTGAGTTTTGGGCGTTCTGGGCATCCTGACCATTGCCGGCCTGGTTGCCTGATGAGGAAGCTGACTCTGCAGCCTCATTGGCCTGGGTCAAAGGCTTGCCCTCGCGCAGCAGATGCCAGATGGTTTCGGCCTCGTCCGTCCACACCACCCGGTTGCTGTCCTGGGACCATTCTTCGACAGGTATGGTTCGGGCGTAGATATGCGTGGTGTCTATGTGCTTGAGCGAATTGCCCAGGCCCAGCAGGGTCTGGAAGCTGCCCAGCCCCTCGCTCAGCTGCAGGGTGGACATGGAGGTGGTGGCCAGACGGTAGGCCTTGGGCAGATCGGAATAGATGTTGACGGTCTTGGCCTCGTTGACCAAGCTCTTGATCAGGTACTGCTGGCGGGTGGTGCGCATGATATCCGACCCGTCGGCGCCGGTTCCGTGGCGCATGCGAGCGTACTCGGTGGCCTGGGTTCCGTCCAGATGCTGCAGGCCGCGCTTCAGGTTGATGCCGGTGTAGCCGTCCCAGGTGTCCTTGGGGATGCACACGTCGACCCCGCCCAGGGCGTCGATGATGGACTTGAGGCCGTTGAAGTCAGCCACCACAAACTGCTGAATGTCCAGGCCGGTCAGGGAGCGGACCGCCGCCATGGAGCAGCTGGCGGCCGAATTCGCATCGCCGCCCTGGTTGTAGCCCTCGGCGAAGATGGAGTTGAACATGACCTGGCGGCGGGCCGGGATGGTCTCCCCCTTGCTGGTGGTGCAGGCCGGGGCGTTCACGATGGAGTCCCTGGGGATGGAGACCACATTCACATAGGAGCGGTCGGCGGCGATCTGGACCACCATGGCCGTGTCCGACTGGTGGTTCTCTTCCAGGCCGTCACCGCTGCCGCCCACCTCGGCATTGCCCTCGCCGTCCCGGGTGTCCTGGCCCAGCACCAGGACGTTCAGGGTTTTGCCCTTGTAGATGTCTTCCGGGGCCTTGTGGGCTTGAGTCAGGCTGACGGGCTCGAGCACGTGCATGTGACCGTTGATGTCGGTCCAGAAGGCCGCCACTGTCGAGGCCACGAAGCAGAGAACGAAGGTAAGGGCCAGGCAGATGCCCGTGCGCAGACGGTGGCTGCTGCGAAACCCATCACTGTGCTGGGGCTTGCCGTTCCTGCCCGCCTTGATGTTGGGCAGACCCATCTTTCTGGTTGGGGACGTCAATGGTATGCCTTCCTCATCGGCTGTCGCTGTAGGGCTCATTCCGGCGGGAAGAACCGGGATGGCGGTGAAGCGTGCTTGAACCAGTCATAGTATAGTCTGACCCCCATCCGCAGCTCCTCTTCGGGCGATACGGCTCCCTCCATGTGTTGCTCAGTTGCGCTCGCAGATATTTAGGGGTTGACAGAAGACCCCTGCAGCAGCTGTAATAAAAGTGTGTAAACACACTAGGGACTGGGGGGTCGCTATGAGTGGATTTGTTGACACTCGGTATAGCAGTACAACTAAAAACAGGTTGACGCCGCTGATGCAGTGGTTCGAAGTCAACGTCGGACCATCCTGGCGAAGCGAGGCGCTCTGCGCGCAGACCGACCCGGAAGCATTCTTCCCGGGCAAGGGAGGCTCCACCCAGGAGGCCAAGAGGGTCTGCGCCGACTGCACCGTCCGCAAGCAGTGCCTGGACTGGGCCGTCGAGCACGACGAGCGCTTCGGCATCTGGGGTGGCATGAGTGAACGGGAGCGCCGCCGTTACAAGAAGAGGATGCGCGCGCAGCATCAAGTCTGAATCGCCGCAGATGCCCGAGCGAGGCATTCGGTGACCTGGTTTGCGTAGACTGGAACGTATGAGTTTCGTCGCGCCTCAAGCCCAGGATGTCCGGCAGGTCCTCTCTGCAGTCATGAACGAATGTTCGCCCGCCGCCAGTCCTCATGTGGAGGATGCCGTGGCGGCGGTGATCACGGTCGAGCATGATCTGACCTACCTGCAGGACACCCTGCGTGCCCTCTTGCGGCAGAGCCTCTTGCCGCGGGTCCTGGTCATCGCGGACTGTTCGGGGTCTACTGCAGAGCCTCTCTATGCGCAGTTTCCGGTGGATGGGCCCGCGCGGGTGGAAGTGCAGGTGGTTCGCGCGCGCGGTGCCTCCTCCTTCGGCGATGCCTTGGACAAGGCGCTTGGCTATGCCCGCCTGCCTGGTCGGATCCGCGCTCTTTGGCTTCTGCACGACGACTGCCGTCCTCTGGATACTCACTGCCTGGACGAGCTGGTGGACACCTGGCACAGCAATCCCACCGCCTCCCTGCTGGGTGCCAAGCAGTATGACTGGCAGGGCGAGGGGCTGCGTGACGTGGGTCGGTATGCCTACCATCACCGAACGGTGAGCCTGGTGGTGGACAGCGAACCCGACCAGCAGCAGTATGACGCGCGTCAGGATGTCTTCGCGGTGAGCCTGGCCGGCGCCCTGGTGCCCATGCAGACCATGAAGGACTTGGGCGGACCAGGCGCCTGGGCTGGCACTTTCGGTCAGGCCGACGATCTCTGCCGCCGTATCTGCCTGTCAGGGGGACGGGTGGTAATCGTGCCCAGCGCCCGGATGGCCCATGCCTGCGCCCGTATGAGCGGGTTGCGTGATCGGAACGGGCGGGCGGTGCAGCCCGACCACCCTTTGGATGCCTCCATGGGGCCCATACTGGCTCGGGAACGCTACCTGCTGACCGATTTTGCCCTGCCCTGGTGGCTGCTGGTCTGGCTCTGGCGAGTTCTGGCGGCAGTGTGGTTCATGGCGGTTGATCTTATGGGCAAGCGGCCCTACAGGGCCCTCTGCCGTCTGTGCGCGCCCTGGCGGATCCTGGCTCGGCCTGCAGCGCTGCTGACCATGCGCCGCCGTCTGACCTCCGCCTGCCATGGCAGCCCCCGCCGGTTGGACATTCTTCAGGCCAACAGCCAGCAGATCCGGCAGTGGCGGCAGCGCAGGCAGGCCTTTCATGATCAGCGGGAGCATCCCATGCTCAGCCACCTGGCCCTGGCTCATCTGCGTCAGCAGTTTCTGCGTCGCCTGGCCTGGGCTTCAGGGATGACCCTGGCGGTTCTGGCGGCCTTGGTGGTCACCCATTGGCCCCTCTGCCGCGCCGTCTTCTCGGGAGGGGCCATCCACGCGCCCTCCCTGCCCTCCTCAGGAGCCGATTGGTCCCGGCTGCTGACGGCGGCCACCACCTCCTGGTCCATGGCCGGAGGCGTGGGACAGCCCGCAGTTCCTGCCCCCTTCCTCCTGGTGCTCCTGCCCTTCGCGCTGCTGACCGGAGGTCATGTATCCCAAGCCATGGCTCTGATGCTCCTGGCGGAGACGGGGCTGGCCGCTCTGTCTTTCTGGGCTCTGGCCGGCGTGGTCACCAGGTCCAATCCCATCCGCGTCCTGCTGGGGTTGCTCTGGGCTTGTCTGGCATTCGCCTTGGGCATAGTGGATGGCCTGCAGCTGCCCATGCTGACGGTCATGGCCTTCATGCCTGCCGCCTTCGCTTTTGTTTTCAAGGCTGTGGGGCTGTATCAGACCGAGGCTCCCGTGCATCCCAAGGCTTCGGTGCAGCAGGCGGCTCTGGCCTCTATCTGCTTCCTGCCGGTCCTGGCTGCCGAACCTCAGCTCATGCTGGCCATGATTCCGCTCTTCATTATGGCGATCTGCCTGGTGCCCTCCCATCGGGTCATGCTGCTCCTGGTGCCGCTGCCCTCGGCGCTGGCCCTGGCGCCCACCCTGGTCAATTCCTTGCACCATGCTCATCAAGGGCTTTGGAGACAGCTTTTCGCAGATCTTATGATCCCCTCGACGGGCCTGACCGGTCAGCCCGGAACCGGGAGCCTGGGGCAACTGCTGGCCCGCCTGCTGGACCTGGACGTTTCGGCCCAATGGCCCCTCAGGTGGCGACCTGAGCTCTGGCGCCCGACCACCCTGGCCTGCGCTCTGCTGGTGGTGGCCCTGCTGGCCTTTATCGCCTTGGTTGTGCCTCGGGCGCTCAAGACTGCCAGGATTCTTTGGATTACCGTTCTGCTGGGCCTGATTCTGGCGCTGATCTCCCAGGCGGTCTGCACCGGCTTGGACGAGACCGGTCCAGTGGCCGGTTCGGTCCTGCCCGGCGTGATGCTTGCACTCATGGGACTGCTGGCTTGTCTGGGCCTCCTGGCTGGCCGGGCCGTCCGTCCCTTCTCGCCTCTTGCTCCCGGGCACGATCAGGATCCAGACGGCGATGGTGATCGTCCGCCCCTGTCTCCTGCGCAGTCCTCTTCAACCTCTGCAGCTGCGGCTGATGGCGGAGGACGGATTTTCAGGCTCCTGCTGGGTTTGATCCTGACCCTGGTCACGGCAGGCGTGGCAGCGGCTGGTCTGGCGGCGCCAGTCGGAGGACCCCTGTCCGCTGATGACCGGCAGCTTCCGGCAGTGGCGGTGGACTATCTGAACAAGGATCCGTCCCACCGGGTGCTGGTGCTGACCTCGCCCTCACACGGCCGCGTGGCCTACACGGGTCTGCACACCTCACGAGGCGAGCTGATCGATGCCTCGCCTGCCCTGCGCGCCCAGATGGTGAACGGCGGGAAGATGGCCGGTCAGGATGTCCTCTCGCGTTCGGCGGCGGCTCTGATGGCCAATGCCGACTCCAAGGCTGTAGCGGCTGTATCCGGCCTGGGCTTCGGAGGAATCTATGTGCCTGCCGACCATTCTGGTGCAGGCGGCATGGGATCCACGCCCAACGATGACCTGGTATCCAACATCACCGCCAGCGATGGCGCCCAGCAGGTGGCGACCAGTGCCCAGGGAACCTATTTCCGGTTGAGCTCGCAATCCGGCAGGGATGTGGGGGTCAACATGGCCGGGGCCCGTCAGGCGGCGGCCAGCACCTGGAGGAGGGTCTGGCTCTGGACCCTGGGCTTGGTCCTGCTGGGATACTGCCTGGTGGCTCTGCCGCGTCCTGGCTACTTTGGAGGGGAGCAACTATGAGTGCACGAAGCAAGGGATCCCTGGTGGCTGCTCTGGTCACGGCGCCTCTGGTGGCGGTTTTGATTGCTGTTCTGACGGTATGGACGCCTCCGGCCTCCTTGGCCGACGGGGCCCAGGGCTCGGCAGTCGTTGCCACCCGGGTCAGCCAACGTGAGGCAGCGTCCTACTGCCCGGCTCGCATGACGGTAGCGGATGAGGACAAAGTCGGCGATGACCAGTTCAAGGCCTCGGAGGGCGATCTGAGCGCCCGTGTCACAGCCGCCGCCTTTGGAGCCATCGGCAGTGCCAGCCTGACCCCGCTTGGCGGCGGGCGACGCACCGTGATGGCTGATCCCGATCTCTTGGACGGGCAGAAGACCATGGCTGCATCGCTCGATCCAGGCGCCTCGGCCACGGCCTTCGATTCCCGGATGCTCAAGTCCCAGCCGGGCACGGGGGCGGCTGTCGGCATGGTCTCGTGGGCCACCAAGGGCGATCTGCGAGGGATTCAGGCGTCGGCCTGCCCTCGGGCCGTCATGGATGCCGACTTCCTGTTGCCCGCCACCGGCCGAGGGTCCACACAGCGGCTGGTGGCCTACAACCCGTCATCCAAGGCTACGGTGATCAGTCTTGAGATCCAGGGTTCGCATTCCTCCGGCAACCTGTCCTTGGAGACCGGGAACACCATGACTGTAGCGCCTGGCGGCCATGCCTCATATGACCTGTCTGCGGCGGCTCCCGGACAGCAGGCCATCTATGTCCGGGCTCGCAGCTCCCAGGCGCCAGTGGCCATGTCGGTCTCGGTCAATGTCATGGCTGGACTCGATCCACGCGGGTCAGATCAGGTCACAGCCCTGCCGGCACCCGGCCGTGATCTGGTTATTCCCGGCCTGCGCGGGGCAGACCAGGCCACCCTGCTTCTGCAAGGTTCCAAGGCCACTGCGGTGGAGTTGTCCTGGATGGATGAAGATGGTCGGGAATCCTTGCGGCGGGTGGATTTGCAGGGTTCCAGGGCCACTGCGGTGGACTTGGGCGGCGTGCCTGATGGCAAGCTGGCTCTGCAGGTGCATGCCGACCAGCCTGTCCGCGCGGTCCTGCAGGTGACCGGCCAGGGCAGCCAGGATCAGTCGCAGTCCGACCTGGCGCTCATTCCTGCGGGTACTGCTGCCGCCTCCTCGGCCCTGACCATATCCCAGCCTGCCCAGGCTGCGCTGACCCTGGTCAACCCATCGACGGAGCCGATCAAGGCCGAACTGGTCGGGTTCGATGAGAAGGGCAAAAAATTGGATGAGCGCTCACTGACTGTTGAGCCGGGTCGGGCCCATGAGCTTTCAGCCCGCGATCTGGGCGACCAGGTGGCCGCTGTGCGGCTGAACGAGGATTCCGGGCATGGTTCCTCCCGACTGATCTGGAATGCTCGCCTGAGCGTGGACGCGGTCAACCAGGCTGGCCTGGCCGGTCTGGCCGTCATGGCTCCTGACGGGCTCATGCCTGCCACCACGCTGATCCGCTCCGGCCCCGACTTCACTGCCCTGCCCTGAACGTCCGCTGTCAGCGTCCCCACATGGGGTCGATTTCTTCGGGGTCGCGCCCGTAAAGGTCTGCCAGTTGCAGGACCAGTTCGTCGCGGATCATCAGCTCCAGCTCGGTGCGGTCTCGGGTCTTGCTCTGGATGGGCAGCCGGTAGAGGACGATTCTGGCGGGGATGCCGCGACCTGCCGGGAAACTGCGTGAGAAGAGGTCAGCCCTGTCCTCCCAAGGGGTGGGGTCGGAGGGCGGCACGTCCTCGACCGCGAATTGAACAGGCTTGACCAGTTGGGGCCAGCCGGCGCCCAGCCGCCGGATCTGGGCCGCGGTCAGATCGTCGAAGATCCCGCACCTGGTGCGATAGCGGGGCAGGCGGGTGCCGAAGGTGGGACGACGAATCCCCCGGCCATGACTGTCCCGATAGACGCTGCGGGACCAAGGCGGCTGATCGTTGATCATGACACTCACCTTAGCCCCTCAGCTCAGTGACAGTTTCGATTCAGGGTGTCTTGTAGCATGGAGCGATGATCGACAAGCGGATGGGAGCAATCATGGCGGAGGACGGTGCGGTGAGCGTGGCCTGGTGGGGCAGCCAAGACATAGGGTCCATCTGCGCACGGGCACGGGTCTTGGCCTTCGATCTGGACAATACCCTGGCGCTGTCCAAGACCCGCATGGATCAGACCATGGCCGTCCATTTCGCCGCCCTGACCCGGCTTCGGCCCGTAGCCATCGTCTCTGGCGGGCGGTTCAGCCAGTTCCGCGACCAGGTGCTGGATGCCCTGCCTGACGATACCCGTTTCGGCCAACTGCATCTGATGCCCACCAGCGGCACCCGCTACTACCGCTGGCAGGATGGAAGCTGGGATTGCGTCTACGCCCACGACCTGAGCGCCCAGGACCGGCAGGCCGCCGAGGCCAGCCTGGAGCGCAGGGCCAAGCAGCTGGGCGACTGGGAGGAGCAGGTCTGGGGGCCGCGCATCGAGGATCGCGGCAGCCAGATAACCTTCTCCGCCCTGGGTCAGCAGGCCCCCGTAGAAGCCAAGGAGGCCTGGGATCCGGACAACAGCCGCAAGGATGCCCTGGCCCGGGCCGTGGCCGCCGATCTGCCCAACCTGCAGGTGCGTTCAGGCGGCTCCACTAGCGTGGACATCTCGGCCAAGGGCATTGACAAGGCCTACGCCGTGACCTCCCTGGCCAGGATACTGGGTGTGAATGTCGGCGATATCGCTTTCGTGGGCGACCGGATGGATCCTGACGGCAACGATTATCCGGCGGCCCTGGCGGGGGCCATGGCTCTGCGTGTGCACGATCCGGCCGATGCCCTGGACCTGATTCAGGCCATGGAGGCCGATCTGGTCTGAACCTGTCCGCAGTCTATTCTGTGAACAGACAGCATGTTCATGCACATGGCCCTGATCTGCTTGCCTATCCTCTGCGTATTGGGGTTGGCTGGGCGGTATGCGCAACCCTTCATTGGCATTTGATCGACTCCGTCAGGCTGCTTGTGCTGTCGCCTCAGCCATGGCGGACTCGGCCCTGGACCTGGTGGCTCCTCGAGCCTGCGCCGGCTGTGACCGCCCTGACCTTCTGCTCTGCCCCAGTTGCAGATCCTTGCTCTTCCGGCCCCTGTCGAGGCCCGCCCCCGCCTATGCCACAGGTCTGGCCCTGGCCTGCGCTCCATATCGCGGAGCTGTCAGGCGGATCATTCTGTCCTGGAAGGATCATGACAACCGGCCCTTGGACAGGCCGCTGGGCCAGGTCATGGCCGATCTGGCTCCAGCCCTGTCCAGGCTGATCGATCCTCTGCTCCGGCCCAAGCCTGCCAGGGCCATTCTGGTGGTTCCCGCCCCCTCCTCCCTCGCCTCTCTGCGAAGGCGGGGGAGGGTTCATCTGCAGCCGATCCTCCTGTCCCTGGCCCAGGCCCTGCAGCGGCATGGTCTGGCTGCCCAGGTGGAATCGGCTCTGATCATGAACTCCGTGAGAACCAAGTCTGTTCAGGCGGGCGGCCGTCGGAACCGCTCGCATCGGCTGGCAGGCCGGATTGCGGTTGCGGATCCCTCACGGCTGGCCGGTCATCCTGTCTTGGTGGTGGACGACATCATCACCACGGGATCCACCATCCGCCAGTGCGCTCGAGCCCTGGAGACGGTGGGCGCCCTGCCGCTGGCTGCCCTGGCTCTGGCGGCCGTTCCTCCAGGCCATGAGGACCGCTAGCGGGCCTGGGCCACGGCCATCTCGTCCCAGCGAGTGGTGGCCCTGGGGGAGAGCATGCCCCGGTTCATGGCCCAGTCGGCCCCCGTATCCTCGTCGCCCCGGCCCTGGCCGCGGATGCCTCCGTAGCCTACGCCCACGCGGAAGGGGCCGAAACGACGGGTGGCGTCCTCCAGGACGTCCCCCAGACCATGGGTGTCCCGGGCTGCGTCCAGTCCTTCCAAGGTGTGGAAGTGGTCGGCATCGGTCAGGTCCAGCAGAACCACCCCGGCCCGGATCCAGCGGGCGTGGGGATCCACTCGGCCCTTGAGCGCCCGGCTGGCTGCGCCGGCGATGACCAGCGGGTCGTCGCTGGGATCCTCCAGGACGACGGTCCGGCCAGCTGAGCAGAACTGCTGGGGCGCATAGGGGCTGGTGGAGCAGAAGACCCGCACCCTGCCGCACAGGCCGTGCTGTCGACGCAGACGGCGGCAGGCCTTCTGGGCGTAGATGCTCAGCGCCTGGGCCAGGGTGGCGTAGCCCTCAATGGGGTGGGAGAACATGCGCGAGCACAGAATCTGATCGGTGCGCACGCCCCTGGCGGCATCCGCCTCGGGCTCGATGCAGGGTCGTCCCCTCAACTCCAGGACGGTGCGCTGCAGCATGACGGAGAACCGATGCCGGATCAGGGAGGGATCGGCATCGCGCAGATCCAGGGCGGTGGTGATGCCCATGCCCATGAGCCTGCCGGTCAGCCGTCGGCCCACTCCCCAGACCTGGTCGATGGGCACTGATGCCAGAGCCTTGTCGCCATACTGGGACTCCACCTGGCTCCAGAGGGTGATCCCCTCGGTCGAGGGATGGTCCTTGGCCCAGTGGTTGGCCACCTTGGCCAGGGTCTTGGTAGGCGCCACACCCACGCTGACGGGAATGCCGGTGCATCGCAGGACCGCGGCGCGCAGCTCCCGGCAGATCTCGACGGTGCGCTTGTCGTTCCAGATGCTGTCCATGAAGCACTCGTCGATGGAGTAGATCTCCTGGTTGGGCAGGAAATGGGCCATGATGGCCATCATGCGCCTTGAGAGGCTGGCATAGAGCTCATAGTTGGAGCTGCGGGCCACCACCCCGTCCTGCAGGGCCCGGTCGCGAATGGTGAACCAGGGTGTGCCGTTGGTGATGCCCAGGGCCTTGGCCGGGCGGTTGCGGGCCACCACGCAGCCGTCGTTGTTGGACAGCACAACCACCGGGCGATCAGCCAGGGAGGGGTCGAAGACGGCCTCACATGAGGCAAAGAAAGAGTTGGCATCAGCCAGGACCACCCGGCCTGTCAGAGCGGTCCCGGGTGCCGGCTGGGCCGGTCTCTGCGCGCTCATGCCGACCCCCAGCCCGTGGAAGGATAGGCGGGTTTCCGGCCCTGGCTTCCCGTGCGCCTGCGTCCGTGCGGGGTATGTCCGGGATAGGTGACCTGGGGCAGGGGAGAGCCGCTCCGGGATTCGCCCTTGGTGTCCACCCGCTGCCAGTGGTAGTTGCCGATGACCACCCCCCAGATGACTAGTTCCTCGCCCTCCTGGGGCAGGAAGTCGGGGTAGTCGGGGTTCTCGGCCCGCAGCATGGTCCGTCCCTTGCGTCTGGCCAGCCGCTTGACCAGCAGCTCGTCGTCCAGGATGGCGATGACGATGTCCCCCTCGCGTGGCTCCAGTGACCGGTCGACCACCAACAGGTCCCCGTCGAAGATGCCGGCTCCGGTCATGGAATCGCCGGCCACATGGATGATGAAGGTGGAGTCGGGGTGGACGATGACGTTCTGGTCGAAGCTGAAGTCGCCGCTGAAGTAGTCCTGGGCCACTGAGGGGAAGCCGGCGTGGACGGCCTCCAGGGCCT
This sequence comes from Bifidobacterium sp. W8112, assembly GCF_016101425.1. Lineage (NCBI taxonomy): Bacteria > Bacillati > Actinomycetota > Actinomycetes > Bifidobacteriales > Bifidobacteriaceae > Bifidobacterium > Bifidobacterium sp. W8112. Next base: position 169,122 of record NZ_JACFQN010000001.1, on the reverse strand, counting down.
GGGGGACAGGGCTGGGGTGCCCTCGGAAGGGACTCAGGGCATCGACCCGGCACTCCGGCAGGGAAGCAGGGGCCGCCTCCGGCGACCCATGGATGGTAGCGACCATGGCACACCTCGAACTCGATGGCATTCGAACAAATGTTCGATTTCATTATGAGCCGAAGTGCGCCTCCCCGTCAATGCGGCGCGTCGGGCCCGCCGGAGCCGTCCCCGTCCCCCTCATCCTCGTCGGGGTCGCGGTGATATCTGGGCAGGGTGATCTCGAAGTCCGCTCCGCGCGGATCGTCCACCACCTGCACCTGGCCTCCATGCAACTGGGCCGCCCAGCGGGCGATGGACAGCCCCAGCCCGGTGCCGCCTGACTCCGTGCCCGGGCCGGCCTTGCCCTTGACGAAGCGCCGGAAGATATCGGTACGGGCCTCGGGGGGTATCTGCGAGCCGAAGTTGACCACGTTGGTGACTATGGTCTCCTGCTGCCGGTCCTCGTGGGCCTGGATCAGCACCGTGGTGCCGTCGGCCGAGTGCTTCAGGGCGTTGCTGATGACGTTGGTGAAAAGCTGACGCAGCCGGTCCTGGTCGCCCTCCATTCTCAGGCCCTTCTCCAGGTCCACCTGGATGTCGTGAGCGTGCCCGGCGTCGGCTATGGCCAGGGGCTGGAGGGTCTCGTCGATGAAGTCCCCGAAGTCGAAGTCCTCGATCTGCAGGCTGGCGGCCCCGGCCTCCATCCTCGACAGGTCCAGCAGGAAGGCGATCAGGTCGGACAGGCGGTGGGTCTGCTCCAGGATCCCCTCCAGGTTGGCTGGCGTGGGCTCGGTCACCCCGTCCGCCATGTTCTCCACCATGGCCTGCAGGGCCGAGACGGGGGTGCGCAGCTCGTGGCTGACATTGGCCACCATGTCCCGGCGCATCTGGTCGGCGTGCTGGAGCTCCTCGGCCATCTCGTTGAAGGACTGGGCCAGGAGCCCGACCTCGTCATGGCTGGTCGTGGTGGCGTGGACCCGGACCGTATAGTCACCGTCGGCCATGGCCTCCGCCGCATCCCGCATCTGCCGCAGGGGAGCGGTGAGCCCTCGGGAGAAGAAGTAGGTGATCCCCAGGGCCACCACCAGGGTCAGCGGCATGGCGATCCAGCCGCTCCAGCCCATCTTCAGCAGGAACCAGGCCATGACGAAGGCGATGGCTGTGGAGATGATGATCAGGACACTCAGCTCCACCTTCAATGAGGCGAAGGATCCAATGGGCCGTTCGCGGTCCACCCGCGCACTCAGACTGGGCCCCTTGCGCCGGCTTTTGCCGTCCTTGCTCATGGCGTGCATCCGCGGCTGCTACCGCTGGTCCTGATCCTGATCCTCGGGCGGCTCGAAGGCGTAGCCCACGCCATGCACGGTGCGGATCATCTGCGAACCCAGCTTGTGGCGCAGGGCCTTGACGTGGGAGTCCACCGTCCTGGTGCCCGAGGCATCCACCCAGTCCCAGACCTCCTCCAGCAGCTTTTCGCGGGTGAGCACGGACTTGGGCCGACGGGCCAGCGTGGCCAGCAGGTCGAATTCGGTGGGGGTCAGGTGGATCTGCTCCCCGCGCAGGGTCACGATGCGCTGGGCCGGGTCGATGACCAGGGATCCGAAGTCCAGCACCTTCTCGTTCTCGGAGTTCTTGGCGATGACCTTGGCCCGCTCCACCCGGCGCAGGAGGGCCTTGCAGCGGGCGATCAGCTCGCGCATGGAGAAGGGCTTGGTCATGTAGTCGTCGGCGCCGGCGCCCAGACCGGTCACCTTGTCGGCCTCGTCGTCCCGGGCGGTCAGAATCAGCACCGGCACCGGCCGCTCGGCCACGATCCGCTTGGTGGCCTCCAGTCCGTCCATGACGGGCAGCATGATGTCCATGATGACCAGGTCGGGCTTGATCTGGGAGGCGGCCTGCACGGCGCTGGCACCGTCCGATGCCACCCGGGCCGTCCACCCTTCGGCGGTGATGCGCTGGGCTATGGCAGTGGCCAGGGTGGGTTCGTCCTCAACCACCAGGATGGTGCTGGGTGTAGTGTAGCGGCTTGTGTTTCTGATCATGCCTACCTCTGTCTTCGATCACTGATCCGCAAAACGATGCTCGTCATGCGGGGTGGAGCCTTGTCGGCATTCGTTCCACCACCGTCGTTTCTTCCAGAATAGTCTTCAGAGCCTCCAGGGGAAGTGTGCTCGCGGAGAATCGCGTCGTCCCAGGGCGCCCATCAACAAGTCCATGCGCAATGGCATTATTATATGGTATTTTCTCGACTCGTTCTGGAGGGCATATGGGTTACAAGGTCGGTGACATGGTCGTCTATCCGCGTCATGGGGCCGCCAGGGTGGACGCCATCACCGAACGGACCGTCAAGGGCGTCACCCGCAAGTACCTGCAGCTGTCCGTGCTCTCCTCGGACGGGCTGGTCATCAACGTCCCCGTCGAGAACGCGGCCAAGGTGGGCGTCAGAGACATCGTCGACGCCAAGGCGGTGGCCAAGGTCTTCGAGATCCTGCGCACCCCGGTGGTGGAGGAGAAGGAGATGAACTGGTCCCGCCGCTACAAGCTGAACGTGGAGAAGATCGCCACCGGCGAGGTCAACAAGATCGCCGAGGTGGTGCGCGACCTCTCCCAGCGTGACGTGGACGAGCACGGGCTGTCGGCGGGCGAGAAGCGGATGCTGATCAAGGCCCGCAAGATCCTGACCTCCGAGATCGCCCTGTCAGAGAAGCTGGACGAGGACGAGGCCCAGCGTCTGCTGGACGTCAACCTGGGCTATGCGGAGCCCATGCCCGGCGACGACAAGCACCATACCAAGTCCCCCAAGGAGCCGGCTTCCAAGACCCTGGCGCGGGTGGCCCAGGAGGCCGCCAAGACCAAGGGCAAGGGCAAGACCAAGGCCAAGCGCTGAGACCGGATCCGGTCATGGGCCATCCAAGCATTGGACTGGGCTTTGACGCCCATCGCTTTGATCCAACCGGTGAGCGTCCTCTCTGGCTGGCCTGCCTGTCCTGGAATGATGGAACTCCTGGCCTGTTGGGCGATTCTGATGGCGATGCCGCCGCCCATGCCCTGATTGATGCCATCCTGTCATCCGCCGATCTGGGCGATATCGGCACCCTGTTCGGCCTGGGATCACAGTCCCCCGGAGCGGGCATGCATGGGGCGGACATGCTGGCAAAGACCATGGACTGCCTGCATGGGCACGGTCGCAGGCTGCTCAACGCCTCCCTGGTCATCGTCGGACAGCGTCCCAGAATTTCCTCCCGTCGTCACCTGGCCCAGCAGGCCATGAGCCAGGCTGTTGGTGCACCGGTTCGGTTGACCGCTACCACTACCGATGGCATGGGTTTCACCGGTCACGACGAGGGCATCGCCGTCATGGCCACCGCCATGGTGGACTGACCGGCATCAGGCGCGCAGGGCCGCCCACCCCTTGGCCAGAGCCCAGAAGAGGGTGGACAGGGTCACGATGACGAAGCTTGGAGGAGCGGGAACCATGGCCGAAATCACCAGGCCTCCCCAGATGGAAGCCAGGCAGATCAGTCCCGACAGGAGCATGGCCCGCAGGGGAGAGGCCACCAGGATGTTGGCCGTGGCCGCCGGGGTGACGACCAGGGCGAAGATGAGCAGGGTTCCCACTGCCGGCACGGCGATGGTGATGACCCCGGCCATGATGGCCATGAAGGTCAGGTTCATCAGCCCGATGGGCACGCCACGGGCCTGGGCCACCTGCTCATCCAGGGAGCTGAAGAGCAGGGGCCGGTAGATCAGGGCCAGCAGGATCAGCAGGATTGCATCGAAGATGATGAAGCCAACGACCTGGCCCCGGGTGATGGTCAGGATGGATCCGAAGAGGATGGCCTGCATCTGCTGGGAGGCCGAACTGGACATCCTGGCGAAGAAGAGCCCCAGGCCGGTGGCGAAGGCCAGGACCGTGCCCGTGGCGATCTCCCGCTGGGAGGCCCGCTTGCCCAGGGCTCCGATGACCAGCGCCCCGCCCAGGGCGAACAGGCCCATGCCGGCAGAGACCGGCAGCCCCAGCAGGACGGCCCCTGTGGCCCCGGGCAGACCGATGTGGGCCAGGGCGTGGGCGGCGAAGGTGGAATGTCTGGCGATGGTGAAGTAGCCCATGGCTCCGGCGGCCACGGCGATGCACAATCCGGCCACCATGGCATTGCGCATGAAGGGGGCGGCGAGGATCTCCGTCCAATGGGGGTCGAAGACTGGCGTGGTCATGAGTTCCTTTCCCGGTCCGTCCCGTGCAGGCGGGCCACCTGGCTGGGTTGGTAGCGATTGTGGACGGGTCCGATCGGCTCGTCCATGTCGGGGGCCACGAACATGTCCCCCTGGGGAGTGGTGACCACCTCCACCTTGGTGCCGTAGAGGTGGGTGAGCAGGTCCGAGTCCAGCACGTCGTCCATGCGGGCGTAATGAGGGTGCCCGTCCAGCAGGTAGACCGCCCCGGTCAGCACAGGCAGCAGCATGTTCAGGTCGTGGGCCACCACCTGGATGGACATGCCCAGACGGCTGTTGAGCTGGGCCAGCAGGTGGACGGTGGCGCGCTGCCCGGCCAGGTCCAGATTGGCCAGGGGCTCGTCAAGCATGAGCAGATCAGGATCGCAGACCAGGGCCTGGGCGATGGCCACCCGCTGTCGCAGACCGCCGGAGAGCTGGGACAAGCGCAGGTGGGCCCTGTCCTCCACGCCGACGAAGCGCATGGCCTCTCTGGCGCGCTCGCGGTCCTGCCGGGTGACGGGGTGAATGCCGAACCGGGTGCCGGTCAGTCCCAGCAGGACGGATTGCTCGGCGGTCAGGTTGGAGTCGATATCCGAGGTGTAGCTCTGGGGTACGTAGCCGATGCGGTCGTTGGCCTGGCCGGCCGCTTGCCCCAGGACCTGCAGACTGCCGGCGTCCAGGGGGAGCAGACCCAGTTCGGCCTGCATCATGCTGGTCTTGCCCGTGCCGTTGGTGCCTACGATGGCGGTCACGGTTCCCGAGGGGATGGCGAAGGTTCCTTCAGACCAGATCAGCCGCCCGGATCGGCGGATGGCGGCATGGTCGAAGACGATGCAGGCCTGCGTGGATGTGCTGTCCGTGTCCGTATCCATGGCTTCCTTTCCTGCAAGGGCTCACAAGGTGAACCTGCTCTTATTGAGCATGATTCTCATTATCGCTGGGGAGGGGACAGCACGCAACTTCAGCAGTCGAGTCCTCCCGTCCCGGCCCTTGGACGGAGCTTCCGGTCGGGGAGGAATCTGCGCTAGTCTGGCCCAGACGACTTCGACAAGGGTTTGCGCCCGCTTGAATGATGGAGATGTATTGACTGCAGTGAAACTGGACGGCAAGGCGGCGGCTGCGGAACTCAAGGAGGACCTGCGCGCTCGCGTGGCGAGGCTGACGGCCATGGGACGCACTCCTGGGCTGGGGACCATCCTGGTGGGGGATGACCCCGGTTCAGTCAAATACGTAGAGGGCAAGCATCGGGACTGCAGCCAGGTGGGCATCAGGTCGATCAGGATTGATCTGCCCGCCGATGCCGGCAAGGAGCGGATTCTTGCTGCGGTGGATCAGTTCAACCAGGATCCTGAATGCACCGGCTACATCGTCCAGCTGCCCCTGCCCGAGGGCGTGGATCCCACCGAGATCATCGATCGCATCGATCCGGCCAAGGACGCCGACGGCATGCATCCTTACAGCCTGGGCCAGCTGGTCCTGCATACCGATGGCCAGGTGCGGACCCCCCTGCCCTGCACCCCGCGAGGGATCCTGTACCTGCTGGACCATTACGGGATTGACCTGGCCGGCAAGGAGGTCTGCGTGCTGGGCCGAGGATTGACCGTGGGCCGCACCATCGGTCTGCTCCTGACCAACCGCGGGGTGGATGCCACCGTGACCCTCTGCCATACCCGCACCAAGGACATTGACGCCCATCTGCGCAGGGCTGACGTGATCATCGCGGCCGTGGGCCGAGCCGGGCTGGTTGGTCCGGACCAGGTTCGCCAGGGTGCCGTCCTGGTGGATGTAGGCGTCTCCCGGATCTGGGACCAGCAGGAGGGGCGCTGGCGGATCAAGGGCGACATCGATCCGGCCGCCAGGCTGTCTGCAGCCGCTTATACGCCCAATCCCGGCGGGGTGGGGCCCATGACCCGGGCCATGCTCCTGGTCAATGTGGTCGAATCGGCTGAGCGAGCCGCCGGAATCCCTGTCTGCGACACGCCCGAGGTCTCCCGGCGACAATGACCGCAGTGTCTCCTATCATGGAGAATGTTCGCGCCTGCCGGCGGGAACGCATAACTCAATACGGAAAAAATATCCACCAACTATACAAGAAACAATTTCATTAATGGCAGAGAACAAGAAGGAAGTCCCCCAGGTCGCGGTCAATGACATCGGGTCCGAGGAAGACTTCATCAAGGCAGTCGATTCCACCATCAAGAACTTCGACGATGGGGATCTGGTCGAGGGGACGGTCGTTAAGATCGACCATGACGAGGTTCTGCTGGACATCGGCTACAAGACCGAGGGCGTGATTCCCTCCCGCGAGCTTTCCATCAAGAAGGATGTCGATCCCGACGATGTGGTCCAGGTCGGTGACACCATCGAGGCCCTGGTCGTCACCAAGGAGGACAAGGAAGGCCGCCTGATCCTGTCCAAGAAGCGTGCCCAGTACGAGCGCGCCTGGGGCGACATCGAGAAGATCAAGGAGGCTGACGGCGTCGTTGAGGGCACCGTCATCGAGGCCGTCAAGGGCGGGCTCATCGTCGACATCGGCCTGCGCGGCTTCCTGCCCGCATCCCTGGTCGAGATGCGCCGCGTGCGCGACCTGTCTCCCTACATCGGGCAGAAGATCAAGGCCAAGATCCTGGAGCTGGACAAGAACCGCAACAATGTGGTCCTCTCCCGCCGCCAGTACCTGGAGGAGACCCAGTCCGAGGTGCGCGAGACCTTCATGGCCCAGCTCAAGAAGGGCCAGATCCGCGAGGGCACGGTCAGCTCCATCGTCAACTTCGGCGCCTTCGTCGACCTGGGCGGTGTGGACGGCCTGATCCACGTCTCCGAGCTCTCCTGGAAGCACATCGATCACCCCAGCGAGGTCGTCAAGGTGGGCGACAAGGTCACCGTCGAGGTGCTGGATGTCGATATGGACCGCGAGCGCATCTCGCTGTCCCTCAAGGCCACCCAGGAAGATCCCTGGCAGCGCTTCGCCCGGACCCACGTGCCCGGACAGATCGTCAAGGGCAAGGTCACCAAGATCGTGCAGTTCGGTGTCTTCGTTTCCGTCGAGGACGGCATCGAGGGCCTGGTCCACATCTCCGAGCTGGCCAATCGTCACGTGGAGAACCCCGAGACCGTGGTCAAGCAGGGCGAGGAGATCTTCGTCAAGGTCATCGACGTTGACTTGGATCGCCGCCGCATCTCCCTGTCCCTCAAGCAGGCCGACGACTCCGTCGACCCGACCTCCGAGGACTTCGATCCGGCCATCTACGGCATGCCCGCCGAGTACGACGAGGAGGGCAACTACAAGTACCCCGAGGGCTTCGACCCCGAGAGCAACGAGTGGATCGCCGGCTACGAGAAGCAGCGGGAGGAGTGGGAGTCCCAGTATGCGGCCGCCCACGACCTCTGGGAGCAGCACAAGGCCTTCGTGGCCAAGGAGCTGGAGAACGCCGAGGCTTCGGCCGCCGAGGACAGCCGGTCCTCCCAGGCGCCTGCCTCCGGTTCGCGCTCCCGCCGTCAGAACTCCGAGGAGACCACCAACTACAGCTCGGAGTCCAGCTCCGAGGGCACCTTGGCCTCCGACGACCAGCTGGCCGCCCTGCGCGAGCAGCTGCTCAAGGAAAAGAAGTGAGCATTTAGCGGTGAATGGAGGGGTCCGGCCTCGGTCGGGCCCCTCCATTTGTATCTGCTGTCGTAAAGGATATGCGGGAGGTCAGGATGATACGTGTGGGGTTGACTGGCGGGATAGCGGCTGGCAAGAGCACGGTGGCGGCTCGGCTGGCTCAGGACGGAGCCAAGGTCATCGACTACGACCGGCTCTCCCATGAGGTCATTGCCCCGGGCGGACCCGGCGTAGGGCCGGTCCTGGATCGGTTTGGCACAGACTGTGGGGACGGCCAGGGGGGCGTGGACAGGTCAGCCCTGGCGGCACGGGTCTTCGGCGGCCCGGCGGCCGACCGGGACCGCGAGGACCTGGACGACATCATCCATCCGCTGGTCTATGAGCTGGCCGCCAAGGCCGAGCAGCCCTGGCTGGAGGGCTCCGAGGTGGTGGTCCATGAGGTGCCCCTGCTGACCGAGGTGGGCTCAGCCATTCCTTTTCATTTCGACAGGGTCCTGCTGGTGGAGGCCCCAAGCCAGGTGAGGATTGCGCGTATGGTGAATCAGCGGCATATGACGCCAAGCCAGGCTGTTGAGCGCATCGGTTCCCAGACCAGCAGCAGTTCGCGACGCGCCCAGGCCGATCTGTTGGTGGACGGATCCCAGCCTATCGAACAAATGTTCGAGTCTGTTGATAGAATATATGAAGAGCTGAAATCCTTGGCCCAGGGGTCCTCGCACAGCGACTGAGGGGCCTTGGCGAATGACGCATCCTGGAAGGGAGTTTCATGGGGTTCAACATTGAGCGGACCGACAAGCCCTTCGTGGTCAAGTCTCCCTACAAGCCCTCCGGCGACCAGCCAGAGGCCATCGAGGAGCTGGCCACTCGGATCGAGAACGGCGAGAACGACGTGGTGCTCATGGGCGCCACCGGCACCGGCAAGACCGCGACCACGGCCTGGCTGATCGAGCGCCTGCAGCGGCCCACTCTGATTCTGGAGCCCAACAAGACCCTGGCCGCCCAGCTCTGCGCCGAGTTCCGCGAGCTCATGCCCGACAACGCGGTCTCCTACTTCGTCTCCTACTACGACTACTACCAGCCCGAGGCCTACATCCCTCAAACGGATACCTATATCGAGAAGGACTCGAACATCAACGACGACGTGGAGCGGCTCCGGCACGCCGCCACGGCCAACCTGCTGACCAGGCGCGACTGTGTGGTGGTGGCCACCGTCTCCTGCATCTACGGCTTGGGCACGCCCGAGGAATACGCCGGACGCATGCTCTTCCTGCACGAGGGTGACCGGATCAACCGCGACGACCTGCTGCGCAAGTTCGTGGACATGCAGTACAAGCGCAACGACATCGCCTTCACCCGTGGCACCTTCCGCGTGCGCGGCGACACAGTCGAGATCATCCCCGTCTATGAGGAGCTGGCCGTCCGCATCGAATTCTTCGGGGACGAGATCGACCGCATCTCCACACTGCACCCGCTGACCGGAGACGAGATCGCCCATGAGACCTCCGTGCACATCTTCCCCGCCTCCCACTATGTGGCCGGTCCCGAGCGGATGGAGCGCGCCCTGAAGACCATCAAGGAGGAGCTGGACTGGCGTGTGGGCCAGCTGCGCAAGCAGGGCAAGGAGCTGGAGGCCCAGAGGCTGACCATGCGCACCACCTACGACCTGGAGATGCTCACCCAGATCGGCACCTGCTCTGGAGTGGAGAACTATTCCCGCCACTTCGACGGGCGCGAACCCGGTTCCCCGCCCCATACCCTGCTGGACTTCTTCCCCGACGACTTCCTGTTGGTCATCGACGAGTCCCATGTGACGGTTCCCCAGATCGGAGCCATGTACGAGGGGGATGCCAGCCGCAAGCGGACCCTGGTCGAGCACGGCTTCCGTCTGCCCTCGGCCATGGACAACCGTCCGCTCAAGTGGCCCGAGTTTCTGGACAAGGTGGGCCAGACCGTCTACCTGTCGGCTACGCCGGGCGACTATGAGATGGGCCTGTCCGACGGGGTGGTGGAGCAGGTCATCCGACCCACAGGCCTTCTGGATCCCGAGGTGGAGGTCAGGCCGGTCAAGGGCCAGGTGGACGACCTCCTGGACGAGATCAAGGCCCGGGTGGATCGTCACGAGCGTGTTCTGGTGACCACGCTGACCAAGAAGATGGCCGAGGATCTGACCGACTACCTGCTGGAGCGCGACATCAAGGTGGAGTATCTGCATTCGGACGTGGACACCCTGCGGCGGGTGGAGCTCCTGCGGGAGCTGCGCGAGGGCAAGATCGACGTCATTGTGGGCATCAACCTCCTGCGCGAGGGGCTGGACCTGCCCGAGGTCTCCCTGGTGGCTATTCTGGATGCGGACAAGGAGGGCTTCCTGCGCTCCTACCGCTCCCTGATCCAGACCATCGGCCGTGCGGCCAGGAACGTGTCCGGCAAGGTCATCATGTACGCGGACGAGGTCACCGACTCCATGGACAAGGCCATCAGCGAGACCAACCGTCGCCGGGCCAAGCAGATCGCCTACAACAAGGAGCACGGCGTGGACCCCAAGCCGCTGATCAAGAAAATCAGCGACGTCAACGACATGCTGGCCAAGGAAGACGTGGACACCCAGACCCTGCTGGCGGGCGGCTACCGCAACGCCAACAAGGCCGGCAACTCCCACCTGGGCGTGCCCCTCTATGACAAGGACGAGGCTGACAAGCGGCATCAGGAGATCCTCCAGGCCGGTCTGCCGGCGCAGGACCTTGCCGACCTGATCCGTCAGCTGAGCGACCAGATGCACACGGCTGCGCAACAGCTGCAGTTCGAGCTTGCAGCCCGTCTGCGCGACGAAATCAAGGATCTGAAGAAGGAGCTGCGTCAGATGACCGAGGCCAAAAAGTAAGCAGACCAATACGTAAGTCGGGCCTGTGATGTGGAGGCAAGAGCATCACAGGCCCGACTTGCAGACCGCTGCCTGTGAGGATGTCCTACGGGCAGACGGGGGAGACGAGCACGTCATATCTTGCCGCTAGAGTCTGGTGGTATGTCCGAGACACCTCTGCCGTTCATGGTTGTGAGCCTGGTTGTGCTGGCCGTCTTCTTCGTGGTCGATCTTCTGGTGATCGGGCGTAGGCCGCACGTGCCTTCGACCGGCGAGTGCGTCAGGCACATCGGCTTCTTCGTGGTCATGGCTCTGATTTTTGGTGCTTTGATCTGGAAGGTGGCCGGATCCAAGCCGGCCATCGAGTTCTATTCGGGCTGGCTGACCGAATACTCGCTCAGCATCGACAACCTCTTCGTCTTCGTCATCATCATGAGCAATTTCGCCGTGCCCCTGCAGCTTCAGCGCTATGTGCTCAGCGTCGGCATCACCATCGCCCTGCTGCTGCGCGGCGTCTTCATCCTGGCCGGGACGGCGCTGATCACCCGCTTCACCTGGGTCTTCTTCATCTTCGGCTTCTTCCTGCTCTATACCGCCTGGAACATGGTCTCCAGCCGGGGCAAGCAGGAGGAGTACCACGAGAACGGGCTGATCAGGGCCCTGCGCCGGGTCATCCCTATCACCAGCCATTACGATGGTGAGCGTCTGCGGACCACCTTCGAGGGCAAGCGCTATTTCACGCCCATGCTGGTGGTCTTCCTGGCCATCGGCACCACCGATGTCATGTTCGCCTTTGACTCCATTCCGGCCATCTTCGGACTGACCAAGGATCCCTTCATCGTCTTCACCTCCAATGTCTTTGCCCTGCTGGGCCTTCAGCAGCTCTACTTCCTGCTGGGATCCCTGCTGGACAAGCTGGAGTATCTGCCCCTGGGGCTGGCTGTGGTCCTGGCCTTCATCGGCGTCAAGCTGATCCTGGAGGCTCTGCACGGCAACACCTTGCCTTTCATCAACGGCGGGCACCCCCTGACAGCCGTTCCTGATATTCCGACCTGGGCATCCCTGCTGGTCATCGTCCTGGCCGTAGGCATCGCGGCTTTGGCTTCAGTGCTCAAGAGCCGTCGCCAGTCCCTTGCAACAGCCTCGCAGGGGAAAAACCAATAAACAAACCTTTGAATCACAAGGGGTGTTAGCGCTAACGGGAAATAGTGGTTTCCATCAGGCCGAGTCTGTACAATAGAACGGTAAACAGGAAAAAGAACAGGCAGGTAGCATATGCGCAAAGCCAAGATCGTCGACACCATCGGGCCGGCTTCGGAGTCTCTGGAGAACATCACCAAGCTGGTCAATGCCGGCATGGATGTGGCCAGGCTCAACCGGTCACACGGCACCCCTGAAGATCACCTCAAGGTTTACAACAACGTTCGTCAGGCCAGCAAGGAGACTGGACGAAACGTGGCGGCCCTGGTCGATCTGCAAGGTCCCAAGATTCGCTGTGGCTGGTTCAAGAAGAATGAGCAGGGCGAAGACAAGGTCAATCTCAAGGAGGGTCAGGAGTTCATCATCACCACCGACGATGTCGAGGGTGACGAGCACATGACCTCCACCACCTTCAAGGGTCTGCCCGGGGACTGCCACCCCGGCGATCCCATCCTGATTGACGACGGCAAGGTCCGCCTGGAGGTCACCAAGGTCGAGGGCAACCAGGTCTACACCAAGGTGGTCGTGGCCGGTTCTGTCTCCTCCCACAAGGGCATCAACCTGCCTGGCGTGGCTGTGAGTCTGCCGGCGTTGACCCCCAAGGACGAGGAGGACCTGCGTTGGGGCATCCGCACCGGCGCCGACATCATCGCCATGTCCTTCGTCCGCTTCGCCACCGACATCGACCGCGCCCACGAGATCATGGACGAGGAGGGTCGCCGCATCCCCATCGTGGCCAAGATCGAGAAGCCCCAGGCTGTTGAGAACCTGGAGGAGATCGTCAAGGCCTTTGACGGCATCATGGTGGCCCGCGGCGATATGGCTGTGGAGATGCCCTTCGAGCAGGTCCCACTGGTGACCAAGCGCTGCATCGAGCTGGCCCGTCAGTACGCCAAGCCGGTCATCGTCGCCACCGAGGTCCTGGGCTCCATGGTGCATTCGCCCATCCCCAGCCGCGCTGAGGCCTCCGACTGCGCCAATGCCGTTCTTGACGGCGCCGATGCCACCATGACCTCCAATGAGACCGCCGTGGGCGAATACCCTGACACCACGGTGTCCACCATGGCCCGGATCTCCGACTACGCCACCACGCACGGCTTCGACCGTATCCCGGCCATGCACAACCTGGATATGTCCAACTCTGGCGCCGTCTCCTCCGCCGCCGTGGATCTGGCCGACAAGATCAACGCCAAGGCCATCGTGGCCTTCACCCAGACGGGCAACACCGTGCACCGGATCTCCCGCGAGCGTCCGGCTGCCCCCATCTATGCACTGACCACCAATGAGCACACCTATCATTGGCTGGCCTTGAGCTGGGGCACCGAGGCGTTCCTCTGCGGGCAGGACTACCACGACTTCAATCGCGCAGACCTGATGAACTTCGTGGACTCCACCTTGAAGAAGCAGGGCAAGGTCTCCGACGGCGACTGCCTGGTGGTGCTCAGCTGCGCCCAGGGCGAGCATGAGCCGGGCAACACCGACTGCATCTACGTCCACACCGTGGGCTCCAACGAGTGATTCTCAGATTTGCCGCCTGACTGTCGATTGAGTCAGTCAGGCGGACCCTGAGATTCCCAAGATGCTGATGAAGCAGTGAACCGGTGGTCTTTCCCCGTTGGTAAATGCAGGGGGGAGAGGCCACCGGTTCCTTGTCTGAAGGTGCCGGTCTCAACCAGATATGTCAACCTGTGAAAACATGCAGTAGCTCCAGATCTGTGCGTCAGTGCAGGTCGGAAAGTCCGATTTTGGCCCGCAGGATGGCGATGGTGGTTTTGGCGTCCAGTATGGTCCCTGCAATCACCATGTCGTAGGCCTCATCCACGGTGAAGAGTCGCACGTTCTGGTGCGGGGTCTCTGGTGCCAGGCTGGCCGGCTGGACCGGGGTCAGGCCCTCCGCGTAGAAGAGCGTGGTGTGCTGGGTGGAGAAGCTGGGAGTATTGATGAACCTAGCGAACTGGTTAAAGGAGGCAGCCTTGTATCCGGCCTCCTCGCGCAACCGCCTGGTGGCCACATCGATGGGGGCTTCCTTGTCGTTGAGCGGATGCCCGGCCGGCAGCTCAAGGGTCCAGCGGTGGGTGGGCAGACGGTACTGCTCGACCAGCGGTATCCTTCCGTCGTCGGTGATGGCCAGGACGGCGATGGTGTCTCCATGCTTCTCGCTGACGATGCTGCGATCGAAGGTCTGATTGTCGCTGGATTCAAAGGTGACCCTGTCGACGCTGAAGTAGTGGCTGTCCATAATCTGCTTGCGGGCCTTCTCCTGGACGGGGGAGGTGCGCCAAGGATCGAACCGTCGATAGATCTGAGTGGTCATCATGCTCTCCTTCGACTGCTGATGTGCCTGTATACATACCTGTCTTCATTCTAAGGCAGATTCAACACGAATAACCTTGCGTCGTCGCCAAAGTATGGTAGATTCTCTGTGGTAACGAAAAGCCCCCGTATCCCAATTGGTAGAGGAAACGGCCTCAAAATCCGTGCAGTGTGAGTTCGAGTCTCACCGGGGGCACGATAAAGCGAACCCCATCCGTCTCTCATCGGTTTCCGCTGAAGCTCGGATGGACTTTCAGGAAATGAGGTTGAAAGTGGCTTCAGAGAGTAAGAACCGCAGCGATTCCCCCGAAGGGCGGACCGTGGTTGTGGCGGAGGACGAGGCTTTGATCAGGCTCGATACCGTCGAAGCTCTCGAGGATGCCGGCTATGACGTGGTCGGCCAGGCGGCCAGCGGCCAGGAGGCCATTGATCTGACTCGCGAGCTGAGGCCTGACGTGGTGGTCATGGATGTGAAGATGCCCGGCACTGACGGCATTACCGCCGCCACTGAGATCGGCAAGGAGAACCTGGCCCCGGTGGTTATGCTGACGGCGTTCTCCCAGCAGAGCCTGGTTGAGAAGGCGGCTGATGCTGGAGCCATGGCCTACGTGGTCAAGCCTTTCGCTCCTGAAAAGCTGCTGCCGGCCCTTGAGGTAGCTATCTCACGCTTCGACCAGATCAACGCCCTGAAGGACGAGGTCACCGACATGAAGGCCCGCTTCGAGGCCCGCAAGCGGGTGGATCGGGCCAAGGGCCTGCTCATGGAGAGCATGGGGATGACCGAGTCCGAGGCCTTCCGCTGGATCCAGAAGACCTCCATGGACCGCAGGCTGACCATGCAGGAGGTGGCCGACGTGGTCATCAACAACGTGGCCAACCAGAACGACCGTTAGCCCTCCCATGGAAGACCAGACGAAGAAGCAGGACAAGGACGGCCGCACCCTGCTGGTCGTCGATGGACATTCGCTGGCCTTCCGGGCCTTCTATGCCCTTCCGGTCGAGAGTTTCACCACCTCGACCGGGCAGCCCACCAATGCGGTGTGGGGATTTGCCACCATGCTGGCGGATGTCATGGCCAAGGAGAAGCCCACCCATATGGGCGTGGCCTTTGACGTCAAGGGCGGCACCTTCCGCAATGCCATGCTGCCCCAGTACAAGGGCACCCGTGAGGCCGCCCCCAAGGAACTGCTCAGCCAGCTGCCGCTGATCCAGGACCTGCTCAAGGGCCTGGGCATCACCTATATCGAAAAGCCCGGCTACGAGGGCGATGACATCATCGGCACACTGGCCACCATGGGGGAGCAGGCCGGGTTCAAGACCCTGGTTCTGTCGGGCGACAGGGATGCCTTCCAGCTGGTGGACAACGACATCACCGTGCTCTACCCCGGCCACCACTTCAAGAACCTCAAGCACATGACCCCCCAGGCCATCATGGATCGTTACAAGGTGACCCCGGAGCAGTATCCCGATCTGGCCGCCATGCGCGGCGAGGGCGCCGACAACATCCCTGGCGTGCCGGGCGTGGGCGACGGTTATGCCGCCAAGTGGATCAACAAGTACGGATCGCTGGATTCCATCCTGGAGCACGCCGATGAGATCGGCGGCAAGAAGGGTCAGGCCCTGGCGGAGAACGCCAACCAGGTGCGGCTCAACCGGAAGGTCAACGCCCTGGTGCGCGACCTAGACCTGGGTGTGAAGGTGGAAGATCTGCGTTTTGGCACCATCCATACGGATCAGGTGCTGCCCATCTTCGAGCAGTTGCAGTTCGGCCCTCAGACCCGCAAGAAGATCCTGCGCGGATTCAACACGGTAGCCGATTACGATTATTCTCCAGCCTCGGCACTGGTTGATGTCAGCAACAAGCAGGAGGAGTTCGTCCAGCCCGAGCGTGATAAGGCGGAGTCCGGCGACCAGCTGCGGGATTGGTGCGAGAAGCACCTGCCGGACAAGGCCCTTTGCCAGCGCTCGGCGGATCATGTCAAGGCCATGGCCGATTCCCTGGACAAAATCAAGGACATCGGCGACTCCGACCAGCATGCCATGTGCTGCAGCGAGGCCATGAAGGAGCACTGGGTTCTCCACGCCATCGGCTGGGCCAAGCACGGCGACTATGGCCTGGAGGAGCTGGCCATTCTCTCCATGGACGGCCATGGTCTGGTCCTCATGGCCGAAGATATTGACCAAGACATGCGTGGGGCCATCCAGGAGCTGATCGACCAGCGGATCGGCACCTGCGTGGTCCATGGCTACAAGGAGCACCTGCACCTCTTGGAGAGCCAGGGGTTGCACATGCCCCTGCCCTTGTTCGACACCAAGCTGGCAGGCTATCTGGCTGAGCCTGATTTTCATGCCGACAACCTGGAGCAGGCCGTCGCCCATTTCCTGGCCATCCCCGTAGAGGAGGAGCCCGAGGCTACCCAGGGGGCCTTGGCCCTGGACGGGCGAGAGGACGAGGACGAACGTAGGCGGGGGACCCGGATTCTGCGCCAGGCGCAGTACGTCATGATGGTCTCCGAGCGGCTGCAGGAGCTGATGGACGAGCGTCACCAGTACGGCCTGCTACGCACCATAGAGTTGCCCACCTCGGCAGTCCTGGCGCAGATGGAGACCGAAGGCGCCAAGGTGGACGATGCCCGCCTGAAGGAGATGCACGACCGGTTCGCCGCTGAAGCCCGCCAGGCTCAGGAAATCGCCTGGGACAGGGCCGGCAGCCGTGTCAACCTGCAGAGCCCCAAGCAGCTGAGCAAGGTGCTTTTCGACGACATGGGCCTGGTGCCCACCCACAGGACCAAGACCGGTTCCTACTCGACCAATGTCTCGGTTCTGCAGGACCTGTACATCAAGTCGGTCAACAACGAGCGGGCCAACGACTTTCTGGGCGCCCTGCTCAAGCACAGGGAGACCAACAAGCTCAAGCAGATTGTGCAGACCCTGCGCGAGGCTGTCAATCCTCGGGATGGAAGGCTGCACACCACCTACGAGCAGACCGTGGCCGCTACTGGCCGGCTGAGCTCGGTGGATCCCAACCTCCAGAACATCCCCAACCGTGATGCCAGGGGCCGCGAGATCCGCTCGGCCTTTGTGCCTGGCAGCGGCTACGAGGCGCTGCTCTCTTCGGACTACTCCCAGGTGGAGCTGCGGATCATGGCCCATCTTTCCGGGGATCAGGCCCTGATCGATGCTTTCAAGTCGGGTGCCGACTTCCACCGGTACGTGGCCAGCCTGGTCTACGACATTCCCATGGAGGAGGTCACCGGGGACCAGCGCTCCCATGTGAAGGCCATGAGCTACGGCCTGGCCTATGGACTGAGCACCTACGGCCTGGCCCAGCAGCTTAAGATCAGCCCGGCTGCGGCTGACGTGCTGCGCGCCAAGTACTTCGCCACCTTCGGCAAGGTTCATGAGTACCTGGAGTCCCTGGTGGCCGATGCCCGTGAGAAGGGTTACACCGAGACCATGTTCGGTCGGCGGCGCTACTTCCCTGGGCTGCGCTCCAAGCGTCGTCCAACCCGTGAGGCTGCTGAGCGGGCCGCCCTGAATGCGCCCATCCAGGGGTCGGCGGCCGACATCATGAAGATCGCCATGATCAAGGCCAGCCGTGCCTTGTCCGATCAGGGGCTGAAGAGTCGCATCTCCCTGCAGATCCACGATGAATTGGTGGTGGAGATCGCTCCCGGAGAGACCGACAAGGCCACCAAGCTGGTCAAGGATTCCATGGAACATGCCGTTGAATTGGCCGTGCCCCTGGACGTGTCCACCGGCATAGGCCAGGACTGGGAGCTGGCTGCTCACTGACCTGCCGTGGGGTGCCCTGGGCCCAGCAGGATCCGAGGAGGGATCGTCATGCCTGATGAACAGGATGAGGTTCAGAGGCCTTCAGTGCCCCTGGGCCAGGTTGTGGATCTGCTGGAGGGGCTCTACCCTCTGGACTACGCGGAGGACTGGGATTATCCGGGTCTGGTGGCGGGGGATCCGTCCTGGCCGGTCAGGCGGATTTGGTGCGCCGTAGACCCTCGGCCCGATGTGGTTCAGGAGGCTCTGGACCACAAGGCCGACCTGCTGATCACCCACCATCCGCTCTTCTTCAGGTCGGTCCACCAGGTTTCCGGCCTGGACTTCCGCGGGGATATGATAACCAGACTGGTTGAGGGTCACTGTGGGCTCTGGGTGGGGCATACCAACGCTGATGCCGCCTACCGTGGTGTGGCCCAGGCGGCTGCCGATGCCCTGGACCTGCAGGATGCACGACCGCTGGCCCCTCAGCCGCTCTCAAACCGTGACCTGCACGCCGAACAGGGAATTCGGGTAGGCCTGGGTCGTTGGGGCCGGCTTCCCACGCCCATGCCATTTGAGGATCTGGTCCAGACCGTGGCGGGCCTCCTGCCCAGGACGGCTCTGGGTGTTCAGGCGGTCGGTCCGTCCGAGGCCATGGTCTCCACGGTCGCTCTGTTGCCTGGCTCAGGGGACTCCGAGTTCGACCTGGTCCGGTCCACGGGGGCCGATGTCTACATCACCAGCGATCTGCGCCATCATCCTGCCACGGATGCCTACCAGCAGGCCCTCTATGAGGCCAGGATGGCCGGTCGGCCCAATCAGCCCAGACCCATGCTGATCAACACCCCGCACTCGGCAATTGAGAGCCTCTGGTTCCGCTACGCCAAGGGAGACATTGCCAGGGCCCTGGAGATGGCTACTGGTGTTCGTCCACAGGTGGAGGTCTCATCAATCGTCACAGACCCTTGGACCATGGTGGTGCGTTGACGGCTGAGGATTGATGGTTGAGGAGGAGTGATTTCATGAGCGATGAAGCGCAGGATTTGCAGGCACGATTGGCCGCCAGGCTGGACGGCCGCGATGGCCAGGGGCCCAAGGGCATCGATATGACCCGCGCTCCCGAGCTGATGGATGACAGGGAGGTCTTCCGCGGCCCGATATTCGTTATCGACCAGCAGCGGGTGGCCATGTTTCGGCGTGATGGTTCCAAGGAAACCATCGATCGGCAGCTCATCCGTCACGACCCCTGCGTGGTCATGCTGGTACACGACTGCGCTGCCGATGCCTATCTGCTGACCCGCGAGTACCGGGTGGGTGCCCAGGCCTATGTCTTCGGCCTGCCGGCCGGCTTCATCGATCCAGGGGAGAGCCCCGTCAAGGCCGTCCTGCGCGAGCTGCGTGAGGAGACCGGTCTGGTGCCCGGGCCTGAGGGTGCGCCGGGCTCAGAAAGCCGCCTGGATCCGGAGGACGGTTGGATCGATGCTGCTCCCGATGTCTACTCCTCTCTGGGGATGAGCGACGAGCTCGGCCACATCGTGGTCATGCATCTGCGTCGCTGGCATCAAGGATCCACCGACTTCGACCCGGGCGAGCATATCCAGTCGGCCTGGGTCTCCTGGCAGGAGCTTTGTGCAGCGGGAGTCGCCGATGCCAAGGCAGTGGTGGCCATTCAGCATGAGGCCATCCGTCGCCTGCAGAAGGATTAAGGTCCCAGGCATCAACGCCTGTGATTGGGCGAGTAGAACATACCGGTGGTATGATAGGTTCTTGTCAGAAAAGATGGTCAGGTCAGAATGATCAGGCATTGTTGCGCTGACAGGAAGAGGAGCACTGCATGGGCACGCCGAAGGATCCCGAAGGACATCGCAATCAGATCCTCGATGTAGCCCAGCGGCTCTTCCTGGAAAAGGGCTACGACGGAACCAGCATCCAGGACATCGTCGACGGCCTGGGCGGCATGACCAAGGGGGCGGTCTACTACCATTTTCCCTCCAAGACGGCTATTTTCCACGCGGTTACCGAGCGTATGGCCTCGTCCTCCTCCCAGGGAGACTGGCTGGGGGACTGGCCGGGCGAAACCGGGCTGGACAAGCTGCGCAACGAGCTGATTGCCTCCCTGTCGGCATACTCGCGTCTCGATGTCACCTTTTCCGCCAGAACCCTGCTGAAGAGCCCCCGCATGGTAGGCCAGATGTACTTGAAATCCATGGACAGGATTGTGGATGTGATCACTCCTTATGTCCGTGAAGGTGTGGAAGACGGCTCCATCGCCCCCTGCAATCCTGAGGATCTGGCCCAGGTGCTCTACATCCTGCTCAACATGTGGATAGGGATTCGATTCTCGACCATGACCCGGGACCAGGTGGTCTCCAAGTTCTCCCTCTTGGCGGATATGCTCAAGGGAATAGGGGCGCCTGTCGTCGATGATCGGGTTATTCGTGCGGCCGTGCATTTGCACGCACATCTGAAGAGCAATCCTTTGACTGCCACCAGTGGGGAGTCCACGCAAGAGGAATCTGACAAGAATCAGGATCAAGGGGTCTCTTAGAGCCGATAGATATCTTAAGGCCAAGAGGGCTCTGTCTACTAGCAAGATTCGGGCACTCAACGAGTAATGGTTTTTGTTTCCACTAAACATACCATCGGTATTTTTGAAAGGAGTTTTATGCAGGTGCTGAAGGCGGACGGAATTGTCCAAGTGTTTGAAGGCAGGGAGGTGCTGTCCGGACTGGATTTGACCCTGGGGCAGGGCGAGATTCTGGGCTTGCTAGGTGCCAACGGGGCTGGCAAGTCCACGCTGTTGAAGATCCTGACCGGAATGCAGAGGCCTGTCGGCGGCAGAGTCTGTTTTCTGGGGAGGCCTCTGAGCGAAGACTACCCGGGCAATCTGGCCAGGATGGGAGTGTTCATCAACGAGCCGGTCTTTTATGAGTCCCTCAGCGCTAGGGAAAATCTTGAGATTGACCTGACCTACCTGGCATTGGCAGACCGGGAGCATAGGGATGCCGGACCCACCGGGATCAGCCAACTTTTGGACAAGGTCGGTTTGGCTGCCGATTCAACCACGCCTGTCGGCAGGTATTCCATGGGCATGAGGCAGAGGCTGGCCTTGGCCAGGTGCATGGGCCATCATCCTGACCTTTACCTACTGGACGAGCCGCTCAACGGACTGGACCCTGTGGCCATCGGACAGCTGCGAGATAGCCTGCGCAGCCTGGCAGCCCAGGGGAGTGCAATCCTCTTTTCCAGCCACATTCTCTCCGAAGTGTTGCGCACGGCCGACCACGTGATGGTCGTGGCGGACGGCAGAGTCAGCCTGCGGGCCAGCGTGCCGGAGCTCCTCAATCAGGGCCAGGAGGTCGCCGAGCGAACCCTGGTCAAGGCCATGGAGGGCTGATATGAAGACGCTGCTGAAATTAGAACTGAAAAAGACCAGGCTATGGCCCTGCATCTTCGGAGGGCTGGCAGTAGTGGCCGCAGCCTTGGCCATCGGAGGCATGTTCCTGGCCATTGGCCACACTAGCGGACGGTCAGATCCTCGGTTGTCAAGCCTGGCCTTCGTGCTGCAGATGGCCATGGTCATCCTTCTGGTGGGCTTCTCCCTGGTGGCTGCTGCCCTCTGCAACCTCGTCTTCATTGAGCCCTATACGGGGAGGAACCTGGCGCTCACCCTCTCATTCCCCATATCGCGAAGCCGAATCCTGCTGGCCAAGTTGATCTTCGTCGGCCTCTTCACTGCGCTCTCCTACTTGGCTGGTACGGCCATCACCCTGACCGTCATGCTACTGATCGACCGTCTTGTGGGTTCGCTTGGAACGGGCTCGCCAAGCAGTCTGCTTGAACAGGTTCTCCTCATGCTGGTTACCAGCCTTGCCGGACTGGTGGGGTTGGTTGGCATCGCCCTCTCTATAGGCTTCTGGAAGCGTTCGCTGCCCATCATGTTCGCGGTCCTGCTCCTGCTGGACGCTGTAGTGGGCAACTTGCTCTCCCAATCCCCGCTACTGTCTGCTCTGCTGCTTCTGATCATCTTTCTGGCCTCCCTGCCGGCCTGGTGGCTGCTTCATCGGACCCTCATGAAGATCGAACTGCCCTGATCGACGGCTGACCATGCAGGAGCTTCTGAAGAACAAGCCTTTTGTGACCATGGTTCTGGCCAGTCTGTTGAATACGGTCGGAGGCGAGCTCTTCAACATCGTCTTCATTGTCTATGCCCAGACCATGCCCTTTGCTGGACTGGCTGTCTCCATAGCCTCAATGGCCTGGGTGGCTCCAGCCCTGACAGCCATCCTGACCGGATACCTGGCCGACAGGACCGTGCACAAGACGCGGATGCAAGTGGTGATCAAGCTGATTCAAGTGTGTATCTATCTGGTTATTGCCATAATGATCGGCAGGTCCAAGAGCCTGCCCGTCTTTGTGCTGCTGATAGCCATGGACATGGCGTCTTCCATGCTCGAGGGGTATGCAGGCAGTCTATGGATGCCGGTACTTAAACATCTGGTCCTGCCTAGCCAGCTTCACCAGGCGACTTCAATCACCTCTGCTACCTCCAGCGTCGCGGCTGTCATCAGTGCAGGCGGAGGCGCAGTGTTGATTGCCCTCCTGGGCAACAGATTCGCTGTATTTGCGCTGATCAACGCCCTCACCTTCCTTCTGGCGGGGATCCTCGTGGCTGTTGGCTATCAGAAATTCACCAGGGCGGAGGTCTCAGTCAATGGCTCACCTGTGGGCAAGCATGTGGGACTAGCATCCAGCCTTCATGTGATCTTGGGGGAGCTCCGCCACTCCGCCTTTCTGGTTCTGATGGTGGGTTTCGGATGCATGGTCAACCTTCTGGGGACGGCCCTGCAGCCCCTGCTCAACCTGGGGCTTATCTCCATGCCCGAGGTCTGGTGGGGAAGCTACGGCACGACCATAGCCGCCGTCAACGGCATCTCCTCCCTAGGACTCATTCTCGGCGCACTCCTTGCCGCAGATCCGCTCAAGCGGTTGCCCATGGCCCATCTGCTGACCGGAGTCATGGCCGCAGCCGCCATGGTAGGGATCAACCTGGTATGGCTGCACATTCCTGCCCTGCTGTTCCTCCCGCTCCTGGCCATGAACTATCTTCTGGGCAAGATCAACCCTAGGTTCATGACCATGCTCATCAGCACGGTGGCCGAGGACCACTTGGCCGCAACTATGGGAGTGGTCCAGACTGTCATGATGATCGGAGCACCTCTGGGGCAGATGGTCTTTCTGACGCTGGGTAATCTGGTCGGCATCGCCATCACCATGTCCATGTATGCAGGCCTGACGGGCCTTCTTGCTCTGACGATTTTTTCTGTGGGATTGCTGGGCATGAATGCCAAGGATCCGACTCCCGAAATGGGACGAAAGCAAAAGTCGGGCTAGCCGGATTTGAACCGGCGACATCCTGCACCCAAAGCAGGCGCGCTACCAAGCTGCGCTATAGCCCGGCGCCCATCAGTATCACCGTATGGGCACAATGTATCAATATAGCACAGGGTCGGGTCCCCACTGGACCTCTAGGGGTGAGCAGGGAGCGGGAACAGCTCTGCGCCTGCGGTTACCATGGTGACCATGACAGTGGAAGAGACATGGGCGGCGCCGCAGGCTGATGGCCCCTTGGATGCAACGGTGACCATACCGGGGAGCAAGTCCCTCTCGAACAGGTATCTGATTCTCGCAGCCTTGGGAAGCCGTTCGGTCAGGCTGACTGGTCTGCTCAGGTCGCGTGATACGGACCTGATGATCAGGGCCCTGGAGGCCCTCGGCGTGGACTGTCGGGTTGACCTGAGCAAGGCTACGAATGTGACCGTCATTCCACCGGCAGGCGGGCGCTTCCGTGGCGGCGCTCGTGTGGACTGCGGACTGGCTGGAACCGTCATGCGCTTCGTGCCTAGCCTGGCCATGCTGGCTGATGGCCCCACACGATTCGACGGAGACGAGCAGGCCTATCGCCGTCCCATGAGACCTCTGCTGGAGGGGCTGACCCAGATGGGAGCCAGGATCGAGTACCTGGGCCAGGAGGGCTTCCTGCCCTTTGTGCTCACACCGCCGGATCGCCTGGTGGGCAGGGAGGTGACCATAGACTCCTCGGCTTCCTCGCAGTTCATTTCCGGCCTCCTGCTGCTGGCGGCCAGGGCTGAGGGCACTATGACCATCGTCCACTCTGGTCAGCATCTGCCTAGTCTTCCGCATATCGCGATGACCGTTGAGGACCTGCGTCAGGCTGGAGTCCGGGTCCAGGCCAATCCCGACCGCTGCAGGTGGAGCGTTGAAGGCAGAGGGACTGCAGGGACACGGCTGCCTGATCAGGTTCAGGTGGAGCCCGACCTGTCGAATGCGGCCCCCTTTCTGGGGGCGGCCGTGATAGGAGGCGGGCAAGTCAGTGTGCCCAACTGGCCAGAACGGACCACACAGCCAGGTGGCTTGCTGCCCGGGTATCTGAAGACTATGGGCGCGAAGGTAGACATGGTTCCTGATGGGCAGGGTAGCGCCACCTGTCGGGTGACCGGGGGGGAAGTCATTCATGGACTCGGCGACTTCGACCTTTCTCCGGCGGGGGAGATCGTGCCTTCGGTTGCAGCAATCCTGGTCTTTGCCGATGGGCCCAGCCGCCTGCACGGCATTGGCCACCTGCGTGGTCATGAGACCAATCGGCTGAAGGCATTGGCCACCGAAATCACCAGAATAGGCGGTCAGGCCGGCGAACTGGATGATGGCCTGGCCATCGAGCCCGTGCCTGTTCAGCGTCTGCACGGGGCCGTCATGGAGACTTATGCCGACCATCGCATGGCCACTTTTGCTGCCATGATTGGACTCAGGATACCTGGCATCCGAGTACGCAACATCGGCACCACAGCCAAGACCATGCCTGACTTCCCGGGTATGTGGAAGCGGATGCTAGCAGACGAGGGTCAAGGCTGAGCTACAGCGATTTGAGCGGAAGGAGCCGTGTGATGAGCATCGAGGCTGAAAGGCAGAACTGGCAGGATGATCTGGATCTGGCCATCGCCATGGCCGACCAGGCGGATCAGGTCACCATGGGCTACTTCAAGTCGCCGGATCTTCACGTGGTACGCAAGTCGGACAATACCCCGGTCACCCAGGCTGACAAAGAGGCGGAGGCGGTGATTCGTCGTGTGCTGGCCCAAGCAAGGCCGAATGACACCATTTACGCCGAGGAGCTGGGAAAGCAGGAGTCCAACGGCAGACGGTGGATCATCGATCCGATTGACGGGACCAAGAACTATGTGCGCGGAGTACCGGTCTGGGCGACCCTGATCGGCTTGGAGGCAGACCATCAGATGGTGGTCGGTGCGGTCTCGGCCCCCATGCTGGGCACCCGCTGGTATGCCGCGCGAGGTCAGGGAGCCTACATGGTGCGCCAGGGCGAGGCCCCCAAGGCCATCCACGTATCAAGAGTGGATCGGATGGAAGACGCTTCCATGTCCTTGTCGTCGCTGACAGGGTGGAAGGCCATAGGCCGCCGGGAGCGGCTTCTCGACCTGACTGACCGGATCTGGCGTCTGCGCGGATTCGGCGACTTCTGGCAGTACATGCTCCTGGCCCAGGGTGCCATCGATCTGGCGGCCGAACCGGAGCTGGACCTCTACGACATGGGTGCCCTGGTCCCCATCGTGACCGAGGCAGGCGGGAGCTTTACCGACCTGGCAGGCAACCCGGGTCCATGGGGTGGCAATGGTCTGGCCAGCAACGGTCTTCTGCACAAGGAGGCATTGGCGGCTTTGGGGGACTGACCCAAACGATATATAGAAAAAGGTCGGTGACCACATGCATTGCCGTGGTCACCGGCCTTTTTCTGCTCTTAGGACCAGGTTCCTAGAACCAAACCTTGAACTCAATCATCCCTCATTCAATCATCAATCAGATTGAGGGGACAGGTCCGGTTAACGGTCAGGCCTGGAACTTGTTGCCGTAGGCATCGCCCTGGCTGGCGACGACCTCGGCCTGGCGGGCGATGGAGAGCTCCTCGTTGGTGGGGATGACGCAGACGGCGACCGTGCTGTCAGGAGCGGAGATGATCCGGGCCTCCTTGGACCGCTGGTCGTTCTTCTCCTGGTCCAGCTTCACGCCGAAGGGCGCCAGCTGCTCGATGACCCGACGGCGCACGATTTCATCGTTTTCGCCCACGCCGGCCGTGAAGGTAATGGCATCCAGGCCGCCCATCTGGGCCGTGTAGTTGCCGATGTAGCCGACAATGCGGTGAACGTAGATGTCCAGGGCCAGCTTGGCATCCTCGTCGCCCTCGGCGATCAGCTTGTGGACCTCGCGCATGTCGCCGTGGCCGGTCAGGCCGGTCATGCCGGAGCGCTTGTTGAAGAGGGTGTCCAGCTCGTCAACGCTCATGTGGGCGTTGCGGATCAGGTGGAAGACAACGGCAGGGTCGATGTCGCCGGTGCGTCCGCCCATGACCAGGCCCTCCAGAGGGGTCAGGCCCATGGAGGTCTCGACGGGATGCCCGGAGACCTGCGCCGAAGCGGAAGCCCCGTTGCCGATGTGCAGGACGATCTGCCGCAGACCCTCTGCAGGCTTGCCCAGCAGGCCGGGAACCAGCTGGCCAACATACTGGTGGCTGGTGCCATGGGCGCCGTAGCGACGGATGTGGTACTGCTTGGCGATGTCCTTGTTGAGGGCGTAGGTGGACGCCTTCTTGGGCAGTTCGAAGAAGAAGGAGGAATCGAAGACGAAGACCTGGGGGGTCTGCGGCATCAGCCGGCTCATGACCTCGGCGCCTTCAGCCTCGGGTCCGTTGTGCAGGGGGGCCAGCACGGCCAGATCCTTGACCTGGCTTAGAGTCTTCTGCGTCAGGAGGGCAGGCTTGGGGAAGATGGCTCCACCCTGGACGACGCGGTGGCCCACGGCGATGATGCCGGCCTTGTCCAGATCAGGGCCATACTCCTTGAAGAAGCCCAGAACGCGCTTGAGTCCAGTCTCATGGTCGTGGATGGGCTCTTCAAGCTCATGCTTCTCGCCGTTGACCTCGTGCTTGTAGTGGCCGTCGGTGGGCTCGCCGATCTTCTCGACCAGACCCGAGGCCAGGCTCTGGCTGGTCTCCAGATCGACCAGCTGGTACTTGATCGAGCTTGAACCCGAATTGATGACTAGGACGGTTTTCGCCATTGGGGCATCCTCCTGATGTGCTTGTATAGAGCCTGCGCTCCTCAATCAGTCTTCAAGATTACTCGTCGGCCCTTACAAGCCGCGGTATATAGCCAGGCTGACATAGTTTCGGGACTGCGTTGGATCCGTTTTGGAGATAGGATCCAGCGCAGCCCCCCAGAGATTTATATATTTATATAGACCTTGTAGCGACGGCGATCAGTCCTGGGCTTCGACGGCAGTCAGGGCCACGGTGTTGATGATGTCAGCAACCAAGGCACCGCGGGAGAGGTCGTTGACCGGCTTGTTGAGGCCCTGCAGGACCGGTCCGATGGCCAAGGCGCCCGAGGTGCGCTGTACGGCCTTGTAGCCGATGTTGCCGGCGCTCAGGCTGGGGAAGACGAAGACATTGACCTTCCCGGCGACCGGATCACCCTTGGCCTTGGTGGCCGCCACAGTGGGGGACCAGGCCGCGTCGAACTGGATGGGGCCTACGATGGGCAGGTCCGGCGCCTTCTCCTTGGCCAGGCGGGTGGCCTCTTCAACCAGGTCCACATCCGGGCCCTTGCCTGATCCCAGGGTGGAGTAGGAGAGCATGCCCACGCGCGGGTCCACGCCGAAGGAGCGAGCGGTTTGGGCCGACTGGATGGCGATGTCGGCCAGCTGCTCGGACGATGGGTTGAGGTTGATGGCACAGTCCGCGAAGACCGCCACATGGTCGGGGAAGCACATGAGGAAGGCTCCGGATACCAGAGATGCGCCCGGCTTGGTCTTGATCACCTGCAGGGCTGGGCGGACCGTGTTGGCGGTTGAGTTGATCGAGCCGGACACCAGGCCGTCGGCCTTGCCCAGCACTACCAGCATGGTGCCGAAGTAGGAGGGATCGGCCAGCTGCTTGCGCGCCTGCTCCGGGGTCATGCCCTTCTTGGCGCGCAGCTGGCAGAGGCGATCGACCATGGGTGCCAGCACCTGCTCGTCGTCCATGGGCTGGAAGGAGGCCTTGTCCAGGTTGTTGAGGCCAAGCTCCTTGCCGCGGGCCAGAATGGAATCCTTGTCGCCCACGATGATCAGGTCGACAATGTTGCGGGCCAGCAGGTAGTCGGCCGCCTTGATGATGCGGTCCTCGCCGCCTTCGGGCAGGACTATGGTCTTCCTGTTGGCCTTGGCCTTGGCCAGCAGATCGTTCTGGAAGGCTACCGGCGTGGTGGCCTTGGGGCTGGCGGCGTCGGCGGCCTTCAGCACCTGGTCGACATCCACCTCCTGCTGGAATGTCTGGCTGGTGGCCTGGCGGGCCTGATCGGCGGACGTATCCGTGTCGAAGTCCATCTTGGAGACGGTCCAGGTCGGCAGATCATACTCTTGGAAGGCCTGAGCAAGAGGCGCCTTCTGCTCAGACCGGCATCCGGTGATGAAGATCCCGGCAAGCACGGCTCCCTGGTCCTCGATGGTCCTGCGGCAGGCAGCCACGGTCTTCATGACCTGGCCGGGTTCCCTGCCGATGGTGCAGACGGCCAGCATGACCGGAGACCTCAGGTCGGCGGCGATCTGTGCATTGAGAGCAAACAGGCCGGGGTCGAAGAGCTTTGAGGCATCGCTGCCCACGATCAGGACGCGCTCGGGATGGGTGGCCTCCACCAGACCGTCATAGGCATTGAGGACATCGGCCCGGGTCTGCATAGGGTCCTCAGTGGCGTGCCCAGGGCACTTGCCACGGCAGATCTCCGGATCCGTGTCGGGGAATGAGCTGGCTGCAACCAGTTCCGGGGTCAACGGGTGCTTCCTGCAGGCGATTGGCCTGAATACGGCCGTTCTGGCTTTGGCGCTCAGGGCCTTGGTCAGGCCGTAGGCCACGACATTGCGGCCGTTGGCGGCTTCTGGGCTGATGATGGTGATGCTTGCAAGACTCACTGTGTCTTCTCCTGTCCGGACGTGGTTGCCTTGATGACTGCTTTGTTCACAACCTTGTCCAGTATACAGAAACCGCCCGTCATGCGGGCTGCGCATGACGAGCGGTTCCAGAGTCGGATCAGCGTATCACTCGTTGTCTCCAGCGGTCGCGGCGGTGGCGGAGATGGTCTCCTGGCCGGCCCGGTTGGCATCGGGCCAGACCCAATCGGTGTAATCGGGGTGGTCGTAGCCCTTGTCCACGGCGAACTGGAAGGCCTCGTCGCGGAACTTGGTCCACTTGTCGATCTGGTCGGCGTACTTGCCGGCGTCC
Organism: Bifidobacterium sp. W8112; assembly: GCF_016101425.1. NCBI lineage: Bacteria > Bacillati > Actinomycetota > Actinomycetes > Bifidobacteriales > Bifidobacteriaceae > Bifidobacterium > Bifidobacterium sp. W8112. The sequence continues at coordinate 139,791 of NZ_JACFQN010000001.1, read as the reverse complement.
ACCAGCTTCAGGGCGGAGGCGGCCAGGCACCAGCGGTCCATGTTGTTGACGCGCACCATGTCGAACGGCGTGGTGGTGGAGCCCTGCTCCTCGTAGCCGTGCACGGAGAAGTTGTCGTGGTTGGGACGTCCGTGGATCAGGCGGTAGATGGAGCCGGGGTAGGCGTGGAAGGCGAACAGAACCGGCTTGTCCTTGCTGAAGAGCTCGGTGAACTCCTCGTCGGACAGCGCCTGATCGTTCTCCTCGGTGTCCTGGATCTTCAGCAGGTCGACCACGTTGACGAACTGAACCTTGAGGCCCAGCTTCTGCAGCATGTCGTCGGCGGCCAGGGCCTCCTGGGTGGGGATGTCGCCCGCGGTGGCGATGACGACATCAGCATCCTCGGCATCCTTGGCGTTGGAGGCCCAATCCCAACGGGCAGCCCCCTTCTCCAGCTCGGCGGCGGCCTCGTCCACGCTCTGGTAGGTGGCGGCGGGCTGCTTGCCGGCGAAGATGGCGTTGATGCAGTTGGTCGACTTGTAGCAACGCTCGCCCACGTTCAGCAGCATGTTGGCGTCGGCGGGGAAGTAGATGTTGACCACGTGATCGTTGTTGAAGTTCTTGTTCAGCAGGATGTCGACGAAGCCGGGATCCTGGTGGGAGAACCCGTTGTGGTCCTGACGCCAGACGTGCGAGGTGACCAGGAGGTTCAGGCCGGCGATGGGCTTGCGCCACGGGATTTCGCGGACGGTGGCCTCCAGCCACTTGGCGTGCTGGTTGATCATGGAGTCGATGACGTGCACGAAGGACTCGTAGGAGCTCCAGATGCCGTGGCGTCCGGTCAGCAGGTAGCCCTCCAGGAAGCCTTCCATCTGGTGCTCGGAGAGCTGCTCGATGACCTGGCCGGTGTGGGCCATGTGCTCGTCGGTCAGTTCAGACAGGTAGTCGGCATCCCACTGCTTGTTGGTCACTTCGTAGGCGGCGGCCAGACGGTTGGAAGCCGTCTCATCGGGCCCGAAGATGCGGAAGTCGGTGGGGTTCTTGGCCAGTACGTCGCGGGTGTAGTAGCCCAGGACGCGGGTGGCCTCGGTGGCGCCCCAGCCGTGGCCGTGCTTCTTGACGTCGATCTCGTAGTCGTGGATGTCAGGCAGCTCAAGCGGCTTGAGCAGCCGGCCGCCGTTGGCGTTGGGGTTCTCGCCGATGCGCAGGTCGCCCTTGGGCATGAAGCTGGTGACCTCGGGACGCAGGGTGCCCTTCTCGTCGAACAGCTCCTGGGGCTTGTAGGAGGCCAGCCAGTTCTTGAGGATCTGGAAGTGGGCCTCGGTGTCGCGGGCGGAGGTCAGCGGCACCTGGTGGGCGCGCCAGGATCCCTCGGTCTTCTTGCCGTCGATGAACTTGGGGCAGGTCCAGCCCTTGGGGGTGCGGAAGATGATCATGGGGTAGAAGGGACGGGTCATGTCGTCGGTTTCGGCCCGGGCCTTGATGTCGCAGATCTTGTCGAAGACGGTCTCCAGCATGTCGGCGAAGCGACGGTGGATGGACAGATGGTCCTCGTCGTCGAACCCTGCAACGAACTCGAAGGGCTCATAACCCATGCCATGGAAGTACTCATGCAGCTCCTCGTCGGAGATGCGCGAGAGGATGGTCGGGTTGGCGATCTTGTAGCCGTTCAGGTGCAGGATGGGCAGGACGATGCCGTCGGTGCGCGGGTTGACCAGCTTGTTGGACTGCCAGCCGGTGGCCAGAGGGCCGGTCTCGGCCTCGCCGTCGCCCACGATGCAGGGCACGAAGAGGCTGGGGTTGTTCATGATGGCGCCGTAGGCGTGGGAGAGGGCATAGCCCAGCTCGCCGCCCTCGTGGATGGACCCGGGGGTCTCAGGCGCGAAGTGGGAGGGGATGCCGCCCGGGTAGGAGAACTGGCGGAAGAACTTCTGCAGGCCAGCCTCATCGTTGGTGATCTTGGGGTAGTACTCGCTGTAGGTGCCATCCAGGTAGGACTGCGAGGTGCCGGCGGGGCCGCCGTGGCCGGGGCCCATGATGATCACGGTGTTCTGCTGATGGTCGGCGATCAGACGGTTGATATGGCCCAGCAGGAAGTTCAGGCCGGGGGTGGTGCCCCAGTGACCGACCAGACGGTGCTTGACATCCTCCCGAGTGAAGGGCTCCTTCATCAGGGGGTTGCTGCGAAGATAAATCTGTCCGATGGAAAGATAGTTGGCCGCCCGCCAATACTTGTCGACGGCCTCGAGGGTCTCCTCGGCGATTGGGGTCTCCAGCTTCGCCCAAGGGGTGCCGATAACAGGATTCGTCATGTGTACTCCTGCACTATAGTGCGATTGTTTATTTACCTCGGTTACGGGCTTGCGCAGTGTCATTTCAGGCATCTGTCGGGTCCGTACCCAATGCCTACATGGTACGTGAACGAGCAGACTTTTCTGAACGTTTTCTTGCAGTGTGTGTTCGCTCTTGTGAGAAAATGCGAGGGAATTGTCTGCTTGCAGACAGGAATTTTCGCCGGGGGTGCCGATCAGGGCTCAATGACGGTAGCATTGTCGAAAACTGCAACCATACTGGACTTGTTCGCGAGCGTTGAATCGTCGCTCTCGGGCATCCATGGCAGACACAGCATACGTATATATAAGGAGTCTTATGGCACAGGGTCCCGTCCTGGTGGTCGATTTCGGTGCGCAGTACGCCCAGCTGATCGCTCGTCGAGTCAGGGAGGCGGGGGTCTACTCTGAGCTGGTGCCTCATTCGATGAGCCTGGACCAGATACTAGCCAAGGATCCCAAGGCGGTCATCCTTTCCGGCGGCCCAGCCTCCGTCTACGTGGACGGGGCGCCAACTATCGACAAGAGGATTTTCGAGGCGGGGGTGCCTGTGCTGGGCATCTGCTACGGCTTCCAGGTCATGGCCCATGAGCTGGGTGGCGAGGTGGACAAGGCGGCCCTGGGGGAGTATGGCAAGACCGAGGCCTTCATCGACAGCGCCAAGGGAATACTGCAGGATTCGCCCGCGCAGCAGGATGTATGGATGAGCCATGGCGTCGCCGTCAATCGAGCGCCCGATGGCTTTGAGGTTTTGGCGCATACCGAGGGTGCCCCGGTGGCGGCCATGCAGGATCCATCCCGGGGGCTGTACGGGGTCCAGTGGCATCCCGAGGTGACCAACACCCCTCTGGGGCAGGACCTGATCGACCGCTTCCTGCACCAGTGCGCCGGACTGCCGTCGGATTGGAACGCCTCAGGCATCATCGAGCAGCAGGTGGAGAAGATCCGTCGCACGGTGGGTGACGACCAGGTCATCTGCGGCCTGTCGGGCGGCGTCGATTCAGCCGTAGCAGCTGCCTTGGTCCACAGGGCCGTCGGCGACCAGCTGACCTGCGTCTTCGTGGATCATGGCCTGCTGCGTAAGGGGGAGGCCGAACAGGTCAAGCATGATTTTGTGGCCGCCACGGGTATCAAGCTGATTGCCGTGGATGCCTCGCAGGACTTCCTGACCGCTCTCAAGGGCGTTTCCGAGCCTGAGCGCAAGCGCAAAATCATCGGGGAGAAGTTCATCCGCACCTTTGAAAAGGCCCAGCGGCAGGTGATTGAGGAGGCCGGCAAGACCGGCAAGGAGGTCAAGTTCCTGGTGCAGGGCACGCTCTACCCTGACGTGGTCGAGTCGGGCGGCGGAGACGGAGCGGCCAATATCAAGTCCCACCACAATGTGGGTGGTCTGCCCAAGGACGTCAAGTTCAAGCTGATCGAGCCCTTGCGCACCCTCTTCAAGGACGAGGTCCGGGCCATCGGCACCGAACTGGGCCTGCCTGACCAGATCGTCTGGCGTCAGCCCTTCCCGGGCCCCGGTCTGGGCATCCGCATCATCGGCGAGATCACCCGTGAACGTTTGGAGACCCTGCGCGAGGCCGACGCCATCGCCCGCGAAGAGTTGTCCAAGGCTGGGCTGGATCGGCAGATCTGGCAGTGCCCGGTGGTGTTGCTGGCCAATGTGCATTCAGTAGGTGTGCAGGGCGACGAGCGTACCTATGGTTCGCCGATCGTGCTGCGTCCGGTCTCTTCTGAGGATGCCATGACCGCTGACTGGACGCGTCTGCCCTACGACGTGCTGGCCACCATCTCCACGCGCATTACCAACGAGTGCCCAGGCATCAACCGCGTGGTTCTGGACTGCACCTCGAAGCCTCCGGCAACCATCGAGTGGGAGTGAGCATCTGGGCCGACAAGTCATACGGCAATACGTCAAAGCCAGTATCGACATATGACTTGTCGGCCCATTCTGTCGGCTTCTAACCACTCGACCGCCGATAGCCAATAGAAGAGCTCGGGTGCTGCAACTCGTCGTTTACTGTTTGGCGATGGCCGCGTTGATCCGGTCAACCAGCTCGCGGGGATGTTCCACCCCGAGCACCAGCCGATCATAGTGCTCGTCCTTGAGTTGGATGACGATGGGGCTTTCCGGTCGGGTGACATTCCAGAATGTCTTTTCCCCGTGTTCAATGTATGTGCCGGCCCATTTACCGGGAACATGAAGGCCGGGCGAACGCAGCCCCTTGGCATCATCGAGAATGCCCGGATCCTCGCTTGCACCCCGAACGTGCTCAAGCGGCACCACCAGTTTCCCCTTGAACGACCACATCTTATCCAAGCCCTGCGGTTCAACCTCCAGCGTCCGCCCGACAATTGCCACCTTGTTGTTCATGACTTATCTTCTTTCGTCATCAGGCTGCAAACGAATATGTGCACGCTGCAGCAGCGTCTCGCCAAGGAGCGTGGCGATATCAAGGGCCGCAGCATTAGTATCATCAGATCCCGAGCTGGACAGCTTCGCAAGGTAATCCCTGACCAGCCCACGAACCTCAAGATCATGATCTGACAGCTCCATGAGTGCCACCAATACCAGATTGAGCACTCCTGAATCGCCCGACTCAGAATCCGTTGCATCACGTAACGCAGCCACGAACATGCCACGCTTGCTGCCGAAGGCACCGTAGAGACTGCCCCGGAGCAGACCCGTGGCCTTGACGAGAGCATCAATCGACGTTCCCTCATAGCCATGCTCCAGGAAAGCCTCGCGGGCACGGGCAAGTACCTCATCATCATCGAAACTTCTCTTGCGGCCCATGCTCACTAAGATAGCATTAGTTGACTAATCAGTCAAGAATGATAAGCGGTCATTTGAGGGGCGCCTTCAATGAGCGTTCGTATTCCTGCAGCCATTCCTTAGTTACTGGTTCGATTCGTGTTCCGCCCTTGCCATCCGGATTGGCCATGAGTATGCGTATCTGCTCGCCCTTCCTGGCTGTACAGAAGGTGAATTCCACGTTTGTGGCGACCCCCCATTCACCTCTCTTGTTGAGAGCGATCATTGAGATCTCGCCGACCTTGCCGTAGCGGTTCCTCAGGAGGTCGTCAAATTCGTAGACTGCGGAATCGCAGGCTTCCTGCGGGCTCAAGCCGCTTCCCATCAGGGCGACGATCCGGTAGGAGAGGCACCCTTTCATGATGTCTTCTCCCAGCCCGGTGGCGGCCGCCCCTCCGATGGCGCTGTCCACATAAAATCCCGAGCCGGGTAGGGGAGAATCGCCTACTCTGCCGGGTTCCTTCATGAAGAGCCCCGATGTTGATGTGCCGGCAGCCATCGAACCGTGCGCATCCAAGGAGATGGTCCCGACCGTATCGTGCCCTCGATAGGGACCGGCAGACTCCGGTGTTGTGGTCTTGGCGGCTTCCAGCTCCCAGCGCTCTCTGGCCCTGTCCGTCAGCATATTGCGCATTTCGAACCCGCTGACCTGGGCGTAACGGGTCGCCCCCTGCCCGACCAGAAAGCTGCTGGTATGGCGTCGACTCAGCTGCCTGGCCACGGATATGGGGTGGAGTACATGCTGGATGCCGGCCACAGCGCCCATTGCCATGCTGTTCCCGTCCATGAAGGCGGCGTCCATCTCCATCTCACCTTCCCGGTTGGGCAAAGCTCCATAACCGACGGAGGTGTAATCGGGGTTGGCCTCAACCTCTCGGATCAGCGCCTCGACAGCATCGCCCGCCTGGCCACCCTCCTCAAGACCGGAACTTGACTTGACTATCCCTTCATAGGCCATCCGCCATGTAGCAATAGAGGCCCATGTGGATTGATCGTGGCTGACTATCTGTGAGGATGAATCACTCATTTCCTTGGTTCTTTCTGTTGGTATGGTCGTTGACTGCTCTTGGGTGGAGCACAGAAACTGTTTTAAAGCAGAAGAGCAGGCGAGACCTCAGCCGGTCGATGAATGATCGAGCTGCTGGACCATGCACCTGAGGGGACAGCCGTCAGTAGCGGGCTTACCTCGCCCGCATGCAGACAGCAACGATGTCCTCTGCCTTATATCTTCTGTCAATGATAATTAATAAAGATACTTTTGTTTCGGAATGTCTTGCCAGCGTTCCAATTGCTTTATCGGCGTTAGCTTTTGCGTACATCACTTAAGGCTGATTCAAAAGGCCGAGTTCCAACAATTCGTTTGGTGATCGCTGGATGGCGGATCCGGCCGATTCGGCCTGACGCACCATCTTCGGCATGTACAGTTTCCAATTTGATATATACTATTAACAAACTATTGTCTCTTGAAATAGTTGAGGACCAAGACGGTCCATGGAATTGAGTTGTTTGCAGTACATGAGTGAATCAATCGCTCGCCATCGCGAAGGGCATGCGATGACAGTTCCGAGGAAGGGACTTTCATGGAGTCAAAAGAGCAACAGGTGAACACCAGTTCACCGATTTTGATGCTGGGCATCTTGTCCATATCGTTCCTGATGTCGGTTTCCAATGCCGTCTCAGGGACTATCCCGTTGATGAAGCAGTACTTTTCCAACATCTCGGAGGCCAACGTCGAGCTGCTGGTCGTCATCCCCACAGGTGGCGTCCTGCTGGGAACTGTGGTCAGCGGCCTGATATCCAACAAGCTGGGCAAGAAGTACACGGTCCTTCTGGGGTTGATAGTCTCCTTGGTCTTTGGCGTCATTCCAGCATTCTTCTACAATTATCCGGCCATATTCCTGTCGCGAGCCATGTTCGGCGTGGGCATGGGTATCTTCACCCCGCTGAGCGTCTCCTACATCACCGATGTCTTCCCTGAGAAAATCAGGAACAGGCTTCTGGGATGGAGGAACTCCGTCGGCGCCATCGGCGACTCGATCATGCTCTTCATTGCAGGGTTCCTGATCAACATCTCCTGGCATGCCACCTATCTGGTCTTCCTCTTTCTGATCGTGCCCATTGTCCTCGTCTCCCTTTTTGTCCCCAAGCGGCTTGATCGTGTCATTGTGGAGGACGGCAAGGAGGTCGAGGAGGACACCTCCATCAAGCCGTCCACCAACGGCGGCGTCATCCAGCTGGCCATTCTCTTCCTCTTCGTCTGCCTTTTCTATTCGGCCATCTCCCTGAAGCTGGCCAGCCATATGGTCGATTCACATATAGGCTCTGCAGCTGATGCCACCAGGATCTTCGGCTTCCTGGTGCTCTGTTCGATCATCTCCGGCATCGCCTTCGAACAGCTCGCCAAGTGGTGCGGACGATACACCGTCTTCATCTTCGAGGTGCTGACAGCAGTGGTCATGATCGCCATGCCCTTCACCAACTCCATTCCGATCTTGCTGGTTCTGGTCCTGGTGGCAGGGTTCTGCAACGGCATCATCAACCCGGCCCTGACGGCACGCATGGTGGCCTATTCGCCCAAGGGCTCCATGAACCTGACCACTTCGATCATCCTGATCGGCATCAACATCGGCTCCCTGGTGGCTCCTTACTTCTTCCAGGCTCTGGGCGGGGTGCTTGGCAAGAATGACCCAGGTTTCATGATCATGTGCGCAGGGGTCTGCTACGTGATCCTGGCCCTTTACGATGCCTTCGTCGTCAAGAAGGACAAGCTGACCATCTGAGGTTGGTCATGGCAATTCGTGTCAATCAACAGAAACAGAGGTAAATAATGAGCGATACCGTGGAATGGTTCAAGCAGGCCAAGTACGGCATGATGATTCACTGGGGTCTCTATTCACTCCTGGGAGGTGAGTACCAGGGGAAGTCGTCAAGCAACTATGCGGAATGGATCCAATCCAAGCTCCAGATCCCCAACAAGGAGTACGAACGCCTGACCCAGGCCTTCAACCCCATTTATTTCGACGCGGATGCCATAGTTGACCTGGCCAAGCGCTGCGGCATGCAGTATCTGGTCGTCACCACAAAGCATCACGACGGCTTCGCCATGTACCGGTCTCTGGTGGATCCTTACAATGTCTATGACGCGACGCCTTTCCACCGGGATGTGATCGGCGAGCTGTCTTTGGCCTGCCGCAAGGCTGGCCTGCGATTTGGTCTCTACTATTCGCAGGATCTGGACTGGCATGAACCGGATGGCGGCGGATACCTTTCGAACGACATCGAGACGGCGGGCACCACCTGGGACAACAGCTGGGACTTCACAGGGGAGAAGAACTACGACCGTGCGTTCAAGCACAAGATCATGCCGCAGATCGAAGAGATCATGAGCAACTATGGGGAGATATCGGTTGCCTGGTTTGATGTTCCCATGACCCTCAGCGACGAGCAGAGCCAGACCATTTACGATACGGTCAAGCGTCTGCAGCCCGACTGCCTGATCAATTCCAGGCTGGGCAACGGCCGCTACGACTACGTCTCTCTAGGGGACAACGAGATTCCTGAAGATTCGGACGCCAGCGACAAGGCCGCCTCGGACGGCAATGTTGACTACAACTCGATCGAAGGGTTCAAGCCCTCAAAGCTTGGCCTCTACGAGACCGCCGGGACCATCAACGATTCCTGGGGATTCTCCTACCATGACCAAAATTGGAAGAGCCCGCAGACCATTCACGATTACAAGGCCCATCTGAACAAGTACGGCATCAACTACCTGCTCAATGTCGGTCTGGATGGATTGGGACGCGTCCCTATGGCGGCCGAGCAGGCACTCCTGGGAGCGCGAGCTTTGGAGGCTTGAGGATTTAGCATCAAGACAATTAGCAAGGGATACTGTTGTAACTATGTTGCTTCTGTGCGACAGCATCCTTTGCCAACTGTCCTTTTCACTCCGCAGGGCTTGGCGAGTCTTGATTTCTTCGAATCCAAACCTCTTTGCAAGCATTCAGCTGCTATGGAGTATTGTTCTGATACCTTGTTTATCGTCTAAAGGTCTTTGGCATGAATCATCAAGTAGTCCCAGGCACGGGTGGGGAGCAGGGCATGAAGGGCGACCAGAGGTTTGGCTCCAAAGCCCAGAAGGTAGCGTGGGCGGGGATGGCGTACAGTCGAAGCACGGACGATGGCCTTGGCAATGGTTGATGGTCGGGTCAAATGCCTGCTGGAGTAAAGCTTGCGCAATCCAGCAGCAGCTTGGAACCCTGACTGTTGATAGGCGCTCTTGCGAGTGACCTTCTGAAGATGGTCGGCGGCGATTGCGCCCCAGTTGGTGGCGATGGCTCCAGGCTCGATCAGGACCACGTCGATGCCGAAGGGGCGGGTTTCCATGCGTAAAGCGTCGCTGAAGGCCTCTAGGGCGTACTTGGTGGCATGGTACCAGGCACCCATATAGGTGACCATCCGGCCAGCCATGGATGAGGTGTTGACGATCCGGCCGCGTCCGGCTCGGCGCATGGCGGGCAGTACCAGCTGGGTCAATCGGGCGAGGCCGAAGAGGTTGACTTCGAATTGTCGACGGACCTCGTCAATGGAGACCTGCTCGACCGGGCCATATGAGCCGTAGCCGGCATTGTTGACCAGCAGGTCGACCCGCTTCTCCTTCTGCAGAATTCGTGCGACGGCCTTCTCAATCGAGGCGGAATCGGTCAGGTCCATCTGTACGGCCGTCACCCCCTTGTCGGCCAGTGGCTTCAATCGTTCGACTCGTCGTCCTGCCGCATATACCTGGTATCCATGATCGGCGAGCAGGCCAGCGGTTTCATACCCGATGCCGCTGGTGGCTCCAGTGACCAGCGCCACTCGATTGGTCATACTTATCACCCCTTCTGGCTGGTGTCTGTGAATCGTGGCTCCTGCTTTGCTTTGAGGCACAGTATATGACAGCATTTCGTTGCAAGGACATAAAAAAGCCAGACGAGGGCGGTCTACCCGTCCACGCCTGGCAATGCGACCATAGCGAATACCTTATGCCTGTACCCTTTCCAGCAGAAGGTCGTTCAGCTCGGCAGCTGTTGGATAAGCCTTCTGGGTGCCGCGGCGTGTAACGCTGATTGCGGCGTATCTGTTGGCATGGCTCAGAGCGGTTGGCACATCCTCGCCCTGCGTGTAGTAGTGGGCGAAAGAGCCGATGAAGGCATCGCCGGCGCCAGTGGTATCCACGGCTTCAACCGTGACCGCAGGCACCAGCAGCTCCTGGTCAGCGCTGACCCATAGGGCGCCCTTGCCGCCCATGGTGACAATCAGGTTGCCCACCCCACGCCTGACCAAGTTCCGTGCTGCGGCCTTGATCTCGTCCAATGTCCCTGTGGGCATTCCAGTGAGCGTGGCCAGCTCGGTCTCATTCGGCGCGAAGAAGGCCACCCTGGAAACGTAGTCGATGTTCAGATCATCATTGGCTGGCGCAGGATTCAGCAGGACAGGCACGCCGTACTCCTCTGCCAGTTCGATGGCATGATAGTTGGTCTCCAAGGCGATCTCCTGTTGGAGAACGACCAGTTTCGACCCCTCGATCAGGTCTTTTTTATCGTCCAGGGCAGCAGGTGTGAGCTGCTTGTTGGCGCCTTTGACGATCAGGATCCGATTGTCGCCGCTGGTGTCCACAAAGATCGGCGCCACGCCGCTGCTTCCATCGGCGATGCCGATCCCATCGGCCCTGATGCCGTTGCTGCGATAGTTCTCCAGCTGCTGTCTGCCGAATTCGTCCCTGCCGACCATGGTGATGAAGTTGACCTGTGAACCCAGGCGGGCGGCGGCGATGGCCTGGTTGGCCCCCTTGCCGCCGAATCCCATCTCGAATTCAGGAGCTTCCACAGTCTCCCCTTCCACCGGCATGCGATCGACAAAGGTGGTCAGCTCATACATATTGGAGCCGATGACGGTGATGTCAGCCATAATGTTCTTTACCTTTCCAGGCCGGTGGTTACCAGGAATGAGCGTGTTTCCTGGGGCTTCAGGTGGATCAGGGTGCCTGCCTTCTCAGCGGCGGCGCGGCCCTCGGGTGTGCTGGTGCCGGGCAGTGCAAAGGCTGCTACCTGCTGATCGGCGTTGTACAGGATCCAGCGGGTGACGATGGGGAATTGTTCCGTGCTGAACCGTGTCAGGAAGTTGTGTTCGGCTTTCAAATGGAGCCGGAACTCGGCCATATCGGTAAACTTGGTCAGATTCTGGGAGAAGAAGACGATTTCAGGATCGTAGTGGCTCTCGTCGTTCAGGTCGTTGATCAGATCACCGCTGGCCTTGAGCTCTTCGTTGTAGGCCAGCCACTGCGGGGTGGGATGGACATGGGCGGGAACGGTCTGGCGCAGACGGAAAGCCTCGTCAGGCACGTTCTGCTCCATATGCCCGTCATGCACGTAGGCATAGTTCATATGGCACATGTATTGCAGAGGCATGGTCTGGTAGTTGGAGAGGTTGGTGACCTCCAGGCCGATGTCGAAAAGACCGGAATCCGTGTGCAATGTTACGGATGGCCTACTCAGGTAGTGGTCGCCGAACCCTTTGACATATTCGAATTGCCCATGTATTGACATGGTTCCATCTCCGAATTCCAGCCAGGCACTGTCCATGCGGCTGGTCGGAGCCTCGCCGTGGAGTTGGTAGTCGTCCTCCGGGGCCGGGGTTCCGCCGCCAAGGAGCCCTGACGTGAACTGGAAGCAGCCGTAGGTATCTGCTATGGCGGTGCCGGGCAGGGGCTGCGAGAACATGTCCTTCATCTTCAGGCTGATGGAGTCGAAGACCGCATCCCAGATGATCAGGCCCATATAGGGCAGGACGGTGAGCTGGCCGCGGGAGTTCTCCATGCGGAGCGCTTCAACTCCTGACGGGTAGGTGAAGGTGACGGCTTTGAAATCATCGTCCTGATAGAGGGTGAATTCGGCCGGGCTGAACATGTCATGATTGAGGTGAAGTTGTTGCATGATTGGTTTTCCTTTCATTGGTTTTTCTCAGCGCCTTCAGCCTTGAAAGCGCGCATCTTTGCTGTGGAATAGACGCAGACGACCGCGAAGCAGACCACATCGACGAGGAAGGACAGGGACATGTTCGAGATATCCGCGACGAATCCCTGCGCTACAGGGATGAAGGCCCCGCCCACGATGGACATGACGATGATGGCTCCCGCTGTTTCCGTGTGGCGTTTGTCGGTCACCGTATCCAAAGTCTGGGAGTAGATGGTGGCCCAGCAGGGTCCGAACAGGCCCGAGACGATGATGGCCGCATAGACGGCGCTCATGTTGCGCACGAGGAGGATGTAGACCAGGGCAGCCAATCCGAATGCCGAGAACCACTGCAGGACCCGGGAGGGGTGCATGGACTTCATCATGAAGTTGGCGATCACCTTGCCTATGAAGAAGGCCGCATAGCTGTAGACCATGAAGGTCGATGCCGAGCGCTCGTTGATCGAGGAATTGAGCTCCATGGCCAGCCTGATGGTGAAGGACCACACGGCCGTCTGCATGCCCACATACATGAACTCGGTGAAAATGCCCCAAAGGAAGCGGCGATTGTGCGCAAGATAGACCAGAGTTTCACCGATGCGCGCCTGAGGCTGCTGTTTGGTCGGATCCACCTTGGGCTTGCCTGAGGGGAATTGCGTCAGTGCGAAGAGCACCAGGGCGACCAAGAGGACGAAGATGATGTACTTGTAGGGCAGCAGCGTATGTTGAAGAGCGCGCTCGCCGAAGGCGATGCGGGCCTGTCCGTGAAGTCCCTTCATCTGCCTTTCCAGGCTTTGGCCGGCACCGAAGATCAGATATTTACCCAGCAGTATGCCGGCTATGGCACCCAAGGGGTAAAAGGTTTCAGAGATGTTCAGCCGCAGGGTGGAATACTTCTTCGGGCCCATTAGTGAGCTGAAGGTGTTGGCCGAGGTCTCCAGGAAGCTCAAGCCGCAGGCCAAGGCGAACAGGGCGATCAGGAAGAAGCCATAGGTGGCCATGCGCGAGGCGGGGAAGAAGATCGAGCATCCGATGGTATACAGGGAAAGGCCGATCATGATGGCGACCTTGTATGAGGTCTTCTTGATGATAAGCGAAGCCGGTATGGCAATCAGAAAGTATCCCAGATAGAAGGCCGTCTGCACAAAGGCGCTGGCAACATTGGACAGCGTGAAGATGGTTTTGAATTGGGTTATGAGTATGTCATTGAGACTGGCGGCTGCTCCCCAAAGGGGGAATAGGCATGAGAGGAGGATGTACTGGAGCATGGGCGTCCTGTCCAGGTATCCATCATCCAATTCCTGTGCGTGCAGTTTGAACAGATGAAAGGTTGGCGATTGCATGAACCCCTCCTTGGGTTTGCATTCGGCGGCCGCTGCGTTGTGTCCGCCGAGAATATAAGAGTCGGCCCGGGGGCTGGCCCCCGGATGCCGAAGTCAGGCCTTGCCGATGATGGCCATGCTGGAGCTGGTGCCCAATCGTTCGGCACCTGCCTTGATCAGAGCCTCGGCCTCCTGCCGGGTGTGAATGCCGCCGGCGGCTTTGATGTGGATTCTTCCCTTGACTGCTTCTTTGATGACTTCAATGTCGTGCACACTGGCGCCACGGCTGGCGAATCCGGTGGATGTTTTGACGAAGTCGGCGCCTGCGTCGGCCACCAGCGTGCTGGCCCTTGCGATCTGCTCATCGCTGAGCAGGGCAGTCTCGATGATGACCTTGACTACTTTTCCTGCCTGGTGGACGGCTTCGACGACAGCACGAATGTCCTTGGCAACCAGGTCTTCCCGGCCACCTGCCATTTCGCCGATGTTGATCACCATATCCAGTTCATCGGCACCGTTCGCGATGGCTTCCTGGGTTTCGGCGACCTTAGTTGCCGTGGTGTTGGCGCCCAAGGGGAAGCCGATGACGCAGGCAGTCAGGACATCCGACCCCTTGACCCGCTCATGGACGTGGGAAACCCAGTAGGGATTGACCATGACCGAATAGAAATGGTTGTCCAAAGCTTCGTCGATGACCTTGTCGATCTGCGCCAGCGTTGCGTCCGGCTTGAGCAGTGTGTGATCGATGAGGCGGTTGATCTGCATGGTTGTTACCTCCTTGTGGGCCTCACTGTAACAGTGAATGCACAGAAGTAAAATGCTAAGATGAACATATGTTCAAAAATGGATGCTCAATCGCCGGCAGGCCGTGAAGCTCTTTGGCATGCTGGTTCCACACGACTGGGAGAAAGGGAAGGTTCATGATCGACGATGAACAGCACAGGAATCAAGCGGTCACGGTCTGCCACTGGTACTACGAGGAAGGCCTAGGGCAGAGCGCCATCGCGCGCAGGTTGAACGTTTCCCGTCCCACGGTTTCGCGTCTTCTGGCATTCGCCAGGCAGGAGGGGCTGGTCCGCGTGCTCATCACTGATCCCCAGGCTGATCTGCAGTCCCTGGCCAGAAAGCTCAAGGTGGCTTTCGGCCTGCGCGAGGTCAGACTGGCCTATGACTCGACCGGCGATGAAGATGCCATCAGGGACAAGCTGGGCACGGTTACAGCAGATTACCTGGCTGAGATCGTCGGCGATCACGACCGGCTGGGCATCAGTTGGGGGAGAACCCTCAAGGCCGTAGCCGATCATCTGCGGCCCAATGAGCACAAGGATGTATCGGTGGTGCAGCTGAAGGGGAGTGTCTCCGCGTCCGATTTCAATAACTATGCCGCGGATATCGCCCTGAAATTCGGCATGGCCTTCGGCACCACCACTACTGTGCTGCCCTTGCCGGTCATTTTCGACAATGCCTTGACTCGGGACATTGTGCTCAAGGATCGTTTCATAGACGAGATTGTTCGTCAGGGGGAACGGACCGATATCGCCGTGTTCACCTGCGGAACCGTTCGTGACGATGCCATGCTTTTCAAACTGGGATATCTCTCCCGCAGAGAGATCACCATGCTGCAGCATAAGGCTGTCGGCGATGTGCTTTCACGGTTCATCGCTGCCGACGGCTCCATCGCGGATGATGGCATTGACGCGAGAACGGTGGGGATACAGCTTGATCGGTTGCGCAAGAAGCCATGCTCCATATTGGTGGCGGGAGGGCCTTCCAAGATCGCATCCATGCGTGCGGCGCTTCTCGGCGGCTATGCCAACGTGCTGATTACGGATTCCCAGGCTGCCATGCGTCTGCTTGAGGAATGAGCGGGTCTCTGCAATTAAGGGGGTTACGCCGTCTGGTGTGGCTCTTCAGATGCCTATCGTGTCCATAATCACGCAATGGCTTGGTCAAATAATGGTCGCCTTTTTGGATTGCTGAAATTTCGCTGTACGCTAATTGCTAATGCTGATTGTAGATTCCGCAGGAGGTTTCAGCATGCAGGGCACACGATTTACCTATTGGTGGCACGGATTCGATCTGTGACGCCGCGTGCCTTGTAGGAACGGTTGCACGGATCGGAACCCACCGGCCCTGCAGTCGTCGACAGCATTTCCCGTGCATCGTCACCGCATAGTCGGTAGGGCAGCACCAGCGACAATGGTTGTAGTAACCGCATGGGAAAGGACAAGCCAATGACATTGGCGGATCATATGAATGCCAGGGTCAAAGCTCTGGCGCCGAGCGACATTCTCGAGTTCAACAAGGAGATCGCCGGAATAGACGGCATCGTGAAGCTGACTTTGGGGGAGCCGGACTTCTTCACCCCTGAGCACGTCAAGCAGGCGGGCATTCAGGCCATCCAGGACAACCGCAGTCATTACACCGAAAGTCGCGGTATGCCCAGCCTTCGCAAGGCTGCGGCCGACTATCTTCAGGCCAAGTACGGGCTGGACTACGACCCTGACACGCAAATAGTAATTACAGCCGGAGCCACCGGGGGCATCTTCTCGGGCCTGACCGCCATGATCAACCCGGGGGATACGGTCATCCTGCCCACGCCCATCTTTCCGCTCTACATCCCCATTGCCCAGCTGAGCGGTTCCAGGACCGTCTTCGTCGACACCTCCGATGACGGCTTCATTCTCAAGCCGGACAAGCTGGAGGCCGCCATCGAAAACAGCGATGGTCCGGTCAAGGCCCTGGTGCTCAACTATCCGACCAACCCCACCGGGGTGACCTATGCCCGAGAGGATCTGGAGGCTCTGGCTCAAGTGGCGCGCAAGCACGGCTTCTTTGTGCTCAGCGATGAGATCTACGCCGAGTTGACCTACCAGGGCACCCATGTGTCCATGGGCACCATCCTGCCCGAGCAGACGGTCGTGCTTGGCGGGGTTTCCAAATCCCATGCCATGACTGGATGGCGGGTCGGCGTCGCCGCTGGCCCGGCCGATGTCATTGACCAGATCAGCAAGGTCAACGAGTTCAGCATCACTTCCGTGACCACCAATGCCCAGTATGCGGCCCAGGAGGCTCTGACCAAGGGGATGAATGACACGGATCCGATGCGCGAGGCCTACCGCAAGCGGCGGGACTATCTGGTCAAGGCCTTGCCCGAGGTCGGTCTGGATGTGATCGATCCCAAGGGCGCCTTCTATATCTTCGCCCGACTGCCCGAGGGCATGCGCGACAGCTGGAGCTTCGTCTACGACCTGGCTCGTAAGGCCAAGGTGGCGGTAATCCCCGGAGCCAGCTTCGGGCCCGGGGGAGAAGGCTACGTCCGCATCTCCTATGCCGCCTCCATGGAGGATCTGCATACCGCCGTGGAGCGGATCGGCGACTATATGCGCGCTCAAAATCGCGGCTGACCCAACCGGCGATCCATCCGACAGCCACCATCTGACAACCATCAACGAAGACAGTTACCAAGGACTAGAAAATGACTAGCATTCTCATGTATTCAGTACGCCCTGACGAGCAGGAGGCCATTCAGGCCTGGGCGCAAGCCAATGACATTCAGGTAGATACCACTGACCACGATCTGGGGATGAAGACCGTGGACATGATCAAGGGATACGACGGCATCGTCATCCAGCAGCACGCGGCCCTGCCCGAGCCCGAGCTCTACCAGCGGCTCAAGGACTATGGCCTCAAGCAGCTGACCCTGCGGATCACCGGCTATGACATCGTCAACCTGCAGGCCGCTCGGGAGAACGGGCTGGTCGTCACCAACGTGCCTGCCTACTCGCCCCGGTCGGTCTCCGAACTGGTCCTGGCCCAGGTCATGCGCCTGGTCCGGCATCTGGGGGAGGCCAGCGCTCGCGAGGCCAAGGACGACTATACCTGGGATGGGCTTCAGGCCCATGAGATCCACAACCTGACCGTGGGGATCATCGGAGCCGGCAAGATCGGATCGGCAGTGGCCAGGATCTTCCGGGCCCTGGGCTCCACCGTCATCGCCAACGATCCGGTCCACCGCCCCGAGCTGGCGGACACCCTGGATTACGTGGATCTGCCCACGCTTCTGAAGCGGGCCGACATCGTCACCGTTCATACGCCGCTGGACGAGACCACCCACCATCTGATCAACGCGCAGGCCTTGGATGCCATGAAGCCCTCGGCCTTCCTGATCAACGCGGCCCGCGGTCCCATTGTGGACACCCCGGCACTGATCAAGGCCCTGCAGACCAAGTCCATCGCCGGTGCCGCCATCGACACCATCGAGGGGGAGGCCGGCATCTTCGAAAAGGATTTGAGCGGAACCAAGGTCGACAACCAGGCCCTGGAGACCCTCAAGGCCATGCCCAATGTGGAGGTCTCGCCCCACATCGGCTTCTACACCGATGCCGCCGTGAACGCCATGGTCAACATCTCCCTGAACGACGTGAAGACCATTCTGGAGGGCGGCACTAGCGAGCATCAGGTGGACTGAGTCCATTGTTTATGCGACCCGGACAGGGCGCCGACCTGCTCAGTCGGTATTCTGAGCAAAGGTGATGGTGCCCTGGTCCGGGTCCATGCTTTCCACGATGGCCAGGGACTTGAGGTTGTAGCCCTCTTTGCGCAGGGTGCGGCCGCCCTCCTGGAAGCCCTTCTCCACGGCGATGCCGATGCCCTCGATGACGACCTTGGCATCGTGGCAGATGTCGATCAGACCGTGCAGGGCGTTGCCCTTGGCCAGGAAGTCGTCAAGGATCAGCACATGCTCGCCCTCCTTGAGGAAGCGCTTGGCCACGATGACGGGGTACTCACGCTGCTTGGTGAAGGAGTAGATGCGGGCCGTGTACTGGTCGCCGTCAAGGTTGATGGACTGGGTCTTCTTGGCGAAGACCACCGGCACGTCCCCGAAGTGGCGGGCGGCCAGGCAGGCGATGCCGATGCCGGATGCCTCGATGGTCAGAATCTTGTCGATCTGGTGTCCAGCGAACAGGCGGGCCCATTCAGCGCCCATGTGGTCGAAGAGCCGCACGTCGCACTGATGGTTGAGGAAGGCGTCCACCTTGAGTACATTGCCAGGCTTGACCGTGCCCTGGCGGCGGATTCGCTCCTCAAGTTCCTGCATGTCATCGTCCTTGTCGTCATGAATGCGGGGCCCCTATGGTCCCGACGGATAGACACCAAGATAACCCGGTTCTGGGACTGTGGCCCGGCTGCCCTGGTCCGCCAGGTTTCACCTCCAGCGGATTGGAGTGTCTTCCTGGCGTGTCAGCCCGTCAATCCGCGGATTCAAGGCCCTGACTGTTACAGTGAAAATTGACCGCAATGGTCACGCATCGTCACGGTGCGTTCAAGGACCTAAGGAGGACCATATGGGGATTCTGGATGATGCAAAGGATGCCATGAAGTCTGCCGGCGAGAAGATTTCCGATGTCGCTGGCGATGTAAAAGACACCGTTATGGACAAGGCATCCGATGCCAAGGACGCCGTTGCCGATAAGATGGGCGACGCCAAGGACGCTGCCCAGGACAAGATGGGCGACGCCAAGGACGCCGCCTCCGACAAGATGGACCAGGCCAAGGCCGATGCCAAGGTCGGCAAGGCCAAGGCTGAGCAGGGCGCCACCGAGGCTGTCAACAACGCCAAGGACCAAGTGCGCAACTGACTGGGTCATCTCGACTTCCCCGACGAAACCCCGTTCGCTTTCCCTATTCTCAAGGCGGACGGGGTCTTTTATGTCTGCTGGTACGTCTGCCGGCTAACCCATGAGCCAAGATCGATGACACCGCTTTGTGGTAGAAATAGTTGTCTGCCGGGTGTGCGCCATCCGGCCTGAGACGGTGACCGAGACCAGATGGCAAGAGGTGGCTTGTGAACGAGGAACCGGACTTGATCCAGCGCAGCGCCAAGGAGCTGCTCAAGGGGCTCAACGATCGACAGGCCGAGGCGGTTCAATACCAGGGCCCGGCCCTGCTGATCGGAGCAGGCGCAGGCTCGGGCAAAACCAGGGTGCTGACCCGCAGAATCGCCTGGATCCTCAGTCAGTTCGGCGCCTGGCCCAGCCAGATTCTGGCCATCACCTTCACCAACAAGGCGGCCTCCGAGATGCGTGAACGTCTGCGCAGGCTGATCGGGCCCGTGGCCGACCGCATGTGGGTGTCCACCTTCCACTCGGCCTGCGTGCGCATCCTGAGGCGGGATGGCAAGGAGATCGGCCTGCGATCAGGCTTCACCATCTATGACACGGCCGATTCCGAACGCCTGATCAAACTGATCGGCAAGGATCTCAACATCGATCTGAAGCGATACACCCCCAGAAACATTCTGAGCCACATCTCCGACTACAAGAACAACCTGCAGGATTGGCGCACACAGCTGCAGGAGTACGCCCCTGACTACCGGCCCGGGCAGCGCGGCCAGCAGATCACCGCCCGCTTCGGCAACGAGGAGGAGCTCTACTCCGTGGTCTACGCCGAGTACGAGCATCGGCTGGCTCAGGCCAACGCGGTCGACTTCGACGATCTGATCGTACGCACGGTCCAGCTGCTCCAGCAGTCCCCAATGGTGGCCCAGTATTACCACCATCGATTCCGCTACGTGCTGGTGGACGAGTACCAGGACACCAACCATGCCCAGTATGTGCTCATGCGCGAGCTGGCCGGTGCCGATGCCGACAAGCAGGACCAGGCCTGGATCACCGTGGTGGGCGATTCGGATCAGTCCATCTATGCCTTCCGAGGGGCTGACATCAGCAACATCAGGGACTTCGAGAAGGATTTCCCCGGAGCCCGGACCATCCTTCTGGAGCAGAACTACCGCTCCACCCAGACCATACTTGACGCTGCCAATGCCATCATCGTCAAGAACGAGGGCCGCAAGCCCAAGAAGCTCTGGACAGCCCTGGGCAAGGGGGAGCCCATCGTGGGCTATGCCGCCGACAATGCCCAGCAGGAGGCCGCCTGGATCGCCACCGAGATCGCCCGGCTGCGCAGCGAGGAGGGCATTCCATACTCCGACATGGCCATCATGTACCGGGCCAACGCCCAGTCCCGCGCCCTGGAGGAGGGGTTGATCAACGCCGGCCTGCCGTATCAGCTGGTGGGCGGGACCCGCTTCTACGAGCGCAAGGAGATCAAGGACGCCCTGGCCTACCTGCACGCCATCGCCAATCCCCAGGACGATGTGAACATGCGGCGGATACTCAACGTGCCCAAACGCGGCCTGGCCGCACGTGCCGAGGCCGCTGCGACCTCCTATGGGGATCTGCATCAGGTCTCCTTCTGGGAGGGGGTGCAGCATATCGAGGAGGTGCCCGGTGCCTCCACTCTGATGGTCAAGCGGATGAAGGCCTTCAGGGATCTGATTACCTCCCTGACCGACTTCGCCGCAGAACACGATACCAAGCCGTCTCAGATTGTTGAGAAGGTTCTGGAGGAGTCCGGCATGCTGGACGAGCTGCGCAAGTCGGTCGATCCGCAGGATGCCTCCAGGCTGGAGAACCTTGGCCAGCTGCAGTCCGTGGCCGCCGAATTTGAGCAGAAGACTCCCGACGCTACGCTGGCGGGCTTCCTGGAGACCACGGCACTGGTAGCCGACTCGGACCAGCTACCAGGCTTGGGCGACGACTCGGGCAAGGTGACGCTGATGACCCTGCATACGGCCAAGGGCCTGGAGTATCCGGTGGTCTTCCTGACCGGCATGGAACAGGGAACCTTCCCGCACGCTCGCTGCCTTGAGGATACCGATGAGATGCAGGAGGAGCGTCGACTGGCCTATGTGGGCGTGACCCGTGCCAAGAGGCGTCTCTACCTGACCCGGGCGGCCGTCCGCTCACAGTGGGGGCAGGTCAACGAGATGCTGCCCAGCCAGTTCCTCGACGACATCCCTGACGAACTGATCGACTGGAAGCGTAGGCAGGCCGGCAACGAGCGGATGCGCGCAGGCTGGGACCTGGGTGACGACGAAGACGAATTCGGCGGCTTCGAGGATGAAAGCGACGGTCGCGCATTCGGTCATCGTTCATTCGGCGGGTTCGGCTCCGGCTTTGGTTCGGCACGCAATGGATACGGGCGCTCGCGGACCTCCTCACAGCGCTCGTTCGGATCATCAGGATATGGCTCTCGTAGCTCCTCCAGAAATGGAAGGGTCACGACCCGGCGGAGCACGACAAGCTCGTCGTCAACCTCACACGCTGGCAGGGCCTCGGCCCAGCCCAAGTCGAACGGACTGTCCATTCAGGACTTCTCCCTGGGTGACAGGGTGGCCCATGACCAGTATGGCCTGGGCAAGGTAGTCGATATTCAGGACAAGGGGCATAACTCGGTTCTGACCGTAGACTTCGGTTCCGAGGGGACCAAGAGGCTGATGCTGCGCTTGGCGCCGATCGAAAAGCTCTAAAGGATCGAGACTCCAAAAACTGTATGCTCACGACTCTTGTGAGGACAGCCATTCTACAGCGAGCTGGGTGCGGTTTGCCAGGTTGGTCTTGGCCAGGATGGCTGAGATGTGATTGCGGATGGTGCCCTCGCTCAGGTAGAGCCGCCTGGCGATGGCCTGGTTGTCGAGGCCGTCGGCCACCAGAGCGACGATTTCACGTTCGCGGTCAGTCAGGGTTTGGAAGCGCCGGGGAACAGACTCAGCTGTATCCTTTGTATCCTTTTGCGCCTGCTCCTCCTGTTCGCCAAGCGACAGGTTGGCAACAGCTTCAGCTCCAAGAACCGTCTGACCGGCCATGACGGCTTGGAGGGCCGGCACCACTGAGGCCACGTCCTGCTTGATCACATAACCCTTGGCACCCAAGGCCAGTGCGCGGGAAATATACTCCTTGTCTGCAAAGGTGGTCAGAAAGAGCACCCGGGCAGTCGAATCCATGGCGAGGATGTGCTCCGCCGCCTCCAGGCCGTCCATGCCAGGCATCTGCACATCGAGCAGGAGCACGTCAGGCCTTCCGCCAGCTGTCTGAAAACTCTCGAGGGCTGATTGTCCGTCATTGGCGGTCCAGAGCACATCTGCAGTACCGGTTGCCGTCAAAATCGTTGATAAGGACGAGCAGACGATCGGATCGTCATCAGCGATAGCGACTTTCATGCCATGACCTTCTTATCTTCTACATGCTCAGCTGCGCCGTGGTCGGACCAGGGTTCCTTAGGCAAGGATACGAAAACCTTCCATCCTTGTCGGTTGGGACCGCTGTTGGCCGTGCCGCCCAAGGCTCTGGCCCTGGCTTCCATATCGGCTAGCCCCATGCCCCGCTGGAGCTCTGGCTCCTTTGGGTGTGAGCTGTCAGGCTGCGATTGCTGAATGCCGCCGTCGTCCTGCACCACCATCTGCCAGAAGGCTGGAAGGTCGCGCAGAATGACCTGCGCTGAACTCGCCGAAGAATGGCGGACCGTGTTGGTAAGGGCCTCGCGGACGATGGTGGCCAGGCAGCGGCACACTGGCGCAGGAGCTGTCTCGATGCCGTTGTTCAGATCGACCTGCAACCGCCCCATAGAAGCCTCGGAGCTGGCATCCTCCATCTGGGATGCGAAGTCGGTGCCTTCATCCTCCAAGTCATGCACCGAACGGCGGATTGTGGTCATGGCCTCGTCCAGGGTCTTGCCGACATCATCCAGTATCCGCTCGGTACTCTGATTGCCCTTGCTTTGCGCAACCACACGGCCAGCCTGGATCTGCATGATGGCTCGGGTGAGCAGGTGGCCCACATTGTCATGAATATCCCGAGCGATCCGGGTCCGCTCGGATAAGTGCGCCATCCGGGTCGCCTGGGCCCGCTCTTCGTCCAAGTCGTTGATGCGGCCGTGCAGTTGGCGAATCCGGTAGCGCTCGGTGTCTTCAATCTGCCAGACACGACCCTTAGCCACGGCCAAGTGTGCACATGCCAGTCCGCCGGCTTGTGCCAGTGTTGAGATCAGCAAAGCCAGCAGAGCATAGCGTTGGGCGAGGTCTGTAAACAGTATTAGGTCGACCATGGCGGGTATCAGCCAAAAGAAAGCCGGCAGCAAGGCCAGGATCAACCTGGGCCGGCCCAGCCCAGCGTTCTTGGCCTGGGAGTTGTTCATGCCGGCTGATCCGGTAGCCGGGACGGTGCTTCCGAGTCCGACCCCTGCTTCGAAGGCCAGGGCCGGCAAGAAGAAAATCCAGTCTGGAATGAACGTTGCCAAAAGCGACACCAGAGCACCGCCCCAGATGGAGCCTGGCGATGGCAGCAGCCATTCACACAGGGCTCCTGCGGCTACCGAGGCCAGGAGGCCGGCGATCAGGGTTCCTGAAAACCCTGAACCATACCATGATCCGCACAAGGTCCCCAGACCAAGCAGGACCAGCCAGCCAGCTATCCTGCCCATGAATGTCTCCTCGCCCTGTTTGCCTATTGCCTCAAATAGTAATTGTCGGGCTACCCGTTCCTGAGCCTAGGCGCAGGCAGGACCACCCATGACAAATGTCATAAGTTTTGGTTTGAGCATCCACAACATTGATGACGGCTGTCACGGTGTCGGGCCAGCCCTGGCTGGGATGATGGAATCATGAACAGTTCAGGTGAGCAAGAGCCGGCCTTGCAGGTCAGCGCATTGGTGAAGCGCTACGGTGACATGGTGGCCTTGGACCACTTCGATATGGAAGTCAGCCGAGGTGAAGTATTCGGACTGCTTGGCCCCAATGGTTCAGGCAAGTCAACCGCCATCAACTGCATCCTGGCCCTGCTCAGCTTTGAGTCGGGGACGGTTCGCATATTCGGGCAGGAGATGACCCCGACCTCCTACGACCTCAAAAGTCATATCGGCGTGGTTCCACAGAATGTGGCCGTCTTCAACGAACTGAGCGTGCAGGAGAACATCGACTATTTCTGCTCCCTCTACGTGCCCAGGAAGGCCGACCGCAGGGATCTGGTCGAGCAGGCCATTGATTTTGTGGGGCTGGGCGAATTCCGCAAGTTCCGACCCGGCAAACTGTCTGGCGGTCTGCTGCGCAGGCTCAACATCGCCTGCGGCATCGCCCATCAGCCCGACCTCATCTTCTTCGACGAGCCAACCGTCGCTGTTGACCCCCAGAGCCGCAACGCCATCCTGGAGGGCATCGAACGGCTGAATACCCAGGGGGCCACCGTGGTGTACACCAGCCATTACATGGAGGAGGTGGAGCAGATCTGTACACGGATCATGATCATGGACCACGGCCGACAGATCGCCCTGGGCACTGCCGAGGAGCTCAAGGGCATGGTCCAGGCCGGCGAGCAGGTCACCGTCGAGACCCTGGATCTTCAGGACTCCACTCTGGCCCAGATTCGTGCCCTGCCCCTGGCCCAGTCCGTCGACTATGACGGCAAGGAGCTGGTCATCCACTGCCGGCAGGGCGAGCACAACCTGCAGGATGTGCTGACGGTCCTGGAATCCACCCAGACCAGCTACGGCCACCTGACCAGCCGTCCGCCATCCCTGAACGACGTGTTCCTGGAACTGACCGGCAAGGAACTGCGCGACTGAGCGCGGTCCCCAGGCTCAATTGCCGTAAGGAGCACCTATCCATGTGGAACTCATTTCTGATCAACGTCAAAACCTCGATACGCAACACCTCCTCCCTCTTCTGGGTTCTGGCCTTCCCGGTCATTCTGGCCGCTCTGATGCTGGGCATCATGAGCAACCTGCAAGACGGTTACACTGCCGAGGCACAGCATTTCGCCATAGTTTCGGACGCCAACTGGAAAGCCAGCCCAGGTACTGATGAGTTGGTTTCATCACTATCAAAGAAGCCCAAGGCCGGGTCCGATGACACTCAGCTGCTTATCCCGACGACAGTAGCTACCAAAGCCGAAGCGAACACGCGTCTGGATAGCCGAAAGGATATTGGTTACCTGTACGCGAGCTCTGACGGACTGGTCAACATGGTCCTGTCCGACCGCGAAGCCGCCAGCATCCAATCCGATGCAACCGCCTCAGAAGGCATAGCGGTCTCCATTCTGTCCGCCTCGTTGGGCAGTTTCAACCAAGCCAACTTCGCAAGGGCAGCCATTGCCTCACCAAGCAATCAAGTTCTGCTGCAATCCGGCGGACAGACCTACACCAAGCAAATCCGCCTGACGCACATCCACCCTTCTATGACCGCGCCCTACTTCTTCGCCGTGCTCGCCATGGCCTGCCTCATCGGTGCCAGCACCGCTGCCGAGATGATAGCCAAGACTCAGCCCAACCTTTCAGCCTTGGGAGCCCGACGAGCCAGTTCTCCCAGCCCCAAGTGGCGGCAGGCAGCGGGCGCCTTCCTGGCCTCCTGGCTCTTCTCCGCAGTCAGCCTACTGGTTGCCTACATCTTCGTCCGCACAGTCTGCGGCGTGCAAACCGGTGGTCGTGACCCGATAGCCCTCATAGCTATCGCCGTAGGCACCTTTATGGCCACTGCTTTCGGCTCTATGGTGGGCGCGATTCCCAAACTCCCCACCGAGACGAAGGTTGGCCTGGTCATAGGCATCGACTGCACCCTGAGTGCCTTTATCGGCCTCTACGGCAGCCTGGCCATGGACCTGAACAACGCCATCCAGGAGCATGCTCCGATCCTTCACCTGATCAACCCGGTCAAGCAAGTCTCCAACCTTTTTTACGACATCGTCTACTACGACAGCCTGGCACCCTTCGCCCGTACCTGCGGCATTCTGGTCACTATGGCTGCCATCTTCCTGGCCATCTGTGGTCTGCTCCTAAGGAAACAACGGTATGAATACTTGTAAAACAGCACTGCGCGTCATCTGGGCGCATAAGTTCTACCTCCTCCTGTATTTGGTGGGCATGAGCCTGATCATGATTGTCATCGGTTCCACGAACATGCAGGCCGCGGTACGTGCCAATACCTCAAGCTCGGTTGGTCGCTTCGAACCTGCGCAGGCGAAAATAGTCGTCATCAACCGGGACTGCGATAACCAGGCTGGTTGCGCGATGGGCCAGGGTCTGAAGCAGTATCTGGGCAAGTCGGCCCAATTGGTGACAGTCAAAGATGAGCCTCAAGCCCTGCAGGACGCCAATGTATCCGGTAAAAGCGATTTGACCGTTATCATCCCAGCCGGATATGGCAACCGGTTCCTTGATGCGCTTGACGACACTGCTGCCCAAGCTCACAGCGGCGGTAAGACACCGAGTTTTCCTAAAGTTGAAACGGCTGCCTCCTATAATTCCAGCCGCGGCAGTCTGGCACAATTGCAGGTGGACAGTTATTTTGATGCTCTTCGTACTGCCTTGCTTACGGGTCTAGGCCAAAAAGGTTCGATGGAGCTGCATTCATCTGCGGCGGTCAAGGATGCGGCTGCCTATGCAGTGGCACATTATGCCGGCAACCAGCCGCATGTGGGCATCCATGCCAGCCCCAAGACTGATAACCATGGAGCTTTGTTGAAAGGCTTCGCTACGACAGTCGGCCTGGCCGCTTTTCCCTTGATGACAGCGCTGACGGTCTGCGTTGCCACGCTCTTCGGAGCCTTCAGTTCTCCCGACCGACATCGACGCCTGCTTGCCTCTCCAGAGCGGTCAAGCAGCCTGAATGGACAGGAGCTCATGGCAGCCCTCATTCTGGCAGGCATCTCCTGGACATACTATGTGGCACTCGTTGCCTTCAGCATGGCGGCATCGGGGGTGTCCTTGGCTTCGCTTGGCTGGGGGAGGGTGCTGCTGAGCTTTTTCGCCATGCTGGTATTCGCTGTATCGGCGGCATCCTTTGGATTCATGCTTGCTCAGTTCAATCCTTCTTCTTCGCTCATAAACTCCGTCGGGGTCACCTTCGGCCTGGTGGTTATGTTCACCTCAGGGTCAAGTTCCGGCGGCCCCCTGCCTCCGGTCATGCAGACGATCGGCAAACTGACGCCGGGCTGGTGGTACAACACTGCAGTCCAATCAATCATGGATTCGAGCGCAGCAGGCTTGGCCTCCTGGGGCCTTCCGCTGACCGTGGTTGCCTTGTTCGCGCTGGCTTATGCCTGTGTCGGCCTTATGGTCTCACGCCTGACACGCACCCGGGCCACCCTGGTCGCTCCTGTCAGCTCCGACCCCAGTATGATCGGGTAGTTTTTCCGCATTCATATCATCTTTCTGTCAACGGTTTTGCTTTCGGTAATCTACCGAATATAAAATAATTTTGGATAATAGAGCCAAACCAAATGCAGCACAACTGAAGAAGTAAATGATATGAACATACTCGTTATTCAAGGATCACCCTATGGAGGTAGTTTTAGCCATACCAACGCCCAGGCTTATGCACAAGCTGCCCGGCGTAAGGGCCACACGGTCGAAATGATCGACCTTAGCCAGGAAGACTTTGACCCAGTGCTTCGCTACGGCTATGCCAAGCACATGGAGGACGAATCAGCGCCTAAGCGTTATCAAAACATGGTTGCACGAACCGATCATCTGGTCTTCGTCTTCCCCATTTGGTGGGCGGGCGAACCGGCCATCCTCAAGGGCTGGCTGGATAGGGTACTCACGCCCCAATTCGCCTACCGATATGAGAGCAGCCTTAAATCGGAGGGGCTGCTTAAAGGCAAGACCGCGCAAATTATCAGCAGCAGCCATGGGCCGGCCTTCGTCTCCAAGATGTATGGCTCCACCGTGACCCGATGGAAGTACTCCATCCTGAAATTCTGCGGTATCAAATTCACAGGGGCCAGCATTCTGGGCCGCATCGACTCGAAGGTTGATACACCTGAACGCCGCAAGGCCTTCACTCAGAAGATATGCAATAAAGTGCCCTCAGCAAATTAAGGCCATCAGCCTTATTGAGATACTTTTGTGTCTACGTCGCTAAGTGACGGATCCTTGGTCATCAATGACGAAAAAGCGCCGGCGCGGCATTCAAAAGGCCTTCGCCTCGCTGACTATTCGTCCGGTTTCATGGCCAGCCTGGCGATTAGACATGTCAGCAGTGTCACCATGACCACCC
Source organism: Bifidobacterium sp. W8112 (assembly GCF_016101425.1). Classification (NCBI taxonomy): domain Bacteria; kingdom Bacillati; phylum Actinomycetota; class Actinomycetes; order Bifidobacteriales; family Bifidobacteriaceae; genus Bifidobacterium; species Bifidobacterium sp. W8112. The sequence continues at coordinate 111,466 of NZ_JACFQN010000001.1, read as the reverse complement.
CAGTGATGATCAGGGTCATAGGGCTGTGGTCGATCAGCGGGCCGAAGGCGGCCTGTCTCAGCGGGATCGCGCACATGCACAAGCTGTTGGTCAGTCCTATTACCTTGCCTATCAGCCTTGCGGGGGTGTGAATCTGTTCATAGGACAGGGAAGTGATGTTGACCGTCTGCACCATTCCCGCAGCCAGAGCCATGCACCCGGTTACCAGTGCGAAGAGGACATGTGTAGGCAAATGCATGAGCAGTTCTGCTGCAATGGGAAGGAGAACCAGGGCGCTGCCCGAGAGCAACATGGGTATCCGTCGCAGATGGAACCAGGCTGGACGGATGGTTACCAGAATGGCTCCAAGCAGGCTTCCGCAGGCAAGTATTCCTTCGGCCAGCCCCTGCATGGCATTGCTCAGGCCCAGCGTGCGAGTGACCATATAGGGCAGGGCCACGTTGACGTAGGAGGCAAATATCAAGTTGGCCGCCAGACTGAGTCCTATGACTACTTTGAGGTTGCCATGCCTGACCAGAAATTGTGCAGCCTCTTTCGTGTCAGCGACCAGACGGCTCACCCGTGCTTTTGGGCCTTGGAAGTGGCTTTGTGCTGGTTCGGGAATTCTGACGGCGATCCTGATCCAGGCAGCCGACAGAAGGCAGGCCAGGGCGGAAACCCCGACTACCTGCATGATTCCGAAGAATCCCATGACCATGCCAGCCAATACCGGTCCGATCATTCCCACCAGGGAGATCGCCTGGGAAACCAGGGCCGATGCGCGGGTCAGGTCTTTGCTGTCTACCAGGCAGTGGAGGGCTGCTTGCACCGTTGGGCTGTAACAGGCCCTGTAGGCATTCACCAGCATCATGCAGGTCACATTCAAAAAAACCGGGTCGATCTTGTGACTGATCAGGATATATAAGAAGGCAGTCAACGCTGACAGAATGTCCAGCACTGCCATGGTGGACTGCTTGTGCAGCCGGTCGGCCAGAGCTCCGCCCAGAGGCGTCAGGAGTATGGATGGAAGGACGGCCATAGCGGAGGCCATGCCATAGAGGGATGCTGATCCTGAAATGTTCAGCAAATGAAGCGGAAGGGCGAAGACCAAGCATGTCTGCCCTAGGCTTGAGAGAATCTCAGTCGTCAGAAGAGCAATGAATGGCGGTGTCAGCAGTCCTTTGCTTGAGGTTTGGGCCTGATCGGGCGAGCTCATATCCCGGCTTCGCCTTGGGCGTCGGTGCCGAAGGATGCGAGCAGGTCGGAGAATCCCTGGTCCTCCAGGGGGATGCCCAAGCCTTGCATGATTGAGAAAAAGCAAGCTGCTCTGGTGCGCAGCCCAGCCTGTGTTCCCCGGCGAAAGAAGGGCAGCAGCCACATGTTGGCCAGCAACCGGAAAATCTCCGCGGTTTGTTCTATATGCTCTACATGCATTGAGCCGTCCTGATTGCCCTCTTTGATCAGGTTGACAAAGTCGTTCCGCTCATCCACCAAGGCGGTAAATTCCATGCCGATCATCTTGGGATTGGCCTTTGGGTTGAATTTACGGAACATCAGGTCCGCGGCCTTCAGTCTCTTGCGCGCTCGCTCAGGAAAGAAGAGCGACTGCAGCTGTTCCAATGCCGTGCCTTGCTTCGACCCGGCATTGGTCTTGCTGGTCTCCTCGCTCATGGTGTTCATCAACCTGTCGGCCACAGCGTCGAAGAGGTCTTCCTTGGATCGGAAATGGTGGTAGACGGCCCCCTTGCTCAAGCCGCCGGTTGCATTGATAATGTCCTGCATGCTGGTTTTGTCGTAGCCCTGGCTGGTGAAGAGTTCGGTGGCGGCTTCGACGATTCTCTCCTGTGTCAGCTCTGGATGTGCGTTGCGGGCCATGGTTGTCTTCCTTTCAGATCGCTGAGATGGGTCGTTGTTGATCGGTTGGGGGGAGTCTGCATGCCTTGGATCAATATCATACCGACCGTTGGTATGAATATACCATAACATACATGTGCTCCCAGGTCTGGCTCATGTGGTTTAATAAACACTTGGTTTGCGTATTTGTGCGCGGATCTATCTGGAGTCTCAGCCCATCAATGGGTCGGCGGCCGCAAGGTCGTTCGTGCTTGGCACGGTGAAGCATTGGAGAGGCCTGACTCGACGGTTCCGGCCGTCTTCGTTCAGATAACGACAGAAGCAAGTAAGGATTGCATCAATGACTAACATTCAGCGTGCGCGTCGCCAGGTCCGCCTGTCCCGCGCTCTGGGCATCGCCCTGACCCCCAAGGCCCAGCGCCTGTTCGAGAAGCGCCCCTATGGCCCCGGCGAGCACGGCCGCAGCCGTCGTCGCACCGAGTCCGACTACGCCGTCCGTCTGCGCGAGAAGCAGAGGCTGCGCGCCCAGTACGGCGTTTCCGAGAAGCAGCTGCGTGCCGCCTACGAGCGGGGCACCCATGAGTCCGGCCAGACCGGTGCCGCCATGCTTCGCGAACTGGAGTGCCGCCTGGACAACCTGGTCCTGCGCGCCGGCATCGCCCGCACCACCGCCCAGGCCCGCCAGTACGTGGTTCACCGCCACATCCTGGTCGACGGCAACATCGTGGACCGCCCCTCCTACAGGGTCAAGCCCGGCCAGACCATCCAGGTCAAGCCCAAGAGCCAGACCATGGTACCCTTCCAGATCGCCGCCGAAGGCGTTCACCGGGATGTGCTGCCCGCAGTCCCCGGCTACCTGGACGTGGACCTGGCCTCCCTGAAGGCCAGCCTGGTCCGCAAGCCCGAGCCGGAGGAGATCCCGGTTCAGATCAACATCCAGTACGTGGTCGAGTTCTACGCTCGCTGACCGCCTGCGACTTTGGGGCCCCGGTTCGTCCGGGGCCCTTTGCATGCCAGGATCTGCCACCCCTGCCGGATTGTGGGTGGGATAATGGGAGCATGTTGCTCCATCTGTATGCCGTCCGCCATGGGCAGACTTATTTCAACCGCTACAACCGTCTTCAAGGCTGGTCCAACTCGCCGCTGACTGCATCGGGGCTGGAGGACGCCGACCGTGCGGGCCAAAAATTGAGCAAGGTGAGCTTTGCGGCCGCCTACTGCTCGGACACCACCCGCGCCCAGGAGACAGTCCGCAGGATCCTGGCCCAGAACCAGTCGGAGAAGAAGCCTGAGCCGGTCAGCGACAGCCACTTCCGCGAGCAGTTCTACGGCTACTTCGAGGGGCAGGACATGGCTATGGCCTGGTGGGCTGCAGGCGCGCCTTATGGGGCGGGCACCTACCAGCAGATTGTGGATCAGTTCGGCCTTGCGGCTACCAGGGATTTCCTCAAGGAGGCCGATCCCTTCGGTGATGCGGAGTCCGACAGCGAGTACTGGACGCGCATTGCCGGCGGATTCGCACTGATTGCCGCCGACCCGCATCTGCAAGATGGCGACCGTGTCCTGCTGATCTCGCACGGCAACACCCTGCTCAGTCTGGTCAACCGATTCGGCGGCGGGCGTTATGACACCAGCAGCCGCCCGAGCAACGGCAGCGTCACCATATTCGATTTCGATACGGAGGCCCCCTTTGAGCGTGCCCTGCAGGTTCAGTCCTTCAACCGCTGAACCGGCTTCAACCGGCCGGTCATGGCCTTGGGCTGATAGATGGCGCGTGCTAGCCTTGTCCCCAGTATCGTACCTATGGAAGAGAGGTAGCAGATGGACGTAGGACAGATTGCCGGCCTGATAGCGGCCATTGCCTTCGCTATCCTGGCGGGGTTTCTGATCTATCCCCTGATTCGTCTGGGGAAGCTCTTCGACCAGCTGGCGCAGACCATCAAGCAGGCGGGCGACCATGTCGTGCCCACCCTGGATGAGTCCACCAGCACGGTCACCCAGCTCAACCAGACCCTGACCGACGTCAATCGCATCTCCGCAGCGGCCTCGACCACGGCAGGCAACGTCGGCGCCCTGACCGACCTGTACGGATCCATGCTGGGCAAGCCGGTCATCAAAGTGGCAGCCTTCCTCTATGCCCTGCGCAAGACGATCTCGTCATTCCTTTCTGGCGGCCGCAACAGCGCCGAATCCAAGCCCTCCACCGCACCAAATACCACCGCACAAAAGGCCAATGACGGCCAAGGGAACGAGGGGAGGACCCGCTGATGTTCAAACGGATCTTCTGGATGGGGCTGGGCGTCACGGCAGGCGTGGTCCTGGTGACCAAGGCCGAGGCCTATGTCAGGGCCAATACCCCTAAGCGTGCAAGGGAATTCGTGCTGGGCGAGGACCAGGACCAGGTGGCCTCACGGACCCTGTCCGGCCTGGTGCGTCAGTTCACCCAGACCATGCACCAGCGGCAGGACGAGCTGGACCGCCGCTATCTGGACCGTTTCCAGGGCTGAGCCTGGGGCGGACAGGCCAGGACAGATGCGCCTGGCCGGTGTAAAATCACCATATTCAGCTAAGAGTCCGGAGTGCGGGCGACCTGTTCGCACCCCGGACAACCGAGTCATTTGGACGACCCGTTATCCCCTCGGCGTTCATCGGGTCTGAAGGAGCAGAAGCAGCATGCGCACATCGGAAATCGCCAAGCGTTTCCTCGATTATTTCCAGGACAAGGATCATCTGGTGGTTCCCTCCGCCTCCCTGATCTCGCCCAATCCCACCACGCTCTTCACAATCGCCGGCATGGTTCCCTTCATCCCCTATCTGCTGGGGGAGCAGACCCCGCCCAAGAGCCGGATGGCCAGCAACCAGAAGTGCGTGCGCACCCTGGACATCGATGAGGTGGGCAAGACCACCCGTCACGGCACCTTCTTCCAGATGCTGGGCAACTTCTCCTTCGGGGACTACTTCAAGGAGGAGGCCATCCACTACGCCTGGGACCTGCTGACCAAGCCCCAGGACCAGGGCGGCTACGGCTTCGATCCCGAAACGATCTGGGTGACCACCTACACCGACGATGAGGAGGCCCGCTCCCTGTGGAAGAACGAGGGCTTCGACCCCGAGCACATGGAGATCCTGGGCATGGAGGACAACTTCTGGACCACTGGCGGCCCCGGCCCCGGCGGCCCCTGCTCCGAAATTTACGTGGACCGCGGCCCTGCCTATGGCAAGGAGGGCGGCCCCTCGGCAGACGAGAACCGATACATCGAGATCTGGGATCTGGTCTTCGAAAACTACGAGGTGGACAATGTCCGCTCCAAGACCGACCTGCACATCGTGGGGGAGCTGGAGCACAAGAACATCGACACCGGCGCCGGCCTGGAGCGCCTGGCCTACCTGCTTCAAGGCAAGCAGAACATCTACGAGACTGACGAGGTCTACCCCGTCATCCAGGCTGCCGAGAGCCTGTCTGGTCGGCACTACGGCGACGATGCCCAGGATGACGTGCGCTTCCGTGTGGTGGCCGACCATGTCCGCTCGGCCCTGATGATCATGAGCGACGGCGTCCGCCCCAGCAACGTCGGCCGTGGCTACGTGCTGCGCCGTCTGCTGCGCCGGACCATCCGCTCCATGAAGATGCTGGGCGTGGACCAGGAGGTCCTGCCCCAGCTCTTCCCGGTCTCCAAGGAGGCCATGGCCCCCAGCTACCCAGAGCTCAACGACACCTTCTCCGAAGTGGCCGAATCGGCCTACGGCGAGGAGCTGGCCTTCCGCCGGACTCTGGACAAGGGAACCACCATCCTGGACACAGCCGTCAACAAGGCCAAGAAAGACAAGGGTGATCCAGAAGTCTCCGGCAAGGATGCCTTTACCCTGCATGACACGTATGGGTTCCCCATCGAGCTGACCCTGGAGATGGCTGCCGAGCAGGGCGTCAAGGTGGATCAGGACGAATTCCGAAAGCTCATGAACGAGCAGAAGTCCAGGGCCCGCGCCGATGCCATGAAGAAGCGGCACAACGTGGATCTGAGCGTCTACGACGATATGCGCAAGACACTGGACGAGCCTCAGGTCTTCCTGGGCTACACCGACTTTTCCAGCCGCTCGACCGTCCTGGGCATCATTCAGGAGGGCAAGGGCGCGGTTCCGGCCGTCAAGGCACCTGCTCAGGTTGAGGTGATTTTGGACCGCTCGCCCTTCTACGCCGAGGCCGGTGGCCAGCTGGCCGACCAGGGTGAGATCCTGACCGACGACGGGGCCGTCCTGGAGGTGGACGATGTGCAGAACCCCGTCAAGGGGCTGACCGTCCACCGCTGCCGGCTGACCGAGGGAACGTTGACCCTGCAGGCCAAGGTTACGGCCACCATTGACCGGAACCGGCGTGGGGCCATTGCGCGTTCGCACACCGCTACGCACATGGTCCACAAGGCCCTGCGCGAGGAGCTGGGCCCCCAGGCCACACAGCGCGGCTCCGAGGATGCGCCCAATAGGCTGCGTTTTGACTTCCAGTGGTCGCAGGCCCCAAGCCGCCAGGCCATGGATGCGGTGGAATCCCGTGTCAACGATCGCCTGCGTGACAACCTGGCTGTGACCGCTCAGGAGATGAAGTACGACGACGCTATCGCCCTGGGTGCCATGCACCTGTTCGGGGAGAAGTACGGCGATGTGGTCCGTGTGGTCTCCATAGGCGAGGACGGCTGGAGCCGGGAGCTCTGCGGGGGAACCCATGTGGATCACGTGGGCAAGATCGGCGCGGTCTCCATCATGTCCGAGGCCTCGGTGGGCACCGGCGTTCGTCGCGTTGATGCTGTAGTGGGCCAGGGGGCTTACGAATACAACGCCCGCGAGCACGCCTTGGTCTCACAGCTCTCAGACAAGCTCAACGCCCGCCCCGATGAGCTGGAATCCAGAATCTCGGCCCTGCTGGCCAAGCTCAAGGAGTCTGACCGCCGACTGGCGGCCACCTATGAGCAGCAGATGGCCCAGGCTGTGCCCGAACTGGCCAACCAGGCCCTGCATGCCCCGGAAGATGTCAAGATCGCATCCCGGAATATGGGCCGTTTCGGTTCTGTGGATGCCCTGCGCAAGACGGTGACCGACCTGCGGGCCCGCATGGGCGAGGAATACCCGGTTGTGGTCGCCCTGGCCGGTGTCAGCGAGGATGAGAAGCCGGTCATCTTCGTAGCCACCAATCAGGCGGCCCGTGATCGCGGCCTCAGGGCAGGCGACCTGGTCAGGACAGCCTCCAAGGTCCTGGGAGGCGGCGGAGGAGGCAAGCCTGATTTCGCCCAGGGCGGCGGTCAGGATGCCTCGGCCATTGATCGGGCCTTGCAAGCCCTGAGTGATCAGGTCCGAGAGGGCTGAGCTTCCCGTGCGATCACATACAGCCGTATGGCTGGGGGTGGATCTTGGGGAAGCCAGGGTGGGCCTGGCCCTGTCGGACCCGGAGCTGACCCTGGCCTTTCCCGCTGGCAACATCAGGGTTCAGGGCGACTACTTCCAGGCCCTGGACCAGGTGGAAGACCTGATCCTGGACAAAAGCGTGTCCAGGGTCGTAGTCGGATACCCTCTGCTTCTGAGCGGTCAGGCTGGTCGCAGCGCCAAAAAGGCAGCCCGTTGGGTGCGTGCCCTGACCGGTCGCCTGCAGGAGGCTGCACAAGATTCTGGCGTTGCCCCTGAGCAACTGCCCAGTGTAGTATTGCGAGACGAACGACTGACGACCGTCAGCGCCCATCGTCAGCTATACGATGCCCGCGTGGACGGGCGAAGACATCGTCCTGTGGTCGATCAGCAGTCCGCTGTTGTGCTGCTGCAGTCGGCCCTGGACAACCAACGTGCCGACAAGGAGTGGTAATTGGCCGACGACATGCAGGAATTCTTCCAGGATAAGGTCCAGTGGGTGGCCGATGGGCAAGCCCCGGTCTCCGCTTTGCCGCCGCGCCCTCCTCGTTCGCGTCGTGAGATGCGTCGTCGGCGTGAACGCCGCAAGCGCCGTCAGCGGATTATGGTTCTCCTCATTGCTTTGGCCGTGGTGGTTGCTGCCTCCTGCGCGGTGATTCTGGTGGGCGGGCTGCGCCACGGAGCTCCTAGGATCGTAGCCACCAAGGAGGTCGCTCCGGATTATCCCGGCCCTGGCGGAGCGCCGGTGGAGTTCACGATCGAGAGCGGACAGGGGGCTGATCAGGTCGGTGCTCACCTGGTCAAGGCTGGAGTGGTCAAGTCCACTGAGGCCTTTTTGCACGCCATCACCAGCGCCCAATCCGAGTCCAGGCTGGTGCCCGGCACCTTCGATCTGCGTCTGCGGATGAAGGCCTCCGATGTCGTGGCCATTCTGACCGACCGGAACAAGGCCGGAGGCTTCCTGCAGGTGCGGGCCGGTGAGCGGGTGCGTGATGTGATTGCCAGGGCCGCTCAGCTTTCTGGGGTTCCGCAGGGCGAATTCGATGCCTTGGTTCAAGCCAAGGGTGAGGGGATTCTGCCCCCGGAGGCCCAGGGAGACTTTGAGGGCTGGCTGCAGCCCGGTGAGTACGATGTGCGCAAGGCCGGGTCGGCCAAGGCCATCCTGACCAACCTGGTCTCCAAGCGTATTGAGCATCTGGATCAGCTGGGCGTACCCGGAGGTCAGGAACGGCAGACCATCCTGAATACAGCCTCGATTACCGAAGCCGAGGTCAACAAATCGGAATACTACGGCAAGGTGGCAAGGGTCATCGACAACCGCCTGGCCAAGGGGATGCCCTTGGGCATGGACAGCACTGTGGCCTACTCCAACAATGTCTCGGCCTTGAAGCTGACCGATGCCATGCTGCAGAACGCTGACGACCCCTACAACACCAGGGTCCACCAGGGCCTGCCTCCAGGCCCCATCGGCAGCCCGGGGGACGAGGCCATCCAGGCGGCCATGCACCCGGAGTCGGGCAACTGGCTCTATTTCGTGACTGTCAACTTGGACACGGGGGAGACCAGGTTCAGCGACAACCAGGATCAGTTCAACCGCGACGTGAAGGAATACAAGGCCTGGGAATCTCGGCACAACGAGCATAACGACTAGCGCCTTGCGCTTGGATTGCAATTGCCTAGACGGTGTCAATGATCAGGGCTACTACTGCCGCAGCAAGGATGACTGGGACGTAGGCCAGCGAGAGGGGATTGTGCGTTCTGACCGGTCCGCGGCGACGAGCCAACCAGGCCAGGGCCAAGGCAATCAGTCCCAGCAGCCCCATCATCGCCCACCAGACCAGGATCGTCGCCCATCCCAGAACCGACAGGCTCAGGGCCACCAGACCAGTGGCCGTCACATCGCCCAGTCCCAGGGCGCCGGGTCGGATCAGGGCCAGCAGGAGCTGAAGGCCTGCAGAGGCCAGCGTCAGCAGCAGGCACTGCACCAGCAGCATCGGCTGAGCTCGGATCAGCGAAAAGACCAGCAGGGTCACCGTCTGCAGCACCAGTCCCAAGAGCACGAGAAGACGTGGGACTCGCCGGGAGCGGATGTCGATCAGGGCCAGGAGGAGGGCAGTCAGCAGTCCCGGCGCTGGGATGAGGTAGACCATCTTCTAAGATAATCATACGTAGCCCTAACCTGGCAAACGAGGAACGAACGAGGAGCTTGAATATGTTGCGCTGGCAGACGGCAGGGGAATCCCACGGAGAGGCCCTGGTGGCCATGATGGAAGGTCTGCCCGCCGGGGTTGCCGTGTCCACCAAGGACATCGAATCAGCCCTGGCCCGTCGTCGGCTGGGCTATGGCCGTGGGGCCAGGATGGGCTTTGAGCAGGACAAGGTTCGGCTGCTGACCGGGGTCAGGCATGGACGGACGCTCGGCTCTCCGGTGGCCATCGAAATCGGCAATACGGAGTGGCCCAAGTGGGAGCGGATCATGAGCGTGGACGAGCTGCCTGCCGACCAGGAACCCCCGGCGACCGGCCGCAACGCCCCGCTGACCAGGCCCAGGCCCGGCCACGCCGATCTGACCGGCATGCGCAAGTACGGGTTCACGGATGCGCGCCCAGTCCTTGAGCGCTCCTCGGCCAGGGAGACCGCCTCCCGGGTGGCCCTGGGATCGGTGGCTGCCGACTTCCTGCAGCAGGCTCTGGGCATACGGACCGTCTCCCATGTCATCTCCATAGCCGGGGTCGGCCTGGAGGGGCATGAGGCCACGCCCGGCCCTGAGGACGGACCTGCTCTGGATGCCTCGCCGGTCAGGACCTTGGATAAGGACGCCGAGAAGCGGATGATGGCCAGGATCGACCAGATCAAGAAGGACGGCGACACCGCTGGAGGGGTCTTCGAGGTCATTGCCTATGGTGTGCCGGCAGGTCTGGGCACCTATGTGGAGGATGATCGCCGCCTGGACGCTGCCCTGGCCAGCGCCTTCATGGGCATTCAGGCCATCAAGGGCGTGGAGATCGGCGATGGCTTCAGCGAGGCTGACCGCCCCGGATCACAGGCCCATGACGAAATGGAGCCCGGTCTTGACGGCACCATCCGCAGGCTCAGCAACCACGCTGGAGGCCTGGAGGGCGGCACCTCCAACGGCCAGCCCATCAGGGTCAGGGCCGCCATGAAGCCCATCTCTTCGGTGCCTCGGGCCCTGCGCACGGTGGATGTGGCCACCGGCCAGCCTGCCCAGGCCATCCATCAACGTTCCGACGTGACCGCCGTGCCCGCCGCCGCAGTGATCGGCGAAGCCATGATGAACCTGACCCTGGCACGGTTCGCCTTGGAGAAGTTCGGCGGCGACTCGCTCGACGAGGTTCGGCGCAACGCCCAGGCCTACCTCCAGTCCTGGCCCGAGCATCTGCGGTGAGGGGCGGACTTGCATGATTGAAAGCAGCAGCATGCCCAAGGCCGTCGTCATCGGCATGCCCGGTGCGGGCAAGACCCGTCTGGGCAGGGAGACGGCTGCCCTGATCAAGGCGCCCTTCCGGGATACGGACCAGTGCATCGAGGAGGAAGCAGGCCGATCGGTCAGCGAGATCTTCGATACTCAGGGCGAGCAGGCTTTCCGCGGCATGGAGACCAGGGCGGTCCTGGACCTCTTGAAGGACTTTTCCGGCGGCATCCTGTCCCTGGGTGGAGGCGCACCCATGAGCACCGAGGTCTTCCAGGCCTTGCAGGACTATCGGCGGGCAGGCGGCGCTGTGGTCTACCTGCAGGTAGACCCCGAGGAGGGGGTCAGCCGAGCAGCTCGGTCGGATCATCGTCCCTTACTCCGCGGCGGCGCATCGGAGCGCTGGATGGCTCTCTACCGTGAGCGTCGCAGCGTCTACCAGGAGCTGGCCACCATCACTCTCAAATCCAGGAACACCACCCCTCGAGCCCTGGCCAGACGGCTGGCGGATGCCTTGACTGAGCGGGTGGTCCACGTCAGCGGTCCCGACCCCTACGATGTGAGGATCGGTGCAGGCGTGACCGGGCGGCTGCATGAGCTGCTTGGCGACCAGACCATGCGTGTGGCCCTGATCCACACCCAGCCTGTCCAGCGTCATTCCGACCATGCCCGGGCCCTGCTTCGACAAGCCGGTTACCAGGTAGTGGATCTGACCATTCCCGACGCGGAGGCCGGCAAGACCATCCAGGTCAGCCAGGGCATCTGGGAGCGCTTGGCCACCGAGGGCTTCACCCGTTCTGACGCGGTGGTGGGACTGGGCGGTGGAGCGGCCACAGACCAGGCCGGGTTCATTGCCGCCACCTGGATGCGGGGCATCCGCTATGTGAACTGCCCCACCTCCCTGCTGGCCATGGTCGATGCCTCCACCGGCGGCAAAACCGGCATCAACCTGGAGCAGGGCAAGAATCTGGTCGGCAGCTTCTACACCCCTGCCGGCGTCCTGGCTGATCTGCGGACCCTGCGGACCCTGCCCAATGAGATCTTTGTAGAGGGGCTGGGCGAGGTGGCCAAGTCCGGGTTCATCATGGACGGCGGCATCCTGCGTGAGCTGGAGGAGCGGGCCGAATCCCTGCGTGCCTTCGACGGTCAGGAGTCCGACCAGTGGCTGGGCACGGTGGTCCAGGATCTGATCGAACGTACCGTAGAGGTCAAGGCCCGGCACGTCTCAGTGGACCTCAAGGAGTCCGGCCTGCGGGAGTTCCTCAACTATGGGCACACCCTGGGCCACGCCATCGAGAAGATCGAACACTTCACCTGGCGGCATGGCCAGGCAGTGTCCGTGGGCATGGTCTTTGCAGCCGAGCTGGCCAGGATCACCGGCCACTTGGATCAGGAAGCGGTCGATTACCACAGGAAGCTGCTGTCCTCCCTGGGTCTGAGGACTTGGTGGAATGGGGGGGACTTCGGCCAGGTGCTGGCCCTCATGCATCGGGACAAAAAGGCCCGTGGCAACAAGTTGCGGTTTATCATTCTTGATGGTTTGGGCAAACCCACCCACCTGGACGACCCGCCGGTCTCGGCGCTCAAGGAGGCCTTCCAGGCCATACGCAAGGAGGAATGACAGATGGCGGATGCCGACAAGGGCAGGCAGACGGTTCTGGTGGTCAACGGACCCAACCTGGGTCGGCTGGGTGTGCGCGACCCTGATGTCTACGGTCGTCAGGATCTAGCGACGCTGACCCGTGACTGCGAAGACTGGGGTAAGCAGCTGGGCCTGGATGTTCAGGTGCTGCAATCGGACGACGAGGGCCAGGTCATCCGCTGGATGCATCAGGCCGTGGATCAGGGCAGCGCGGTGGTGCTCAACCCAGCAGCCTTCACCCACTACAGCTATGGGCTTGCCGATGCCGCCGTCCAGGTCACCCAGGCAGGGCTGCCGCTGATGGAGGTCCATATTTCCAATCCCTCATCCCGGGAGGCCTTCCGCCGACGCAGCGTCATATCGCCGGTGGCCACCGGCACCATTACCGGCATGGGCTTCTACGGCTACCGGCTGGCCCTGGAAGCTGTGGCCCACCTGCTGGAGAACGCATGAGCGACAGCGGGGAGACCGGCAAGAAACTCTCCGCACCGCCCAAGGCCGTCCTTGTCCGCGGCGCCCGGGTCCACAACCTGCGCAACCTGGATGTCGACATCCCTCTGAATCACCTGGTAGGCATCGCCGGGGTCTCGGGCTCCGGCAAGTCGTCCCTGGCTCTGGGGGTCCTCTACGCCGAGGGGTCCCGGCGCTACCTGGAATCCCTGTCCACCTACACCAGGAGGCGGATGACCCAGGCCCAGCGTCCTCAGGTTGATTCGGTGCGCTTCCTGCCTCCGGCTTTAGCTCTGCGTCAGCGGCCGGGCGTGGGCGGCATGCGCTCCACCTTCGGCACCGCCACGGAACTGCTCAACGTGCTCAGGCTGATGTTCTCCCGGCTGGCCAGCCATGTCTGCCCCAATGGCCATCGCCAGGAGCCCACCCTGGCTGTGGCGGCCGAGATGCCTATCATCTGCCCGATCTGCGGCGCTAAGGTGGAGCCTCCCAGCGCCGAGGAACTAGCCTTCAATTCCTTGGGTGCTTGCCCTACCTGCCAGGGGACCGGAACCGTGCGCGAGGTGGACGACGCCACCCTGGTTCCCGACGACAGCCTGACCATCGATCAGGGGGCCGTGGTGCCCTGGCGGACCTTCGGCTTCAACGTCCAGCCCGACATTGTGCGCGAGTTCGGAGTACGCACCGACGTGCCCTGGCGGGATCTGACCGATCGGGAGCGGAAGATCGTCTTCGAGGGGCCGGCCGAGAAGAAGCACATCACCATTACGTCGATCAAGGGTGTCCACGAGCTGGACTTCACCTTCCGCAACGCACGGCTGACCGTGACCGAGGAACTCAAGAGGGCCAACGACGACAAGCGTCTGGCCAAGGTGGCCAAGTTCCTGACCGAACGGACCTGCCCGGACTGCCAGGGCACCCGACTCAACCAACGGGCGCGTCTGCCTCAGATCAACGGGGACAATCTGGCCGAGGTCACCTCCTGGCCCCTGGATCGGGTGCTGGACTGGGGTCGGCAGCTGCCGCCCACGCTGCCTGAGCCCATGCGGCCCATGGCCTCGGCCCTCTGCAAGACATTGGATGAGATGGGCAGGCGGTTGATCCAGCTGGGACTGAGCTACCTGACCCTGGACCGCTCCAGCGCCTCGCTGTCTACCGGGGAGCGGCAGCGGGCCCAGTTGGCCAGGGCTGTCCGCAATGAGACCACCGGTGTGCTCTATGTGCTGGACGAGCCCTCGACCGGTCTGCATCCTGCCAACCTGGAGGGGCTGATAGGGGTCATGCGCGACCTGCTGGCCGACGGCAATTCGGTGGTTTTCGTCGACCATGATGTCAAGGTGTTGCAATCAGCCGACTATCTGATCGAAATGGGTCCCGGAGCAGGGGAGCGCGGCGGCAGGATCCTGGCCCAGGGGGCTCCTGAGCGAATCGCCGCTGATCAGGACTCGCGCATCGCCGGTTTTTTGGATGGCAGCGAGCCCGTTTTGGTTCGGGATCGGCATCCCATGCCTGCAGAGCGTGACTGGATCCGCATGCAGTCAGGACCCATTCACACGGTCCATCCTCTGGACCTGGCCATTCCGCGTGGATGCATGACGGCGGTGACCGGTGTATCCGGCTCCGGCAAGACCACCATGATCCTGGAGTCTCTGGTCCCGGCCCTGCAGGCCCGCATCCAGGGCGACCCCATGCCCAAGCATGTACACAGTCTGGATCCGGCCGGCATCGACAGGGTCCGCTTGGTGGACTCCTCGCCCATCGGCATCAATGTGCGCTCCACGGTGGCCACCTACTCGGGGCTGATGGACCGGCTGCGCCGCCTCTTCGCGGCCACTGACCAGGCGAAAAAGGACAAGCTGGGGATCTCGGCATTCTCCTACAACACCGGATCCCTGCGCTGCCCCCAGTGCGACGGCACCGGGCAGATCAGCCTGGACGTGCAGTTCCTGCCCGACATCCCCATCACCTGCCCCAGCTGCCAGGGTCGTCGGTACCGTCCGGAGGCCGAGCACTACCGCCTGTCGACGCCGGCACACCCGGAGCCGCTGAGCCTGCCTGATCTGCTGGCCATGGAGGTGGGCCGGGCTCTGGAGGTCTTCGCACAGGGCCGCGAGTACACGGCCATCCGCCGAGGCTTGCAGACCTTAAAGGACCTGGGTCTGGATTACCTGACCCTGGGGGAGGACACCCCCTCCCTGTCCGGCGGGGAGGCCCAGCGGCTGAAGCTGTCCAACGAACTGGGCCGCAAGCAGAATGGTTCCATGTTCGTTTTGGACGAGCCGACCACCGGCCTGCATCCCTTGGATGTGCGCGTCCTGATCGGCGTGCTGGAGCGCCTGGTCAGCAAGGGGGCCACCGTGGTCTTCATCGAGCATGATCTGGACATGATCGCCAACGCCGACCATGTGGTCGATATGGGCCCGGGGGGCGGCGATCGAGGCGGGAGCATCGTGGCACAGGGCGACCCCGAATCCGTGGCCCGCAACCCGGATTCGGTGACCGGCCGCTACCTGGCCGACCACCTGCATCCGAGCCGCCCCTGAATCCGTCCCTCCTCCTCGAGTGTTGGCCGGTTTCTGGTCGCTCCTGCCTGATAGGCTGAAGTTCCATGGTCAGAGAACATGGAAATTCGCAAGGGCATATCACCAAACACATTTTCGTCACCGGCGGCGTGGTCTCTTCACTGGGCAAGGGGCTGACCGCATCATCTCTGGGCCGACTGCTGAGAAGCCGCGGAATCCGCGTTCTTCAACAGAAGCTGGATCCCTACATCAACGTCGATCCGGGGACCATGAACCCCTTCCAACACGGCGAGGTCTACGTGACCGAGGACGGGGCCGAAACCGACTTGGACATCGGCCACTATGAGCGCTTCACCGATGTCTTCCTCTCCCAGAAAGCCAACGTGACCACCGGCCAGATCTACCAGTCCGTCCTGCGCAAGGAACGGGCGGGGGAGTACCTGGGCCAGTGCGTCCAGGTCATTCCCCACGTGACCAACGAGATCAAGAGCCGCATGCGGGCCCAGGCCAGCGACGACGTGGACGTGATCATCACCGAGATCGGCGGGACCGTGGGCGACATCGAGTCCCAGCCATTCATGGAGGCCGCCCGCGAGGTGCGTCGGGATATCGGCCCGGACAACTGCATGTTCGTCCATGTCTCCCTGGTGCCCTATGTGGCCGCCGCCCACGAGCTCAAGACCAAGCCCACCCAGCACTCGGTCATGGCCCTGCGCCAGCTGGGCATCGCCCCCGACGCCCTGGTGTTGCGCTCGGACCGGCCGCTCAACCAGGCCATCAAGGACAAGATCTCCCTGATGTGCGACGTGGATGCCGAGGGCGTGGTCAACTGCGTGGATGCGCCCAGCATCTACGACGTGCCCAAGATCCTCTATAAGGAGGGTCTGGATACCTACGTGGTGCGCAAGCTGGGGCTGCCCTTCCACGATGTCGATTGGAACGAGTGGGAGGACCTGCTGGACCGGGTCCACAACCCCCGCACCAAGGTGGCCATCGCCATCGTGGGCAAGTACATCGACCTGCCCGACGCCTACCTGTCGGTCATCGAGGCGCTGAAGGCCGGCGGTTTCGCCAACCGGTCCCAGGTCCAGGTCAAGCTGGTGGCGGCCGACACCTGCGAGACCATGGATGGCGCCCGCAAGGCCCTGGAGGGCGTGGACGGCATCGTGGTCCCCGGAGGTTTCGGCATCCGCGGCATCGAAGGCAAGATCGGCGCCCTGCGCTATGCCCGTGAGACCGGCCTGCCTGCCTTGGGCCTCTGCCTGGGCCTGCAGTCCATGGTCATCGAGTTCGCCCGCCATGTCCTGGGTCTGGAGGACGCCAACTCCTCGGAGTTCGAGCCTGACTGCGAGAACCCGGTCATCGCCACCATGGAGGAGCAGAAGGACATCGTGGCCGGCCATGGCGATATGGGCCACACCATGCGGCTTGGCGCCTACCCGGCAGTGCTCAAGCCCGACTCCCTGGTGGCCCGGCTCTACGGCTCCACCGAGATCTCCGAGCGTCACCGCCACCGCTACGAGGTCAACGTGGCCTACAAGGAGCGGCTGGACAAGGCGGGCCTGCACATCTCGGGCACCAGCCCGGACGGGCAGCTGACCGAGTTCGTGGAGCTCTCCCAGGACCAGCACCCCTTCTATGTGGGCACCCAAGCTCATCCCGAGTTCAAGTCCCGGCCCACCAAGCCGCACCCCCTCTTCGCCGGCCTGGTCAAGGCCAGCCTGGAGCACGGAGGCCAGGAGGCGGCCTGAGGCCGATCCTTTTCGAACATTTTCGGTATGATCGCTCGTTTCCCCCTCGCAGGGAAGCGGGCGATCGTCCGTATCGACGGCTTTGTCAAGAGGGTCGGCTGGATTCCTTAGAGAGCGTAAGCCCAGGTCTGGCGGTTTACTACTGTCCTGGTTATTCTGTAATGGTGTGAGCGGCCGCATATGGCGGCCGTGCGTGTGTTAGGAGGTCTCAGCTCGTGGACAGCACCTCGCAGCGGACAGACACATCGCGGGATGTGGAAATGAGCCAGTACGTGGCCGACCGCTCCCGCGTCAATGAAGAGAAAATCAAACAAGACGACCAGATCATCTCCGAGTTCGGCGACTATACCTATGGCTGGCACGACTCCGACGATGCCGGGCGCAACGCCCACAAGGGCATCGACGAGGACGTGGTCCGGGCCATCTCGGCCGATAAGGGCGAGCCTGACTGGATGCTGCAGATGCGTCTCAAGGGCTATCGGGCCTTCATGGAGAAGCCTATGCCCAAGTGGGGCGTGGATCTCAGCGGGTTCGATGCCGACGACTTCAAGTACTATGTCAAGCCGCTGAAGGAGCAGGCCAAGGACTGGAAGGACCTGCCCGACGACATCCGCACCACCTATGACCGGCTGGGCATCCCCGAGGCTGAGAAGAAGCGGCTGGTCTCCGGCGTGGCCGCCCAGTACGAGTCCGAGGTCATCTACAACTCCATCCGCGACGATCTGCGCAAACAGGGGGTCATCTTCCTGGATACGGACACGGCCCTGAAAGAGTACCCGGACCTCTTCCGCAAGTACTTCGCCACGGTCATTCCCCCGGACGACAACAAGTTCGCCGCCCTGAACACGGCGGCCTGGTCGGGCGGCTCCTTCGTATACGTGCCCAAGGGCGTCCATGTGGACATCCCCCTGCAGGCCTACTTCCGCATCAACACGCCCAACATGGGCCAGTTCGAGCGCACGCTGATCATCGCCGACGAGGGCTCCTACGTCCATTACGTGGAGGGCTGCACGGCCCCCATCTACTCCACCGACTCCCTGCATGCGGCCAACGTGGAGATCGTGGTCGAGCCCCACGCTCGCGTGCGCTACACCACGGTCCAGAACTGGTCCAACAACGTCTACAACCTGGTCACCCAGCGCGCCTACGTGCGCGAGGGCGGCACCATGGAGTGGGTGGACGGCAACATCGGGTCCAAGGCGACCATGAAGTACCCGGCCTGCATCCTGGCTGAGCCTTACGCCAAGGCCGAGACCCTCTCCCTGGGCTTCGCCGGCAAGGGACAGTACCAGGACACGGGCGCCAAAATGATCCACCTGGCACCCCATACCTCCTCCACCATCGTCTCCAAGTCGATCTCCCGCAACGGGGGAAGGGCCGCATACCGGGGCCTGGTCAAGATCATCAAGGGAGCCGAGAAGTCCTCCTCCTCGGTGGTCTGCGACGCCCTGCTGGTGGACGACTACTCCCGCTCGGACACCTACCCGCACGTGGACGTCCGCGAGGATGACGTCTCCATGGCCCACGAGGCCACCGTCTCCAAGGTTTCCGAGGACCAGCTCTTCTACCTGATGAGCCGTGGCCTGGAGGAGAAGGAGGCCATGGGCATGATCGTGCGCGGGTTCGTAGAACCCATCTCCCGGCAGCTGCCCATGGAGTACGCGTTGGAGCTCAACCGCTTGGTCGAATTGCAGATGGAGGGTTCGGTAGGCTGATGTCACAAAACAGCGAAATAACCATTCCGCATGCGGATCCCAAGGATCCCTATGCTTTCCCGGCCACCATGCCGTCCAGCGCCGACAAGGAGCCCCGCTCCTTCAACCCTGACGACTTCCCCATGCCCACCCGCAAGCAGGATGACTGGCGGTTCACCCCCATCGACCGGATGGAGGAGTTCTTCACCGTCTTCCAGCCCAGCGGCCTGACCAAGGTCTCAGTCACCATGATCGACGGGTCTGAACCGCCTGCAGATCAGGTCAGCTTCAGCCAGGTTCCCATGGATCAGGCCCCCTGCGGCACCGTCCTCAAGCCCAGCGACCGAGCGGCCGCTGTGGAGTGGGCCAGCGGCAAGCAGGCGACGGTGGTGAACCTCAAGGGCACCCTGGATCAGCCTGTGCTGGTCCGTGTCAACGGCGGCGGCCCCGAACTGGATGCCTTCCACCTGGTCATCAAGGCCGAAGCGGGCACCAAGGCCGATCTGGTGGTCGAGCACCAGGGGCAGGCACGTCTGGCCGAGGGGGTTGAAATCGACATCGGTGACAATTCGCAGATGTCGACCACCTTCATTCAGGAGTGGGACAAGGGCAGCAAGCACATAGGCAACCACCGCATCCACCTGGGAGCCGAGGCCTCCCTGCGCCACTCGGTGGTCAGCCTTGGCGGCGATGTCGTACGGCTGCGCATGGACCAGGACTTCGGTGGCGAGCAGGGCGACCTGAACATGCTAGGCATCTACTTCGTCGATCCCGGCCAGCACATGGAACACCGGACCATGGTGGTGCACAACCATCCCAACTGCAAGTCCCGTGTGGTCTACAAGGGGGCCCTGGACGGCATCGGCGCGCACACCACCTGGGTGGGCAACGCGCTCATTCAGCCGACTGCGCCCGGAACCGACTCCTACGAGCTCAACCGCAACCTGGTGCTCACCCCCGGGGCCATCGCTGATTCCGAGCCCAACCTGGAAATCGAGAACGGCGACATCATCGGGGCGGGCCATGCCAGTTCGGTCGGACGCTTCGACGACGAGGAGCTCTTCTACCTGCAGTCCCGCGGCATCCCCGAGCAGGAGGCCCGCAAGCTGGTGGTCCGAGGCTTCTTCGGCGAACTGGTGGAGGAGATCGACGTCCCCAGCGTCTCCGGGCACCTGATGGGGGTCATCGACCGCAGGCTGGCGGCCGGCGAGGATCAAGAGATGCAGCACGTTTTGGAGGAGAACTGACATGTCCACATTGGAAATCAAGGATCTGCACGTCTCAGTGGAGACCAAGGAGGGTCGCAAGCAGATCCTCAAGGGGGCCACGCTGACCGTCAACTCCGGCGAGACTCACGCCATCATGGGGCCCAACGGGTCGGGCAAGTCCACCCTGGCCTATACTTTGGCCGGCCATCCCAAGTACGAGGTGGATTCGGGCCAGGCCCTGCTGGATGGGCAGGATCTGCTCAAGATGACCCCGGACGAGCGGGCCAAGGCCGGGCTCTTCCTGGCCATGCAGTACCCGGTCGAGGTACCTGGCGTGTCCATGACCAACTTCCTGCGTACGGCCAAGACCGAAGTCGACGGCAAGGCCCCGGCCATCCGCCAGTGGACCAAGGACCTGAATGATGCCATGAAGCGGCTGCGCATGGATCCCAAGTTCGCCCGGCGCTCCGTCAACGAGGGCTTCTCGGGCGGCGAGAAGAAGCGGGCCGAGGTTCTGCAGCTGGAGCTGCTCAAGCCCAAGTTCGCCGTCCTGGACGAAACCGACTCCGGGCTGGACGTGGACGCCCTGCGCATCGTCTCCGAGGGGGTCAACAGGGCCAAGGAGAACACCGGCATGGGCGTGCTCATGGTCACCCACTACACCAGGATCCTCAAGTACATCAAGCCCGACATCGTCCACGTTTTCGCCGACGGCCGCTTTGTGAAGACCGGCGGCCCCGAGCTGGCCGACACCCTGGAGGAGACCGGGTACGACCAGTACCTGCCCGAGGGCGCCGACTCGGAATCAGCCCTGGCCTGAGGATAAGAGAAGAGGTCCGCAATGGTCATTGATGACAGCATTCGGCAGCAGTTTCCGATTCTGGACCAGCAGGTGCATGGCCACCCCCTGGTCTATCTGGATTCGGCTGCCACTGCCCAGAAGCCCCTGGCGGTCATCGATGCCGTTCGGGACTTCTACCTGAAGGACAACGCCGGGGTGCATCGGGGCGCGCACGAATTGGCCGCCCGCAGCACTGTGGCCTTTGAGCATGCGCGCTCACGCGTGGCCGCCCTGGTCGGCGCAGAGGGCCAGGAAGGCGGCGAGGAGATCGTCGTCACCGCCGGGGCCACGGCTGCTCTGAACCTGTTGGCCACCGCTTTCGGCAACGCCAGCCTGGGTCGTGGAGGCAAGGCGGCACGTCGATTCGCCCTGAAGCCGGGGGATGAAGTCGTGGTCAGCAAGGCCGAGCACCACTCGGTCCTCCTGCCCTTCCAGGAGCTCT
Source organism: Bifidobacterium sp. W8112 (assembly GCF_016101425.1). Taxonomy (NCBI): domain Bacteria; kingdom Bacillati; phylum Actinomycetota; class Actinomycetes; order Bifidobacteriales; family Bifidobacteriaceae; genus Bifidobacterium; species Bifidobacterium sp. W8112. The sequence continues at coordinate 90,262 of NZ_JACFQN010000001.1, read as the reverse complement.
GCTACCGGACCGGAGCCGTCCTTAAGTATTTCGATCTGGACCCGGAAGGCCGTGTTCTGGCCGATACCGCTGACCAGGTCATCACCGAGCGGACCAAGGTGGTCGCCGTCACCCACGTCAGCAATGTGACCGGCGCCATCACTGACATCAAGCCCATCGTCCGCCGTGCCCATCAGGTGGGCGCCCTGGTGGTGCTGGACGTTTGCCAGTCGGTGCCTCACCTGCCTGTGGACCTGCATGCCATGGATGTGGACTTCGCTGCCTGGAGTGCTCACAAGATGTATGGCCCCACCGGCGTGGGCTTCCTCTATGGTCGCCGTGAACTGCTTGAGGCTCTGCCCCCGGCATCGTTCGGCGGATCCATGGTGGAGCTGGCCTATCTGGACCGTCCAGCCAGCTACATGGATCCTCCGGCCCGGTTCGAGGCCGGCACCCAGCCGGTGGCACAGATGATCGGTGCTGGCGCAGCTGCCGATTGGCTGATGGATCTGGGCATGGAGAACATCGCCGAACACGAGAAAGCCATCACCACTGGTCTGTTGAGGCTGGGGGAGCTGGACGGGGTACGCATCCTCGGGCCGACCACTCCAGAGGACCGGATCGGCACAATCGCCTTCGATGTGCATGGGGTCCATCCCCATGACGTGGGCCAGTATGTGGATTCGCGCGGCATTGCCATCCGCGTAGGCCACCACTGCGCTCAGCCGGTCCATCGGCACTTCGGCCTGATGGCCTCCAACCGGGCCTCGACCGGCGTCTACAATACCGTGGCCGACACGGATGCCCTGCTGGAAGCCGTCGCCGGGGTCCGCAAGTTCTTCCGGGTAGCCTGAGGGTCTTCACCGGCAGCGCATAGACGGATTTGGCAAAGACATACTGGTAGGTTTGAGGACATGGCGGATTTCGGGATGGATGACGAAGAACTGGAGCAGATGTACCAGGAGGTGATCCTGGACGCAGCCCGGGATCCTCACGGGCGTGTAGGGGATCAGGCTGATGGGGGAGAAGACTCTGACGGCGACGGTGTGACCATCAGAGTGGAGCACGAGGCCTGCCTGGCTGCCGAGTCCCACCAGTTCAATCCCACCTGCGGGGATCAGGCCACCATTCATGTGGAAGTGGCGCCTGGCGAGCAGGGAGGTCCCGACCTCATCCAGCGAATCGTCTGGCAGGGTTCAGGCTGCTCCATCAGCCAGGCCAGCCTGTCCATCATGGTGGATCTGGTCCAGGGGCAGACCGTTGACCATGCCATGGATCTGGCTGCAGACTTCCGCAAGCTTATGGAATCGCGTGGCGCTGGAATCGAGGACGAGCAGGCGCAGGACGCTCTCGGTGATGCCATGGTCTTCCAGGGCGTGTCCAAGTATCCTATGCGAATCAAGTGCGCCCTGCTGGGCTGGGAGGGCATGAAGGCCTCGGTGGCCCAGGCCCTGTCAGCTGGGCGAGAGGGCGACAAAGGTGAGAAGGAGGAGCAGGCATGAGCGGCAATACGAATCTGGTACCCGAGCCCCAGGACTCCATCCTGGCCTCGGTGGGCAGGGCCATCAGCGATCCCGGCACGGCACAGGCCCTGGCCAGCAATCCCCTGGGCGCGGAAACGGTGCTGAAGTCGGCCGAAGGCGGTTCCATGCGTCAGGTCGACGGCCAGGCGGACAAGAAGTCCGATGCAGATCAGAGCTCGAGTGACGAATCCTCGGCCAGCGAGCCGGCCGCCAATAGCGAGAAAGCTGCGGATCAAAATGCCGCTGATACCGAGGCCGCCGCTGAAGAGGCCATCCCTCTCAAGGCTGTCGACGACATCGGCCGGGCCACCGCGGAGGATGTCAGGGAGGCCCTGCACCAGGTCATCGATCCCGAGCTGGGCATTGACGTGGTCGACCTGGGGCTGGTCTATGGCATAGAAATCGACGAACTGGGACGGGCCATCATCACCATGACCCTGACCACGCCGGCCTGCCCGCTGACTGACCTGATCGAGGACCAGTGCGCCAGCGTCCTGGCGGGCCTGGTCGAGGAGTTCCGCATCGACTGGACCTGGTCGCCGCGCTGGACCCTGGACATGATCACCCCTGAGGGTCGCGAGCAGCTGGCCGCCATCGGCTTCAACTTCGAGAACATGCCTACCTATCAGTGAGGCATTCCTTCCTCTAGCCCATTTCGGGTCCTCCCGTGCGAATATACTGATGATTCCGGTCCGCCGTGACCGGCACGGCGCACGAGAGAAAGCACAGTGAAATGGCATTGTCCATGGGCTGGAAACTGCACGGCGACGGGAAAACATTGGCTCCGGGCGAGGTTGTGGAACCCGATGAGCGACTCACATGGCCACGTACGGCTGGCATCGGCGCCCAGCACGTTATCGCCATGTTCGGCTCCACCTTCCTGGTTCCCATTCTGACCGGATTCGACCCCTCTACCACCCTCTTCTTCACGGCCATGTCCACGGCCCTCTTCCTGCTGATCAACCGCAACCGTCTGCCCTCCTATCTGGGCAGCTCCTTCGGCTTCATCGCCCCGGTCCTGGCAGTGACCACTGCCCACAAGGGCCTGGCTGTGGCCTCCTTCGGGATCATGGTCACCGGTGCTTTGCTCTTCCTGATCGGCCTGATCGTCCACTTCGCCGGTTCGCGATGGATTGATCTGATCATGCCCCCGGTGGTCAACGGTGCCATCGTGGCCATCATCGGCTTCAACTTGGCCCCCTCGGCCTGGAAGAACTTCAAGTCGGCCCCGCTGACCGCCCTGGTCACCCTGGTGGCCGTCATGCTGATAGCCGTGCTTTTCAAGGGTCTGATCGGCCGACTCAACATCCTTTTGGGCGTTATCGTCGGCTACATTTTCGCAGTCACCCAGGGCCAGGTCGACTTTGCAGCTGTGGAAAAGGCCGCCTGGTTCGGTCTGCCACACTTCCACACCCCTCAGGCCGACCCGTCTGTCCTGGCCATGTTCATCCCTGTGGTGCTGGTCCTGGTGGCCGAGAACATCGGTCACGTCAAGTCTGTAGCCCTGATGACCGGCCGCGATTATGACGACCAGATCGGCACCGCCCTGATGGCCGACGGCCTGGGCACTACGCTGGCCGGACTGGGCGGAGGCTCGGGCACCACCACCTACGCGGAGAACATCGGCGTCATGGCCGCCACCAAGGTCTACTCCACGGCCGCCTACTGGTGCGCCGCCATCTTCGCCTTCCTGCTCTCCCTCTGCCCCAAGTTCGGGGCCATCATCAACACCATCCCCACCGGCGTTCTGGGCGGGGTCACCACCATGCTCTACGGCATGATCGGCATGCTGGGCATCCGCATCTGGGTGGAGAACAAGGTGGACTTCGGCAAGTCCGTCAACATGACCGTGGGCGCCGTCGTCATGATCGTGGGCATCGCGGACTTCACCTTCGCGGTGGCCGGGGTCAGCTTCAACGGCATCGCTATTGGCTCTGTGGCCACGCTGGTCATGTACCACGGTCTCAAGGCCATCGGCCGCTGGCGGGGGACCATTGACCCCGACGACTACATTCATGAGGATTCGCAGGCTGTCTCCCGAGAGAGCTGATTGCGTCAGGTTCACCCGGCATTGAGCCAGGCAGTGAAAAGACTCAGGGCGGCAGGGATTTGCTACGCAGCAGAGGGCTCAGTCGGTTGGCTAACTCAGTCAGCTGGCTGGGATCAGCTAGCGTGTTCGGGTCTGGTTGCGTAGAAGGCCACGGCGCTTGAGGCAGCTACATTCAGACTGTCCACGTCGTGGCTCATGGGGATGCGCACGGTCAAATCCGCACGGGCGATGGTCCTGTGGCTCAGCCCGTCGCCTTCGGTACCGAATATCAGGGCCAGGCGATCGATCTGGTCGGGCCCGGGTTCTAGACGCTTTGTCAGCTCATCCAGGCTGATGGCATTCCGGTTCAGGGCCATGGCCGCCGTAGTGAAGCCCAGATCATGCAGCTGTTTCATGCCCTGGTCGGGCCAGGCGTGGACGTCGTCGCCGCCAATCCTGGTCCATGGAACCTGAAAGACCGTGCCCATGGAGACCCGTGCGGCCCTGCGGTAAAGAGGGTCGGAGCAGGATGGGGTGACCAGGACGGCATCCACCTGGAGGGCTGCTGCCGAACGCATCAGGGCGCCGATGTTGGTGTGATCAACAATATTCTCCATGACGGCCACCCGCCTTGCTGAGCGGCAGATCTGCTCCACGGTTGGCAGGGGCCAGCGTCTCATGGCGGCCAGTGCGCCCCGATGCAACCGGTAGCCGGTGATGGTCTTCAGCTGTGCGGGGCTGGCTACGTAGACGGGAACGTTGGGTCCGAAGGCTGCGTCCACCTGGTCGAACATGGAGCGCATCCCCTCTAGCCAGGGCTCTTCCACCAGGAAGGAGATGGGCTCCACCCCGGCATCCAGGGCGCGGGCGATGACCTTGGGGGACTCGGCGATGAACAAGCCCTTGGCGGGCTCCAGACGATTGCGCAGCTGAGGCTCGGTCAGCCTGGTGTAGGCCTCGATTCTGTCATCCTCTATGGAGTCGATTTTCACCCTGAGCACGCCTGCCGCTCCTCCTTCTCGTTCTGACAACAGCATAGGCGGCGCAACCGAAAACAACCGGTCGCGCCGCCTCAGGCAGTCGGAGTTTCAACTCTGCTGAGCTATCACTTCTTCTCTTCTGCAGCCTGACGGTCGGAGGCAGCGATGCGCTTGGCGATCTCGCCTTGAGGGCCGAGCTCGGGCAGGAGCAGAACGAAGACATCGGAGAGCAGGAAGATCATGCTTTCCAGTCCCAGGTTGAGCACGTAGTTGCCCTTGCTGACCGAGGAGATGATGATGGGCAGCAGGAAGGCGCAGAGCAGGCCAACAGTGCTGACCAGACCGCCGGCGCTGCCCGCGTACTTGCCGCGAATCTCAGGCAGGGCGAAGGGCATAGCCTGGACGATGGGGCCGTTTATGGCACCGAAGGCGCCCGAAACAAACATGATGCAGCAGAGCAGACCCACGACCGGGGCCTTCTTCAGCATAAGCACCACTGCCCAGAAGTAGACCATGAGTGCAGTACCCACCAGAATGGTGGCGAAAAGGTAGCCCTTCCACTTGCCCAGACGAGAGCTGATCATGGGTCCGATGATGGATCCTGCGATGGATCCCAAGGCAGCTGCAGAGGCAACCAGACCGGCTGAGGTCTTGTTGAAGCCGTTGTTGTTGATCAGCGTCTGGGGAATGAATCCAGCGAAGGCAGTGGACGCGGCCATGGAGCAGCCGTAGCAGAGGGCGATCAGCCAGACATTGCGGCTCCTTGCCGCGACATTGAAGTACTTGAGCGGAGAATCGGTGGCTGGCGGCAGCTGCACTCCTTCAGGTGCGTCACGAATCAGGAAGACCCAGAGCAGGCTTGCCACGGTCAGGATGATGGCTGCGCTCAGATAGGAGTTGCGCACCGAGAACCGGGGAGCAACCATCTGGGCCAGGATGACCCCGATGCCGGCCGAGCCGTAGAAGAATCCCATGGCGATCTGCGTCTGATCGCCGAACCAGACGCTGAAGATCTTGACCAGGTTGGCGTTCAGGGCAGCGATGCCAGCCCCCAACAGGAACATCGAGAGCATCTGCAAGGGGAAGTTGAGGCCGAAGGTCCTGATGTAGGCGCCGACCACGGCGATGGCCAGACCGGTCAGCACTACCTTCTTGGGGCCGACACGGTCACCGATGGTGCCCATGGGGATGCTGAGGAATACTGCGGTCAGCATGGGCATGAGCAGCAGGGTCGAGAATCCGGCCTGGTCGATGTGCAGCATGGGCATCAGGTAGACCGCAAGGGCGGATATCTGGTACTGCATGTAGTTGGACAGAATGCCGATCAGGCAGACCACGGCCGCGATGACCCAGCGGTAATTGGATGATTTTCGAGTATTCATGTTCTCTCCCTCCACGATTTACGTGGAACAGGCGGCCTAGTGACGGTCTCCGTCCAGCAGGCACTCCTCGAATGCCGGCCGAAGCAGGTCGATGTTCTCCTTGTTGACGTCGCGGCGCAGGTTCCAGCCGTTCTCGTCGATGACCATGGTGTCTGGATGGTCGACGCTGTAGGACTCCCAGGCATCCCCGGCGCCGCTGACAGGACGGCCGGTGGTGGCGAAGGAGCACCAGGCGTCGTTCATCTCATCAGACAGGTGCATGGGCGGCACCTCGCCGGTCAAGGTCTCGGGCAGGTCGGGCCGCTGGGTGTTATGCAGCACGAAGGGCAGCTCAATGGCATGGCAGGAGCCCATGCCGGGGATCTTGGAGGCGTAGGTGAACAGGTACTGGTAGACGGTGTTGTACTTGGACTGGTACTCGCACATGAGGTTGGTGCCAACCCTGAAGCCGATCTGGTTGGTGTACTCCAGGTAGCGCTCGGCGGGGTCTTCTCCGGGGTGAGCCTGCTCCCAAAGCTTCTCGTAGCGCTCGGAGTCCAGCTTGCCGTCAAAGTGGAAAATGGCCTGGTGGTGCCAGAAGTCGGGCATTTCGTTGGCGAAGTCCTTGAAGTAGAGCTTCCAGTAAGCGAACTCGTCGGCGTTGCAGCCCAGCATGATCTCCACGTCCTTGGCGGCACCGTCCTTGAATGCCTGGAGAGGCTTGGCCGGAAGGTAGTCGCCGTCGGTGGTGGGAGCGAAGATCAACGAGATCTCATGGATATGCTTGGCGAAGAAATCTCCGGTGAACTTCATCATGATGTCGCCGACGGGCAGGGCCGCCAGCTCCTGGGCAGTCTTGCAGCCCATCATCTCCATGAATTCCTGGGCATAGGGAGCCGTGGATTCCGGGGTGTTGTAGAGCTGGATGGGGCCGGATTCGCCAATGGCCCTTTGGAAGAGTCCCTTGGCGGCTGGTGCGACGGTCAGCAGCATGGTGGAGCCCGAACCGCAGGATTCGCCAAAGAGGGTGACCCGGTCAGGATCTCCGCCGAAGGCAGCGATGTTCTCCTGGACCCACTGCAGGGCAGCCACCTGGTCCATGAGCCCTAGATAGCCTGACTGCCGGTATTCGTCGCCTCCGGGCAGCCCCGCCAGGTTCATGTACCCGAAGAGGTTGACCCGGTAGTTGATGGTGACATAGACAACATCGTTGCGCTTGGTGAAGTTGCTTCCGTCATACATGGGGTCGGACGAACCGCCCTCCACATACGCGCCGCCGTGGATGAAGACCATGACGGGCAGCTTTTGGGCGCCCTCATGACCAACCCAGACGTTCAGGCTCAGGCAGTTTTCGCTCTGCTGACGGCGGGAGGCATACATGACGGGATCGTACTTCTGCAGGGCGGAGTCACCATAGTGAGTGCAGTCGTAGTCCCGGTGCTCAGGATCCAGATGTTCAGGGGCCTTCCAGCGTCGTGCGCCGACGGGAGGCTTGGCGTAGGGGATGCCGAGGTAGGCAACGGTCCCCTGTGGAGTGGTGATGCCGTGGTAGGTGCCAAATTCTGTGGTGACGGTTGGCATGATTATCCTTTCCGCGAGGTAGTGCCCGGTCGGCGGTTGTGTCCCCGTCGACCCTGGATGAATTTCACCCTATGGCCTGGTGTGAGACGAGGGTCAAATCGAGCAAATTGTCATTGCGGACGTTTGAATCTGAAGATGCAGACAGGGGGCAAAACCTTGGCAGAGCAAGGTTTCCAGGCTGATATGATGGATTACGTCCATAAAAGGTCAAGGTGAGAGGGGCATGAAAAACCTTAGGGTCGGACCAGACCCTTGCAGGAGGTACTTATGGAGGTCAAGGATGACGAAACAGCAAGCCTGGCGGAGGAGGGCTACACTATCCGTCAGACGGCGCGCTTGTATGACATCACCACTGAGACCCTGTATTACTATGAGCAGATCGGGCTAGTGGTACCACGGCGCAATCCGGCCAACGGCTATCGACTCTACGGACCAGATGACTTCGCTCGGCTCAACGTCATTCAGGCCCTTCGGAAGCTGGATTTCAGTCTGGACCGCATCGGACACTACTTGGACAATCGCACCTTCGATGCCACACTGTCCTTGATTGACGAGGAAGTGGAACACGTGGACAGCCAGATGCGATATTTGGCCTCCATCAAGCGAGGCCTCTTGAGCAGCCTGCAGAAGTATGCGCAGGCCATGACCTCCATATCCCCGGCACGGACCGTCATCGTCCACCGTCCCCTGCGTCATTGCGCTTTGGTGTCTGATCACATGATCGACTATGACCGGATCCCCTTTGCATTCGCCCACTACACGGCACTGCACCATGAGACGTTGCAGATCCTCAATACGCTGACCTGCTATCAAGTGGATGCTTCACGCCCGGTCAAGGGCTGGTTCCCGCCCAAGGCCATCCTGCTCTACTGCCCCGATCCGGGGTTCAGTGGTGATTATGATCTGCCAGCCGGCACCTATGCCTCTTGCACCTTTGTGGGCAGTTTCGCCCGCTGCAGACAGATCCATGGCAAGATGCTGGAAGATCTGAAGACCATGGGCTACCGTGTGGACGGGGATCCCTTGGAGTTCTGCCTCATCGGCGAATATGAGTCCAATGACTTCGATGAATATGTGAGCAGGATGGAGATCCCCGTAGTCCCCAACGACGTGGAATCGAGTGTCCGGAACGGGAGTTGAACCCGTACGCCTGTATATATATAGGCACTAGCACCTCAAGCTAGCGCGTCTACCATTCCGCCACCCGGACAGGTGCGTAATCGCAACGGAGATAATCATAGCATCTCAGGCGGCATTGCGCACTGGGCGATTGTGGGAGCGTGTCGTTACGGGGAGTGCTTTTCGGCGGCGGGCTGTAGCCTAACACCATGACTGCACCCCTCTTCCTGCTGGATCCCGACCACGATGATTCCCCGCTGGCCACCGATGAGCTCCACACTGGCTGGCGCCTGACCCTGCCCGAGCACATCCGTCGTCATGCCCTGGGCTCCATGAGGCTGAAGAACGGGGACCAGCTGGATCTCTCTGACGGGGGTGGCCTACGCATCAGCGCCCTGGTCAGGGATGCTTCGACCGGCCTGGTGGAGGTCACCGCAGTAGGGCGGCAGGCACCTCCCGAGAATGAATTGATTCTGGTCCAGGCCTTGGCCAAGGGCGGCAGGGACGAGCAGGCCATCGACATGGCCACCCAGATCGGAGTCGATCAGGTCATGCCCTGGCAGGCTGACCGGTCTATAGCCAAATGGAGGCCGGGCCGCAACGACCGGCACTGGCAGTCCGCCTTGGATGCCGCGACCGAGCAGAGCCGGAGGGCCTACCGTCCTCGACTGCTCAATAAGATGGACAGCCATGGCCTGGCCTCCTGGTGCCGGAAGGCGACCGACCAGGGAAGCATGGTCCTGATACTGCACCAGGATGCCGACCTCGAATGGGATGCGGTCCGCAAACGCGTAGACAAGCTGCCAGAGAACTCGTCGATCGCCGTGGTTGTGGGCCCAGAGGGCGGGATTGCCGATCAGGAGGTCCAGACCATGATGAGGGAGGGGGCCTTAGCGGTTCGGTTGGGGGGCAACATCCTCCGGGCTGCCCTGGCCGGACCAGTGGCCTTGACCCTGCTGTCGGACATGCTGGGTCGTTGGCAGTCGGAAGTCCCTGAGCCCAGCGCATGAAGTCGCGCACAATATACAACCTCGACAATAAGATGGAAAACAGCGAAAAGATCAAAAACAGCAATGTCGGCAAAGAATAAGGAGTGGTCATGAGCGATGACGATCGGCAGGAGGACTGCATTTTCTGCAGAATCGTGGCAGGGGAGGTTCCCAGCGAAAAGGTCTATGAGGATGAGACCGTCTACGCTTTCAAGGATGCCAATCCCAAGGCCGCCGTCCATGTCCTGATCGTCCCGCGCCGCCACTACGCGTCGGTGGCCGAATTGGCCAAGGCCGACCCAGACACCCTGGCCCACATCGTCCAGGTGGCGCAGCAGATCGCCGACCAGGATTTCCACGGAGCCTACCGACTGATCTTCAACACGGGGGAGGATGCCGGCCAATCGGTCTTCCATGTCCACGCCCACGTCCTGACCGGACAGGTGTTGCCTGAGTGAGGCCCGTGTTCACCATCGTCGTCGTGCAGGAAGGGAATCCGTGGCGGTAACTACGCGAACCCTGGAGATTCCGGAGGGGATCGACCCGGTTCAGGTGCTGGGGCCGGAGGATGCAGTCATCGAAAGGATCGAGCGCGCCTTCCCGGCGGTCTCCATCCTGGTTCGGGGCAACCGGATCATGCTGAGGGCCCGGGATCGGCAGGGCGACGTGCAGGCGGCCCAGATCCGTGACCTGCTGTCCGAACTCATGCAGACCGCCGATCAAGTTCCCCTGGATGCCGATCAGGTGGGACGAATACTGGACCACCGACGCTTGGGGACCGCCGACGCAACCGATTACTCCCGTCCAGAAGACCAGAAAATTATAGGCATCAATACGGCAGACCAAACCTATGTAAGCCACGAATCTCAGGATCGCAATACGACAAGCGATACTTTTGTGGATAATGCTCCTGCAGACCGCAATTATCATGAGACAGCTGTTGCAGACTCGGAGGGAGATAACGCCCTGGAAGGCATTGACCAACCCCGCCAGGCAGCTCCTGCTGCTCTTCGTCGCCGCCCCTTGACCCAGGCCTCCAAGGGCCCGATCAGGCCCAAGACCGCTGGCCAGTCCGCCTACGTGGCCGCCATTGAAACGCATACCATCACCTTCGGCATCGGACCGGCAGGCACCGGCAAGACCTATCTAGCGGTCGCCAAGGCGGTTCAGGAATTCCGGGCCGGACGCATCGGGCGCATCATTCTGACCAGGCCTGCCGTGGAGGCGGGGGAGAGCTTGGGCTTTCTGCCTGGCACCCTCAATGAGAAGGTGGACCCATACCTGCGGCCCCTTTACGATGCCCTGGCCGACATGCTGGGCACCTCGCGGCTCCACCGCCTTCTGGCCGATGAGACCATTGAGGTGGCCCCGCTGGCCTACATGCGCGGACGCACCCTGAACGATGCCTTCGTCATCCTGGATGAGGCGCAGAACACCACCCGCAGGCAGATGAAGATGTTCCTGACCCGTCTGGGCTTCAACACCAAGATGGTCATCACCGGCGACGTCACCCAGGTGGATCTGGGCGGGCCTGCGTCCGGTCTGGCCACCATCGAACAGGTGCTGCACGGCATCGACGATATTGCCTTCGTACACCTGCAGGCGGCCGATGTGGTGCGCAATCAGCTGGTCGGGCGGATTGTCCGGGCCTACGACCGCGCCGATCAAGCCCGCAGACGGAGACGGGAGCAGGCATGAGCGTAGAAGTGACCAACGAGACCCAGTGGCTGATCGACGCCAAGACCTTCTCCGACCTGGGAGTATGGGTGCTGGACCAGATGCGGGTGAGCACCCAGTCCGACATGACCATCATCTTCAACGACCCGGAGCCCATGGCGGTGCTGCACGAGCGCTGGATGAATCTGGCCGGTCCTACCGATGTCATGAGCTTCCCCATGGACGAGCTGCGCCCCGGGGACGAGAACCATCGGCAGGAGGGCATCCTGGGCGACATCGTCATCTGCCCCTGGGTGGCGGCACAGCAGGCCCTGGCAGCCGGTCATTCCACCATGGAGGAGATGCTGCTGCTGGCCATCCACGGCACCCTGCATCTGCTGGGTTACGACCACACCAGCAGGGAGCAGGAGGAGCAGATGTTCGGTCTGCAACGCCAGCTGCTGCTGACCTTCCTGGCCCTGCGACAGGGGCCCATTGCGGATGCCGGGCTGCCGGCCGGGGCCACCAACGCTCTGGAGATCTATGAACGGTACGGCCGTGATGCCCACCGGAGAGGCAGATCCCATGAGTGAGCGGACCATTGCCCTCTTGGTGGTCATGATCCTGGTCGCCATTGCCTTGGTCGTGCTCTCCCTGGCGCTGGCCGAGGCCCAGGGGGCGCTCAACCGGGTGACCCGATCCAGTCTCAACAATCTGATCCTGGGCCTGCAGACCGACCAGGAGCTCAGCCAGTTCTCCAGGATGAAGCGGATCGATCGCATTCATCGGGCCCAGAGTCTGATCTCCCAGCGGCAGGTGACGGGCAGTGCCTGTGCCTACGTCCGCATCATCTGCGACATCCTGGTCGGCGTCCTGGTGGCCTGCATGGCTGCCCTTGGCGGCCTGCCCCTCTGGGAGCAACTGCTGTGCGGTGTGGTCATGGCCATCCTGGTGGCCGCCGTCTCCGTCACCCTGGGTCCTCATGGCCGCTCCCGCCAGCCCATGGAAGCACTGCTCAAGCACGTTCGCCTGGTCGGGCTGGCTGTTCTTCTGACGCCTTTCAAGCGCCGACGGCAGGCCCAGGCCAGTGCCCGCAAAAACCATCGCGGTGACCTTTCCGACGACGAGGAGCTGGAGAAGATCCAGATCGAGCAGGGTCGAGCCATGGTCGACCAACTGGTGGAGGCCGGTGCCTTCGATCCCGAGATCTCCGAGATGCTGAAGAACGTGTTGACCCTGTCGACCACGCTGACGCGCGAGATCATGGTTCCCCGCACCGACATGATCTGCATCTCCAAGGATGCCAGCCTGGATTCGGCCCTGAAGCTCTTCTCCCGGTCGGGATTCTCACGCATTCCCGCCATTGGCGACGATGTGGATGACCTGGTCGGCATCGTCTACTTGAAGGATGTGGTCCGCGCCCTGGCCTTCAGCCGCAAGGGCGACAGATCAGTCGCCTCCATCATTCGCCGGCCGGTTCTGGTACCTGAATCCAAGCCGGTGGACGACCTCTTCCACTACATGCAGCGCTCCCGCCACCACCTGGCCGTGGTCGTGGACGAGTACGGGGGCATCGCCGGTCTGGTCACCATAGAGGATGCCATTGAGCAGATCGTGGGCGAGCTGGAGGACGAGCACGACCGGGTCCAGCACGATGAGCCCAAACAGATCGGCCCGCACACCTGGCAACTGCCGGTCCGCACGCCCATCACCGACCTGGAGGAGCTCTACGAGATCACCATCGACGAGGACGATGTGGACACGGTCTATGGCCTGCTGACCAAGCTGCTGGGCTCCGTGCCGGTCTCAGGCTCATCGGCGGTGACCCGGGGCATAAGATTGACCGCTGGCGAAGCAGTCGGCCGCCGCAAGAAGATCGCGACCATCGTGGTCGAGCCGGCCAACGGATCCAGCATCGCCCTGGAGGACGGTGCGCAGCAGGAAGACGAACAGACCGACGGGGATCAACCCGAGCAGGACAGTCAGGAGAATTCATGACCAAGGAAGAACAGAGCGATGCCAAGGCGCCGGCCCACCGATCGGGGTTCGTGGCAGTAGTGGGCCGACCCAATGTGGGCAAGTCCACCCTGATGAACGCCTTGGTGGGCAGGCCCATCGCCATCGCCTCCTCCCGGCCGGAGACCACCCGCAAGGCCATCCGGGGGATCATGACCCGTCCCGAGGCCCAGGTGGTTCTGGTGGACACCCCGGGCATCCACCGTCCGCGCACCCTGCTGGGCCAGCGACTCAACGACGTGGTGGAAGCCTCTCTATCGGATGTCGATGCCATTGCATTCCTGCTGCCTGCCGACCAGGCCATTGGCCCCGGCGATCGCCGCATTCTCAGCCGGTTGCGCTCCGATTTCGCCCACAAGGACAAGGATGGCCAGTGGACCTGGCGAAAGCCTTTGATCGCCGTGGTGACCAAGATTGACCAGCTGAGCAAGGGTCAATTGGTGGACAAGCTCCTGGAGATAGGTGCCTTTGCCGACTTCTCCCAGATTGTTCCGGTCAGCGCCTTGGAAGCTGACAACGTGGACGAGGTGGCCCAGGTGTTGATGGATGCCATGCCCGAGGGCCCTCAGCTCTACCCTGACGACCAGCTGACCGAGGAACGTCCCGAAGACATGATCGCCGAGCTGGTCCGCGGAGCCTACCTGGAGGAGCTCAACGACGAGTTGCCCCACTCCCTGGCCGTTCGCGTGGAGTCCATCGATCCGGATCCACAGGGCGGGCGTGACACCATCCATATAGGGATTTATGTAGAGCGCGACTCCCAGAAGCCCATCGTCATTGGACGGGGGGCCGAGCATCTGGTGCGGGTGAAAAAGAAGCTGCGCACCGCAGTCAACCGGACCATGGGCCGCAAGGTCCGGCTGGATCTGCATGTCAAGGTGGCCCGCAACTGGCAGACCGACCCCAAGCAGCTGGAGCGCCTGGGGTTCTGATCCTGCTCAGCGGCGGGGTGCCGGGGTGCGCTTGGCCGTGTACATCCGGGTGTTCAGCAGGTCGGCGTAGCGCTCGATAACCTTGGGCCGGATCACCTTCATGGAAGGTGTCATCAGCCCGTTGTCCTGGGTGAACTCCTCGGGCAGGATGATGAACTTGCGCACCGATTCGGCACGGGAGACGCCCTCGTTGGCCCGGTCCACATACTCCTGGACCTCGGCCCGGACCACGGCGTTCTGGGCCGCCTCCTGCAGGGACATGTTACGGTCCAGTCCCTTGGAGGCCAGCCAGGGCCGCAGAGCGGACTCGTTCAGGGTGACCAGGGCCGAGATGAAGGGCCGCTTGTCGCCCAGAACCAGGGCCTGGGAGACGATCTCGGAACGCTCGATAACCTCCTCGATGGGCCTGGGGGAGACGTTCTTGCCGCCGGCCGTGATGATCAGGTCCTTCTTGCGTCCGGTCAGGAAGAGGAACCCGTCACGGGAGAGCCGCCCCAGGTCGCCTGTGGCGTACCAGCCGTCCTCAGTGAAGGATGCTCGAGTGGCCTCCTCGTTCTTGTGGTAGCGGTGGAATACGCAGACGCCCTTGATCTGCACCTCGTCGTCTGAGGCGATGCGGATGGTGAATCCTGGGAAGGGGATGCCCACTGAGCCCCGATGGTAGGGGGTGCCCAGGGGGTTGAAGGCGCAGGGTGCGGTGGTCTCGGTCAGGCCATAGCCCTCGTAGACCGGCACATTGGCACCCCGGAAGAACCCCAGCAGCTCCGGGTCCAGGGGAGCGCCGCCAGAGACGATCCACTTGGCCCGCCCGCCCAGGACCTGGCGCAGCGAAGAATAGACCAGCGGGTCATAGAGAGCTCGCCGCAGGGCGCTGCGCCTGGTCGGCCAGCCCTTGCGGGAGATGTCCTCCATGTAGGTGCGTGCCGCCCGGGCTGCTCCATTGAAGATTCTGCCCTTGATGCCGTGTCCGGCCTTCTGGGATGCTGCGTTGTAGACCTTCTCGAAGACCCTGGGCACGCCGATGATGACCGTGGGCTTGGACTCCTGCAGGTCGGACAGCAGGGTGGCCAGTCCGGAGGAGATGTACACGTGCATGGTCCCGTAGACCACCCCGTAGCTGATGGCCCGGGCGAAGGTGTGGGCCTGGGGCAGGAAGAGCAGGATGGATCCATCCGGGTCGTGGGTCAGATTGGGGATGAAGGCGTTCAGGTTCCTGGCCAGCTGGCAGTAGTGCTCATGGGTCATCTCCACACCCTTGGGCGCCGCAGTGGAACCGGAGGTATAGACGATGGAGCAGAGGTCGGTCTTGCGGATGGAGTTGATCCGTTCGTCGAGCTCGGCGTCGCTGACCGACTCCCCATAGGCCTGCAGCTCCTGCAGGGCCCCGGATTCCAGGCAGGCGATCCGCTCCAGGGTGGGGCACTCCTTGTCGGCCCCCTCGGCCTTGGCCCGCATCTCAGCGGTCTGTACCACCAGCAGCCTGGCATCGGAGTTGTTGACGATGAATCGGATCTGCTCGGCTGAATCGGTGTCGTAGATGGTGGCGATGACACCTCCGATGGACAGGACGGCGGCATCCACGATGTCCCACTCGTAGCTGGTCCGGCACATGAAGGCCACGGCATCGCCCTTTTTCAGCCCGTAGTGCAGGAAGCCCTTGGCGGTGGTCCTGATGTCATGCAGGATCTCCCGGCCGGTCCGGTAGGTCCAGCTGCCGTTCTCCACGAAGTGCAGGACCGGCTGGTCGGGGGTGCGGCGAGCCCGATCGGCGTAGATGTCGTAGACGGTCATATCGTCTGGCACCGGACCCATGCCGGCGGTGGTGGCCGAAAGCAGTCCCGAGGCCGGATCCATGCGCGTGGTGGTGGCGTAGTCAGCTGACCAGAAATGCGTGTTGGGCAGGGCGAGGGCTTCTTGGGCGGCACCTGATGGATCCGCGGCCTCCTCGCCAGTCGGTCCCTCCCCATGACCCACCTGGTGTGCCACAAAAGATTTGACCGATGCTAGTAACGACACGTTGTCTCCTTCAATAATCGCGGGATATGTCCAGAATAGTCGCCTACTTGGAGAAGGGCGGGCTGGGTGCTAAAGTAGGCACGTTGCTTTGGCGAGGGAGGCTTCATGGCCTCCGTTATCGACTCGGCTGGATCATCGGCGGCCTTTCCGTATGGGCGGTCCGGAATCCGACGCGGCGATGCGCCAGGACCGGCCCAGGTCGGTCTTGAGGAACCAGACAAGGAAGGAAGCCAACATGGCTAACACCATTAAGCTCGAGGGCGAAGTCCGCGATCAATTCGGCAAGGGGGCGGCACGCCGCATGCGCGTGGCCCAGCAGATCCCCGCCACCATCTACGCCGGCGGCGCCCAGCCCGACTACATCAAGCTGCCCATGCGCGAGACCACTCTGGCCCTGCGCCGCGCCAACGCCCTCTTCTCCATCAGCTTCGGCGGGCAGACCAAGACCGCCGTGGTCAAGGACGTGCAGCGCAACCCGGTCAAGCGCCAGGTGGAGCACATCGACTTCTATGAGGTCCGCGCCGGCGAGAAGGTCACCGTGGAGGTGCCCGTCTTCGTCAGCGGCGAGACCAAGGGCGCTGCCGTGGCCCTGATCGACACCCAGAACCTGCAGGTCCGGGCCGACGTGTCCAACCTGCCCGAGCGTATCGACATCAGTGTGGAGGGCCTGTCCGAGGGCGACAAGATCCTGGCCAAGGATGTCAAGCTGCCCGAGGGCTCCGAGCTGATCATCGACGATATGGAGGAATCCATCGTCTCCGTCGAGATCCCCAAGGAGGAGAGCCTGGAGACCCCCACCGAGGAGACCGAACAGGTCGATGCGGAAGCTGCTCCGGAGGCCGACGCCCAGAGCGAGTGAACCCAGAGGTTCGTTACTGCTAAGGCCGTGGGATCATCACGATCCTGCGGCCTTTTTGCCTATGACGGTCACTATGCGAAATGCGCTGAACAGGTCAAGGCCTGCCTATGCGATAGTTCGGGTACCGGGCATCGCCATAAGCTTTGCACCCGAGCAAACAAATACAGCAGCAAGAAGAAGTGGTAGACAATGGCAGAGCAATCACATCACGACCCGAAGGCACTCAATGAGTTGGCGGACGCTTTCAAGGTCATTCCCAACGATCATCCCGCCTCTGACGAGGAGCGTGCCCGACTGATCGACAAGCCCGCCTTCGGCCAGCTCTTCTCAGACAATATGACCCACATGGGTTGGACTTCGGATGACGGCTGGAAGGATCGCAGGGTTGAGGCCTACGGACCGCTCAGTCTGGATCCGGGGGCCTCGGTGCTCCACTATGCCCAGGAGGCCTTTGAGGGACTCAAGGCCTACTACCACGACGACGGCTCCATCTGGCTCTTCCGGCCCGATGCCAACGCCCAGCGCTTCTACAATTCAGCCAAGCGTCTGGCCCTGCCCCCGCTTGAGCCCGATGACTTTCTGGGATCGGTCGCGGCCTTGGTCCGCCGTGACGCGGCCTGGGTGCCCAGGCGGCGTGAGTACACGCTCTATATGCGCCCCTACATGTTCGCTTCTGAACCCTTCCTGGGTGTGCGCGCCCCGCATGCGGTGGACTATTGCGTCATCGCCTCGCCCTCGGGACCCTACTTCGCCGGCGGAGTCAAGCCGGTCAGCATCTGGGTGGAGGACAAGTGGTTCCGCACCGGCCCCGGCGGCACCGGCTTCGCCAAGTGCGGCGGCAACTATGCGGCCTCCCTGCTGGGTGAGAACCGCGGCGCCGAGCATGGCTGCGAGCAGGTCTGCTTCGTCGACGCGGCCACCAAGACCTACCTGGAGGAGCTGGGCGGCATGAACATGTTCACCGTCCACAAGGACGGCCACCTGGAGACCCCCAGCCTGACCGGAACCATCCTGCCTGGCGTCACCCGGAACTCCCTGATCGCCCTGGCCCAGGACCACGGTCGCGACGTGGTGGAGACCATGATCCGCCTGGATACCCTGCTGGACGACATTCGCTCCGGCGAGGTCACCGAGGTGTTCGCCTGCGGGACCGCTGCCATCATCACCCCCATCGGGCGCTTCAAGTCCGAGAACTTCGACGTCCAAGTGGCCGACGGCGGCTCAGGCAAGGTCACCATGGACCTGCGCAACGAGCTCCTGGGCATCCAGCTGGGCGAGATCGAGGATCCGCATGACTGGATGTGGAAGGTCTGCTGAGCGCTGACCTTATCCCTGCCTGACAGGTTTTGCAAGGAAGGCGGTCTAGGGCGATATGGTGCCCCAGGCCGCCTTTCGTCATCTTTGTGGCCTTGCGCACATCACCGGCCTGTTCAGCTCTGTGCTTGGCTAATCTATAGACAGACTTGAGTGCGGGACGATTCCGGGAGGAGCAGGGCAGGATGAAGACGGCCTTGGAGGGGAACCTGATCTTCATGGTCATCGAGTACCTGGGCATATTCAGCTGCGGGCTTTCAGGCGGCCTGGCTGCTGTGCGCAAGGGCTACGACATCATCGCCATTCTGCTGGTCTCCTGGATCAGTGCCCTGGGAGGCGGGGTGGTCCGAGACGTTCTTCTGGGTCAGGTGCCGCCCAGCGGCATCACCGACAAGGGCTCGGTCATCGTCACCCTGGCATCCGGCCTGGTGGTGGCTGTCGCCCATCCTGAAATCAGCAGGATGACCTGGTCCATGTTGGTCACTGATGCCATGGCCCTGGGATCCTTTGCCGTCAACGGTACGGCCAAGGCGCTGATGAGTGGAACCGGTGGCATGACGGCCATCTTCATGGGCATGGCCACGGCCCTGGTTGGCGGCCTGCTGCGAGACATCCTTCTCAACCAGGTGCCTGCGGTCATCCAGGACCAGCATTGGTATGCATTGCCTTCCCTGATCGGCTGCATGCTGACCCTGGCCTCCACGCGCGCCCAGCAGCATGGGCTCTATCCGGCCCGGGTCGACATGGCCCTGGACCTGGCCATCGTGGCCCTGGTGGTCGTCCTGCGCATCATCTCGGTGAAATTCAACATTCTGGTGCCTGGGGCGGTGGACCGGCGCTCGGCCCGGCTGCCGCTCAACGATGCCCAGCTGGCCAGGGCCATCCGTCATCTGATGCGTGGCCGGTCGAACATCAGTGTCACCATCAAGCACACCGACGAGGATTCCGACCGGAAACCGGATACGAAGAAGGGCCGGTGATCCAAGCGCTTGGATCACCGGCCCTTCTGGGCACCCGGTTCAGAGGGCGTTGACGGCGTTGGCCAGACCGGACTTGCGGTTGGCGGCCTGGTTGCGGTGAATCACACCCTTGCCGGCGGCCTTGTCCAGACGGCGGGCGGCAACCTGGAAGGCAGCCTGAGCGGCCTCCTTGTCACCGGCATCCACGGCCTTGCGCACGGAACGCACTGAGGTCTTGATTGCGCTCTTGACCTCCTTGTTGCGCAGGTGCGCCTTTTCGTTGGTGATGACCCGCTTCTTCTGCGACTTGATGTTTGCCAATGTTGCTCCAAACGATGAATGTATCTGTACAGACAACCCACCATAGTAGCACCCGACCGGGAGAAGAATCCGCCAGAGGCGGGCGCTTCGGCCCAGGGCATCGTCTAGAATCGTTAGACCAGACGTACGTGAGGAGAGCAGACCGGTGCAGGAAGCCAAGAACCAACCAGGATTCACCGACCAATCGCTGATCCGCAACTTCTGCATCATCGCCCACATCGATCACGGCAAATCCACGGTGGCCGACCGGATCCTGCAGCTGAGCGGGATCGTGCCCAAGCGTGAGATGCACGACCGGTTCCTGGACAGGATGGACATCGAGCAGGAGCGCGGCATCACCATCAAGTCCCAGGCCGTTCGCCTGCCCTGGGTCAAGGACGGCGTCGAATACACCCTGGGCATGATCGACACCCCGGGCCACGTGGACTTCACCTACGAGGTATCCCGTGCCCTGGAGGCCTGCGAGGGCGCGGTTCTGCTGGTGGACGCCACCCAGGGCATCGAGGCGCAGACCCTCTCCAACCTCTATATGGCCCTGGAGGATGACCTGACCATCATCCCCGTCCTCAACAAGATCGACCTGCCTTCGGCCGAGCCGGACAAGCACGCCGAGGAGATCGCCAACCTGATCGGCTGCTCCACGGACGAGGTGCTCCGGGTGTCGGGCAAGACCGGCCAGGGGATCCGTGAGCTGGTGGACCGCATCGTGGACCAGGTGCCGGCCCCCAAGGGGGATCCCAAGGCCCCGGCCCGGGCTCTGATCTTCGACTCGGTCTATGACTCCTACCGGGGGATCGTCACCTATATCCGGATGGTGGACGGCGAGCTCAAGGCGCGGCAGAAAATCCGCATGATGGGCCGGGCGACCGTACACGACCCCATCGAGCTGGGGGTGATCAGCCCGGACATGACCCCCACCAAGGCCCTGGGTGCCGGTGAAGTCGGCTACGTGATCACCGGCGTCAAGGACGTCAGCCAGTCCAAGGTGGGCGACACGGTCACCACCGAGGCCAACCCGGCCAAGGAGCCCCTGCCCGGCTATCAGGACCCCCAGCCCATGGTCTATTCCGGGCTTTTCCCCATCGACAACGCCCAGTTCCCCGAGCTGCGCGACGCCCTGGACAAGCTCAAGCTCAACGATGCCGCCCTGGTCTACGAGCCGGAGACCTCGGTGGCCCTGGGCTTCGGCTTCCGCTGCGGCTTCCTGGGGCTGCTGCACATGGAGATCGTCACCGAGCGCCTGAGCAGGGAGTTCGGCATGGACCTGATCGCCACGGCCCCCAACGTCACCTATCAGGTGACCATGGAGGACGGCAGCGAGCACACGGTGACCAACCCCAGCGAGTTCCCCGACGGCAAGGTTCGCCGGATTCTGGAACCCGTGGTCAGCGCCGACATCATCACCCCCAAGGAGTTCATCGGACCGGTCATGGAGCTCTGCCAGGACCATCGCGGGCAGATGGGGACCATGGAGTACCTGAGCCCCGAGCGCGTCGAGATGCACTACAAGATGCCCCTGGCCGAGATCGTCTTCGACTTCTTCGACCAGCTGAAGAGCCGGACCAAGGGCTACGCCAGCCTGGACTACCAGCCCGACGGCACCCAGTCCGCCGACCTGGTCAAGGTGGACATCCTCATCCAGGGGGAGAAGATCGACGCCTTCTCAGCCATCGTCCACAAGGACAAGGCCTACGCCTACGGGGTGATGATGACCAAGAAGCTGCGCAAACTGATCCCGCGCCAGCAGTTCGAGATCCCCATCCAGGCGGCCATAGGGTCGCGCATCATCGCCCGGGAGACCATCAGCGCCCTGCGCAAGGACGTGCTGGCCAAGTGCTACGGGGGCGACATCACCCGCAAGCGCAAACTGCTGGAGAAGCAGAAGGCCGGCAAGAAGCGCATGAAGATGCTGGGACATGTCGAGGTGCCCCAGGAGGCCTTCATCGCAGCCCTGAGCACTGGCCAGACCCAGGATCGGGACACCAAGGACAAGATCCGGGCCGCCGCCAAGAAGGAGGGCTGAACGGGTGGGATCCTACCAGGTCTACATCCATGTGCCCTTCTGCATGCGCCGCTGCGGCTACTGCGACTTCAACACCTACACGGCCCGGGACCTGGGCGGGGGCGCCAGCCGGGAGCACTACGCCGACCTGGCCATCCAGGAGATGCGCATGGTCCGCGACTGGCAGACCTCCCGAGGTCTGATAGAGCCGCCCGTGTCCACCATCTTCTTCGGCGGAGGCACACCCACCATTCTGCCTGCCCAGGATCTGGTGCGCATGGTCGAGGCCGTGGCCGACCTTTGGGGGCTGTCCCCTGGGGCCGAGGTCACCACCGAGGCCAACCCCGACACCGTGGATCGGGCCTACCTGGAGCAGCTGCTCAAGGGCGGCATCAACCGGGTGTCCTTCGGCATGCAGTCAGCGGTGCCCAGCGTCCTGGCCACCCTGGACCGCACCCACACTCCGGCCAATGTGACCACTGATGTGGCCGCTGCCCAGGATTTGGGGCTCAGGGCCAGTGTGGACCTGATCTACGGAACGCCGGGGGAGCGGCTCGAGGATTGGCGGACCAGCCTGCAGGCGGCCTTGGACCTGGGCGTGGACCATGTCTCCGCCTATGCCCTGACCCTGGAACCCACCACCAAGATGGGCCGAGCCGTGCGCCGGGGCCAGCTGCCCGCCCCTGACGACGATGACGAAGCGGCCAAGTACGAGATGGCCGACGACATGCTTTCCCAGGCAGGCCTCTACTGGTACGAGATCTCCAACTGGGCCCGACCCGGCCAGGAGAGCCGCCACAACCTGGGCTACTGGCACAACGTGGACTGGGCTGGCATCGGGCCAGGCGCCCACTCCCACTATCGTGCTCTGGAAGGCCAGGACACAGGCATGGTACCGGCAGAAGAGGCCCGGGAACAGAAGCCCATGTCCACCGTCTCGCCTGGGTTCAGGGCCACAGGAACAGCGGCAGCGCAGGAGGCCGATTCCGGGGCGCACTGGTGGCTTTCGCCGGAGCCTGGCCTGGGGGAGCGGCGAGCCAGGGCCATTCGCTCCTGGGACATCGCCCACCCCAGGGACTGGGCCGCCGCCATGGATGCCGGACATGTGCCCTGGCAGGATGCGGAGCTTCTGGGCTTCAGGCAGGACCTGGAGGAGACGGTCATGCTGGCCCTGCGCCTGCCGGAAGGCCTGGGGCTGGACCGGCTGACCAGGCAGGCGGGTCGTCCGGCCGATCCGAAGATCCTCGAGGATCTGGTCGATCAGGGGCTCCTGCGGCCCGTGCGTGACCGAATCCAGGTGACCCGCCGGGGCCGCCTGCTCAACGATCTGGTCATCGACCAGGTCCTGGAGGCGGTAGGAATTCGTTAGACACCGCGGAACGTTACACGGATGTCACCTGTGGATGCATTATTCTGTTGATTCACCAATGACCAGGCTCTTCAAGGGTGGAGCATGCCGGCCCCGCCCGCGTCCACGAATGAGGTGATTGCGGTGTCATTCACGGCCCCTCTCGATCTGCATGTCCACGGCCCGCAAGGGCTCTACGACCCTGATACGGAACACGATGCCTGCGGTTTCGGCATGGTGGCCACCCTGAACCGACGGGATGAAAGGCTGATCGTCGAACAGGGCATCCGCGTCCTGGTCAACCTGGACCACCGAGGGGCCGTGGGAGCCGAGCCCAACACCGGCGACGGGGCCGGAATCATGCTCTCCATGCCTGACGAGTTCATGCGCACCCGGGTCTGCCGGGATCTGCCTGAAACCGGCCACTATCTGGCGGGCATGGCCTTCCTGGACAGGGACCCGGCACAGGCTGCCAGCCAGGAGGAGGCCATCGCCTCGATCGCCGGCCAGGAGGGTCTGCGTGTCCTGGCCTGGCGGGCAGTGCCCACCGACCCGGACGGACTGGGTCTGCAGGCCCTGGCCTCCATGCCCAGATTCCTCATGCCCATCCTGTGTGACGCCGGGCCGGATAGCCGCGGAGGACTGGATCTGGAGCGGCTGGGCTACCGGGTCCGCAAGCGGGCCGAGCACGAGCTGGGCGTCTACTTCGCCTCCCTGTCCTGCCGGACCATCACCTACAAGGGCATGCTGACCACCAAGCAGCTGCAGGGCTTCTTCCTCGATCTGGGCGATCCGGCCATGAAGGCGCGCCTGGCCATCGTCCACTCCCGCTTCTCCACCAACACCTTCCCCTCCTGGCCCCTGGCCCAGCCCTTCAGGATGATCGCCCACAACGGGGAGATCAACACCATCCAGGGCAACCGCAACTGGATGTCGGCCCGCGAGGGAAAGCTGAGCTCGGAGCTGTTGGGGGACATGGCCCCGCTGCTGCCGGTCAACACCCCTGGAGCCTCGGACTCGGGCACCTTCGACGAGACCCTGGAGCTGCTCCACCTGGCCGGGCGGTCCCTGCCCCACGCCGTCTCCATGATGATGCCTCCGGCCTGGCAGCAGGATCCGGACATGGATCCCGACCTGAGGGCCTTCTATCAGTACAACGACGCCCTGATCGAGCCCTGGGACGGCCCGGCGGCCATCGTCTTCACCGACGGAACCCTGGTGGGCGCCCAGCTGGACCGCAATGGCCTGCGCCCAGGCCGCTGGCAGCTGACCGAGGACGGCCACCTGGTCCTGGCCTCCGAGGCCGGCGTCCTGGAGGATACGCCCCAGGAGTCCATCGTCGCCAAGGGCAGGCTGGAGCCGGGACGCATGTTTCTGGCCGACACCAAAGAGGGCCGGATCGTGCCCGACAGCGAGATCAAGCGCCAGCTGGCCGGTCTGCACCCCTACAGGAAGTGGGTCGCCGAACGGACCGTCCGCCTGGACGACCTGCCCGAGCGCGAGCATGTCAATTACTCGCGCATCTCGGTCCATCGCCGGCAGCAGGCCTTCGGCTACACCCGGGAGGACCTGACCATGCTGCTGGGGCCCATGGCCGAAACCGGCAGCGAGCCCATCGGGTCCATGGGCAATGACGCGCCCATCGCCGTGCTCTCGCGCCGCTCGCGCATGCTCTTCGACTACTTCACCCAGAAGTTCGCCCAGGTCACCAACCCGCCCCTGGACTGGGAGCGCGAGGAGCTGGTCACCAGCATCGCCTCGGCCATCGGCCCCGAGCCCAACCTGCTGGAGGACACCCCCGAGCACGCCTGGAAGATCCACATCGACCTGCCTGTGGTGGACTCCGTCCAGATGGCGCAGATCAAGCGACTGGACCGGGCACCGGTCCTGGAAGGCCGTTTCCGCCCCCGTCTGATCCGCGGCCTCTACCAGGTGGCCGGCGGTGGCAAGGCCCTTGAGGAACGTCTGGAGGCCATTGAAGGGGAGGTGGACCAGGCCATCGAGGAGGGCTGCAATGTGCTTGTCCTCTCTGACCGGGATTCCAACCACATCTGGGGACCCATACCCTCCCTGCTGCTGACCGGGGCCGTCCAGCACCACCTGCTTCGTCGGCACACCCGTACCCAGGTCTCCCTGGCAGTGGAGGCCGGCGATGTGCGCGAGGTCCACCATGTGGCCCTGCTGATCGCCTACGGCGCCGCCTGCGTCAACCCCTACCTGGCCCTGGAGTCGGTGGAGAACCTGGCCAACAGCGGCGACCTGCATGTGAGCGCCGAAAAGGCCTCCGCCAACCTGGTCCGGGCCCTGAGCACCGGGGTCCTGAAGATCATGAGCAAGATGGGCGTGAGCACCATCATGTCCTATCGCGGCTCACAGCTCTTCGAGGCCGTCGGGCTGAGCCAGGAGGTCATCGACCGCTGGTTCACCGGCACCACCTCCCTGGTGGGCGGCATTGGCCTGGAGGAGATCGCCGCCGAGGTGGCCCAGCGCCATCGGGTGGCCTACCCCATTGAGTGGACCGCAGGATCGGGGCATGACCTGGAGACCGGCGGCAACTACCACTGGCGGCGCACCGGCGAGGACCACCTGAACGACCCCGAATCCATCTTCCTGCTCCAGCAGTCCACCAAGCGAGGGGACTACGGGCTGTTCCGGGCCTACACCGACCATGTGAACGCGGCGGCCAAGCAGGGCATGACCCTGCGCGGCCTCATGGAGCTGCACTCCGACAGGGCACCCATACCCCTAGACCAGGTGGAGCCCGCCGAGTCCATCGTCACCCGCTTCTCCACCGGCGCTATGAGCTATGGATCCATCTCCCAGGAGGCCCATGAGACCTTGGCCCTGGCCATGAATCGGCTGGGAGCCCGGTCCAACTCCGGCGAGGGCGGCGAATCCCCGGACCGGATTGCAGACCCGGCTCGGACCAGCCGCATCAAGCAGGTGGCCTCGGCCCGGTTCGGGGTGACCAGCGACTACCTGGTCTCGGCCACCGACCTGCAGATCAAGCTGGCCCAGGGAGCCAAGCCGGGGGAGGGCGGTCACCTTCCCGGCGCCAAGGTCCCGCCATGGATCGCCCAGGTCAGACGGTCCACACCCGGGGTCGAGCTCATCTCGCCTCCGCCCCACCACGACATCTACTCCATCGAGGACTTGAAGCAGCTCATCCACGACCTGAAGATGGCCAACCCCAGGGCTCGTATCCACGTCAAGCTGGTTTCCGAGCACGGGGTGGGAACCGTGGCCGCAGGCGTGGCCAAATGTCATGCCGACGTGGTCCTCATCTCCGGCCAGGACGGCGGCACGGGGGCGGCCCCGCTCAACGCCATCAAGCACGCGGGAACCCCCTGGGAGCTGGGCCTGGCCGAGACCCAGCAGACCCTGGTCATGAACGACCTGCGCTCGCGGATCGTGGTCCAGTGCGACGGGGAGCTCAAGACCGGCCGCGATGTGGTCATAGCCGCCTTGCTGGGGGCCGAGGAGTTCGGCTTCGCCACCACGGCGCTGCAGGTGGAGGGCTGCGTCATGATGCGGGCCTGCCATAAGAACACCTGCCCCCAGGGCATAGCCACCCAGGATCCGGAGCTGCGCTCGCGCTTCACCGGTCGGCCCGAGGACCTGGTCAACTTCTTCATGTTCATGGCCCGTCAGGTGCGGGAGATCCTGGCCTCCCTGGGATTCGCCAGCCTCGAGGAGGCGGTCGGCCACGTGGAGTGCCTGCGCAGGGACCCCTCCGTGCGCACCTGGAAGAGCCAGGGCATCGACCTGGATGCCATCCTGCGCAAGCCTGGCCCCACCCCGGGCACGGTGCTGCACCACACGCAGGCCCAGGATCACGAACTGGACAAGTCCCTGGATGTGGACCTGATCAACCGGGCCGTCGATGCCTTGGACGAGGGTCGGCCGGTGGCCATCAAGACAACCGTACGCAACGTCAATCGCAGCGTAGGCACCATGCTGGGCTACAGGATCACCCGCCAATACGGCGCAGCCGGCCTGCCTGTGGACACCGTGGACATCACGCTGACCGGTTCTGCCGGTCAATCCCTTGGTGCATTCATCCCCAGGGGCGAGACCATCCGGGTGATCGGCGAGGCCAACGACTATGCAGGCAAGGGCCTGTCCGGTGGTCGTCTGGTTCTCCACGCCGCCCAGGGCGTCAGGTTCGATCCGCACCAGACCGTCATCTGCGGCAACGTAGCCGGATTCGGCGCCACCTCGGGCGACATGTTCGTGGCGGGCCGGGCCGGGGAGCGCTTTGCCGTGCGCAACGGGGGCGGTCGCTTCGTGGTCGAGGGCCTGGGCGACCACGGCTGCGAGTACATGACCGGCGGCCTGGTGGTGGTTTTGGGGCCCACAGGGCGCAACTTCGGCGCCGGCTTCTCGGGAGGGGATGCCTACCTGCTGGACATGGATGCCTCCCGGCTCAATCCTGAAGCCTGGAATGACGGCTCCTTGCTGGCCCTGGAGCCCGACCAGGACCAGGCGGCCATGCTCAAGGAACTCATAGGGGAGCATGTCCGATTGACCGGATCTCAGGCTGCGGCCGCCCTGCTGGAGGACTGGCCGAGCGCGCTGACCCGGTTCACCCATCTGGTCCCCCGCCGTTATCTGGCCATGAAGCAGGCCATGGAAGAGGCCGAACGCGAGCAGGTGGACTTCAACGCGCCCGGCGTCTGGGACGCCACCTACGCCCAGGTCATGGAAGGAGCGCACTGATATGGTCGACCCCAAAGGATTCCTCAAGGTACGCACCCGGCACGAGCTCGCCGAGCGACCGGTCGCTGAACGCCTGAAGGACTGGCGCGACGTGCATCAATCCACTGGCCCCGGGCCCTGGACCGCCGAGCAGGCCGCGCGCTGCATGGACTGCGGCACCCCCTTCTGCATGACCGGCTGCCCCCTGGGCAACCTGATCCCCGAGTTCAACGACCTGCTGTCCCGGGGCCGCTGGGAGGAGGCCTACGAACGGCTGAGCCTGACCAACAACTTCCCCGAGTTCACCGGACGGATCTGCCCGGCTCCCTGCGAGTCCTCCTGCGTGCTCTCCATCCATCAGCCGGCCACCACCATCAAGCTGGACGAGCAGACCATCATCGACCAGGCCTGGTCCCTGGGCTTGGTCAAGCCCCGGCCGCCGCAGCGGCTGACCGACATGACCGTGGCCGTGGTCGGGTCCGGTCCCGCAGGGCTGGCCTGCGCCCAGCAGCTGACCCGGGCCGGTCATACGGTGGTGGTCTACGAGCGTGCAGATGCCATTGGTGGGCTCCTGCGCTACGGCATTCCCGCCTTCAAGCTGGAGAAGTCTCTGCTGGACCGCCGGCTGGAGCAGATGGAGGCCGAGGGGACCCGATTCCGCACCGGCGTCGAAATCGGCCGAGACCTGGGCTGGGATCAGCTGCGGGCCCGTTACGACGCCCTGGTGGTGGCCATCGGTTCGACCGAACCCCGGCGGGTGGACCTGCCCGGACGGGAGCTCAAGGGCATCCACTACGCCATGGACTTCCTGCCCGACCCCACCCGCAAACTCATGGGCCGCGAGCCCATCAACAAGATCGATGCCGCCGGCAAGGACGTCATCATCATCGGCGGCGGCGACACTGGGTCGGACTGCCTGGGCACGGCCCTGCGAGAGGGCGCCAAGTCGGTCACCGTCCTCCAGATCCGGCCCAAAGAGCCCTCATCCAGGCCCGATAACCGGCCTTGGCCAACCTACGCCCGGCTCTACAATCCCACCTCTTCCATGGAGGAGGGCGGCCACTACGAGTACGCGGTGGACAGCCTGGAATACCTGGGCGACGATTCCGATGACCGGATCAGCCTGGACCAGACCAGCGCCCCCACCGGCTTCGACCGGGACCGTGAGGGAGGGGTGCGCGGGGTTCGCGTGGTGGACGTCAGCCGTGACGATCAGGACCGAATCATTCCCCATCCCGACACCGAGCGGGTCCTGCCTGCCGACCTGGTGCTGATCAGCATTGGCTTTGCCCATCCCGAGACGGCCACTCTGACCGGACAGACCGGCGTAGGGCTGGACGGACGCGGGAACGTGGCCCGGGATGCCGACTATGCCACCGATCATGACGGCATCTTCGTCTGCGGCGATGCCGGGCGTGGCCAGTCCCTGGTGGTCTGGGCCCTGGCCGAGGGCCGTTCCTGCGCAGCGGCCGTGGACCGGTATCTGACCGGCGCCACCGAACTGCCTGCTCCCATCCGGGCCGATGAGCGCGCCATGACCCTGCCTGCGGGCGACCAGCGCCCACGCTAATATGAAAAAGTATGGTGCCGATCGAAGGGATGGAGGCAGTGGGATATGACCAACCGCGCTGAACGTAGGGCGCAGGCCAAGCGGAGCCGCCGTGGCGGCAGCGACGACCGGAGGATGGCGGCCAAGGGCAGGGCCGGAGTGATGGACGAGCGGGCCTTGCAGGAGCGCTCCCGTCGGCTGGAGGCAGGCCAGAGCGCCGAGTGGAAGCCCACCGGGCACACCGATGACCTGGTGCAGAAGGACTCCGTGGATCCCAACGACCGCAACCCCCGTCTGCTGAGGACTCCCAGCGGCGTGCGCCAGTGGCTGCGGATTCTGGTTTGGGCCCTGATCATTTGTTCCGGCCTGGCCTTCCTGGTCTGCATGTGGCTGCCCCACGTTCCCATCTGGGCCACCATCGCCATCGCGGCGGTCTTCTGCCTGGGCGTGCTGGGGCTTTTCCTGGTCGGCGGCAACCGGGACAATCCACGCCTGGACTCCTACGGAACGGCCCTGTGACCATGACCGAAAGCGTGGCAGAACAGCAGGCCGTGCTCATGCAGCACGTGGGATTCCGCCGTCAGGGCCGGGTCATACTGAACGATGTCAACCTTGAAGTGGGCCAGGGGCAGAAGTGGGTGCTCTTCGGGCCCAACGGCGTGGGCAAATCCACCCTGGTGGCCATGATGAGCACCAGGGGCTTCCCCAGCACCGGCAGCGTGGAGATCTTGGGCAACCGGCTGGGCAAGGTGAACGTCTTCTCCTACCGGCATCGGATAGGGCTGGCCTCGGCCGGCCTGGCCAAGACCATCAGCCCCCAGGAGGATCCCTACGACGTGGTGCTGACAGCTTTCAGCGATACCACCGGTCGCTGGAGGGAGACCTTTACGGCCGAACAGGAAGAGGCCACCCTGGCCCTGATGGACCGGTTCGGCATCGCCTACCTCAAGGGCAAGCGCATGTACCGGCTCTCCGAGGGGGAGCGCGGCCGGGTGCTGATTTGCCGGGCGCTGATGGCCAATCCTGACCTGCTCATCCTGGACGAGCCGACCACCGGGCTGGATCTGGGCGGCCGGGAGCTGGTGCTCAGGGCCTTGAGCGACATCGGCAGGGGGGACAAGGACCGCACGGTCATCCTGGTCACCCACCGGCTTGAGGAGATTCCTCTGGGCTTCGATCGGATAGCCATGATGGGCCGGCGTCCTGCCGACACCGCAGACACCGGCGACCCGGATCCGGGCACCATCGTCTACCAGGGCCCCTTGGAGGGTGGACTGACCGGTCCGCGCCTGAGCGAGCTCTTCGGCCTGGATCTGACCGTGGTCCACCGTGACGGACGCTGGGGTGCCTTCGCCGTCTGAACGCCACTGCCTGCGGACACGTTCTGACACGCCCGTATCAGCTCAAGGAATAGCGATTCGTTCACCAGGGCACGGGTATAGACTGTGGTGGTTTGTCTGCCCGGGGACCGCGGCGGACTTGTATGCGTGAAGGATGTTGACGTGATCAAGATATGGACTCGCTACCTGCGGCCATACTGGCTTCAGGTGGCCGTTCTGGTGCTCTTTCAGGTGGCGCAGACGGCCTTGAACCTCTACCTGCCCAACCTGCAGGCGGACATCATCGACAAGGGCGTGGCCGTAGGCGACCAGGATGCCATCTACAGGATCGGCTGGCAGATGATGGGCATCACCGCCATCCAGATCGTGGCCAACGTGGTCGCCGTCTACTGCGCCACCCGGCTGGCCATGAGGATGGGCTACGAGCTGCGCAGGGACCTGTTCGCCTCGGTGGAGGGCTTCAGCCTCAACGAGATCGAGCGCTTCTCGGCAGGTTCCCTGATCACCCGCACTACCAATGACGTCCAGCAGATGCAGATGACCACCATGCAGACCCTGATGATCATCCTGCAGGCCCCGGTCATGCTGATCGGCGGGCTGATTCTGGCCCTGCGCCAGGACGGCCCCCTGACCTGGTCCCTGGCGGTCATCGTCCCTCTGATCCTTCTGGTGGCCCTGGTGCTCATGGGCAGGATGGGACCCCTGTTCACCCGCCTGCAGAACATGCTGGACTCCGTCAACCGTCTGGTCCGCGAGCAGATCTCCGGCGTGCGGGTCATCCGCGCCTTCGTCCGCGAGAAGACCGAGGCCGCACGCTTCGACAAGGCCAACCGCGACGTCTACGGCGTCCTGATCTCCACCGGCCGGCTGATGAGCATGATGGTGCCGCTCATGTGGTTCCTGCTGAACATGTCCAATGTGGCCATCATGTGGTTCGGCGGCCGCCGCATCGACTCCGGAGCCATGCAGATCGGCGCCCTGCAGGCCTTCATCCAGTACCTGATGATCATCCTGTCGGGTCTGATGATGGCCGCCATGATGTCGGTCATGCTGCCCAGGGCCGCTGTGGCCGCCCGAAGGATCAACGAGGTCCTGGAGGCCACCAGCGAGATCGCCGCTCCCGAACGCCCCTACCGCAACGAGCACCCCCAGGGCCTGCTGGAGTTCAAACACGTGGACTTCAGCTACCCGGGCGCCCAGGATCCGGTTCTTTCGGACATCTCATTCACCGCCCGGCCGGGGACCACGACGGCCATCATCGGAGCCACGGGATCCGGCAAGTCCACCATCATTCGGCTGGCCAACCGCATGTTCGACGTCACCGACGGCCAGGTCCTGGTGGATGGCCACGACGTGCGCGAGTACGACCCCGACCAGCTGGCTCTGATTTTCGGGCCGGTCCCGCAGAAGGCCACCCTCTTCACCGGCACCATCCGCGACAACATGCACTACGGGGACCCCGAAGCTGACGACGACCGCATCTGGCAGGCCCTGCGCATCGCCCAGGCCGAGGACTTCGTCCGTGAGATCCCCGAAGGCCTGGATGCCCGCGTGGCCGAGGGCGGCACCAACTTCTCCGGTGGACAGAAGCAGCGGCTCTGCATGGCCAGGGCCATCCTGCGCAACCCCTGCATCTACACCTTCGACGACTCCTTCTCCGCCCTGGACATGACCACCGACCGCGCCCTGCATGAGGCCCTGGTGCCGGTCACCCGCCAGGCCACCCAGATCGTTGTGGCCCAGAGGGCGGCGTCCATCCGCCAGGCCGACCAGATTCTGGTCCTTGACCGGGGCCGCATCGTCGGCCGGGGCACCCACGACCAGCTCATGGAGGACTGCCCCACCTACCAGGAGATCGTCCAGTCCCAGGGCGGGCAGGGTCCCGACGTGGAAGAGCTCAGCATTGACGAGGGGAGGGCCGAGTAGATGGCCAAGGACTTGAGCGTAGACGCAGGCTCACAGGCCGTGGGCAGCCGCCGTCATACCGTGGGCCGGCTGGTCCATTACCTGCTGGCCAGCCCCTGGAGGGTCATCGTCATGGTCCTCGCCGGCATGACCGCCGTGGCCATGATCGTCATCGGCCCCAAGGTCATGGGCGAGGCCACCAATGTCCTCTTCGAGGGGCTGCTGGGGTCCATGCTGGTCAAGATGGGCGCCAAGCCCGGCACCCCCAAGCAGGCTGTGGTCGCCTACCTGCAGTCCCGCGGCCAGGACAAGTTCGCCCGGATGATCGACTCCATGAACGTCCAGGTGGGCGTAGGCATCGACTGGGGCCGCTTCGGCACCATCCTCATGTTCGTCATCGGCATCTACCTGATCTCCATCCTGGTCAGGCTGGTGCAGAACTTCCTGATGACCCGGCTGGTCTCCGACGCGGTCTACACCATGCGCAGGCAGATCGAGGACAAGCTGGACCGGCTGCCCCTGCAGTACTTCGACCGGACCCCGCGCGGCGAGGTCATGAGCCGGACCACCAACGACATCGACAACATCTCGGGCACCCTGCAGCAGATCCTGGGCGAGCTGCTCTTCTCGGTCTTCTCCATCATCGGCGCCTTCATCATGATGCTGACCATCTCGCCCTTGCTGACCCTGATCGCCTTCATCATCATCCCGGTCATGGCCCTGTGCGCGGGCATCATCCTCAAGAAGACCCAGCCCCAGTTCACCAGGCAGTGGATCCGCACCGGCCAGGTCAACAGCCACGTGGAGGAGATGTTCTCCGGCCACATGGTGGTCCGGGCCTTCGGCCACCAGCGCAAGGCGGAGGAGGAGTTCGAGGAGCGCAACCAGGAGCTCTACCAGGCCAGCTTCAAGGCCTCCTTCTTCTCGGCTTTGGTCACGCCCATGTCGACCTTCTTCGGCAACCTGAGCTTCGTGATCGTGGTCATCGTCGGCGGCGTGCATGTGCTCAATGGCAGCATGAGCCTGGGCGGCCTGCAGGCCTTCACCCAGTACACCCGTCAGGCCTCACAACCAATCGGGCAGCTGGCTTCCATGGGCACCATGCTCCAGTCCTCCCTGGCCTCCTGCCGCAGGGTCTTCGACTTCCTGGACGAGGCCGAGGAGGTGCCGGACATCGAGCATCCCGACCATCTGGGCCAGGAGACCGGAGGCAAGGTCGAGGGCCATGTCCGCTTCGACCATGTCCGCTTCTCCTACGATCCGGCCGAGCCGCTGATCAAGGACCTGTCCATCGAGGCCAAGCCCGGGCAGACCATCGCCATCGTGGGACCCACCGGGGCGGGCAAGACCACCCTGGTCAACCTGCTCATGCGCTTCTACGAAATCCAGGGCGGACACATCACCATCGACAGCGTGGACACCTCCAGGGTGACCCGTCACGACCTGCGCAGCCACTTCGGCATGGTCCTGCAGGACACCTGGCTCTTCGACGGCACCGTCCGCGACAACCTGCTCTACGGGCTGGACGAGGGGCAGACTATCCCCGAGCAGACCATGATCGATGGCGCCAAGGCCACCCACGTGGACGAGTTCATCCGCAAGCTGCCCCAGGGCTACGACACCGTCCTCAATGAGGACAGCAGCGAGCTCAGCCAGGGCGAACGCCAGCTGATGACCATCTGCCGCGCCTTCCTGTCCGACCCCGACATCCTGATCCTGGACGAGGCCACATCCTCGGTGGACACCAGGACCGAACTGCTGGTCCAGCAGGCCATGAACACCCTGCGCAAGGGCAGAACCTCCTTCGTCATCGCGCACAGGCTGTCCACCATCCGCGATGCCGACCTGATCCTGGTGGTCAACCACGGCTCGGTGGTCGAGCAGGGCACCCACGACCAGCTGCTGGAGCGCGGCGGCGCCTATGCCTCCCTCTACAACTCCCAGTTCACCAAGGGCGAGGAGGACTGAGAAGGCATGAGCCCAAGGCGAGGACCGCTGAGCGCAGGGGAGCGGGTCCAGCTGACCGACCGGCGTGGCCGCAGGCTGACGGTCATGCTGGAACCTGGCGGCCTGACACAGACCGACCATGGGCTCCTGCCGCACGAGGCCATAATTGGCCTGCCCGAGGGATCCGTGGTGGTGACCATCTCGGCTGACAAGTGGCGGCAGATGCGCCACCAGCAGGATGTCGACACCGACACACAGGCGCCTGACAGGGCCAAGCCCTGGAAGTCTTCCCGAGGCATTGGAGGATGGGCCTTCACCATCATGCGCCCCCGGCTGGAGGACTACATACTCTCCATGCCGCGCGGTGCCCAGATCATGTACCCCAAGGATGTGGCCAGGGTCATCCTTCTGGGCGACATCCGTCCGGGCATGAGGGTCCTGGAGTCGGGAGCCGGCTCAGGGGCCATGAGTCTGGGATTGCTGGATGCCATCGGTACGGAAGGCAAACTCACCAGCATTGAGCGGCGGGAGGAGTTCGCCCGGGTGGCCATGGGCAACGCTACCGTGTTCTTTGGTCACCGCCCTGCCCAGTGGGACCTGCGTACCGGCGACTTCGACACCCTTGCGGCCGACCTGCCCGAGGACGAATTCGACCGCATCGTTCTGGACATGCTGGACCCCTGGAACCGTCTGGAGCAGGCCTACCGGGTCATGTCCCCCGGCGGCGTGCTGACTGCCTATGTGACCACTACCACCCAGCTCAGCCGACTGGCCGAGGCCCTGCGCGCCGACGGCCGATGGACCGAGCCCGGGATCATGGAGAGCCTGGAGCGCTCCTGGAAGGCCGACGGTCTGGCGGTCCGACCCGAGCATGAGATGATCGGGCACACCGGCTTCCTGCTGACCAGCAGGGCCATGGCTCCCGGCCAGCAGGCTCTGCGCAAGCATGTCCGGGCTACCAAGGATTACCAGACTGACGTCGATCAGGGCCGACCGCCTGCCAAGAGCAGCGGCTCCAACCGCGAGCGCGAAAAGGAAGACCTTGAGGACCTCGAGGATTTGGAGTTGCGCCGGGTCTCTGATCGCAAGCTGCGCAAGGTGCTGCGTGACCTGGATCATCAGGTGCGCACTCTGCAGGGCGGACAGGATCAGAAAGACTGATCGCCCATGACCGGCGTATCCTCTGGGCTCTGCCATAATGGAGAAGACGCCTGACAGGAACTTCGGGAAAGGAAGCATGGCATGGGTTTGCGAAAAGGTCTGAAGGCCGAGGATCTGCGGCGGTGCAGCCGAACCCTCATGCTCATGCGTCACGCCAAGACCGAACGCCAGGGGTCACAGGGCGATCGCAGCCGCCAGCTGACCGACCGTGGCCAGCGGCAGGCCCGGATCATGGGCCGTGGATTGGCCGCTTTGGGCCTGGTGCCCGACCGCATCATCTGCTCGGGTGCGCCCCGGGCCCGTCAGACCCTGGACGGCATGCTCAAGCCCCTGGGGGACGGGCCCCGGGTCGACTACCGGGAATCCCTCTATGAATCCGGCATGCAGGCGGTCTTCGACCAGCTGGCACAGACCGAGGACCGTGACCGCCGGGTCCTGATCCTGGGTCATGAGCCCACCATGTCTATCTGCTCACAGTGGCTGGCCGAGGACAACTCCGACCCCGACCTCTTGGACCTGCTCAATCTTGGACTGCCGCCGGCCACCATGGTCCTGCTGGGCTCCGAGCGGCCCTTGACCGACTGGGGAACCCACCAGGCCCGTTTGCTGGGCATTCTGGGCCCCCAGGATCTGGAGGACTGACCGGCGTAAACAAGCTCAAGGCCACCGCTGCAGGCAGTCTTGACGGGCTTCAGTCCCCCGCTTGCCGTCCTGCCGTTATCGATTCAGGTTATGGCGACACCTTATTTGCACCAATTACCCGCCTCCCCCCGCCGCTGATAGGCTGACCAAAGACATCAGGACGAAACTGGGAGGTTTCATGGCAGCGATTACATCCGTGTCCGGATTCCCGCGCATCGGCGCGCACCGCGAACTCAAGAGGGCCATCGAGGGCTATTGGAAGGGCGAACGGAATCTGGACGAGGTCCGGCGCACGGCCGCCGATCTGCGGGCCAGGCACTGGCAGCTTCAGCAGGAGGCCGGCGTCGACCTGATTCCCGTCAACGATTTCAGCTATTACGACCAGGTCCTGGATACCTCCATCCTCCTGGGCGTCGTGCCCGAGCGCTATCGGAAGCTGGGCCTGGGCCCCGAGGACACCCTCTTCGCCATGGGCCGCGGCTACCAGGGGGAGCAGGGTGACGTGACCGCCCTGCCTATGAAGAAGTGGTTCACCACCAACTACCACTACCTGGTTCCCGAGATCGACCAGGACACCAGAATCACCCTGGAAGGCGACAAGCCCTTCAAGGAGTTCCAGGAGGCGCGCAAGCAGGGCATCGCCGCCAAGCCGGTGCTGATCGGCCCCTATACCTTCCTCAAGCTGGCACGCGGTCCCCAGGGCGAGCTGCTGGATCCCGATCCGGCACTGGTCCAGGACCTGGCCAAGGCCTATGCGACCATCCTGGAGCGGTTCGTCGGCCTGGGCGCCGACTGGGTGCAGCTGGACGAGCCCTACCTGGTCCTGGACAAGGAACCGGGCGACCAGGACCTCTTCGAAACCCTCTACCAGCCCATCCTCAAGGCCCGTCAGAGCGACAAAGGCAAGGTCCGTATCCTGCTCAACACCTACTTCGGCCATGTGGGCGACTGCTACGACCGGCTGGTTGACCTGGGCTTCGACGGCATCGGCCTGGATCTGGTCGAGGGCAGGGATGAGAATCTGGCTGCCCTCAAGGAGCACGGCGTGCCGGAGGGAACGACCATCTTCGCCGGTCTGGTCAACGGCCGCAACATCTGGCGCAACGACTATGCCGTCAGCCTGGGCCTGCTGGATGCCCTGCACCAGGTGACCTCGAACGTGGTGGTGTCCACCGCATGTTCACTCCTGCACGTGCCCTATACCGTGGCCGACGAGGATGGGCTGGATGCCGACACCGTGCGGCCGCACTTCGCCTTCGCCCTGGAGAAGCTGGGCGAGCTGCACGACCTGGCCCAGCTGGCCGATGCCGACGAGGGTCAGCGCCGCTCCAGCAAGGCCCTTGCTGACAACCAGAAGCTCTTCGACGGCAGCCGCGTCCAGCCCGACCCCCAGGTGCAGCAGCGCCTGGCCGGCCTGAAGGACGATGACTTTGTGCGTACCCCGGCCCGGCCTGAACGCCAGAGGATCCAGGCCCAGGAGCTGGGTCTGCCCCTGCTGCCGACCACCACCATCGGCTCCTTCCCCCAGACCGCCGAGGTCCGCGCCGAGCGTGCCCGCCTGCGCAAGAAGGAGATCAGCCAGGAGGACTACGACGACTTCATCGCCCGCAAGATCGACCAGGTCATCGACCACCAGGAGCAGATCGGCCTGGATGTGCTGGTCCACGGCGAGTTCGAGCGCAACGACATGGTCGAGTACTTCGGCCAGAACCTCAAGGGCTACCTGTTCACCCGGAATGCCTGGGTCCAGTCCTACGGCACCCGCTGCGTCAAGCCTCCCATCGTCTGGGGGGACATCTCCCGCGCCCGGCCCATCACGGTGCGCTGGTCTTCCTACGCGCAATCCCGCACCAACCATGTGGTCAAGGGGATGCTGACCGGTCCGGTGACCATTCTCAACTGGTCCTGGCCCCGCGAGGACATCGATCACAAGCAGCAGACCCGCCAGCTGGCTCTGGCCATCCGTGACGAGGTCCTGGACCTGGAGGCCGCAGGCATCCGCATCATCCAGATCGACGAGGCCGCCCTGCGCGAGAAGCTGCCGCTGCGGCGCTCCGACTGGCACAGCCGATACCTGGACTGGGCCATCCCCGCCTTCCGGCTGGTGCATTCCGGGGTCAAACCCACTACCCAAATTCACACCCACATGTGCTACTCGGAGTTCAACGACATCATCAAGGACATTGATGCCATGGACGCCGATGTGATCTCCTTCGAAGCCTCCCGCTCCGACCTGACCGTCCTGGATGCCATCCAGGAGGCCAAGTTCGAGACCGAGGCAGGCCCCGGAGTCTACGACATCCACTCGCCGCGCATCCCTTCCACCGAGGAGATCGTGGACCGGATCCACGCCATCCTGAAGAAGCTGGATGCGGCCAAGGTCTGGATCAACCCCGACTGCGGATTGAAGACCCGAGGCGACAAGGAGACCTGGCCCAGCCTGGAGCACATGGTGGCCGCCGCACAGCAGGTGCGTGCGGAGCTATCGTCCAGTCAGGAGTCGGATCATGCATGAGCCTATCTTTTCCCTGGAGGTCTTTCCCCCCAAGCGCGATGCCCCGGTGGGCACCATCTATGACACCCTGGACGGTCTGGAAGGGCTGATGCCCGACTTCATCTCGGTGACCTACGGGACCGGCCGGCGCTCGGACCGCACAGCCACGGCCCGCATAGCCAAGACCATCCATACCGAGTACGGCATCCCTGCCGTGGCTCACTTGACCGCCCAGTATGCGGACCGCGAGGTGATCGACCAGGCCCTGGACATGTTCGACGACGCGGGGGTGGCAGCGGTGCTGGCCCTGCGCGGCGACAGCGTGGAGGGCCGTGAGCCTGCCGGAGTCTTCGACCATGCCAGCGACCTGGCCTCCTACATCCGGTCGCGTCGGCCCAACCTGTCGATTTACGGAGCCTGTTATCCGGAGACCCACCCGGAGGCCGCCTCGCCCGAGGAGGACATGGAGCATCTGCGTATCAAGGTGGATTCCGGCGTGGATCATCTGGTTTCGCAGCTCTTCTACGACAACGCCGATTTTCTGGACTTCCTGGACAGGGCTCGGGCAGCCGGCATCCAGGTGCCCATCGAGGCCGGCATCATGCCCATCACCAACGAGGGACAGGTACGGCACATGAGCGAGGTCTGCAAGGCGCGGATCCCGGCGGCTGTTGAGTCCATCCTGGAGCGCTGGGGCGACGACCGTGCCAGCCTGCGCGAGGCGGGCATCATCTACGCCTCACAGCAGATCGCCGACCTGGTGGCCCACGGGGTAGACGGCATCCACCTCTACTCCATGAACCACTCCGGCGTCACCAGGCGCATCTGGCACAACGTCCGTCACCTCTTCCATCAGGTGGGGGCCAAGGAGGAGCCGGTCAGCAGCCAAAAATAAGTGCATAGGAGCGGGTGAGGCCCCGCATCGATGACGGCAAAAGCGTGATCGCCAGCTTTCAGCGACGCTTTTGGCCCTGCTTGTCGGTGCGGGGCCTCAGCCATGGCCAGACCTTGAGCGCAGCTCTGTTCAAGGGCGGTATCATGCCAATCAACAGGCCAAGGACCATCCCTCCGATGGTTACCCAGGAGGCCAGGTCGCGCCCCAGCAGAATGAGGATCACCACCAGGCCGACCCCGATCAGGGATAGGACCTGTGTCCAGCGTTGCTGTGAATCAGTCAGTCGGTCGTTTTTCTTGGGCAGAAGTCCGTAGATCAGTCCCACCGCCAGCCCTATCAGGGCGCAGACGATGGTCAGGAGGGTATCGGTCAGCTGCATTCTGGGATTCCTTTGTTCATGATTGCTCGGGCAAGGTCTTTCTGGTGCCGCGCAGGGCGTGGACGCGGGCGTTGGCTCTGGCCATGGCATCCAGCTGCTCCTGGTCCTGTATGACATCTTCGGGATCAATGCCTGAAATCAAGGCTATGACAGTCTCATAAGATGTCTCGGCCGTAGGAAGGACTCCTACCAGCCGTCCCTGCCGCATGACTGCTATGCGGTCGGAAACCGCGAAAACGTCCGGCAGATCGTGGCAGACCATGAGGATGCTGCGCCCCTCGGAACGCATGCGCTTGATGTAGTTGAGCACCTCGGCGGACTGCATGACTGACAAGGAGGCCGTCGGCTCGTCCAGCAGGATCAGCTCCGGATTGTCCAGCAGGGTCCTGGCGATCGACACGGTCTGTTTTTGCCCCAGGGAAAGGGTGGCCATGGGTTGTCCCACGCGGATGGGGGAGGACAGCGACTGGAGGACCTGACGGGTGCGTCGACGCATGGCTTCGTCGTCACGCCGATGGTGACGATCGCGCAATTCCTTGCCCAGGAAGAGGTTGGAGGAGACGTCCAGGTTGTCGCAGAAGTCCTGCCCCTGGAAAACGGCTGCAATGCCCAACTGATTGGCGACTCTGATCGAGGGAATGCTGGTCGGCCGGCCCTTCCAGAGCAAGGTACCCTGGTCGGGCCGGATCAATCCTGACAAAATCCTGACCAGGGTGGACTTGCCTGCCCCGTTGTCGCCCACGATGGCGAGCACTTCGTGTTGGCGAATATCCAGGTGTATGTGTTTGAGGGCCTCAACGAACCCGAACCTGATGCAGAGGTCGTCCATCTGCATCAAGACAGCGGTTTTATGCAATCCAGGTCACCTCCTCTACGATGATCGACCTGCGGATTTGTTGGACACATCAATGTGTTCGTTGACGCTATCGACAGCCATCATAGCCGCCCCCAGAGCCGATCCGGTAATCGGATAGCGGGCAGGGAGCACCTCCATGGGGACCATGGCATCAGGGAACAGCATGCGCTGAAGAGTCTCCCGGAGGGGTTCCAGAAACACATCTTCTGTTGTGCTCAGGATGCCTCCCAGGACCACTACCTCGGGATCCACGGCGTTGCACAGATCGGCTACTACATTGCCGATGCGGATGGCCGCGTCGCCCACGATCCGTCTGCAGCCCGGATCCCCCTTGACGGCATTGCCCACCAGATCCTCCAGGGTCATGTTCCCGTGTGTCACGCTGAGCAAGGAGACCAGACGGCTCTCGTCCACCACCGTATTCAGGCACCCGCGGTTGCCGCAGATGCAGATATCGCCCAGGGGATCCACTTGGACATGGCCTATTTCGCCTGCCAGCCCGGTGGTGCCCCGCCACACCTCGCCGTTGATGACGATTCCCGCACCCACACCGTCATTGGCGTGGATGTAAACGAAGTTTCGTCTGCCGACTGCCGCGCCCATTCTCAGCTCGGCCATGGCTGAGAAGTTGGCATCGTTGTCCACCTGGACCGGCACCTGAAAGGCCTCGTGGAAGGTGCCTATCAGATCCTCCTTGTCCCAGCCTCGCAGGATGCCGGGAATGGCCAGCTGGTGAGTTCTGCAGTCCACAGGGGCCCCCATGGCCAGGCCCAGGCCGACAAGCTCATCCGATTGGGCGCCGATGGAAGTCAGCGTCTCCTTGATCAGGATCATGGCCCGTTCCAGGGTAGTGTCCGGCTTGTGCTGCCGCGGCAGAGCCATATCATGCTCTGCCAGGATGGCATGGCTGGCGTCGACAACTTCCAGCCGCATTTCGTGACGGCCGATGTAGAGCCCGACTCCGAGGCCCTTGCGGCGGGCCAGCATGACCAGGGTGGCGCGGCGGCCGTTTCTGGTGGTGGAGGATGTCTCCAGAAGTCCTTGCTCGCCCATCAGGCGTACCAGGTTGGAGACAGTGGCTGTTGAGAGCCCAGTATTTTCAGCCAATTCGATCTGGGTCATGGCGCCGAATCTTCGGATCGTATCCAGCAGGAGGGCACGGTTGGCCTCACGCAGTGAGGACTGTGAACCGAACAATCGATGTGCCATAGGTTCCAGTGTAGCCAAGATCGTGGCTTGCCCCCGCCCAGTGCACCCCTTGCGCCGATGAAAGACAACAGTTCGAACAAATTATTAAATTCATGTACGAAACAGATAAATAGATAATCAGCTTTGTTGAGTTGATAAAGTTAACGCAATTGGGTATGCTGACCACTGGGCCTGCAATGAAGGGACCCAGGCAGACGGAGATGCCTGCCGGAGAATTCAAGGATGAAGGAGTCTTCATGAAGATGATGCAACGAGCCATGGCGGCGGTCATCGGCGTCGCCATGCTGACCGGACTGGGCGCTTGCGGAGGTTCACGTGCCTCCAGCTCCTCCCAGGAGGGAGGATCGATCGGCAAAGGCGCCACCATCGGCGTGTCCATGCCCACCAAGTCCGAGGAACGTTGGAACAAGGACGGCAACAACCTCAAGAGCAAACTGGAGAAAGCAGGCTACAAGGTAGTGCTCTCCTTCGCGGATGACAAGCCCGCCCAGCAGAATGCCGACATCGAGAACATGGTCAACAAGGGCGCCAAGATCGTGGTGGTGGCTTCCAAGGACGGCACCGCTGTTGGGCCGGCTGTCGAGAAGGCCAAGGATGCCGGGGCCAAGGTCATCGCCTATGACCGGCTGATCATGAACACCAAGGCCGTTGACTACTATGCGACCTTCCAGCTTGAGCGCACCGGCGTGCTGGAGGCCAACTGGCTGATCGACCAGCTGGGGCTCAAAAACGGAGCCAAGGGTCCATTCAATATTGAGCTCTTTACGGGTTCTCCCGACGACAACAACGCCAAGTACTTCTTCAAGGGCGCCTGGGAGCTGCTGCAGCCCTACTTCAAGTCGGGCGTTCTGGTCAGCCCCTCCCAGCATGGCGGCGGTGTGACCAAGGACTTCAAGCTTTCAGACTGGCAGAAGATCTCCGTCCAGTCCTGGAAGACCGAGCAGGCCCAGAAGGACATGGAATCCATTCTTGATTCGACCTACGCCCATGGCGAGCGGTTGGATGCCGTGCTGAGCCCTTATGACGGCATCAGCCAGGGAGTCATCAACGCCATCCAGTCCAAGAGGCCCGACATCCAGCCCAATACCGACAACTGGCCCAAGATCACCGGGCAGGACGCCATGGAGATCTCCGTGGCCAACATCTCCAAGGGGCTGCAGGGTCAGACCGTCTTCAAGGACGTCAACAAGCTGGCCCAGGCCGTCTACGACATGATCATCGAAATCGCCGAAGGCAAGAAGGTCACCGGCATCAACGGCACCTTTGACAACAACAGCATCAAGGTGCCCTCGAAGCTGCTGGATCCCAAGGCCATCACCAAGGACAACCTGACCGATCTGGTCAAGGCGAACTACCTGACCCAGGCACGATTCGATCAGCTGACCAAGTGAGGTTGGCATCACAGTCGCGCCGGACCGTCCCGCTTCCGGTCAAGGGGTGGGACGGTCGGCGCACAGGAGGTGAAAGCATGTCCGACGAGGACATCTTGTTGCGAATGCAGGGAATCACCAAGACCTTCGGTCCGGTCAAGGCCCTGTCCAATGTGGACATGGACGTGCGCAAGGGCGAAATCCATGCCATCTGCGGGGAAAACGGGGCCGGCAAGTCAACCCTGATGAACGTGCTGTCCGGGGTCTACCCGCATGGCAGCTATACTGGCGAAATCCTGTTCGACGGCAAGCCCTGCCGCTACCGGACCATCAATGATTCGGAGGACGACGGCATTGTCATCATCCACCAGGAGCTGGCGCTGAGCCCTTTCCTATCTATTGCCGAGAACATCTTCCTGGGCAATGAGCAGGCACACAATGGCGTCATGGACTGGGACACGACCAGGGCCAAGGCCTCGCGTCTGTTGGAGCGTGTGGGGCTGGACGAGAAACCCGACACCAGGGTCATGGATCTTGGAGTGGGCAAGCAGCAGCTGGTGGAGATCGCCAAGGCGCTGTCCAAGCACGTCAGGCTGCTGATTCTGGATGAGCCCACAGCCGCCTTGAACGACGATGATTCCGATCATCTGCTGGATCTGGTCAGACAGCTGCGTGACCAGCAGGGAGTGACCAGCATCCTCATCACCCACAAGCTGGGCGAGGTGGGGCAGATTGCGGATGGGGTGACCATTCTACGGGATGGCTCCACGGTGGGCGGTATGCGAATCGACCAAGACCACCCGCTGGATCAGGATCTGCTCATCCAGAAGATGGTCGGCCGCGAGCTGACCAACCTCTATCCCGAGCACGTGCCGCACATCGGCAAGGAGGTGCTCAAGGTCAGCGATTGGACTGTCCACCACCCGCAGGATCCCTCACGCACCGTGGTCGATCATGCCAATCTGGTGGTTCACCAGGGTGAGATCGTCGGATTGGCGGGACTGATGGGTGCTGGTCGCACCGAGATGGCCATGAGCATCTTCGGGCGGTCCTATGGCAGCCATATCAGCGGCAGAATCGAGATGCATGGCCGTCAGGTCGAGCTGCCGAACGTCCAGTCGGCCATCGATTCGGGCCTGGCCTATGCCACTGAGGACCGCAAGGTCTTCGGACTCAACCTGCTGCAGAACATCAGGGAAAACGCCTCCTTGGCCTCGCTCAAGAAAATGAGCCGCCATGGGGTCATGAACGAGAACCTGGAGAGGGCACGGGTGGAGGAGTACCGCAAGGACTTCAACATCAAGTGCAGCAACATCGATGTGCCCGTCTCCACCCTGTCCGGCGGCAACCAGCAAAAGGTCGTGCTGG
Organism: Bifidobacterium sp. W8112; assembly: GCF_016101425.1. Classification (NCBI taxonomy): domain Bacteria; kingdom Bacillati; phylum Actinomycetota; class Actinomycetes; order Bifidobacteriales; family Bifidobacteriaceae; genus Bifidobacterium; species Bifidobacterium sp. W8112. The sequence goes on along the minus strand of NZ_JACFQN010000001.1, from coordinate 45,465 downwards.
CCAAGTGGGTGATCTCGGATCCTGATGTGCTCATCCTGGACGAGCCCACCCGAGGCATTGATGTGGGAGCCAAGTACGAGATCTACGAGATCATCGACCGGCTGGTCGACCAGGGCAAGGCTGTGGTGGTCATCTCCTCTGAATTGCCCGAGCTGATCGGCATCTGTGACCGGATTTATACGGTCAGCCAGGGGGTCATCACCAACGACGTGGAGCGCCGGGACTTCTCGCAGGAGTATCTGATGAAGGGCATGACCCAGGAAAAGAAGGGAGTGGCAGCCAGATGAGCTCGCCCAACAGCAACAAGAGCACCGCCCAGGCGGTGGAACAAGAACAGGCAGGACCTGGCATTCTGGCCTCCCTGGCCAGCAACGCCCGGCAGTATGGCATCGTCGGCGCTCTGGTGGTCATCGTGGTCGTCTTCGAAATACTGACCAAGGGGGTGCTGCTCAAACCCAACAGCTTCGTCTCGCTGATCCAGCAGAACGCCTACGTGATCATCCTGGCCATCGGCATGGTCATGGTCATCATCGCCACCCACATTGATCTGTCGGTGGGATCGCTGGTGGCCTTCATCGGAGGCGTGTGCGCCATCCTCATGGAGCATATGGGGGTCAATTGGATCGTGGCCATCGGCCTTTCCCTGATCGTGGGTCTGCTGATCGGCATCTGGCAGGGCTTCTGGGTAGCCGTCATCGGCATTCCAGGATTTATCACCACCCTGGCCGGCATGCTGATCTTCCGTGGTCTGGCCACGGTCATCGTCGGCGAGTCCGTGCCCATTACCTCCGCGCAGTTCAGGGGGATCGCCCGTGACTACCTGCCCAACATCCTGGGATGGTGGGGCCCCTTCGACGGCCTGACCGTGGTGCTGGGCCTGATCTGCATCCTGGCCTACGCCTGGTCGCAGATTGCCCGCCGCCGCAAGACCCTGGCTGTAGGTCTGGTTCCCGAACCCAAGGCCCTGATGACCGGCAAGATCATCGTGGCCGCAGTCGTCATCCTCTTCGTGACCTACCTGCTGGCCTCCTCCGGCAACGAGAACCAGGGCGGGACGCCCATAATGCTGGTCATCGTGGCCGTGTTGGTCCTGATCTACAACTTCATCCTCACCAGAACCGTCTTCGGCCGGCATGTCTACGCAGTGGGCGGCAACCGCAAGGCTGCCGTGCTCTCGGGCATCAACGCCAAGCGGGTGGACTTCACGCTCTTCGTCCACATGGGCTTCCTGTCCGCTGTGGCAGCCATCTGCATGCTTTCACGACTGGCCTCGGCCACCGCCCAGGCTGGAATGGAGTTCGAAATGGACGCCATCGCATCCTGCTTCATCGGCGGCACGGCTGTCACCGGCGGCATCGGCACCATTCCCGGGGCGGTCGTCGGAGCCTTCGTCATGGGTGTGATCAACCAGGGACTGTCCATCATGGGCGTGGACACGGCCATCGTCAAGACCATCAAGGGGCTGGTGCTCCTGCTGGCCGTGGCTATTGACGTCATGTCCAAGCGCCGCAAGAGCTGACCAATCATCGGCGTGAGGGACGGGCACTTGCCGTCCCTCACGCCGATCAACCATCTTTGGAACATCGTTACAAAGGAGCACAATCGTGCGTATCACCGGCAAGGCTCGATCTCGGATGTATGGCCTGACTGCTGCGGCCTGCGCCATCTGGCTGGTCCAATCCCTGGCTGAGGCTGTGCGGGACGGCAGCCTGCTGACCTGGCCCACACTGATCTTCTCCGTGTGCTTAGCCGTCGTCACCGTATACTGCTCCGTCTGCGCCTTCCGGGAGGGCCGCAAGGGCTGACGACCCGTTCCCCCTATAATGCCTGTACCGGCCCCGTGGATGTCAGTGTCGTTGCGGGCCCGAGGAAAGGCAGGGGATGACTCATGGCAGATTCGGCGCAACCGACCACTTCGACCCTGATACACCTCGGGCTGCACGACATGGACAAGGCCCGGGTTCGGCTGGATCGGCTTGCCCGTCTGGTTGACGATCAGAAGCTGGAACAAACCCTGGTCCAGAGCCTCGACCAGGCCTGCGATCCGGACGAAGCCCTTGCCGGGCTGATACGAATTCTAGAGCAGTATCCGCAAGGAACCCGTCCGGCCTTTCTGGCCGAATCCCCGCAGGGGAACCAAGGGGGAGCACAGTCGCTGATCAGGGTGCTGGGGGCCTCGGAGGCCATGGGTCGGCTGATGCGCTCGCGGCCGGAACTGGCAGAGGCGGCAGCCATCGACCCCGACCACCTGGCTGACTGCCCGGCGGAAACCAGGCGGAAGCGGGTCATGGACGCCTTGGACAGGGTGGAGGCCAATGCTGACTCCGTGCCCTCGCTGGCGGCCTACGCCGATGCACTGCGGTCCGAATACCGGCTGCAGCTGGCTGCCGTCATGGCCCGTGACCTGGCAGCCGAGGATCCCCTGGAGCCGGAGCCGGCAATCAGCCGGGCCCTGTCCGACATGGCTGACGCTGCGCTGCAAGGGGCTCTGAGCATTGCCTGCCGGCAGGTTCCCAATGCCGATTCATGCCGTCTGACCGTCATTGGCATGGGCAAGCTGGGCGCCCAGGAGCTCAACTACGTGTCCGATGTGGATCTCATGTACTTGGTGGAGCCGGCTTCGGGGGCGGACCCGAATGGGACTGATCTTATTGCCGTCGGCACTGCCATGGCCGTCCTCCTCCAGCGGGTCTGCCAGGCGGTCATCCCCGGATCGACCGAGCCGCCGCTTTGGAAGGTTGATACTGCCCTGCGGCCCGAGGGGCGTGACGGCCCCTTGGTGCGCCGTCTGGCCTCTTACGCCGACTACTATGCCCAATGGGCTGAGAATTGGGAATTCCAGGCCCTGCTCAAGGCCCGCCCGGTCGCTGGCGACAAGGCCCTGGGAGAGGACTATACGGCCATGATCGAGCCCCTGGTCTGGGGTGCCTGTCAGCGTCCCAACTTCGTCTACGACTGCCAGCGGATGCGCCAGCGTGTGGAGCGGCTGATACCCGAGGACCGCAAGGAGCGCGAAATCAAGCTGGGTCAGGGGGGACTGCGGGACGTGGAATTCACCGTCCAGATGCTCCAGCTGGTTCACGGCTCCAGCGACCCGGATCTGCGTTGCCCGGCGACCCTGGATGCTCTGCAGGCACTGGCCCAGGGTGGCTACATCTCTGCCAAGCATGGCGACCAGCTGGATCATGACTATCGGTTCGAGCGGGTCATGGAGCATCGTCTGCAGATGTGGCAGCTGCGGCGCACCCACCTCTTTCCGAAAATCAACCGTTCAGGCACCCTCGGCCAGCGGCCGCCCAGCCTGGAGGAGCTGGAGAGCAACCGCGATCTGAGGCGGCTGGCCCGGGCCTTCGGTCTGCACGCCGATCAGATGCTGGCCCAATACCAGGCCACCAGAATAGAGGTCCGCAACCTTCACCAGGCCATCTATTTCCGTCCCATGCTGCCCATCAACGCCCAGGTGGACGAGGACGAGGTCAGCCTGCGCCCCCAGGCGGCCCGCGCCCGGTTCGCCTCCATCGGCTTTGCCGACCCTGATGCAGCCATTCGCCACGTCACGGCCCTTACCACAGGGGTCACCCGATCGGCGCGGATCAACCGTATTCTTATGCCCGCCGTCCTCCAGTGGCTGGGGGAGGGACAGGATCCGGACATGGGACTTCTTGGCTGGCGAACCCTTGAGGAGCACTTCGGCGGCAAGAGCACCTACCTGGGCTTCCTGCGGGACTCCACCTCGGCCGCCCGCCGCCTCTGCCATGTGCTGTCCAACTCCCGATATCTGTCAGGCGCCCTGGCCCGATCCGTCCAGTCAGTGACCTGGCTGGGCCATGACCAAGACATGATCCCCCGTGATCGAGCCACCCTGGACAAGCGCGCCGCAGCCTATCGGACCCGCCATGCGGACTCGCTAGAGGAGTTCGCCACAGCCGTCCGGGCCATGCGCCGACAGGAGATCGAGCGGATCGGGCTGGGCTGGATGAGCGGGGTGGACGATCAGCAGGCCTGCCTGGCGGGCATGTCCGATGTCTACGATGCGGCCATCAATGCCGCCCTGGACTGGGCCGTGGACCACCGTTCGGAACAGGCTAGCGCGCCAGCCGATCTGGCCGCGATCGGCATGGGTCGCTACGGAGGCAGGGAGGTCAACTTCAACTCGGATGCCGACATCATGCTGATCTACCGTCCAGCCTCGGACGCTGACCAGGACCAGGCGGCGGAATTCGCACGAGGGGTGACCGCCGACCTGCGGGCCGTCCTGGCCGGACGGGCCAGCCTGGAGCCCGGCATCGACCTGGACTTCGACCTGCGTCCCGAAGGACGCCAGGGGCCTCTGGTGCGTTCCCTGGACTCCTACCAGCGCTACTACCGCGAATGGTCGGAGACCTGGGAGCATCAGGCCCTGATCCGGGCCAGATTCGCAGCCGGGAATGCCGCTCTGGCCCAGGACTTTCTGGAGGGTACAGCCGATCCGCTCCGCTACCCTCAGCAGCCGCCCAACGAGGAGGAGCTGGGGCAGATTCGCCGGCTCAAGGCGCGGATGGAGGCCGAGCGGCTGCCGCGCGGCGTGCGCCGGGACCGACACCTGAAGCTGGGCCGGGGAGGGCTGTCTGACGTGGAATGGACAGTGCAGCTCCTCCAGCTGCGTCACGCCCACGACCTGCCTGAGCTGCAGGTCACCGGCACGCTGACAGCCCTGGATGCCCTGGAGGCGGCGGGTCTCATAGAAGCCAAGGATGCCAAGGCCCTGCGCCGCAGCTGGGTGCTCTGCACAGCAGCCCGCAACGCCAACTTCCTCTGGTCCGGAAGGGTATCCCAGGCGGACATCCTGCCTGACGACGGGCAGGTGCTGGGAGGCATCGCGGTCTGCCTGGGCTACCCGGCCCACCGGGGCCAGCACTTCGTCAACGAGCTGCTGGCGGCCATGCGCCGCTGCAGGCAGGTCATGGAACGGCTCTTCTACGGCGGCTGACCCTGGGTCCATCCGGGGTCGTATGCTTGTTCAGGTCACATAAGGTGGCCACCTTGAGGAAGGTGAGCCGTTGTCCCAACAAGTTGATCACGCATCCAACACCTCTTCCGCCGTCGTTCCCCTTCGTGGGCGAAGTGTGGTAACCCTCGACGACATTCCCATGACCCAGATCCTGGATCTGCTGGATCGGGCGGCCTACATCGACACCCATCGCAGTCAGGTGGCCCATACCTGCGACGGCCGTGTCCTGGCCACGCTCTTCTATGAACCCAGCACCCGTACCCGGCTCAGTTTCGAGACAGCCATGCTCCGTCTGGGCGGCCAGGTCATCGGATTCGCCGGCGCCCAGCTGGCCAGCGTCTCCAAGGGGGAGTCCATCAGCGACACCCTGAAGACGGTCTCCAACTACGCCGACATCGTGGCCATCCGCCATCCCAAGGAGGGTGCCGCCCTGGTGGCCTCCCAGGCAGCCACGGTCCCGGTCATCAACGCCGGGGACGGCGGGCACATGCACCCGACCCAGACCCTGACCGACCTGGCCACCATCCGCGCCCGCAAGGGTCGGCTGAACCACCTGACCATCGGCCTGTGCGGGGACCTGACCTTCGGCCGCACCGTCCACTCGCTGATCACCACCCTCTGCCGCCTGGGCCACGTGGACTTCGTCCTGATCAGCCCCGACGAGCTGCGCACCCCCGAATACGTTCTGGAGAGGATCCGCTCCTCGGCCGACTGCACCTATCGGGAGACCGGGGACCTGAACGGGGTCATCGGCGACCTGGACGTGCTCTACATGACCCGTGTCCAGCAGGAGCGCTTCTTCAACGAGGACGACTACCTGCGCCTGCGCGACACCTACATTCTGAATGCCGACAAGCTTCGGGCTGCGCGACCCGACATGGCCATCCTCCACCCGCTGCCCAGGGTCAACGAGATCGCCGTGGAGGTGGACGATGATCCGCGTGCGGCCTACTTCCAGCAGGTCCGCAATGGCATGCTGGTCAGAATGGCCCTGGAGAGCGCCCTGCTGGGTGACGAGCTGCCCGGTTACCGCAAGCAGAAGGAGGTGGCCGCATGAAGGTCACCAGCATTGTTGATGGCATCATTATCGACCACGTTCGTGCGGGCACAGCCCTCAAGGTCTTGCACTACCTGCGCGTGGATCCGTCGCAGACCCGGCTGGCCCTGATCATGAACACGGACAGCCGCAAGTACGGGTCCAAGGACATCATCAAGATCGAACAGACCGGGGATCTGGACCTGACCGCCCTGGGATTCATCGCCCCCGAGGCCACCGTCGACGTGGTCCGGCAGGGCAGGATCGTCAGCAAGCATCAGCCTGACCGCCCCAGCCATCTGGTCAACGTCATCACCTGCGTCAATCCCCGTTGTGTGACCACGGTGGAGACCGGCGTGGACCAGCGCTTCCACCTGGACGCTGCCGGGGTCTACCGCTGCGACTACTGCGACGAGAAGGCTGAAGACTGACATGCGGCTGCTGGGGTTGACTGATTGGCGCAGCGGCAGGGCGGTCGATCTGGTGCTTCCCCAGGCAGTTGAAAGCGCGCTGATTGACGAGACCGGTGCCATGTCAGCAGGGGCGGATCGGATAGACGCCTCGGGGCTGGTGCTGGCTCCGGCCCTGGTCGACCCGCACGTCCACCTGCGTGACCCTGGCCAGACCGACAAGGAGGACATGGTCACCGGCACCGCTGCCGCAGCGGCTGGAGGCTATGGGCTGATACTGCTCATGCCCAATACCCAGCCTGCCATGGACGGCCGAGCACGGATGGCCGACGGGCGCACGGTCATCGACTATCTGGAATCTTATGAGCGGGACCATGGGCTGCACCTGCCGGTGGACTACGCCCTGTGCGTGGCGGCCACCATGGACCGGGCAGGCCGTCAGGCCTCAAACCCAGACGACTGGTCGGAGCATCTGCCTGGCCACGGATGGGCCCACCCTGTAGTGGCCATCAGCGATGACGGCTCGGCAGTCACCGATCAGACCCTGGAGGCTGTGGCCGCCAATGCCCGGTCTGTCGACCTGCCCATCCTGGATCACTGTGAGCACCACGAGCACGGTCAGGTCAACCTCGGAGCCGTGAGCCGCAAACTGGGGCTGGAGGGGATTCCCGCCTCGACCGAGACCGCCATCATCAATCGGGACATCGCCCTGGCGGAACGCACCGGCACCAGGGTGCATCTGCAGCATGTCAGCACCGCTGAAGGATTCGAGGCCGTCCGCCGCGCCAAGGCCCGTGGGCTGCCGGTCACCTGCGAGACCGCGCCCCACTATCTGGCCCTCTGCGACGAGGATCTGCTGCGTTGCGGCAGCATGGCCAAGATGAATCCCCCGCTGCGCTCCCGCGCCGACCAACAGGCGGCCCTGGAGGCCATGGCCGACGGCACTGTGGACATGATCGCCACCGACCACGCCCCCCACACTGCCACTGAGAAGGCGCTGGGGCTCAAGGATGCCCCCAACGGCATCATCGGCCTGGAGACTGCCTACGCGGTCTGCAACCAGGTTCTGGTCACAAGCGGGCTCATCGGCCATGAACGCCTGATAGAGCTCATGTCCCTGGCCCCGGCCGAGCTCATGGGCATGCGGCGGCTCCTGCCCGAAGACCTGCCCTCGCGCAAGGCCAACACTGGTCACCTTCAGCTGGAGGTCGATCAGCGCAGCGAGGTCGGCCAGCCGCCTGCCGACCTGGTCATCTTGGACCCTAAGGCCAAGTGGAAGGTTGATCCCAGCCGCTTCCACTCCAAGGCACGGAACACCCCCTTCGCCGGCGCGGAACTGGCCGGACGGGTCATGGCCACCATCAAGGATGGGCTCCTGGTCTTCTCCCGCTTGCCTGCAAGCCGCATCGTCACCAGGGAAAGGAACCGAGCATGGACCGACTGACCGCGCTCATTCAGGACAAGCACAATCCAACGGTGGTCGGCCTGGATCCGCGACCGGAACTGCTGCCCAGCCAGTTGATCGACCAGGCCAGGCAGCGCGCCGCCGGGAGCATGGACCAGATGGGCCTGGACCCCAAGGACCCGCAGCAGAACCAGGGCGAGCAGGCTCAGGCCGTCTGGGCGGACCACCTGGCCCGGGCCTATCTGCGCTTCAACCTGGCCATTCTGGAGGGCGTGGCCGACCTGGTGCCTGCAGTCAAACCCCAGATCGCCATGTACGAGGCCCTGGGACCCTGGGGCATCAGGGCCTACACCGGCACCTGCCGGGCCGCAGCCGACCGTGGCCTCTACGTCATCGGGGATGTCAAGCGCGGGGACATCGGCTCAACAGCCGAGGCCTACGCCGCCCACCTGGACGGGCTTCCCCTGCCCTTCGCCCCGGGGCAGGCAGTGGACGGGTCGGCCCGGACAGGCGGGAGGTTCCCCTGGTACGAGGATGCCCTGACCATCAACGTCTACCTGGGCTCCGACGGGGTGGAACCCTTCCTGCAGGCAGCCGAGCACATCCAAGGCGACCTCTTCGCCCTGGTGCGCACCTCCAACTCCTCGGGCAGCCAAATCCAGGAACTGGGCCTGGATGCGGACTCAGGCGGCGGCACCATCTATCAGCGTCTGGGCGAACTGGTCGAATCCTGGGGGCAGCCCTCCATAGGCCAATCGGGCTACTCCCGGCTAGGCGCCGTGGTCGGCGCCACCCATCCCGAGGACGGCGCTCTGCTGCGCCGGGCCATGCCCCACACCTTCTTCCTGGTCCCCGGCTACGGAGCCCAGGGCGGTTCGGCGACAGACGTGGCACCCATGTTCGACCGGTCCGGCGGCGGCGCTGTGGTCAATTCCTCACGGGGGATCATCGCAGCCTGGCGGAAGGATCCGGACTACAGTCCGCAGCTCAGCGTTCAGGCGGCCCTGGGCATGGTCACCCGCGACGCCCGCCAAGCCGCGCAGGCCATGAAGGACGATCTCAATCAGGCGATCAAGGAGGCCCGATGAAACCCAACCTCTTCATATCCACCAGCCAGGTGGAGGAGCAGGCCCAAGAGGCAGGTCGGCTGCCCGGACGGCGTACCGCCCAGGTCACCGGCATGGAGCCTCTGGACCGGCAGGTCTGGCGGATGACCATCCGCGACCCCTACCTGGCAGCCCACGCCCCGGCAGGAGCCTTCATCAACCTCTACTCGGCCGACCGCATGACCATGATGCCCAGGCCTTTCGGCATCAGCCGGGTTCTGGAGGGCGAGCAGATTGAGATCATCTTTGCCGTGGTGGGCCAGGGGACCGATGAGTTCTCCCGCCTGCAGCCAGGCATGGCTGTGGACCTGCTGGGGCCCCTGGGCCATGGCTTCGATCTGGAGAAGCCGGCTGACTATCTGCTGGTGGGCGGCGGTCTGGGCGTCCCCCCGCTGATCCGCGCAGCCCAGTGCCTGCAAGGCCGGTCCGGTGTGCGCGCCACAGCCTTGCTGGGCTATAGGGACCACCGGTTCGCCGATGCCATCATGGTCTCGCTGACCGGCCGGCTGGAGTCCATCGACAATGCCTCCGGGGATGTCATCACCCTTCTGGACCGGGTTCGCGGCGACATCGATCCCGGGCGAACCATCATCCTGACCTGCGGGCCCCTGCCCATGATGCGGGCCGTGGCCGCCTGGGCCAGTAAGGCCGGCCTGCCTGCCCAGTGCTGCATGGAGTCCCGGATGGGGTGTGGCTATGGCACCTGCGTGGCCTGCGTGGTAGACACCGTGGACGGCAGACTCAAGGTCTGCAAGGACGGCCCGGTTTTTGCCGCTGACCGTCTGATCTGGGATGCAGGCGGGGACAAGAAGGAGGCACGATGAGCGGGCTGACAATCATGGATCCTCTTGAGCCGCACACCTGGCGGCATGGCACGGTTGTGGCCGGCATGCCCTGGAAGAACCCGGTGGGCACGGCCTCGGGCACCTTCAACCTGGATGCATGCGGCGACTATTACGACGTCTCCCAGATGGGTGCCATCTCCACCAAGGGGGTTTCGCCGGTGCCCTGGGAAGGCAACCCCACGCCCAGGACCGCCGAGAGCCCAGCCGGCATGGTCAACTCCGTGGGCCTGCAGAACCCGGGCGTGGACCATTACCTGGTGGACGAGCTTCCCAGGCTCAAGGCCCTGGGAGCCAACGTGGTCACCAATGTGGCCGGCCACAGCGACCAGGACTATGCCACAGTCGTGGAACGGCTGGCCGACTCTCCGGCTGACATGCTGGAGATCAACGTCTCCTGCCCCAACGTCTCACATGGGGGGATGTCCGTAGGCACCGACGCCAAGGCCCTGAACCGGCTGATCACCAGGCTGCGGGGTCTGACCGACAAGCCCATGGTGGTCAAGCTGACCCCCAACGTCACCGATATCGTGGAAGTGGCCAAGGCGGCCGTCGATGGGGGAGCGGATGCCCTCAGCCTGATCAACACCCTGGTAGGCATGCGCATCGACATCAACACAGGCAGGCCCATCCTGGCCCAGGGCACGGGCGGCGTCTCCGGCCCCTGCATCCTGCCCATAGCACTGTCCTTCGTCTGGCGGGTGCGCCAGGCACTGCCCGAGGTTCCCATCATCGGCATCGGAGGCATCGACTCGGGGCGCACGGCCTTGGAATTCCTCTATGCCGGAGCCAACGCCGTGGAGGTCGGGGCTGCGGCCCTGGTGGATCCTGTGGCGCCCATGAGGGTGGCCCGGGAGCTGGACGATCTGTTGGACGAGCGGCCCAAGCTGGCCGATTTGCTCAGGAAAGGGGAGTGCTGGCGATGAGCGCATCCGCAGCAGAACACACGGCCGAACATGACGGGGATGACCAGGAGCAGACCCGCCGCATCCAGGAGGGTTTCACCAGCTTCCTGCTCCAGAGCGGAGCGCTCAAGTTCGGTGACTTCACCCTGAAGTCGGGGCGGCGCTCGCCCTACTTCATCAACGCCGGGGCCTTCAACGACGGACGGCTGATCGCCCTGCTGGGGGAGTTCTACGCCCGGACCATCGTGCAGGCCGTGCAGCAGGGGACCCTGCCCGCCGACATCGATACGGTATTCGGTCCGGCCTACAAGGGGATCCCCCTGGCTGTCTCCACCGCCATCGCCCTGAGCGGGGCGCACGGCATGCCGGTCGGCTACACCTTTGACCGCAAGGAGGTCAAGGACCACGGCGACGGAGGGCTCATGGTCGGCACCCAGTTAAGGGATGGCATGAGGGTGCTGCTGGTGGATGACGTCATGACCGCCGGGACCGCGGTCCGCCAGGTGGTGCCCAAGATCATGTCCCAGGCCAAGGTGACCATCGTCGGCCTGGTGCTCTCCGTGGACCGGATGGAGCGCACCGGACAGGGCCAAGGCTCGGCTGTCGAATCCATCATGGACGAATTCCACTTCCCGGTCATCAGCATCGTCAACGTCCGTCAGATCTTCGATGCGGCCGCCTCCATGAAAGGCCCGGACGGGTCGCCCATTCTGGATCAGCGCACCGCCGATGCCGCCAGAGACTACTTGAAGCGCTACGGGGCCTGAGCAAGTGACCAGCTCATATCGGCGCACATTCTTCGGACGGTCATGCTGTCGGCCGACCCTCGTGTAGATTGGTAAAGGTCCGACGGGCAGGCCGACGGATCATCATCGCAAGGAAGGCCATGGATCATGACAAAACCGCTGGAGCAGAACGGTCATGAGGAACCGGACCAAACGGGGATCGACGCGGTGGATGCGGCGGAGCCTGCCGACGGGCGAATTTCGACTGAGGAGAAGCCGGCGGAGACAGGCCAGCCTCAGGTGAGCGAGCCTGAAGAAAGTGCACCTGCACAGAGCTCGCGGAGGGTTCCGTTGATACTGGTGGCGGTGGCTCTTGTGCTGGTGCTTGCGGCAGGCATATACATGCTGTGGGCTGATCATTCAGCAGGCAGCCAGTCAGCCCAAAATCCTTCATCAGGAGCGTCGACCGCGCAAGTCAGCCATGGTCCCAGCGGGGATGCCAAGGCCTACAAGGCCCTGCAAGAGGTCACCGTCAAGCCTTCGGTGGCCGATGACCAGGGAGGGCTGACCGTTTCAGCCAAGGGTGTCGGCAGCAAGAAGAAGGTTGCCGACGCACCGACCCTTGAGATCTTTATGGACCCCATGTGCCCCTGGTGCGGCAAGGTGGGCCGGGTCATTGATCCCCAGCTGCAGCGCATGATCAGCGCTGGTCAGATCAACGTCACCTACAACTTTTTGAACTTCCTGGATTCGGCCTCCAGCGACCAGTACTCCAGCCGTGTGGACAACGCCCTGGCCATGGTGGCCCAGGAGGATCCGGACCATCTGCCGGCCTTTGCTGCCGCCGTCTTTGCATCCGACTTCCAGCCCGATGAAAGCTCCTATCAGGCGGTCTCTGACGCTCGACTGGCCGACAAGGCCGTGGGGGTAGGGGTCCCTAGGTCTCTGGCAGACCGTTTCGCCCAGGGAACCTACAGGCCATGGGTGGACAAGGTCAACGCCTACGCCATCACCCGCAAGGATGCCAAGGATGCCAAGGGGGAGTTCTCGACCCCCACCATCATGATCAACGGCAAGGTCTGGGATCTGACCGCAGCGGCAAAGAGCCAGGGCGGACTGGAGCATCTGGACCGGGCCCTGCTCAAGGCCCTGGGACTCAAATCGCAGGATGTGGGCAACAAGGGGAAGATGCCATCTATAGGAGCACAAGGGAAAGCGCTGAAAATAGAGTAAGCCACGACCACTGAGATAGCTGTCACAAGCAACTGGCAACCAGCGACGAAATTCAATAATTATCGCTGAGAATCGGCTGTTGCCGTTTTTGGCTGATGCCTGCTTTGCTGCTACTCGCCCGACTCCTGTTCGATCAGCGAATACCCGTGGCTGGACACCACCTGGCGCAGCTTGTCCAGGTAGAGGTCAGCCGCATGGGACAGCTTGGTCCGGCTGTTGACGATCCAGCCCACCAGCATGGATTCGTCCGACTCCAGGGGGACGCTGACGATCTTCTCGTTGTTGAGGTCCTCGTTGTCGATGCCGGTGCAGACCGTGTAGGCGTTGAGCCCGACGATGAAGTTGAGCATGGTGGCCCGGTCACTCACGGTGATCTGCTTGGGGGAGTAATCGGGCCAGACCGCCTCCTCGGCGAAGTAGAAGGAGCCCTCTTCGCCCTGCTCGTACTGCAGGAAGGGGTAGGGCTCCAGGTCCTTCATGGTCACCATGGCCCGATCGGCCAGGGGGTTGGTTCGTGCGATGAAGACATGCAGGTCCGCCCGGAAGAGGGGGTGGAAGTCCAGGTGCTTCTCCCGGAGCATCTTGGACAGCACCCGTTTGTTGAAGTCGGACTCGTAGATGATGCCGATCTCGGACTGGAGGGTAGCCACCTGGTCGATGATGTCCCTGGTGCGCGTCTCCCGTATGGTGAATTCGTACTCGTCGGAATCGATGGAGTTGATCATCTCCACGAAGGCTTCCACTGCGAACATGTAGTGCTGGGTGGAGACCCGGCAGAGCTGCTTGCGGGGCCTGACCTGCTTATAGCGGGCCTCCAGCAAGTCGGTCTGGTCCAGAATCTGTCGGGCGTAGGTCAGGAATTCCGCCCCGTCCACGGTCAGAGCGATCCCTTGGGAGTGGCGGGTGAAGATTTCGATGCCCAGCTCGTTCTCCAGCTCCTTGACCGATGAACTCAGTGCCGGTTGGGAGATGTAGAGCTCGTGCGAGGCCTCGTTCATCGAGCCGCATTCGACGATCTTGACGATGTAGCGCAGTTGGAGCAGTGTCATACAAGCCAATCTATACCTAAGGCCCTATCGGCCCAGGGCCGCGGTTTCAGCCATACCCTGGTCGGCGGCCTCCTGATCCAGATAGCGACCCGGACCCTGGACCTGGGGGTTGCCGTCTTCGTCGTTCACGAAGCTGTAGACCATGGGCACGCCAGTGGGCACGTTGATGGATCTGATGTCCTTGTCGTCAACCTTTTCAAGGACCTTGATCAGGCTGCGGACCACGGACCCGTGGGTGACGACGAGCACAGTCCGGCCCTGGGCCAGGTTCGGGGCTATCCGGCTGCGCCAATAGGGTTGCAGGCGAAGCAGCAGGTCCTTGAGGCACTCGGCACGGATCTCGGCCGGATTCCGGCTGTCCAGCCCGTCGCGCATGGCCGGGGCATAGCGCGGATCCCGTCCCTGAAAGTATGGCGAATCGGTTGCAATGGCCGGCGGCCGAACATCGTAGGAACGCCGGTAGATGTCGAATTGCTGCTGGCCGTAGCGTTCCAGCATGGCCGGTCGCGTCTGCCCCTGGAAGGCGCCATAGTGGCGCTCGTTCAGCCTCCAGGTGCGCTCCACCGGAATCCAGGCCCGATCAACCAGATCCAGCACCGTATTGGCGGTGACGATGCTGCGGGTCAGCAGGGAGGTGAAGACCAGGTCGGGCAGCAGGCCTGACTCCTTGAGCAGCCGTCCGGCATGGCGGGCCTGATCCAGTCCTCGTTCCGTCAGGGGCACGTCCACCCAACCGGCGAAACGGTTGACCGACTTCTGAGTCCAGACGCTTTCCCCATGACGCATGACGATGAGCTGCGCGGTCATCGAATAGACTCCTTTGCTGATGACGTGTTTAGAACCAAAGCGAGCTGTTCTCGAAGAAGAGAGAGGCATCGTCCCCATCCTGGGCGGATTGGTCGTTCTGGTCGGCAGTTCCCTCGGCTCTTGACATGACCAGCCCTATGGCCCTGGGCAGGGCATCGGCCACCTGCCCGGCGCGAATCGGTTGTCCCATGGGTCCTGCAACAGTCCCGTGACCATCCCGCTGGCTGTCCTGGGCTACCAGATCGGCGAAATCCTGGGGCTTGCGGGGGTCGAAGATCAGCGGCTGCTCCCAGCCGGTCTGCCTGCCGCCGCTGGCCAAAGAACCGGCCAGTCCATGCAGGAAGGCCGCAGCTGCCGTCAGATCCGCCATCAGGGTGGCATCATCCTGGATCGGTCCGGCGTTCTGGGCCAGCAGCGCTCCGATGGTGCCGGAGAGCACGTCCCCTGATCCGGCCGTGGACAGCCAGGCCGGGCCGAAACCAGTGGTCATGACCCGGGGGCGGTCGGTGCCGTCCTCGCCGACGACCAGGGTGATGGCCCCCTTGAGCAGAATGGTGGCCCCGGTCAGCTGGCAGGCGCGAACAGCCCAATGCAGGGGTTCGGCCATGACCTGGTCGCCGTCCACGTTCTCGCCATGCGAGTTGAGCAGGGCGGCCATCTCGCCGGCGTGCGGGGTCAGCACCGTGCGCGGGCCCAGACGGTCCGGCAGCAGGTCCAGAGCTCCGGCATCGGCCACCACCGGCGGATCGGCCGCTGCCTCGTCCTCGTCCAGGTCCGCGGCCTGTCGGTTGAGTATGTCGGCAATCAGATCCCGCTGATCGTCCTGGCCTTCAGGTCCAGCGGCCTCCTGGGCCTGCCGGGTGGGTACACCCGAACCCAGCACCCAGGACTCGACCCTTCCGCGGCCCAGGACAGTCTCTGGCAGCTCCTGCAGGATCAGATCGCCCACCTGCTCGGGGCCGCAGTAGCGGATCATGCCCACGTTGCCGCTGGCCGCCGCCCTGCTGGAGAGCAGCCCCGCGCCATGGTAGAGCGCGGATCCGGTGACCAGCCCAACCACGCCTCTGGTGTACTTGGTGTCATCCACCCGGGGCGCGCGCAAAAGTCCGGCGCAGTCCTCGGCGTTCATGCAGGAGACGCTGGGGACCAGGGCCGAGGTGTCGAAGCCGAAGTCCACCAGGACGACTCTTCCGCAGACGTAGGCGGCCGGAGGCAGCATCAGGCAGGGCTTCATGGCTCCCATGGTCACGGTCACATCAGCCGGGATGTAGGCCCCGGGCAGGGTGCCTTCATCAATGTCCACGCCGGAGGGAGTATCCACGGCCAGCACCAGGGGCCCGTCTTGACCGGCGGGGTCGTGCCAGGCTGGCCTGTCGGGCAGGCCGCCCTCCATGCCCAGTTCCGCGGCCAGAGCGGCGGGGATGCCGCGCAGCGCCCCCTTGAGGCCGATGCCCGTCATGGCATCGATGATTAGATCCGCCTGTCGGCACAGCTCCAGGGCCTGGTCCAGCTCTTCGGAGGCCTGGTCCGGGCCGGCCGGTGCCTCGCAGCCGGGGATGGCTGCCTGGGGATCCAGGGCCGTGACCACGCCGCCGGCCCGCAACAGGGCATCCAGCCCACCCTGGTGCAGGCTGCGCCCGGTGGCCACCACCGTCACGTCGGCCCCGTGTCCGGCCAGATCGGCCGAGGCATAGAGCCCGTCGCCGCCATTGTTGCCGGCCCCTGCCAGCAGGACGACCCTGGCGCCTGCCGGCTCCAGCCCGGCCTGGGTCAGCATGACGTCGGCCACGGAGGCCAGGGACCCGGCGGCTATGCGCATCAGGGGCACCCCGTCATCCAAAAACGGCTGCTCCAAGGATCGGATCATGTCAGCGGTATAGGCGCTGGTGGCCAGGGTCCGGCGGGCTTCGCGGCGTTCATCTGGTGACGGATTCATGGCATCACACCCCTCATTCAAAAGATCCACGTGCGGCGGCACGGCCGGCCACGTGCTGGCTCCACTCTATCCGATGGCCTTGTCCTGCAAGCGTTATAAGGTCTGCCTATTTACCAGGGCAGGAAGGGAAATACATGCAGGGATTCGTAATGCCGAACCAGGGCCAGATTATGGCAGTAGTCCTGACGGTGGTGCTCTGTGGCCTGATCGGCTTCGAGCGCGAGTTCCTCAAACACGACGCTGGCATCCGCACCCACATTCTGGTGGGCCTGGGCAGCTGCCTGTTCACCATGGTCTCCCTCTATGGCATCCAGGCCGCTGTGGGCAACTACTCCTGGGATGCCTCGCGAATCGCGGCCGGCGTGGCCTCGGGCATCGGCTTCATCGGCGCCGGAGTCATCTTCTTCAACCACGACTCGGTCAAGGGCCTGACGACGGCCAGCGCCATCTGGGTGGCCGCCGCCGTGGGCATGGCCTGCGGGGTCCAGCTCTTCGCCATCGCCATCCTGGCGGTCATCTTCTACTTTCTGGCCGTCCTGGTCATCGCGCCCATCCTCAAGTGGTTCCTGCGCAACCGTCAGAACACGGTCCTGCGCATCGTATATCAGGATGGCCACGGCTGTCTGCGCGAATCCCTGCTCCTGGCCACCCGCATGGGCTTCGAATCCCGGGTGCTGACCATCCACGAGCTGCACCGGGATGCCTGGAAGGGCGCCGATGTCACCGTCAACCTGCTGGGCAAGGGGGACGTGACCGAGCTGGTCGAATCCATCGGTCAGACCCCAGGGGTCAAAGGCGTGGAGGTCCTGGGGGAGGACGACTGACCCGCTTTTCACTATTGTGACTGTCTACTCTTCGGCCACCAGATCCAGGTAGTCGTCGCTCCAGAGGTCTTCATCACCGTCGGGCATGAGCAGGACCCGCTCGGGGTTGAGCGCCTTGACGGCCCCTTCGTCGTGGGTGACCAGCACGATGGCCCCCTCGTACTTGGCGATGGCCTTGAGTATCTCGTCGCGAGAGGCGGGGTCCAGATTGTTGGTGGGCTCGTCCAGCAGCAGGACGTTGGCCCGGCTGGTCACCAGGGTGGCCAGGGCCAGACGGGTCTTCTCGCCGCCCGAAAGCACCTTGGTGGGCTTCATGGCGTCGTCCCCAGAGAAGAGGAAGGAGCCCAGGATGGTCCGTGCCTGGGTGTTGTCCAAGTCAGGGGCCACATGCTGCAGGTTCTCCAGAACGGTGACGTCGTTATCCAGGGTGTCATGCTCCTGGGCGAAGTAGCCGATCTTGGCCCCATGCCCCAGGGTCACCTTGCCCGTGTCGGGCTGCTCGATGCCGGCCAGCAGCCGCAGGGTGGTGGTCTTGCCTGCGCCGTTGTATCCCAGGATGACCACCCGGGAGCCCTTGTCGATGGCCAGGTTGATGCCGGCGAAGACGATGTTGGAGCCGTAGGCCTTGGACAGGTCCTCGGCCATGATGGGCGTGCGGCCGCAGGGGGCGGGATCCGGGAAGCGCAGGTCGGCCACCTTTTCGGCCTTTTCCGCCTCCTGGGTGTCGGCCAGCAGGCGTTGGGCGCGGCGCATCATGTTCTGGGCGGCCACGGCCTTGGTGGCCTTGGCATGCAGGCGGATGCCCTGCCGCATCAGGCGGTCGGCCTTCTTCTCGGCCACCTCGCGTTCACGGCGCCGGCGTTCCTCGTCGACCACCCGCTGACGCAGGTAGGCCTTCCATCCCATGGTGTACATGTCGATGCAGGAACGCTGGGCGTCCAGGTGCCAGATGCGGTTGACGGTCTCGTCCAGCAGCTCGGTGGAGTGGGAGATGATCAGGAAGCCGCCCTCGAACCGGCGCAGGTAGCCCTTGAGCCACTCGATGGAGTCGGCATCCAAATGGTTGGTGGGCTCGTCCAGAATCAGGGTGTCGGCGTCGGAGAAGAGGATCCTGGCCAGCTCGACCCGTCGGCGCTGACCGCCGGAGAGGGTGCCCAGTGCCTGCTGCAGGGTCTCCTGGCTCAGCCCCAGGCTCTCGCCCATGACGATGGCCTGCGACTGGGCCGCATAGCCGCCGGCGTTCTCGAAGTCCTGCTGGGCCTTGTCGTAGCGCTTCATGGCCTTTTCCATGACCTTGGGGTCGGGACTGGTCATATCGGTCTCGGCCTTGCGCATCCGTTGGATGATGGATGCGATGTCCCTGGCGCTCATGACCCTGTCCAGGGCGCTCTGCTCGGAGTCGCCCGCATGGGTGGACTGGGGCAGGTACCCCAGCTGTCCGGTCACCCGCACCTTGCCGGCCGAGGGGAGCATGTCGCCGGTGATGACCCGGGTCAGCGTGGTCTTGCCGGCGCCGTTGCGGCCCACCAGGCCGATCCGGTCGCCCTTGGTCACGTGGAAGTCGGTGGCTTGCAGGAGTAGTCGGGCACCTATCCGGATCTCAAGTCCCTGCGCCTCAATAGCCATGCCGCCTCCGACCCCGCTTTCCTTATGGATTCAAATCTTGCAAGGAATCATGGTAGCAAGAAGCAAGCCCCGCCAGTGCGTCTCGGCTGACGGGGCAATGGATGGATCATGGATGGATCAGCGACGGACCAGCCTGAACTTGTCCCAGGGGAAGTAGACCAGGAAGGCGCCCACGGCGGTCAGGGCGATGACCAGCACGCCCATGGCGGCCGCGAAGGAGAAGATCCTGATGCCGATGCCCAGGCAGGCCCAGATGACCACCAGGCCGAAGACCCAGTCCTTGCCGTGCCTGTTCATCAGGTAGGCGACGGCCAGGAGGGCGCCGACCACGATGATCGTGGCGAATCCCTGGACGGCGTTGCCGACCTTGTGCCCGGCGACCACCATGTATCCGGCGTTGACCAGGGTGGCCACGCTCAGCCAGCTGGCGTAGATGGACAAGGGAATCCAGTCCAGTGCCTTGGCGGCGGTTGGGGTTCCGGCCTTGGTGGCGTCCCGGCGCACCAGGGCGTAGAGCATCCAGGCCAGCACGGTCAGAATCAGGATGATGACCAGGGCCCAGAAATTGCGTTCCATGTGCCACAGGGCCAGCCAGGCGATGTTCAGGCAGCAGGTGGCCACAAAGAGCAGCCCGCTCAGCGTAAAGGGCAGGAAGCCCAGGCGTTTGCGGCTGGGGCCGGCCAGGCAGAAGCGGAAGAGCCAGATGGCCAGGGCGATGTAGATGACCCCCCAGATGGCGAAGACGTATCCGGCAGGCATGATCCACAGGTCGACCTTGCGGGCCAGGCCGCCCACGGTCGTGCCATTGAAGTGGTAGACCTCCGCATAGCCGTTGAAGCCCACCATGGCCACCCAGGCCACCCAGAGCAGGATGTCCTCGAAGAGCTTCCAGCCGCGCCCCTTGGAGGATTCCTGCTCCTTTTCAGGCTGACCCTGCTGTTGTTCCGGTTCCTTGGCTTGATTTGATTCCTTCTCTGCCTCATTTTCATTGCCGCTGCGATCAGAACGAGTCCCTCCTCCGTTGGCGGTCTCCTCGGCACTGGTTTCCCCAGTCGGCGCCTTCTTCGACGAATCACCGGACCGCTTGGTTGCGGCACCCGAAGGCGATGAGCCCGAGCTGGACGAATTTGAGCTGGATGAATTTGGAGTTGATGCAGCCGAAGATGCCGAACCGCTATTCCTCGAATTCCCAGCTGCCGTTGCCGACCCTGCAGCTGTGGAAGACTTGGACGACGAATCTGAATTCGACTGCCTGCCCTGCATGGCAGGGGAGGTGCGCTTGGCCCTCTCGACCGGGTCCTCGTCGTCGGTCCAGAGTCTGCGCGGATTGTCCTTGTCAGTCATGGCACATGCTTCCTCTCCTTGCCGGCCGCAACCGTACTGCCGCCATGGGGATGGCCCCGGGCATGGGCCGACCGGCCTCTGCTTCAACTGTAAAGCGGCCAGCCTGGCTCAGCGGTATTGACCACCCGGTCCGGGCGCCCGTCGGTGCTAGCCTGAAGCCGAAAACTGGAGAGGGGAGTGCAAGATGGCCGAACCTGTATATCGCTGCGACTGGGCTCAGGTGGATGATCCGCTCATGCGCAGCTACCACGACCATGAGTGGGGCCGCCCCCTGCACGGCTCCCAGAGGCTCTTCGCCATGCTCTCCCTGGAGATCTTCCAGTGCGGGCTCAGCTGGCAGCTGGTCCTGCACCGCCGCCAGGCCCTCTTCAAGGATTTCGACAACTTCGATATTCAAGCAGTCGCCGCCTTCGATGCCGACCACATCAACCGTCTCATGGACGATCCGGCCATCATCCGCAATCGCCGAAAGATCGAAGCCACCGTGGCCAATGCCGCCCTGATCGCCAGCCAATTCCCCGGCGAGGCATTCGACCGCTACTGCTGGTCCTTCACCGGCGGCCAGACCATCAACCACGACTATCCGGACGATCCCTCCATACCGCGCTACGACCACCTGTCGGCCATCGTCTGCAAGGACATGCGCGACCTGGGCCTGCGCTTTCTGGGGCCGGTGACCGTCCATTCCTTTCTCCAGGCGGCCGGCGTGATCAACGACCACCAGCACGACTGCTTCCTCAACGGCTGCGGCCGGCCGCCCCTGGATCCGCCCGCCCCGGCCATCTAAGCCGTCATCGAACACCTGTTCGAATTATTCGGCCCCGGCGATAGTATGGTCAGGCTTTGGCCTCAGCCTTGGCCATGGGTCTTCAGGGAAGCGGATGGGAAGCACGTGAAGCAGCAGAACAAGCCTAAGTCGACAGTGGACGCGGCCATCGAGAACCCGCGCATGATCGAATCCAAGGGGTCCCTGGTGGCGGACCTGTCCATGGTGCCCAACGACCGCAAGATCGTCATCCAGGGCGCCCGGGCCCACAACCTCAAGAACGTCAACCTGTCCATACCCCGCAACCGGATGGTGGTCTTCACCGGCCTGTCGGGCTCCGGCAAGTCCTCCTTGGCCTTCGACACCCTCTTCGCCGAGGGTCAGCGCCGCTACGTGGAGTCCCTCTCCGCCTATGCCCGCCAGTTCCTGGGCCAGATGGACAAGCCCGACGTGGACTTGATCGAGGGCCTGAGCCCTGCCGTCTCCATCGATCAGAAGACCACCAACCGCAACCCTCGTTCCACCGTGGGCACCATCACCGAGGTCTACGACTACCTGCGTCTGCTCTTCGCCAGGACCGGCATTCCCCACTGCCCGGTCTGCGGGGCCGAGGTGCGCGCCCAGTCGCCGCAGCAGATCGTTGACACCCTCATGTCCAGGCCGGAGGGGACCCGTTTCCAGCTGCTGGCTCCCATCGTCAAAGGCCGCAAGGGCGAGTTCGTGGAGACCCTTGAGCTCCTGCGCTCCGACGGCTACTCCAGGGCCATCATCGACGGGGACATGCACCAGCTGTCCGACTCCATCAAGCTGACCAAGCAGAAGAAGCACACCATCGAGGTGGTGGTGGACCGGCTGGTCATCCGCGAGGGCATGCGCCAGCGGCTGACCGACTCCGTGGAAACCGCCCTGCGACTGGCCAAGGGGACGGTGGTGGCCGACTTCGTGGATCTGGATGCCAAGGATCCTGAGCGTCGCCAGCCCTTCTCCGAGAAGCGGTCCTGCCCCAACGGCCACGAGCTGGAGCTGGACGAGATCGAGCCGAGGACCTTCTCCTTCAACGCCCCCTACGGGGCCTGCCCGGCCTGCACAGGCCTGGGATTCAACCTGGAGATCGACCCCGAGCTGGTGGTGCCCGACCCGGAGAAGAGCCTCAAGGACGGGGCCGTGGAGCCCTGGAGCGGCACCAAGAGCCAGCAGCGCTTCTACGGCCACCTGCTGGACGGCCTGGCCAAGGAGATGGGCTTCTCCACCTCGACCCCCTGGAAGGATCTGCCGGAGGACGTCCGCCATGCCGTCATGTACGGGCACGACTTCAAGGTGGACGTCTCCTACCGGAACCGCTGGGGCCGCCTGCGCGAGTACACCACCGGGTTCGAGGGCGTGGTCCGCACCCTGATGCGCCGCCACGACGAGACCGACTCGCAGCCCATGAAGCAGTACTACGAGTCCTACATGCGCGAGGTGCCCTGCCAGGTCTGCCAGGGCAAGCGTCTGAAGCCCGAGGTGCTGGCCGTGACCGTGGACGGCCTGTCCATCGCCCAGGTCTGCGACATGGCCGTGTCCGCCAGTTTGAAATGGATCGAGGGCCTGCACATGGAGGGCGCCCAGGCCAAGATCGCCGGGGAGGTCCTCAAGGAGATCCGCGCCCGCCTGCGCTTCCTCAACGACGTGGGACTGAACTACCTGACCCTGTCCCGGGCGGCAGCCACCCTCTCCGGCGGCGAGGCCCAGCGCATCCGCCTGGCCACCCAGATCGGCTCGGGCCTGGTGGGCGTCATGTACGTGCTGGACGAGCCCTCCATCGGCCTGCACCAGCGGGACAACGACCGGCTGATCAAGACCCTGCAGCGGCTGCGCGACCTGGGCAACACCCTGATTGTGGTCGAGCACGACGAGGACACCATCCGCCAGGCCGACTGGCTGGTCGACATCGGCCCGGGAGCCGGCGAGCACGGCGGGGAGGTCATCTTCTCCGGGCGCTCGCAGGACCTGGTCAAGGCCTCCCGTTCAATCACCGCCGACTACATCGCCGGTCGCCGCTCCATCGAGGTGCCCAAGCGCCGCCGCAAGACCAGCAAGACCCGGCAGCTGACCGTGGTGGGGGCTCGCGAGAACAACCTGAAGAACCTCAAGGTCTCCTTCCCGCTGGGGGTCATGACCCTGGTCACCGGCGTCTCCGGCTCCGGCAAGTCCACCCTGGTCAACTCCATCCTCTACCCGGTCCTGGCCGACCAGCTCAACAACGCCCGCATCGTGCCCGGCAAGCACACCCGGGTGGAGGGCGTGGACGAGGTGCGCAAGGTCATCCATGTGGACCAGAACCCCATTGGCCGCACCCCGCGATCCAACCCGGCCACCTACACCGGCGTCTGGGACAAGATCCGCCAGCTCTTCGCCAAGACCCCCGAGGCCCAGGTGCGCGGCTACGGTCCAGGCCGCTTCTCCTTCAACGTCAAGGGCGGCCGCTGCGAGACCTGCCACGGTGACGGGACCATCAAGATCGAGATGAACTTCCTGCCTGACGTCTACGTGCAGTGCGAGACCTGCCATGGCAAGCGCTACAACAGGGAGACCCTGGAGGTCACCTACAACGGCAAGACCGTCTCGGATGTGCTGGACATGCCCATCGAGGAGGCCGCCCGCTTCTTCAAGGCCTACCCCTCCATCGCCCGCTACCTGGACACCCTGGTGGACGTGGGCCTGGGCTACATCCGCCTGGGCCAGCCGGCGCCCACCCTGTCCGGAGGGGAGTCCCAGCGGGTCAAGCTGGCCACCGAGCTGCAGCGGCGTTCCGACGGCAAGACCGTCTACATCCTGGACGAGCCCACCACGGGCCTGCACTTCGAGGACGTGCGCAAGCTGCTCAAGGTCCTGCATGGCCTGGTCGACAAGGGCAACACGGTCATCGTCATCGAGCACAACCTGGATGTGATCAAGACCGCCGACTGGATCATCGACCTGGGACCGGAGGGCGGCGACGGCGGCGGCACCGTGGTGGCCCAGGGCACCCCGGAGCAGGTGGCCGCCGACCCGGACAGCTGGACCGGCAAGTATCTGAAGCCCATGCTGGATCCCGCCAAGGTAGCCAAGGCCACACGATCATGACCCGCAGCTGCTTCGAGCGGCACACGCCGCAGGTATGGCGACGCACCGCCCAAGCCCTGGAGGAGGAGTCCGCCACCGGCGCTACGACCGGCGTCAACAAGAACGGCGCGCCCCTGCTGGGAGACAGCCGGGACCTCTTCCGCCCCAAGACCTCCGACATCCCCGCCCAGCCGGGGGTCTACAAGTGGCGGGACGGCGACGGCCGGGTCATCTACGTGGGCAAGGCCAAGAACCTGCGCAACCGTCTGACCAACTACTTCCAGCCCTTGGAGAACCTGCACCCGCGCACCCAGACCATGGTGCTGACGGCCCGGAGCCTGGAGTGGACCGTGGTGGGCACCGACCTGGAGTCCCTGACCCTGGAATACACCTGGATCAAGGAGTTCGACCCGCGCTTCAACGTCAAGCTGCGCGACGACAAGACCTACCCCTACCTGGCCGTCTCCGTGGGCGAGGAGTTCCCCCGGGTATGGATGACCCGCGTGCGCAAGCGGCACGACACCCGCTACTTCGGCCCCTACGCCAAGGTCTGGGACATGAAGCACACCCTGGACGCCCTGCTCAAGACCTACCCGGTGCGCACCTGCACTCCCGGCGTCTTCCGCAAGGCCAAGCTCAGCGGCCGCCCCTGCCTGCTGGCCTCCATCGGCAAGTGCTCGGCCCCCTGTGTGGGCCGGATCAGCGCCAGCGACCACCGTCGTCTCTGCACTGAGCTGACCGGGGTCATCACCGGCAGGCTGGGCAAGAGCTACCGGGCCGGGCTGACCAGGAACATGCAGAAGGCCAGCAAGGAGCTGGACTTCGAGAAGGCCGCCCGTCTGCGCGACCAGATCGCCATGCTGGACACGGTCATCGAGCAGAATGCCGTGGCCTTCGCCTCCAACGTGGATGTGGACGTCTTCGGCGTGGCCTCGGACGAACTGGAGGCCTCAGTCCATGCCTTCTTCGTGCGCTCGGGAGCCATCCGCGGCGAACGCAACTGGAGCGTGGAGCGGGTCGAGGACGTCTCCGACAGCGAACTGATCAGCGACCTCTTGGTGCAGGTCTACTCAGACCTGATGAATGAGAACGACAGCGAGCTGCACAAGCTGCCCGGGGATTCCGACATCCCTGTCTCCATCAGCCAGGACAGGGACGCCATGGGTTCCACCCAGAAGGTCACGGCCCTGGATGCCGAAGCGCGGGCCAAGGCCACCAGGAGCCGGCATCGCCATCAGGATCAGACCGGACGCGCCGACCTGCTGGCCCCCATCTCCCCGGTGCCTCCCGAGGTCATTGTCCCCATCCAGCCCGACCGGACCGGCGACCTGCAGGAGTGGCTGCGGGGGCTGCGCGGGTCCTCAGTGACCATCCGAGTGGCCAGCCGGGGGGAAAAGAAGTCCCTGATGGACCGGGCCAACGCCAACGCCCGCCAGGCCCTGCAGCGCAGCAAGCTCAGCCGCATGAGCGACATGGGCACCCGCACCCAGGCCATGAACGACGTGGCCAAGGCACTGGGCCTGGACCGAGCTCCGCTGCGCATCGAGTGCTACGACATTTCCAACACCGTGGGCGGCCAGTTCCAGGTGGCCTCCATGGTGGTCTTCGAGGACGCGGTCCCCAAGAAGTCCGAGTACCGCCGATTCGCCATCCGAGGCGAGGACGGCAAGGGCGCTGTGGACGACATGAGCGCCATCTACGAGACCCTGACCCGGCGCTTCCGCCACGGCAACATCGCAGGCGACAGCGGCGACAGCATGGAGGCCGAGCGCAAGGCCAACGACAAGGCGCCCGAACTGGTGGAGCAGGAGGAGGGGGCCATCGTCCAGCAGAACACCGCCGCCCGCCACTTCGCCTACAAGCCCAACCTGGTCGTGGTCGACGGCGGCAAGCCCCAGGTGACCGCCGCCGCCCGGGCCCTGCACGACTGCGGGGTGGACGATGTGGCCCTGTGCGGGCTGGCCAAGCGCCTGGAGGAGGTCTGGGTGCCTGACGACGACTATCCCATCATCCTCAAACGCCAGTCCGAGGGCATGTACCTGCTGCAGCGGGTGCGCGACGAGTCCCACCGCTTCGCCATCACCTACCACCGGCAGACCCGGCGCAAGGGTGCCCTCCGGTCGGCCCTGGACGAGATTCCGGGCATCGGCCCCGCCTACCAGAAGAAGCTGCTCAATCACTTTGGGTCGGTCAAGCGCATGCGCCAGGCCTCCCAGGAGGAGCTGGAGGCCGTCAAGGGCATCGGCTCCGCCAAGGCCGAGGCCATCTATCAGGCCCTGCACAGCGACCAGGATCAGGCCGGGGACAGCCAGCGATAAAATGGCTCAGAAGGCTGGCAGAAGGCCATGCCCTGATCGTGATTGGTGCGTGATTGCAGATATGAATGGGCCTGATCGTCGTTGTGCCGTCCTGGGCGACCCCATCAGCCATTCCCTTTCGCCCCTCCTGCATCGCTCAGCCTATGCTGCGCTTGGGCTGGACGGCTGGCGTTACGACCGTGTGCGCATGGACGCTGACGGCCTGGCGGACTTTATCCATGGCCTTGACCCCTCCTGGGCCGGTCTCAGCCTGACCATGCCCTTGAAGAGTGCCGTCGGGCCCTTGGGCGATTTTCGTGACTGCTGGTCCCAGACCCTGAAAGTGGCCAACACAGCAGTCTTTGAGCAGGGCGGCCCCGCCAATGGGCTGTCCCTGTACAACACCGACGTGGAGGGGATCGTGGCCGCCCTGCTGGAGGCTGCCGACCGCTGCCGGGCCGACGAAGACCCTGACGATCTGGCCGCCCTGCTTAAGGCAGCCGGTCAGAGTCGGCAGGACCGGCTTCCTGACCAGCCGTATAGGGGAGCGCGGGCCCTGGTCATCGGCAACGGGAACACCGCCGAGTCCGCCTTCTGCGCCTTGAAGGTGCTGGGGGTCGAACGTGTGGATCTGCTGGCCCGCAATCCGAAGCACTGCGACCATATGCTGGACCTCGCTTCCCGATTGGATCTGCCTGAGCCAACCGTCACCGCCATGGACCAGGCTGAGGCAGCCGAAAAAGCCTTGGCCGGGGCCGATATTGTCGTCTCCACCCTGCCTTCGGGTGCCGCCGACCCCCTGGCCAATCTGCTCAACAGGGCTGGCGGCCATGGTCGCATGAGCCCGGTCCTGCTGGATGTGGCCTATGACCCCCGGCCCACCCCGCTCATGAAGGCCTTCTGCCGACGGCCGGGCGCACGGGCCATCAGCGGTGAACGCATGCTGCTTTATCAAGCCGTGCGTCAGGTGGCGCTGATGACCGGCCGACCCCTGGCCGCTGTTCCGGTGGCCGCTATGGACCAAGCCTTGAGGGAGGCATGACGATGACGACGGAAAAACCGCCCTTCGCAGGCTTCGAGGTACTGCTGATCACAGGCATGTCCGGCGCAGGCCGCTCCCGCGCCGCCGACTCCATGGAGGACATGGGCTGGTATGTGGTCGACAACATGCCCCCGCGCCTGCTGGTCCCCCTGGTCGACATGATGACCTCGGCCGGAAGCTCCCTGCACCGCCTGGCTGCCGTCATCGACGTCCGTTCCCGCTCCTACTTCGACGACCTGTCGGCCGTGCTCAGCCACCTGGACGATCTGGGCGTGCGCTGTCGCATCCTCTTTCTGGATGCCTCCGACCAGGTGCTGGTCAAACGCTATGAGTCCGTCCGCCGTCCCCACCCCCTGCAGGGCTCGGGCCGCCTGATCGACGGCATCCATGAGGAGCGCCGCCTGTTGGGCGGGCTCAAGGAGCGTGCCGACATGGTCATCGACACCTCCAACCTGAGCATCCATCAGCTCTCCACCCGCCTGTACGAAATGGTCCTGGGCTCCGGCCCGACCACCGTGGGCGTGCACATCATGAGCTTCGGATTCAAGTACGGCCTGCCCATCGATGCCGACTTCGTAGCCGACGTGCGCTTCCTGCCCAACCCCTACTGGGTCCCCGAGCTGCGCGACCTGAACGGCCATGACGGCCCGGTCCGCGACTATGTGATGGCCAGCAAGGGCGCCAAGGAGTTCCTGGATGCCTACACGACGGCCATTCTGACTGCGCTCAGCGGCTATGCGCGCGAGGACAAGCACTATGTCACCATCGCCTTTGGCTGCACTGGCGGACAGCACCGCTCGGTGGCCATGGCCGACGCTCTGGCCGCCCGTCTGCGGTCCCGAGGAATGGAGGTGACGGTCTCGGCCCGCGAGCTGCCGCACCGTTCCCGCGGATAGCCAAAGGCGCAATTTGTCCAAGATATTCGGTATCACAGTAATCCGGTGGTCGGCGCGGCAGGTGTGTCGCGCGGCCAAGAAGTATTCATTTTTCAGTATTTTTTCGTAGGAGGACGGCTCTTGGCCCTACTTGATGATGTCAAAAGCGAGCTGGCCGCGATTGACAACGAACCCCCCTCTGCCAAGAAAGCACAATCGGCGGCCATGATCCGCTTTGGCGGCGGACTGCACATCATTCAGCGTCACATCGTGGTGGAAGCGCAATTCGACTCCCTGCCGGCAGCGCAGTGGTTGCAGAACACCATCAGGGACGTCTACGGCCATGATTCCGATCTGATCCAGGTCAAGCGGCAGGCCCCAACCGGCAACCTGACCCGCTATTCGGTCCGCGTGCTGCGGGCGGGCGGCGCCCTGGCCCTGCAGACCGGCCTGCTGGACCGTCGCAAGCATCCGGTTCGCGGTCTCCCCGCCGACATCGTCTCCGGCAACATCGCCCAGGTCAAGGCCGCCTGGCGAGGGGCCTTCCTGGCCCATGGCGAGCTGTCCGACCCGGGCAAGGCCTCCTACCTGGAGATCGTCTGCCCTGGATCCGAAGCCGCCCTGGCCCTGGTGGGCGCCGCCCGCCGCCTGGGCATCAACGCCAAGGCCCGCCAGGTGCGCAGCTCCGAGCGCGTCACCCTGCGCGACCCGGACGTGATCGAACGCATGCTCAACCTGATGGGCGCCCCCAAGTCCTCCCGTGAGTGGACCGGCAAGCGCAGCGACGGTGAATCCCGCGGCAAGGCCAACCGCCTGGCCAACTTCGACGATGCCAATATGCGCCGCTCCGCCAAGGCCGCCGTCGAGGCCAGCGCCAAGGTCACCAAGGCCTTCCAGATTCTGGGCGACGACATCCCCGAGAACCTGCGTGCGGCCGGTCAGCTTCGTCTGGACCACAGGGAGGCCTCCCTGGAAGAGCTGGGCCGTCTGGCCGATCCGCCGGTCACCAAGGATGCTATCGCCGGACGCATCCGCCGTCTGCTGCAGCTGGCCACCAAGGTCGAAAAGAAGAGGGCCGAGGAAGAGGCCACACAAGAGTGAGATAGCTCACACAGGTCGGTCTGCCTGAGTACCATGGCAGGGGAGCGGGCGCATGGACCCGCAGTCAGAAAGGATACGCATGAAAACACTGAAGAGCCTCGGTGATCTCAAGGGCAAGCGCGTGCTCGTCCGCGCGGACTTCAACGTGCCGCTGGACGGCACCACTATTACGGACGACGGCCGCATCCGCGCCGCCTTGCCAACCATCGAGCAGCTTCGTGGCCAGGGCGCCAAGGTCATCCTCATGGCCCACCTGGGTCGCCCCAAGGGCAAGGTCGTTCCCGAGCTGAGCCTGGCCCCCGTGGCCGCCCGCCTGGGCGAGCTGCTGGGCGTGCAGGTTCCCCTGGCCGAGGACACCTACGGTCCCGATGCCCATGCCAAGGTGGCCGCCATGAACGACGGCGACGTGGTCCTGCTGCAGAACGTGCGCTACAACCCCGAGGAGACCAGCAAGGACGAGGCCGAGCGTGACGCCTACGCCCGCAAGATCGCCGACCTGGGCGATGTCTTCGTCTCCGACGGCTTCGGCGTGGTCCACCGCGCCCAGGGCTCCAACTACTCCGTGGCCAAGTTCCTGCCCTCCGCAGCAGGCCTGCTGGTCGAGAAGGAAGTCAAGGCCCTGTCCAAGGCGACCGAGAACCCCGAGCGGCCCTTCACGGTGGTCCTGGGCGGCTCCAAGGTCTCCGACAAGCTGGGCGTCATCGAGAACCTGCTCAGCAAGGCCGACCGTCTGGTCATCGGCGGCGGCATGGTCTTCACCTTCCTCAAGGCCGAGGGCTATGAGGTCGGCTCCTCCCTGCTGGAGGAGGATCAGGTCGACACCGTCAAGGGCTACATGGCCACCGCCCGCGAGAAGGGCGTGGAGCTGGTCCTGCCCACCGACATCGTGGTGGCTGACGAGTTCAAGGCGGATTCGCCCCACCAGGTGGTTCCTGCCGACGGCATCCCTGCAGACAAGATGGGTCTGGACATCGGTCCCGACTCCCAGAAGCTCTTCCACGACAAGATCGTGGACTCCAAGACCGTGGTCTGGAACGGTCCCATGGGCGTCTTCGAGTTCCCGGCATTCGCCGATGGCACCCGGGCTGTGGCCCAGGGCCTGGTCGATGCCACCAAGGCCGGAGCCTTCACCATCGTCGGCGGCGGCGACTCCGCCTCGGCCGTGCGCAACCTGGGCTTCCCCGAGGATGGCTTCTCGCACATCTCCACCGGCGGCGGCGCCTCCCTGGAGTTCCTTGAGGGCAAGGAGCTTCCCGGCCTTAAGGTGCTGGAGTAAGATCGGCAGACAGACGGGCAATGCCGGGTCACCGGGTTTCGCATCCGGCGGCCCGGCATTGTTGTTGTGCGGATGGAAAGGTCTGGTATGGCACGCATTCCCTTGGTGGCCGGCAATTGGAAGATGAACTTCGACCACCTGGAAGCCACCTATTTCGTGCAGAAGCTGGCCTGGCTCCTGCGCGACGCCCACTTCGACCGCAGGCGCTGCCAGGTGGCTCTGATGCCCGCCTTCACCGCCCTGCGTTCCGTCCAGGTGCTGGTGGAGGCCGACAACCTGCCCATCGAATACGGGGCGCAGGCCGTCTCAGTCACCGCCCAGGGCGCCTTCACCGGGGATGTGTCCGCCGACATGCTGGCTCAGCTGGGCTGCAGCTACGTCATCGTGGGCCACTCCGAGCGGCGCAAGTACCATCCCGAGGACGATGCCAACATCGTCGACCAGGTCCGTGCCGTCCTGGCTGCGGGCATGAAGCCCATCCTCTGCGTGGGGGAGAGCTACGAGGAGCGCCGCCAGGGCATCCAGCTGGACTTCGCCGTTGGCCAGGTCAATGACGTCACCCGTGACCTGGCCAAGGAGGACATGGAAAACCTGATCGTGGCCTACGAACCGGTCTGGGCCATCGGCACGGGCATGGTGGCCACCCCGGACACCGCCCAGCAGGCCGCCCGGGCCATCCGCGACCATATCTCAAGCAAGTTCGGGGAACCGGCCGGCCAGGCCGTGCGCATCCTCTACGGCGGCTCGGTCACCTCCAAGAACGCCTCCCAGATGATCACCCAGCCGGACGTGGACGGTTTTCTGGTGGGCGGCGCCTCCCTGGATGTGGAGGAGTTCTCGCGAATCGTGCGACTGGCCGCCAAGGGCTGATGCGTTTTTCCCCGGGTGTCTGTATACTTGTTCCCAGTTCCTTACATGGAGGTATGTGCCGTGACCATTGTCAAGATTGTGCTCGAAGTCGTTGTGATCCTCGCCAGCATACTGCTGACCATGCTGATTCTGTTGCACAAGGGCAAGGGCGGCGGCCTGTCCGATATGTTCGGTGGTGGAATCGGCTCCAACGCGGGCACCTCGGGCGCAGCCGAGAAGAACCTGAACCGGCTGACCATTATCGTGGCCCTGATCTGGGTGGCCATCATCATCGCCTTGGATCTCATTTCCAAGTACAAGCTGGCCTGATTCCCGCAGACAATACCTGAAATACCTGACCCCGGCATCGACCGGGGTTTTTCCATATCTAGGCGACTTCAGTGCAAGGTCCATAGTCCTTGACTATTACCACAATATGTCATTCACAATGCATCGATAATCCAACAATTTAGCCGTCTGACGGATAGAGTGGAGAACGGTGTGCCCGACGAGCGGCGCATCACACAATGCCGTGCAAGCTAAGCAAGCGAAAGGAAGTGCTCATGGCTGAGCAAGCTGCACCGAGCCTGGAGGGCTGGTTCTGCCTCCACCTCTTCTGGAAGATCGATTGGGCCAAGTGGCGCCGAGTGCCCCAGGGCGAACGCCGGGAATGCCTGGATGAGTTCAAGGCCCTGGCCGCACAGCTGGACGAGGTCCAGTCCCAGGGCCAGGGAAGCCACTACTGGTGCCAGGTCAACGGGCAAAAGGCCGACCTGGGCCTGATGGTTCTTAGGGAGACCCTGGATCAGCTGCAGGAGGTCGAGACCTCCCTGGAGAAGCTGCGCATCTCCGATTATCTGGAGCCGACCATCTCCTATGTGTCGGTCACCGAGGTGGGCCTCTACTCGGGCGAACCGACCACGGACCGTGGCTGGTCCTACGTCAACGCCAGCCTGCATCCCAAGACGCCCGACAAGCCCTACATCTGCTTCTATCCCATGTCGAAGACCCGCGTCCCCGGCGCCAACTGGTACACGCTGCCCTACGACCAGCGCAAGGCCTACATGCACGACCATGGCAAGATCGGCCGTTCCTACGCCGGCAAGGTCTCCATCATCCTGACGGGCTCCATCGGCCTGGACGACTACGAGTGGGGCGTCACGCTCTTCGCCGACGACCCTGTCCAATTCAAGAAGATCGTAACCGAGATGCGCTACATCGAAGCCAGCTCCATCTACGGCGAATTCCCCTACTTCCTGGTAGGCACCCATACCGATCCCGAGCGCATTGACAGGCTGCTCACGGACCAGATGGGACAGTAACACCATGTCTGCAAGAGAGAGAAGATCGATCCTTTCCACGCCCATATGGTTCTTCATGGTCATCGTCTTCATCACCCAGCTGGATGGGGGAGCGGTGCCGACCATGCTGCCGTCCATCACACGGACCTTCGGCCTGACCACCATGGGCTCCTCCTGGGTGGTCGGACTCTACACCCTGGGACTGGTGGTGGGCACGCCCATCACCTCCAACCTCTCCGACGCCCACGGGACCAGGAATGTCTTCCTCTGGGAGCTGGCCTTCTGGTTCCTTGGATGTCTGATGACGGCGGTCTCGCCCAACTACGCGGTCATGCTGCTGGGCCGGTTCATCCAGTCCCTGGGAGACAGCGGCATCATGGTCCTGTCCATGAACGTCCTGCTGCAGCGCGCCCGCAGGAACAACCAGGGCAGGAAGGTCTCCACGGTGGGCATCATCGCCGGGCTTTCCGCCATGGTCAGCCCGGTCCTTTCGGGCATGCTCCTGGGCATCACCCACGGATGGCGGGCCTACTACTTCATGATGCTGCCCTTCCTAGCCATTTTGTTCATTCTGGCCTGGTTCATGATGGGCGACTCGAAGACCGACCGCGCCTGGAAGACCGACTACCTGGGCCTGGGCTCCTTCAGCATCGCTCTGGCCCTGCTGATGGTGGCGATCACCTTCCTCCAGTACGGCACGACCTATCTGGGCCTGATCATCGGATGCCTCCTGGTCACCGTGGTGGCCGGCGCGGTCTTCCTGGTGCATGAGCGCAATCTGGGCGGTTCAAGCGAGACCATGCCCTTCCTGCCCATCCGCCTGCTGAAGCTGCCCTCCTATGGGCTCACCCTGCTGCTGGGGACCCTGGGAGGCATGTTCTTCTCTCTCTTCGTCTACATTCCGACCTATGTCCACTCCGTCTTCGGGCTCCCGGTCCGCTCGGCCGGCATGGTCATGGTCGGCGTCGGGCTCGGCTCTGTGGTCGGGTCCTGGCTGGGCGGGCTCTTGGTCGACAAGTTCGGCTACCGGACCACCCTCGTCTTCTCCTCATCGCTGATAGGCCTGATGGCCTTGGTGATCACCCTGACCCTGCACAACCTGCAGCTCTTCATGGTCCTGTCCTTCCTGATGGGGGTCGGAATGGGCTCCATGATGTCCTCGCCGCTCCAGGTCATCGCCGGAAGGCTGGCCGGGCCCGAGAACCGTATGCAGGCCATCGGCGGGCTGTCGGCCTGCAAGAAGATCGGCACCACCATCGCCCCCCTGCTCTTCGCCTCGGCCATTGAACTGGGCAAGGTGGGCGGAAAGGCCGGGCTGGCCTCCTACAGGAACATGTTCCTGGTGGTCATCGTCATAGCCCTGGTCAATATCGGCCTGACATACTGCATTCCATTTTCACAGAAAGAAGTTGCTAATGACTGAACCTACAGCTGTCCTCCTCATGGCTTACGGCACCCCCTACCAGGAGTCCGACATCAAGGGGTACTACACCAATATCCGCCATGGGCAGGAGCCGCCCAAGCCGCTCATGGACCAGCTGGTCGGCCGCTACAAGGCCATCGGTCTGCCTTCGCCCCTGGCCAGGATCACCACGGCCCAGCGCGACGGCCTCCAGGCTGCGCTGGACAAGGCCCACCCCGGTGCCTACAAGGTCTACGAAGGACTCAAGTACATCACTCCCTTCATCAAGGACGCAGTCGACCAGATTGCCGCCGACGGCATCACCAGGGTCATCGGTCTGCCCCTGGCCCCGCAGTACTCCTCCTATTCGAGCGAGGACTACCACAACCGCGCCCGCAAGGCCGTCGAGGCCCACCCGGGCATGGAATACCTGCCGGTGCGGTCCTGGTGGAACCACCAGGCGCTGATCCACTTCTGGAGCGACCAGCTGGTGGCCAAGAAGGATCTGACCGACCGGCCGGATACCAAGGTGATCTTCAGCGCCCACTCCCTGCCCCTGCGCATCATCCAGGGAGGGGACCCCTACAAGGATGAGGTCATCGGTCTATCCAATGCCGTGGCTCAGGCCGCCGGTCTCAAGGAGGACCAGTACGTGCTGGCCTGGCAGTCGGCAGGCCGCACCCAGGAGCCCTGGATCGGACCTGATTTCGTCACCGTGGCCAAGGATCTGATCACCAAGAGCGGCATGAAGACCATCGTCTCCGCCTCCATCGGCTTCATTGCCGACAACCTGGAGATCTGCTACGACGTGGACATGGAGCTGGCCAAGGCCATCGAGTCCGCCGGCGGCACCCTGACCAGGCTGAACATGCCCAACGACAGCCCAGCCCTGATCGCTACCCTGCAGCAGGTGGTCGAGGAGGCCAAGGCCGAGTAATCCCGCAGCGTCAAGAAATCCAGTAAAATCCAGCACTGATACCAATTGTGCCCCGTCCTGTTTGAACTGGACGGGGCACAATGTTTAATAGCTGCGACTGTCAGTCAGGCGCTCAGCCGTTGACGCGGTCGATGCCCTTTTGCACGTCGGAGAGGACCGAATCCCAGGAGTCGATGAAGGCGGCGACGCCATCGGCCTCCAGCTTGTCGGTCACATCCTTGATGTTGATGCCCAGGTCAGCCAGCTTCTGCATCACCTGGTGGCTCTCCTCGTAGGTGCCCTTGACCGAGGGAGCGCCGTTGCCGTGATCGGCCAGAGCGTTCAGGGTCTTCTCAGGCATGGTGTTGACCACGTCAGGGGCCACCAGCTCGTCCACGTACTTGCAGTCGGAGTAGGCGGCGTTCTTGGTGCCGGTGGAGGCCCATAGCGGACGCTGACGCTTGGCGCCCTTGGCTTCCAGGTCGGCCCAGCGAGGATCGCTGTCGAAGGCCTTCTCGAAGAGCTCGTAGGCCAGGCGGGCGTTGGCCACAGCAGCCTTGCCCTCCAGGGACTTGGCCTCGTCAGAGCCGTTGGCCTCCAGCAGCTTGTCAACCGCAGTGTCCACGCGGGAGACGAAGAAGGAGGCAACCGAGCCCATGTGCTTCAGGTCATGGCCGTTCTTGTCGGCCTGGACCATGCCCTCGATGAAGGCGTCGATGACCTGCTTGTAGCGCTCCAGGGAGAAGATCAGGGTCACGTTGACCGAGATGCCCTTGGCCAGGGTGGCGGTGATGGCAGGCAGGCCCTCCAAGGTGGCGGGGATCTTGATCATGGCGTTGGGACGATCGACCTTGTTCCAAAGCTCTTCGGCCTGCTTCTCGGTCTCTTCGGTGTTGTGGGCCAGACGAGGATCGACCTCGATGGAGACGCGTCCATCCACGTAGTCGGTCTTCTCGGCGACCTCGCGGAAGATGTCGGTGGCGTTGCGCACGTCGGTGGTGGTCAGCTCGCGGACGGCCTCCTCGACGGGGATGCGGCCCAGCTGCTTGAGCTGTTCGTCATAGGGACCCACCTGGCTCAGGGCCTTCTGGAAAATCGAGGGGTTGGTGGTCACGCCCACCACATTGCGCTCGGCGATCAGTTGCTGCAGATTGCCCGACTCGATGCGGGTGCGGCTCAGATCGTCCAACCAGATCGAGACACCTGAATCGCTGGTGCGCTGGGTGTTTGCATTTTCTGCCATCTTGTCACTCCTTATTTGGGTTCCCGATGGAATCACATTCACTATGCACTACCGGGAAGTCTGTTGCTGTATTCCCGCAGGCCCGCGTTTCGGGCGTGCCTGCAGGGGAGGGGGCCGGCGTCGCGGACGGCCCCCGATTGATCACGATTCCGGGTTCAGCGGGCCCGACGGACTTCCTCCAGGGAAGCCTGTGCTGCTTCGACCACATGATCGGCGGTGATGCCCAGGTCGCGCATGTTCTCGTCGCCGCTGCCCTGCAGGCCGAACTGCTCGATGGAGACGGGCTTGCCATAGCTGCCCAGGTACTTGTACCAGGGCGTGGCCAGTCCGGCTTCAACGGAGACGCGGGCCTTGACGGAGGCGGGCAGAACGGCTTCCTTGTACTCGTCGTCCTGCTCCTCGAACCACTCCAGCGAGGGCACGGAGATGACGCGGGCCTTGACGCCCTGCTCGGCCAGGGTCTTGGATGCGGCCACAGCGTGCTGCACCTCGGAGCCGGTGGCCATGATCAGCACATCCGGCTGGCCCTCGGTGTCGACCAGCACGTAGGCGCCCTTGCGCACGCCCTCGCGGGCCTTGGCCTTGGTCTCTTCCAGGGTGGGCACGCCCTGCCTGGTCAGGATCATGGCCGTGGGGTGGGTGTTGTCCTTCTCGAAGAAGGCGCGGTAGGCCTCAGCGGTCTCGTACTGATCGGCCGGGCGCACAACCTCCATCTGGGGGATGGCGCGCACGGCGGTCAGGTGCTCGATGGGCTGGTGGGTGGGGCCATCCTCGCCTAGGGCCACGGAGTCGTGGGTCCACACATACAGGTTGGGGATGTCCATCAGGGCGGCCAGGCGCACCGAGGGGCGCTCATAGTCGCTGAACTGGAAGAAGGTCCCGTTGTAGGGCCTGGTGTCCGAACCCAGCAGGATGCCGTTGGTGATGGCGCCCATGCCGAACTCGCGCACGCCGAAGTGCAGCTGGCGGCCGTACTTGCTGGCCTTGGGCCACTGGACGGTCTTGTCGGCCTCGGGGGCGAAGGAGACAGCACCGTTGATGTTGGTGTTGTTGGAGCCGCCCAGATCGGCGGATCCTCCCCAGAGCTCGGGCATGATGGGGGCCAGGGCGTTGATGACCGCGCCGGAAGCCTTGCGGGTGGCCACCTTGGAGCCGGGCTCGAAGCCAGCCTCCAGGTCGTCCAGGGCCTTGTCGAAGCCCTCGGGCAGCTTGCCGGCATGGATGCGGTCGTAGAGGTCGGCCTTGTCGGGGTTGGCCTTGCGCCAGGCCTGGTACTTCTCGTCCCAGTCCTTGTGGGCGGCCAGGCCGCGCTGGGCGACCT
Source organism: Bifidobacterium sp. W8112 (assembly GCF_016101425.1). Taxonomy (NCBI): domain Bacteria; kingdom Bacillati; phylum Actinomycetota; class Actinomycetes; order Bifidobacteriales; family Bifidobacteriaceae; genus Bifidobacterium; species Bifidobacterium sp. W8112. The sequence goes on along the minus strand of NZ_JACFQN010000001.1, from coordinate 7,754 downwards.
CGCGGGCGTGGGCCAGGGCCTCCTCGTCGATCTGGAAGCTCTGCTCAGGGTCGTAGCCCAGGGTCTTCTTCAGGCCGGCGACGGCCTCGGCGCCCAGGGCTGAGCCGTGGGCTGAAGGATCGTTGGTCTTGCCGGGGGTGGGCCAGGCCATCAGGGTGTCCACCTTGATGAACTTGGGCCGGTCGGTGACTTGCTCGGCCTTCTCCAGGACGGCAGCCAGGCCCTCGACGTCCTCCTTGTAGGAGCCGTCGGGCTGGATGAAGCTGAACTCGTCGGTGTACCAGCCGTAGGCCTGGTAGCGCTTGAGGATGTCCTCGCCCAGGGCGATGCGGGTATCGCCCTCGATCTGGATGTGGTTGGCATCGAAGATGACGGTCAGGTTGCCCAGGCGCTGGTCGCCGGCCAGGGAGCTGGCCTCGGAGGAGACGCCCTCCTCGACGTCGCCCTCGCCGCAGATGACCCAGATCTTATGGTCGAAGGGGGACTGCCCCTCGGGTGCGTCCGGATCCAGCAGACCGCGCTCGTAGCGCTGACCATAGGCGAAGCCCACGGCCGAGGCCAGACCCTGGCCCAGCGGGCCGGTGGTCATCTCGATGCCGGGGGTCAGGCCGTACTCGGGGTGGCCGGGGGTCCTGGTGCCGGCGGTGCGGAAGCGCTTCAGATCGTCCAGGGTCAGTCCGTACCCGGAGAAGTAGAGCTGCACGTACTGGGTCAGCGAGGCGTGGCCGCCGGAAAGAATGAACCGATCACGCCCAACCCAGTCGGGGTCGTTGGGGTCGTGACGGATGAAGTGCTGGTAGAGCGCGTAAGCGATGGGCGCCAGCGAAATAGGGGAGCCGGGGTGGCCGCTTCCGGCCTTCTCGACCGCGTCGGCCGAGAGGACCTTGGCCATCTTGACAGCCCGCTCATCGAGTTCGGACCATGTGAAATCTGCCATATGGTGCTGCTTTCCTTCCAATCTAGAGGTCTTCATGTTCGACTTGTGTCGAAAATGTTCGATTACCTTCACATTGCGTTTCCATCGTATCGGTTCGAGACGACACAATTCGGCTCTTCGCGCGACATTTTGGCACTCTCGTGGCCCGAGTGCTAATAATGAAACCATGACGGAAGGAGCGACATTGCCTAATACCAGACGCATGCTGGTGCTGCGCGCGGTCGTCGAGGACTATATCCGTTCTCGCGAGCCGGTAGGGTCAGGTTCGCTCACCAGAAATCATCAGCTTGGAGTCAGCTCCGCCACCGTGCGCAACGACATGGCGGCCCTGGAGAGCGAGGGCTACCTGGTCCAGCCCCACACCTCGGCCGGCCGCATCCCTACCCAGAAGGGCTACCGTTACTTCGTCGACAGGCTGGCCACCATCGTGCCCCTGTCCGCCGCCCAGCGCCGGGGGATCAACGCCTTCCTGTCCGGGTCGGTCAACCTGGAGGACACCCTGCAGCACGCCGCCCGGCTTCTGGCCCAGATCACCGGGCAGATCGCCGTGGTGGCCTCGCCCTCCCTGGCCAGCTCGAACCTGCGCCGGGCCGAGCTTATAGGACTGAGCCGGGGGACCGTGCTTATGGTGGTCATCACCGACACCGGCCGGGTGGTCCAGCGCACCCTGCACGGGCCCCTGCAGGAGGACCCGAACGCCCTGGCGGACCTGTCCGACAAGATCAACAGGCAGTGCCAGGACCTGCCCCTGGACCGCGCCGCCGACCGCTGCCGCATGCTGGCCGACTCCCTCACCGAGGGCCGTGACAAATCCATGCTGCGCCTGGTGGCCACGGTCTTCGACGAGATGGCCACCCGGGAGCAGACCAGCGGCCTCTACATGGCCGGCACCTCCCAGCTGACCCACAGCCAGGCCGTCTCCCTGGGGGACCTGGGCTCGCTCCTGGATGCCCTGGAAGAGCAGGTGGTGCTCATGCGGCTCATGCGGGCCCAGAGCGAGCTTTCACGCGAGAGCAACGGGGTCAGCGTGGCCATCGGCACCGAGACCCGGACCCCCGAACTGGCCCACGCCTCGGTGGTCACCAGCGGATACGGCCATGCCCGGTCCAGGCAGAACGACGGCTCCGAAGCCGACGAGCCAGTGGCCTTCGTGGGCTCCATCGGTCCGACCCATATGGACTATCCGGCGACCATGAGCGCGGTTCGTGCCGTGGCCTCCTATTTGACCGGTTTCCTGGCCGGCGACGGGGAGCGGTGACCGTCAAGGCAAACGCATAAGTCATAGGTATCGTGGGCCCATGCAACTATGGGTCGAGAGGGCATCAAACGAAAAGGATGATCGGTGGCAGATTACTACGAGGTTTTGGGAGTCGAGCGCGGCGCGAGCGATCAGGACATCAAGCGTGCCTATCGCAAGATGAGCCGCAAGTACCACCCGGACATCGCCGGGCCTGAATACGAGGACAAGTTCAAGGAGGTCAACAGCGCCTACGAGGTGCTCTCCGACCCCGAGAAGCGGCGCATGTACGACGCGGGCGTGGACCCCAACGATCCCCAGGCCTCCCAGGGGGGCAGCCCCTTCGACATGGGCGACGTCTTCAACCAGTTCTTCGGCGGCGGCTTCGGAGGCACCACCCAGGGACCCATCCCGCGCACCCAGCCGGGCCGGGACGCCCTGGCCCAGGTCTCCGTGGACATGAAGACCGCCATCTTCGGCGGGGTGGTACGCACCCCCATCAGCACCTACGGCCTCTGCCGGGAGTGCGGCGGCTCGGGGGCCCAGAAGGGGACCTCCCCGGTGACCTGCCCGGTCTGCAACGGCAAGGGCTATGCCCAGAAGGTGGTGCGGACCCTGCTGGGGCAGATGATGAGCCAGGCGCCCTGCGAGCGGTGCGAGGGCCACGGCACCATCATCGAGCACCCCTGCCCGGTCTGCAACGGCCACGGCCGTGTGCGCACCCGCCGCGAGGTGGGCGTCAACGTGCCCGCAGGCGTGGCTGACGGCTCCCGGCTGCGGCTGGCCTCCCAGGGCGAGGTGGGCGAGGGCGGCGGTGCCGCCGGCGACCTGTACATAGACATCACCATCAAGCCCGACAAGCACTACACCCGCAGCGGCCAGGACCTGCACTGCTGGATCGCCGTGCCCATGACCTGGGCCGTGCTGGGCCACCAGGTCGACCTGGAGACCTTCGACGGCCAGCGCCAGGTGGATATCCCCGCCGGCTGCCAGCCTGACCAGGAGATCACCATCAAGGGCCTGGGCGTCACCAGACTGGGCAACCGGGAGGAGCGCGGCGACATCATCGTCCACGTGCTGGTCCAGATCCCCACCAAGCTGGACGACGATCAGCGCCGCCTGATTGAGGACTTCGCCAACAGCCACGACTCCGAAGCCAAGCAGGTCCCGCAGAGTGCCAAGCCTGCCGGAGTCGGGGGCCGCAAGGGGATCTTCGGCAAGCTCAAGGACATCTTCAGCTGAGTCGGTTGAGTCAGCCCAGCAGCGACCGGCACATGGACCGGTACTCGCTCACATAGCCGCCGCCGAAGAAGGCGCAGTGCCCGGCGATGGCGTAGAGCTGCCAGAGCGTGGTCCGGTTCTGGTAGCCGGCCGCCAGGGGATGCACGCTCTGGTAGCCGTCCAGAATCTGCCCCAGGTAGGGGATGCCGAACAGCTGCAGCATGGCCAGGTCCTCCTCGCGGTGGCCGCCGTGGGCTGCGGGGTCGATCAGGACGGCCTGGGTGTTCCCGTCGTTCCTGGTCCACATGACGTTCCCGCTCCAGAGGTCCCCGTGGACCCGGGCGGGCTTGTCATTGGCGGCCGCGCCCAGCAGCTCAGGCAGGGCCTGGATCACCTCTTCGGTCATCTTCATGTCATCGCGGTTCAGAGCCCGCCGATCCATGGCCATGCCCACCATGGGCTCCAGCCGTCCCTTGGCCCAGTAGGTGGCCGGGTCGTCCCAGGCGCCCACGTCCATGGGGAGCGGATCCTGCAGGGGTCCGAAGTAGCAGGTGCCCGTGTAACCCTCGGGCGCGGAGCCGAAGTGGTCGGCCCCGGCATCATGCATATGGGCCAGCTGGGCGCCGAAGCGGTAGGCCGCGCCGGGCGTGGGGGAGGCGGAGGTCACCTCCTCGATGTCCAGGTAGTCCGGGCCCCAGTCGTAGACGTCCACCACCCGGGGACCGCCCTGCGCCTGAGCCTGGCCCAGCCATTGCAGCCCGCGCCCCTCGCACTCGAAGAATCCCGCCGGGGCCCCGCCCCTGGATTTTCTGTAGGTCTTGGCCATGATGATCCACACCCCTATTCGTCGAGTCGTCGATTCCGACAAGACCCATTGTGGGCATTCTGCGAGACATGCCCGGCCCTTGGCTCTGCCTGCCCCGCGCGGTGGCTATGCTTGCCATTGTTGTCCGACATAGCAAGAGGGGTCCATGAATTTCTTCGAAGCCATTCTGTTCGGCCTGGTGCAGGCCCTGACGGAGTATTTCCCCGTCTCATCCAGCGCCCATATCCGCATTGTGGGCGGCCTGCTGGGCCAGGACCCGGGCGCGGCCTTCACAGCCATCATCCAATTCGGCACCGAGCTGGCGGTCCTGCTCTACTTCCGGCATGACATTGCCCGCATACTGACCCACTGGTTCCGCTGCCTGGCCGGCAAGGACGGCTCCTCCTGGCGTGAGCGGATGGGCTCCAAGGACCATGACGCGGCCCTGGGCTGGTACATCATTCTGGGCACCCTGCCCATCGTGGTGGCTGGCCTGCTCTTCCAGAAGATCATCGAGACCAAGCTGCGCAACCTCTGGATCACCGTGGTGGTGCTGATCGTCTTCGGACTGCTGCTGGACTACTTCGACCGCCACGGCCGCCAGAACAAGGAGATCCGCCAGATGAGCGCCCGGGACGCCCTGCTCTTCGGCATCGGGCAGATGCTGGCCCTGATCCCCGGGGTCTCCCGCTCGGGCGGCACCATGACCTTCGGCCGCGCCCTGGGCTACACCCGCGAGTCCGCCACCCGGGTCAGCTTCCTCATGGCCATCCCCGCCGTCTTCGGCGCCGGCATCCTCGAGACGGTAAAATCCTTGAAAAACATCAACGCGGACGCCGCCTTCCCCGGCTGGGGCGCCACCATCTGCGCCACCGTGGTCAGCTTCCTGCTGGGATACATCGTCATCATCGCCTTTTTGAAGATCGTCTCGCGCTTCTCCTACCGGGGATTCGTCATCTACCGGATCGGCCTGGCCATCTTCGTGGCCATCATGCTCATGGTCGGCGCCCTGCCCGCAGTAGGGGGCGTGGCGGCCAGCTGAGCCTGGGTGAATTGCCGGGGGATTCGACGCTCACATGGCCCCGTGATAGGATTTGCTCATGTGCTGCCCATGGTTGCGGGGGACTGGGTAAGCCAAGCGTTTTGAATCCTTTGGGGAGGTTTGTTGTGGTTTCGTCGTCGACGTCTGCCGGTTCTCGTAAGCATAGGTTTGGCCTGCGGCCGCTCATGTCAGCATTGGTGCTGATACCCCTGCTGCTGACCGGCATGGCCACCGGCACCGTCTTCGCCTCCGGCTCAGATGTCAACGGGGGGGGGGGGTCGTTATACCGCTCAGGTAGATAACGGTTCCCTGAGCGATCTACAACCGACCAGTCTGCCTTCCCCGTCGCCGCTGACGACGTCGTCTGTTTCTTCTTCCCCTGTTCAAACCCCGACAGGTTCTTCCCAATCCCTTGGAATCTCGCCATCCAGCTCTTATTCACCTACTGGGACCCAGTCTGCTGCTGCTTCCCATACTGTGGTGTTCGACCCTGCTAGTGGAAGCAAAACCAAACGTGTAACTGTGCCGGATGGCTCCTTGGCGTCGCCTCCTGCTGATAATCCGAAGCGCGACGGCTACCGTTTCGACGGCTGGTCCGAGCATGACGCAATGATGGATTTCCGCACCCCGATCACCAGAGACACCGCCTTGAAGGCCAAGTGGACCCCGGTGACTGACTGGGCGCTCAGCCCCGACCATGGTCCGGCTTCCGGCGGCACCAGCATCACCATCACACCCCCGAATGCGGACTCACCCTCGTTCAGCATCCTGGAAGCCCATGACGACAAGCTGATCGGCGTGACCGGCGATGGCCGCCTGTACATCTGGACATCAAACGCTGAAATGCCTGTTCAGGTGCCATCGCCTCAGGGCGAACCCGGTGACATGCGATTCATAACTGGGATAGTTGGCCATAACGGCTTTGCGGCCTTGAGCAGGGACCACCGCATCTACACCTGGAGCAAAGGTGGGGATACACCTGCCTTGCTTGACGCAGATTCCACGACGTACACCAGCATTGCCATGGCTGCCGACCACCTCGTAGCAGTGAATCAGGATGGCCGTATACGCACATGGAGCATCAAGGGGGAGCTGACAGGAAAGGCCATAAGCCTGCCCAAGCAGGCCTCAGCAATCAAGGTGGCTGGCAATGCTGATCGCCTGCTCGCCATGGACAGCAAGGGCAGAATCTGGGCTTGGAAGCCGGATACCGTTGATACCACTCAGATCCAACTCGTCAAGATTGCTCACCGAATTGTTCAGATATCAGCCACGGATCATGGCTTTGTGCTTCTGGACTCAACCGGCCAGACCAGTTATCTGGACAACAGACAAACCCAGCCAGAATTGCTGATTATGCCCGACCATTCTGCCGTCACAGCAATAAGCAGTGACGCTACACAAGCAGCGTTGGTTGATTCCAATGGTCTTGTCTGGGCCTGGAAGCCCGGCGAAGCGCCCAAGCGTGCGGACGACGGGAGCCAGCAGTACGTGCAGGCTGCAAGCACCGGCGGCAGGATCGCCGCCGTCAGCAGGCAGGGCGGCATGCTCGCGTGGAGCATGGACACCCAAGGCAACCACGGCAAACCCGACAGGCTCGACACCACTGCTGCGCCCACCTTGGCATCAGCCAGCCTGGACGGCCAGGCATTGACGCTCAGCAGGAGCAACGGCTCCTGGCAGGCGGACATGCCCGCCCGCCAGCCGGGGCCGGCCGTCATCCTCATCACGGGCAGGCAGGACGGGCAGCCGTTCACCAGGAGCCTTGCGTACACGGTCGACCAGCCGCCGGCACGAGCTGCCGAACCAGGATCCGCGTTCACGGTCCGCTTCGACACGGGCGGCGGAAGCCCGATGCCAGCAGACCAGCATGTCTCCTCCCCGTACGGGAGGGCGAAGCGCCCCTCCCCCGACCCGGCGCGGGAAGGATTCCTGTTCGACGGATGGTTTATTGGCGAGGTCGCCTATGATTTCAGCAGGCCCGTCGACAAGGACCTGACCCTGGCCGCCCGCTGGACGCCGGCAGGCCGGAACAGCAGGTGGAGCATCAGCCCTGATAAGGGCAGCCAGCTGGGCAGGGAACCCGCCACCATCACCCCGCCCGACAGCGCCAGCCGCGGCATCAGGTTCAGCCAAGTCAGCGGATCACCAAACACCAGCTATGGTTTTTCCTTGGCGGTGGGCAGCGACGGGAACGCCTACGCCTGGGGAGACAACTACTATGGCCAGCTCGGCAACGGGACGAGAGACGACAAGCATGCGCCGGTCAGGGTGAAGACGCCCGACCGGAAGGCGTACCCGGACCTGCCGGAGGATTTCACCTACCTGCAGGTCAGCGCCGGAGGCTCTCATTCCCTGGCCGTGGGCAGCGACGGCAACGTTTACGCCTGGGGATACAACGGCTCTGGCCAGCTCGGCGACGGGACAAGAGACGACAAGCATGCGCCGGTCATGGTGAGGAAGCCCGACCGCAACACCTACCCGGACCTGCCAGCGGACTTCACCTACCTGC
>NZ_JACFQN010000009.1:0-336 GCF_016101425.1 Bifidobacterium sp. W8112 | reverse complement strand
TCCTCATCACGGGCAGGCAGGACGGGCAGCCTTTCGCCAGGAGCCTTGCGTACACGGTCGACCAGCCGCCGGCACGGGCTGCGGAGCCAGGATCCGCGTTCACGATCCGCTTCGACACGGGCGGCGGAAGCCCGAAACCAGCGGACCAGACTGTCTCATCCCCGTACGGGAGGGCGAAGCGGCCCTCCCCCGACCCTGTGCGGGAAGGCTTCCTGTTCGACGGCTGGTTCACCGGCGAGGTCGCCTACGACTTCAGCAGGCCCGTCGACAAGGACCTGACCCTGGCCGCCCACTGGACGCCGGCAAGCCGGAACAGCAGGTGGAGCATCAGCCCCG
>NZ_JACFQN010000008.1:0-339 GCF_016101425.1 Bifidobacterium sp. W8112 | reverse complement strand
AGAGACGACAAGCATGCGCCGGTCATGGTGAGGAAGCCCGACCGCAACACCTACCCGGACCTGCCAGCGGACTTCACCTACCTGCAGGTCAGCGCAGGATACGCTCATTCCCTGGCCCTGGGCAGCGACGGCAACGCCTACGCCTGGGGATACAACAACTACAGCCAGCTCGGCGACGGGACAGGCAGCAGCTATCAGACTGTGCCGGTCAGGGTGAAGACGCCCGACCGCAACACCTACCCGGACCTGCCAGCGGACTTCACCTACCTGCAGGTCAGCGCAGGATACTGGCATTCGCTGGCCCTGGGCAGCGACGGCAACGTTTACGCCTGGGGATTA